>JAGXRG010000043.1 GCA_018335935.1 Chitinophagaceae bacterium | reverse complement strand
GGTTATGCTGTAGCTGGCATTATTTATTCTAATGCAAGCAATGGAAACATTACGGGACAGCACGGAGAGCATGATTTTTGGGTTGTTAAATTAAATTCGTTGGGCACAATACAATGGCAAAGACCATTAGGCGGTAGTAATTCCGATAGAGGCTACTCCATAGTGCAAACCAATGATGGCGGTTTTATTGTTGCCGGGAGTTGCCAATCTTATGATGGAGATGTAGTGACGGGCAATAATGATAACGGTGGCGTGTGGCTTGTAAAATTGAATGCAGCAGGAGTTGTTCAATGGCAGAAGCCATTTGGCGGTTCTGATTATGAAGAAGCCTTTTCTTTAATTAAAACAACTGATGGCGGATTTGCAGTGGCTGGCTTTACTTATTCTAATGATGGAGATGTATCAGGAAATCATGGCGACAGCGATTTTTGGATTTTGAAGTTGAGTGGAGAAAATTTAGGGACCACTGATTTTCAAAGAAATGCTATCATCGTATATCCAAACCCTGTTACTGATGTATTTCAGATACAAGGAGTGACTGAACCAATAACAGCTATTAAAATCATAGACCTTACCGGAAAGATCGTTTTGGAACAAGCAACAAGCAATCATTTTTTTGATGTTGAACTACTTCCGCAAGGTATCTATCTGCTTGAAGTTAATACAGAAAAATATAATCATACTTGTAAGTTTACGAAACAGTAGTTATATTCTTTATTCTTTAGAAATTAATAATGACAAAGAAAATTACCCCATATAAACTTTCGCTTCATAGCGATGAGTTTATGATTATTATTGAGCCAACTGATTATGATCCTAAATCACAGAAGATTTTAGTTTCATTAGATAATAAAGTTGTTGAGGGAGTTTTTAACCCATCTACTAAAAATATAACGGCTACAGTTTCCTCATATTCAAATATGACATATGATTCTGTAAAGAAAACATTTGTTGCTAATAAATTGAGAATTAAGGTGTTCGTTAAAGATCTATTCAAGGATGAAATTGTTAGTTCAAAACTACAAGAATTCATTTTTAATGCAGAGACTTTAGAATATCAAGCTATTGATGAACTAACGACAACTTCAAGGTTTATGGCCAAGAACTATGATAAAAAGATTTCCCCAAGAGATAAAAAAATTTATCAAGGTAAAAGTATTTCAGCATTCGGTTATTGGACATCAGATAAAGAAGGGACTATTATTATAACTCAAGCAAACTTGGGGAGTCAAGTTTTTTTTCATTTAGTATCTAAAAACATAAAGGATGGAACAAAGCTTATTTTACGATTATCAGATAATGATGGACTACTAAAGCCCGATACAATGTTTCCAACTATAATGAGAAATCTAAATACTGGCAAAACTCAATATGTAAAGAAAGTAATTGATAAACATGTCATTATCAATAAAGGAAAGGCAACTATACCTATCTTTTTGGATGAAAATTGGGCATCAATGATATCAAGTGATGTTGGAAGCGAGATTGAATTACAGTGGAAAGCTTATAGTGATTCTTTTGAGAAAACAATCGAAGGCATTCTTAATGTTGGGTTTTCTAAACGATTTTTATACTTCAAAACACCATTTGAGGACTATTCTCTTCCAGAAATGTTAACAGATGTTGGTGAAACCGTTGTGTTTGCTTTAGGAGATTTTTTTGAAATCAAAGATAAAATTGTTAAGAAGATTGAAAATTATAGATTTTTTGTTGGTGCCAGAATTTTGAGTACGGGAAAAGTAGTGACTAACACAGGAGATATTTTTTTGAGAAAAAAAAGTATATATAACTACAATATTCATACAAATGATGGTAAAAAAATCAAAATTCAAAAAGCCTCAAATTTTGGATTTAAAAATAAGTATGTAAAAGATGGTAAACCTCAAATAACTACAACTAAAGGAATAAGTCAAATAGATTATTTTTCTAACACTGGTGTTTTACCTAATGTTTCAAAGATAGCAACTAATTTATTAGAACTTTGGGATATAAATGATTTAGGAGAAATTTTATTTACAGATAGATATGGAGACATTCCCACAGGACTTTTGCCCACACCCGTAGGATTTGCATTCGAATTGTTAAATAGTTTTGTTATAAAACCACATTTTGAAAACTCTATACAGGATTTAAAAGATGCGACAGCCAAAGATTTTGAGATTATTAAACAAAAAGGTTTAGTTAAATGTAAGGAGTTTGTTGATTCAAAAATGGTAGGTGTTCTATTAATGAAATATTCATATAAATTAATATCAACTAAAACATTAGTTTTATTATTAAAGGGAGAGTTTTTGTCTTTATCGGATATGATTAACTTTAATGAGGTTAATAGTGAATCTTCAACTGAATGGATACATACTGTTTTTATTAGTAGTCAAAGAGATCAATATAGAAAATCTGATTTTGTTCATTTTATTGAATGTATTTTTATTTCAGATACTATACTATAAAATTAAGCAAGTATGAAAGTAATAACTATTATCAGTTTTTTAATTTTATTTTCTTGTGCCTCTAAAAATGATTTAGAGATTAAAAACGAGTTAAATAACTATGATATAAAAGTCATAGTACATAATAAAGATAGTTTGTTTGTTGGGATACCTTTTTCATATTCAATTAAAAATAATTCTTCTGGTTTAATTTATCTTTATGACTATGGTTTTAAATTTGAGAATGAGTTTATGAGGCCTATTATTTTTAATGAAGATAAAATAAACTTAGAATTGAACAATCAAATTGATTCAAAAAAGATAGAACCACATACTTCAAAACTATTTCATATTTATAATTTCATGTTAGTTTCAAACACAAAAATTGACTCTAGTTATTGGTTTGAAAAAAAGTTTAAAAATCAAATTCAAGAAAAAAATTTATTAATAGATGATGCTAAAAATTATAGAAAAACAGAAGATTTTTTTAGATTGAAAAAGCTTTTTGAAAATGATTCAATATCATTTGTTTTTAAAAACAATGATGAATATTACATATTTAAATCAGCTAGAATCGGAGAGGATAA
>JAGXRG010000042.1 GCA_018335935.1 Chitinophagaceae bacterium | reverse complement strand
CCTTTCTGATTAATTTTTCAAAAACCTGTAAAGGACCGTTGGGAGCGTCTAAATAAGTATAAGGAAAGCCAGTTACCAAGCAACTCTTGATTAAACTGGTTTTATTACCTACTTTAATTTTTTGGTCGTTTAAATAAGCACCTGCGCCTCTTTCTGCAAAATAAAATTCATTCATAAAAGGGTTGTATACCGTACCCATTATCATTTTTCCGTCCTTCTCTATTCCAATACTTACACAGCAAATAGGTATGCCATTGGCAAAGTTTACTGTTCCGTCAATGGGGTCTATGATCCATTTATAAGTAGAATCTTGTTTTAATTCACCCGATTCTTCACTTAAAATAAAATGATCTGGAAATTCAGCTTGAATAGTATCCATTATGGCTTTCTCTGCTGCATGATCTGCTTCGGTTACTAGGTTATTAATGCCTTCTTTATTGCTGATGGCAAATGTTCCATTAAAAAAATGTCGAAGTTGAACAGCCCCTGCTTCGGTGGCTTTTAATAAGGTTTGTTTAAGCATGGCGCAAAAGTAACCCAGATTCTGCATCTTTGGAACAATATTGTGACTACCGAACTTTCCATAATCATTGTTAATTATCGGGTATATCCCTATTTGGATGCTTGCTTACAGGCGGTGTCAACGGCGTTGAGCGGGTTAAATGCAGAGATCATTATAGTAGATAATGATTCAGAAGAAGCCCAACAAATATTGTTGGCTGAAAAGTTTCCCGAGGTTCAATGGGTTTGTTTAAAACAGAATATTGGATTTGCTAGGGCAAATAATCTGGCAATTAAAAAGGCGGTGGGAAAATATATATTGTTTTTAAATCCTGATACTTCTATACAGCCCAATACACTCAAAGATGCTGTTCAATATTTAACATTGCATCCATCTGTGGGTGCTGTAGGAGTGCAAATGCGCAATGGGTATGGTCATTTTTTACCGGAAAGCAAAAGAGATCAGCCAAGTTTAATAGGGTCCTTGTTTAAATTGATGGGTTTGGCGATGCTTTTTCCTAAATCCCCTTTTTTTAATAATTATGCTTTAGGTCATTTAGACAAAAACCAGGTGCATGCAGTACCTATTTTGGCGGGTGCTTTTATTATGATGCCAACCAAACTAATTGTAAAAATGCAGGGATTTGATGAATCTTTCTTTATGTATGGAGAAGATATTGACCTCAGTTTAAGGGTGCTGCAAGAAGGATTCAAAAACCATTATCTAGGCAACTTAACCATCACTCATTTCAAAGGTGCAAGTTCCAAACAAGACCCAGCTTACCTAACCCATTTTTATGGGTCTATGATCATTTTTGTGGAAAAATACCGCCATTTATATGGAGGTTCATTGGGAGCATGGTGTATAAAAAAATGTATTCATTTAATTGGTTGGTTGGCCTATTTCAAGAAAAAAATTCAATAAGGGATTTCACAAAATATTATATATAATTCATTTAGTTTAGCTTCGTAGCTTAACTGTTAACGAACGCATGTCTATAATTGATCTTAAACTGCCGAATGCTATTTTAAAGGCACTAAGGCTTCCACAAAACAATCTCCGAAGAGATCAGTTGAGGGTGCTAAAAAAGCTATTGAAAAAAGCAAGGTTTACTTCTTTTGGTCAGCAATATCGTTTTGATGAAATCTTATTGAGCAAACATCCTGGAAAAAAGTTTCAGGAAATTGTTCCTACATTCAATTACAATAAAATTTACAACGAGTGGTGGCATAAAACCATCAAAGGTCAATCTGATATTTGTTGGCCAGGTAAAATAAAATATTATGCATTAAGCAGTGGTACTAGCGAGTCTGCAAGCAAATACATTCCTATTACCAACGATTTATTACGGGGTAATAAAATTGTTATGATTAAGCAATTGCTTAGTTTAAGCAAGTATGAAAACATTCCTTTTACTTCTATTGGCAAAGGTTGGTTAACATTAGGAGGAAGTACCGAATTACAAAAAGGACCTGGTTATTTTGCTGGCGATCTTAGTGGTATTACTGCCAAGAAAGCACCGTTTTGGTTCCAACCATTTTATAAACCGGGTAAAAAAATAGCTAAACAAAAAGACTGGAATAAAAAGATAGCTGAAATTGTAGAGAAAGCCCCTCAATGGGATATTGGTTTTTTAATTGGCGTTCCTGCTTGGATTCAAATGTGTGTAGAACAAATAGTTGAACGGTATAAATTAAATAATATACACGAGCTATGGCCCAACCTCGCCTTTTTTGTACATGGTGGAGTAAGCTTTGAACCCTACAAAAAAGGATTTGAAAAAATGCTGGGTAAACCCATCACTTATATAGAAACCTATTTAGCTAGTGAAGGATTTATTGCCTACCAAGACCGTCAATATGCAAAAGGCATGCGATTGGTAACCAATGAACATATCTTTTTAGAATTCGTTCCTTTTGATGATATCAATTTTACTGCTGATGGTGAAATGATTGAAAATCCTGAAGCATTGATGTTGCACGAAGTAGAAGAGGGAAAAGATTATGCACTTTTGATTAGCACTACTGCGGGTACTTGGCGTTATTTAATTGGTGATACTGTCAAATTTGTAGATAAAGAAAAATCGGAGATTATTATCACAGGAAGAACCAAACATTTTTTAAGTTTAGTAGGAGAGCATTTGAGTGTAGACAATATGAACAAAGCCGTTCAAATGGCTTCCCAAAAATTCAATATTAGTATTCCGGAATTCACTGTTGCGGGTATTCCTGTAGACAATTTCTTTGGACATCATTGGTTTGTTGCTTGTGACGATAATGTAGATCAAAATCTATTGTGCAATTTCATTGATGAATGTTTAAATGAACTCAATGATGATTATGCGGTTGAAAGAAAAAGTGCCTTAAAAGAAGTGAGATTGACGGTATTAAAAGAAGATGATTTTATGAACTTTATGTTGAGTAAGGGCAAAGTGGGTGGTCAACATAAATTTCCTAGGGTGTTAAAAGGAACCATGCTAAATGATTGGTATCAATTCTTAGAAAAAAACAAATGAAGCTAAAGCCATTTCACGCAAGCTTTATTATAACAACTTTATTAGTGTGCTCAATTGCATTTGCACTTACTATCAATACCCCTAAAGAATTATCTCATCAAGACTTAAGAGCACCAGAAACCGTACAAG
>JAGXRG010000041.1 GCA_018335935.1 Chitinophagaceae bacterium | reverse complement strand
CAGTGTTTCCGGCAATAGTAGCCGGTAACCATCCACCGCTAGGTGTAATAGACACTACCCAACCATCTTTGTCTGCAGCTTCAACACTTGTGGTACCCCTCCAAAGACGGTCCATATAAGCTTCTAATTCGGCTTTAGCGGTAACAGCGCTGTCGTGTGCGGGTACAAAATTTCTTTTACCTGTACTATCTATTTCTAGATTCCACTGTTTAAGTTGTTCAGTATATGGGTTAGCTCTTCCTTCAAAAGGATAAGGATCGCCAGGAGCAATTAAAGCATTATTTTTTTCTGGGTTGATTAAAGCTGCCCTTTGCTTGGCATACCCCTTGCTTAATAAACCACTCATCGGCTGAGGTGTTGGAGCAAATGCAGGATCACCATAGTAAAAATCTCTGTCAGCAAATGCAAGGCTCATACTTTGGTAAATAGTATTAATGTATTGAGGCGAGTTGTAGCCCATTTTCTTTAAGTCAAAATTTTCTACAATATTCAAAGCCTGTAACATAGACGGACCTTGTGTCCATTGAGTTAGTTTGTACACATCAATTCCTTTATAATTCACCATCGATGGAACTTCTTCTTTTACTTTCCAATTGGCCAAATCTTCTTTGGTGATTAATCCGCCTTGTTCTTGCGCTCCTCTTACAAATTCGTCTGCAATATCACCTTTATAAAAACGGTCATAAGCTGCTTGCAAAGCTTGCTTACGTGTTTTTTTATTTTTTAAAGCAGTTTGTTCTGCTTCAACTAGTTTTTTTAAAGTGTTCAATAGATCTTGTTGAACAAATATTTCACCCGCTTCGGGTGCTTCTCTTTTTTGACCCAAATGTGGTAACAATACTTTTTTACTATAGGGCCATTGCTTAATTCTTTCTTTACCTCTTTCAATACTATTGGCTGTTTGAGCATCAATAGGATATCCCGCAGCCAAATCCATAGCAGGCGCCAACACTTGTTTTAAACTCATGGTACCATATTCTGATAACATATGGATAATTCCACCTACTGTGCCCGGCGTAACCGCCGCTAAAGGACCATATTCTGGAGGAAACTGATAGCCTTTTGATTTAAAAAAGGCTGGAGTAGCTCCTGTAGGTGCAACCCCTAGCGCATTAATACCAATAACTTTTCCTGTTTTTGGATTGTAAATAATCGCTTGTGTTTCACCACCCCAACTCAACACATCCCACATTGTACAGGTAGCCGCTAACATAGCACAAGCAGCATCAACAGCGTTTCCGCCTTGTTGAAAAACCATTGATCCTGCAGTAGCAGCAAGTGGCTTTCCTGTTATAGCCATCCAATTTTTTCCATGCAAAGGAGGCTTTTGTGTGGCCTGTGCAGTAAGCATTGCAGTAATAAATAATAAAACCGAAGTCAGTAAAGTTTTTCTCATAAAAGATAGTTGTATAGATTTTATTGTGATTGTTGTGCTTTCATTACCCTTAATAAATTACCGCCCATTATTTTAGTAACGTCTTTTTTACTGTATCCTTTTTCTAATAAAGCTTTTGTAATTAATGGATAGGTGGTCACGTCGGTAAGTTCTCTAGGACTAGCACTAATACCATCAAAATCAGAACCCATACCAACGTGATCTACTCCAATTCTTTTTACTATATAATCTAAGTGATCTAATAACATACTCATAGGAGGTTGAATGGCTAGTGATTCTTCTTTATATTTTTCTACAACCATTGCTTGAGCATATTCTTTTTGCATTCCATTTGCAACCAATTGTTTTATTTCTGGTTGTTTATTCTCTAAGAAAACTTTTTCTCTATTTTTAAATGAGCTATCTATAAATGCAGAATAAAAATTTAATTGAATAACCCCACCGTTTTTTCCAACAGCATCTATTTGATCATCTTTCAAATTCCTAAAAACAGGACAAAGGGTATATGCATTACTATGAGACACTAAAACAGGTTTTGTAGTAGTTTGTATAGCGTCCCAAAAGGTTTTTTCACCCACATGGCTTAAGTCTACCATCATACCTAATTGGTTCATTCTATTTACTACTTGCTTACCAAAATCATTCAACCCTAGTTTTGCAGAAGGGTCATTTTTTAATTTTGATTCATCCATTGCAGAGCTAGCCCAACTAGTAGAATTATTCCAGGTAAGGGTCATATAACGAACACCTCTGTTATATAATGAGTCAATTTTATTAATATCGTCTTCAATCATATGGCCACCTTCAACACCAAACATAGCAGCCAATTTATTTTTACGAACCGCTCTTTTTAAAGCATCATAGCTTGGTACAATTTCAATTTTTTGTGGATTTCGTTTTGCTACAGCATACAATGTATCTATTTCTCGATTTGCCCAAGCGTAAGGTTGAATTTTATTTCCATCACACCAAACGCTAAACAATTGCACATCTACACCTGCTTCTTTAAACCGATTTAAATCAGAATGTGTTTTTCCTTTTAAGTCTTGGTCTATCAACACATTTTTTTCAATAGAAGCGGTAAGCAAATCATTGTGAGAATCTGCCATGATTGCCTTTCTATGAACTTTTTTATACGATTGCGCATGCGCAAAATTGCAACAACATACAAATGCAAAAAACAGGTACTTCATTGATTAGCTTTCGCTAAAGCTAAAAAATTTGTAGTGGCAATGGTGAATTTATTTTTTGAACGGGTGGAGTAAAACTTATATTAAAAAAAAATTACTTGAAAGGATTACTCCATTTTGTATTAGTAGCAATTGTTGGGTCTGTCAATGTTTTCATAAAAGCAACCAAAGCTGCTTTTTGCGCATTGGTTAAATTCAACTGTATAGGAGAACCGTTCGGTTGTTTCAAAGCATTATCTAAGTTAGGATGTGCTTTTACTCCACTATTATAATGTTCAACCACTTGTTCTAATGTTTGGAATCTTCCGTCGTGCATATAAGGAGCTGTTAGCTCTATATTTCGTAATGTGTGTGTTTTGAATGTTCCTCTACCTGCTCCATTATCATTGGTTGTATTAATATCTAATCCATTATTACGTGGTCCATTATTTGCAGAAACAAATGCTTCAGTAGTATGACATCCAAAACAACCAGCTCCGCCATTTTGAACAGGTGTTATAAATATTCTTTTTCCTTCATTTTCTTCAGCAGTAAAATTGGCAAAATTAGCAACAGGGTTATTGGTTTGTGCTCTACCAATATCATACTTACTATTACTACTTACAATACTTCTAACAAACTGTGCAAGTGCTAATGCAATTCTATTACTATTTATTGAAGTATCCCCAAAAGCATTATTCATTAAGGGTGCATAAAATGCTTGTTCTCTAACGCGTTGAACTAAAGTAGTGATAGTCATACCCATTTCTGTTTGATCTTGAAATGGCATTAATACTTGTTCTTCTAAAGTAGCAGCACGTTCATCCCAAAAGAATCTACCACGCTGATAAAATTTTGCATTTATTAAGCTCATAGAATGCCTACCTGTTAATCCTCCAGCAAATCCTTT
>JAGXRG010000040.1 GCA_018335935.1 Chitinophagaceae bacterium | reverse complement strand
TTCCTTTACTTTTACCCAAACACTATAGTATGCTATATTCAATGACTGGTTACGGCCGAGCAGAGCAATCCATTGGCGACAAAAACTTTTTGATAGAAATCAAATCATTGAATGGTAAACAGTTTGATTTAAGATTGAATATACCTTCTTTGCTAAAGCCCTATGAGTTTGAAGTACGCAATAATTTAAATGAGGGTTTACAACGCGGTAGTGTAGAATGTAATATTTCTATAAAAATGAATGGGGCAAGTAAGCCTGTAACTATTAATACTGATTTGGCAAAAGCTTACTTTCAACCAGTTGCTCAACTAGCCAACGAATTGGGCTTAGAAACAGGTGATATTTTAAGCACTATTTTAAAATTACCCGATGTAATTACTCCATCAACCGAAATGCTTACAGAGGCTGAGTGGAGTAGTTTTGAAAAATTGTTAAAAGAAGCTATTGCACAATTAAATAATCATCGGAAAGAAGAAGGCAAATCAATAGAAGCAGATTTGTTGGTAAGACTCAATAATATTGAATCTCAGCAAGCATTAATTACCACTTTAGAGCCGCTTAGGAGAACAAAAATTAGAGAGGGTTTAATGAAGGTATTAGAAGAGAATGTGGGTAAAGAAAACTATGATCCTAATAGACTTGAACAAGAACTCATTTACTATATTGAAAAAATAGATATAAGTGAAGAGCAAGTTAGGCTAAACAACCATTGTGCTTATTTTAGAACCATTTTGGCAGAAGAGGGTATTTCAAAAGGGAAAAAACTATCTTTTATATTGCAGGAATTTGGACGTGAAATAAATACAACTGGTTCAAAAGCATATGATGCCAATATGCAAAAAGCAGTTATTTTAATGAAGGATGAGTTAGAGAAAGCTAAAGAGCAGATTCTGAATGTACTTTAATAATGACTGCTGATGTATCTTTACTAAAATAATTCATGTGAGAATTTTTATTGGTATTTTCTTGATTTTATTCTTTTTAGCAAGCTGTGAATCTAATGGTGTTTTTGAAAAAACCTATTTTTTTCCTGACCATACTTGGAAGTCGACCAATAAACCTTTTTTCAAGTTTACCATTACAGATACTGTTTCCTTGTACCATATATATGCTGTTGTTCGTCATGAAGATGCATACAGATATAACAATTTATGGGTAAAATTCATCACACAATCACCTGGGGATACAGCTAAAACTCAATTACTAAATTTGCGATTAGCCGATAACAAAAAAGGTTGGCAAGGTGTAGGGATGGATGATATTTTTGATCATAGAATCCGAATAACACAGGCACCATTAAAATTAAGGGCTGGAAGTTATAGTTTTGGTATTCAACAGGCTATGAGAGAAGACCCCTTACCTCATATTTTAAATGCAGGAATCAGGGTAGAAAAAATTGCAAAATGAGTACGCTTAAACCACCCAAATTAGCAGTAGTAACTTTTGTTTATTGGTTTCTGCTGTTATATATGATTGCTGCATTAGCATGGTGGTTTATTGCACTTGAAAAGCAAAATAGTGTAATGACAGCTATTAGAGTATCTGAGCTCCTAAAAGACGATCCGCTTTATCTCTCAAAGTTATCTACAATACAAGAAATGAGCAATCGAAAAACAGCTCAGTATATTGGTGAGGGAATTACTTTCTTAGCTTTAATATTGGTTGGAGCAGTATATGTTTACAGAGCCACTAGACGACAATTGAAGTTTTCTGCGCAACAGCAAAATTTTATGATGGCAATTACGCATGAATTAAAAACACCTATTGCTGTAGCACAATTAAATTTAGAAACCTTACAAAAAAGAAAACTAGAAGAAGACAAGCAACAGAAACTGATTGCAAATACTTTGCAAGAAGCCAATAGGCTCAATACACTTTGTAATAATATTCTTTTTACTTCTCAACTTGATGCAGGTGGTTATTCTGTAAACTTTCAAGAACTTAACCTTACAGATATTGTAGAAACAAGTGTAGACGATTGTAAAAGCAGATTCCCTGAAAGAATTATAACAGAAACAATAGAGGAAAATAGATTAATGCAAGGAGACCCATTCTTATTGCAAATGTTGGTGAATAATCTTTTAGAAAATGCCTTGAAATATTCTCCAAAGAATATGCCCATTCATGTAACACTTTCTTTTACAGCAAATAAAACGCTCTTATCTATAGCCGACTTAGGTCAAGGAATTGCAGACCAAGAAAAGAAAAAAGTTTTTGATAAGTTTTATAGAAGCGGAAGCGAGAACACTCGAAAGGCACAAGGAACTGGTTTGGGGCTTTATTTGTGCAAAAAAATAGCTGAAACACACAATGGCTACATTTCTGTGACAGATAATCAGCCAAACGGGAGTATTTTTACAGTACTATTCAAATAACAATAATGACAGCCGAAAAAGCCAATGTACTTGTGGTAGAAGACGAACTTAATTTGCATGAAGCACTTAAGTTGAACTTGGAAATGGAAGGCTACGAAGTTACTTCAGCCTACGATGGCAATGAAGCCCTTAAGAAAGTTGAAAATGCTTATTTCGATTTAATTATTATGGATGTGATGCTTCCAGAGTTAGATGGAATTAGTGTTACTGAAAGTATTCGAGTTCATAATAACGAAGTTCCCATTTTAATGCTGAGTGCAAAAAATGCACCTGCAGATAAAGTGCTTGGACTAAAAAAAGGAGCCGATGATTATTTAACAAAGCCATTCAATTTGGATGAGTTATTAATTAGGGTGGCTAAACTAATTGAGAAAAATAAGCGACTACAAATAAAAGAATCAATTGGTGATCAATATCAATTTGGGAAAAACCTAATAGACTTTAAGGCACAAGACGCAATCACTTGGAATGGTTTAAGGATTGATTTGAGTAAGAAAGAAGCAATGTTGCTAAAGCTTTTAATAGAAAATAAGGGGGAAGTGGTAACCCGAGAAAAAATTCTACAAGTTGTTTGGGGCTACAATGTTTATCCCACTACCCGTACCATTGATAACTTCATTTTAAGTTTCCGAAAATATTTTGAAGAAGATAGCCGCAATCCGGTATATTTTCATTCAGTAAGAGGTGTAGGATATAAATACACTGACTAAGCCCTGATTGCAATAATTTGTGTTATTTATTCGTTAAGAGGAGTACAAAAACGTACCCATGTCTCTAGCTTCTTTACTTGATTTTCTCGAGCCTATTAACCTTGCTGAAATTTCTAATGATGAGGGTTTTAAAGATACCCAAATTGGTAAACATATTTTGGTACATGAAGACGAATTACCAGATATAAGCGATGCCGATTTAGTAATAGTTGGTTGTGGCGAAATGCGGGGTATGGGGATGCAATACACCAATACCAGTGCGCCTAATAAAGTGAGGGCTCAATTTTACAAATTGTATTATTGGCATACAGAAGTATCTATAGCCGATTTGGGGAATATTAAAATAGGTGCAAGCTTACATGATAGCTATGCTGCAGTTAGAATGGTAGTAAGCGAGTTGCTACAGATGGGTAAGAAAGTATTGATTTTAGGAGGGTCTCATGATATCACAACCCCACAATATGCAGCTTATGGCTCA
>JAGXRG010000039.1 GCA_018335935.1 Chitinophagaceae bacterium | reverse complement strand
TTAATAGAACCAACCTTTTCTATGAAATTTTACCTAAAATTGAGAAAGACCAAACAGTAAAAAGCATTGTAAAATTCATCAGTCAACATAAGGGTAAGAGCGGTATCATTTATACCCTTAACAGAAAAACAACCGAAGAACTGGCTGAGTTATTGGTGGCTAATAAAATAAAAGCAGTAGCATACCATGCGGGTCTTGATCAAAAGCTAAGGGCAGATAGGCAAGACCAGTTTTTAAATGAAGATGTTCAGGTGATTGTAGCCACCATTGCTTTTGGTATGGGTATTGATAAACCAGATATCCGTTTTGTGATTCATTTTAATATTCCTAAATCAATTGAAAATTATTATCAGGAAACTGGTAGAGCAGGAAGAGATGGTTTAGAAGGTATTTGTGTTTTATATTATTCTCATAAAGATGTTTCAAAGCTTGAACATTTAATGAGAGATAAGCCGTTGAGTGAGCGAGAAGTTGGCGCTCAATTGATAGATGAAATGGTAGCTTATTCTGAAAGTGCAGTATGTAGGAGAAAAATTTTATTGCATTATTTTGGAGAAGACACCGAAACAGAGAACTGTGGACTATGCGATAACTGTAAAAATCCAAAAGAAAAATTTGAAGCGAAAGAGGAAGTTGTAAAAGTACTTAAAGTAGTGAATGCATTAGATGGAAGATTTGTTACAGACTATGTTGTAAATGTATTGTTGGGTAAACTTACTCCACAGATTTCAATGTTCCGCCACGATGCTTCACCTGTATTTGGAATAGGAAACGATAAAGAACCGCATTTGTGGAATAGCTTAATTAGACAAATGCTATTGGAGAATTTGCTGATTAAGGATATTGAAGAATATGGATTAATTAAATCTAGCGATAAAGGACAAAAATTTTTAAAGAAGCCAACTTCTTTTAAAATGGTCTTGAATAACTTGTTTGAAGATGCCAACGCCGATGATGAAGAAGGCGAAGGTGCTGCTCAAACAGGTGCTGCAGCTGATGAAAAATTATTTGCGATGTTAAAAGAGCTCAGACAAAAAGAGGCTAAGAAAAAAAGTCTTCCTCCTTTTGTTATTTTCTTAGAGAGTTCTTTACAAGATATGGCCACCCTGTATCCTACCACATTAGATGAAATGAATAAATGTCAAGGGGTAAGCAAGGGGAAAGCGATTAAATACGGTAAACCTTTTGTTGATTTAATTGCCAGTTATGTTGCGGAGAATGATATAGAAAAACCAGATGATTTTGTGATGCGTAGTGTAGCAAATGCAGCCAGCAATAAAATTTATATTATTCAAAATGTAGACAAAAAAATACCATTAGAAACTATTGCTAAAAACAAGGACCTTAAACTTGATCAACTATTAGAAGAAATGGAAACCATTGCTGCCAGCGGAACAAGGCTTAATTTGGATTATGCAATTGATGAATGGTTAGGTGAAGATGAGCAAGAAGAAATTTTGGAATATTTTAAAAGTTGTGAAACATCTTCTTTAGATGTTGCTCGTGAAGAGTTGTCAGAATTTGATTTTAACTGGGAGCAGTTAAAAATTATGAGAATTAAATTCCTAAGTGTTTATGGGAACTAATATTATTTTTTGAAAAATATTTTTGCCCGATTCGCTACATTCTCTCTGATATTTATATAATACAGATTTAAGTCTGCTACATGATAATTCTTGGTAGTATAAAAAATATTTCCCAAAAATTTGGGCTTGGGCGTCCATAATACATTGCCTTCAATTTTTGCAGCAGCAACAGTAGGAGCAATCTTATTAAAATTTAATAACACACCACCTTTGTTTAAGCTTCTATCGGAAACAAGCATAGCTTCGTTCCATGTAAGTGGGTTGGTTACTATTGCTTTATATTTTTCTTGTAGAATTAAAGGGGGAGTATAGCCTTCTCTATAAGTGCGCCAACTTACTATGCATCCTATTTGGTCTGCGTTTTTGCAGGCTTTAATTTGAGTATATTCATTTTCAGCAACAGGGAGTCCAATTAAATATGCAGCTACTAATTTGTTTTGGAGAGGCTTATTATCAAAGAACTCTTTTAGCAATCTTTTTCCATGCGTAGTTCCCTGACTATGAGCTGCAATTACAATAGGTTTATTTTTATGATGATGATTTAAATAATACTCAAATGCCGTTTTTATATCTGCATATGCTAGTTCAAAAGCATTTATAGCAGCAGTACTATCTGTTGCATTTTTAGGAAAATAGGCTTGCAAATTGGCCTGACGATACCTAGGTGCAAAAACACGACCCACTTCATTAAATATACTTGCTTGAAAAAGTATGGTAGTATAGTCTGTTTTTGTGTTTAACTCAATATTATTGATTGGTGCACTATAACCATAAGGCAACTGATCATCTGTATAAGTAGTAGGATGAATAAAAAAAACATCTACTGCACTATCTTGTTGGTAATGGGATTTTAATGGTTTAGGAACACTATCTGCAGGATCCTTTTTAAAAGGATGTGCAGCCCAATAATGTAAGTCACTATAATCAGGGGTATTAATATGATCTCGACGTTCATAATTTTTTTCCATTCTCTTGTAGGGTACCCCACAAGCAATCGCCAAAACCATAATTGATAATAAAACATTTATCTTCTGTTTCATTTGATAAAGGTCCAGCTTTTTTGTGATTTGCTGCCTATTACCTACAGTTATTGAATTTGCTGTATTTTCGTAAAAATTTATTGTTATGGCCATACCAGTTGTTGATTTAGCCGAATTTACTCATGGAACACCCGAGCAAAAAGCTTCTTTTGTACAAAGTCTTGGAAAAGCGTATGAAGAAGTAGGATTTGTTGCAGTTAAAAATCATGGAGTTCCAGATGAATTAATAGCCAACCAATATGAATATGTACAACAATTTTTTGCACTTCCACTAGAAAAGAAAAAACAATATGAAATTCCTGGATTAGCAGGTCAACGTGGTTATACTAGTTTTGGGAAAGAACACGCTAAAGGAAGTGATGCCCCAGATTTGAAAGAATTTTTTCAATATGGCCAAACAGTTGAAGACCATGATGCCATAAAATCAGAATATCCAGATAATGTTCAAGTGGCTGAAATTGCTCCATTAAATGACACTTTATTTAGCGCGTATAGAAATTTTGAAAAAAGTGGTAAAGCATTATTGCAAGCAATTGCATTGTATTTAGGTTTAGACGAACATTATTTTGATCAATATGTACATAATGGAAATTCCATTTTAAGATGCATTCATTACCCACCAATTACCCATGAACCCAAATCTGCAATCAGAGCAGAGCAGCATGAAGACATTAATTTAATTACATTGTTGGTAGGTGCTTCCGCTGATGGTTTGCAAATTTTAACGAAACAGGGTGATTGGGTAAATGTTACTTCATTACCAGAACAAATTGTGGTGAATGTTGGAGACATGTTGCAACGCCTTACTAATAACAAACTAAGAAGTACCACACACCGTGTAGTAAATCCTGCAAGAGAATTATGGCATACCAGCCGTTTTTCTATGCCTTTCTTTTTACACCCAAGGAGTGAAATGAGCTTGGCTTGTTTAGAAAGTTGTATTGATGAAAATAATCCAAAAGCATATCCAGATGCAACTGCAGGTGAATACCTTGATGAGCGATTAAGAGAAATAGGGC
>JAGXRG010000038.1 GCA_018335935.1 Chitinophagaceae bacterium | reverse complement strand
ATAACCGGCAGGGGTAAAATAAGCTGGGATACCCATTGCAGCCATTTGAATTCCTGTAGCTAAAGTGCCTTGAGGAACTAAGTCTACTTCTAATTCACCACTTAATAATTGTTTTTCAAATAAGGCGTTCTCTCCTACATAACTGCTAATCATTTTCTTAATTTGTTTGGTTTGAAGCAATAAACCCAAACCAAAATCGTCAACGCCTGCATTATTAGAAATGCAAGTTAAATCACGAATATTGTGTTTAACCAATGCTGCAATACAATTTTCAGGAATTCCATTTAAACCGAATCCTCCTAACATAATTGTTGCGCCATCTTTAATATCCCTTGTTGCTTCTAAAGCATCATTAAATACCTTATTCATTATTTAGTAGGTTGTGTTTTTTGTATAAGCAACGCCCTTTGTCTTGTAGAAATAGCTTCCATTGAATCTATTAAAACTTTGTATTGTTCTGGATGAGCTGTGTAGTAAGCATAGCTATCGTAAAACTTTTTCCTTTCAATACCATAACTACGAAAAACCTGATCGTATAATCGAATATTTTCTTTCGCCAGCTTATTCAATGAATCCTTAGCAGTGATTCGGATAAAGTACTCATCTACTTTCATCAAATCCCACATTATTTTAGACATATCATCTATTGGAACTACCTGCTTAGGCATTTTTTCACCAGCACAAGCAATGGCCAACACAAATAAAATTAAACCAATACTTTTTCTCACTTTAATTCCTCTTTATACTTATTCGCATTCGGTATATCTAATAAAGATAAAATTTCTGTTGCTTTAGCTTTTTCTTCGAAAGTTCCTTTCTTAAATATCCCAATCAATTCATTCACTTTGCCTTGCATGAAAAATTGAAGAATCATTGTATTGGGATTCTCTTTATTAAATGCGCTTAATTGAATTAATGCCTGTAAAATATTGGCCCTAGCTTCATTTTCATTCTCAATCAATTTATCTAATCCTGACCTATAATAAGTATGAAATACATCATGAATAATATTGAATTTAGAATTAATTAAATTCTCATTTAACCAATACCTATTTCGCAATCCATCAAACACTCTCCAGCCTGCAATGCGTTGTCCTTCCGGAGCATTGTTTACAATATTCTGCGCTTTTCTAAAATAGGGTTCCCCTGTTTTAGGAGAAAAAGAATCGTAATCCAATCCTATAATCATATATGCATAGTATGCTAAAACAGCTGTTAAATTAGCTACAGCGGCATCTGTTCCTTGTACTCTGTTTTCGTTAAATTCTACCGGCTGAAACTCAACATATTTAAATAATAGTTCAGGATCAATAAAATTAACCAAAGCTGCTTGATAAGAAGCATTGAATACGGGTCTTGCTGCTTGTACTGTTAAAGAAGCTTTATAAATATTGGGCTCAACAGCAGATTCAATATTTACGATGAAGCTGCATTCAATTTTTTCATTTTCTCTAAATACATCCGCTGTCCACTTTCTGTTATTCATGAAATTATTTAGTTGGGTTTGCAGCGTAGTAAATATTTTTCTATCTACTGTTGTTGCAACCCGTCCTGCCATTACGGTAACTTTTGCTTTTAGTTCTTGGGCGTTTACAGATGTATTCAATAATGAAACAACTACAACAATCAATAAAAACAAGTGCTTACGCATAATCAAAGTTAATTTGAACAGAAACTAAAAGTAACAAAAAACGACAGTATTATACTGTCGTTTAAATCATTTTAGAAAGAATTGGCTTATCTAAATAAGTCGGTATCAATATTTCTTCTATGGTACACTTTACCTTCCATGAACTCAGTTGTTGCTAGAATTGCAGGGTTTGGCATTTTCTCGTACGCACGGGAAATTTCAATTTGCTCCTTATTCTCATGAATTTCTTCTAAGCTATCGGTATGGCTTGCAAACTCTTCTAGCTTATTATGTAATTCTTCGCGTAGGGAAATGTTGATCTGATTGGCTCTTCTTGCAATAATTGCAATTGATTCGTACAGATTACCTGTTTTCTCTTTTATGGAGATTAGGCTTTTGGTTTCTACCACACTAGCGGTGTTGGCACTCATTTGCCTTCTTAATTTACTCATTTTTTCCCGTTTTTTTAAGTATGTTAAGGGTTTGTGTTTTATACTTACTAACTTCTTCTAAAAATTTACTATCAGTGAATCGGTCTGCAAATTCATTGCATTCGGCAATCACTTTTTCGTAGCGCTCTTTTTGTTTTTCCTCGTAACTCATTTCAGCATACTTAAAGTAAGACTTAATCATGAGTGCCTTGTATTCATCAGACTTTTTAGAATCTGGAAAATTATCCGCTACATTGCTAAATGCAATTGCAGCTGCTTTATAAAATCCTAGATTATAATATAACTCTGCACTTAAAAATTCTTTCCTTTCTAATTTCTCTCTGCACAAATCTATAATATCTGTTGCTTCTTTAACTCTATTAGAAGTAGGGTGAGTGCTGATAAATGCCTGCATTAAACCCATCGTTTTGGTAGTATTAGTTTGATCCAATTCTACTTTAGGAGATTGTTTAAAATAGCAGTAAGCCCGCATGTATTCGCAGTCTTGACTTTTGGTACTTGCAGGAAAGTTTTCTACAAAGCTTTTAAACATATTTTCCGCATTCAGGTAATCCTTTATGTAGTAATAAGAATACGCGTATTTGTAATACAAGTCTTCGTATCGCTGGGTACCTTTTAAATACGGAAATATATCTTCAAAGAGCCTTAATGCTTCCTGGTATTTTTTGTTTGCATAGTACTGCTCGGCCATTTTGTACTTATACTCATAATCCTTGCTCTTCATTATTTTAGCAAACTTTGTAGTGCAAGACGAAGCCAAGAAAACGGTCAACAATAAAATAGTTACAATTCTACCCATAGAAGTTGGCGAAATTACGTATAAAATAGCAATTTAAGAAGGGTTTTTATCAAGTTAATGGTACAGGGCGTTAATTAATAGCTAAAAAGGCCGTCCAGCGTTTTACAACCGGACAGCCTTTTCTATTACAACTTCAGGTGATATTACTTGGTATCACCCTCTCCTTCCTGCAATTTAGCCTTGATTTCAGCAAGAGCACCTAAATCTCCAAGGGTAGCTTTTTCAACCTTAGCTTGGATATTTTTTACTGCTTTCTTGGTGTTATCAGATTCAGCTTTCGCTTCTTTCTTCGCTGCTTCTTTTTCTTCAGCAATATGCTGCTCCCAAATACGAGCGTGGCTTAAAACAATGCGCTTCTCGTTGCGATCAAACTCAATTACAACAAATTGTGCAGTTTCATCAGCTTTAACCTGAGTACCATCTTCTTTGTTTAAATGACGGTTAGGTGCAAAACCTTCTAAACCATACTGTAATTGAACCAATGCGCCTTTATCATCCTTACGGGTAACGGTACCTTCATGGATAGATCCGATAGCAAATGTTTCTTCTAAAGAATTCCAAGGATCTTCTTCCAATTGTTTGTGACCTAACTGAAGTTTGCGGTTTTCTTTATCAATGCTTAAAATGATAATATCAATCTGATCAGCAACTTTAGTGTAATCAGTTGGGTGATTGAAACGCTTCAACCAGCTTAAGTCGCTAATATGAATCATTCCACCAATTCCTGGCTCAAGTTCAACAAATACGCCATAAGGAGTAATGTTTTTAACTAGACCCTTGTGTTTGCTGTTTTCAGGGAATTTATTTTCAATAGTATTCCAAGGATCCTGAGTCATTTGCTTAATGCTCAAGCTCATTTTACGAGCATCTTTATCTAGAGTAACCACTTTTGCTTCATGCTCATCTCCTAGTTTAAAGAATTCTTTTGCATTAATTGGTGTATTGGCCCAAGTGATTTCAGATACGTGCACTAAACCTTCAACACCTGGTTGAATTTCTAAGAATGCACCATAATCTTCAATATTTACTACTTTACCTTTTACTACAGAACCTTCAGCCAATCCTTCTGGTAATACATCCCATGGATGTGGAGTTAATTGTTTTAGACCAAGGCTGATACGCTTTTTGTCATCATCAAAGTCTAATACAACCACTTGTAATTTCTGATCCATCTTAACCACTTCACTTGGGTGAGAAATTCTACCCCAAGAAATATCGGTGATATACAATAAACCATCTAAACCACCTAAGTCCATGAATGCACCAAAGTCGGTAATGTTTTTAACGATACCTTCTAGTACTTGACCCTTCTCTAACTTACTCATGATTTCTGCACGTTGTGCTTCAATATCACTTTCAATTAAGGCTTTATGAGATACAACTGCGTTCTTAATAGTTTCGTTAATCTTCACTACTTTAAACTCCATTGTTTTACCAACAAACTGATCATAATCAGTTACAGGCTTCACATCAATTTGAGATCCTGGTAAGAATGTTTCCATACCAAATACATCTACAATCAATCCACCCTTGGTTTTGCTGGTAACAGTTCCTGTTACAACTTCTCCAGTTTTATGAACTTCCACAATTCTTTCCCAAGCACGGTAAATACGAGCAGACTTGCGGCTTAAGTGAAGATTACCAGAACGGTCTTCTTTTTCTACCACCATTACTTCTACTTCATCACCTACAGCCAATCCTGGCAAATCACGGAATTCATTTAAAGAAACCAAACCATCACTCTTAAATCCAATGTTTACAACAACATCAGTTTTAGTTAAGGCAACAACGCTACCGTTGATGATTTCGCCATCTTCAATTTGAATGAAAGTGTTGTCGTACACTTTATCATACTTTACACGCTCAGATTCAGCATAGTGACTAACATTTCTTTTGTCAATACTCCAATCAAAATCGTCGTGAGCGGTAACTACTTCAGGTGCATTTGTTGTCGCAGTAGGAACAGTAACGGCTTCTTCTGAAGCGGCAACGTTCTCCTGAGCATCTGCGTTTAGTTGTTTGTTAAATAAATTCATACAATAACCCGATGGTTTTAATCGGGGTGCAAAGCTAATCAATCTTCTGAAAATTAAACCTATAAAAGCCCTAAAATACTTGTGAACTATTGCATTTTTATCAATTTTTCACTACATTAGTACTCCAATGACCATTTTCTTATGAAAATCAAACCGCTATTCCTGCTATTAGGGTGTATGCTCGGTGTTTCATCCTATGCACAATCTTACGACCCAAGGGTCGAAAAAGCCATGCGAGCCCAGAAAAAAGCAATGGAAGCCCGAATATTAGCCAATAAGGCGGAAAGAGCCAAGGCAATGTCGATGGGTAAAAAAACTAAAAATACAGGGCCCATTTTAACGGATGCCGAAAAAGCCAAAAGAAATAAAGAAAATATGGACCGTATTCGGAAGCGAATGCAGTTTCTTCAAAATAATGCTAGTACCACCAACCCAGAAGCTAAATACAAAGCGGGGCCCGGAGGGGCTGCTATAAGAGAGG
>JAGXRG010000037.1 GCA_018335935.1 Chitinophagaceae bacterium | reverse complement strand
CCTTATCGTTTCGGGAAGCTCTGAGTTTTAGATTAGCTTCGTTGAGTTCGAGAATTGTTTCAACAAACTTTTTATTAGCGGCTACTGCCTTTTCAGCGTTCTCGGCGTAGTCTTTACCCCAAACTAACGCCTCATCTTCTATGATTTCTCTTCTTGTTACTGCTCCTGACATCTTAATTGTTTTAAACGGTTGGTATTTGCTTTAACTTTTCAAACACTTCAAGCTGAAGTTTTGAAATTTCTGAAGATGTAATGTTTTCAGAAATTAAATCCCGGTTTAGAATAATTGAGTAAGCAACTAAATAATCTTCATCTTTGTAAAGACTTAAGTCCTTAGGTAGTGAAGTTAGTTTTGCTTTTAAAGTTTCATTTACAGATTTGATTTTCATCAAATCATCATAAAATGATTCCGGTTTAATTTCGAAACCAAAATCAATCAAAATCTTAATCAATCTGTAATCGTAATTGAAGCTCAAAAGAGCCTCTACAGATAATTGAATAGCAATACACTTGTAGCGTATGTATGTTAACTCAGTGATGAATTTTTGCGCCGGAAACTCTTTATTGTTTTCTAGCTCTCTTTCATTGGAGCCGTGTGAAATAGAAATATTCTCCATGGTATTTTACTCTTTAGGTTGTTCGTAGGTCTTTTGCTCATGCCAAACGATGGTGATGGATTCGGCTTGTTCATGGTCTTTTTTGTATCCGCCTAAGAATCTTAAAAGCTTATCAAATGGGTCTAAAGACTTGATTTTGATTTTTTTAAGATTTCCGACTAACTTTTTATTTTTACCTGAACCCGAGTATATTTCGGTTACTTCAAAACCCGAAATCATTTTCCTTGCATCTATTGGGATTCTATCAATGTCTTTTACGGTTCCGTCAGGATTGAACAAATCAATAGGGTCAAACCGCACCATTTGTGATAGCGCGGTTATCAACTCATCAATATCTATTTGATTTCTTTCCTTTAATTCTTTTTCAAGTTCTGAAATACTTGCCCTTATATTGCCCTTGTTAAATAAATCGAATGCTTTTCGATTTATTGTTTCAGGCTTCATATTTTCGGTTGAATAAGCCTCTCGATACGCTGCTGTTTTGTTTCCTAAACGAACGTAGGCCTGACAAAAGGCTTCTTGTTTTGGCGTGAGTTTTAGGTTATTATTGCTCATAGTAATAACCTTTTAGTCAGAATACCTAGCACGTTCAAGCATCCCTATAAAGACACTCTTACTGATTTCAACCCCGCTTTCATTCTCAATAAAGCAGCGGGAAAGCTCACTCATTTGGAAATTGGCGGCAAACTTCCCTTTGAGTATCGTTCCCTTAAGTTTGCGGTATGCTTTGAGGTAGTCTTCCATTTTTGCTAATAGCTCATGTTCGGCCTCCGTTTCGATATACACTCTGCAGCATCTTTCAAGTATTGCCTCTTTATCCGCATCAGATACAACGAAAGCATTATCAATAAAGGAAATGTCTTGAAGGCCTAAGAAGTAACGGCGGGACGCGTAAGCCCTGACTTTTAATTTATAGGCTTTGAGCTTGTTGTACGCCTGAACAAATCGGTCGGTTAAACATCTTTGATCTGTTTTGAACGAAACGCGAAGAGTTTCAATTGTAACATTCATTTTATCTAGTTGGCTCTCAAGGTTTTTTTCGAAAGTATCGACAACTCCGGCCGGTCCCTTCTTTATGATTTCTTTGAAAATCTCATTTGTGAAATCTCCAATCTTCAAAGCTTCGAAGGCTTCTTTGAGTTCGACCAAAGCCGGTTTGAATTCGGCCAAGTCAGAAACGATGTTAGCTAATAGCGCGGTGTCCTCTCGGAACATTTTTCTTTCTGCTTTTTTCATGATTTTAAAGATCGCTTAAGAGATTATTGACTTGATGTTGTTCCTCCGGCGAAAGACCTCCTTCGAGTTCTTTCACTTCATTTTGCAGTTTCTCAATCTGCTGTTTTTTTTCTTTGATTTGCTGTGCTTTGTCCATGTTTAAAATGGTGTTTTAAATTCTACTTTGAACAATCGCGTTTTTTGAAATATTATTTTTCTTCCGGGGGTTTTTGATTTAAAATGGTCTCCATTGCTCTTTCTGCGCTGAAGACGTATGATTTTTTAGGGGCACCAAACAATTTATTAACTGCGTCGTTAGCGGATTGCCTATGAGTTGAATCTGATTTTTGAATTTGATTATCTTTTAGTTTAAAAAGTCCTTGCCATCTTTTAGCCATCGACTGATGTATAATTGCAATCGCAGTTTGCTCATTGTTGGATGAAAGGTTGCTTAGTTCTTTGAGAGCAGCTTGTTCGCTTTGCTCTGATTTGTATTTGAATCGAAACTCTTTTAGCTTGTATTCTTTCCATTGGTTCCATTGGCTTTTGAAATCTTCAGAATCAAAAGGGAATATGACTTCAATCTCTTTTTCTTTTTTTGGCGCCGGTTTTTTTTCTTTTTCTTTTTTTGTCAAATACGAATTAATCCAATCTTTTAAATTTGAATCAATAACTCCATAATAATCATTGATAAGTTTGATTGTTTCTTTGTTTAACAGTTTTATATTTTCAATGTTTAATTCTTTGTATAAGGTATCAGAACTATTATCATTACTAGTATCAAATGATGTACTATACTTATTCATTACTATATCATCACTTGTATCAAATCTGAACATGTTAACAATACTCCCCTTCAAAGGATTTTTGCTTGGTTTGTATGAAATGAAATCCAAACTATCAAGCTCTTTGAGGCATTTCAAGTATGTATTAACAGAGCCTATTTTGGATAACTTCATAACGTCGTTTCTATTGATGCTTAAATCCGATTCAAAACCGCAACCATTCCATAATTGAAATAAAGCATTGTATAGGGCTATGTGAGTAGAATTAACATCAGCCTCATAAAGCTTTTGGTTTACATTGTTTAAATGGGCTATGTAGTTTATTTTTTGTTTCATACATTTGCTTTCAGTTGCTTGATGCCATAAGCGGCTTATTTTGAACACACATAAGAGCCCTTGAACAAGGCTCTTTTTTTTATACCTCGCTAATTGGGACTAATTTCTTTTGAATATCGGATTGAAGATAGAATACACGGTTTCCTAGACCTCTTGGTTTAAGAATGCCAGATTTTGACCAATTACTGAGCGTGACCAATGAAATCCCAAGCATTTCACATACTTGTGCCCGAGAAAGATACTTCTCTTCTGGTTGCTGAGGTTTTAAGTCTTTGAGTTGTTCTTGAAGTGCGGCTTTGATTTCTTTGGATAGAAGCTCTTGAAATTCATCCTTAGTGATGCCTTCAATCTCAAGCCTTTTCATCCTTCTTTTGATTTTTTCTTAGCAGCGGAATTGCTGCCTCGACATTAGACTTTTTGAAATAGAGTCTTAGATCTTTTTTTCTCACGGGTTTGAGTATTCCCTTTAGTCGAAGCGTGTCGATATACCCTCTTGAGCAGCCAATTATTTTAGCTGCTTCTGAAGCAGTAACTACCTCGACTGCTGTTGCAGTTTTTGGTTGCATGATAAAGAATGTTTTTGGGAAATATCTTGCCTACCGAGTGTCGTTAGGACTTTTTGAAGTATCGAATGATGTACAAATATAGTAAAGTTATTTTAAACTCAATACTAATTAAAAAAATAGTGATGTTAATAAGGATTGAAATTCACTTTGTATTTGTGGTATAGTTATTGTTTTTTTGTTGATAACTTAAGTGAAAACGATGATTAATTATTTTTAAACGGTATAAATAACCGATTAAATGCATATAAATCCGATTAAGTGCAAAATAAAAGTTAAACTTTAACACTTATATGTTGATAAATAACTATCTTTGCACTACAATTAGAACTAGTCATGAACGAGAAAACTTTATATAAAACTAACGATTTCGTATCTTTCATAAAAGACAGCGGGATTACTGTTTCTATAGAGAAAAATCCAGACAATTCTACTATAGAGCGAATCAAAAAACTTATCGCAAAGAAAAGAGCATTATTTGAATTTCAAAAGTCTCTTTTTAGTTAACTTCATATTTCAGAATGGATATTATTGAAGAGACTACTGCTCTAGGCGTTCCTTTTTGTCATTTCAGAACAATTAGCAATCGAAATCAATATAACCTGACTTATACTAAAACTGCCACCGAAAATCAGTATGAAGTCCACTTGATACCTTTGGTTATCCATCAAGTTAATGGTAAAACAATTTACGACAAAGATTTAAGGCGTTTTGTTTGCAACAAACTTTTAGACTTCATGGCAAAGAACAGGTGTTCTTTGTATTTCAATATAAACTGTATCGGGCTAAGTAATGAGTATTTGGTATGGAAATTTTTACGTTGGATCAGGCAGTATAAATCCCATGTTATTTGTGAGGTTAAGATAACCGAAGACAATTCAAACTCAATTAGATTTTTTGAGTTTTATATAAGCATGAGATAACTAAAAACATTTCAATTACTCAAACCAACTAAATCCTAATAAGATTCTTTAAGTGCTTGGCACTATTTTATCTAATCAGTATACAATTCTTTGCGTGGTAATATAAAAGAGCGAATACTTAATTCGCTCTTTTCAAATTCCACTTCCTGAATTTAGTTAGTATTATTTCCCGGAACTGACTGTCGGTGAAAGCGGATTTTTTTACCTTTTCAGCCGGTGCAACCTCAGCCGGTGCAATCATACTCCAAAACCTTTTCTTCTCATTCTCTGAAAGCGCTGAGTATACATTGAAGGCGGTTTCGGCTGTCATGATACTATCTTTTTGGCTCTAGTTATGAAATCATGAATCTCCATTCTGCCAATCTGCATTTCTACATAGATTTGGCCATAAGATTCATTGAGTGCTTCTTTGTCCTTTGGGCTCAATGCGAGATAGTCTGTCATGCTCATGCCTAAGAGCACAAACTCAATTTCATAGGGTATTTGGACCATATCTAAATCAATTAGCCCCATTGTATTGTCTACAAATGAATAATAAGCTTTTTGCTGTTTGTAGTACTCAAATAGGTTAGATTCATCGAAAGGAGTTTCGTTGAAAACTGACTCGATTGCTTTGAAGTAGATACCGGTGTCAATCTTTGAATCTGAATTTAGGTTCTTAGTCATAGTATTTATTTTACCTATGATAGTAACCATTTCAAGTAGATCAATACTATGTTTAAAAGTTTCAATTTCGTCACTAGAACTTAAAACATTCATTTCTATTGCTAGCTGGTTCCAGGCAAGATTTAGGTTTTTTTCTTTGGTTTGGATGTCGTTTAATACCATGGTTTTTTTTATTATTTGGTTTATACTAATTGTTGAAAGATGTAGCTTTTGCCGTCGATTGTTTGTTCGTAAGTCGGGCTTTCTTTGAATTTTTTACCGAGCCAACGGTAACTGTAAACTTTCGGCTCGATTGCAGCCATTTTTTTATGAAACTCCAATAGGTTTGTTTCAAATGCTATCACCTGATTATTTAGGCAGCAAACGAATAGTTTTGTAATGCGCTCGTTCATAATGTTATTCTTTAAAGTGAGTATTGAAGTCTTTGAAATAATCGTCGAAATTTCCGGTGTTGTTGGCCTTACCATTAACAAACACTTTTGGGCTTCCCGTTTTGTGATGGTATTCACCGCCGGTAAAGTGATGAGTTGAAGCGCTTTTTTTATGTGAAAAATAGATTGCTACCAAGAAAGTAACGGCAAAAATCGATATTGTTTCCATGACTATAAATTTTAATAGTGTAAATATAAGTGCTTTTATTTACACAAACAAATAAAATTTAATCTTTTTGCGGTTTATGAATATCTAAGAAATTTATTAGTTTAGTAAAAAATAATTTTGACATGGAAGACTCAAAGTATTTAGAACTCAAAAGGGAACTATCAAAGGAGAAATACAAGATTGTTTGGCAATCATATCTTTACTCAAACCAGCGTTGGGATTTGATGTTAGTTGCTATTTCAAGTGCGGGTATATATGCGATAGCTGAAATTGCAAAAACTTTTTATAATAAAAGTCAAATTTTGCCTTTAGAGTTTAAGGTGTCTGTTGTATTGTTGATGATCTCAATAATTCTTAATTTCATCTCACAGTATTTCTCTATAAAAATCCACAAAGACGACATGATAAATGCCTATTACGAAATCCTTCAAAAGATTAGTGAAGAAAATGAGAAGGAATATAATAAGAATGTTGATCAAATAATGAAAAACGATAAAACCGTAAATAGGTTAACTAAATATAGTATGTATACAATGATTATTGGAA
>JAGXRG010000036.1 GCA_018335935.1 Chitinophagaceae bacterium | reverse complement strand
TTGAATAATCAAACTCACATTATAGCTTTCGAGCCATTATTTAAACAATCACTCTTAAATGAAGATTTAAAAACACAACATGAAAAATATGGTCTGGATTTATGGTATACATTGACTTTTGATTCAGATATTGATGTTAAACGTGTATATACTGAATTAAAAAAAACGTCTTTTTTTGAAGTTGTTGAACCAGTTTATAAAGTTCATTTAAACAATGAAAACAATCAGCTAAACGCTATAGAATTTATTCCTAATGATCCTCGATTTAATGAACAATGGCATTATTACAATACAGGTCAAGCTAATGGGAAAATTGGAAAAGATATTAAATTAAATGAGGCATGGGATATTGAAACAGGGAAACCTAGTGTAATTGTTTCTGTACATGATATGGGAATTCAATTGAACCATCCCGACTTATCTCAAAATATAGCAATAAACAAAGGTTTCAACTTTATAGATAATAATGATACTATTTCTCCCGGATATCATGGAACTCATGTTGCAGGAACTATTGCTGCAGTTAATAATAATGGAGTTGGTGTAGGTGGAATTGCAGGTGGTAATGGAAATACAAATTCTGGTATTCGATTAATGAGTATTCAAATTTTTAAAGGCAATAGAAGTGGGGGACTGGCTGATGGTTTTGTTTATGCTGCTGATCATGGAGCAGCAATAAGTAATAATAGTTGGGCTTATAATGCACCCAATGTATATGAGATTTCTGTACTTGAAGCTATAGATTATTTTATTGATAATGGAGGAGGAGCTGCATTAAATGGAGGATTAGTAATTTTTGCTGCTGGTAATGTTAGTAGACAATATGCTTACTACCCTTCTTCTTACGAAAGAGTTATAAATGTTGCGGCAACTAATAATAGAGATGAGAAAGCAAACTATTCTACTTTTGGTTCATGGGTAGATATTTCTGCTCCTGGTGGTGATTATAGTAATGGGGTTTCTTCTCAAGTGTTGAGTACAACTGTGAATGATGGTTATGCAGGAGATCATGGAACATCAATGGCTAGTCCACATGTTGCAGGTGTTGCAGGTTTAGTGGCTTCTATGTTATCAGGTAAAGCTTCTGCAAGTGATGTAAGAGAAATTATTCTTTCAACAACCGATAATATTGATTCTTTAAATACAAACTTTAAAGGGTTATTGGGTTCTGGTAGATTGAATGCTTTTAAAGCAGTTCAAAAAGCAAATGATTATAAAAATTTATACATAACAGCTAGTCCCGATTCTTTTAAAGCAAGTAATCAATGCAACACAATTCAATTAAACTGGAAACTGAATTCGAATAATGATTCTGTAATAATTGCTTATAGTAATGTTAATGATATTGCATCACCTATTAATGGGGTAATGTATCAGCTTAACGATAAAATTGGAAATGGCAAAGTGATTTATAATGGCAAATCGAACAATTTTATTTTTAATAAAAACGATGATAGTTTACATTTTTTTAAAATCTGGAGTAAATCAAACACACAACAATATTCATTAAGTAGAACTTCCGAAATTGTTGATTACATAACAATTAATGGGAGTGGAGCCATTACTGAAAATTTTAATTACCCTCCATACTTTCCAACACAAGCATGGAATGTAATGAATCCAGACAATGATTTAAGTTGGTACCATACAGCTGGAGATACTGCAAATACTGGTGCTGGAGATTTATACAGCATGTGTATGTATAATTATCAATACAATACTTTACTAGGTGCAATAGATTATTTAAAAAGCCCATTATTTAAAATTCAAAATGCAGACTCATTACAATTTAGTTTTTGGTATGCTTATCAATTCAGAAATACAGGCCATACAATAGCAGATAGTTTAGAACTATTGATTTCTACAGACTGTGGAGTAACATTTTCTAGTTTATGGAAAAAGGGTGGTAGCAATTTAGCAACAGTTGTAAGTACTGCCGATACTGCATTTTACCCTTTTGGAATGGATAAATGGAAACAACAAACCATAGATTTAAGTGCTTATAAAAATGCCGAGAAAATTCAGTTTGCGTTTAAAGCTATTAATGGAAAAGGTAATAATATTTTTATTGATAATATTAACCTCAACAAACGATTTTTACTTGATGCAGATTTAGTTAGTATTAATCAACCAGAACTTCCATTGTGCACACAAAACCTCTCTCCAGAAATAATAGTAAAGAATATAGGTAATCAAGATATTACTTCACTTCAAATTCAAACTTCAATAGATAATGTAAATCAAAATACATTTTTGTGGAATGGAATTATTAAAAAAGATGAAACTAAAACTATTGTATTAAATGCATTGAATACTTCTAAAGGTTTACATGAATTAAAAATTAATCTTTTTCAAATCAATGGTAAGAATGATGACTTTATTTTAAATAATACTTTATCGAAAAGTTTTTTAGTAAAATCAAAAGAACAAATGCCCATGAACTTAAGTTTTGAAGAAAACTTATTTCCTTCAAAAAATTGGTACATTTTGCAAGAACCAAAAGATGCTATTACATGGACCAAAACCAATCTATATGGCAGCAAGGGTAGTAGTTCATCAATTGTTTTGAAAAACTATTTATATAATGGTAAACGAGAAGTAGATGATTTTATATCTCCCATATTTGTTGTTGATAGGAATATGGATAGTGCATTTCTTTTATTCAATTATGCACATGCAACAAAATTACATCCAGATAGTTTGAATTACCAATTCGATAGTTTAGAAATTGCTTACTCAAAAGATTGTGGAATTACTTGGAATACTTTTTGGAAAAAAGGAGGTAAACAATTGCAAACAATTAACCAAACCTCAAATTACGATAAAGAGTTTTTTCCTAATGCTGCTGATTGGAAATCTGATTCAATTTACATACCTCAATTATTTAAAATAGGAGATCAAACTCAATTCAGGTTTAGAAATTTGAATTATTTTGGCAATAATCTTTACTTAGATAACATTAATATCTATTCAATGTATTTAGCCCCAAATACAAAAACAAAAGGTTTTGCTATTTATCCAAATCCATTTAATAATCAAATCAATGTTCAACATTTAAACAATCCTTCAGATTTCGAAGCCATAATAATTTACGATGCTATTGGTAAAAAAGTATTTCAAAAGCTATTTCAAGGACTTGTAAATAAAAATGAAGTAATTAACACTAGTAATTTAAAACCAGGCATTTATACTGTTAATTTAATCTATAATGGAAGTAAAATAACGGAAAAATTAGTCAAATTAAACTAATCATCAGTAGGTTCTGGAGAAACTTCGCCTTCTTCGCCAAATCCATCTAATGTTTCTTTTAAATCGTATTTTTCTTCAATATCGGCAAAACGATCTCCCAAAATGCTTTTTGCTCCATATTGAGTAGGACCAATTCCTTCAGTTCGTGTAATAGAAGGGTAGCTTATTCTAGGATCTTCTTCCTTATTGATATTAATTAGCTCAATTAAGAAAGTCCATTGTTTTGCAAAGTCGTATTCTAAAATAAATCGTTGGTTGGTATCCTTAATTTCTGAACCAATTTGAGTTTCGGCCATGATTAAAGGATCTACAACATAATCTTTTTCATATTTTTCAATAGAAATTTCACGACCTCTAAGCCATTTATCATTACTTCTATAAAAAGTTGCTTGATGTTTATTGTCGAATTCAAAAGATTTTACAACTTGAAGAAATAAATCGTAAAAATTATGCGTATGCTTCACCACTATATCTCTATACACAGAATCATCTTCCTCTAAATATGCTCTAAACTTTAAAATGGCCATAATATAAACGTTAGGGTTGAAGCGAAAATAGTTTAATTATGTTTTATAGTTCAAATGTTAATTAGTTGTTGAAGGTTGCAGTAATATATTCACAATATCCTACTTAACATAATATTAATTATAAGATATTTGTATTGTATCTTTTAAGTTGAGTAAGTAGCTGCAATTTAATAGTATTAAACCATTCGTCTTTCAAAATACTTAATACTATACTATCTCGTCTAATTAAATCATTTCGAGTTGGCATATTTGATCGTAAAATTCCTTCAACTGTACAACCGATCGATTTCATAGCAGCAATACTTTTTTCATTCAATGCATCGGCCCTAAGTTCTAATCGTAAAAAATTAAGTTTTTCAAAAACAAATTCGCATAATAAATATTTACAATTTTTATTTACCCAAGTGCCTTGAAAATCTTTTCCATACCAGGTGTATCCTAATTGAATAGTTTCAAAAGGAAAATTTATATCATAAAATCTAGTACTACCAGCATATTGCTTTTTTATTTTATCGTAAACTATAAATGGATATTCTGTTTTATTAAGTTTTGCTGTAATAGCTATTTCTAAATAATTTTTCAAATTTTCAGCTCCATCAGCACTTACCAAAGAATATTTCCAAATATTGGGTTCATTAATGCTAAAATGCAAAAGATTTTCGAAATCAGTTTCTAATAATGGTCTGAGTAATACAAAATCATTTTCTAAAATAATATCACTACTAAAATAATCTGCCCTTTGCATATGTTAACAGTTTATATCTATAATAATGAGCCAAATTAAATAATATTGCAGCATAAAAAATAATTATTTATGTGTGGTATTGTTGGATATATTGGACCAAAAGAAGCTTTTCCTGTAATTATTAAAGGACTGAAAAGATTAGAATATAGAGGTTACGATAGTGCTGGTATTGCTTTAATAAAGGATGATTTAATGCTTTATAAAAAGAAAGGAAAAGTTGCAGATTTAGAAGAAAGTGTTTTAGGAAAAGAATTGCAAGCCAACATAGGTATTGGTCATACACGTTGGGCAACTCATGGCGAGCCAAGTGATAGAAATGCCCATCCACATTTAAGTAATGATGGTAACCTAACCTTAATTCATAATGGTATTATTGAAAACTATGCTTCAATTAAGCAAGAATTAAGCAATAAAGGATATACATTTAGTAGCGATACAGACACAGAAGTTTTATTAAATTTCATACAAGATATTAAACTCAATGAAAAATGCACACTTGAAGAAGCATTGAGAATAGCATTAAAAAGAATAGTTGGTGCATATTGTATTTTATTGATGGATAAAAATGATCCTTCAACAATAATAGCAGCTCGTAAGGGAAGTCCATTAGTAATTGGTATTGGTAAAGGAGAACATTTTCTGGCAAGTGATGCCACTCCTATTATTGAGTATACCAAAGAAGTGGTTTATGTAAATGATTATGAAATAGCTATTGTTAAAGCCGATGAATTAATTCTTAAAAATTTAGGCAATGAAAAGCAAACGCCTTTCATTACAAAATTAGACATGGAATTAGCTGCTATTGAAAAAGGTGGTTACGATCATTTCATGTTAAAAGAAATTCACGAACAACCTTCTACAATATTCGATTGTTTAAGAGGTAGATTGTTACCACAAATTGGTGAAATTAGAATGAGTGGTATTGATAATAATTTAGAAAAACTCACTTCTGCAAAAAGAATTGTAATTGTTGCTTGTGGCACAAGCTGGCATGCAGGTTTAGTAGCAGAATATATGTTTGAAGAATTATGTAGAATTAATGTTGAAGTAGAATATGCCAGTGAATTTAGATATAGAAATCCTGTAGTTAATGAAGGAGATGTAATAATAGCCATATCTCAAAGTGGTGAAACTGCAGACACTTTGGTTGCATTAGAAAGTGCAAAAGAAAAAGGAGCTTTTATTTTTGGAGTGGTTAATGCTGTGGGAAGCAGTATTCCACGAATTAGTCATGCAGGTGCTTACACACATGCTGGACCAGAAATTGGAGTTGCAAGTACAAAAGCATTTACTGGTCAATTAGCAGTATTAAGTATGATGGCTTTAAGAATTGCTCAAGCCAAAGGAACAATTAGTAACGAAAGATTTATTCATTTAATGAAAGAATTAGAAGCCATTCCAGAAAAAGTTCAAGACATATTAAAAGATACCACACATATACAAGTTATAGCAGAAAAATATATGAATGCTACTAATGCATTATTTTTAGGAAGAGGTTATAACTTCCCAATTGCATTAGAAGGAGCTTTAAAGCTTAAAGAAATTAGTTATATACATGCAGAGGGCTATCCTGCTGCAGAAATGAAACATGGCCCAATAGCATTAGTAACAGAAGAATTGCCTGTATTATTTGTTGCAACTAAAGATAGTTATTACGAAAAAATTGTTAGCAATGTACAAGAAATAAAAGCAAGAAAAGGCATGATTATTTCTGTTGCTACTGAAGGAGATCAAATTATTCCTAGTCTTTCAAATGATACCATGTTTGTTCCTGAAACAGATGAAATTTTAGCACCATTATTAAGTGTTATTCCTTTGCAATTATTAAGTTACTATGTAGGTGTTAAAAAAGGATATAATGTAGATATGCCAAGAAATTTGGCAAAAAGTGTAACAGTAGAATAAAAATAATTATGGCATTTATTTCATTAGGTGAAGCCCTTCAACAATTGGTAAATAAAAGTCGTTTAAAAAATGGCTTAAGGGCTGCTGCTATTGAAGAAGTTTGGGAAAAAATAATGGGTAAAACTGTGGCTAAATACACTTCTAAAATTCAAATTATTAATAAAACACTTTTTATTACAACACCAGTGGGTGCTTTAAAAAATGAATTGCATTTTCAAAAAGAACTTATTAAACAAAGATTGAATGAAGAGTTTGGAGAAGCTGTAGTAACTGATATAGTTATTCAGTAATTATTTTTTATCTGTTTGAATTTCTAAATATTTTAAGAACTCTTCTTTTTTTGCTGATTCATTAAATGCTCCACCATAATAACTAGTAATGGTGCTACAATGATCATCTTTAACTCCCCTACTAGCAATACATAAATGTTTAGCATCAATAAAAACTGCTACATCAGCAGTGCCTAATAAATTTTCTAACTCCTTCCCTATTTGCATAGTAAGTCTTTCTTGAACTTGAGGTCTTTTAGCAAAATATTCAACAATTCTGTTTAACTTACTTAAACCAATGTTTTGCCCATTGTTAATATAAGCAATATGTGCAACCCCATGAATTGGTACAAAATGATGCTCACAGTAACTGTAAAACGAAATGTTTTTTTCAACCAACATTTCTTTGTATTTGTACTTATTCTCAAACATAGAAGCTTTAGGTTTCTTATCTGGATGCAAACCAGAAAAAACTTCTTTTACATACATTTTTGCTACTCGTTTAGGGGTTCCTTTTAGACTATCATCTGTAAGGTCTAATCCTAAGGTATTCATGATGGCTTCAAAATGATGAGCAATAATTTTTATTTTTTCATCATCAGAAATGGCAAAAGCATTTTCACGCAAGGGGGTGTTGTAACATGAACTGATATGGTCATTACCTTGTTCATCTATTTCTATATCACTCAATTCAATTTTATGCGGGGTATTTGACATAATTTCTATCGGTTTCAAATAAAGTAATTCTTAATTCTAGCTCTGCTTTAATGTGTGGTCGTAATAAATTATAAATTACAACAGCAATATTTTCTGCAGTTGGATTTAAGTTTTTAAATTCTTGAGTATCTAAGTTTAAATTTTTATGATCAAATTTTTTAATAACAAATTCATTGGCTAAGTCACTTAGCTCTTTTACATCAATAACAAAGCCCGTTTTTTGATCAATTGCTCCAGTTACTTTAATGATTAGTTCATAATTATGACCATGATAATTTTCATTAGCACATTTGCCAAATATTTTTTTATTGGCTTCAACATCCCAATCAGTATTATATAATCTGTGGGCAGCATTAAAATGCTCTTTTCTATAAACTGAAACTTTATTCATTAAATTTTTTAAACTAAACAAACTGAGCAAAAGTGTGTTGCACAAGTACTGTAGTTATGTTTGAATTTGTAGAAGCAAAATTACAATATAATTAATTTCAACGCTCATCCAAAATTTTATTAACATATTCGAAATGCGTTATTTTTACCCACTTAAATATAAATTAATGAAAAAGCTTTTTGTTTTAGTTCTATTTTTTCCGTTAATCACAAACGCTCAAATTAAAAAAATAACCCTTGAAGACATATACAAAAAAGGGACTTTTCGTTCTGAATTTATTCAAGGATTCAATAGCATGAAGGATGGCAATTTTTATTTTGAAAATGAAGAAGGAAGTATAGTTAAAAAAAGTTTTGAAACTGGAGAAAAGGTTTCAACAATTATCAATAAATCTGATGTGAAAACTCAAGATGGAAAACAATTAAGTTTGGATGATATTGAATGGAGCAATGATGAGAAAAAAATTCTCATATTCACCAATAGAGAAAGTATATATAGAAGAAGCAGTAAAGCCAAAGTTTATGTGTTCGATTTAAAATCAAAAACAACACAGCTTATTGATTCAGATAAAATTTTACATGCAAGCTTATCACCAGATGCTACACAAGTTGCTTTTGTAAAAAATAATAATCTCTTTATTAAAAATTTGAAAACTAATAAAACAACAGCCATAACAACTGATGGTAAGTGGAATAAAATTATTAATGGAAATTGCGATTGGGTTTATGAAGAAGAATTTAGTTTTTCAAAAGCTTTTTCTTGGAGTAATGATGGCAAATATTTAGCTTATTATAAGTTCAACGAAACCAAGGTTCCTGAATTTGCATTCACAATTTTCGACAGCTTATATCCTACTCAATACAGTTATAAATATCCAAAAGCAGGAGATGCTAACTCAACTATTTCTATTCATATTTATAACACAGCAAATAGTAAATCTGCAAAAGCAGATATTGGCACTGAAACTGATATTTATATTCCCAGAATAAAATGGATGGCAACTGATAACAAGCTTTGTGTTTATTGGTTAAATAGATTACAAAATCATTTAAAGCTATTAAGTACAGATGCAAATACTGGTAAATCTTCTGTTTTTTATGAAGAGAAAAATAAATACTATGTAGACATTACTGATGATATGCACTTTTTTAAAGATGGTAATACATTTTTATTTAGCTCTGAAAAAGAGGGTATGAATAGTTTGTATTTAGGAAATATTAAAACCAAAACCAGTCAGCAATTAATTAAACCAACTTCTGAACTTGCAGAGTTTTATGGTGTAGATGAAGACAATGGTAAAGTTTTTTATTCATTAGCAGATCAGGTTAGAAACAGAATGCCTTATTGCTATGATCTTAAATCTAATCAACAAATTCCATTATCAAATAAAGTTGGCACACATCGACTAACATTTAATAGTAATTTCAGTTATTATGTCGACTATTTCTCTACTGCAACTACACCTAATATTATAAGTTTAAATCAAACAACAGCAGCCTTACAAAACAAAAATTATACAGGAAAAATTTTAAAAGACAATGCTAAGCTCAATAACTTAATTTCTAATGTTTATCAATTAAGCACTCCTGAATTTACCTTGCTTAAAAATGCAACTGGTACTGAATTGTGTAGTTGGATATTAAAACCAAAAGACTTTGATAGCTCAAAAAAATATCCTGTATTGTTCTGTAACTATGGTGGTCCTGGAAGTCAGCAAGTGTCAAATAGTTGGGGTTCTATTAATATGTGGCACCACTACCTTTCACAACAAGGATATATGATAGTTTGTGTTGATAATACTGGTACAGGTTTTAGAGGAGAAGAATTTAAAAAGAAAACGTATTTAGAATTGGGTAAGCACGAAATTCAAGATCAAATAGATGTTGCAAAATATTTAGCTACTTTACCTTTTATTGATGGCAATAGAATTGGACATTGGGGCTGGAGTTATGGTGGATTCATGAGTAGTTTGGCCATTACAAAAGGTGCCGATATTTTTAAAGCTGCTATTGCTGTGGCACCTGTAACCAATTGGCGTTATTACGATAATATTTATACTGAAAGATTCATGCGTACACCAAAAGAAAATGCTAAAGGTTATGATGACAACTCCCCTATTAATCATGTAGATAAAATAAAAGGTAAATATTTAATTATTCATGGTACTGCAGATGATAATGTGCATTTTCAAAATAGTGTAATGATGATAGATGAAATGATTAAGAAAAATGTTGATTTTGAAAGTGGGTATTATCCAAACAAAAATCATGGTATTAGAGGAGGAAATACAAGCTATCATTTGTATAAAAAAATGACAAAATTTATTTTGGAGAATCTTTAATCAAGTATAAAAAACTACTAACTAATTTCCTTACATTATTTTGACCACAGTAATATTCGACATGGATGGTTTACTAATCGATAGTGAACCACTTTGGCAAGAAGCAGCAAATGATTTTTTTAGTCATAAAGGACTATTATTAACAACAGAACAATACGAAAAATCTACAGGATTAAGAACTGCAGAGTTTTTAGAATATTGGTACAGCTATTTTAATTTAGAGAAAAATGATATCGTAGAAGCAGAACATTTAATAGTAGATTCTGTAATCCATAAAGTAAAATTAAAAGGGCAAATACTTTCTGGAGTTACAGAAATTATTCATTTTTTTAAGGAAAGAAATTTTAAAATTGGTTTAGCTTCTTCTTCTCCAACTAATTTAATTCAAGTAGTTGTTGAACTTTTGAATATTGAAAAAGATATTCATGTAATCAGTTCAGCACAAGAATTGGAATATGGCAAACCACATCCACAAGTTTATTTAAATTGTGCTCAAGAGCTTAATACAAATTCAGAAGATTGTTTATGCTTTGAAGATTCTTTAAATGGTTTAATTGCTGCTAAAGCTGCTAAAATGAAATGTGTTATTATTCCTGCTTCAAACCAAAAAAATAATGCAAAATGGAGTATTGCAGATTTGCAATTAAATTCCTTATTAGAATTCAGTGAAGGGCATTTAAATAACTTAATTAAAATCTAGGAGCAGCACATTGAACAGCACGTTCGTTTCGGGTCATGAAATTATAAATGCCTTTCCACACAATGCTTAACTCATAAGCACTTCTGTAAGCAGAAAAAGCATTTAATGACGAAGTAGTAACATCGTAATTAAACATAAACTGAACGTCGTTCATCTGATATCCAATTACAGGTATAATAGCATCTTTAGCTCTATAATAAGCTCCAAATAAAAGTTGTTGTGTTCCACCATATCCACTTAAATTATACTGACCATTAAAACCGATTACAGTTTCGTTAGAAGTGTTTACTTTACTGTAATAAATATGTGGATTTATTATTAATACATCACTTACTTTTATACTAGCATTTGCAAATAAATTTAATCTTCTACTTATCCTAGCATCAACACTTAGTGGATCAAAAAATGTTTCTGAAGGTCTGTTAATATGCAATAAACTTATTCCTCCATTAATATAAAAATTATCACTTGCAAACCATGCATAGTTTATTCCAGCACTTATATCTAAATAAGTGGTATTATTTGAAATGAATGGTTCATTATTAGGAATATTAATATCAAAGAAGTTCCCATTCCATTGTCCATCAAAAGTTAGTTTGGTATAATCTACTCTTTTTTGAATAAAGCCTGCACCTAACCCAAAACTCAATAAATTATTATCGTCTAATAATTGATGATAAGCAACGTTTACATACATTTTAGTTGATTGCAAATCACCAGTACCTGCTTTATCTGTTAATAGTGCAGCACCTAAACCTACCCAGCCATTTTCAATTTTATTTCTAAATAATTGTGCATCGCCCCAAGCACTTGATGTTTTATAAGGAACATTTGTACCAGCCCATTGGTTTCTATGATTTAAACCCACTCTAAAATCACATTCTGGTGAAAAGCCTGTATTTGCTGGGTTATTCAGTAATGGTGAATTGATATATTGAGAAAAATGTAAGTCTTGAGCTTTTACATCATTATTTTTTACATGAATTAAACAACATAAAGAGATGATACAAAATGCTATTGCTTTTTGATTATTAAAAATGGTTAATATGTTAGATATTTTCTTCAACATTCTTTTATCGTAATAAGGTTATATCTCCTGTCTTTTGTGCTTTGGTATTATCGAAAAATTCTATGACTAAAGTGTAATGATATACATCTTGTGGTTGTAATTTTCCCTGATAAGTTCCATCCCAACCATCACTAATATTAGTAGAGGTAAACACTAAAACTCCCCAACGATTATAAATCTGCCATTTCATGGTTTTAATACCATAACCACGAACATAAATTTTATCATTAATTCCATTTCCATTGGGCGAAAAAGCACTTGGCACATCAAACAAAGTACTCACTCTTGCAGCAATATCTTTACAACTTGTATCAAAACAATTATATTGATTATACACTTTTAGGCAAGACCTAAATGTATTCGTTGCTGTATATTGATGACTTACTAATTGGCTATAATTTGTGGTTACAGTGCTGTCCCCATCTCCAAAAAGCCAAACATATTTATTGCCACCACTTGATTGGTTAATAAAATTAACTGGTGCATTTGTTTGAGGTGGATTGGGTGTGAAATCAAACTGAGATACTGGTGAAGCACTAATTGTGTAAGGCAAACTTAAACTATCTTTCTTATTGCAACTCGTGCTATCAAATATAACTAATTTAACTGTAAATGTAGATATAGAAGTGTAAGTATGTGTGGGGTTTTCAATGGTTGAAGAATCTCCGTCACCAAAATACCAAACTAAATTATTTCCTCCAATAGAAGTATTAGTGAATTGAACAGGTGTGTTTACACATCCAATTGGTGGTGGAGCAAAACGTGCTTCAATATTAGCAACAATGTTTAACCTGAAAAATAATGTATCTGGATGATTACAATAATTAGTATCAATTAATGCCATCCAACCATTATAAATTCCTGGACTGGGATAGGTATGTTGAATTGTTTGAGCCCCCATACTTTGAGTTGGACTTCCATCTCCATAATTAATAATAAAGGAATTGGATTTAAATGGTTTTAATGGAGGAGGTACCGATGCCCTATTATCAAATTCATAAGTATTAGAAGTACATGGTCCAAATTTATTATACGTTAATCTTAAACTTGCACTATCACTTCTAATTTTAATTAGTACATAAGAAGTATCAACAATATTACAGGTTGAAGAGTCAATTGAAATTAATCGAACATTAAAATTTCCAATGCTTGTATAAAAGTGAGAAGTATCTGGTCTAGTAGTTTTAACTTCAGGAGAACCATCGCCAAAATTCCAAATATAACTTTGTCCTTCACCTATAGTATCAATGAAATTAACTTGAATGGGAACACAACCATAAACCTGGCCATCTACACCTTTTATGGATGATCTTACTCCATTTGCTATTCCAGCTAAATTGAATGCAATTTTAACAGCTGCCAAATTACAATTATTTGAATTGTTTGTGGTGCTATAAGCTCCTGGAGTTGTTGGGAAAATATTACTTGGACCACCACAATTAGCACAAAGACTTTGATAAATTATTCCATCTTGGTCAAATCTACTCGTTCCACCATCTACATGCTCTCCTGTTGCACCTCCATTTTGCCCAAAATAGTCTCCATATAAAATACTTTTTGCATCTCTTTCTAAACAAAAAAAGTAAAAATCACTATTATCAGTAGTTTTTTGAAGTGCATTAGCTGTTATAGGTAATCCATTGGTTCCACTGTTTTGATAATTATACCCTACATTAATCTCTCCTCCCCAACCAGATAAATAAACATTTTCACAACGGTCTACTAAAAAAGCTGTAGGAGAAATATTAGGTGCTGGAGTATTGGTGCCAAAAGTTGTGGAATAAACAAATCCACTTAAATCTTGATTAAGCTTTGCAATAAATTGTTTTCCAAATGGTTGATTGTAAATGGCATTCAAAATTGGCCATTGTCCGGTAGTTGTACCCATTATGTAAGGAAAGCCTCTTCTATCAAATTGAATACCATAAATATTCTCTGCTAAATTAGTTCCAAAGAATGATGATCTTAGAATAAGAGTACCTGTTGAATTTAGTTCTACTATAAATCCATCACAATCGCCTCCTTGATAAGTTGATTGATAAACCCCAAGTTTATTACCTGGAAAATTGGCACTTGCTGTACCACCTGCAATAAAAATATTTTTTGAACTTGGATGAATGGCTAAAACAAAAGCAGCATCATCATTATCACCACCTAAGTAAGTACAATTTAATATTGTTGAAAGGTCTGCATTAGCCCTAATAAAAACAGCATCTTGCTTTCTTGTCATTGTAGAAAGAATTCCACCATTTTGGGTTTGAAAAGCATTAACAGTTGTTGGAAAATCTGTTGACTGAGTACAAGAAGCAAGCAATACATTACCTGCATCATCTAAAATAACCTCACTCCTAGCATCATCTCCATAATTTCTGTTTAAAGACAATGTACCTACCGGATTGGTAGAATACTTGGCCTTTATATTCATTCCATCTTCTCCAGTTCCACCAATTTTTCTTGAAGAAATAATATTCCCTGAACTATTCAGTCGTGTTAAAATAATATCTCTAAGCCCACAGGGGCCAAAATTGGCTTGTGTTGTAGGATAGTTGTCAGAATTTGTTCTTCCTGCAATATATAATTCGCCATTATCATTAGCTACTAAACTATGTGGTTGATCGTTACCTAAACTGCCTCCAATATATGTAGCATATAATCTTTGTGTACCTAATGAATTGAACTTAATAATGCCCATATCATAAATATTTCCATCCTCAGAATTTACACCACCCTGAAAAGTAGATCCATTTGAAACAGGAAATCCAGCACCAAAAACAATTCCTCCAGCATAAAAACTTCCAGCTTTATCATAAGTAGCAGTAAAACCCCAATTATCTGCTGAGCTGCCTGTAAAAGTTGCAAACACTTTTATAGGATCAATAATTAATGGAACATTTACATTGTATTGATCAAGATTAAAAGCTACAACATTACCTTTTAATCTGAAAGAACAATTAATTTCTTTTTGACCATTTAGAGAAGGCTGATAGGTATATGGAGCTAATTCTTTTTCTTCTGCAACAGATGTTTTAATAATAAGATTGCCTTGCTTGAGTTTAACATCGTTAGCTCCATCAAAAATCATGGCAATTTGTTGAGGGTTGCCTCCAGGCTGAACAATGATATCATATTTTAATTTTCCATTACCTGTGTAATATCTAACATCAATATTGGGATAAACATTTTTATAAGTTATAGCCTGAAATATTTTACAACCGCTTGCCCATTTGCTTGGGTCGTTATTAATGTAGTAATTATTATAAGTATTCTGAGGCTTTTCTGAAATAATTTGAGGGTTGGAATTTGCATTTAAAAAACTTACTTCATAAACATGAGATCTTAAGCCTAATGATGATTTGTTTGCATTATTAGCAATTTGTTTTTTGTTAGTAGCATGAAAATATTCATGTATAGCATGTAAATCTTCTGTATTATGTTGCAGCAATCTATAACCTCCATCTGGTTTTAAGGCTATTGCACCAGTATTTAAAGCACCTTTAAATGCAATGTTTTTATCCCACTGACCTTTATTCTCTACAAACTCTAAATAGTTCTGAGCATTCAAGTTTGTGAGAATAGATAAAAAAATTAAAAATAGTATTGTTCTTATATGCTTCATGTAAACTAAAATATTATCTTACAAATTGTAAGCCACAATTACTTACGAAATTTTACTCCAACCGGTTTTTCCTTTTTCTGATAAAAGAAATTTTTTTATAGGAAGGTTGCTTTCCAAATTTAAGTCCATATCTTCATTTAGTAATGCATCTGCTTCGGTTTTTGCCAATTCTAACAAAATTTTATCATTGACAATAGATGCAAGTTTAAAGTTTAATGCTCCACTTTGTCTGGTTCCTTCAATATCTCCTGGACCACGCAGTTCTAAATCTTTTTCAGCAATTTTAAAACCGTCATTTGTTGCACACATCACCTGTAATCTTTCTTTAGCTTCATTACTTAGTTTACTGCCAGTTATTAAAATGCAATAACTTTTTTCACTACCTCTTCCAACTCTACCTCTTAATTGATGTAATTGCGATAAACCAAATTTTTCTGAACTTTCTATCACCATTACAGAAGCATTGGGCACATCAACACCAACTTCAATAACAGTGGTTGCCACCATAATATGAGCTTCACCAGAAGAGAACTTCAACATATTAGCTTCTTTTAATTCATTAGGCATTTTTCCATGTAACATGGCAATGTTATATTGATGATCTGGGAAGAAAGACTTTACTTGTTCATAGCCTTGCATTAAATCTTCATAATTTACTTTTTCACTTTCTTCAATTAGTGGATAGATGAAATATGCTTGTCGGCCTTTTGCAATTTCAGATTTTACAAAATCCATAACGCTAGCTCTTTTCATTTCATTTCTAGTAACAGTTGTTATAGATTGTCTTCCAGGTGGTAATTCATCCATAACACTATAGTCTAAATCTCCATAAGCTGTCATGGCTAAAGTTCTAGGAATTGGGGTTGCAGTCATTACTAAAACATGTGGTGGTATTGTAGCCTTTTTCCACAAAGCTGCACGTTGGGCAACTCCAAAACGATGTTGCTCATCAACCACTACTAGACCTAAATTTTTAAATTGAACTACTTCTTCAATTAATGCATGTGTGCCTACTACAAAATGAATTGAATCTTCTACTAATCCATGCAAAATTTCTCTACGCTCCTTAGCTTTTGTACTACCGGTTAAAAGTCTAACTTTAATTTGAGTGTTTTGCAAAAGTTTAGTAATACTTTTAAAATGTTGCTGAGCTAATATTTCAGTTGGTGCCATTATGCAACTCTGAAATCCATTATCAGCAGCAATCAACATAGAAAGTAAAGCCACAATAGTTTTACCACTACCAACATCGCCTTGCAGTAACCTGTTCATTTGATGGCCCTTAGCAGTATCCATTCTAATTTCCTTCAACACTCTTTTTTGAGCATTGGTTAATGCAAATGGTAGATGATGGTTATAAAACTCATTAAAATAATTTCCTACTTTTTCAAACACAACACCCTTATTGGCTCTATGTCTTTGTAAACGAATTAAACCTAGTCTAACTTGAGCAATAAAAAATTCTTCAAACTTTAATCTTCTTATAGCTTCTTCATATTCTTTCTCTTCTTTTGGAAAATGTGCAGCCCTATATGCAGTTGCCCTATCTAACAATTTTAATTTTTGCAATAACTGAACAGATAAGTTTTCTGGAATATCTGTTGGTTGAAGTTGAGAAAACAATTGATGGGTAAGCTTGGCAAAACTTCTTCCATTAATTCCTTTAGATTTTAGTTTTTCGGTTGTTGGATAAACCGGTTCTAAAAATATTTTACCTCCAGCTTTTTGTGGCACAAAGACTTCCATTTCTGGATGAACAATTTGTGCTTTGCTATTAAAGAAACTAACTTTTCCAAAAATTAAATAATCAGTTCCTTCAATCAGATTTTTTTGAATATAGCTAACCCCATGAAACCATGTTAATTCAAGTTCACCTGTTTTATCTTTCACCATTGCCACCATTCTTTTTCCTCTTCCGGAACCTACAACTTCAACAAATAATAATCTTCCTACAATTTGTACATATTCTGTTTGAAAATTAATACTAGCAATGGTTGAAATACTTGTTTTATCAATATGTCGAAAAGGAAAATGATTCAATAAATCGTTGAAAGTAAAAATTTGTAACTCTTTTTTCAGCATATCTCCTCTAAATGGACCAACTCCTTTTAAATACTCTATAGGTGATTGTAATATGTTAGAAAAGTTGCTGATAAAATAAAATTTTAAATAAATGGGTTTTCAAAAATAGACTAAGCCCATTAATATTTGTTAAGCTTTAAAAATCTTATCTTTACTATTAAATTTATAATAATGGAAAAACAGAACTTTAAAAACCATGCACGTATGGTTCCAATGTATCATTATGTTGGTTTTATACTCTTATTAGTGGCTTTAGGTTTAAGTATTGCCAGAATTTTTTGCTGTTGCTGTACAGAAACTTGTAATACTAGTACTGATATGTGTGGTAATATTTTAATGCTAATTGTTATACTATTGATTGGAATTATTGCATGGTATTCTAGAGTGTTTGCTTTAAGAGCTCAAGATAGAGTGATTAGAATGGAAGAGAATTTTAGACATCATCAAATGACTGGTAAAAACTTACCAAGTGAATTAAAAATGGGACAAATTATTGCTTTACGTTTTGCAGGAGATGATGAGTGGTTAGCCTTAATGGAAAGAGCTATTAAAGAGAACCTTTCTCAAAAAGAAATTAAGCAAAGTATTCAAAATTGGAGAGGAGATTATTATAGAGTTTAATCAATAACTCCAAAAGAAAATGCCACTCTACAAAGAGTGGCATTTTTTATATAATTAATTTTCAATATTATGCTTTTACACGTTCAACATAATCTCCGGTTTTGGTGTTGATTCTAATAGTTTCCCCTTCACCCACAAATAAAGGCACTTGTATTATTGCACCTGTTTCAATTGTTGCAGGTTTGGTAGCTCTAGTAGCTGTATCACCTTTAACACCAGGCTCACAATAAGTAATTAAAACCACAATTTTTTCTGGTAATTCTGCACCAATAGGCAAATCGGTTTCAGTATTGATTAACACATGAACTTCAGCACCTTCTTTTAAATAAGCAACGCCATCAATCATTTCTTCTGCAACAGCAATTTGCTCGTAGGTTTCATTATTCATCAAATTATACCCCTGATCGTCTTTATATAAAAATTGGAAAGTCTTTTTTTCAACTCTAACCGGATAAACAGTTTCTCCACTATTCCAAGTTTTTTCAATAGTTCTGTTATTATCTACTCCTTTAAGTTTTGCCCAAACTTTTGCTGCAGCCCTAGCTGTTTTGTTTTCGCCAAATTCTACTACAGTATATAAACTACCATCTAATTTGAGTACTACTCCTCTGCTAATGTCTGATGTTGTTGCCATTTATAAAATTTTAAGTTTGCAAATGTAACGATTGAAAACTAAAACTTAAATCAAGAGCAAAAGAAAAAACTAAAAAATTGTTTTGCTGTTTGTTGATTGCTTCTATATTTGCAACCCAATCACAAAAAAGGTGAGATGGATGAGTGGCTGAAATCAGCAGTTTGCTAAACTGCCGAACGGGTCAAACTGTTCCGAGGGTTCGAATCCCTCTCTCACCGCCACTAAAAAAGGTTTAGAGCTGTCTAAACCTTTTTTTATGCAGTTTAATTTTCCATAAATCTTCTTTCTTATTTATTTAGCATATTTTAGTGAGATAAACTCCTACACTATGTTTTTAAAATTATACGGTATTGCATTAATTATCTTTTTTGCCATTGATATGCTTTGGCTTGGTTTTATAGCTAAAAATTTCTATAAAGAACAGATTGGATTTTTAATGAAAGAAAATGTTAACTGGACCGCTGCAATAATTTTTTATCTATTATTTATTGTTGGATTAGTGTTGTTTGTAATAAAACCTTCAATTGAATTAGAATCGTGGAAGCATGCTTTATTCATGGGAGCTTTATTTGGCTTTATTACCTATGCTACTTACGATTTAACCAATTTAGCTACTTTAAAAGATTGGCCTTTATTAGTAACCATTATTGATTTAATTTGGGGTGCTTTTATAGCTGCAAGTGTATCAGTTATTACTTTCTTTATTGCCAATAAATTAACCTAATGAACATTTATATTAAATTGGGTTTAGTATTAATGATATATGTAAGCATATGTTTTGCAATTTCCATAATTCTTAAAAGAAATGATATTGCAGATATTGCCTGGGGTTTAGGATTTTGTTTAATAAGTTGGAGTGCATTTATTTTATCAAACTTCTCTCCTGTTTCTTTGCTAGTAAACATTTTAGTTACAATTTGGGGACTAAGATTAGCCTTACATATTTATAATAGGAATAAAGGAAAGCCAGAAGATTTCAGGTATTTAAACTGGCGAAATCAATGGAAGAATTTTTATGTAAGGAGTTTTTTACAAGTGTTCTTATTACAAGGCATTTTCTTATACATAATTGCTTTTTCAATTTTTTTTATTAATGTTAATGCAGCACAAGAAATTAATGTTCTAACCATTATTGGAGTTGCAGTTTGGCTATTTGGATTTGCATTTGAAGGAATTGCAGATCATCAACTTAAAATATTTAAATCAGATTCTAACAATAAAGGAAAAATTATTACTTCAGGACTATGGAAATATTCTCGACATCCCAATTATTTTGGAGAAGTGGTACTTTGGTGGGGTATATTTATTATAGCTTTAGGAATTGAAAATGGCATCTACACTATTATTAGTCCATTGCTCATTACTTATTTAATTGTTTTTGTTTCTGGCATTCCTATGCTTGAAGAAAAATATAGAAATAATCAAGAGTTTCAAGCTTATAAAAAAAGAACAAGTGCTTTTTTCCCACTTCCACCAAAAATCTAAGTTTATTTTATAACAAAAAATAATTTCTTACGCTTTACTTTGTAAGAGACTATTTAATATGCTACATAAAATCAATCCAACTACAACAAAAGCCTGGCAATTATTGCAAGAACATTATCAGGAAATGCAACATCAGCAAATGAAACAGATGTTTGCTACAGATGAACAACGTTTTGTAAAATATTCTATTCAACACCAAGATATATTTTTCGATTATTCTAAAAATATCATCAACGATACAACTTTAAAATTACTTCTACAATTAGCCGAAGAGTGTAAACTTAAAGATGCTATTACAGCTCAGTTTAATGGAGAAAAAATTAATGAAACAGAACAACGTTCAGTATTGCATACTGCTTTAAGAAACAAAAGCAATCAACCCATTATGCTAGATGGAGAAGATATTTCCAGCAACATTAAAAAAGTGTTGCAACAAATGGAAAGCTTTTGTAACAAAGTACATTCTGGAGAATGGAAAGGTTACTCTGGCAAGAAGATAAAATACATTGTAAACATTGGAATTGGAGGTAGCGATTTAGGTCCTGTTATGGTGACTGAAGCTTTAAAACCATATTGGGTAAAAGGTATTGAAACTTATTTTGTAAGTAATGTTGATGGTACTCATATTTCAGAAACCTTCAAAAAAATTAATGCCGAAGAAACTTTGTTTTTAATTGCTTCAAAAACTTTTACTACTCAAGAAACCATGACCAATGCTCATTCTGCTCGTGAGTGGTTTTTGAGTTTTGCAAAAGATGAACAACATATTGCTAAACATTTTGTGGCTTTAAGCACTAATGAAAAAGCTGTTGTAAATTTTGGCATTGATAAAGAAAATATGTTCGAGTTTTGGGATTGGGTGGGTGGAAGATTTTCTTTATGGAGTGCTATTGGTTTATCTATTGCTTTAACAATTGGCTATAAAAATTTCGATGATTTATTAACCGGAGCTTTTGATTCTGATGAACATTTTAAAACAGTAAGTTTCGATAAAAATATCCCAGTCATCATGGCTTTGTTGGGTATTTGGTATGTAAACTTTTTTAATGTAAGTAGTGAAGCTATTTTACCTTACGACCAATACATGCACAGGTTTGCAGCATATTTACAGCAAGCTAATATGGAGAGCAATGGAAAATCTGTGGATAGAAATGGAAATGCGATTACATATAAAACTGGACCAGTAATTTGGGGAGAATCAGGCACTAATGGTCAGCATGCATTTTATCAACTCATACATCAAGGAACAGCATTAATTCCTTGTGATTTTATTGCTCCAGCCAATTCTCATAACATTCTTGGCGATCATCATCAAAAATTAATTAGTCATTTTTTTGCACAAACAGAGGCTTTATTAAATGGCAAATCGAAAGAAGAAGTTGTTGAAGAATTAAAGGCACAAGGCAAGAGTGATCAAGAGATTGAATACTTATCTCCTTTTAAAGTTTTTGAAGGCAATAAACCTACTAATACATTTTTAGTAAAACAAATCACTCCGAAAACATTGGGCAGTTTAATAGCATATTACGAGCATAAGATTTTTGTACAAGGCGTAATTTGGAATATTTATAGTTACGATCAATGGGGAGTTGAATTGGGAAAACAATTAGCCAATGCTATTTTAACAGATTTACAAAACAATGAAACTATTACAAGTCATGATGCTTCTACAAATGGTTTGATGAATAAGTTTAAAGAGATGAGGGGTTAAATTTCGTCATTTCGAACGAAGTGAGAAATCTGTTGAATTAAAATGAGATTTCTAAGCAAGAACTTCGAAATGACGATAAAAAAATATCATAAACATTAATTTAATGGTTGGTGTCTCACCAACCACTAAATTAAAAAGAGATGAGAGGTTAAAAAAGTGTTACCGAATTACAAAACATCTACAGCAATTAAGTAGTTAGAGTATTAAACATGATTTATAGTCACTGCGAGGCACGAAGCAGTCTCAAAAAATAAGTTTAATAATTAGATTGCTTCATACTTCGCAATGACTGTAAAACTTACCTTTGTAAATTGTGAAACCACTTCAAATAACAGGTACAGTTTATATTCTATCAAATAAGAATCATAAGGTTTTATATGCTGGTGTAACTTCCAATTTATTTGTGAGAATGCAACAACATATTTCAAAATATTACAAGGATAGTTTTACATCGAAGTATAATGTTGATAAGCTTTTGTATTATAAACATTATGAATCTATAGAACTTGCTATTGCTGAGGAAAAAAGAATTAAAGGTGGTAATCGTCAACAAAAAATTGATTTGATCAATAGTTTAAATCCAACATGGGCTGATTTATGGATTCAAGATGTTTCTAAATGGTAACAGAGATTGCTTCGTGCCTCGCAATGACTTTTAGTGTTGTTCGTCACTGCGAAGTATGAAGCAGTCTCACAATACAGTTTCATCAAAGATTACTTTGTGCCTCGCAATGACTTGTAATGTTGATCGTCACTGCGAGGAACGAAGCAGTCTCACAATACAGTTTTACAAAAGATTGCTTCGTGCCTCGCAATGACTTTTAATTTTGTTCGTCACTGCGAAGTATGAAGCAGTCTCACAATACAGTTTTACAAAAGATTGCTTCGTGCCTCGCAATGACTTGTAATTTTCTTCGTCACTGCGAAGTATGAAGCAGTCTCAAAATATAATTTCACCAAAGATTGCTTCAGGCAAGAACCTTCGCAATGACATTGAGTTGTGTTCCTCATTTTAAGTTAGTGGTTGGTGAGACACCAACCTTTAGTAAAAATGAGAAATCTCAAATATTAGCAGATTTCTCGTTCGTGCCTCACTCGAAAAGACGTAGAAACTATTTTCAATTTTAGAAATAATAACAATTGTTTTAGGATATCAAATTTTCAATCTTCAACTTTGCAATTGAAAATAACAAAATGAGTTACTCTTCATTAGAACAATGTTTACTCGATTTAGAAAAGAATGGTCATCTGATTCGTATTAAAGAAGAAGTTGATCCTTATTTAGAAATGGCTGCTGTTCATTTAAGGGTTTATGAAATGGGTGGTCCTGCTCTATTATTTGAAAATGTAAAAGGCAGTAATTACAGAACAGCATCAAATATTTTTGGCTCATTAGAAAGAAGCAAATTTATTTTTAGACATACCTTGTCATCTGTTCAAAAACTCATTCAATTAAAATCAAATCCTTTAGAAGGATTAAAACATCCCATCGATAATTTTTCTGCTGGATTAGCAGCTTTAAAAGCTTTGCCATTAAAAAATCCTATAAGAAAACCCATTTTATATAAAGAAATTCAAATTTCTGATTTACCACAAATTCATCATTGGAAAAAAGATGGTGGGGCTTTTGTAACACTACCTCAAGTATATACTGAAGATTTTGATACTCCGGGCATCATGAAATCGAATTTGGGTATGTATCGTATTCAACTTTCTGGAAACGATTATCAGCCCAATAAAGAAATTGGATTGCATTATCAATTGCACAGAGGTATTGGAGTACATCAAACCAAATCTAACAAAAAAGGTTTGCCTTTAAAAGTGAGTTGCTTTGTTGGTGGCCCACCTTCACACACACTTTCTGCTGTTATGCCTTTGCCTGAAGGAATTAGTGAAATGACTTTTGCAGGTGTGTTAGGAGGAAGAAGATTCAGGTATCTTTATGAAGATGGATTTTGCATTAGTGCAGATGCAGATTTTGTAATTACTGGAGAAGTGTACCCCAATGATAATAAACCTGAAGGTCCGTTTGGTGATCATTTAGGTTATTATTCTTTACAACACGATTTTCCTGTAATGAAAGTGCATAAAGTTTATGCAAAAGAAAATGCAATTTGGCCATTTACAGTTGTGGGTCGCCCACCTCAAGAAGATACCAGTTTTGGAAATTTAATTCATGAAATTACTGGCGATGCCATTCCACAAGAAATTCCTGGACTAAAAGAAATTCATGCTGTTGATGCGGCTGGTGTTCATCCATTATTATTAGCAATAGGAAGTGAAAGATATACTCCATACGCACAAACAAAACAACCTGCAGAAATATTAACTATTGCAAATCATATTTTAGGAACTGGACAATTAAGTCTTGCTAAATTTTTATTCATTACTGCAGATGAAACCAATCAACTTTCAACTCATAATATTCAAGAGTATTTTGAATATATTTTAGAGAGAATTGATTTAACAAGAGATATTCATTTTTATACAAACACTACCATTGATACATTAGATTATAGTGGTACAAATTTAAATAGTGGTAGTAAAGTTGTAATTGCTGCTTATGGTGAAAAGAAAAGAGAATTGTGTAAAGAAGTTCCAACATTATTTAATGAATTACAGGGATTTGAAAATGCACAGTTGTGTATGCCAGGAGTAATTGCTTTGCAAATTAGGAATGAGGAATTAGGAATTAGGAATTGGATTGAAGAGCTCAATAATAAATTATCAATAATTAATAATCAACAATTATCAAATACTGTATTACTAGTTCTGTGTGACGATGTCAGTTTTGTATCAAAGACTTTGAATAATTTTTTATGGGTAACATTTACAAGAGCCAATCCTAGTCATGATATTTATGGCATTAACGAATTTGTTGAAAATAAACATTGGGGTTGCAAAGGACCCATGATTATTGACGCTAGAATAAAACCTCACCACGCTCCTGCTGTAGAAAAAGATCCTGAAATTGAAAAAAAGATAGATAGACTGTTTGTTAAAGGAGCCAGTTTAGAAAGTTTAGGATAATTAACCCCAAACTAATTTCCATAATACAATTCCTGCAGCCACACTAATGTTTAGACTATGTTTCATGCCAAGCTGAGGAATTTCTATACAACCATCAACTTGTTGTAAAACTTCATCACTTACACCTTCTACTTCATTACCAAAAACAACAGCAATAGGTTGATCTGAATTTGGAAATTCTTCTAAACTTATGCTGCCTTCAGTTTGTTCAACAGCATAAATCGTATAATTATTTTCTTTTAATTCAGTAATAGCATCAACAGTGTTTTCAAAATAAATCCAACTCACAGTTTCTGTGGCTCCTAATGCAGTTTTATTAATGTCTCTGTGAGGAGGTTGAGCAGTAAAACCACAAATGCAAATGGCTTCAATTAAAAAAGCATCAGAAGTTCTAAAAACGCTTCCAACATTGTGCATGCTTCTGATATTATCGAGCACCACAATGATTTTCTTTTTTTGAGATTGCTTAAATTCTTCAACTGACTTTCTATTCAGTTCATCCATCGATAACTTTCGCATGTGCAAAAAAACTATTTTATCATCATTTTAAAATAAAATATATTTACAATAACCAAAAAAAGTCCATATGAAAAAGATAATGATTCTCTTTATTCTGATTCCTTTCTTTTCTAATGCACAATTAGGTCTTTTAACAGGAGGAAAAAATATTATTAAAACCAACTTATCGGGTTTAGCATTAAACAACTATTCGCTTACTTACGAAAGAAGTTTTTTAAAGAAAATGAGCTTATCGGTGGGTGTAAGATATATGCCAAAATCTCAACTACCCTTGAAAAGTTATATAGAAAAAATGATAGATGACCCAAATGTTAAAGTGAATGATTTTCAGGTAGGAAATTTTGCCATTACACCAGAAGTAAGATTTTATTTGAGTGCAGGAAAACTAAAGGGATTTTATATAGCACCCTATGCACGTTATGCCACTTTTGATGTTTCTATTCCTATAACTTACAATAACCCAAATTATACTACTAAACCAACAGTACTATTTAATGGAACAATATCTTCTATTAGTGCAGGAATTTTACTGGGCTCTCAATTTAATATAGCAAAAAAATTGGTGCTCGATGTTTATATAATTGGTGGACATTATGGTTCTAGTTCTGGAACAATACATGGTGTAGATATTAATCCTGCAATGAATACACCTCAAGAAAAACAAGCTTTACAAGATCAATTAGATCAATTTAATGAAGTAGGTCCTTTTAGATTTGATGGAAAAGTTACATCAGCTACTACAGCTGAAATCTCTTCTACTGGTCCTTGGGCAGGAATAAGGGGATTGGGCCTTAATTTAGGAATTAGATTCTAAAAAAAAGAGCAACTATTTTAGTTGCTCTTTTTAAATATTAAAAAACTGTTTAATTAGCTATTGCTTCTTGAGTTTCATTTTTAGTAATTAAAAAATAAGAACCAAATAAAATGGTAGAAAATAATAATGTTCCTACTAAACTATTTTTATAAAATGGTAATCCTTCTGTCATACAAGCTATTAATCCAGCTAAAGTTTTAGGATGCTGATATCCTCCATTTCCTGCCCATACAGCAAAGTTTGAAATTAGAAAATAAACAGTAGGCCCGGCTATTGAAGCTGAAGCAATTCTTGAAACTTTTGCTTTTTTAATGAAAAACCCAATTCCGGTTAATACTAATATGAAAGAATAATTTAATACCTGTTCAAAACCATAAAAGCCTTTAATGTCTGAAAGATTATAATTATAAAGAACTTCATATAGTACATCAGATAAAAACATAGACATTAAGGGTAGAATAAAAGCCCATTTTTTATTGTTACTAAACAAATAACCACTAAATAATGCAATGGCTAATTGTGGAGCAAACCCATAATCTCTAAGCGGAGAAACTCTATACAATACACTTACAGTAATAATCAGAGCAATAAATAAAACAACCTTTTTAGTAAACTTCATATTTTCAATTTGTGCAAAAATAAGTATTCTGTTCTTTCATGCAATTTGTTTTCTTAATCTGAATAAATTGTTGATTAAAAAATGACTGTAAACAAATTACTAAAAATAGTACAAGCAAGTTCATTTTCATTATTATGCTTTAGGTTTGTCGCTAGTATTCAATCATTATGCGTTATTTAGTTTTCGTTGTAAGTTTTCTAATTGCATTTCAAGCAAACAGCCAATGCCCAAATGTTGGTCAAAATCCTTCTAGTGCTTTTCCTGTTTGTGGTACAGCAACTTTTACACAAACTAGTGTTCCAGCATGTGCTGGTAGAACAATTCCTGTTCCTGTTTGTACTTCAACTACTTTATATACCGATATTAATCCCTACTACTATAAGTTTTTATGTTATATAAATGGGCCACTTGAATTTAGTATAACTCCAGCTTTGGCAAGTGATGATTATGATTGGCAATTATTTGATATTACAGGTCGAAACCCCAATGATATTTATACAGATGCTTCATTATTTGTTGCCTGTAATTGGAGTGGTAATACAGGAACTACAGGAACAAGCAATACTGCAACTGTATTAAATGGATGTGAGGGAACTGGTGTACCCACCATTACTAAATCTCCAAATCTTGTAGCAGGAAGATTGTACTTATTAATGGTAAGTCATTTTACATCAACCAACCAATCAGGTTATAATTTAACTTTTAGTGCAGCTTCTTCTACCTTAATTACAGATCCTGTTGCCCCTGCATTTCAAAGAGTTTCTGCCCCATGTGGTGGTCAAAGTATTGGAATAAAATTAAATAAAGCTGTTCGCTGTAATTCACTTGCAACTAATGGTAGCGATTTCAATATTTCAACTAATCCAGCCATTTCAAATGCAGTAGGAATTGGTTGTTCAACAGGTTTTGACACAGATAGTATCATCATAAATTTAGCTTCACCCCTACCAACAGGTTCTTATACTATTAATGCACAAAATGGTACTGATGGAAATACTTTGGTTGATTTCTGTGGAAATAATGTAATTGCAGGTGCTAATGCAAAAAATGTTGACGTCTTTCAAAAACCAAATCCATCATTTATTACTCAAGTTATAAGAGAAACTTGTACATCAGATACATTAAGATATTTACATGATGGAAATAATAATACCAATAAATGGTATTGGACTTTTGATGGAAATCCATCTACGAGTACTGCAACTTCTCAAACTGTAACTTACTCCAATTTTACAAGCAGAAAAGTAAAACTGGTTGTTTCAAATCCTTCTTGTATTGATTCTATAGAACAAGATATTCCAATTACAGATCATACTTTAATTCCCAAGTTCACAGTTTCTAGAGATACTACTTGCCCTAATAATCCTGAAGTTTTTACAGATTCATCTAAAGGATTAATAAACTCTTGGCTATGGAATTTTGCAAATGGTAATACTAGCAATATCAAAAACCCTCCAGCTCAAACATATCCTGTATTGCCAATAAATAAAATATATACCACTAAACTAGTGGTCACTAATACTGTTGGCTGTAAAGATTCTACTACTAAAGACATTTTTGTGAGAGGAACTATTCCTACAGAATTTGATAGTATTATTCCTCCTCCATGTTCATCATCTCAAATAAAATTGTATTTCAAACAAGCCATGATTTGCAGCTCAATAACAGCAACTGGCAGTGAGTTTTCAATTAGTGGCCCTACAGCTACAACTGTTATTGGTGCTAGTATTAATTGTATAGATGGTGTGGGAACAACAGTTACTTTACAATTATCTGTGCCCTTACAAACTGGTACTTATCAAGTAAATTTAAATACTGGTACAGATGGCAATACTATTATTAATGATTGTGGAATTGAAACTTTACCTGGCTCTGTGAGTTTTCAATCGTTTACAGCAGTAGATGCCAGTTTCACTTCTTTTGATAAAGCTGCATGTATTAGTGATACTTTATTTTTATTTCATACTGTTGATAATGGAGAGAATAAATGGAGTTGGTATGTTGATGGCGTATTAAAATTTAATCAACCCAATTATTTTTTTGCATACAATACTAATAGTATAAAAAATATAAAATTAGTTACAGCTAATGAAGCTTGTAGTGATAGTACTGAGCAGACTTTTACTTTAGACTTTGACGATATAAAATCAAAGTTTATTATCAATAACCCAATTGTTTGTCCAAATGATATGGTTGCATTTACAGATTCCAGCAAGGGAAATTTAACTTCTTGGAATTGGAATTTTGCAAATGGACAAACAAGTCTCGAAAAAAATCCTCCAACACAAGTTTACCCAATTGTGAATTATCCAATTAATACAGGCTCAAATTATACAGATTATAATGTAAGGTTAATAGTCGGAAATTCAATACCTTGTTACGATACATCTTTTCAAAAAGTAAGAGTAGCTAGTAATTGTTTTATACAAGTTGCTACTGCATTTACACCTAATGGAGATGGTTTAAATGATTTCTTATATCCTTTAAATGCGTATAAGGCTATTGATATAGTTTTTAGAGTATATGATAGATTAGGTAAACCTGTTTTTGTATCATTTGATAACATTTCAAAATGGGATGGAAAATATAAAGGACAACTACTTTCATCTGGAACTTTTGTATGGACTTTAGATTATACAGAAAAAGATTCTGGTAAAAAAATTAGTCTGAATGGAACATCAGTTTTAATTCGTTAAAATGTGAATAAACAATAAGTAATAAAATACTTTCAACATAATTCCATTATCCTAATTACAAGAACAATTTTTCAATATTTTCATTTTATGTTGTAGTCATAATTATGAAATTTATGATCTGTTCTTTTATCATTATTTTTTTCTTTAACTTGTTTTCAATTAACAAAATTCAGTTATTTGATTATTCTGTTTTACTTTAATATACCCATGAAAATAAAGTTCAAGTGCATATTAATTTTATTATTTAAAATCAGTTTTGTAAATGCTCAAGATCCGCACTTTACACAATACTATGCTGCCCCAATTTTAATGAACCCAGCCTTGACTGGTTTTTTTAATGGCGATGTAAGAACTTCTGGTTGCTATAGAAGTCAATGGCCGAGTTTACAAACTCCATATTTAACAGGCACATTTTCTGTTGATGCCAATGCTTTAAAATCTGTTATTAAAGATGGAGATATAGCTGGTTTTGGATTTACAGGCTTATTTGATAAAACCAATGGAGGTGGCTTAAAAACAAATAGTATAGGGGGCTCTATGTCGTTTCATAAACTATTAGATCCATATGGAGTAAATAGAATTGGAGTAGGTGCAATGGCAACCTATACTACAAGATTATTAGATTATTCGAAATTTAGTTTTGGTCAGCAAATGACTCCTCTTGGTTTTGATAACACTTTACCAACAGGTGAACCTGTAAATGGTTTTAGTACTAGTTATGTAGATTATTCTGTGGGTATTTTATATTCTGCTATTACAGATATTTCTAGTTTTTATTGTGGAGCTGCAATTTATCACTTTAATAAACCTACCGAGTCTTTTAATGGTCCAACCCATCAAATACAACCTAGATTAGTTTTTAATGCTGGAACTAATTTTCAAGTAGGAGAAGAAAATAGATTGTATTTCAGTGGGGCATACATGAATTCAGAATTTAGTAACGACTTAATTTTTGGTGCTGCATTTAGTAGAGCTTTATCTCAAATACCTGAAGAAAATTATAATGTAATTTTTGGAAGTTGGTATAGATATAATGATGCCATAGCACCATATGTAGGTATAGAATTTAAAAACATGAGAGCAGGATTATCGTATGATATTAATGTATCTAAATTAACTTCTGGAAGCAATTTCAGAGGCGGATTTGAGTTTACCTTAAGTTATATTTTTACGAAAGACCCTAATGCAAATTTAATGAATCAGACTTTATGTCCACGTGGAAGTAGTCAGCTCAGATGGTTTGGATATTAACAAGAAAAGAAATTATCAATGAAATTTTTACAAACATTTATTTTTTTAATTCTCTTTTGTAATGTTGTAGTTAGCCAAACGACTGTTTCAATAGCTCCATCATCAAATCCAATCTGCAGTGGATCTAATGTTACTTTTACTTCACAAGTTAACAATTGCTCAAACCCAAGTTATCAATGGTATTTAAATAATAATCCAATATCTGGTGCTAATAGTTCAACTTATTTTACTAATTCATTAATTAATGGAGATGTAGTTCATGTGAGACAAACGAATGCTAATTCGCCTTGTTCATTTGCAATTTCCAATTATGTAACAATGAATGTTAACACACCACCTTCTTTAACACTCATTTCTGCTACTGGAACAAATAATCAAACCATTTGTCAAAACGATGCTATAGATACCATTCGCTATTCTGTAGGTGGTAGTAATATAAGTATTAATGTTACAGGATTACCTACTGGAATCAATAGTAACTTTAGTGCAGGTGTTGTTAGAATTTTTGGTTCAAGTAATCAGTTAGGTACTTTTAATTATACTATTATCGCATCTACTAGCTTTTGTGGTAACACAAGTACTAATGGTTCGATATTAATTAAAGAAAAAATAATTCCAATATTAATTTCAGGTGCACCATCAACTTCTGTAACGAGTTTTGATGGTAAAGATTTTATTGTAAGATGCAATTCTACTTCTCAATCAAATATTGTTATTGCTAACGGTCTCACAAGTACTCAACAAGGTTCCATTAACCAATATAAAATAAATTGGGGTGATGGATCGCCAGATACTATTTTCAATCCCTTTAACACTAATATAGTTCATGCTTATGCAAATGGCACTTACACCTTAAGTATTAGTATTACACATGCCACCACTGGTTGTATTGGAACCAGAACGTATAATGTTTTTGTAGGAAATTCTCCCTCAGGTTCATTAGTTAACCCTGGTAATTTATCGGGTTGCATACCTAAAACGATTAAGTTCCCTATAACATCAACTGCTGGTAATATTCCCGGAACCAAATATCTTATTCGATTTGGAGATGGTGATTCTGCAGTTTTTACGCACCCATTAGTTCCAGATACAGTTTCTCATACTTACTTAAGAACATCTTGTAATAATATACCCAGCTCTGGTCCATTTAACACATTTGCTGCAACTATGTTGGTTACCAATCCTTGTGGTAGTGCTACTTCTACAGTTTCTCCAATTGAGATTAACGAACCCCCTACTGCTAATTTTTTTATGGTACCGAATAAGGTATGCAATAATAAATCTATTTCTGTAACCAATACTTCAACTAGTGGTTTTGTAGTTACTGGTAGCGGATGCAGAAATTCTGCAAAATATTATTGGGACATTTCACCATCATCAGGATGGACTTCCTCTAATAATTTGGGATCAAATAATGCTAGTCCGAATGATATTGATTTATGGACCAATGGTGATAGCATCATTAACTTCAATTTTAATCAACCCGGATTATATTATATAAGAATTTTTGTAGGAAACGGATGTAGTGGAATTAGTTCAAAACTTGATTCAATCAGAGTATTCCCTAACCCTCCAGCTCCAACAGTAAATACCCCTATAATTTATTGCCAAAATGCCGTTGCAGATACTTTGGTTGCAACTCCTCTGCCTGCACATATTTTAAAATGGTATACTGTTGCAAATGGAGGTATAGGAAGTTTTTCTTCTCCAACACCAAGTACGCTTTCAGTAGGAAGTACCACTTATTATGTTAGTCAGGTAACACCTGATGGTTGCGAAGGACCAAGAACAGCTATTGTGGTTACTGTAAATCCAACACCAATAGAACCAACGGTTTCAACTCCTATCGATTATTGTCATAATGCAAGTTCAGTACCCTTAACTGCATCAGGATCTTCTGGGAATACCATAAAATGGTATACTGTAGCAACTGGGGGTGCCGCAAGTTCAACTGCTCCAACACCTTCTACTGCAACAGTTGGCACATATAATTTTTATGTTTCTCAAACCAATTCTTTCAATTGTGAAAGTCCACGTGCCGTTATTGAAGTAATAATAAATCCTAATCCAACTTCCCCAATTGTAAACTCACCGGTTGTTTATTGTCAAAATGAAACTGCAATTCCATTAACTGCCAGTGCTGCTTCAGGTAACAACTTACTTTGGTATACAGTTTCTACAGGGGGTACAGGTAGTTTAACAGCACCAACTCCCTCAACTACCACAGTTGGTAATACTAATTACTTTGTAAGTCAAGTAACTTCAAAAAATTGCGAAGGACCTCGAGCAACCATAACTGTAACAATTAATCCAACACCAACAGAACCACTTGTTACAACACCTATAACTTATTGCCAAGGAGAACCAACTACAGCTTTAACTGCAACAGCAAACTCAGGAAATAATTTATTATGGTATACCTCTTCAACAGGAGGTTCTGGAAGTACAATAGCACCAACACCTTCTTCAGCTAGTGTTGGTAGTACAAATTATTATGTAAGTCAAACTAATGCATCTAATTGCGAAAGTCCTAGAGCTTTAATAACTGTAACAATTTATATAACTCCATCAGCACCAATTGTAAATTCGCCTGTACAACTTTGCGAGAATCAGAGTACAAGTCCGTTAACAGCTACACCCAATACTGGTAATTCTTTACTATGGTATACTTCATCCAGTGGTGGAATAGGAAGTTCATCAGCCCCAACCCCTTCTACTTCAACAGTTGGTAGTTCAAATTATTATGTAAGCCAAATTACACCAAATAATTGTGAAGGACCTAGGGCTACAATAACTGTTATTGTTAATCCTGTTCCAGTTATTAGTAATACCACATTTACCAATCCTACTCAATGTGCAGTAGCTGATGGTAGTATTGCTTTGTATGGATTAACCGCTTCAACCACTTACTTAATTTCTTATACCAGAAATGGATCACCACAATCTACTTCATTAACTGCTAATTCAAGTGGTGTAGTAACTTTAACCAATTTGTTAGCCGGTACTTATTCTAATATTCGTGTTACTTTAAATGGATGTAGTTCTAATGTAGTTGGACCCATTGTGCTGACTGATCCTAATCCTCCTAATACACCTTCTATTACTGCAGTTAATAATATCTGTAGTGGAAATACTTTGAGCTTAAATGCATCTACCACATCGAGTGGAACTGCAACTTATAATTGGAGTGGACCAAATGGTTTTACTTCTACCCAACAAAATCCAAACATCACTAATATTTCTTTTGCTTATGGTGGAACATATTCTGTTACAGTAACCATTAATAATTGTACCTCTGCTGCAGGTACTAAAACTATAGTTGTAGATTCTACTCCTCAACAACCTACTATTACTTCTAATAGTCCTATTTGTTTTGATAGTACTTTATTCTTATCAGCAACAACTGCATCACCAGGAACCATGACCTATAATTGGGCAGGACCAAACAGTTTTGTTTCATCAGTTCAAAATCCGTCTATCACAAATGTAACCAATGTTCATGCAGGTGTATACAGTGTTACAGCCACTTCTGCAGCTAATTGTGTTTCTGCTGCACAAACAACAAATGTTCAAGTCAATCCAACTCC
>JAGXRG010000035.1 GCA_018335935.1 Chitinophagaceae bacterium | reverse complement strand
TATAGTTTTAACTGCTGCTCCTTCGGGTGGTTCTGGTACTTATTCTTCTTTTGCTTGGGCTACTTCTGCTGCAGCTAATGGTTCTATCTCTGGTAGCATAGTTTCTACTGAAACTGTTACTGGTGTTGCTGCAGGAACTACTGATATTACTTATACTGTAACGGATAATAATGGTTGTACTTCTGTAGCTTCTGCTGCAAAAACTATTACTGTAAATCCTTTACCAACTATTACCACTACACCTACAGTAAGTAGATGTGGTGCAGGTTCAGTTACTTTAACTGCAACTGCTTCAATTGTTGGTAGTACAATTGATTGGTATAGTGTAGCAACTGGTGGAACAAGTTTATTTACTGGTTCTCCATTTACAACTACTGTATCTGGTAATACTAATTTCTATGTTAGTGCTACTAGTCCTTTAGGATGTGCAAGCTCACCTAGAACAACAGTTGTAGTTACAACAGATGCTATTTATGTTAATAATTCGTCTCAATGTTTAAATGTGAATAGTTTCCAATTTAGTGTGGGTTGCCCAACTTCTGGTGCTACTTATATCTGGAACTTTGGTGATGGAACAACATTTACAGGTCAAACTCCTCCTGCTAAAGTGTATACTCAAGCAGGCAATTATAGTGTTCAATTAATTGCAAGAGTAGGTAATATTGATACTTACTATTCTTTACCAATTGCTGTAAATCCAATGCCGGTTGCAAGTTTTGTAACTTATGTAAATACTGGTAATGGTAGTAGTTATTCTTTCCAAAGCTCTTCTACCATACAAGGTGGTAGCATGAGTTATGCTTGGGCTTTTGGTGATGGTAATACTGGTACTGGCGATAATGTACAACATACTTTTGCAACTAGTGGTAATAAAAATGTTACCTTAACTGTAACAAGTAATGCTGGTTGTGTTAATAGTACAACCACTGCTATTAATGTAGTCATCACTGGTGGTGGTGGTTCTGGAGGTGCTGGTCCATTAACAATAACTCCTGTCTTGGGTACTTCATGTGCTAGTGCTAGTCATAGCTTCTCGGCTACTGGTACTTTAACTGGTCCTACTACTTATAGCTGGTCGTTCCAAGATGGTTCGCCTGCTACAAGTACTGCTGCTGCTCCTACTGGTATTACATTCACTAGTGCTGGTACTAAAACCATTAGTTTAACTTATGTTGATAATGGAGTAACTTATACTGCTGCACCTATTACTGTAACAGTAAATCCTGCTCCTGTGGCTAGCTTTAGCTACTCGAACACTGGTGGTAATAATTATAGCTTCTTTAATGGTTCTTATATCTCTAATAGCTCTGCTTTAACTTATGCTTGGACATTCAGCAATGGTGCTACACCCGGTAGTGCTACTGCTCAAAACCCAACTGCTGTTTTAGCTTCAGGTACTACTGTTGTTACTTTACAAGTAACCGGTAGTGGATGTACTGCTACAACAACGCAAAACATAGTTGTAAATGCTCCTGCTGTAGCTCCTCCTGTAGCTTCTATCACTTTTGCTGGGGCTAATCCACAATGTATTACTAGTAACTCTTTCACCTTTGGTGTGAACTCTACCGGTGGTGCTATTGCTAGCTATCAATGGTCTATCCCTAATGCTAATGTAACTGGTGGAACAACTGCTAGCCCAACTGCTGTATTTACTCAACCGGGTACTTATAATATTACTTTAACTGTTTCTAATGCCTCAGGTTCTTATAGTACTCAATATGCTAATATTATTGTACTTGCTATTCCTAATGTTTCATTCTCTTATTCTAACTCTGCTAATGTGTATACATTTACACCAAGTGCTTGGGCTTCGAATGGTTCTATTGCTAGTTACGAATGGGTGGTGGATGCTGTTAGTCAAGGTGTAAATACTTCTGCTAGCAATTTAGTACAAACTTTATCTGTAGGTTCTCATACCATTGTCTTAAATGTAAGTACTGGTCTGAGTTGTTCTAATACCTATAGTCAAACCATTAATGTGGCTGCTACTGCTATTGCTCCTGTGGCTGATATTACTTTATCTAGTGGTACTCAAACACAATGTTTAAATAGTAACTCATATGCCTTTAGTCCTAATGTTTCTGGTGGTACACCTTCTACTTACCAATGGTATTTCCAAAATGGTACACCTTCTAGCAGTACTGCTGCTGGACCGCATACAGTAACATTTAGTCAGCCCGGTACCCATACTGTTCAATTGTATGTAAGTAACAGTGCCGGTAATTCAACAGCAACTTATAATGTAACTATTAATAATGCTCCTCAACCTACTGTTTCGGCTAGTGGTACAACCTACTTCTGTGATGGTGGTACGGTGACTTTAACTTCTTCTGTTGCTACTAGCTACCAATGGTATAAAGATGCTGTGCTAATTGGTGGTGCTACTGCTCAAACTTATGCTGCTACAACTGCTGGTGTATACACTGTAGTGGCTACTTATAGTGGATGTGCAAGTGTGGCTAGCAATGGTACTACTGTTACTGTTGTAGCTGCTCCTTCTCAACCTACAATTGCTGCTGGTGGGGCAACTACTTTCTGCAATGGTAGTTCGGTTACATTAACTTCTTCTACTGGTAATAGCTATCAATGGTATTTAAATGGATCTGCTATCAGTGGGGCTAATGGCTCTACTTATAATGCAACTGCTACTGGTAATTACACTGTAGCTGTAACTAATAGCAATGGTTGTGCAAGTATACAAAGTACTGCTACTTCGGTAACAGTGAATCCTGCTGCAACAACACCAGTTATTACTGCTGCTAGTGCAACTACTTTTTGTGCCCCTGGTAGTGTAACATTATCTACTGTTCATGCAGGACCTAATTATCAATGGTATAAAGATGGTGTAGCTGTAGGAACAAGTGTAAATAATTTTGTTGCAACTGCTTCGGGTGTTTATACCTTAGTAGTAAACAATGGTACTTGCCCAAGTGCAGCTAGTAATGCAATTACTGTAACTGTTAACGATGCTCCTACTGCAAGCTATAATTTATTAGTAAATAATAGCCCAGTAACTACTGGAGGAACAATTAATGCATGTGCTAGTGATGATTATTCATTTATCAGCACTTCAACCACACCTTCAGGTAGCATTTCCTTATCTTGGAGCTTTGGAGCTAGTGTGACTTATACTAACGGTACAGGACCAACTTCTAATAACCCTAGATTATATTATACAGCAGCCGGTTCTTATCCTGCAACTTTAACTGTAACTGGTAGTAATGGTTGTACTTCAACTTATACCTCTACCATTGTAGTAAGTAACCCAATTGCTGCATTTACACCAACAGTAAATTATGCTGGTGATATTTATAGTAACCCTACAGTAAGTATTGTAAACAACTCAACTGGTGCAAGTAGTTATACCTGGAGTACAACTGGTACACCATCTATAGCTTTAACCGGACCTACACCTACAAACTATACTTATAGTACAGGTGGTTCTAAAACCATTACTTTAACTGCTATTGCTGCAGGTTGTACAAATACAACTTCAGCTCCTGTAAGCATTGTAATTACACCTAAATCAATCATCTCTGTGCATACTACAACTGCTGATGTAACAAACCCTGGTGGTGGTGGAACTACAAACTATACAACCTATACAGTAACTGGTTTTAGCAACTTAGCTAATCCTTCAACAATTGTAACAGGATCTATTACAAATTACTATTTATTAGTAGAATATAGAACAGCTCCATTCACTGGTGCATTCATTACCTACGGTTCGGCTACAAATGCTGATATTACATTTAGCACACCTACATCCACTTTATCTAATTATGAATTTAAATTCACTTTAATTACTACCAGTGACTTAGGTGTAACTGATATAGCAATTGCTAATCCAAGTACTGCAACTCCATATAGAGGAGTTAACCCTAATGCTCCAATAGTGAGTATCCCTACATTGGATGTGAATCAAATGGAAAAAGTATTAGTATATCCTAATCCAAGTAGAGAATTTGCTAAAGTGAATGTAAAAGTTCCACAACAAGTATCCTCTGTAACTGTTAGAGTGTATAGCATGAATGGTAAACTAGTACTGCAACAAAAACAAGATGTAATTGCTAATAGCTCTGCTAATCAAAACTTCAACCTTAATATTAACAACCTCGCTTCAGGAACTTATACAGTTGTTGTGGTGGATGATAAAGGAAGAATAATTGGTAATACCAAAATGGTTAAAGCCATTCAATAATATTCGAAGAGTGTTTCGTGTTTAGTCTTAAGGAGTAGGCTCCCTGGTTGTTCGGGGAGCCTTTTTTTATGCGTTAGATTTTATTAATCATAGTTTAATTCAATAAAAGAATCTGCAGTTTCAAACAATTTCAACTTTACAAGCTTTATGTTGCTTGGCAAAACGGTTTCTAATTTTTTTTGAATAAATAGAATCATATTTTCTGCAGAAGGCTCAAGATCCCAAACTATAATATTTTCTAATCCATTTAAGTTTTGATGCTCTTTCAAATATTTTTTTGAAACAATCAATTGATGATCGAAGTAATCTAAAATATGTATGTTTACTAAAGTTTTGAGTGCTTTAAAATCCATAACAAAACCAAATTTCTTATCCATTTCGCTTGGATGAATATTCGTTACACTAACCAATAATTTATAAGAGTGCCCATGAATGTTTTTACAAAGGCCCGGGTATTCATGTATAGCATGTGAGGCTTCGAAACGAAATATTTTAGTGAGTAAAATCATTTTGTATACTTTGTTTAAAAGAATTCATTAAGTATTTAAATAAAGGCATTAAAATAAAAATTAAGCCTAAGGCTAAACTTAATCCACTTAAAAACATGAGAACAAATAAAAAATAAGATTCCTGCATCATAACAGAGTAAGGCAAAGCATGTTCACTCATTTGCCAGATTGACTTTTTAATACCCAAAATAATAAGTGTAATCCAAAAAAGAAATAAAGAATAATTTGCCCATCTAAAACCCAAATTAAAAAACAATCTTGCTTTTTTAAAACTTACAAAAGCATTTGAAAACCTGTCGTAATAAAATGCAAATAGTAGAAAAGTGTTTATCCCAATGGTTGCTCCCATAACATGAGCTACAGTAATATGTGTTCCATGGGTAAAAACATTTACAGCAGGTATAGAAATTGCAATTGCCAAGATAAGATTCAAAAAAATCCAACCATCTGCAGCAATTAAAAATTTGTAAGCAGTGATATGAAAAGATTTTTTTGATTGTTGTAAGGTTCGCTTCCAATCATAAATAATTTTACCCAAAATAAATAATTCAGTCATACTTATGATGTAACTAATATGCTTAATATAGCCATGTGTTGGTAAGGTATAAATATGATGCCCCCAGTTAAATAACAGGTTAGTTAGTCCTAGAAAAAATAATGCAAATGAAAGTTTAGAGTGACTGACTTTATTATCTCCACTAATTTTTTTCATTAAATATATTGATGAACCATAGATTAACATATTCCAAGATCCTACCATTGAACCATTGGCTTTCCATTGAATGGTCATGTCGTTAACAATATTTTTATTGAAATAGGGTAATAACCATAAATAAGACTCAAGAAATGTGAATAGGAAAAAGATTATTCCTGTTAACCACATCCAAATAAAAACAGGCTGTTGTTTTAATAATGATATTGATTTGTAAAAGTTAAACAAAAAAAGCAGCCAAGCAAGAACAATTAAAATGGATATAACAGGCTTAAATTCCCAATACTCTTTTCCTCCAAAAATGCCCAAAACATAAGTAATTAATATTATAACAATGGCTATAAGTAAAATATAAAATTGAAGATTGAGTAATGGATATGAAAATATTTTTTTTGAAGTATAATCTTGCAAATAACCTATAGCTGCTGCAGTTGCAGATAGTATGATCCAAAATATTAAACAAGTTACATGAAGTGGTCTTACTTTTTCAAAAGATAAATATTCTTTTAAAAATCCAGGAACTACATATTGCAAAGCACCTACTAAACCAAAGCTAATGCCTAATACCAATAGCAATAAAGCCAATGTAAAATATTTATTGATAACTCTTGAATTATGGTGTTGTAATGGTTCCATTTGAATGTATAATGATATTTTTTGGATTAGCGTTTCCTGTTTCATCAACACTTTTTAGAAATGCAAGCAAACTACTTAACTCTTGTTGAGATAAAGAAAATTTAGGCATTACAACTGTTCCGTATTGAATAAATGCTTTAATATATTCAGGAGATTTTTGAGAATATACATTGGTTAAATCCGGACCAAGAAATCCACCTAACCCATAAATTTGATGACAAGCATTACAATTTTTCTCTTGCCACAATTTTTTCCCCTGCAATACTTTTTCATCAACACTATCTGAATTAAAAGGCAGATGAGTGTATAAATAAATAGAATATACTAGAAAACTAATGATTAGAATTGAAAAAATAAATACAGTTTGCTGATGACGCATTTAGTAAAGAAATTGTTTCCCGGAAAAATAAATTATGAAGTGTAAAAGTAAATTTCAAGAATGCCGAGGTTTATGATTTTATTCATAAAATTTGCTGACATTAATCATACATCAATCCAATAGTCTGAAATAAACTTGCAGATTAATCTCAGCAATTGAAACAAAAGAAACCTTCTGCATCAAGTGTAATTAAAACAGAAATTGTTTGTCCGAATGATACCAATCCCATGGGTATTTTACAAGGAGGCAAGTTGGTGCATTGGATGGATATTGCAGCAGCAGTTTGTGCTCAAACACATGCAGAACATATTTGTGTTACTGCAACCATCAATCAAATAAGCTTTAATAAATCTGCTATAATAGGCGACATCATCACTATAAAAGCAAAAGTCACTAGAGCTTTTATAACATCACTAGAGATAAAAGTTGAAGCATTTTCAAGAAACATAAAATCGAAAAAAGATCACTTAATTGGAAAGTCATATTTTGTTTTTGTTGCTTTGGATGAATCGAAGAATCAGATTACAATTCCAAAACTTTTACCACAAACAAAAAGCGAAATAGAAGATTATAAAAATGCTTTAATTAGAAAAAATAAAATAAATGGAGCAACTAAAAGTTAATGAAAATATTATTGATTTTATTAAACAACAAAAATGCATGAGCATATGTTGTTTAAACCTAGAAGATTTACCTTATTGCTTTAGTTGTTACTATGCATTTAATAGTGATGCTATGCAGCTGTACTTTAAATCATCGACTGACTCAAATCACGTCAAATACTTAAACCATCATCAAAAAATTGCTGGAACAATATTGCCAGATAAACTTAAAAATTTAATTGTTCAAGGTATTCAATTTGAAGGCAGCATTATATTACATCATGAAGCAGATCATAAACTAGCATCGAAGACTTATCATTCAAAATTTCCATTTGCACTAGTAATGCCTGGTGAAGTGTGGCTAATAGAAATTGACTCGATTAAAATGACTGATAGCACACAAGGTTTTGGGAAAAAACTAGTCTGGAAAAAATCTAACAATACCGATGCAGTTGTGTAATATTTAAACAATAATCACATTGAACAAATTCTTTGCTTTAGGGAATAAAATATTATTTTCAAGATGCACGTGTTCATGAAGTTTTTCTTCAAACTCTTTTAATTCAGCAATGGTAATTTTAAATGTTGTACACATTTCATCTAATATGGTATAATTATTAGTTAAGACTTTAATTTTAGCCAAAGCCTCTCCCACAAAATCATGTTCAGTCTCCATTACTTCAATGGGTTTTTCAATTTCACTCTTATTCATCAAAATATTAGAATTAAAACTTAATGCAGATTCTATTGCTCTAATTCTAGGAAATAATATCATCTCTTCTTTTTGCATATGAGAAATCATTTCTTCATTTACTTGTTCAAAAATGTTCAATACTTCTACCATATAAGGATAAGATGCTCCATGCTTATAACTTACTTTTTCTATGTGTGATAAAATATTAGGCAATGATTGTTTTACATAGAAATGATGATGTAAAATGATATAGCTAATTAAAGCTTCGAGAGACATATTATTGAAATCCTTTACTTGTTCATCTTGTTGTAAAACTTCAGCTAAATCAGTTAACACACTTTCCATGTCGACTCTATTTTCATCGCAAGCAATTGCAAGTGTTTTTTTGCCTTTACAGCAAAAATCTAAATTATATTTTTCAAAAACTTGAGCTGCTTGAAAATGATTGGTAACAATATTAGCCAGTGATTGTTCTTTTAAATTATTCATAAAATTAATTTTTGTAAAGATGATTGATACAATTTCTTTATTTTATGACTTCACTCACCTTGTTCTTATTTATTCCTACATTCATTAATAAAATACTTATAAACAAAAAGACAGTAGCTAATAACAGTAGTTCATTAATGTATGGAACTACTATATAATCTAAAGCAGCAAAACCTTGAATCATTAATAAAATTTCATTAAACATAATGCTAATAGCAAACAAAACTACTCCTCGCTTAAGCCAATCATTCATGTTAATTTTAGTTATGTATAAAACATAACCAATGATTGATAAACTAATAATGGCTAATAATACTAAATGTAAATAACCTATAACAATTGGTCTAAATCCAAAAGCCAATTTACTTAATGTAGGATGTATAGAACCTAGTTGTAACAGTAGTTTTATTGACAGTGCAGTGGCAACTAGACCATAAAGAATAACAACAATATTATTGGCTATTTTATTTTTTATGAGTGATATATTTTTTTTAATATGTAACAATAAATAAACCCAAGCAACTACTTGCACAATGGCAGAAATAACAATAATAAAATATAATGTGCTAGATAATTTCATCCAGAGTATAGATAAAAAGAAAGCAGGAATTAAAGAGATTGTAAAGCCATAAAATACTTGGTTAAGTACCCTTTTACTAACTATATTATTAAATAATGATGAACTTATTAAACCAATACAACAAAAGAAAAACCAACCATTATACTGAAAATGTAGAAAAAAATATTGTGCCGAAACATACCAATTTTGATGCACAATTTTATTAGCCATTAAAAAAGCTAATGCAAATGCTCCTATCGAAGAAATAACATTACTTATTAAGGCAATCTTAATCCATTTTATTCCAATATCATTTTCTGCAATAGCATTTAGGTCTTTCCAAACAATAATGGCAAACCAATAACTCACAAAAATTGAAGTTGTTGAAAATGCTATAGAATAAAATCCATAACCTTGAATAGTAAAAGTGATCAACATACCCCAGGAACCAATTAAATTAAACAGCAAAGGCCAAAAATATTTTTTGAATAAGTCTTTGTGGTGTTTATTACAAATAAACCCTACTATTAAAGCCATTAAAGTTTGTGTTATCCAACCTGTAAATGCAAAATGAGAATGTGCATGCAATAAATGTTTTTGATCTATATAGGTGAAAGTATATAAGATTTTATACCTGAGTAAAAACCCTAGTATAGCAACAACAAGTAAATTGATAAACGAAATTTTTATCCATTGAAACATATGTAATTTCATGGCTCATGCTTTTAACAAATGAAAGAAACATTATAAAATATATTTATGAGTTCAATCATCCTCAGCAATAAACTTTACCTTTTTCAATGAGTAGTTCTCCCCTATCGTGCATATTTCGCATGGTTCTAATTACAGTTTCAACTCTTAAGCCTGTCATATCAGCAATTTGCTGTCTGGTTAATTTTAATTGATTACATTTTGAACAAATGTTCGTTTTGTTTTCTTTAAAATAATTCAATAAAGTAGATATACTATTTTCGGGATTATGATTTGCGATTTCTTTAAGAATTAAAAATTTAAACCTTAACCTTTGAGTTAACAATTTAGAAAAAGCTAAATGTATATCTTGATGGTCTTTTAATATTTGGTGAAATGTAGAACGATGTAATCTCAATACTTCAATATCAGTATCAGCTATTGAAGTAGCTGCTAATGGTTGATCATCGAACAATGGAAATTCACCAAAACATTCTCCTGCATTAATGATGACTTGCAAAAACTCTTTTCCTTCTTCATTAATATTTACCCACCTCACTCTTCCTTTAATGAGTTGATAATAAAAATGCGATTGATTGCCTTCTTTAAAAATAATATCACCACAACTATAGTTTTTATAAACTGCTCCACGATCTAGTAATAAATTAATATCAATCATCATATCAATACTTTTTGTTTCAATCGAAACTAAAAAATGACATAGAGCATACAACTGATATTATTCAGCTATTTACATGATTGTGGTCATTACAATTTTTTGAGCATATTCTAAACTTCGCACTAGAAAGGCATTTGAAAGAAACACTGAAGCACTATTTACAAGTATAAAATCACATATGATTAAAAACATAAAAACAATTTTTTCTTAATTCTAATCTTGCCTAAACAATAAATATTCACTTTATGAAAAAAATAACGATTGTACTACTCATGGGATTTTTTATTACAGCTTGTGGAGGTGGCAATACCTCTAATAATGCTGATGCTGCAGATCCTTATGCTACTAATGCTACAAACAATAATGTTAATCCTGATTATGATCCTCACAGAGGAGAAGGTAAATTTAGTGACGTAAAAGTAGATCCAAAACTAGATGCTGCAATGGCTTCTAATGGAGAAAAAGTTTATGGAGTAAAATGTGGTAGCTGTCATAAACTTACTAATGAAAAATTAGTTGGACCAGGTTGGGAAGGTATTACTACTAGAAGAAAAGCAGAATGGATTCTGAATTTTATAACCAATACTGATGCCATGATAGATAAAGATCCAGAGCTACAGGCACAACTTGAAATTTGCTTGGTTCGTATGCCTAATCAAAATCTTTCAGATGATGATGCCAGATCATTATATGAATTCATGAGAAAAAATGATGGTGTTAAATAATATAAAAATTAAAAAAAATGAAAAAGTTTTATTTAAGTGTAATTGCAACTATTACAGTAATTACAATGTTTACAATCTCATCTTGTAAACCAAAAAATGTAGGATCAGCAGTATCAGCAGATGCAGCAGCAAAAGCTTATGTACCCCCTGGTCAGTATGATACTTATTACAATTTTGTGTCTGGAGGATTTAGTGGTCAACTGAGCACCTATGGTCTTCCTTCTGGTAGATTATTAAGAGTAATACCAGTATTTTCTGTTGATCCTGAAAAAGGATGGGGTTATAGTGAAGAAACTAAGCCCATGTTAAATACTTCGCATGGTTTTGTTCCATGGGATGATTTACATCACGTTCAACTTTCTAAAACAAATGGAGATTATGATGGCAAATGGGTTTTTGGAAATGCCAATAATACTCCACGTGTTGCCAGAATAGATTTAAAAACGTTTAGAACTAATGAAATTATTGAGCTTCCTAATAGTGGTGGTAATCATTCCTCTCCTTTCATAACAGAAAACACTGAGTATGTTGTTGCAGGCACAAGATTTAGTGTACCACCAGATGATAAAAATCAAGATGTACCAATCAACACTTACAAACAAAATTTTAAAGGCTCCATAAGTTTTATTTCTGTTAATAAAGAAGATGGCAAAATGGATTTAAAATTTCAACTGCAATGTCCTGGAGTTAATTTCGATTTAAGTAGAGCTGGCAAAGGTGTTTCTAATGGTTGGTTCTTTTTTTCTACTTATAATACAGAACAAGCTCATACACTTTTAGAAGTTAATGCTTCACAAAGAGATAAAGACTTTGTGATGGCTGTAAACTGGAAAAAAGCAGAAGAATATATGAAAGCAGGTAAAGGCAGAAAACAAAAAGTTCAATATGCTCATAACATCTACGATGAAAAATCACATACTGCAAAATCAGAAATTAAAACTGAGGTAACCGTTTTAGATGTTAAAGATTTAAAAGATATATGCTACTTCATACCATGTCCTAAATCTCCACATGGTTGTGATGTTAGTCCTACAGGTGAATACATTGTTGGTAGTGGAAAATTGGCTGCATTAATTCCTGTATTTGGCTTTGATAAAATGATTAAAGCTATTGAAGCAAAAGATTTTATTGGCGAGTTTGATGGTATTCCAATTATTAAATACGAATCTGCATTATATGGTGAAGTAAAAAAACCAGGCTTAGGACCTTTACATACTGAGTTTGATAATGATGGCAATGCTTACACTTCAATGTTTGTTTCTTCTGAAGTTGTAAAATGGAATATTAAAGATCTAAAAGTTTTAGATAGAGCTCCTACTTTTTACTCTGTTGGTCACTTATGTGTTGCAGGTGGAGATACAAAAAAACCAGATGGCAAATACTTAGTAGCTTATAATAAAATTACAAAAGATAGATTTTTACCAACAGGACCTGAACTTTCTCAAAGTGCACAACTGTACGATATAAGTGGAGATAAAATGCAATTGATATTAGATTTTCCTACTATCGGAGAACCACACTACGCTCAAATTTGTAAAGCAGATCTAATTAAGAATAATTCTACCAAATTCTTTAAAATTGAAGAGAACACAAATCCTTATGTAGCCAAAGGTGAAGGTGAAACTAAAGTAGTAAGAAAAGGAAACCAAGTACATGTTTACATGACTGCCATTCGTTCTCACTTAACACCTGATAATATTGAAGGCATTAAAGTTGGAGATGAAGTTTATTTTCATGTAACTAATCTTGAACAAGATTGGGATGTGCCTCATGGTTTTGCTATTAAAGGTTCTAACAATGCAGAACTATTAATAATGCCAGGAGAAACAGCTACATTAAAATGGAAAGTTGATAAAGTAGGTATGTATCCTATGTACTGTACAGATTTCTGTAGTGCACTGCATCAAGAGATGAGTGGTTATGTTAGAGTATCGCCTGCAAATAGCAATACACCATTGTTATTTAGTACTGGTAAAAACACACCCCCTGCTGCTGCAGAATCTAAAAAATAAAAACCAATTCAGAAACAGACTTTAAAAAGTCTGTTTCTTTTTATACCCAAAATAAATTGAAGAATGATTGATTATACTATGAATAAAACAAATAGAATTTTAGTTGCTTTATCTGGCATGGCTTTAATTATTGTATTATTTGTTCCTCTTTGGCAAATTGATTTAATAGCCCCACAATATCCTGAGGGATTAGTGTTGCTGATTTATCCAAATCAACTTGGAGGAAATGTAGACATTATCAATGGCCTCAACCATTACATAGGAATGAAAACCTTACACACAAAAGATTTTTTTGAATTTAAAATACTTCCTTATTGTATTGTCTTTTTTGTGATTGCTTTTCTAACAACTGCAATTTTGGGTAAAAAAAGGTGGCTGAATCTATTATTCATTTTGTTTGTTTGTTTTGGAATAATTGCCATGATTGACTTTTGGAGATGGGAATATAATTATGGACACAATTTAGATCCCAACGCTGCAATCATAGTTCCAGGCATGGTTTATCAGCCACCTTTAATTGGTTATAAACAACTCTTAAATTTTGCAGCTTATTCAATGCCCAATGTTGGAGGATGGATTTTTATTGGAGCAGGCTTGATATTATTGTTTTGTGTTATTAAAGAAAATAAAAAGAAAAAAATGGTTTCACCAATTGTTTCAATAATTTTTATCACGCTAGTTATGTCGTCTTGTAATACAAATCCTGAACCATTTGTTGTGGGAAAAGATAATTGCAGTTACTGTAAAATGACTATAAGTGATGCGAGATTTGGAGTTGAAATTGTTACCAATAAAGGGAAAATTTTTAAATACGATGATGTAAAATGCATGTTAGAATCAATTGAACATGACAAAAAAATAAAAGAAAATATTAAAGATATTTATACCGCAAACTATCTATCACCAATAGAATTAATTAATGTTAAAGAAGCTTTTTTTGCTCATAGCATTGAATATAGGAGCCCAATGGGAGGCAATATAGCTGCATTTAAAAATGAAGAAACATTAACTAAAATAAACACTGAAATGCAAGGAAGTGTTATTAAATGGGAGATGCTCTATAAATGATTAATAAAATAACTTATTTAGTTTGTTGCTTAATTCTGTTTACCAAAATTTACAGTAACACTATTTACATAGGTAATACTAAACAGATAAATAGTATTAAAAAAGCAGTACAAATTGCAAATAATGGTGATACTTTAATGGTTTTAAAAGGCCATTATAATGAAGGCAATATCAGCATAACAAAATCAATTTACTTAATTGGTATCAATTATCCCACCATTGATGGAAACCATAAGTCAGAAATTATTTCTATAAAAGCAGACAATGTGGTTATTGATGGATTTAAAATAATTAACTCTGGTATTTCAAGTATTGAAGATATTGCAGGAATTAAAGTTTATAACAAATCAAATATTACTATTAAAAATAATATTTTAATAGAAACATTTTTTGGTATTTATATTCAAAATTCTGCTAAGTGTATTATACAGAACAACAAACTTTTTGCTTCAGCCAAACAAGAACAAAGAAGTGGCAACGGTATCCACTGTTGGAAAAGTGATAGTTTAAAAATAGTGGGCAATACCATAAAAGGCCATAGAGATGGTATTTATTTTGAGTTTGTAAGTAATACCACAATCTGGAGAAATCAATCGGAAAATAACTTGAGATATGGACTACATTTTATGTTCTCGAATCAAAACAGCTATTATACAAATACTTTTAAAAATAATGGTGCCGGAGTTGCAGTAATGTTTTCCAGAAAAATAAATATGCTGAATAATTATTTTGAAGATAATTGGGGCGACGGTGCTTACGGATTATTATTAAAAGAATTGAGTGATTGTTTTATTGCTAAGAATCAATTTAAGAGAAATACAGTTGGAATTTTTATGGAAGGAACAAGTAGAGCACAAATTCTAAAAAATAAATTTATGAATAATGGTTGGGCAATGAAAATTCAAGCGAGTTGTATGGAAGTTAATGTTACCCATAATAATTTTAAAAACAACAGTTTTGATGTAGGTACAAATGGCAATCTTGTATTAAATGAATTTAAACATAATTACTGGGATAAGTATGAAGGATACGATATTAACAAAGATAAAATTGGCGACGTTCCTTATAGACCAGTAAGCATGTATGCTATGATTATTGAAAATAATCCTCCGGCAATGATATTATTTAGAAGCTTAATTACAACTTTATTGGATAAAACAGAGAAAATAATTCCATCATTAACACCCATAAATTTAGTAGATAATGCTCCTTTTATGAAACCTATTAAACTATGATAAAAGCAACCAACGTAAATAAACATTTTGGAAAACTACAAGTTTTAAAAAACGTTTCTGTTCAATTTAATAAAGGAGAATGCATTGCATTAATTGGGCCTAATGGTTGTGGCAAAACAACTTTAATAAAATCGATATTAGGTATGGTAGTATGCAATACTGGTTTTATAACTTTTAATGGAAAAAATATTGCACACGATTGGGAGTATAGATCACAAATTGGATATATGCCTCAAATTGGGAAATACCCAAGTAATATGACTATTGGACAAGTCATTAATATGATGAAAGACATCAGAAATAAAAATAATAATATTTTAGATGAAGAATTAATTGAAAAATTCAATCTACATCAAATGTTACATAAGAGAATGGGTACACTCTCTGGTGGAACCATTCAAAAAGTTAGTGCATCGTTAGCATTTTTATTTAATCCAGCTGTATTGATTTTAGACGAACCTACTGCTGGCCTCGACCCAATTGCATCTGAGGTATTAAAAAACAAAATCATTAAAGAAAGAGATAAAGGAAAACTAATCATCATTACTTCACATATTTTAAGTGAACTCGATGATTTAGTTTCTGAAATTATTTTTATGCAAGAAGCTGAAATTTTTCTACACAAAAAAATTAATGAACTTAAAGAAGAAACAGGTGAACAAAAACTTTCAAAAGCCATTGCTAGCATTTTAAGTAAATAATAAATTAATATGAATAAAATAATAAAATATGTAATGATTGATTTAGTAAGAAACAAGGTAATGATTGCCTATACTCTTGTTTTGCTCATGATATCTTTAAGCATTTTTAATATAGAAGATAGTAATGCAAAAGGACTTTTAAGCTTACTAAATGTAATACTAATCATAGTACCATTAGTAAGTTTATTATTTGCTACAATTTATGTATATAATAGTTCTGAATTTTTAGAATTACTAGTTAGTCAGCCATTAAAACGAAAAACTATTTGGTTAAGCCTTTTTATAGGATTAGCAACTGTAATAGGTTTGGCATTTGTAATAGGTATTGGCTTACCCATTCTATTTTACGAATTAACATCAGTTGGAATTATGATGATGATTACCGGAATTTTATTATCAGTAATTTTTGTAGCACTAGCTATGGTTGTTGCTGTTATTGCAAGAGATAAAGCCAAAGGCATTGGATCAGTAATATTGCTATGGCTTTATTTTTCAATTATTTTTGATGGTATAGTTTTATTTATATTATTTCAATTTGCAGACTACCCATTAGAGAAATTCATGGTGGGTTTATCTGTTCTTAATCCAATAGATTTAAGTAGAATATTAATATTATTAAAACTAGAAATTTCAGCTCTCATGGGTTATACAGGTGCTGTATTTAATAATTTTTTTGGTACAAGCTTAGGTCTTACACTTTCACTAATCACATTAATTACTTGGGCAATTATTCCAACCTGGATTTCGCTCAGAAAATTTAAATCAAAAGATTTATAAAATGAAAAGAATAGAAGCGTTAGCTCCACTATCAAGAGATCATCATAATTCCTTAATATTAGCACAGCTATTAAAAAAAGGAGCACCAAAATATAAAGAATTACCTACCCAGCTTGAAGAAAAAAGAGATTATGCTTTACAACATTTTGAAGAGCATATTAAAAGTCATTTTATTCAGGAAGAAATTGTTTTAAAGTCAGTAAAACATATAGATAGTTCTATAAATTTAATTTGTATAGAAATATTTGATGAACATAAAAAGTTACACCAATTATTTAGTTCATTAAAAAATTCTGTTGATATAGAAAATGCTTTAGATGAAATTGGAATTTTGTTAGAAGCACATATAAGAAAGGAAGAGCGTATACTCTTCCCTATCTTACAAGAAAAATGTTCGACTGATGAATTAAATAGAATACATCAACAACTCCATTAATAATATACTTCTACTATTTTGGCAATAAAACATCCCCAATAACATGAATCATTCCATTTGATGTAGGAATTGAAGCAACAATTTCAGATCCATTTACAAAGGTTTTGTCTTCTTTCTTTGTAATAGTTACTTTGCCACCATAAACCATATCGAATTCTTGACCATCATTCATGTATTCAATTTTTAGTACTCCAACATAAGTGTGATAACCAAGAATATTTTCAAGGTCGCCCTTTTTTTCTGGTTTTAATAGACCTTCAACTGTACCTGCTGGGAGTTTTTCAAATGCAGCATTTGTAGGTGCAAACACTGTAAATGGACCAGCATTACTTAAAGCATCAACTAAACCTGCTGCTTTAACAGCAGTAACTAATGTTGAGTGATCTTTACTACCAACTGCTACTTGAACAATATTTGGTTTTGATGTTTCATCTACCACACCAGATTGACCTGTCATATTTGTTGTTACATCAGTTGCATTAGATTGATTGCCCTCACTTGAATTACAGGCACATAAATAAGTAACAGAGAATAATACAATAAAAATTTTAAACGTTTTCTTCATAATAATATTTTTTAATGATTGAAATTAGAAAAATGTAAAAGTGTTACATATGATTTAAATCACATACATAAGTAAACTGATATATATCATCTTTTGGTTGACTGAAATCATGGTTTTTAAAACTAAGACTCTTGAATTTTGGTGTTCAATTAAAAAATATAAATCATGAAAAAAAATGTAGGCAAAAAAGATAGAACTATAAGATTTATGTTAGCCATTATTATTATTGCATTGGGGTACTACTATAAGTCATGGTGGATTTTACTTGCTTTCGTTCCTTTATTAACAGGTTATTTAAGTTTTTGCCCTTTATATAAAATTTTTCGATTGAACACCTGTGGTTCAAGAAGTGTTCAGTAGTTTCTGTCTAATAAAGCCGCCCTTATTCTTATGTGGCGGCACTTTTTTTGTAAAACCCTAAATATTAAAGTTATTAATTCCTTAAGTTGTTTTCATTGTGGAGATTCTTGTAACAATACCATTCGTATTGATCAAAAATATTTTTGCTGTAATGGTTGTCAACAAGTGTATCTTTTATTAAATGAAAATAACTTATGCCAATATTATAATATCCATCAGAACCCTGGCATAAAAGCAAAAGGGAGGTTTACAAAAAATCAGTACGATTATTTAAATACTGAAGAAATCATCAATAAACTAGTTTTATTTAAAAGCAACGATCAAGTAAATATAAAATTTCATCTTCCTCAAATACATTGCTCGTCTTGTATTTTTCTACTAGAACATTTACATCAAATACATGAAGGCATTGTGTCATCTCAAATTCATTTTCAAAAAAAAGAAATTTTCATTATCTATAATCCAAAAGAGATAAAACTGAGTGAGGTTGTAGAATTATTAGCTTTTGTTGGCTATGAACCCATCATTACTTTACATGAAATAGAACAAAAACATTCAACAAATTACAATAAAATAAGATTGTACAAAATTGGTATTGCAGGTTTTTGTTTTGCTAATATTATGATGTTGAGTTTCCCTGAATATTTCTCTAGTGGAAATATTGAAACAACAGCTTTACAAAAAACTTTTTCATGGATAATTTTTGGCCTTTCCATACCTGTACTTTTTTATTGTGCCAGTGAATTTTTTATTTCAGCATTTAATGGTTTAAAGCAGAAAATATTAAATATTGATACTCCAATTGCATTAGCAATTCTAGTAACATTTTTAAGAAGCTACTATGAAATTATTTCTGGCTTCGGTGCAGGATTTTTGGACTCAGGCTCAGGAATTGTTTTCTTCATGCTAATTGGCAGATGGTTTCAGAATAAGACTTACGATGCTTTTTCATTCGACAGAAATTATTCTTCTTATTTCCCCTTAGGTGTTTCTGTGATAAGTAATGATGAAGAGAAAAGCATACCTATTACACAATTAAAAAAAGGCTATAAGATATTAATAAGAAATGAAGAGTTAATCCCAACTGATTCCATATTACTAAGCAGTACTGCAAATATTGATTATAGTTTTGTTACTGGAGAAAATGAATTAGTACATCAACAAAGTGGGGCTTTAATTTATGCAGGTGGAAAAAATAGTGGCACTGCTATTACTTTAGAAACTATTCACGAAGTATCGCAAAGCTATTTTACACAACTCTGGAATAATGATGCTTTTAAGATGAATAAAAATAAAGATCAATCTTTCATTCATCCCTGGAGCAAATATTTTACAATTGTTTTGTTCAGCATTGCAGCTTTATCAACTATGTATTGGTATATTGTTGATACCAATAAAATGTGGAATGCTTTAACTGCAATATTAATAGTGGCTTGTCCTTGTTCACTTCTTTTATCTGCCACTTTTACTTATGGAAATATGTTGCGTTATTTTGGAAGACATAAATTTTTCCTTAAAAACTCTAGTGTAATTGAAAGTTTGGCAAAAGCCAAAACTATTGTCTTCGATAAAACAGGCACTTTAACTAACAGTAACAACATACATATAAAATATCAAGGACAAAACCTAAACAATGATTTGAGAATTGCTATTAAACTATTGTGCTCACAATCTTCTCATCCACTGAGTAAAATAATTACAAAATCAATACAATTAAAAATCTCATCAAATTTTTCCTTAACAAGTTTTAAAGAAATAAATGGTTTAGGTATTGAAGGAATGATTAATGAAGATTATGTAAGAATAGGATCTTCAGAATTTTTAAACTTAGATACTAATCATAAAAAACAAACTACAACAACTGTATATATTGAAGTAAATGATAAATATATTGGTGAATTTGTTTTTGAAACTAATTATAGATTAGGTGTAAAAAATCTTATAAAATCACTTCAAAAAAGTAAATACAAACTACATATGCTTTCAGGCGACAATAATGCTGAGGAAAATAGATTGTCGCAATTATTCAATTTTCATTCAAATCTAAACTTTAATCAAAGTCCACAAGACAAGTTAAATTATATTCAACAATTACAACAAAATAGTTCTGTAATCATGTTAGGCGATGGTTTAAATGATGCTGGTGCTTTAAAGCAAAGTGATGTAGGTATAGCGGTTACAGAAAACACAAATAGATTTTCGCCAGCTTGTGATGCTTTATTAGCTGGAGATAAATTATACCTCTTACACCAATTTATAAAATATGCAAAATCCGGAAAAACCATTATTACTGCAAGTTTTATACTTTCTATTTTATACAATATTATTGGGTTGAGTTTTGCAGTGCAAAGTTTACTTTCTCCTATGATTGCTGCTATACTAATGCCTTTAAGTAGTATAAGCATAGTTCTTTTTGTAGGTCTACTTACAAATATTTATGCTCAAAAAATACTTAATACAAATTACTGATTTCAATCATAATTTGTTTTGATACTCATCATTAGCATTGCTTTTATCAAACTATACTTTCGCTTTAACAAGACAGAATATGAGTGTAATGATCATTTTAATTATAGTAAGCATTTTAGTAGCACTTGGCTTTTTATTAGCATTCTTATGGAATGTGAAGTCTGGCCAGTACGATGATGATTACACTCCTTCTATAAGAGTGCTGTTTGAAGACGAAAGCAAATCATTATCCTCAACAAATAATAATCAAAACAAATCTTAAAACTAATGCAGGTAGAAAAATTTTATTACGACAATAGAATTGTAAAAAACTTTGCTTATGCCACTATTCTATGGGGAGTAGTTGGTATGCTAGCAGGATTATGGGTTGCTTTACAACTTGTATTTCCATCATTAAACATTACTCAATATGGAACCTTTGGAAGATTAAGACCTTTACACACCAATGCAGTAATTTTTGCATTTGTAGGTAATGGTATTTTCATGGGTGTTTACTATTCTTTGCAACGCTTATGTAAAGCCAGAATGTTTAGTGATAAACTCAGTAAAATACATTTTTGGGGTTGGCAACTCATTATAGTTGCTGCAGCAATTACGCTTCCACTAGGCATTACAGCAGGTAAAGAGTATGCAGAATTAGAATGGCCAATTGATATTGCTATAACAATCATTTGGGTTGTATTTGGCTGGAACATGTTTGGCACCATAATTAAAAGAAGAGAAAAGCATTTGTATGTAGCCATTTGGTTTTACATAGCTACTTTTATTACTGTTGCTGTTTTGCATTTAGTAAACTCTTTTGAATTACCTGTTACTTTATTTAAAAGTTATTCTTGGTATGCAGGCGTGCAAGATGCATTAGTACAATGGTGGTATGGTCATAATGCCGTTGCATTTTTTCTTACTACACCCTACTTAGGTCTAATGTATTATTATTTACCCAAAGCAGCACAAAGACCTATTTATTCTTATAAATTATCTATCATTCATTTTTGGGCTTTAATATTTTTATATATCTGGGCTGGCCCTCACCACTTGTTATATACAGCTTTACCCAATTGGGCTCAATCGCTTGGAGTTGTTTTTTCATTAATGCTCATATTCCCAAGTTGGGGTGGTATGATTAATGGTTTACTTACTTTAAGAGGTGCATGGGACAAAGTAAGAGACGATGTTATTTTAAAATTCATGGTAGTAGCTATTACTGCTTATGGTATGGCAACATTTGAAGGACCTATGCTTTCACTAAAATCAGTAAATGCAATTAGCCATTATACAGATTGGATTGTGGCTCATGTTCATGTTGGAGCTTTAGGATGGAATGGTATGCTAACATTTGGTATTCTATATTGGTTAATTCCTAAAATATTTAAAACAGAATTATACTCTAAAAAACTAGCCAATCAACATTTTTGGTTGGGTACTTTAGGCATTATTTTTTATGCAGTACCCATGTATTGGGCAGGTTTTGCTCAAAGTGCCATGTGGAAACAATTTACTGAAGCTGGTCAATTAAAATATTCTTTTCTTGAAACAGTAACTTATATGAAACCTTTTTATGCCATGCGTTCTCTTGGTGGAACCTTGTATTTAATTGGTGCACTCATTATGGTTTATAACATTATTAAAACTGTAAAAAAAGGATCACTAGTTGCAGACGAAGCCACAGAAGCTGCACCACTACAAAAAGAATTTAAACCTCATAGTTCAGAACATTGGCATAGAAAAATTGAAAGAAGACCAGTACAATTAATGGTATTTAGTTTAATAGTAATTCTTATTGGAGGGGCAGTTGAAATGATACCAACTTTTTTAATTAAGTCAAATGTTCCAACAATTAGTAGTGTAAAACCGTATACAGCATTAGAATTAGAAGGAAGAGATATTTATGTTAGAGAAGGCTGCTATGTATGTCACTCTCAAATGATAAGACCCTTTAGAAGTGAAACAGAACGCTATGGTGAATATTCAAAAGCAGGTGAATTTGTTTATGACCATCCTTTTCAATGGGGCAGTAAACGAACAGGACCAGATTTAGCCAGAGAAGGAACTGGTAACTTAAAAAAATCTGATGGTTGGCATTTCAGACATTTTAGAGATCCATCATCAATGAGTGAGGGCTCAATAATGCCGGCTTATCCTTTCTTATTAGAGAATGATTTAGACATTTCGAATACTAAAGCAAAAATTAAAGCCATGCAAACTTTAGGAGTTCCTTACGAAAAGGGCTACGAAGAAAAAGCCATTGAAGATTTAGTAAGTCAGTCCTTAAAAATCAGCAACAATTTAATAAGTGACAGCATTCTTATTTCACCTAAAAAAGAAGTTATTGCTTTAATTGCCTATATGCAACGATTAGGCAAAGACATCAGCATTGACAAACCTTAAACTTAAAATGTATGTTCAAATTTATAAAACAATATGCAGAAACAATTGATCATGTAAACATATATCCAATTATTTCATTAAGCATTTTCTTACTCTTTTTTGTGATGCTATTATTTTTTGTTTTTAAAATAAGTAAAGAAAAAGTAGACATATTATCCAATATTCCTTTAGAAGAAGATTCAACGAACAATTAAACAATTATTGTTATGAAATTTAAAATTATTATTCTATTTAGTTTTTTAATAAATGCATTGAGTTTATTTGCTCAAGAATCAGCAGCTATTGAAGCAACAAGAACTTCATCTAACAATCAACTTGTTATTGTTTTAGTGATTGTAATGCTTTTACTAGCTTTTGTTATATGGGGATTAGGTAAAGCACTAATTGCAATCAGCAAACAAGTAAACGAAAAGCATAGTGCAAGTTCAAAAAGTCTTTTGGCTTTAATTATTTGTTTTGGTGCAAGTATATTTCAATCAGCAAATGCACAGTACAGCATTGTTGAACAAACTGCAAAGATTGAACCCAATTATGGTGGATTGTCATCTACAAGCTTCTATCTTTTTGCATGTGTAATTGGTATTGAGCTAATCGCTATAGCTTTCTTAACAATTTCCATAAAAAGAATGTATGCAGAATTAATGCCTCCAAAAGTTTCAGCTAAAACTTCAACGTTTAATTTAATGAAATGGTGGAATAAATTTGATCAAAAATATTTTACAAAAGCCATTCCGATAGAACAAGAAGCAGATCGACTATTAGACCATGATTATGATGGCATTAAAGAACTAGACAATGCACTACCACCTTGGTGGAAATATGGATTTTATGTAACTATTATTTTTTCTGCAATTTACTTATTGAATTTTCATGTGCTTGATTCAGGTAAAGATCCTATTCAAGAATACTCAGCAGAAATGAAACAAGCTCAAATAGATAAAGAAATTTTTGAAGCCAATAACAAAGATAAAGTTGATGAAAAAAATATAACTATGGCAGATGCATCTGGGTTACAAAAGGCCAAGAATTTATATGAAATTGATTGCTGGGCTTGTCATGGCAAAAAAGGTGAAGGTGGTGCAGGTCCAAATCTAACAGATGACTATTGGTTACATAAAGGTTCTTTAAATGACATATATGCTTCAATAAAAAATGGATACCCAGATAAAGGAATGCAGGCTTGGGCTGTAAAATACACACCTAAAGAAATGAGTTTTTTAGCTAGTTATATAAAAACTTTAAGAGGAACAAATCCACCAAATGCAAAAGCTGCACAAGGAGATTTATTTGTTGAGGAAAAAGCAGATACTACCGTTATAAAAAAAGAAACTTCTATAAGTAAGTAATGAATGAAAATAATTCAAAAGATAATAAAGATACTTTTAGAGATTCAATAGCAACCATTAATGCTGAGGGAAAAAGAAATTTTATTTATCCTAAAAAGCCCAAAGGAAAAAATTACAGTTTAAGAACATATTTCAGTGTTGTTTATTTAATTACCTTTTTTACTTTACCTTTTATTAAAGTAAACGGAGAACCCTTTTTTCTCTTTAATATTCTCGAAAGAAAATTTATTTTTTTTGGTACAGTTTTTTGGCCCCAAGATTTTTTCATTTTTGGAATTGGGATGTTGACTTTTATTGTTTTTGTCATTCTTTTTACTGTTGTTTTTGGAAGAATATTTTGTGGATGGGCTTGTCCACAAACCATTTTTATGGAAATGGTTTTTAGAAAAATTGAATATTGGATTGAAGGCAATGCTACAGAACAAAAACTTTTACAACAAAAACCTTGGAATGCAGAAAAGATCTATAAGCGTGGTCTTAAATTAATAATATTTTACAATATTTCTTTTGTTATTGCCAATTACTTTTTGGCATACCTCATTGGAATGGATCAGCTATTAGGATACATCAAACATCCTTCAGCACATATTGGCACTTTAGTATCGCTTTTAATTTTTACTACTATTTTCTTTTTTGTTTATTGGTGGTTTAGAGAGCAAGTTTGTATTGTTGTTTGCCCTTATGGAAGATTACAAGGTGTATTACTTGATAAAAATTCGATTGTTGTTGCTTACGACCATATACGTGGAGAACCAAGAACTCATTTAAAACATGCAACAAATAATTCAGGAGATTGTATTGATTGTTTGGCTTGTGTAAAAGTTTGTCCCACTGGAATTGATATTAGAAATGGTACTCAATTAGAATGTATCAATTGCACAGCTTGTATAGACGCCTGTGATGATATTATGCTGAAAGTAAATAAAGCAAAGGGTTTGGTAAGGTACGCATCAGAAGCAAGTATTACTAATAAAGTAAAACTTGTGTTGAATAATAGAATCAAAGCTTATTCTACAGTATTAATAATACTATTACTTTTCTTGAGTTTCTTGATTGTTACTAGAGATGATTTAGATGTGAGGTTGATGAGAACTTCTGGTCAAACCTATACTTCTTTAAATGATGGAAGAATTAGTAATTTATATAATTTAAAATTGGTAAACAAATCACATCATATTATTAATTACAATCTTGTTCTTGAAAACATTAAAGGTGAAATTAAATATGTAGGTAGCAATACCACAACAGTTGAAAAAGAATCATATTCAAATATTCAATTTTTTGTAATTATAAATAGAAGTGAGATCAAAAGCTGGAAAACAAATATTCAGTTGAGCTTAAATGAAAATGGAAAGACATTAAAAAGAGTAAGAGCAAATTTTATTGGACCAGAAATATATAATTAAAAAATACACTATGAATTGGGGATACAAAATATTAATTGCTTATCTGGTATTTGTTGCAGGAATTTTGTTCCTGGTTTACAAGACAAGTAAAGAAACTAATGAGTTAGTTACTAAAAATTATTATGCAAAAGAATTAAAGTATCAACAAATAATTGATGCAGCAAATAATGCTTCTAGTTTATCATCAAAACCTAAAATCAGTTACAATAATGACAATTTAAAAATAGTATTCCCAGAAGATTTTAATGGAAAAGTGATATCAGGTAATGTTGAATTGTATTATGCTGCTGATGAACAAAAGGACCTTTCATTAAAATTTGAAATAAGGGTATTAGATTATCGTATTCCAATTTCTAATAACAATAAAGGCTTGCATCAAGTTAACTTAAGTTGGAGTGTAAATGATGTTGACTATTATTATGAACAAAAAATTTTTATAGATTAATATGAGTGTATTTTATGTTGGATTTATTTTAGGAATTACAGGTAGCCTTCATTGCATTGGAATGTGTGGTCCAATTGCTCTTTCTATTCCTATTCAACATGAGTCTAAATATTTAAAATTTTGGAAAGCTTTTTTATATAATTCAGGAAGAATAATTACTTATTCTTTTTTTGGATTATTATTCGGCTTAGTAGGCAAATCATTTGCCCTTTTTGGACTACAACAATTTTTATCAATTACCATTGGTGTAATAATATTAATATGGCTTTTTCAGTTTAAAAAAATAAACAGTTTATTAAGCAAAATTAATTTTATTAATAACTTACTCTTTTACTTGAGAAAAAACATTTCACTTCTTTTCGCAAACTCTTCAAATACATCATTATTAACAATAGGAATTCTTAATGGATTTTTACCATGTGGTTTAGTGTATTTAGCTATAGTAGGTGCAACTTCATTTTCATCTTTAAACAATAGCATTTTATTTATGTTTGCTTTTGGTATAGGCACCCTGCCTATAATGTTTCTTATAACTATACTAGGAGTACAAATTAAACTTTCATTTAAGCAGCATTTAAGGAAGGTTTATCCACTTATTTTGGGAATCATGGCATGTGTATTAATACTAAGAGGTATGGGATTGGGAATTCCATATCTAAGTCCAAAGCATGATCATACACATCAAACTATTCAAGGTTGTTGTACAAAACATTAATTAGTTTAATTTATACCTAAGCCCTAAATAAATAATTCTTCCATTCATAGGCCCCCAAACCATTGAGGCATCAAAGTATTGACTAAAAGGTGAGGAAGCATCTATAATTAAATTTTGTTGCATAAAACCTGTTAAATTTTCAGCACCTATATATATATCCCAAACTTTACCAAATTGCTTTGTAACCTGTGCATTTATTTGTATAAATGAAGGAGAATATGTATCCATTTGTTGAGTAGTTGGATTCATAACTGTACTTGGTAATCTCTTCTTACCAGTCCATTGTGTAGTTAAATCAAACTTCCATTGAGTGGATGTTTCATAAGCCAGATTAATAAATGCTCTATGTTTAGCAATCATTGGTCTTTCTAATAACAATTGATGATAAGTAGTTTGAACATCTAAATAACGATAAGCCAATCGAACATCAAATTTCTTGAACAACTCATAATTAACTTCAACTTGTATGCTATTAGAAAAAGACTTTCCATCTAAATTATAAAAATTAATTTTTTGAGGATGTGCATCTACATCAACAATAGTTTGATTTGCAAAATTGGTATGATAAAAATCTATACTAACAGATCCGGGATGTTCAGGATTTCTGAAATTATGAATGAAATTGAGGCCATAATTCCAAGCTTTTTCAGGGGCAAGACCATAGCCATATTGATTTGTTGGATTAAGAATATTATATGCTCTAGAACTTACAAACAGTCCAACATTTTCAGTAAAAATATTAGCCACTCTAAAGCCTGAACCAACAGAAAAACGAAGATTGGTTTTAACATCAAAATCATATTTCAAGTGCAATCTTGGTGTAGTAATAATGTTGTATTGATTGTGATAATCTTGTCGAATACCAGCTATAGCAGTAAACTTATTAGCACTATAAGTATATTCAAAAAAAGCTCCTGGAACTATTTCTGTTCTTTGATAAAGTTTAGATTGAATAATTTCTTGGAAATTATCTTTTACAAAACTGAAACCGGTTCTAAACTTATGATCGGTATTACCTATAATAGATTGATAAATTAAATTGGCATACAATGAATTTTGCTTTCCAGTAAATTGTGTTAATCCATAATATGACTGATTATTGTACCATATATTAGAAAACATTAGTCCCACACTTTTGTACTTATGTTGAGGAAATAGATAACCAATTTTACCGGCTATTTCAAATTTTTCAACATCAATGCCAACACCATAACGATTTGTTGTTAAATAATCATTTGATTTGTTATACAACAGCTCTCCTGCTTCACGTTGATCAGTTAAATATTTGATAGTAATTTGAGAAAACAGCCCATTAGCATCTGCATATTTCCATCTGTTCATGAAATTATATTGTCTTCCAGTAGGGATATCTAAAAAACCATCATTGTTATTGTCGAGTTTTTTTTGAACTCCATTAGCATGTAACATGATTGCTGAACTCCAATTTTTATTAATTCTACTCGACAAGTTCGCTGTAGTTTCCAGTCTTCCTAAATTATTGGCATAAGCATTAACAAATAATTTTTCTTGTTTATCTGGTTTTTTTTCTTCAACATTTATTTGTCCGGCAATACTTTCATATCCATTCACAACAGAACCAACACCTTTTGTAAGTTGTATACTTTCTATCCATGGCCCTGGTATAAAATTTAAACCATAACTACCCGCTAGTCCTCTTATTTCAGGCAGGTTTTCAGTTAAGATTTGTGTATACTGCCCCGACAATCCAAGAAGTTGAATTTGTTTAACACCTGTAACAGCATCAGCATAACTAACATCAACAGTAGGTGTAGTTTCAAAACTTTCACTAAGGTTACAACAAGCTGCTTTTGTTAATTCTTTTAAACTTAGATTAAGCGTATTGAAAGTACTTAATGATGAAACATATGTGGAGGGATTTTTAGAACGAATAACAACTTCTTTTAATTGAGTTGTAGAAGAATTTTTTAATATTACTTTTACAGTGTTAGCAGTAATAATATTTATGGTGTCTGATTTAAAGCCAACATAACTAATTGCTAAACTTAAAGGGAAGCTACAATTAATATGAAATACACCCAAGCTGTCGGTACTTACTATTAAGTTTGAATGTAAACACTGAACTGTTGCATTTGATAGTGGATATAGTTTTCCCTTGCTATCTTCTTCCAACACAACACCTGTAATTGTAGCATTAGTAATATTTTTTATTTCAGATTTATTCAAAGAAGCTTTTTGATCTTTCTCCTCAAATTGCACACGATCGTATTTACAGCATTTCGGTAAGTTTTTATACACTTCATAAGGAGCTTTAAATTCTTTGGTATCATGTCCAACAGAGGCTATTCTCTTCTGAATCTGTTCTTTACTTAATATTAAACTATCATAGCTTACAGTTAATAAATTAGTAGATATTTCCCAATTTGATTGAACAGTGCCAAAGTCAGCTAAAGTTTTCTCTATTCTATGCTTACATTGTTCACAATTACCTAATACAATAAAGGATTCTGTTTTAGTATTTTTATTTTGTGCAGTAGATGTTAATCCAATAACTAATAATAAAGCACATGTAATTATTATTTTCATTTTTAAAATATTTGATGATGAATAAAATAACTAAGCTGTTTTATACAGCTTGTTTTTAAACAATCATCATATTCTAAATACACAATAAAATATATAGAGAGAAGAGATGCCTATAATGTCAGAAGAGATTTGTCTGATTACATTTTTTTTCAGATTAGAAATGCAATAAACCGTAAGTGAATTATAAATTGTTGGAACCAGTATAGTTGAAGGTGCAGAAAATGTTGATTCAACAGTATTCTTTTGATCAACATCAACTTTTAAATCTATCACTTGATACTTACAACATTCTTTAGATTTTTTGCAAACTTTATCGTGGTTTGCTTGGGTAACAACTGAAATTGTTTTTAACTTACCACAACAAAAAAATAAATTTAAACTCACTCCAAACGATGTAGTAGCATAGCAAAATACAAGTAATATTAATATTATTTTTTTCATTAAATGAATGTTACATCATTAGCCTATCATAATAATTTATGACGCATCAAAGTTAATTTTTAACACATGACTTTTTCATGACATAAATCATACTACGCTTTGACCGGCATCATAATTTAACATTTTTCACCCATATAGTTTTACATCATTAAATCAAATCATTATTCATTAAAACTTTCATTTATGAAAACCTTTTATAACAAAACATTAATCATAGTAATTACTGTTTTTTCAGCCATAGGATATTTAACAAGTTGTACTCATGATACAGCTTTTTTACCACCACCAGCATCTAATACTCCCAACATCACTCGTGGTAATGCAGTCATGCTTCCTGGAAATATGACAGCAGGAAACCCACAAGAATGGAAATTTGACAAAGCACATTCTAGTGTATTATGGTCTACCAATTATGTTGGTGCATCAGGATTACTAACAGGAAGATTTAATCAATTTGGGGTTCACAATGTTACCGGTTCAGCAATGACCAATTATACAACAACTGGTCAACCATTAAAAGACAGTTCTTGGGCTTTCTATGAAAATGAACCAAACAAAACTTATTTTAACGGCTATGTTCAAATCAACACTTCAAATACAGGAGAACCAGGAAGAGATGCAGGTTGTAATATTTCTGGTATGGGAACTGTGCCAATTGTTACAGGCGTACAAAACCTAACTGAAACAAATATTGCTAAAATTCAAACCACAAAAGTTGAATTTGATCCTGTAAGTGCTGATTATATTGTTACATTAAATTTTACCTGGACTGGAAAACTATCAGCTCCACTAACAAAAACTGTAGTAGGCAGATTAAAATATATTAAAAAAGCAACTGTACAATTTGGTACAAGTGCAGCTTATGATGTTTTTGGATTAGTACTGAACTTTCAATTTAACTGTAGAGATTTTGGAATTACAAGCACAAATGTATCAGACAATATTAAAATTGAATGTAACATAAATTTTAACAACAAGTAGTCAACAGATTAAATAATACATTATGAAAAAGTCATTAATATACCTTAGTTTAATTATAACAATAATTGGATTAAGTGTAACAGGTTGTTACAAAGACACAATACTTCCGGAAATACCTATTGATCCAGATGGTCCACCACAAGCAGTTAGTTTTAACACAGAATTAAAACCACTATTACAAACAAAATGTGCTTTATCTGGTTGTCATGTAACTGGTGCCCATAAACCATATTTAACAGCCGATGTCTCTTATCAGCAAATTGTAAATGGAGGTTTTGTAAATCTTGCCGTTCCAAAACAAAGCATTCTACATGTTAAACTCAATGGTGAAATGAGAGAATACATGCCTTCGGCCATTGAAAGACAAAAAGTGTATGATTGGATTAGAAATGGAGCAGTTAATAATTAAGCAAACTAAAATTTAATACAATGAAAAAAATAATAAATATAAAAACCCGTAAGTTGATAGCATTCACTTGCATATTAGGTTTGCTTTGTTCAACTAATCTCATATATGCTCAAACTGATAGTACTATTACTAAAACTGAAGTGGTTAAAGCTTCTAAACCTAAACCTGTTAAAAACACTTTTCAAAGTGTTTGGATTATAGATAATCAAACGGTTATGGTTCCAGTAAAAGGCACTTTTGAAATGGATATACAACACCGTTTTGGGGTGATGAATAAAGGATACAAGGATTTTTGGGGATTTTTTGCTCCATCAAATATTCGTTTAGGTGTAAGCTATGCTGTTTCAAATAAATTAAATTTAGGTATTGGAATTACTAAAAATAATATGCTTTGGGATGCTAGTGCTAAGTATGGTCTCTTTACACAAACCAAAGGGGTATATCCAGTAAGTTTAACATATTATGGAAATATGGCTTACGATACAAGAGAGAATCCCACCATTTATGATGGAAGCAATATAAAATATGAAACAGACAAGTTATCCTTCTTTCATCAATTGATTATTGCAAGAAAAATGAGCGATAAATTATCGTTACAAATAGCCCCAAGTATTAGTCATCAAAATGCAGTTGGAGGTTATTACACAAAAAACGACAGTACTGGTCAGGACATTTTTCAAACCATGAAAAATACTCATTTTGCCATTTCATTTGCTGGAAGATATAAATTAACTAATGGTACTGCATTAATATTTAACTACGATCAACCCATTACTAAACATGCAACAAATAATCCAAGACCAAATTTAGCTATGGGATTTGAGTTCAATACAAGTAATCACAGTTTTCAATTGTTCTTTGGCAATTACTCTTTACTAAGTCCGCAAAGAAATAGCTTGTTCAATCAAAACTCTCCTTTCAATTTTACGGATGCTGGCTCAGGAAAAAGCTTTGATGGTGGTCAGTTTTTGATTGGATTTAATATCACAAGACTATGGAATTATTAAATGAATGTTGTTGAAATACTCAACAGAGCTTGTTGAGTAATATTTACAGGACTATGATTAGTGAATAATTATGGTCCTGTTTTTATTCATCTTAAAAAGATATCTATGTTAAAAAAAATCAATATCATAACAATTATTTGGTTAAGCTGTAATTTATTCATGAGCTGTGATTCAACAGTTGAAACTTCGAAAGAACTTAATCAACAATTAAAATCCCAAAAGCCTGGTTCAAGCTTTTCTGATACACTTTTTATTGTAAAAAATTCAGTTGTAATTTTTCAACCAGACTCACTACAATTACTAAAAATAAAGGAAGCAAATACAGCAAACGTTTTCAGCAGTATGTATCACGAACTATTTTATCAAATACGCAATGCTAGAAGAGTGATAAAAAAATATTATCCACAAATTCAAATTACAGAAACCCAACAACATCGGTTTTTATGTTTTATTAATAAAGAAAAGCAAGAAAATATCATAGACCTTAATACAATTCAAAATATGTCAGGTATTATTTTGTTTAGCTCTGATAGCATTCCACAATTTGCAGATATGATGAATATTGAGACAGAACTTAGTTTCTACTTTAAATAAAAGAGAACTACAAAAAGAATTAGATGATTTATGTCATATAAAAACAAATCAATCGTCATTTTATTTCCTCTTGAAATATTTCATTTTTACTTAAGAAACTAAAAAATACAAATATGAAAAAATCAATTTTAACCCTAGCATTTATAGTAGGTTCAAGCTTTATCACATTTTCAATCATAACTGGTTTTAATTACAGTTTACAACAAAACCCTTGGAAAGTGCCAGATGCTGCAAAAAATAAAAAAAATCCAATTGCCAATGATGAAGAGTCATTAAAAGCCGGGAAATCACTTTGGGCAACACATTGTAAATCTTGCCATGGAACTAAAGGATTAGGAGACGGCTCAAAAGCTGCACAACTGAAAACAGATCCAGGAGATTTTTCAACTACAGCTTTTCAAGCAAATACTGATGGTGCTCTTTTTTTTAAAACATCAGAAGGTAGAGATGATATGCCAGCATTTAAAAAGAAATTGTCAGATGAAGATGATAGATGGCATTTAGTGAATTATATGAGAACATTTAAAAAATAAATTTCTCTTTCCCATAAAATTTTATTTACAACAATCAACTCATTATGTCAATAGAAAATACAAAAAGTACAACTAGAAGAAGAATAATCAAATGGGGCAGTTTGGGTTCATTGGCAATCATATTTTACAGATTTAACATCACCAAAATTTTTTCTTCAAATAAAGAAGCGATCAGTTGTGGAACAACAACTGTAAAAACTACTAAAATGCTTACTCAGGATGGCAGATTGGTTGAAGTAGAAATATCTAAAATAGCTAAAGAAAATAAATCAAGAATAACAACTACCGAATTAAAAAGCTGGATTCATAAAAAAACAAGTTAGTGCAATCAATCTAAAAAAACAAACATGGAAAATAACAATACATCGAGAAGAGATTTTTTAGCTGCAAGCATTTTAACAGCTACTGCAGCTGTTGGATGTAGCAATAAAAAAAATCCCTTTGATGAATATGCCGATGCAGAAATAAAGCCATCGGGAGAAATGGTAAAACTTTTATCTGTAGATGGTGAAGTTATTGAGATTGATAAAGCTTTTATTAAACCAGTACCACATTTGCCAAATGTTAGTAATGATGAAGCCAGAATTGGTATGCCTGGTAAAAAGTTTGTGATGGTGATTGATTTATCTCGTTGTAAAAATTTAAAAAAATGTCAAACTGCTTGCAATCATGTGCACCATGTACACGCTGATCAAAACTGGATAAAAATTTATCCCATGCAGGATTCAGATCATACAGCACCTTATTGGCAACCCACTACTTGTATGCATTGCGATGAACCTCCTTGTGTAAAAGTTTGTCCTGTTGATGCCACATTTAAACGCCAAGATGGAATTGTTTTAATTGATAGTGACAGATGTGTAGGTTGCAGATTTTGTATGGCAGCTTGCCCCTACTCTACCAGAGTTTTCAATTGGGAAGATCCTAATTTACCCGATGAAATTGCACATCAACACTATAATGCAGAAACAAGTATTCCACAAAAAAAAGGTACTGTTGGCAAATGTGATTTTTGTCCAGACATGACCAGAATGGGAATGTTACCACATTGTGTTACAGCTTGCCCTAATGGAGTTTTCATGTTTGGAGATATAAATGAAGATACAGTAAGTAATGGCCCTGAAACTTTTAGATTTAGCGATTTAATTAAAGATAAAGCCGGGTACAGACTCATGGAAGATTTAGGCACTAAACCAAGTGTGTATTACTTGCCTCCTGTAAACAGAAATTTCAAATTCGAAGAAGGACTTCCAAAAGAAGAAGATAAAAAAGCATAGCTCACCTTTAAATAATTGACGTGGAAAATTCAATAAAATATTCAGAAGATAAAATCATTAATGATTTACTACCACAAAAATTTGGACGCAGAGGAATGATATGGACCTACAGCTTAATTCTAATTTGCTGTATAGGTGCATTTGCTTATATACAGCAATTACAAAAAGGACTTATTGTAACCAATATGGGCGATTATGTTTCTTGGGGTATTTACATTTCTAATTTTGTATTCTTTGTTGCCATTAGTTTGGTAGGCTCATTAATTACTGCCATTTTTAGACTAGCCGATGTACATTGGAGAACGCCTCTTACAAGAATTTCAGAGATGATAGCTGTATCGGCTATCATTTTTGCTGCTTTGATTATAGTGGTTGATATGGGTAGACCAGAAAGATTGTTTTATTTATTTATACATGGCCGTTTACAATCTCCCATAATGTGGGATGTGATTGTGATTTCAACCTATTTAATCTTAAGTATGTTTTTATTATATGTTACATTATTACCAGACATTAAAATCATGATTGAAGCCAAAGATAAAATAGGTAACCAATTTTCTAAATTTTATAAATTTTTAGGTTCCTTCTGGAAAGGTTCGGCTGCTCAAGAAAAAATAAGAGATAAAATAATTACCATACTTTGTATAACCATTATTCCTGTTGCTTTCTGTATACATACAGTTACTTCATGGTTATTTGCAACAACATACAGGCCAGGTTGGGATAGCACAAACTTTGGGGCATACTTTGTTTCTGGTGCTTTTTTAGTAGGTGCAGGTGGTGTTGTGGTAGCCATGTATGTATTTAGAAATGTATACAAACTTGAGCATTATATTACCAATAGACATTTTAACAATATGGGAAAGATACTTGTAATGTTAGCATTACTGTATCTGTATTTTAATGTTAATGAATATTTAGTGCCTGCATTTAAAATGAAAAAACCAGAAGAAGAACATTTAGCAGGTTTATTTGCTGGTGAATTTGCACCTATGTTTTGGTTTGCAATTTTTATTGGTATGATTATACCCATATTCATTTTAATTTTTCCAAAAGGAAGAAAACCAAAACCCATGTTTATAGCAGGTGTTATGGTAGTTATTGGAGCATGGTTTAAAAGATATTTAATTGTTACCCCAACCATGTTACACCCTTTCTTACCTAAATACGATTCACCAGAAAAATTTAGTCATTATTTTCCTAGCTGGCAAGAGTGGGCAATTGCATTTGGTTCCTTAGCAGGCGTACTATTAATCATAACAATATTAGTAAGATTGTTTCCTATCATTTCAATTTATAAAACTGTAACCGATCATGAAGATGAAAAACCCTCTTAAAAATATCATACTCATTTTACTCTTCACTGGTTTGAGTTTTAATGAAACAATTGCACAAGATGAAGCACCTAAATCTAATCCTATTATTAGTATCAAATATTTTGTTGCAGCTAACCAACTACCATATTTAGAAGTAAATACACAAACTAAAACCGGTAGAAAATTAGACCCATTACCCAATATTCCAATTAAACTTTATTTTGGAGAAGAAATTGAAGAAAATTTTATGGGTAGCACAAAAACAGGGCAATTTGGAAAAGGAAAAATCTATCTTCCTGAAGTTTTTAAAGCCAAATGGGATTCACTTGACGAATTAGTTTTTACAACAGTATCTGATTCACTTGAAATCAGTGGAGAAGTAGTTGTTAAAAAAGCTGCTTTATTTATAGATACGCTTAATGATGATGGCTTACGATTTGTAAAAGCAATTTTAAAAGAAAAACAGGGTATAAATTGGGTTCCAGTGGGCGAAGTTGACATGAAACTCAGAATAAAAAGATTGACAGGTAATTTATCTATTGGAGAAGATGAAACTTATACTTCTGATACCAGTGGCTACGCCATTGCAGAATTTAAAAGAGATACAATTCCTGGAGATGAAAAAGGTAACATTATTTTATTAGCAAGAGTTGAAGACAATGATACCTATGGAAATTTAGAAGTGGCTATACCTGTAAATTGGGGAAAAGCTACAACCATACAAAATGGTTTTTGGCATAGATCATTATGGGCAACCGGAGACAGAGCACCAATATGGTTGCTACTACTAGCATTAGGATTAATTATAGGTATCTGGGGAACAATTTTCTACTTGATATTTCAAATGATTAAAATAAAAAAATTGAACATATAATTTTTGAAGAAGTGATGAACGAGATAAAAATATCTAAAAGTGAACAATACCTTCATGAAGTACAAACATGGAGAAGAGTTCTTGAGTTTTTTAAAGATGAAAATTTCTTTTTAAAAACTCGTTTGGCAACTGTTGTGGACCAGAGTACAGATAAAAATTTTTTAGAACTTGCAGAACAGTTTCAAAATAGATTTATTACAAAAGATGTTTATATTAATGAATTGAGAAATGAAATTAATTCTCAAGAAAAAAAGTTAAAAGATACCAATGAAGCTGCTACCAAACAAAAATCTATTCTCAATAAGCAAACAAAGCTTAGAAACGAAATAGAATTTTTTGAAAAAGAATTTAATAAGCTAAAAAATGAGTTTAATAAATGTCTTGACACATTACTCTAGTTGATTAAATTGGCTAATTTTTTTTCGTTTATAATATAAATTTTACCATCTTTTATTTCAATTAAGTTTTCGGTTTTAAAATCACTAAGTGTTCTAATAAGAGATTCTGTAGCTGTACCAGCAATATTAGCTAAATCTTCTCTTGAAATATGTATTGAAAATTGATCAGTATTTTCTTTTTTGTATTTACGTTGTAAAACCAATAATGAATCGGCTACTTTTTTTCTTAATGAATTATAGGCAAGAGCTAATAATTGTTCTTCTTTTTCAGAAACATTTTTAGCTAATAATTTAATGAACTTTAAAGCTGCATTTGGATTTGATTTTAAAATATTATCAAATTCCTCACGAGCAATTATTACCACTTCACTTTCTTCTATAGTTTCTGCAGTTTCTTTATAATGAGCATCTTCTAAAATTGCTGTGTAACCAAAAAAATCTCCATCACTATAAAGACCAACAGTTAAATCTCTTCCATTATCATTGGTTTTATATGTTTTTATTTTTCCTTTTTGCAAGTAAAAAAGTCGGCGTGGTAAATTACCTTCAGAATAAATGGTTTGTCTTTTTTTATAGATATCTATGGTCTTATCCTGTACTAAATTTTGTAAAGCATCTTTACCAGAAAAATCATTTATAAGCATTTTTAGGCCTTCTGCATTAGCTTCATATTCTTTCTTCAATAGCTTTACTTTCTTTAACCTACTTTCAATAGCATTTAATAATTCAATGTCATCAAAAGGTTTAGTAATATAATCATCAGCCCCCATTTCCATTCCTTTTCTAAAATCACTCCTTTCAGATTTTGCAGTAAGAAAAATAAAGGGAATGCCTGATAAATCAGCATTTTTATTAATTAAATGTAATACACCATAACCATCAAGTACAGGCATCATTATATCACAAATAATTAAATCAGGATGATGTACTTGTGCTAGTTCTACTCCTATTTTTCCATTAGCAGCAGTATGCACACTGTACCCTGCTAATTCTAATATTTCAGCAGTATTTTCTCTTATATCATCACTATCTTCTATTAATAATATTGTAGTCATTTTCAAATTATTCGTTGTTAAACTTAATAATAAATTCTGTTCCTTTTTCTAATTCACTTATAAAATCTATATGGCCATTCATTAATTCTACATATTTACCAACAATATGCAAACCTAAGCCAGTACCTTGAATGTTTGTAGCATTAGCTGCTCTAAAAAACCTTTCAAATAAATGTTCTTGATCTTCTTTTGAAATGCCAATTCCAGAATCTTTTATAGATAAAATAATTGATTTTGGATTCACAATAGATTGAACAAAAATTTTACCATTTGAATTTGAAAATTTAATGGCATTAGAAAGCAGATTAATAACAATGTTTCTTAGTAAAGAAGGATCTAAATGAACTATTTTATCACCATCATGTTTATATATTATTTTTTGTTCTCCTTTAACATGACTTTGCATTTCGTTACAAACTGATTCAATATTTTCAACAATATCAAAATCTGCAAAATGAGCAACAATTTTTCCATCTTCAATTTTACCAATAGATAAAAATTCATTTAAAATGTCTGTTAAATTATTGACTGAAGATTTAATTCTATGAATATGTTTATCTCTTTTTTCTTGGTCTACAGTTTCAGTATATTTTGATACTAATGAAGCCGATGAAAGAATGGTACTGAGTGGTGTTCTAAATTCATGAGAGGCCATAGAAACAAATCTACTTTTAAGATCGCTAAGCTCTTTTTCTTTATTTAGTGATTTGGTTAATTCATCCTTAGATGCTTGTAACAATTGCATAGTTTGTTGTAACTCTTTGGTTCGAGATTCAACTTTTTGTTCTAATTCGTTATTAAGTTCTTCTATTTTTTTGTTAATGAGGGCTAATTCTTCTTTTTGCTGAACAACGGATAGTTCAATGGCTTTTCTTTTAGAAATATCACTAACAAATGCAATTGTAAAATTGCCTTCAGAGGTGCTATAATTACTCAAACTAATTTCAACTGGAATTTCAGTACCATCTTTTTTCATTCCAAATAAATCTCTACCTAAACCCATAGGTCTAGGTTCAGGTTTTTTATGATAATTATCTCTGTAAGTGGAATGATTTTTATGATAGCGAGTTGGAATTAACTCTTCGATCTTTTTTCCAATCAACTCATCTTGGCTATTGTAACCAAAAAGTGACAGCAAAAAAGAATTAGCATTTGTGATTTCAGCATGAGCATCTACCACAATAATTCCTATTGATGCGTGTTGAAATAAAGCTTCGAACTGATTGTTATGATTTTCTTTTATTAATGCAGTCATTTAATTTTTTATCAATTGTGGCTAAGTTAGTTAGTGTTCATTATTATAAAAAATAAAAAGTATAAACTGTTCGTATAGATTTTATGAAATATTATGTTTTCAAGAAGCTAATTAATGCTACATTAATGTACCCTTATCTCAGGGTGTTTACTTAAGGGATATTTTACCCAAACTTTTCTTTCCAATTTTGAACCTCAATTTATTGTGTGCAATAGTATTTCTATTACCACAATATTATTGTGTGTATTATGAGAAAATGTTTACTCTTATTTATTGTTTTCTGTACTTATTGTTTTAGTAATGCGTTTACTCAAACAATAACATTTTCACATGTATCTCCTACTTGTCCTGGTACAAGTAACTTAGGCCAAGTAACTGCAAGTAGTCTTACATCTTTAGGTACTGGAACATATAATGTAACATGGAATGGTATAGTTGTTTCTACAATAAGTTTAGTAAATGGTTCAGGTGTAAGTCCTGCTTTTAACACCTCCAATTTTGAATCAGGAACTTTTCCTTTTGTAATTTCTACATTTTCATCCTCAATAAATTTTATAGTACAAAGTACCTCAACTCCAACAATAACATGTTCAACAAACATTAATGTAAATAATTCAACAGGTCAATGTCAAGCTTATGTTACAGTGCCTTCTCCAACAATTTGTAGTGTATTGCAACTAGGTAATGGATTAAATTTCGATGGAATCGATGATGTAGTTTCTGTTCCAAGCACTAGTGTTATAAATCAACAGAATTTTCAACGAAGAACAGTAGAAGTTTCTTTTAGAGTAAATAATTCTGCATCCTCTACTAAACAAGTCATTTGGGAAGAAGGAGGTTCTAATAATGGAATAAACATTTATATAGAAGCGGGCAGACTTTATTATGGTATTTGGTCTAATACACAATCATGGACTGGAGTTTGGCTAAGTACTACTTTAATTAATAACAATCAATGGCATTCAGCTGCATTAGTGTATGATGGAACTATTTCAAACGGTACATTAAAAGCTTTTTTAGATGGTGTACTAGTTGAAAGTGCAAATAAATCTTTAGGAGTTTTAGGTGATACATTAAGTCTTCATACTGGAGCAAATGCCATTGGAGCAATTTTGAATCAAACAAGATTTCATGATGGTGCAAATAATGGAACTAATACTAATTATTTTGGGGGTGATATAGATGAATTAAGATTATGGACTATTGCTAGAACAGCAACAGAGATAAAATCTTCAAGAAATATTCAATTATCAGGAAGTGAAACAGGACTGATAATTTATTATGACTTTAATCAAGGTACTGCATGTGGAAATAATACATCAATAACCACACTTCCAAATAGAACAGCAACAACAGGGTTAAATGGAACATTAACAAACTTTGCACTTACAAGTTGTACTTCTAATTGGTCAACTGGATTTAGAATCTTAAACTATTTAGCCTCATTAACGAATTCATTTAACAATACTTCAAATGCATCAGACAATTATCCAATTGGAAATACGATTGTAACATGGACAGCAACAGACTCCTCTGGAAATATAACAACTTGCAATCAAACTATAACAGTTGTCGATAATCAAAGTCCAGTTTTAACTTCATGCCCTGCTAATGTTACTTTATGTGGAAGTCAGGTAGTAAATTATTCTCTGCCAACTGCAACAGATAATTGTTCAGTAATTGTAACACAAACTGCAGGTTTACCATCAGGCTCAACTTTTCCTGTTGGTACAACAACTAATACATTTACACTTGCTGATCCATCAGGCAATTCAGTTTCTTGTTCATTTACTGTAACCATAAACACTGCTCCTACTATTACTACTCAACCTTCTACTCCAGCTGCAACATGCTCTGGCACTGGAACACAGACTATGTCAGTTGTTGCTACAGGTACTAATCTAACATATCAATGGAGAAGAAATAGTGTTAATTTAATTAATGGTGGTGTTATTTCTGGTGCTACTACACCTACTCTAACTTTAACTAATCCTACTAGTGCTGATGAAGGAAGCTATGATGTTGTAGTGAGTGGAACTTGTACTCCTACTGCAACTTCAAATGCTGTTACAGTAACTACATCTCCCTCAGCATTAAATTTTGATGGAAGTAATGACTCTCTTGTGGTACCTTACTTTTCGAAATTAAATACAAACTTACTTACGGTAGAGTGTTGGGTTAAACCAACTAGTGGAAATCAAAGTGGAAGTATTATTGCAACATGGCCAATAAATGCTGGTCCAAATTCTAGTTTTAATGGTTTTGGATTTAGACAAAGAAATGACGCACAGGGTGGCCCAGGTACTGAACATTTTAGATTTGCACTTGGCAATGATGGTACTGGCAATGTTGTAAACTCAACTATAAAACCAGTTGCAGATACTTGGTTTCATTTAGCAGCAACATATGATGGATCTGTTATTAAACTTTATGTAAATGGAATATTTCAGAACCAAACAACTTCTACTAGAATAATTAATTCACCAGAAAATTTATCAATTGGTAAATTAACAAGTGGAACTCAGTTATTCAATGGAACAATTGATGAAATAAGAATATGGGATAGAGTTTTGTGTGTGTCAGAGATTCAAAACAATATGAATTGCGAATTACCAAGTGGACAAGTAGGTTTAATTGCATATTATAAATTAAATAGTGGATGCGTAGGTGTAAATAATAGTGGCTTAACTACAGCATTTGATGCAAGTGGAAATAATAATAATGGAACGCTTTATAATTTTGCATTAAATGGAGCAACTTCAAACTGGGTTGCTGGAAATACAACTGGTAGCTGTTCAAATTTTTCAATACCTGATGTTCCATCAACAGTTACTGCATCAAGTACAAACATTTGTTCAGGACAAACTTTAAATTTAAGTGCAATATCAACTAATAATACTATTAATTGGTTTACTACTCCTTATGCTGGTTCAAGTGTTGGGTCTAGTGCAAGTGGTGCAAATTTTGCAGTTACACCAAATACAAATACAACTTATTATGCAGAAGCAATAAATGCTTCATCTTGCACAAGTGCTTCTAGAACTCCTATAACGATTAAAGTAAATCAACTTTCTGTTCTTGATCAACCTAGCAATCAAATACTATGTAATGGTATTTCAAGTACTCCAGTATTATTTAGTAGTTCAAATATTAATACAGTTTATAACTGGACAAATAATAATAATGCTATAGGATTAGCATCAAATGGTGTAGGAGATATTAATTCTTTTAATGCCGTAAATAGCTCATCAATACCAATTGTTTCTACAGTATCAACAACACCTTCAACAGGTAATGGTAGTAATGCTTATGCGTATATTGCTAATTATGACAACTCTACAGTTCAAGTTATTAACACTTCAACCAGTTCTATAGTTTCAACCATTAATGTGGGTTTAAATCCAGTGGCATTAATTATTAATAATGAAAACAGCAAAGTATATGTAGCAAACAGAGGATCTAACACAGTTTCAGTAATAAATACATCAACTAATACTGTGTTATCAACTATTAATGTAGGCACACAACCTTATGGTCTGGCTATATCGAATGATGATACTAGATTATATGTAATAAATAGAACATCTGAAACAGTTTCAGCAATTAATCTTCAAACTAATCAAATTTTAAATACCATTGTTTTAGGAGTTGGATCTTCCCCTTCAAGTGCAATTTTAAATAATGATGGAAGTAAGTTATATCTTGTTAATAATGGTAGTACTTATAATAGTGTTTCTGTGATTAATACTGTAAGCAATACTATTACAAATACAATTCCTGTAGGTACAAGACCATATCAGATAACTATTAGCCAAGATGGTACAAAATTATTTGTTTCTAATAATACTGGTTCAAGTGTTTCAGTTATAAATACAAGTACAGAAACTGTAGTATCAACTATAACAGTTGGTTCCGGCCCAAGAGGACTTGTTTTAAATCAAGATGCAACTAAATTGTATGTAGTCAATAGAAATAGTAATTCTGTTTCTATTATCAATACTTCAAATAATGTGGTTACAAATACAATTGATATTGGTCTTAATACAAACCCTTATGGAATTTCATTAACGCATGATGGTAATTATTTATTTGTAACAAATCAAACTTCAAATAATGTTTCTAAAATAAATACAAAAACGTTGTTATCAGAAGCAACAATTGGCGTTTCAGCAATTCCATATTCTAATGGTAGATTTATAACTGCTGGTAGTCCTTTTTGTTCTGGAGTGTCAAAACAATTCTCCATCACTGTAAATCCAACACCACAAGGAAGCATTTCTGGCAATACCATTTGTAATGGAGGAACTGGACAATTGACTTTTACAGCCACTTCTGGAACAGGGCCATTTACTTTAATTATTAATGGGGAAACTTATTCATCAATTTCAAGTGGGGTTTCTTTTAATGTAACAAACAATCCAACTACAACAACCAATTACACTTTAACATCGATAACTGATGCTAATAATTGTGTTAGAACAAGTGATTTTACAAACGCAAATGCTTCTATCACTGTAAATCCAACACCACAAGGAAGCATTTCAGGTAATACTATTTGTAATGGAGGAACTGGACAATTGACTTTTACATCAAGTTTTGGAACAGGGCCATTCACATTAATTATTAATGGTGTCTCATACTCTTCAATAACAAGTGGAGTTGCTTTTAATGTAACCAACAATCCAACTACAACAACTAATTATACGTTAACATCAATAACCGATGCTAATAATTGTGTGAGAACAAATAATTTTACAAATGCAAATGCCTCTATTACAGTAAATGCTGTTCCAACTGCTTTGATTAATACAAATGGCCCAACAACATTTTGTGAGGGAGGTTCTGTAACATTGACAGCAAATCAAAGTCCAGCTAATGGTAATTCGTTAGTATTAAATGGAACCAATAGAATTGAGGGTGGCCATAACTCACCATTAAATATTTTAGGAAGTTTAACTATTGAAGCATGGATTAATCATTCTTCAAGAACAGTTGGACAATGGTACCATACACAAGAAATTGCCGGAAAAAATCAAGATACTCATAACGGTTTTTATGGATTGTTATATGATGGTAGTTCAGGAAATTATTATTTCTTAATTAAATTTGACCAAGGACATTCATCTGCTGCTTTTCCTATTTCAAATATTCCTCTTAATACTTGGAAACATATCACTGGAGTATATAATTCAAGTACAAAAACTGTTGCCATTTATTTAGATGGAATTTTGAAGAGCTCAACAAATGTTAACGCTGCATGGACAAGAACATCCACTACAACAACCAGTCCTTTTACTATTGGTAATATGCCAACTTACAATGGATATCCATTTATGGGCAAAATCGACGAAGTAAGAGTTTGGAATATTGCTAGATCAGCATCTGAAATTGCAGAAAATTATAATCGTATTGTAAACCCACAATCAACAGGAATAGTAGGATATTATAAATTAGATAATAATTCAAATAATCAATATGTAGATGCCAGTTTAAATGCTATTCATCTAACTGCTGTAAATAATCCCTCATTAGAAATTCCAAGCACAGCTCCCCTTTATTCATCAATCTTATGGAATAACAATTCAATAAGTCAATCCCTGTTAGTAACAAATAATACTAATCATAACTTTACAGCAACAAACTCCTTTGGTTGTTCAGCTATTTCTCAAACGGAAATTATAACTGTAAATCCAACTCCACAAGGAAGCATTTCTGGCAATACCATTTGTAATGGAGGAACTGGACAATTGACTTTTACATCAAGTTTTGGAACAGGGCCATTCACATTAATTATTAATGGTGTCTCATACTCTTCAATAACAAGTGGAGTTGCTTTTAATGTAACCAACAATCCAACTACAACAACCAATTACACTTTAACATCTATAACTGATGCTAATAGCTGTGTTAGAACAAGTGATTTTACAAATGCCAATGCAACAATAACTGTGAATCCTTTAACTGCAATTACCGTTCAACCAAGTGCTGTAGTTTATTGTAAAGATGCAACAGCTACGCCTTTAAGTGTAACAGCAACTGGAACAGGAACTATAACATATCAGTGGTTTAGCAATTCAACAAACTCAACAACTGGTGCAAGTTCGGTTGGAAACACTCAAACTTATACGCCTGCAACAACAACTGTAGGTACAACTTATTATTTCGCAGTCGTTCATAGTGATTGTGGACCTGATATTACTTCTAATATTGTTGCAGTAACGATTAATACTATCCCACAAGGAAGCATTTCTGGCAATACTATTTGTAATGGAGGAACTGGACAACTGACTTTTACTGCCACTTCTGGAACAGGTCCATTTACTTTGATAATTAATGGAGAAACTTATTCATCAATTACAAGTGGCGTTGCTTTTAACGTAACAAACAATCCAACTACAACAACCAATTACACATTAACATCAGTAACTGATGCTAATAGCTGTGTTAGAACGAGTGATTTTACAAATGCCAGTGCTACAATAACTGTGAATCCTTTAACTGCAATAAGTGTTCAACCAACTGGAGCAACCTATTGTAAAGATGCAACAGCTACTGCTTTAAGTGTAACTGCAACTGGAACAGGAACTATAACATATCAGTGGTTTAGCAATTCAACAAACTCAACATCTGGTGCAAGTTCGGTTGGAAACGCTCAAACTTATACCCCTGCAACAACAACTGTAGGTACAACTTATTATTTCGCAGTCGTTCATAGTGATTGTGGACCTGATATTACTTCTAATATTGTTGCAGTAACGATTAATGCTATCCCACAAGGAAGCATTTCTGGCAATACCATTTGTAATGGAGGAACCGGACAATTGACTTTTACTTCAACTTCTGGAACAGGGCCATTTACTTTAATTATTAATGGAGAAACTTATTCATCAATTTCAAGTGGTGTAGCGTTTAATGTAACAAACAATCCAACTACAACAACCAATTACACATTAACATCGGTAACTGATGCTAATAATTGTGTTAGAACAAGTGATTTTACAAATGCCAATGCTTCTATAACTGTTAATACCGCTCCATCAATAACTACTCAACCTATAACACCTGCTGCAACCTGCTCTGGTTCTGGAACTCAAAACTTATCAGTTGTTGCAACTGGAACCAACCTAACTTATCAATGGAGAAGAAACAATGTTAATTTAATTGACGGATCTGTAATTTCAGGTGCTACTACTTCAACCCTAACACTAACAAACCCTACTACTGCTGATGCAGGAAATTATGATGTGGTAGTGAGTGGAACTTGTTCTCCTTCTGAAATTTCTAATGCTATTACCGTTACTGTTCATGCCATCCCTCAAGGTAGTTTATCTGGAAATACAATTTGTTCTGGTGGAACAGGTCAATTAACTTTTTTAGCTAGTTCTGGTGCAGATCCTCAAACCCTTGTTATCAATGGATATACCTATTCCCCAATAACTAATGGCGTTCCATTTAATGCATTTCCAAACCCTACAAATACTAATACATATACTTTAACATCAATAACAGATATTAATGGTTGTATTAGAACAAGTGGAATAACTAATCCAACAACATCAATTACAATTAATCCTTTACCAACAGTTTCACCAATAACTAGTTTAAGTACAATAGAAGTTCTTGCTGTTGGTGGTGGTGGTGGTAGTGGTGGAAATGATGGCCCAAATGGGGCTGGTGGTGGTGCTGGTGCAGCAGTATATGGCAAATATAATATTACTGGAACCTCAATTGCTGTAGCTGTTGGTGGTGGTGGTGGTGCTGGTTCAGGATGTTTTTCAAGTGCTCCCGGTGGCTCAGGTGGTACAAATGGTGGAGGAAATGGCGGGAATGCTGGGTAT
>JAGXRG010000034.1 GCA_018335935.1 Chitinophagaceae bacterium | reverse complement strand
GCAAGAACCCAACTCGCAATGACGAAAACAACATAACGTCATTTCGAGTGAAGCATGAACGAGAAATCTCATTTTTATTAATTAACAGATTTCTCATTCCGTTATAATCGGAATTCTAAATGACGATCAATTTATGAAGAGCAAGTTGATTTAAATTAGTGATTGGTGTTAGCAACAACCAATTGAAATTCTTTTTTGTCACTGCCAAGAATGAAGCAGTCTGTTTATTAATAATGAGATTGCCACTTTGGGCAAGAACCCAACTCGCAATGACGAAAACAACTTAACGTCATTTCGAGTGAAGCATGAACGAGAAATCTCATTTTTATTAATTAACAAATTTCTCATTCCGAAAGAATCGGAATGAGAAATGACTATAAAATTTATAATGAACAAGTTGATTTAAATAATTGGTTGTTTACTGCAAACAATAGAAAATTCTTTTTTGTCACTGCGAAGAATGAAGCAGTCTGTTTATTAATAATGAGATTGCCACGTTGGGCACGAACCCAACTCGCAATGACGAAAACAACTTAACGTCATTTCGAGTGAAGCATGAACGAGAAATCTCATTTTTATTAATTAACAGATTTCTCATTCCGTAATTATCGGAATTCGAAATGACGATCAATTTATACTGTACAAGTTGATTTAAATAATTGGTTGTTTACTGCAAACAATAGAAAATTCTTTTTTGTCACTGCGAAGAATGAAGCAGTCTGTTTATTAATAATGAGATTGCCACGTTGGGTACGAACCCAACTCGCAAAGACGACTAATATATTCTACCAGTCACTCAACATAACACCCAAACCATATTTACCAGTAATAGAAACCTTACCACAATTGAATTGCAAGCCAGTGGCAATATCTTCTTTCAATAATAATGGTCCATCCATATCTACATAATCAAGCTGAGGTAAAAAGTTAGCAACTGCTGCTGTTCCTAATGAAGATTCATTCATAGAGCCAATCATCACTTTTAAATTTAGTGCTCTTGCTTTTTGTATCATTCTTATAGCAGGTGTAATACCACTACATTTGGTAAGTTTAATATTAATACCATGAAAATGATTGACACATTTTTCTACATCATGCTCAAATACACAACTCTCATCTGCAATAAGTGGGAGAGGTGATTGTTGATATAAAATTTTCATACCATCCCAATCATCTTTAGCCAAAGGTTGTTCAATAAATTCAACTCCTAAATCTTTTAGTTGAGGAATTTTAATCAGTGCTTCTTCTAAACTCCAGCCAGCATTAGCATCTACACGAAATATAGAATCAGTTTGTTTTCTTAATTCAGCAATTACTTCAACATCATTTTCAAAACCCACTTTTATTTTATAAATGGGTGAGGGTTTTGTTTTGATTTTGTCAATCATTTTTTCTATTGAATCAATACCAATAGTATAGTCTGTTAATGGAGTATTTTTAAATTCAGTATTCCAAATTTCGAACAATAACATTCCTTTTAATTTTCCAAATAAATCCCAGGCAGCCATGTCTAAAGCACTCACTAAAAAAGGATTTTTTGGAAGTAGATGATGCAAATAATGCCAATATCTTTCAGGTTCAGTAAAAGCAAATTTTTCTATCATCCTTTTCTTGGCTTCAATATCTGCAATCATTTCCTCAACTGTAATATTATAATATGTAATAGCTGGAGCTTCTCCATAACCTACATAATTACCCAATTGCAAAGCCACCACTAAACTGGGTTGATTAGTTTTAGTTCTTCCACCAGAAATTGTAAAAGGGTACTCAAAAGGAAGTTCTATTTTTTTGTAATGAAGCTGCATGATTTAAAAACTAAAAAGTAAAAATTCAAAAACTAAAATTGTTTCAAAGTAAACTATAATTATTTATTGAAAATGGTCTTTTGTCAAATCTATTGCTATCCTCTATTTATAAGTCATCATGGGCTGTTTTTAATTCAACTTCTTACAATATCTTCATGCCATCAACTAAAACTTAATTATGCTTTGGCTATTGATTTCTCAGTTATTTTTTGTAGTAAATAATATTCTTTGGAAAACATTTTTATCAGTATCGCTCACCTTTAAATTGGTTTTTGTTAGAGCCATTTTTACATCTATTTGTTTTGTTTTATTGTATTTTTTTATGGATGGAAATTTTTATGAAGAAATACTTCAGCCAGATTATTACCTCATTATCATTGGCTGCATTTTTGGTGCTGGAGGTTTGTATTGTTTAATTGAATTTTTGAAACAAGGTGCCCTCAATTACATGGGCTATTATTCTTTTTTTGGAATTGCCATTACAGGAGTGTATACTTTATTTTTTAAAGGAGATAAACTAAACAATACTTATTATATTGTTGGATTAATTTTTATTATTTTAGGATATATACTCTTCTTAAAATCTGCTCAGCAAAACACTACACATCAAAAAGCAAAATATAAAGACCACGTGCTGTTAGTAAGTATGACTATTTGTTTTAATACAGCCATGATCATACAAAGCAAAGTAGTAACTAGTTTTAGCTTTGTAACTGTTGGCTTATCTCAAGAATTAATCATTGTAATTTTTGCAGGAATGCTTTCCTTAATTTTTAAAAATCCATCAACTAAAGAACAAAGAATCATTTATTCTTGGAGACCGATTGTTATGGCCATTGTAATTGTTGCAGCAATTGTAACTGGACTCATAGGGTTAAAAGCTACCAATCCATTATCATCATCTTTATTTGGATTATTAGTACCTATCCTTACAGTGTTTGGTGCTGTTGTTTTGTTTAAAGAAAAAGTAAGCTTACAACATTATGTTGCTTTAATTATAATGATAGTTGGTGCTGTGGGGATGATGATGTAAGAGGTGTATTTTAGTAAAAGTTAAAAGTGAAAAGTCAAAACCTAAATTGTTAGTTGTATATGTTCTTATGTGTTTATTTCATTTCCATTCTTTTTACTTTATCGTTAAAATTCAACACATATTTTTCTTTAATGGTTTCATCTAAAAAAGAGTTATTAACTAGGCTCTCAACTTCAGTTTTTTTATTCAACATAAATTGAATAATTCGCTTAGCTCTGTTATCAAGAATGCCTAAACGATTTGCTAATTCTAAAAAGTCACTTGAGCCATAAAAACCATACTTAGCATAAAATTCAGATTCTAAATCGCCATCATATAGTGATAGTGCAACATCAGATTCATGAGGAGTATGAATAACTATGCTCATTAAATCATAAGCAGGAGTGAGTTGATACTCATTTTCGTTTGTTCTAAATAAGGAAAAGTTTTTTAAATGTGCATCACCATTCGAAATAAGATAATTAAATACTACCAATTTAAAGAATGATTCCAATGCTGGAATTGCAGCTGCAACATATTTGCGAATTAAAGTGCCAATTTCAGCATAACTGCCCTCGTATTTATAGGTTTCTCCATGTGTATGAGTAGATTTTTGGGTTAACTGAGCAAAATCTTCTTGTAAATATTTAGTAGCATTTCCCTTAACATCAAATCGTTTTGTTAAGTATGCTGGCTCTCCATCTTTAAAATAAATTAAAGCATTGGCAGCTACTTTTAATCCAAATATTTGTTCTGCAATTTGCATGGTTACATGCTCATTTTCTGGAGCAGCATTTAACTCAATTAATTGTCTAGCTTCTGGAATGGGCTTTAAAATATATGCTCCTCCTTTTTCACATAATTCTAGCTGACCATTTTTAAGCTGTAAGGAGTATTTAAGTTGTACTCCAGAAATAGATATTTTTTTTGTATTGTCTTGAAAAAAATTAAGGTTTTCAGATTTTGGTGCATCGAAAGATAATTTTGTTGATACCTTTTCTTTATTAAAAAGTTTCTTTCTGCATTTTAGGCAATAACCTGCTTTTACTTCTATATAACATCCTAAACATTTCATGGTTCTATTTCTTTAATGGTTATAGCACCAATAGTTTCATTTGTTGCTGTTTTCAATAATCGAGTAAAATCATCTTTTTCATCAATTTTTAGCAACCCGCATTGTATAGTTTTATTTACACCTTCAGCTAATAAGCCATAGAAAAATGGAAATAAGTTTGTTGCTGAAAATGACTTTTCACTTTTAGGAAGTGTTAAACTAATTGAAGGGTAAGCACTATTTTGCAAATACTGATCATCATAAGTAAATGAATAACTACCAGAACTGGTTTTTTCTAGAATGCCTGCTAAAATTTCATTATTGTATACTGCTGCTTTCATTATTCAGCTTTTTTAATATGAATGTCAAACTCTAGACCTAGTACACTCAAAATTTTTTGAAGCACTTGAAAGGTTGGATTGCCTTTATTATTTTCAATGGAATAAATGGTTTTAATGGTTACACCAGCAATCTCTGCCAAGTCCTCTTGTTTTAATGCTAAAGAGGTTCTTCTTTTTTGGATGATGCTTCCTAAATCTTCTTGTTTCATCGGAATTAAATTTCTGATTGTAAACAAATTTAAGATAAATATTGATTAATTCAGCAAATTAGGAATTATAATACTGATTTTATTAGTGTGGAAATAAACCAGAAAACTAAATTGAGCTCAAATAATAAAAAAAGAAAGCTCAAAATGTGAATGTTTTGAGCTTGAATTGAAGTTATGATGGGCTTTAAAGAATTAATTTATTATAAGGCAACTATTGATTTTATATAAAATTCGATTTTTGAAAATATAGATTTTGTTGTATCAGCTATGCTTTCAAGTTCTATTACTTCACTAAGTGTATTAAATGTTTTTCCTTTTGAGTAAGTCTTTTTATTATTTCTCATTTCTAGAGGTAAATGTTTTGTAATTTTTACATGACAGAAATCTGAAAAATCTTTCTTTTTATCTTTTTTGATTGTTGCATTTTTATAATCAAAAGCTTCAATAAAAAACTTTAGAGAGTTCCCTTGTAGTTGAATACCAATACTTAAAAATTCATTGAATGCTGTTTTTTCAAAATAAGGTTTTATTTCATCTGGCGTTTTAATTTTTTTACTAATAATGAGCATTGGCTCACTGCTATTAGAAGAATCTGATTTTACTTCATGAGTTAGAATATCTTTAGGAATTTTTGAAAACATTTCTTTGAGTTTATGGCTCAGTATTTTAAAATATTCGTAGTTTATATATTTTGTTTTGAAATTTTCTTCTAAATCATTTGGTTCGTTATTTATTTCGGTAAAAGATAAGTCTTGAATTTTTAAAGCATTTGTTGGAAAATATTTTTCATTTGAGATGAACTGATAATAACTATTATAAATTATTGCTTCAGCTTCATTATTATTTAGAACAGGTTTCATGCATTCTGCTAATTCAAAATATGCAATAGTTTTCCAAGGGTTTTCAATATTAAGGTTGGAAAGATTACACCAATTATTATATTCTTTAGTTTCAACATATTCTGGTGCATTGTCAGAATTTTCATCTATAATACATGGCTTTAAATAAACAAAATAGTGAAATCTTTCTTTCTTATTTTGTGTATAGTAGAATTCTGTTTGAGATAATTCAAACATTTTATTTTTTCTAAGCAAAATGATTTCTTCTGATTCAATAATATTTTTCTTATTCTTAATATTAATAATATGCTCTGTAGCTTTTACTTTATTCTCTATAAAAATTGAATAATTTTGATTACTATGTTCAAAATTTAAAATAATATCTATACTATTTTCTTCACTCTTTGCTATTTGATCTGGAGTTTTATCTAACTCAATTCCTGTTATTTTTTTAATAAAATTTTTCGCAAATTCTTTATTAAAATTAAAGCACCATGAAATTACTTCAGAGTGAAATCTTTCATGATTATATTTTGCAACGCTGCTAAAGAAATTTGGCTTGTCATTATTCATATTTTTTATTTTTCTGTTTTTAATAAATATTCAATAACTGAGTTCCAGTTTTCGAAAGGTTCTTTTCTGAATTGAATGAATTTACCTTCAAACTGAGAGGCACCATTATTGGGTCTGTCATCAATTAAATAATCACCATAATTTAAATTTTTATGATGTGTTAGAATGAGTCTTTTATAGGCATGTTTGCCAAGATATTTTTTAACCCAAGCAAATTTATCTGATGCTGCTGTTGGGTTTTCCCAGGGTGAAGTTGAAAGAATATAAGTGTCAAATTTTTCTGATAATAATTTATAAGCTTCTATTGCACCTTCAATGGGTTTCATTAAAGAAAAAATCCCAGGCACTTCGTCTAATTTAGCTTCATACTGAGCTATTATTTCAGGTGATAATTGATCTATACCACTCTGAAAATTTACCAATACATTATCCATATCTACATACAAAATCTTCATTTTACTTTTCTTTTATAACCCTTAATAATTCATTCCAAATAATTACCATGCCTTCTGTATCTCGTTCACAATATTTTAAAAGATTTTGTTTTGTTTTTTCAGCATCTCCTTTAAAATTGTTTTTAATCATCGATAAATATATTTCACTGGCATCGCCACCATTCTGTATTTCTAATTCAGAATAAGAAAATTCAGGAGCAATGGCTGGCAATACATCTTTTATGGATGCTGAACCACCCATAGCAGGTAAATAATACCAAGCATTTTTAAATGGCACTATTAAATCTACACATCTGTTTATCCAATCTGTAATTAAAGTTTTTTCTTCTGGAAATGCTGCAATCAATTCATTAAACCTATTGATTTCAAAAGAGGAGTAGTACACCACGAGATTTCCTTTGGGTCCAATTTGTTGTTTCAGTTGTTGAATTAATTGATAACGTGGGTCTGATTCTTTGGAAGTAATATTTACAAAATCAGTAGGTGTTGCTAAAAACTCATGATGCTGTTCTATTAAACCTTGTTCATTTACTACGTGTAACGAATATTGAAAAGGTAATTGTTGAAATGGCTTTGTACCATCTACAAATGGAATGGCTGTTGAAATGGTTTCAAAATCGAAAAAATACAATGGATATTCAACTGCATCAACAAATGTTTTTAATGATGCTGTATCAATATATTTTACTCCTGTTTTTGCTCCATTAACTTGTAATTGCTGCCTATGATTTAAAACTAAATCAACAGGAATATCTTTTAATTCTACAATTCCTTCTTCGTATAATTCCCAATCTTTACCTCTGGCACTAGAAAGTTCAAATACTGAATTTTCTGGTACATGTGCCCAACAATGATGTTTGTAATCACATTCAAAAGGGGAGTTGCAATGTGTGCCAATTTTAATTGTTGGTTCAGTTTTATCAGTATATAGTTTATATAATTCTGGTGCTTTGGTTTCTACCCAATCTAAATTATTTTTTACTTGTTCTGTTATATCTTCTAAATAAAATAATTCTTTAGGGTTAATAGCACCTTTTTTTATAAACTGACTATTAATGTGCATTAAGAAAAATTTATCTGGTGTAAAACCATCTTTGCACATGAGCCAATATTGAAATGATGCATCAGTAATATGGTAATCTTTTACACTTGTACTGCTTTTTACTTCTATTGCCCAAAGTTCGTTATTTTGGTGATGCAAAATATCGAGTGCAGCTAAAAAACCATTGTGTAAAAAGGCAGCTTCGTAAATGGTAGGTTCACCAGATTGAATCCATTTTTTAGTATTCTCTATGGATAAAGAAAAATCATAAAAATTTATTGGTGTGGCATCTTTTCCATTTGGGAAAAGAGTTTGTGCTAATTCACCCACATCGTGGCCAGCATTAAACAATGCCTCCTGAGAAGCTGTTAATGCTGGTTTTAAATCTTTTCGATAAATATCGAAATACAATTTTTTACTGCATTGTACACCCGATACAAAACGTGATTTTGATAAATTGGAGCTTCTAAAATTCATTTACTATAAAGTTCTGATTAAAGAACCACTCTCTTTTCTTAGTTCAACTTTTCCTTTTACTAAACCAGATTTAGAAAGGTTTTCTCCAACGCCTTCTACACTGTACTTTGTGTAATCTTTTGCCATTGTTGTTTATTTATTATTTTTGTTATTGTGTTGAATATATAATTCTAAAAATTCCATATCTAAACTTCTTTCAAAAGCTTCCTTATTATTTTTTTCTCGTAAAGCAATTTCATCGGCATGTTGAATTTTGTAATTTTCAATAATCTCATTGCATTTAATTTCAACTTCTGCATCAGAAAGATTGGGATGTAATTTTTTTATTTTCTTTTTTAAATTGTACATGAGGAATGTGTTATTATATTTTCCATATAAAATCTACATCAATGTCATTTTGTTCAAATTCAACTAACTGTAAATTTATTTCACCTTCATCTTTATGAAATATTCTAGAAAATGCATAAGTGTTACCATTTAGTCTACCATCTTCAAGTTCTACATATCTAATCCAACACAAGTCTTTCATTTTAAAATTCGTTACATCAATTTCTGTTGATGCTACTTCTGCTTCAATATATTGCTCAACATAAAAAATCCCCTTTTTATTAAGCTCTTTTGATTTTAATATTTTGTCAATTTCTACATCAATAATACTTTCTCCAAATGAAACATAAATTCCATTTTTACTAACACCTATACATGGTAACTCTTCATCACTATATATAGGAGGAATATCATTAATGATTATTCTATTTTCGAAATTAAAATTATTAATTAATTTTACCAGATGTTTATATTCATTTTCTCGATCGTCATATTCAAAATCATCCAAGTAATCAACTTTATCAGCAAGAGTTAATTTTTTAACATCACCTGAGTATATTACTTGTTCATCCAACATTATTGTTATATCGTTATCGTAATCGTAAGACATTAAAGTGAATTGTTCTGCAGAATATTGATTTAGGAATTCATCAATTTTATCTAATCCTTCTTTTTCAATGATTTCTTCATACTCATCTAATATTGAATCTGGGTCTTCAATAAATGCTTTAATAAAATCCTCTCTATCATCGAAATCATCACTTAATTCTACCAGTTTATTAATTTGTTTTAATTGCTCTTTGCTATGAGTGCAATAAAACAATTTAAACATACTACCAGAAATTGTAATTCTTAGTTTACCACTACCGTAATTGGTTTCTTGGTCACTATTATTAGAATCTTCATTTTTTTCTTCATTTGTAATTTCATCTTTTTTTGCAGCATTAATTATGTAACCTAAACTTTCTGCCATATCAATAAATGGTTGAATATTATCTGAGCCCCATTGGTTGCAAACTACAACAACTTCTTTGTCTGAAAGTTTAATTGGGTCTTTTTCAAAGTATCGGCCTTCGTATTTTTTCTTATCTTCTTTTACCTCACTTAATTTTTTAACTACAAAACGTTTGCCTTGCAATTCATCGGGAAATGCTTTTAGTAAACTTGCATAATTGCTTTTATTTTTCTTTGCAAAATCTGTAACTATTGCCTTAACTAAGCCAGATTTCGAAAAGTTTTCTCCAACACCTTCTACATTGTATTTTGTGTAATCTTTTGCCATTGTTTTATTTGGTTATGATAATTTGTGATGTTTAAATTCCAAATTCTTCCATTAGTTGACCAATAACTTTTGCTTCTGCATTAGAAAAATCTCCATCAGCTTGTGCTAATGCACCAAGATCACTAAGAATAGCTTTTAACTGATCTGTTGAAAAAAGATCTTTAGCAACAGTTACTAAATATTTCATGTAGTGTTGTTTTTCTTCCTCTGATTCCATGCTGTTATACCATTCAGCAACTTCGTTATGAACTCTATTTACAAACTCTGGATTTTCATCATCCCATTCTAATAATTTTTCAGAATAAATAGCAAATTCTTCTTTCGTTACATCATTATCTGTATTGTGAATTACCATCATATAGAAAAAAGCAATGGCAGTTAAACCATAAATTTCTTTAGGACGTTTTGAATCTTTTTCATTTTGTTTTTCTGCTTCGTCGTCTTCATCTTCATCTTCATCTAATTCAACACCTAATGATTTGGCAAGTTGTTCAAAACTTGCTGCGTTAGCAAGCATTTCTTCTAGATCTGCTAATGCTTTCATTGGGTCAGAATCTTTTGATATAGCTTCTACTGTATATCCCAAACTTTTTGTTTTATCAATAAAAGGTTGAATATTATCTGAACCCCATTGATTACAAACCACCACTACTTCTTTGTCTGAAAGTTTAATGGGGTCTTTAGTGAAATATCTGCCTTCATACTTTTTGCTGTCAGCTTTTACTTCACTTAATTTTTTAACTACAAAACGTTTTCCTTGCAATTCATCGGGAAATGTTTTTAGTAAAGTAGGGAAATCGCAATTGTTTTTCTTAGCATAATGAGTAACTACTGCATTTACTAAACCAGATTTAGATAGGTTTTCTCCAACACCTTCTACACTGTACTTTGTGTAATCTTTTGCCATGATTAAGTTTTAAATTTTAAGTGAAATGGAAAAATAGATTATGAACCATTAAAAAAAGCTGTCCAATTGTGTCCAAATCTGTCCAAACTTGTACAAATTCAATATTTTATGTAAGTTTGATGCATTCAAAGAATCAAATGAGAGACCTTAAGGTTTTAGTTCAAAAAGTTTATGGCTCGCCTTTACATTATGGTAATGAATGTAAAAGATTGAGCGACTCTATTCTTAAACACTCAAATGAATACATTAGTTACCAAACTTTAAGAAGATTTTTTGGGTTCATTAAAACTACTCAGCCGGCGACTATTCATACCCTTAATATTTTATCGAGATATTGTGGGTATAACAATTATGAAGATTATTTAGCCCAAATTTCAAAAGAAAAAAGCAATGAAACAGATTTTGTAAAATTAATTTTTACCATTCCCTTACGAAAAGAATTAGATCAAAATTTTCATGCCGTTTGTAGAAGAGTGGCTGAAGTGCTTTACAATAATTTAGAATTATTTTATAGTAATAGAACTTTTTTGGCAAAGTCTTCTAACGGACAAGTATTCTTTTATGAACGATATGCTTTTTTCGATTATTTAAATAAAGATGGATATAGAATTGGATTAAGTGAGTATCAAAAATATAAAAACAATATAGGTGCTGATGTTTATGTTAAAACACTTTTTTTATTTGGCGATTACTTGAAAGGAGATAAGATAAAAGAAATAAAAATTAGCTCTAAAGAATCTGTAGAAGATTTACATCATAATTTACAAGCAAGATTATTGGGAATTAGAATATTGTTGAAAAAAGAAAATTTAAAATCTTTAATTCAAAACATTAATGATAGTCTTAAACATTTAAGTAAGATTAATACTGATGAGGAAAAAATTAAAATAGTTTTTCCAAAATTTATTATTTGTGAACACTTGTTATTGGTAGGAGCTTATGAAGAGATTTATGAAATTATTCAAATGACTCAAAATTATATGCCTAGAGAGAAAACTGTAAGCTTAAATGCTACTGGGCTGGTAGAGTTGTTTTGGCTATTTGAATGTATTTGTTTATTTAAAATGGGTAAGGTTAATGAAGCCATTAGCAATTTCAACATTTTCAATTCATTGTTAATTGACTTCAATGTTCAAAAATATTATACCATTTGGTATTTAATTTTAAAAGAACAACTTGTAGGAATTTCAAAAACTGATCAACAACAAATGAATGATTTAATTGCAGAAACTAAGTTCTATAAAATGAAAGAGATTTATAAGAACTTTTAAAGCAATGTTATTTCTTCCAAATATCTTTAATTAATCGTTTACAAAAAGAATCAGTTTAGAAATAAGTATTTACTGCAAATTCAAATTGATTAATGAATATATTTTTAAATGCTGAAATATTACTTTGTTCATAAAAAATAAGCATTGTTTTTTTATATTCGATTGAATCTACAGTTCTAAATGATATTGGACAATGTTTATTATAAATTAAAATAGCATTACTAATAATTCTTGCTGTTCTTTTATTGCCATCTGCAAATGGTTGAATGTAAGATATTAATAGAAGTACTAAAAAAGCTTTTTCAAAAACATTATTCCTTTTATTAACTAAATTACACAAGTCATTTAAAGCTTCTTTTATTTGGAATTGGTTATCTAGTGGTTTATAATTGGTACCAGAAATTCCCACTCTTGAGTTTCTAATATTTTTTTTAATATTCAATTCTTGAATGAGAATGGAGTGAATATTTTCTATTGTTGATGATTTTAAAGGCTCAATTATCTCAGGATGTTCTATTATAAAATCAAGTGCTGCTTTATGATTCAATATCATAGTAGCTTCATCTTTTGTTTTACCAGTTGTTGTTTCTTTATCTTTTAGAAGCCTTTCTGTTTCTAATAATGAATAAGTATTACCTTCTATTTGAGATGATTTCCAACTTAAATCAATAGCCAATCTTTCGAGTTCTTTAGAATATTCATTTTTATTTAATGCTTTGATATTTTGTGTAAACTTCTTTTGTAAACTTTCAAGAAATGCTAATTCATCATCTGTAAAAAGATTAATTCCATATAAGGTTTCTTGTAGAAGCTTAAAATTGAAAGTAGAATTTATTTTTCTTTCATCTATTTCTAATGAGAAGTATTTATCACTATTAATTGGATAAAGTACATGATAACTTTTACTAATGATATATTTTGTAGATTTTCCTGTACCTAGGGTTGAAATTAATTGATTTTTTTGTAATTCAGATAATGCTCTTTTTAATGTAGCATAACTAACTTCTTGACTCATACTTTCATGAATTTTCTTTGATGAACATTCAGGATTCTGCATAATAAAGTCAATAATAAATTTGTTTCTTATTGAAATATCTTGAACCATAAATTAATTTCTAGCTCAAATATAATAAAAATAAAGCTCAAAATAGTAATATTTTGAGCTACAAATTGGTTTTAATTGAGCTTAATTTAGTTTCCAAACAATTTTTATATGAAAATATTAGGAAAGCTTAAATATATTATTTCTTCAAACTACCTAAAACAGGTTTTCTTACTCGAGACTTATTAAAAATATTTTGTCCTTTATCAATGCCTTTTCTAATTTCCTTTTGTTCTTCTTCTGGTAATTGATAAATAGTTTGACATTCCTCACTACAACAACCATTATAAGTTGTAGCACAGCTTTCACATTGTATAAATAATAAATGGCAACCACTATTTAAACAGTTGGTATGTGTGTCTGCAGGTTTACCACATTGATGACAAGTTGCAATAACATCTTCAGTAATTCTTTCGCCAAGTCTGTTATCGAACACAAAATTTTTACCAATAAATTTTGAGGGAAGATTTTTTTCTTTGGCTTGTCGTGCATAATTAATAATGCCACCTTCTAAATGAAACACATTTTGAAATCCTTTATGTAACATAAATGCACTGGCTTTTTCGCAACGAATACCACCTGTGCAATACATAATGATGTTTTTATCTTCATGGCCTTTCATCATATCCACTGCCATTGGTAGTTGTTCTCTAAAAGTATCGCTAGGTACTTCAATAGCTTTTACAAAATGCCCCACTTCGTATTCGTAATGGTTACGCATGTCTATAACTATTGTGTTTTCGTCTTCCAGCATTTGGTTCATTTGCTCAGCATTCACATACTTGCCTTTTTGATACATATTAAAGTTGGGGTCATTAATTGCATCAGCAACAATTTGTTCTCGAACTTTTACCTTCAATACCCAAAAGCTTTTATTGTCATCATCCACAGCAATATTTAATCGAATACCATTAAGTTCGGGTATAGAATAAAGAAATGTTTTAAGAGCTTCAAAATTACTCTCAGGCACACTGATTTGGGCATTGATGCCTTCTGTTGCCACATAAATTCTACCAAATACTTTTAGTTCGTATAAATTTTTATAGAGAAAATCTCTAAATTCTTGTGGGTTTACAATTTGAAAATAGTTGTAAAAACTAATGGTGGTACGAGGTTCAGTTTCCTCTAATAATCTTTGTTTAAGAATTGAAGCATCAATTCTGTTGTGTAAAACTGCCATTGCTTTGTAGTTATGAGTTATGAATTATAAGTTATGAATGGTAATTCTTAATTCTTAACTCTTAATTCATAATTAATTCAACACTTCTTCTAACTTTCTCTCCAATTCTTCTCCTCTTAAATTAGAAGCAATAATTTTTCCGGTAGGATCAACTAAAAAGTTTTGAGGAATGCCTGTTACTTTATACATCTGAGCTACTGAATTCTGCCAACCTTTTAAATCACTTACATGACTCCAAGTTAGGTTATCGTCTTTAATAGCTTGTAGCCAATTAGGTTTTTGAGAATCTAATGAAATGCCAAGTATAGTGAAATTTTTATTTTTAAACTTGTTGTATGCTGCTACTACATTTGGATTTTCCTTTCTACAAGGTCCGCACCAACTAGCCCAAAAATCTAATAATACGTACTTGCCTTTAAATGATGATAAAGAAATGTTTTTATTGTTTGGATCAGCTTGAGTAAAATCTTTAGCTTCAGAACCAATAGCACCAACTGGTAATTGCTTTGATTGTTCAATTTTTTGTACAATCATGTTAGCAAATAAGCCTTTAGTTGCTTCAGCTTTTAGGGTATTATATTTTTGTTCTAATATTTTATCATCACCCAAAAGCTGACTAAATTGAAACAATAAAAAAGAACTGACAACTGAATTAGGTTTTGTAGCAATAAATTGGTTAACTTGATTTTTGATTCCAGTCTTTAAAGCTTCAAACTGCTTCATTAAAGAGTCTCTCTTTGTACTATTCGATTCAGCATTGATAACAGCAATCAGTTTAGTTATTTTTTCATTTTGCGGAAGAAATGAGGTTAAAAAACTTGCAAATTCTGTTTGAGATTTTGATCCTGTAGCTATTGCTTTTTTAAATTCATTCATATTACCAGTAAGGGTAACTTTATCGTTTCCCATAAAAAGTTCATACACATCTGGTGTGCCAATAACATTTACCTGAAAGTAAGATGTATGCTCAGTTTTACCTTCCAAACTAAATTTTCCATTTAAAGCATAATCCTGAGCTAGGGTAGTGCCTTGAGCATCTGTTATAAAAACTAAGGTGCTATCTTTTAAATTAGTAAAATTGCCTTTAACCGTAAATCCTTGTTGGGTATAACCAACAATTGGGAAAAGAAATAAAAGAAGTAATTTGTTCATTTTTTATATTTAAAATGCTAATTAGCTAATAATGTGCAAAACTATTTAAAATATACGAGTAAGCAAATTAATGAACTTGTTAATTGCATTTATCATTATTTTGTTAAAAACCAGATATACTTTTATTTAAACTTTGTTTACAGCTATTTTTACCACCTATTTTTTAAATGATGAAAAAGATTTTTACTTTTATTGGAATTTGTAGTACAGTTATAGTAATGGCTCAACCACAAAAAGTTGTTGCAGATAAAATTATAGCTCAGGTAGGTAATAAAATTATTTTAAAGTCAGATATTGCAAATGCAATTAGTGATTATAGACGTCAAGGGCAAGAAGCTAGTTTGCCCCCAAATCCAGAATGTGCTTTTTTAGAGGGTCAGCTTATACAAAAAGCCTTGGTTTTACAAGCAGAAAAAGATTCTTTATTAGTGAGTGAAGATGAAATTGAAGCTTCTTTAGATAATCAAATTAGAGGTTTTATACGTGAATATGGTTCTCAACAAATTCTTGAAGATGTTGCAGGTAAAACGGTGTATCAAATTAAAGAAGATTTTAGACAGGTATTTAAAGAAAGAAAACTTGCCGATCTAATGAGGGCTAAAATTGTAGACAATATAAAAATTACTCCTAATGAAGTAAGGGCTTTTTACGAAAAAATTCCCAAAGATAGTTTGGCATTCTATGAGAGTGAGTTAGAATTGAAACAAATCATCATGACTCCTAAAGCAAATAAAAGTGTTGATGAGTATGTTATTAAACAATTGTACGAGTATAAACGACAAATCGAAAATGGTTCAAAAAGATTTGATCAATTAGCAAAAATTTATACCGATGATCCTGGAAGTAAAGAAAGTGGAGGGCAATATACAGTAAACAGAAACGATAAATTTTGGGATCCAACATTTTTATCAACCTGTTATAGATTAAAAGAAGGTCAAACTTCAAATGTTATAAAATCAAAGTTTGGTTATCATATCATTCAATTAGTTTCTCGTTCAGGAGATGATGCTGTAGTTCGTCATATATTAAAAATTCCTCCTATTACCAATGAAGAAATTAAAATAGTAGTGAACGAACTAGATACTGTTAGAGAAAGATTGGTGAGAAAAGAAATGGATTTTGGTTATGCTTTGAACAAATACAATGATGATGAAGCCAATAAAAATAATGGTGGCCAAATTGGTGGTCGTGATGGAAGTGGATTAATAACCATTGATCAGTTAGATAAAGAAATGGTAATGTTATTAAAAAACTTAAATCCTGGTGAATATTCTAAACCACAGGTTTACACAGATGAAAGAGGAACCAAGAAAGTGAGAATCATTTATTTTGCAAGCAGAACAGACCCTCATCGTGAAAATATTAAAGACGATTACAACAGACTCTCTCAAAGAGCAATTGAAGAAAAGAAACAATTACAATTAGAAAAGTGGTTTGCAGAACATATTCCTACTTACTATATTACAATTGATAGTGAGTTCACTAGTTGTAAGTCTATCAACAATTGGTTAAAATATGCTCGTAAGAACTAAATGATTAGATATTGGCATGATATTATCATCCATTACTTAAAGTATTAAAATGAAAGGGTTATTAGTTACAATATTTACTTTATGTAGTTTTTTTAGCAATGCTCAACAACGAGTGGTAGCAGAATGTACTATTAGCTACGATGTTATTACAGATACTTTAAATACTCAAAATAATTTTTTAGAGTCAGCCCGTAAAATTGTTTACATAAAAGGTAATGATGCCAGAACAGATTTAATGAGTTCTTCTTTTTCTCAAACAGTTTTATACGATAAAGCATCAGGAAATGCTGTTGTGTTAAGAGAAATTGGCAATAATAAATTAATCACAAAACTTACTAAATCTCAATGGATAGAAAAAAACAAAAAGTTTGATTCTGCTGTTGTTACTTTTTTTAGTGATACAAGAATAATATTGGGCTATGAGTGTAAAAAAGCCACTATCACTTTAAAAAATGGATCTGTTACCCAAGTATTTTATACTACAGCTTTTGTTCCATCTGTTAGAGATTATGAATATAATTTGAAAGATATACCTGGATTGGTATTAGAATATGAATCAGAAGAAGGAAATGCTAAAGTGAAATACGTTGCAACCAAAATAGATTTAAGCCCAGTTCCCAGCTCAAAATTTAATGTGCCTACCTCAGGATACAGAATACTAAACTAATTATTTGGAGAAGGAGTTTTAAACTTAGGAGCCTTAATCTTTAGTTTGTATGGCATTACATAAGTTGTATTACCATCATAAATTTGAATGTAAGAATTAAAATCTCCGTTTAATGAGGAACTTTTCAAACTAAAAGTACCCTTTTGTTGTAAATTGCTTCTCAATAAAGACATAGAAAAACTTTTTTGAGAATATTTACTAATATTTTTTAATGAAAATCTGTTGCTTTTAGCAGTTTCATCAACAGTGCCTGATATACTTAAAGACGCAAAGGCAAAAGGCATTACCATCGTAAAAACGGTAAGTGCTAATCCTCTTTTTATATGTGCTTTAAAAATCATGATGTACAAAATTAAACGTTTTACATATAATTAACAAAATAAATCTTATTCACAAACGATTTTTAATATAAAAAAGTTGTGCAGATTTCTGTTTTTATTTATTAACATCCCTATATTTAATTAACCAATTTTTATGAAGCAACAACCATACCACGAAGGGAAAGGGGAGTTAAATCAGATACTAATTGATTATCATAATCTTAGAACTGGTCGTAAGCATCGCTTTTTAGATGAAGAGTCTTTTATACTAATCATTGATCACTTTGATGAAAAAGAAAATCATCAAGAAGCCATTATTGCTGCTGAAATTGGTTTAGAACAATATCCTTATTCTGCCGAACTAATGTTTAGAAAGGCAGATTTATTAATATCCACAAAAAAATATTTAGAGGCTCTTGATTTACTAGATACTGCTGCTATATATGATGGCATGAACATTAGCTTTTATATACTCAAAACAGATGCTTTGTTGGCTTTAGACCGACAGCCAGAAGCTGTAGAATTATTGCAAACTGCTTTAGAATATTTTGAAGGCGATGAAAAAGTAGATTTACTGTTTGATTTAGCAGACGTTTATGATGATTACGAAGAGTTTGATAAAGTGTTCGATTGTTTAACAAAAGTATTAGAAGTAGAACCTAATAATGAAGAGGCTTTATATAAAATTTGTTTTTGGACAGATTTTACTGGTAGATATGATGAGAGTATAATCTTGCATCAAAAAATAATTAATGAATCTCCTTACAATGAAATTGCTTGGTTTAACTTGGGTACTGCATTTCAAGGTTTAAAATTATACGAAAAGGCTATTGATGCTTATCAATATGCAGTTGTAATTGAAGAAAAATTCGATTATGCATATCGTAATATGGGAGATGCTTATTTACGACTTAAAAAGTACAAAGAAGCTATTGAAGTATTAGAAAAAGTATTAGAATTAAGCAGACCAGAAGATGTTATTTATGAAGCCTTAGGTCATTGTTATCATAAAATGAGAAATACAGCACAAGCTCGGTTCAATTATAAAAAAGCTGTGCATTTAAATAATGAAGATGCCCGACTGCACTATAAAGTAGCCAATACTTATATGTTAGATGGTCAGTGGCAAAAAGCAGTTAAACATTTAGAAGACGCATTAAGATTAAATAGACATAGTAAAGAATTTAATCTTGCTATGGGCGAATGTAAAATGCAATTAAATTTATTTAAAGAAGCCATTACTTATTTTGGTTCTGTTGTATTACACAGACCAACCAATGTAAGTGGATGGGCAGCTTTAATAAGGTGTATGCTCAAGGCAAATATGCTAGAACAAGCTAATGAAAGATGCATTGTTGCCTTGCACCAAACCAATAGAAAGCCATTAATATTATTTTTATACACTGCAACACTTTTTGCACAAAATAAAACTAAAGAAGCATTAATTCAATTAGAGAATGCCATGGAAATTGACCACAAATTCTTAAAAATTCTAATAGAAATGCATCCTCACATTTTACAGAATAATCAGGTATTAGATATTATAGCCAGATATAAAAGCAAAAAAAGAAATTCAAAAAGAAAATAGAAGTTGTAAATTTGCAGATTGACTTACAATTTGGGCCTGTACTGGTTTCGACAGCATAGGTTGCGGTAAGTATAAGCACGTCGTGTGTTGTGTAATTAACACGTTAATCTGAATACTCACAATTTAACTGGCAATACTTCGTATGCCATGGCTGCCTAATCAGTGATTAGCTAGTCATTTGGGCCGCAGAACAGGTTTTCTTGATACCAAGTTCTCCCGCCGACTCAAAACAAATTCAAGATGCTGTAATAAAAGGCTGTGATTATTACAAAAGATTATTCAGCTAAGGTTAAAGTTGGTTTGTTCTTTTCCTGCTTTTTCCTAACAATCAATAAAGAAATAAACGTGTAGAAACCTTATGGTAAATATGTTTGGACAGGAGTTCGATTCTCCTCAGGTCCACAAAAAATAGCCACTTTATTGTGGCTATTTTAATTTCTTCCACCACAAAATTTTCACTTTAATTATTAATGATGTATTTTCAGACTTCTACTTAATAAATATGTCATTACAACCTAAATTAATCCGATTCAATCAAAATGTTTTAGCAAAGTATCAGATATATAATAGCATTTTTATGACTTTGCCTTTTGATACAGTAAATAAAACAGGAGTATTATTACCATTGTTTCATGAAACTTGTAAACAGGGCTTTGAAGAAGGAGAAAATCCAACAGCTATTGTAGATACCTTTTTTAAAAAATATCAGTCAGGACGGAAAAAGACTAGTCGAGTTAATCTACTCTTTCAATTTATTCAATATATAGAACGGCAAGTTGTGCTTTTCGATGCTATTGAAGATGCAGCTTTCCCCATTGTAAATCATATGGAGGGTATAGGCACTTTAAGAGGATTAAAAGAGTCCGCAAAAGCAGAAAATAAATTAGCAATCTTAAAAAAATATTTAGAAGAATTTAAAGTAAGAATTGTTTTAACAGCACATCCTACACAATTTTATCCTGGAAGTGTTTTAGGTATTATTACTGATTTAACCTTAGCTATAAAACAAAACGATTTACTAGCTATAAATGACTTGTTAGCTCAGCTGGGGAAAACACCATTTTTTAAGCAAAATAAGCCCACACCATACGATGAAGCTGTGAGCTTGATTTGGTATTTAGAAAATGTTTTTTATTATGCTTATGGAAATATTTATGATTATATTCAACAGAATATATTTCATCATGAGCCAATACATAATGATATTATAAATATTGGATTTTGGCCAGGTGGTGATAGAGATGGCAACCCTTTTGTTACACCAGCAATTACTTTAAAAGTTGCCTATAGATTAAAACAAACCATTTTAAAAAACTATTATCGTGATATTCGAAAACTTAAGAGAAAGCTTACTTTTAAAGGCGTTGAAGAAAGAATAACAATACTCGAAACCAAATTGTATAGCAGTACCATTACAGTAAATACCAGTACTTTGTTATTAAATGATTTTATTCAGGAATTAGAAGATATTAAAGCTATTATTGTTAAAGAACATCAGTCTTTATACGTAAGTGAAATTAATAGTTTAATCAATAAAATTCATTTATTCGGATATCATTTTGCTATTTTAGATATTCGACAAGATAGCAGTATTCATGATAAAGTTTTTGACAAAATTGTATTGCAATATTGCAATAGCAAAAACAACATCTTCCCAAAAAATTATCAGCAACTTTCAGTGAAAGAACAATTTATTGCACTTTCTACAATTAAAGGAAGAATTTCAGAAGCTACATTTAAAGATGAAGATGTTATTAAAACCATAAAAACCATTAAAGCCATAAAAGAAATACAACTTTCAAATGGCCCAAAATCAATTCATAGATATATCATCAGTAATACACATTCTTCATTACAGGTAATGCAATTATTTGCAATGCTTAAACTAGTAGCTTTTGAAAATGAGTTGCCATTAGATATTTGTCCACTTTTTGAAACTGTAGCAGATTTAGAACACGCTCATTTAATTATGGAAGAATTGTATACTAACACTAATTATCAAAATCATTTAAAGAATAGAAATCACAAACAAACCATTATGTTAGGATTTTCTGATGGTACAAAAGATGGAGGTTATTTAATGGCAAATTGGGCCATATTTAGGGCAAAAGAACGATTAACTGAAATATCTAGAAAGTATAATATTACTGTAATCTTCTTTGATGGAAGAGGAGGGCCTCCTGCACGTGGTGGTGGTAAAACGCATCAATTTTATGCATCTTTAGGTCCAACTATTGAGGCTAAAGAAGTACAGTTAACTATACAAGGACAAACCATTAGCTCTAATTTTGGAACCTTAGATTCTTCTCAATTTAATATTGAACAATTAATTAGTTCTGGAATTTATAATAGATTGCATGCAACACAGTTGAGTTTGAGTTCAGAAGAAATTGAACTCTTAGACCACTTGGCTGTATTGAGTTACACAGCATATACAAGTTTTAAAAATCATCCTAAGTTCATTCCTTATTTAGAAAGAATGAGTACTTTAAAATACTATGCTAAAACCAATATTGGCAGTCGACCTTCAAAACGAGGAAAATCAAAACAACTCAACTTTAGTGATTTAAGAGCCATTCCTTTTGTAGGCTCTTGGAGTCAGCTTAAACAAAATGTGCCAGGTTTTTTTGGTGTGGGAACTGCTTTGAAATTTTATGAAGACAATGGTGAATTTAATAAAGTAAAAAAACTGTATAAGAATTCAAATTTCTTTAAAACACTTATAGATAATAGTATGATGGCTCTATCAAAATCCTTCTTCGATTTAACAAAGTATATGGCAGATGATAAAGAGTTTGGTGAATTTTGGAACATTATTTATACCGAATATGTAACAACACAAAGTCTTTTATTAAAACTTTCTAATTTTAAAGTGTTGATGGAAAACGAACCTGCTGCAAAAGCTTCAATTGCAATTAGAGAATCAATAGTGTTACCATTACTAACCATACAGCAATATGCTTTGAAGAAAATTCAGGAATTAGAAAAAAACAAAGAGAAAAATAAAGATGAAATTGCTGTGTACGAAAAATTAGTTACTCGTTCTTTATTTGGAAATATTAATGCAAGCAGAAATTCTGCTTAATATTTAAATATGGAATAGAAGTAAAATCTAGCTTCATATTAAAAAAATCTTCAATTCTATATTTCAATTTTGGGAATTGAATTTTTTAATAATTATATACAAAAACTATTCAAAATCTGTTTTCTATAACAGAATAAATATTTTTAGAATGTTTTTCTTTTCCAATCTATACTAACTGCTGAGCCTTCAGCTAATAATACTGAATGAGGTATTGAAGTATTTAGAAATTCAAATTCCTTTCCATACATCAAACTAAAATCACAGTCAATTGTGTAATCAAATATTGGGTTGGTTTGCCAAGATGGGTGATTTACTTTATACTCTTGTGATTGAGAATTATATTTTGTGTAGCCATAATAATGTTCAAATATGAACTCTTCAATACTATTCCTCATCATTGTTTTAGCCTCAATGTATGCTTTAACCTGAATTTGATTCCATCTGTTTTTTATTTTCCACGAATAGTTTAGTTCTTTGGTTTCAGCAAACATTTCAATTTTACTTTTGGTAGGAATAGCTACATAATTTTCTTGATACAATTTATTGGCTAACCATGCTACAGGTTTGTATGGTACAGTTTCATTAATAAATACTACACCTCTTTTAATTTCATTATTATGAATTCTTTTTACATAAAACCTCAAATTAACTTCTTCAAAAGTTCCGAAATATGGAATAGGTATTTTAAACAGTTTGGTATTTTTAAACATAAATCCAACAAGACTCACGAATGCTTTTCCTTCAAAAAAATCTAATTCAATACCATTTGGTAAATAAGGTTGCAAAACTTCTGCAGGAACCTCATAGTTGGCCATAACTAAATTTTCCCAACGTGCAGTTAAAAATGTTTTCATCAATTAAAGTTTAATTGTAGACATTCCACCATCTACATGAAAAATTTGCCCTGTTATCCAACTCGCTTTTTCTGAAATTAAAAATTCAGCCATGTTTGCAATATCATGTGCTTGTCCAATTCTTTTTAAAGGGTGTCTTTGTGCATTGGCTTCTATTTTTTGTTCTGTATTTACTAGTGAACGGGCTAATGTGGTTTGGGTTAAAGAAGGTGCAATTGCATTTACTCTAATTTTTGGAGCATATTCGGCAGCTAATGCTTTTGTTAAACCCTCAATGGCACCTTTTGATGCTGCAACTTGAGTATGAAATGGTAAACCTGTTTGTACTGCAATAGTTGAGAATAATACAATTGAAGCATTTGATGTGGTCTTTAGTTTTGGTAAAACCTGCTGTATTACTTTAATTGCCCCAACCACTTGTAACTGATAATCTTCAACAAAATCGATTGGTTTAATTCTGTCAAATGGCTTTAGATTGATAGAACCAGGGCAAAAAATTACACTTTGAACATTTTCAGGAATAAATGATAACTCAAGGTTTTCATCTAAAACATTTAATGGAAAATAATGAACACTTGGGTGTTGAAAGGTTGGGGTTGTTGTGTTGTAAGTTGCAAAAACTTGTTCACCATTTTGAGCCAATTGTTTAGTTAATTGTTCACCAATTCCACTTGAAGCACCTATTATTAATATGTTTGACATAATTTTTATTGATTACTTAAGTAATATTGCAAAGCTACTTAAGCATATTTTTGAGTTTAGTAATTAATAAGCTAGGTGTTTAATATTATCTTTTTTAGTAAATAAAAAAGTCTTGCAAAAGCAAGACTCTCTTTTTTGTCAGAAAACCCAGTTACTTAATGTATAGTTCTACCACCTATGATGTAAGATTTGGTATCACCTGCCATAATATCTTTTTGTCGAACCACTAATTTAGCTTCAGCTACACTTGAACAAGTTGCACAACTAGCTCTATAAGTTGTTCCTTTATAATCAATTTCTGCAGTGCCATTTTCCCAATTATTTCCAGAAAAAATGAAAAACTCAGGAGAATATTTATTGTTGATGAATTTAATATTGTTATTAGCACTTTCAAATGAAACCCTCATGCCATCTGGTTCAATAAGTTCAACTACTCCAGGAGTTAAAGCTGGTAGTTCAATTTTATTTTCATTCATACCAGATTGGTTAACCAATTTACCTTGATCGATATATAATTTATCCTGACTAGTACCTCTGCTTAGAATAATGGTTTGGTCAACGAAAAATTGAAGTTTTCTAATATCCTGATTAGCTGCTCTAAGTCTGTTGTATAATTCTCTTGTAAAAGGAATCATAACATCAGTTTCTACTTGTTTAGGAGCTGTTTCAATTCTTGGTTGTATGGGTTGAAATTTTATAGGTACATCAACCTGTCGGCTGGGAACACAACTGAAAAACAGCGTAGAAAATAATATGGTAATATACAGTTTAGTTTTTTGCATTTTTTTATCAATCATGCTGAGCTGTTCAAAGTCGTTCCAAATTTATTAAACTATTTTAGTTAGTTCATTTAAAATAAGTTCAATGTGGATTTCTCTTCTTAGTAGATATATTTTTCCCACTAAACATTAATAACGTTGAAGTAACTACTTTATTATTCAATAGGTTTGATATTTATTGACTAAAATTATTACAGTTGTACTTTTTGATTAAAAGCTGTGATATGTTGTTATTTTGCATCATGGGAGAGCCTAAATTAGAAAATTGGCAAATTGATAGTGCCAACAAGCAAAAAGAGTATAAAAGATTGTTAAAAACGATACATCAGGCTAAGACAATTAAACAATTGCCACAACTGCATGATGAAGCATTTAGTAAAATTGATTGTTTAGAATGTGCTGCTTGTTGTAAAAACTATTCTCCCAGATTTAAAACTACCGATATAAAAAGAATTAGTAAACACTTGAAATTAAAAGAAAGTGTTTTTATTGATACCTATTTAAATTTAGATGAAGATGGCGATTATGTAGGAAAAAAACAGCCATGTGTATTTCTAGGAAGCGATAATTATTGCAGCATTTATGAGGTTAGACCCTCAGATTGCAGAAGGTTTCCTTATACCGACGAAGACGTATTATTAAAAAGGCCGAACATTACTTTAAAAAATTCAAGTTTTTGCCCGGCCGTATATTTTGTTCTCGAAAAAATAAGCGATATGCAATTACGCTAAATGCATTTTATCTTTTTTAGCAATAAGTTCCTCTACAGTTTCAACATAAGCTTCATCAGGAACGCAACAATCAACTGGGCAAACACTTGCACATTGTGGTTCTTCATGAAATCCTTGACATTCTGTACATTTATTGGGTACAATATAATACACATCATCTGCAATTGGAGCATTTTTTGCATCAGCATCAATAGTTGAACCATCCATTAAAGTAAAACTTCCTTTAATAGATGTTCCATCAGAAATTGCCCATTGTACGCCACCTTCATAAATTGCATTATTAGGACATTCAGGCTCACAAGCTCCACAATTAATACATTCGTCTGTTATTTTAATAGCCATAGTATATTTTTGTTTAAAGTTTAATTAAATAACGAGTTAAAAGTAAAGAAATTATTAAATGAATATTGAAGAAAGAATAAATATTTTAGATAAACTTAAAAATTATTTGTTATCCACAGATGAAAATTGGATAAATGTTAAGCAAGAAGCACAATATGCTAATGCTTGGTTTATACCAGAATTTATTGAACTATCTATTCAAAATATTTGTACAGCATTTTTAGATAAAAAGAAATTAGAGAGTTGGGTACAAGCCTATTCAATTGCAAATAATTTTAATAAGAAAACAGTAGGGGTTGTAATGGCAGGAAATATTCCCTTAGTGGGCTTTCATGATTTTTTATGTGTTTTTATGAGTGGACATAAAATATTAATAAAACCCTCTTCAAAAGATGAAGTACTTATCAAGCATATTGTTGAAAAGCTCATAGAATGGGATGAGAGATTAACACCTCAAATCAATTTTGCACAAACACTTAAAAACTGTGATGCCTATATTGCAACTGGTAGCAATAACAGCAGCAGATATTTTGATTTGTATTTTGGAAAATATCCTAACATCATTCGCAGGAATAGAACTTCAGTAGCTGTAATAAATGGAAATGAAACACAAGAAGAATTAAAAAACCTAGCAAAAGATATTCAACTGTATTTTGGTCAAGGTTGTAGAAACGTAACACATCTTTATGTACCTGAAAACTATGATTTCATTCCTTTATTGCAAGAACTTAAAACTTATGAATATTTTTTAGACTTTCATAAATACAAACACAATTACGATTATCAATTGGCTATGTTAATGATGAATAGTAAGTTTTATATGACTGATGGAAGTGTAATTCTCTCTCAAAATGACTCTATTTTTTCGGCTATTAGTCAGGTTCATTATAGTTATTATAAAAATATTGAGGACGTAAAAACACTAATAGAAAATAATGATGATATTCAATGTGTAGTAGGAAAAAATTATACGCCATTTGGTACTGCACAAATACCAAGTTTGACAGATTATGCAGATGGAATTGATACGATGAAATTTTTAGCAGAACTATAAAACAGTTATTTTGTTCAACCATTTTAAAGATTTATTTCAAAAACAATTTGCTAGCTTTCTTCCAAAAGAATTTAAATTAATTCTTGCTGTAAGTGGAGGTATTGATAGTGTGGTGATGGTTGATTTAATACATCAACTTAAAATTCCATTTTGTATAGCCCATTGTAATTTTCAATTGAGAAATGACGAAAGTGTAAGAGATGAAAATTTTGTAAGAACATTAGCTGCAAATTATGAAGTTGAAATTTATGTAAAATCATTTAGCACCGAAATCTATGCAGCTGAAAATAAATTATCCATTCAAGTGGCTGCAAGAAATTTAAGGTATAATTGGTTTAGGGAACTTCAACATGAACATAACCATGTGACAACTTATATAGTTACTGCACATCATTTGAATGATAATATAGAAACTACATTCATTAATTTTTGTAGAGGAACAGGAGTAGAAGGTTTAACAGGTATTGATATATTTGATAAAGAAAGAAAAATCATTCGACCTTTATTGTCATTTAGCAAAAAAGAATTGCTAGAGTATGCTACCAATAAGGGTTTGCAATGGGTAGAAGATTCAAGTAATGCTTTGAATAAATACACAAGAAACAGTTTCAGAAATCAAATACTTCCATTAATTGAAGAACAATTTCCTCAGTTTGAACAAAATGTTCAAAATAATATTCAACGTTTCAATGATGTAGCATTTCTATATCAAAAAGCTATACTCACTTTAAAAAGAACATTACTCAAAAAAGTTGGAGAGGAGTATCATCTTTCTATTCTTTCACTAAAAAAATCTCAACCATTAAATACAATTATTTGGGAGATTTTTAAAGAGTTTAATTTCACTACTCATCAAGTTAGTGAAATTATTAAGTTGTTAGATGCATATACTGCTGCTCATATTAATTCATCAACACATCGAATTTTAAAAAATAGAAACTGGCTTATAGTTTCAGCTTTATCTGAACCTACAAATGCATTTCATCTCATTCAAGAAAATGATAAACTTATTATATTTGAACAGGGTAAGCTGAGGCTTGAAAAATTTGAAATGAGTACTAGCTTTAATCTATCTACAACAACAGATATTATTACTTTAGATGCTCAGCATATTAAATTTCCTTTATTGTTAAGAAGATGGAAAACAGGAGATTATTTTTATCCATTAGGCATGCGTAAAAAACAAAAGCTGAGTAGGTTTTTTATCAATCAAAAATTATCTCAAATACAAAAAGAAAGAGTTTGGGTATTAGAGTCTAACAAAAAAATAATTTGGGTAGTAGGAATGAGAATTGATGATAGATTTAAAATAACACCATCAACAAAAAATATTTTAAAAATTACCTACGAAAAATAAGCAGAAACCTGAGTAGTAAAGTTTTCCCATGCATTAAAATCTGTAAAAACAATAGTTGTAACAATTAAAAATGCAACCCCGTACATTGCACCCCAGAAGTGAGCAGAATGATTAATATTTCCACCTCCTTTTTTTGCTAAATAAGCCGATACGCCTAAATAAATAAATCCAAAAATAAAAGCTGGTGCACTTAAACCAGGAATTATAATTAATCCAATACCTTGTAAAGGGGCTAAAAAAATAAATGCAAAAACAATTGCACTTACAGCACCTGATGCTCCTAAACTTTTATAATGATAATTTTCTTTATTCTTAAAATATGTAGGTAACAAACAAGCAATTAATGATGTTATGTAAAGTAATAAATACACAGTAGCACCATATTGACCATAAATTTCTATACATGCTGTTTCAATGGCATTGCCAAACATGTAAAATGAATACATATTAAAAGCCAAATGCATAATATCGGCATGAATAAATCCACAAGTAATAAATCTATACCATTGGTTGTGATGAGTAATAGCTGGAGGATAAAAAATTAAATCATCCATTAATTTTTGATTCGAAAAACTAATAAATGAAACAATACAAGTAATGGCTAAAATAGCAGTCGTTACAGTAAACATGAATTTAAATTAAATATGATGATATTTTTCGTTGCGTAAAATACTACAAGCTCTATACACTTGTTCGGCTAAAATTAATCGAACTATCATATGTGGAAAAACTAATTTTGATAAACTCCATATAAACTGTGCTCGGTGGTTAATTTTTTCATCAACACCGAAAGCACCACCAATTAAAAAAATCAATTTCTTACAACTACTATTGGCTCTTTGCTGAATAAAATTAGCTAATTCTACGGAAGAAATATTTTTACCAGTTTCATCCAATAAAATTAAATAATCATCGGGCTGTACCAATTGTAAAATGCTTTCAGACTCTGTTCTTTTCAATTCTACTTCATTCATAGACGCAGCATTTTTTGGATTAGGAATTATTTTCCATTCTACAGAAAAATATTTTTTTATTCTTGCTGTAAAATCCTCAATTGCATTTTTTAATTCTTTATCATGTGGTTTGCCTACAGAAATCAGTTCAATTTTCATTCAGTAAAAATAAGTTCCAAAATAGTAAATGATTCATTAAGTTTTGAGGATGATTATAGTCAGTTTAACGAAATCCTACATTCAAATACTTTACATTTGCACTAATTTTTAAGTGATGAAGAAAACAGAAATTATCATATTGGTTGCAATTGCTATTACCATTGCAGTTTTAGTGAGTTATATGGGCAATTTAACAACTTATGAAACCATTGCATCTGCAAAGCAAAAAGAAGGCAAATCAGTAAAATTAGTGGTGAAATTACAACCCAATTCTATTGAGTATGATGCAGTTAAAAATCCCAACTATTTGGCTTTTAATGCTGTGGATACATTAGGCAATGTGGTGAAAGTGATTTATCATGATGCAAAGCCAACTGATATGGAAAAAAGTGAACGACTGGTGTTGAATGGTAAAATTCAGGGTAATCAGTTTGAATGTAAAAGCATTTTGTTGAAATGCCCTTCGAAGTATAAAGATGATTTAGATGCAGCATCTAAACGCATGGTAAATGAAAGTTAGATTTTAGAAGATTAATTAATTTATGGAATATATAGGCGAACACTTAATTTATGGCACAATTGGCCATTTTTTAACTTTATTGAGTTTGGTTGCTTCATTAGTAGCAACCATTTCTTTTTTTTATGCCAATAAACAAAAAGAAGTAAGTTTAGCAAGCAATTGGCTTAAAATAGCAAGAAGCAGTTTTTTTATACAAGCAGTTTCTATTTTTATCATATTTGGATTATTATTGTTTTTAATAGCTAATCATTATCATGAATATTTCTTTGCCTGGAATCATTCATCAAGAACTTTAGAAAAACAATATTTACTCAGTTGTATTTGGGAAGATCAAAGTGGTAGTTTTTTACTTTGGTCAATCTGGAATAGTGTTTTAGGGTGGATATTTATTTGGAAAAATAAAAAGTATGAAGCTCCTGTTTTAACAGTAATCAGTTTTGCTCAATTCTGTATAGCTACCATGATTATTGGTATTTATATTTTTGAACAAAAAATAGGAAATAATCCCTTTGCCTTATTAAGAAACGAACTTGATGCTCCGGTTCTTTTTCAAAAACCTGATTACTTAAATTTTCCAAAAATTTATGAAGGAAATGATTTAAATGTGTTGTTACAGAATTATTGGATGGTCATACATCCACCTGTATTATTCTTGGGTTTTGCATCAACTATAATTCCTTTTGGTTTTGCTTATGCTGGTTTAATAAATAAAGATCATGATTGGGCAAAATCTGCCTTACCATGGACAAGTTTTAGTGCTGCAGTTTTAGGTTTAGGTATTATGATGGGTGCTGCATGGGCTTATGAAAGCTTATCGTTTGGTGGTTACTGGGCATGGGATCCTGTAGAGAATGCATCTTTAGTACCTTGGATAACATTAGTTGCAGGATTACATACTAATGTTATTTATAAAAACACAGGGTACTCTTTAAGGGCTACTTACTTTTTTTACATCATTAGTTTTACATTAATTCTTTATTCTACATTTTTAACTAGAAGTGGAATTCTTGGTGATACATCAGTACATGCATTTACAGGTGCAGACATGACCTTACAATTATTATTGTTTGTGTTAGTTTTCTTTTTGCCATTAATGTTTTTATATTTTAAAAGATATAAATCAATTCCAAGCATTCAAAAAGAAGAAGCCACTTATAGCAGAGAGTTTTGGATGTTTATTGGTTCATTAGTATTGTTTTTATCTGCTGCCATCATCATTGCAAAAACATCTACTCCTGTTTATAATAAAATTTTTGGAACCAATATAGCACCACCAGAAGAACCAGAATTTGCACACAATCAGATTCAAATATTTGTAGCTATTATTATTGGCTTGCTAACTGGGTTTGCACAATATTTAAAATATAAAAACACAGATTCAAAAGCATTTTATAAAAAAATAGCTTGGCCTTTAGTCATTTCATTAGTTATTAGTTTTTGTATCAGTTATTTTGGAGATATTAATTATTACAAGTTTGGAATAGGTTTTTTAACTGCAATTCACCTAGCTATATTCTCATCTGTGTACACTGTAATTGCTAATGCTGCATACATTTATGTTGGGTTAAATGGCAAATTAAAATCTGCAGGTGCATCTATTGCTCATGTTGGGTTTGGTTTAGTATTGGTGGGTGTTTTAATCTCTTCTTCAAAGAAGACTGTTTTAAGTTGGAACACTACAGGTATTGCCGTTTTCAAAAAAAATAAGCAAGAAGACCCTGCTGAAAATATTACTTTATTTAAAGGAGTAAGAACCGATATGGCTCGTAGTAATTATCATGTTACTTATGAGAAAAACTATTTAGACCCATTAGGTAAACAAAAAATATTTGATATAAAGTTTGAAGATAAAAAATCCAAAGAAGTTTTTTACTTGCATCCAAATGCATTAAAGGCAAATAAAGGGCAAGATGGATATAGTTTTAATCCAGATAAAAAACATTATTGGAATAAGGACATTTTTATTTACATTTCTTCATTTATTGAAAATACCATTGACGATTCTGCAAAATTTGTAAATCAAGAAATCACTTTAGGAGATACCATTTTTTATGGCAATGGAAGAATGGTTTTGAAGGATGTTGTTAGAGATATTGCAACCATTAAAAAAGTAGAACCAAAAGCAGATGCTGGTTTGTTATTAAAGATTGATGTAATCAGCAAAGAAGGAAATCGCTATGAAATGAATCCTAAAGTAGCTTTAATAGGTACAACTCCTATTATGATTCCAGATACTTTAATTGCACAATCTTTAGTGGTTAATTTTAATAAACTTATTGATCCTGAAAAAAATAAATTTGAAATTGCTGTTAAAGAAAGTAAACAAGTAACTGAATTGGTTACACTAAAAGTTTACGAATTTCCAATGATTAATATTCTTTGGATGGGAATTGTAATAATGGTAATTGGTTTTTTAATGAGTATGAAGCAGCGGTTTAATTAGTTGATAGTTAATAGTGAATAGCATATAGTTGTTGGTTAAAATTCATTCTTAATCATCAACTCATAACTCTAAACTCATAACTCTTAACTAAATCACAAATCCATTCGGAATTACAGCACCTTTCTTTACAACAATAATTCCTTCTTTTACGGTGAGCATATCATTATCTATGTTTTCTAAATGAGTGCCTCCATTAATTCTAACATCATTTCCAATTCTACAGTTTTTATCAATAATAGCATTTTTAATAAAGCAGCGTTCGCCAATACCCATTAAGGGCAAGTTTGCAGCTTTATTGGCAGCAATCTGATCTAATGTTTCGTAATAATCGTTACCCATAATATAACAACTATTGATGGTTGTTCCATGTCCTATTCTAGAACGAATACCCACAACACACTGATCTAATCTACTAGCGTTAATGATTGAGCCTTCAGCTATTAGAGTTTTTTCTAATGTAGTACCGCTAATTTTTCCTGGAGGTAGCATTCTGGCTCTGGTATAAATGGTATTAGAATTATCGAATAAATTGAAGTTGGGTAAATCTGAAGTGAGTTCTAGGTTAGCTTCATAAAAAGATGCAATATTTCCTATATCTGTCCAATAGCCATTATATTGATAACTATTCACTCTATAGTTTTCTATTGAACTTGGAATAATTTCTTTACCAAAATCAGTAGCATCGGGGTGCTTTTGTAGCAACAATTCTTTAAGAATATTTTTATTGAAAATATAAATACCCATTGAAGCTAAATAAGGCTTTTTTTGCTGCAACATTTCTGCACCTGTATCGCTTGCCCATTCTTTTAAAACATCTTTATTAGGTTTTTCAATAAATGAAGAGATCCTATTTTTTTCATCGGTTTTTAAAATTCCAAATTCAGTAGCATCATGTTCATTAACCGGTATGGTTGCAATTGAAATATCTGATTGATTGGCTTTATGTGAATCGAGCATTTGTGCAAAATTCATTTGGTATAATTGATCGCCACTGAGTATTAAAACATAGTCAAAATCTAGAGTAGAAATATGACGCAAAGATTGCCTAACTGCATCTGCAGTTCCTTGATACCAACCAGAATTATCAGGGGTTTGCTCAGCAGCTAATATGTCGACAAATCCAGTACTGAATGCACTAAAATGATAAGTATTTTTAATATGTTTATTTAATGAAGCCGAATTGAACTGAGTAAGAACAAACATTCTATTAATATTGCTGTTCATACAATTACTTATTGGAATATCTACCAAACGATATTTTCCTGCAATAGGCACTGCTGGTTTACTTCTTGTAGCTGTTAATGGATATAATCTAGAACCTGCACCACCACCAAGAATGACGGCAACAACTGAGTTAGATAAATTTGTCATGGAATATATTTTCTAAGCAATAAAAAGTTAATTGCCATGAAGATATGAAATTGTAAAACAAAACCGACAAAAGAAATGGATTATTTTATTTAGCTTATACTCCAAATTGTCGAAGATGATGATCGAAATGTTTCCATTGGCTATAGCCCCATTCGTATGAAGAAAGTTTTCCAAATGCTGGGTGTCTTAAACCATCAACAACTTTTTCGCCATTAGAAATAAATTTATTGATGCGTTGTATCAGTTCCTTTTTTTCTTCATCAAAATTTCTGTCATCTTTTATAATAAACTCTTTAGCTGTTGGCAAACCTTCATTATAAGGCTTTTGTTCCATTACTTTTTTCTTAATTAACGGAGCAATTATTTTAAAAATAAAAGGTGGTTTTAATACTACATCGCCGGTTGCTGTGCCTAAAGCCATGCTTGTATGGTGAAGCATTTGAGCCACATTCATTTTACCCCAAAGTGCTTTTGATTGTGGAGACAATTTTTCAATTCTACTAATGATTTCAGTAGAAATATTTGGTTCAAATAATGAAGGCATAAAATTTATTTTGCTATTATATTAAGCATTTGATTTAGTAATAGCTGTTTATCATTTTTTAATATAATTGAATCATGTAGTGATTGATTAGGAAATTTATTGACTCCACCTTTTGGTATATATAAAACTTTAAAAGTGAACTCTTTAATAGAATCCATGCTTAAGCTGTCGTGATAAGTTGTTTTAATTGATAAAACTTGATAAATCGGATTACCATTAGTAATTTGGTTTTTGTGATAATCAATGTCTATGCCATTAGCAAAGGACATACCACTAAGTCTTCTTCTAACTTCATTATTAATAACAGTTTCTACATCAGAATTATCAATAATTTCAAAACCTAATTCTTTAAGAATTTTATAAGTAAATTGGTAATCATCAATATTATTACCATTAGAAATTTTAATTAAAACAGGGATATCTTTTATTAACTTTACTGGTTTTGGTTGCAATGATTGACTAAAACCAAAACCAGTAAAGACAAGTATAGTAAATAAGTGACTAAATCTATGTTTGAACATCTGAAATTACTATTTAAACTTATAAAATTTATGGGCAGCTATCAAGTAAAAAAAGGGAATAACTCATACAAGCTAACCAGATCCCAAATTGTATATCTTCATCTAAGTCAGGGTCATTATAGAAAGCATATGCTGCACTACACCCAACCATTAAGGCATAAGCTCCCATTTGGCATGACATGGGATTATTTTTTTCAACTTTAATAGTATTTCCGTTATTAAAATAATTACTAATTTCTTGCTTAAGTTTATTTTTATCAGAAAAAATTGTGTAATAACTATTAGTTAATTCAATTCTATATTTCTCAAGTTTAATTTGGTATAAATTAAAATCTTGAATAGTGTTAAATCCCAAAATGTTTAAAATTTCTAATTGATCTAATTTAGATATTTTATTATTTTTTATTCTTAACAATAATTCCTTGTTTGCACAATTCTTTATTTTATCTAAATTCTTTATTTTTTCTTTAATTAAAAATTGAAATCTTGCATCTTCCGAAAGATTTTTTTTGGCTTTAGAAAAATCAACCATGTTTTTGGCATTCAACTGATTTGTGTTAAAAGCTAATAGCGTTAAAATCAAAAAAATACTTTTCATAATAGTAAGGTTTTGATTAAAAAATTATTTAAATAAAAGTATAAAAAAGTTTTGAACTATCAAAAAATCAATCTTAATTCATTTTTACTTCAAACAATAAAGGCCAATTTTTTCCTGTAATATAAAATGTAGCTTTAGTTGAATTATATGCTATACCATTAATCACAGCATCTTGATGTAAATTGGGCATATATTGATTAATGATTCCAGTAAAATCATACTTAGCAACTACTTTGCCTTGCTTAGGATCAATTTTTACAATGTAATTCTTATACCAAACATTTGCATAAATAAAGCCATCAACATATTCAAGTTCATTAATATTAGCTAGTGGTCCATTTTCATCAAAAATGGCAATAATATTTTCTTCAGCAAAACTGTTTGCATTTCTATAATACAAATTATTTGAGCCATTGCTATTAATAATTTGTTTGCCATCATTTGTCATGCCCCAACCTTCACCTTTATAAGAAAATTCTTGTAATTTTTTAAAAGTTTTCAGGTCGTAAACAAAACACTTTTCTTCTTGATAAGTAAGTTGAAAAATTTTATTATTAATGATAGTAATGCCTTCTCCAAAATATTTTTTATCTAAATTAATGGTCAATAAATCTTTGCCAGTATTGATATCAATCTTGCTCAATTTGCTAGTGCCATTAAGACCAGTGCTTTCATATAAACAACTATCTCTATATTCTAAACCTTCTGTAAAAGATGTTACATTATGTGGGTACTGATTAACAATTTGAAAACTTTTTTGCTGACTTGGAGTAGGGGTGCTTAAGCTTTCTGAAGCTGAATTACTATTGCAAGAAATCATTACAATAAAACTCAAAATGATACTAGAAATTTTTGTCATTATTATACATTAAATCTAAAATGCATTACATCACCATCTTTCACAATATACTCTTTTCCTTCAATTCTTAATTTGCCAACTTCTCTACAAGCAGCTTCACTTTTGTATTGTACAAAATCTGCATAGCTAATAACCTCTGCTTTTATAAATCCTTTTTCAAAATCTGTATGAATAACACCTGCTGCTTGTGGTGCTTTCCAGCCTTTATGAATCGTCCATGCTCTTACTTCTTGTACACCTGCAGTAAAATAAGTATCAAGTTCTAATAATTTATAAGCTGATTGAATTAATCTGTGTAAAGCAGGTTCTTTCATGCCAAACTCTTCCATAAACATTTGTCTATCTTCTTCATTTTCCATTTCAGCAATTTGGGCCTCTACGTTATTGCACATTACAATTACTTGTGCACCTTCATCTTTCACACCTTCTATCAACATTTCAGAATATTTATTGCCGGTATGCATGCTTGCTTCATCTACATTAGCAACGTATAAAACAGACTTATCTGTTAAACACATTAAATCGGCAATAGCTAATTTTTCTTCTTTGCTTAAACCCAAACTTCTAATATTTTTTCCACTATCTAAATGTGTTTTGCAGCGTTGTAAAATTTCAGCTTCCACCTTCATCTTTGGATCTGTTTTGCTTAACTTTTCACATTTAGCAAGTTTACGTTCCACACTATCCAAATCTTTAAGCTGCAATTCAGTATCAATAATTTCTTTATCACCCATTGGGTTTATGGCACCTTCATCACGTAAAACATTTTCATCTTCAAAACAACGAATCACATGAATAATAGCATCTACTTCACGAATATTGGCTAAAAATTTATTGCCTAATCCTTCTCCTTTACTAGCACCTCTAACTAAACCTGCAATATCAACAATTTCTAATTGAGTAGGCACTACTCTGTTGGGGTTTACTAAATCTCTTAAGGTATTTAATCTTTCATCAGGTACATCAACCAAACCAACATTAGGTTCAATGGTACAAAATCTATAATTACTTGCTTGTGCTTTTGCACTATTACTCACTGCATTAAACAAAGTTGATTTGCCAACATTAGGTAAGCCTACAATTCCTGCTTTTAACGACATTTTATTATTTTACACTGGTTTTAAAGTGTGCAAATATAATGGTAATGTAATTGCTGCTTTAACTATAAATAAATTACGTTTTCAGGGTATTTATTGATATAGTTATTCAGATATGATTTAATGATGAGATTTTCTGGATAGGCTGTAATATGAGTTTTAATATCATCTATACTTAATTGAGGATGAATGTTTTCAATCTTTCCCATGCCAATAAATTTTCCTTCTTCTACAAGAATGTAATTAGAAGTATTGTCGTGAACTAAATAAGTTTTATGATTCGATTTGAACTCTTCTTTGATTTGTTGGATGATGTTGTTGTGTGCTGATAAAGTTTTCCATTCTGTTGTTTCTTCTTTTGATAAAAAAAACATAGAGGGGTGCAATTCAAAAGTTTCACAATACTGCATTAATGCATTTCTTGCTTCAACCAATAAAGCATAGGTAGCCAAAGGAGTTAATATTTTTCTTTTATTATCTATGGCTAAGCGTTTGTAACCTCTGGCATCTTCAAATTCATAAATACCGTATTGTCTTTCATAATGTTTCTGACTTTTATTAAAAGCAGGCCAATACTTTTTTATTTCTATACTTTCTAAAATGCTGGCTGTAAGTTCACTGCTACAGTGTTTCCATTCAATACTATAAATATGTTTTAAAAATTCTTGTTTTTGTTTTGAAGATTTGTTGTTGCTGAAATGACTACTCACTCTTTTCTTCAAATTCATAGCTTTTCCAACATAAATAATTTTTCCTTTTTTGTTTTTGAAGTAATACACACCGGGTAAAGAAGGCAGTTCATGAAAATTATTTTGAATTAAATTAGGAGGTAAATATTGTTGAGCCTTTCTTTTTTTAGTGAGTTTTTCAATTTCATTTTCAACATCGTTTTGTTGTAGAATCATAAATAAATCAAGCATGGCTTCTGCATCACCAACTGCTCTATGTCGGGCTTTATTTTTAATATTAAACTGTAAGCTTAAACTACCTAAACCATATTTAGGTAAGTCTGGAAATATTTTTCTACTTAGTTTAACTGTACAGATTTTAGGAAGATCAATATGAAACCCTGCAGCTTTTAAATGATTGAAAACAAAAGAGTAGTCGAAATTAACATTATGAGCAACAAACACTCTGTTCTTTAACAAATTAAAAATATGTTCGGCTACTTCTTGAAACTTTGGTGCAGTTGAAACCAATTTATCGGTTATGCCTGTCATGCTCTGAACATAAGGCTGAATAGGCCTTTCAGGATTGATGAGGGTATGATATTTTCCTTCAATATGATTTCCATCATATAATATAATTGCAATTTCTGTAATACAGTTTTGGGTATGATAGCCTCCGGTTGTTTCTATATCTACAAATGCAAACACAATAAAAAATTAGTAATAAATATTTTTCAATATTATGTGTTTTACTAATAAGTTGCTATGCAGTTATTAATATGAGTTGCTTTAACTTACTTTTACACCCTTAATTTTTTTTGATGCATTCAACAATTCAAGTGCTACAACAGAAGACAAAGCAATCCATTTTATTATTGGGGTTAATATTTTTTACTTTAGCAATATTTGCACAAGCACCTGCTGGTTATTATAATGCTGCAAATGGTTTAAGTTGTGCTCAATTAAAAACTGCTTTAAAAAATATTATTACTGCAGGTAATACAGCAAGAGCTTATGGAGATTTATGGACTCAGTATCAATTAACTGATATTAAGCCACGAACTATTGGTACTGGTTCTGCAAATGTTATTTACGATATTTATTCTGCAAAACCTGGACAAACAGATCCTTATCAATACACTCCTGGTACTCATCAATGTGGTAGTTATAGTGCAGAAAACAATTGTTATAACAGAGAACATTCTGTACCACAAAGTTGGTTTAATGGCAATACAGCTGTTCCTGGTCCAACCACAGATTATTTACATATTTTCCCTACAGATGGTTGGGTAAATGGTAAACGTGCCAATTTTATTTATGGAGAAGTTGCGAGTAGTTCATTTACTAGTTTAAATGGAAGTAAATTAGGAACTTCATCTATTGCAGGATTTACAGGCAGTGTTTTTGAGCCTATTGATTCTTTTAAGGGAGATGTTGCAAGAGCTTTTTTATATTTTGTTACAAGGTATCAAGATGATATGCCAACATATGCGTTGAATGCAGAGGCTGCACAAAGCTTTGAGGGCAATACTTTTCCATCGGTTAAGATTGAGTATTTGAAATTAATGATTAAGTGGCATAATAATGATCCTGTAAGTGAAAAAGAAAGAACTAGAAATAATGGTGCTTATGCATTTCAAGGAAATAGAAATCCATATATAGATAACCCTTCATATGTAAATTCTGTATGGAATTCTACTTGCCCAGGTTTAAGTGCTTTGCCTGTAGATATTTTATTTTTTGCAGGAAAACTAGATGGTAGTATGTTGAATTTAACTTGGGAGGTTGGTACAGAAATTAATCTTAAACAATATGAAGTTGAAGAAAGTTTGAATGGAATAAACTTTAAAACCATTCATATTCAAGAAGCACAACAATTAAAAAATTATGCTTTCTCAAAAAATATGGAATTGCTAAGAGGAAGAAGAATTTATTATAGAATCAAAAAAGTTGATTTGGATGGTAAGTCTGCATACAGCGATGTATTCACCATTCATTTGCCTTTAAATGTGAAATTTGAAGTTTATCCAAACCCTGTAAAAAATCAATTGACTTTAAGATTCAACAATAACGCTAATGAATCTGCTCAATTAGAAGTGATTGATTTAGTTGGCAAAACTATACTCAGCAAAAAAGTACTTATTTCTAATGGAGTTGTAAACACCAACATTGAATCATTATCAAATGGGACTTATTTTGTAAAATTGAATTATAGAGGAGAGATGTTAACAGCTAGAATTATTGTTGACAAATAAAGAATATCGAATATTGAATATCGAATATTGAATATTGAATATCGAATATTGAATGATGAATATTGAATGAAAATATTAATTATTAATTCTTAATTCTTAAATATTAAATAATTCAATTATCCTCCAATTAGTTTAGCAATAAAGAAAGCAGCAGAAGCAGCTACAGCACCAATTAGCATAACTCTTAATCCTCCTTTAAATGGAGATACACCGGTGATTTTACTTTTAAAATAACCAAATACAAATAAACACAACAAAGTAACTAAGGCAGAAACCTCTAAAGCTTCCAGTGGATTATGAATAAAGAAATAAGGAGATAAAGGAACAAATCCACCCAATACATAACTGATACCAATATTCAATGCACTTTTTGTTGCACGTTTAGGGTCTGGTTTATCTAAATGCAATTCATGTTTCATCATAAATCGTACCCATTTGTCTTTGTCTTTGATAATTTCGGCTGTCGCTTGTTCTTGTGTGGATTCACTTAATCCCCACTCAGCAAAAACATCTTTCACTTCCTGAATTTCTATGGATCTTTTAGTTTCAACTTCTTCGTATTCTCTTTTTAACTCACTGTTATAATGATCTTGTTCTGTTTTACCTGCTAAATACCCTCCAAGTCCCATTGCTATTGAGCCAGCTGCAATCTCAGCTATACCTGCAATTACAATAATGTTTGTAGTATCAACAGCACCACTTAAACCAGCAGCTAAAGCAAAGGGAACAGTTAGTCCATCGCTCATACCTATCACTACATCTGAAAGCATATCACTACTTTTTAAGTGATGTTCGTGATGATGTAAGTGAGTGTTTTGCATTTTTTTAGTTATGATTAATGAGTTAAGAGCTAAGAACTGTTTCTTTTAAATGTGCATTAAAAATATTTTGAAAATGATGCTTTACTTTTTCTTTTACCTCATTCATATCAATTTTTCTACCTAACTCTTTTTCTAATGATGTTACTTTCTTATTTACAATACCACAAGGTACAATATGATTAAAATAGGAGAGGTCTGTATTAACATTAAAAGCAAAACCATGCATGGTAACCCATCTGCTGCATTTGATGCCAATAGCACAAATTTTTCTTTCCTTGCCTTTGAGATCAGTATCTATCCAAACTCCAGTTTCACCTTTGCTTCTTTCACCTACAATCCCATAATCAGCCATTGTAAGTATGATTACATCTTCAATGCTTCTCAAATACCAACCCAAATCTGTTTTAAATTGATCTAGATCGAGAATCGGATAGCCTACTAATTGTTCGGGTCCATGAAAAGTAATGTCTCCACCACGATTGATGTGATAGTATTCTATATTTTTTTGCTGTAATTCAAGATTAGAGATTAATATGTTTTGCTCTTTTCCATTTTTGCCTAGTGTATAAACTGGGGGATGTTCAACAAATAATAAATGATGTTGAGTTGGGAGAGGCGTTTCATTCTCTTTCAACGCTCTATTCTTCATTTTAATATCAACATTAGCCTTTAATAATTGTTCCTGGTAATCCCAAACTTGTTTATAAGGCTGAATTCCTAAATCTTGAAAAAACACTTGCTGCATAGATGGCAAAGGTAGTGAATAGTAGCTAGTAGTAAGTTGCTAGTAGTTTGTATAAAGGAATTAGGAATTGGGAATTTGGAATAAACATTTATAATTTACAATTTATAATTAATAATTAATAATTATCACTGTCCTACCATAAACACTGCATTACTCAACAATAGTTTTCCATTTTCCCAAAACAATCTAAAAATCGGATTATCACTTAAGTAAACTACAGAACCTTTACCCATTTCGTACACACCAAATAAGGTTCCATCTTTTAATTTATTTTTTACTTTAAAGCCAGTAAAACCGGTTACATAATTATCTTTTTTAAGCACGCCAACATTCCAGCCATCTTTCATAAACTCATAAATATTGGCATCTTGTTTTAAGGTAAAATAAGTAGATGCATATCCATAAGCTAATGGATGCGTATTATCCATTTCAACTTTATAAATAGCTCCAGGAATATTATTAGGCAAATCTTCTCTTTCTCTATTTTCATATTTTTTTAAATCGGCATATTTCGAGCTATCTGTATCATCATCTTTTTCATTTTTATTTTTAATACCAAAATCATCTAGTTCTGCTAAAATGTTTACAGCTCCCTGAATGGCAATTAATCTTCCACCATCGCTTACAAAATCTTTTATTTTTTCAATAGCAGATTTTTCTTTTAAAGTTTTATAATAACCATCCGGCATTATAATAACATCATAAGCTTTTAAATTTAGATTGTTGATGGATGAAGCATTAATTAAACTGAGCGGATAGTTTAATTGTTGTTCAAAGAAGCACCAGTTTTCACCTGCATCATTTACTGAAACTTGGTCGCCTGTAAACAATGCAACTTTAGGTTTCGTAATCATTCTAACATCAGCACTTCCAAAATCAGAACCTTTTTCTACAAAGCCAGAATTGACAACAATGGGTTGAATGTTGAATTGTTGTGCAGCTTCATTCACAATTTTATTCCAGTTTACATATTGGTTACTTGTTTTTAAAACGATTAAAGTTCCTTGAGGGTAGCTAGAACCATTAATGGTAAAGGGTTTTGTGGAATAACGTACTTTAACATTATGCTTTAATAAATAAGCTAATAGTTTAGCACTATTGAAAGAAGTATAAGGAATGATTACACCATAATTAGCTGAAACTTCTTTTATGGTTGATGAGTTTGTCAGTGCTGTAATCTCTTTTCTTTCTTTTAAAGCATAGCCATCAACTCCATAAACATATGGCAAGCTCCATGCAGTAATATCATAAGTCGCAGAATCGCTTAATTTACTTTTTGGCTCAAATAAAACATTCACCATTGCTCCTCGAGATTGCAACGATGAAACAGCTAGTGAATATTTTTTGTAGACCATATTCTCATCTTTTCCTGTTTGATAATTATAGCCAATGGATTTTTCTTTGTTTATGCCGTATTGAATTCCATTAGCATCGAGTAATTTTTGTACTGCATTAATTTTATTTTCATCATCACTTGTTACTACATATGTTTTATAAAAATTATTCTTCCCTAAAATATTATCATTAAAATATTTTGAAAATTCATCAATTAATTTCTGAGCATTTTTGCTCGATACTTCAATGGTAGAAAGGCTTGTAGTGAAATGATGTTGTGCTCTGTCTTTTAAAGTAAGGGTATCGCCTTTATTAGTAGCTACTGTCAATCCTGCTCTTATTCCACCTTGTTCATAGGTCATGCCAATGGAACCATTATAAGTTGGATAAGTATCTCCATAAGAAGGATAAAATAAATCGAAAATTTGTTTGGTAAAATACAACCATCCTTTCTCATCGAAATACTTGCTATGATTTTTACCAATCTGAGTTTGAAAGTTTTTTTGCCAATCAGTAATCACTTCATGCATAGGTTCTGCAGCTGGTGCAAAATAATATGGTTCGTTATAACCTTGCTCATGAAAATCTACATGAATCTGAGGCATCCAATCTAAATATTTCACTAATCTTTGTTGTGTTTCAACTTGTGTTTGCCAGGCCCAATCTCTGTTTAAATCAAAATTATAATGATTGGTTCTGCCCTGTGGATATACCTCAAAATGCTCTCTGGCTTGTGGGTCAGGATTGCCATTTTTACCAACTGTAGTATTATACCAATTTACATAACGATCTCTTCCATCTGGATTAATGCATGGATCAATAATTACAACAGCATTTTTCAACCACTCTTTTGTTTCTGGATTTGCGGGATTCACTAATTCATAAAGCGTTAACATAGCTGCTTCGCTGCTTGAGGGTTCATTACCATGCACATTATAACTTAGCCAAACAATGGCTGGAGGATTGGGTAATAAAGGTGCCACTCTACCACTCGTTAAACCAGCATAAGTTCTATTGTTCATCTTAATCTGTTCTAGTTTTTCCATGTTTTCAGGACTGGAAACTATAGCCAACATCAACACTCTGCCTTCATTTGTTTTACCATAGCTTTCTAATTGTATGGTAGTTTTATTATGGGTAGCTACTGTTTTAAAATAATCTACAATTTGATGATGGCGGGTGAATTTTTCTCCAATTTCGTAGCCTAAAAAATCTTTGGGGCTAGGAGTGTGTTGTGCAAAAGCACTCATACTTATTAACCCAACTAATGCTATGCTAAATTTTAATTTATTCATATTCACTTTTTAATCGAGCTGTGAATATAAGAAACAATTTTACTTGCCCTATTTTCTATCGGTTTGTGTCTTCACAAACCGAAATCTGAAGTTTTGTTGGTGAGACACCAACCACTAGGGAAAAAATATTCTACATTTCCTCCCTTGAGAGGGGATGAAGGGGTGTGTCTTTTTAATTTCAAAAGTTAAAAGTCAAAAGTTAAAACATCGGTTTGTGTTTTCACAAACCGAAATCTAAGTTTGGTTGGTGAGACACCAACCACTAGAGAAAGTAAAAAGCAAAACTATCTCATCTCACCTTGCACAACTGGTCCCAACGACTGGTATATTTTGGGCTACGAAAATTTTGTTGCATTTTCCAATCTCTGGTAGTTCCTGCAGCAGCATATTTTAATATATCATCTCTCTGACTAAAATTGATATTATCCATCACACTCATCAACATTCTGGTTTTATTGTTGGCTTCCGGTATAAATAAATTGCCTTGTACAGCAGTATCTGGTACAATCTTGCTCAGTATTACTCCAGCTTTTTTGTAAATTCTGCCTTCTTCAAACAATCGTTCAACCAATATTAATGCTGGCTTAATGAGTTGATGTGTTAGTGAAGTTGCAGTGGGTAAGGTTACATAGCTGCTTAATGTAGAGCCATGATAATATTTGGTATTATAGTTTTCTTTTTTGGCTATAATAAAAACACTCATTTCTTGTGCTGCACAATGTTGTCTTCTCAGTTTTTCTGCAGCTCTGCTTACATAAGTAGCCACTGCTTCTTTAATACTTTTAAGGTCTGTAATAGGTTCACCAAACATTCGTGTTGTGGCAATTACTTTTTTAGTAAGTAATTCTTCTTTCATGGGTACGGCATCGTTGCCTTTTAATTCTCTCAATAATCGTAAACCCATTACACCACCTAAATGCCTGCTTGCCCAATCGGAAGTTTTTAAACTTAAATCGTAGGCATTATGTATCTGAAAACGTTTTAATTTTTCTGTGTACTGATAGCCAATACCCCAAACATCGGCAATCTTTGTTTTCTTTAATGCATCAGTAATTTTTTCTTTGGTATCGAGCACCATAATACATTGTGTGGCTACTTTATTTTTCTTGGCTAATTTGTTGGCTACTTTAGCCAAAAGCTTAGTAGGAGCAATGCCTACAGAAACTTTAATGCCTGTCCATTCTTCTACAGTTAATCTGGTTTGTAAAGCCATCTCATCAAAATTATTTTGGGAAATATTTTTTAGATTGATGAAACACTCATCAACACTATACACTTCTACATTTTCTGATCCAAACAATATTCTTAGGGTTTCCATTACACGCCAACTTAAATCTCCATACAAATTATAGTTAGATGAAAACACAGTAACCTTATTAGCTTCTATAATATGTTTAGCTTCAAAGTAAGGACCAGCCATGCCAACACCTAAGGCTTTGGCTTCATCTGTTCTGGAGATAATACAACCATCGTTATTGCTGAGCACAACAACAGGTTTGTTATCTAAATCGGGTCTGAATAATTTTTCACAAGAGCAATAAAAACTATTGCAATCAACAATCGCTATCATTACTTATTGGCATTAAATACAATTAAAGATTTATCCATTAAATGAATGGCACAAGTAACTACGCCCCAACATAAAAATTGAGTAAACTCTTCTATTAAAATGGGTTTGTATTTTTTGTGCTCGGCAGTGAGTTGTATTTTGTTGAAGCTTTTTTCGAAACGCCGAACAATTAATTCTCCATCAAGTGCAGCAATAATAATACTGCCATTGCTGGCTTTTACACTTCTATCAACAATTAAAATGTCTTGGTCAAAAATACCTACACCTTCCATGGCGTCTCCATTCATTCTAAAAAAATACGTGGCAGGTTTATTCATAATCAGTCTTTCATCCAAATCAATTCCACGTTCCATAAAATCGTCAGTGGCAGCACCAAATCCAGTGGCATTAGCTGTTACAACGTTGTGTTGGGTAAAGTTTTTAGTTCCTCTATAAGCCGAATTAAACAGTTGTTCATCATCCATAATTCAAAATTTATATGCTAAATTAATTAGTAAATATAATACTAAAAAATATAGTAAAATATTTATTTTTCGAAATAAGATAAAAGATTCATATACAACAGTAGTGTTTTACATTTGTTCTTGTAAAGAAGTAAAAATGGTAAACATTAGAAGAGCCGTTGAAGCAGATTGTAAGCAAATTTTAGATTTGGTAAAAGAGTTGGCTGTATACGAAAAAGCTCCCAACGAGGTAACTGTAAGTTTAGAGCAGTTTACCAAAAGTGGTTTTGGAGAACAGCCTATTTGGTGGGCATTTGTGGCAGAAGAAGATGAAGCTATTATTGGCTTTGCCTTGTATTATATAAGATTCAGTACATGGAAAGGCGAGAGAATGTATTTAGAAGATTTTTTAGTTACCGAAGCTTGTAGAGGCAAAGGTGTTGGCAAAATGTTGTTTGATACTTTGATAGAAGAAGCCAAACAAAAAAACTTTAATGCAATAGTTTGGCAAGTTTTAGATTGGAATGAACCTGCAATTAATTTCTATAAAAAATATCAAACCAAGTTTGATGCAGAATGGTTGAATGGGTGTTTAGAAATTACACTTTAGCATTTTTGGCAATAGGCAATTCAATAGTAAATTGTGTGCCTTTGTGCAAGGTGCTTTCTACTTTAATAGTGCCTTTAAGTGCATCTACAATAGTTTTAACATAACTCATCCCGAGGCCAAAACCTTTTACATTGTGTACATTGCCTGTGTGGGCTCTATAAAATTTCTCAAAAATATTTTTCACCGTTTCTTTACTCATGCCAATACCATTGTCTTTAATGGTAATGACGAGTTTGTTGTTTTTATTATAACTGCTAATAATAATTTTTAAATTATCTTCTGAGTATTTAATTGCATTATCTACCAAATTTGAAATAGCATTTGAGAAATGACTTTCATCGGCAATAATGGTATCTTCAATAGCATCTAAATTTAACTGACAAGTTCCATTTTTTGCAGAAAGTTGTAATTGAAAATTATCAACCACAGAAGCAACAATAATATTTGCACTAGTGGGCTGAAGATTAAGTTGTAATTCTTTTTTCTCGAGTAATGCAGCTTGTAAAATAGTTTCCACGTGCTTGTTCATTCTCGTATTTTCATCTTTAATAATACCAGTAAAATATTGAAGTTTTTGCGGGTCATTTAAAACCTTTTGATTCTTAATTGCATCAACCGCAAGCGATATTGTTGCAATAGGAGTTTTAAACTCATGTGTCATATTATTAATGAAGTCGCTTTTGATTTCACTAATTTTTTTCTGATTAATTAATGTTCTTACAGTAATAAAAAATGCAGCAAATATGATGATGGTAAAAACACCACTACCTAAAACAATCCAAGTTAAAGTGCCCCAAACTTGTTGCTTAAAATTGGGTACAACAATTACCAAATGTTCAGCAACATTTAAGCCTTCAAAATCAGTTCCTTCACCAGGAAAAATAGGGAAAATAAAAGGTTTGTTAGAGGCTGTATCAAAAAAACTTTTTTCAAAGTTGGGAGTTTGCATTTCGTATTCATTATTACTGCTAATAATGGCAAAATCGAAATGAATTCTTTTTAATTCTTCATCTTTAAATGCAGCTGTAATTTTATGCTGAATATCTTGTAACGAGAATTGTTCACTAACCATTTTTGGTTTAAGAATATTGAACATATCGTTACCAAAACTGAGACCTTTAAGTTTACGAGGTGTTTTAGTGGTTCTGCTATTATAAACAGTTCTGCTTAAATCTAGCACTACGCCAGAAGAGGCTTCATTAATTTTACTAGAAATCTGTGCAGCCCTTAGTTGAACCAAATTCTTTAACCAAGAGCCTTGCAAAATAATTAGCCCAATTAGAGATAAGCCAATGAGCACAATAATAACAGGTAAAATTTTCCTCATTCTGGCAAATATAATTACATTAGTACTCTGTACATCTTGTGTATAAAGTTTAGTTTGATTTTAACTAGTTTGTTTTTATTTTAACCGAGTTTAGAACTTTAGTTATGCATATAATTGAATCGGGAAGTTTACTTATTTCAGATCCATTTTTAAAAGATCCTAATTTTTTACGTTCTGTAGTGCTAATCTGTGATAATCACACAGAAGGAACAGTTGGATTTATTCTAAATAAAAAACACGATAAAAATTTTAATGATTTTATTGGTGGTATGGAACATATTCATTTTCCTGTGTTTTATGGAGGTCCTGTACAATTAGATTCTTTGCATTTTATACATACAAAGCCAGATTTGATTGAAGGAGGAATACCCATTATAGATGATATTTTTTGGGGTGGAGATTTTGCTCAGGCTTTAGTAGGTATTACTTCTGGAGATATTACACCTAGAGATTTGAGATTTTATATTGGTTATTCTGGATGGACAGTTGGACAACTTGATGCCGAGATTGATCAAAAAAGCTGGATTTTACATAAAGCCACTAAGAATTTTATTTTTCATTTAAATACCGACTTACTTTGGAAAGATGTATTGAAAAATATGGGTGGAGCGTATAAAAGTTTAATTAATTATCCATTAGATCCTCAACTCAATTAATCTAAACTTTGTTAAAATATAGCTGTAAGATTGAATTGATTGTACTACATGAATATATTTGATAACTCAAGAACCTAACTTGTATTTGAAACATTTCTACTTTTAATTTATTGCTGTACTCAAAATAGCTGCTGCTATTTTTCTTACTTATTCTTATTAAAAAAAATATTATGGCCATAGCTACTATTGTTTGGATTGATGATGAAATTGAAAGTTTGCAATCGCAAAAAATGTTTTTAGAAAATAAAGGTTATGAGGTAATAACTTTTAATAATGGATTTGAAGGGTTAGACTATGTAAAAGAAAATTTTATTGATGTAGTGTTGTTAGATGAGTCTATGCCTGGTATTTCTGGTTTAGAAACGCTTTCTAAAATTAAAGAAATTAATCAGCAAATTCCTATTGTTCTCATTACAAAGAATGAAACTGAAACCTTGATGGATGAAGCTATTGGTAGTCAAATCAGTGATTATTTATTAAAGCCTGTAAATCCAAATCAGGTGTTGTTAAGTCTCAAAAAAATTATAGACAATAAAAGATTAGTTGCAGAGAAAACTACTTCAAGCTATCAACAGCAATTTAGAGAATTGTTCATGGCACTCAACGATAATCCAGATTATAATGCTTGGATGGATATTTATAAAAAATTAGTGTATTGGGAACTGGAAATGGAAAAAAGTGATAGTCCGGAAATGCAGGAAATTTTAGCCAATCAAAAAAAGGAAGCCAATACTGAATTTTTTAAATTCATCAGTAAAAATTATGCAAAATGGATGGATCCTAAAGCTGTAAATGTGCCTATTATGAGTCATACTTTATTTCAATTTAAAGTATTACCACATGTAGAAAAAGGGATTCCTACATTTTTCATTTTAATCGATAATTTACGTTACGATCAATGGAAAGCTATACAGCCCATTTTTGCAGAAAGCTTTAGAATTTTAGAAGAAGAAACTTTTTATTCTATACTTCCTACAGCCACACAATACAGTCGTAATGCCATTTTTAGTGGAATGTTGCCAATTGATATTGAAAAACATTTTCCTACTCAATGGAAAAACGATGAAGATGAAGGGGGTAAAAATTTATATGAAGAAGAGTTTTTTAGAAGTCAGATTAAGCGACTAAAAAAAGATGAAATCAAAGCTAGTTATACCAAAGTGTTACACCATAATGATGGACAACAATTAGTCAATAACATACATAATTTATTATCGAACGATTTAAATGTGATTGTTTACAATTTTGTAGATATGTTGAGTCATGCTAGAACCGAAATGGAAGTATTAAAAGAGTTAGCTGGCGATGAAACTAGTTATAGAAGTGTTACAAAAAGTTGGTTCGAGCATAGTGCATTGCATCAGGCACTGAAAAAAATAGCAGATAAAAATATTCGTTTAATTGTGGCAACTGATCATGGAACTATGCGAGTTAATAATCCTCAAAAAGTAATAGGCGATAAACAAACAACTACTAATTTGCGTTATAAGCATGGCAGAAATTTAAATTATGATGCTAAAACGGTTTTAGCTTTTAAAGATCCACGTGAAGCAGGTTTGCCAGTACCAACTGTAAACTCATCTTTCATTTTTGCTAAAGAAGATGATTTTTTATGCTACCCAAATAATTACAATCATTTTGTGAACTATTATAAAAATACTTTTCAGCATGGAGGTATTAGTTTAGAAGAAATGATTATACCAGTTGTAAAAATGGTGAGTAAATAACAATTAGTTTTTATCATCTCAATCAATAAGACCTTTATTTTGCAGTAATGACAAGAAAACCTAAGAAAGACGAAAAAATAATTTTAGTCGTTAATGACGATAGTGTTTTTGCTCCAGGAATCAAAGCACTTGTAGAAGCTGCAATGCCTTTTGGTAGGGTAGTTGTAGTGGCTCCAGATCAACCACAGAGTGGTATGGGGCATGCTATTACTATCAACAAGCCTCTACGTTTAGAAAAAGTAAATTTAGTTGATGGGGTAGAAGCATTTACAACAAATGGCACTCCTGTTGATTGTGTAAAATTAGCTGTAGATAAAATTTTACATCGTAAACCAGATATTTGTTTAAGTGGTATTAATCATGGTGCAAATCATAGCATCAATGTTATTTATAGTGGCACCATGAGTGCTGCTATGGAAGCATCTATAGAAAGTATTCCCTCAGTTGGGTTTTCATTATTAGATTATAGAATGACTGCAGATTTTGAACCATCGAAAAAAATTGTCAGTACTATAGTAGCTGAAATTTTACGACATAAAAAAGTAGATAAACATTTATTGTTGAATGTAAACATTCCTTCAATTCCATACGAAAAAATAAAAGGTATTAAGGTTTGCAAACAAGCTTATGCTAAGTATGAAGAAAAGTTTATGCAACGTTCAGATCCACACGGAAAAAAATATTATTGGCTTACCGGAGAGTTCAAAAATTTCGATAAAGCAAAAGATAGTGATGTTTGGGCATTAGAAAATAATTATGTTAGTGTAGTACCTGTTCAATTCGATTTAACCAATTACACGATTAAAAAACAACTCGAAAACTGGAAATTTTAATGTTTAAAGATAATTTGAAATATGGGCTGGTGTTAGGCACGCTAAGCCCTTTTATTGGAATGTTAGGATTTTACTTTTGGAAATTCAGCATTTACTCCTTAAAAAATTTTATTACTGCTTTAGCTGTGCAGAAAACTATTTTAACTAGCATGATTTCATTTTCATTATTGATAAATGCAATCATCTTCACTATATTTTTAAATAAAAATCAAGATCAAACCGCTAAAGGAATTTTTATTACTACTGTAATTTGGGCTGTGTTTGCCATTGCTTTAAAACTTTTTTATTAGTATGTCAAAAATTGCATTAATAACAGGAGCTTCTTCTGGTATAGGTTATGCCACTGCAAAAGCATTTGCTAGTAATGGAATTGATTTAATTCTTTGTGGGAGAAATCGGCAACAACTAAAAACAATTACACAAGAATTAGGAACACTAGTTAAAGTAACTACTTTATTTTTTGATGTTAGAAATAATGAAGAAGTAACTCAAAATATTAGTAGCTTATCTGCTGAATGGAAAGAAATAGATATTTTAGTAAACTGTGCAGGCAATGCACATGGATTATCAAGCATTGAAAATGGAGATATTACAGATTGGGATATGATGATTGATGCTAATGTAAAAGGGCTGCTTTATGTTTCAAGAGTAATTATGCCATTAATGGTAGAAAGAAAACGAGGCCATATAGTAAACATTAGTTCAGTAGCAGGTAAATATACCTATCAAAATGGAGCAGTGTATTGTGCCAGTAAAAAAGCTGTTGAAGCAATTAGTGAAGGCATGCGTTTAGATTTAACTCAACATGGCATTAAAGTTACCAATATTGCTCCCGGTGCAGTGGAAACAAATTTTTCTGTTGTACGTTTTAAAGGAGATGAAGAACGTGCAAAAAAAGTTTATGAAGGTTTTGAACCCATAAAGCCAGAAGATGTTGCTGATGCTATTTTTTACGCAGTAAATGCACCCAAAAACGTAACCATTGCAGATATGGTTTTATATGCAGGTACCCAAGCTGCTCCAACAATAATTTATAGAGATAATTAATCTTCTTTGCCAGATTTATCTCCTACAAACCAATCTTCCTTATTCTTGAAAAGAACATTGAAAGTGGTTAATGAACCATAGCATCTAGTTATATATTGTTGAAGATTCACTTTCTCTTCGTCTGATAATTTTTTGTTGCTGTTAATGTTTTGTTCTAATACTCTGAGTCTATCTCTTAACATTACAATTTTATGGAAGAAATCTTCAATAGGAATTTCTTTAGGTTTTAAACTTTTATCAAATGGCTGAAGACTCATAATTCCTTTTTGCCATCGATCTCCTAAAGCAACTTTTTCAGTTATTCCACCCCACATTTGTAAAATTTTGAGTAAAGATTTTTCAACTTCAGAAGATGTTTCTATTTCAGTTGTTACATTATCTTCAATAATTTCATCCAAATTAGAGTCGTTTTTATCAATTTCTTTTGTTCCATGGTGAATGAAAGTGATTAAATAAGTTGCATATTTTACGCCTGTAATTACTCCTTGTCCAAATTGAGTATGTTGTAATCTTGTTCCAATGCCTAAAGTAGTTTGGTCCATAATTAATTTATTTTAAACTTAGTTTTAATTTGTTCTACTTGAATGATGTATAGTTTAAGTTGTTTTTTTTGTAATTTAATAAAACTATTTTCATCTATACTTCCTAATACTTCTTTCATTTCATTTTCGTTATCATACACCATTTTTCTAAATTCATTTGAATAGTCTTTTTGTCTCGATGTTTCAATATTTTTCACCATCCATTTTTTAGTAATAACAGATTGATCTAACAAACTTTTGAAAATGGTTTTATTGATTTCTCTTATTTCAAAAACATGTTGCAAACAACCTAATGCATGTTGTAATTTGTCTTTATGATATTTTGCTGCTGATTTTTGATAGAATTGATGTACAGCTTCCCAAGAAGTAATTTTATTCGATTTAATTTTTTCTTTTAAAGCGTCTACCTCATTTTTCAGTATCATTTGACCACCCATGTTTTGCCATTCAGTCAAATTTGCTTTTGGTAGAGCATTTGTAAATTGCTTAAATGATGTGATGTTTTCTT
>JAGXRG010000033.1 GCA_018335935.1 Chitinophagaceae bacterium | reverse complement strand
GCTGAGCGTAAACGAGGGTATGGTGGACAAAAATTCCCAAAACTTGCAAAACCTGCAAAAACTACAAAGAAAGTTACTCCTATAATGACATGCACAGTATGCAAAAAGAAATATAATAAAATAGGCATTAGAATTAGAAAGTTTGAGTTGGTGGCAGCATGAAAAAAGATCACGTCGAAATTCCAAAGCCATCAAGTAAGTTCCAGAAAGTTAATTGTAATGAATGCGGTGAATTACAAGTTGTATATTCTCATGCATCACAAGTTGTCGTATGCAATTCTTGTGGTAACAATATTGCAGAGCCAACAGGTTCTAAAGCAAAAATTAATGGTAAGATCTCAGGCAGTGCCGAGTAAATCATAATCTTCTTTTGTATTTAGATTAAAAGCAATTCTTTTGTCATCAATAATTATAAATTTTTCAGATACATTATCCATAGTTAAAATTTTTTTTGCATTTACTAATGAAATTCCAGAATAACAACATTGTTGATTTTCAAACTCAAACCAATAATCAGATGAAAGATGTAAAGAATCAAGAAATTTTTTTGTAATAATGATTGTTGTCCAAACATTTTCTAAATTACATTGAGTTGTAATTTTTTTAATAATATCACCATCTAAAAAAGGCAAATCAGCTGATGTGATCAAAACAAAATCAGTTAATGATTTAAGAACTAAATTAAGATCATGTACATAACCATCGCCAGGAGTATTAAAAAGTTCAATACCATTTTCATCTAAAAATTTCTTTGTTTGTGGAGAGTTAGAACTAGTGATTGCCATTATTTTTGAAAAGCAATTAGAATCTCTTAAAGCATCAAGAACGTGAAGTATCACTGGCTTTTTATATTTTAGAAGGAGCTTTTCTCCAGTTAATCTCATTCTACTTCCTTTACCACCTGCCATCACAATGCCAATCATACTGAAACAAAGACCAAAAGAGATGTTAGTCGTGTCAATTCATTAGTAGCTCCAAAAACATCTCCAGTAACTCCTCCAAAGCTACGAGTACTCAAAATAACTAGGAACATAGTCAAAGTCACGCCTATTCCAAATACGAGAAAACCTATGTGACCACCAAGCAAAATCATAGGGATTAAAGTAATAATAGCAGATACTAATAATTTATTTTTATTTTTCATCATCTCGACAAAAGGAGAATTGGAACCTATAGAGGCAGATTTTCCAATACTTGCCATTAAAACCATTGAAAATTTTGCAATTATTTCACTTAGTAAAATTGCTAAAAATAATTGATACCCAGTAGATAATGATATTACAATTAACAGTCCCACAATATGCAAAACTATTGCTACCATTCCTGCAGAACCAGTAGAGAGATCTTTCATTGCAGTAAGTTTTTGTTCTTTTGTACCTTTTACCATTAAACCATCAGCAAAATCTGCTAAACCGTCAGTATGATGTATGCCTGTAAGTATTGCAAATGAAGTAACAACTAGTAAACTTACTATCAATGGATCTAAAAATAATGATAGTCCAAATCCTATTGATCCAACAATTAAACCAATTACAATTCCTACAACTGGAAAAACATACATGTATTTTGCAATTGTTTCAAGATTTGAATTACCAATTGGAATGATAGTCAGAAATGAAAAAACAGAACCAATTTCCTTAAGCATGAATCCACCAACCTAAATATGATAAAAGTAAAAGAAGTGGAACTACAACCATTCCACAAAATAATATTGATGTAACTTTCATTATTAAAATTGCTGACTTGACATGTTCTTTAGTAAATGAAATATTTCCATCACCTAATGAATAGTGATCCAGTTTTTCAAATTTTGTTTCTAATGCTCCTGCAATAGCTGCCATGGGATAACCAGCGTTAGAACTTTCAGTTTTCTTTCCATCACGAATCATTATTTCAAAAGATTTTTTCCAGTTATTTCCTAAAATCATCGCACTAACTACCATGATAAATCCAGTAAGTCTTGATGGAATATAATTCAAAATTGTATCACATTTTGCTCCAAACCATCCAATATTTTTGAAAATAGCTGTCTTGTATCCAATCATAGAATCAGCGGTATTAATTACTCGGTAAACAAAGGCACCAGGTAAACCAAAAAATGCAAAATAGAAAAGAGGTCCAGTTATACCATCAACCGTATTTTCACTAATACTTTCTAGTACGCCTGAATATACGTGATTTTTATCAAGATTCTTAGTATTTCGCTTTACGATCATTGATAAGTTATCTCTAGCAGAAGAGATATTGTCTTGTTCTAGTGCAGTAACAACTGCTATTGCATGTTTTTCCATTCCTTTTATTGCAATAGTTGATTTTAGTAATACACTTCCTACAATCACTGAAATAATTATGTAGATGTAATCTATAGAAATTAAGTTAATTCCAATTTCCAAAAAAATAACTAATGGAATAACTATTCCAATAGAAATTAAAATGATGAAAATACCGCCAAGTTTTTCCAAATTTTCTGATGAATTTTTTGCATGAGGGGTTAATTTTGCAATTAACGATCCAATCCAAGCAGTAGGGTGAAACTTATTTCTTGGATCACCAACTGTGAAATCTAATATTAGCGCAAAAAATACAATTAGGATTGATTCAATTATCAACTAATCATCCTCTCTATTTCAGTAATATTCAAATTTGATTTTACTAATTTACTAAGTTTATCAATTTCATTTTCTATTTTAATAAGATTTTTCTTATTCCAAGTCATATTCTTGGCATTAGCATTCAAAGAATCTTCCTCAGGCAAATCTAAGTTAATCATCGGTATAGTACCTAATATCGGGCGATTTGTTATTTCTTTAATTTTTTTAAAACCTGGTTTTAGTATATTGATATCACCTCGAAATTTATTAATTATAAAACCTTTGACTAACTTTTGATATTTTTTCTCCAAAAGAGCCATAGTACCTACAATGCTGGCAAATGAACCTCCTCTATCAATATCTGAAATTAACAATACTAAAGAATTTGATATTTCTGCCATTTTCATATTTGCAATATCAAATTTTTGCAAATTAATTTCAGCGGGAGAACCAGCTCCTTCCAAAATAATCAAATCATAATTTTTTTGAAGATGCTTAAATGATTTGGTAGCAATCGTTAATCCTTTAGTTGTTGCAAATTTTTTATAATATTCTGAAGCGTGCATTTTTTTAAACAGTTTTCCATTGAGGTATACATCACTATAGTAATTTCCTAGAGGTTTCAACAAAATTGGATTTAGATCTGAGGTAATCTCACATCTAGCTGCTATTGCTTGGATTGCTTGGGCACGAGATATTTCAAAATCATCTGTTTTATATGCATAATTTGACATATTTTGAGACTTGAATGGTGCTACTGAAAATCCCTTATCTGAAAAAATTCTACATAGAGATGTAACAAGTGTAGTTTTTCCAGATCCAGACGATGTACCTTGTATCATTAATGATTTCATAATTTCTCCAAAGCATTGATTAATTTTCGATTGTCTTGTCTTGTCTTTACAGCAATTCGGATATAATTATTATTTAATCCTCGAATTGTTCTACAATCACGAACTAAAATCTTTTTTTCAAGTAGTTTTTTTTGTAGTACATTTGATTTAATTTTTGTTTTTATTAAAATAAAATTTGTAGAAGTAGCAATACATTGAAAATTTTTTAGTTTAGAAATACCATTTATGAGATACAAAGATTCTTTTTTGATTAATTTTTTTACTTTGTCTAAATAAAATCCATCCGAAAGAGCGGCAGATGCTGCTTGTTGTGCTAATCCAGAAATATTCCAAGGAATGTTAATTTTATTTAAAACTAAAGCCATTTGTTTTGAACCTATTCCATAACCAATTCGTAATCCAGCTAATGCAAACGATTTTGTCAAAGATCTTAAAATAAACAAATTACAATATTTTTTGATTAGATAAATAACAGATTCATCATAATCTGGTACTAATTCAATAAAACATTCATCGACAAACACTAAAGTTTTCTGTTTATTTGCTAATATGATAATTTTTTGTAATGTTTTTTTTGAGAGCAGATTTCCAGTGGGGTTGTTTGGATTGCAAATAAAGATGCAACCGTTATTTGGAATTTTAGAAATAAATTCATCAATATTTTTTTCTAGATCCATTGTTTTAAAAAATGTAATTTTTGCCCCACATAGTTTTGCTGCAGATTCATATTCACCAAATGTTGGAATCGGAATCAAAACAGGTGTTTTATTTGATATAAAAGTTCTACAAAAATTGTAGATTATTTCCGTAGCACCATTTCCTACAACAATTTGAGATGAGGGTATTTTGATATAATGTTCAAGATTTTTTTTAAGTTTGATAGAATCTGAGTCAGGATAGATTTGTACTGAACTAATCCGATTTTTTATTGTTTTACGAACGATTGAAGGAATCCCAAGAGGGCTAATATTTGAGCTAAAATCTACAATATCTGAATTTGGGTTATTTATTGAAAATGGGCCCCCATGATGAATTCGTTTATGTTCAGTTATGTAGGGATTAATTCTCATAATTTGAAATATTCTGTGCTAATATAGTATGTTTTGCTTAAATTCAGAAAACGATTATTAATTGTATGAATGATTTTTTAGATCATGGATAAGAAAAGAGTTGCAATTGTAGGGGTTACAGGTTCTGTAGGACAAGAATTCGTATTATCATTAAATAATCATCCTTGGTTTAAAGTAACACAGATTGCAGCATCAGAGCGATCTGCTGGAAAAAAATATCTCGAAGCAATTAGAGATCCAAACAGTGGAATTATTGCATGGGAAGTAGATGGACAAATTCCTGAATACATTAAAGAAATGACTGTGAAAAATATTAGTGAGTTAGATTTAACTCAGTTAGATTTAGTATTTTCAGCAGTTGAATCAAAGGCTGCCAGAGATATTGAAACACAGATAGCTGCTCACTTGCCAGTGATTTCAACTAGTTCTGCTTATCGTTATGAAGAGGATGTACCTATTCTAATTCCTGGAATTAATGATGAGCAATCAGAATTATTAGAAATACAAAAAAAGAATAGAAATTGGAAGGGTTGGGTTGCACCACTACCAAATTGTACTACAACGGGTTTGGCAATTACTTTAAAACCACTTTATGAAAAATATGGTGCTAAAAAAGTCATGATGACCTCAATGCAAGCGATATCTGGTGGAGGTCGTGCTCCAGGAGTATCTGCAATGACTATCACAGATAACATCATACCTTTCATTGCAAAAGAAGAAGAAAAAGTAAGAATTGAAACTAGAAAAATCCTAGGGAAATTGATAAATGGAAAAATTGAAGACGCTAACATTAAAGTCAGCTGTACATGTACCAGAGTTCCAGTAATTGATGGTCATACAGAATCTGTTTTTGTAGAAACTGAAAAAGAGATAAACTCACAAAGTGCAAAACAAGTTTACGATGATGCCAATAATGAAAGTAGTGTGGTTGGACTTCCATCATCTCCTGAAAAGTATTATGCATTTCATGAAGATCCAACAAGACCTCAACCAAGAATGGAACGTAGTGTAGGTGACGGTATGACGACAACAATTGGTAGAGTTGAGAAAGAAGAATTGTTTGATCATGGGTTAAAGTATGTATTATTCTCACATAATAAAAAAATGGGTTCAGCAAAAGGTGCTGTTTTGTTAGCAGAGATGCTATACAAAAAAGGTAAATTTTAGAGTATTTTTTGAAATTTTTACAATAATAACTTTATAAGAACCAGAAATCTAGATCGTTTCGAGAGTTTTAAATGGTAAAAGTTGATGATTTAGATTTACAAATTTTATCCGAGCTGTCTAATGATGCATCAATTTCGATCCCAAGATTATCAAAAAAAATCAATGTAAATTCATCAGTAGTATATTCCAGAATTAAACGTCTAATAAAACGAAAATTAATTGAACGATTTACAATTGTAGTAAACGATACAGAACTCGGATACAATGTAAAGGCATTAACAGGAATTAACATGGATACAAAAAAACGAGACCATATAATTGAAGAATTATTCAAAATAGAAGGAGTCAGAGAAGTCGCAGAGGTTACAGGAAGATTCGATATTTTGGTGACTATGTATGCAAAATCATTGGATCAGATGCACAAGATGGTATCAGAAAAAATTGGACGCATAGAAGGAATACAGTCGTCAGAATCATTTATAGAAATGAAGTCTCGTTCAAAAGCAATGCCATATAAGTCATCAAAGGATAGCGACTAACATTGCAAAAGCAAAAATCTGAATCTCGTGTTGCGGTATATTATGAATTAACTAAACCAAAAATTTGGTATCTGTTAGTTTTTACTGCATTTGGAGCTGCTTTAACAGCATCCAATATTTACGGAATTGAAATTTCTTTACCTACATGGGCATTGATGCTATTTTCTGTGGCTGCTGGATCTGCTGCAGCCAATACGCTAACAAATTATCATGATAGGGACATAGACGCGATTATGGAGAGAACAAAAAATAGACCACTTCCTTCAAAAAGAATTCATCCTGCAGAGAAAGCAAGGAATTTTGGACTTGTATTAGCTGGAATCTCTCTTGTATTAGCATTTGGAATAACATTTACAACAACTTTAGAACAAGGAATTTGGGCAACGGTCTTTATTGCATTTGGTTTGTTAAACAATATTCTTGTATATTCATACATGTTAAAACGAAATTCTAGGACAAATATAATTTTAGGAGGTTTATGTGGCGGCTCGCCTCCAATGATTGGTTGGGTAGCAGTGACTATGACAGATTTATGGACAATGGGTTTAGCAATGGCAGGCCTAGTGTTTATTTGGATTCCAATGCATATTTGGGCTTTGACTTTACATTTCAAAGAAGATTACAATAAAGTTAATGTTCCAATGTTAACTGCAGTACAATCTGAAAAAACATCTGCAAGAGCAATTGCAGGTTCAACTTTTGTTATGGTTCTTTTTTCAATTGCACCATTCTTTTTAACAACAGAAAATGGAGAACCTATGGTTGGTTCAGTTTATCTTTGGACTGCTGTAGCATCAGGCGCTTTAATGATAATATTATCAGCATGGGTAATTGCAAAACCAATGGAAAAAGCATCATGGACTTTGTTTAAATTTTCTAGTCCATATTTGGCAGTTTTGTTTATTGCATTAATGGTAGATTCTGCATTATAAAATACTGTTATTGATATCTAAACTGTTTAACTCTTTTGTAATTTCAGAATGAGATTCAACAAGTAATTCAATTTCATTTTTTAATTGAGATGAATTCCAGTTAGATTTAATCAACAAAGTTAATTTTGTAATAATACTCCATTGAAGATTATTTTGTTGATCAATTAACTCTAGAAATCTTTTTCCTTTTTCATCTTCAGACATAATTTTTTGACATTATACAATCATAAAAAGTTAACATGAATATCTAGATATTAAATAGACATAATTCATTTTTAAAAATAAATTTACAATTTTACTTCGATGGTAATTATATAATTTTATAGTTTTATTAGTGAATATTGATAGTAGTGAATATTGAAATGCAGTATAACAGAATGTAAGAGTAAAGCTGATCAATCAGTCAAAATAGGATTAAAAGAAACCAGAAACTTATGTGAATATCATTATAATTTATTCAAAAATAGGGAAGAAAAACACTCACCAAACTTTAGCAAGGCATCAAAATTTAATGAAAAAATGAACAAGGTATAATTTTCAGGTTATAGAATAATTGAAAACTTTAACATCTACTATTTTTAATACATTTTATGGCTACAAGTAAAAAAATCAAGTCAAAAAACAAACCAGCAAAAAAAGTAACTTCTAAACCAATTAAACAAACAAAAACTACATCAAATAAACCAGAATTTGAAAAAGCTTGGAAAGAATACAATTCAGCATTAAGCGTATGGAAAGAATCACTTGCACAATGGCAAAAAGCTACAAATGATACGTTAATGACATATCATGATGCCTGCCAAAGAGCATTAGAATCAGATACAGAATTATTGAAAAAAGTCAGTTCCAGTTGGGAAAATACTTGGCAAGAAATAGGTCCAGAATACATAAAGCAACAAACAAAAATGATTGAAAATATCTTTAAAGAAACGAATATTGAGTCAATTAAAAAATTCAATGAACAATGGGAAAAATTTTTAAAAACATCTGGAGATGATTCAATTAAAGCGTATCAAGAAGCCATAAAACAATTCAATCAAGCTTGGCAAAATACTCACACATAATGTTAATATTTTTTTATTTAAGATAAAAAAATATTTTTAGATTATTTCATTAACGTAATTTCATTTGAAAAATAAATAATATCCAATACATCATTTAGATTAAATGGTTTTATAAGAAATGCGAGTACTCCTAACTTAGTACATTCGTTAAAAATATTCTGATCATCATTTCCAGTTATTACAATAATTTTTGAGGAATGATCTTGAGATCTAATTTTTTTTAAAACACTTAACCCATCAAGGTTAGGCATTACTAGATCTAAGAAAATAAGTTCAGGTTTAATAGAATAATATTTTTCAATTGCTTCAATACCATCACTAGCTTCACCTACAACATCATGATTATGAGCTAAAAGAAAATCTTTAAGGAGTAAACGAGATTCCTCAGAATCATCAACTATCATGACTCTAGTCATACATTATAGATATCATTGACGAATTTAGCGGTATGAGTGTACGAGATAATGACTTACAGTTAATCTAGCCACAAAAAATAGGATTATAATTGGTCTGATTAATTCAATTTCAAATGGAGATTTCAATAGAACCATGGAAGAAGTTGGTTATTCATGAGGTTATAGAATATAAATTCGATGACTGGGTCAAACAAATAGCTTTTAGCACCAGATCATCAGGAGGTGCAATACCAACAATGCAGTGGACAAATGGAATTGTTTTTTCTCCTGCTAATTTTCCAACAACAAATGTTACCGTTGAAGAACAATTAAAGGGAATACTTCATTGGTCATCGGTATCTTTTGCAATTAAAGAAAAATTTGAAAAACAAATAGTAATTGAAAACGCAACAATTAATCTTGTTGATGTTAGTGTAAATGAAATTTTCAAAGAACTTGCCCTAAATCTTAAAAAACAATCAAAATTTGCAATTAATTCTGGCAAAACATAATGGATATAGAAAGAGAGATTGATGAGTCGGAATCCATTCTAAAAAAGATCAAACAATTCGAACCAGATCCATATTATGTAAATTATTTTTTTAATTCATATCTTTTTTCAGTAAATAAGGTATATCGTGGAATTTTTGAGGAGGCAAATAGAGATTTTGGGTTATTCATAAGTGAGTATACGAGAGATTCTTTTTTAGAAAAAGCAAATGAAAAAAATGATCAAAAAGCAGTGGGTTTTGGAATATGGTTTGAAAAAAAGTATAATGAATATCATCTAAGTGGTTATCCAAATTTTATTAAAAAATGCTGTAAGTTTCAAAATGACGATAAAAGACTTCCAAAAATCAAGGTAATGATTAAAGCGAAGAAAAGATACGCCAATGATCCTAACCAGGAAATTATATGTAATATGAAAGATGGAAAAATAGGATCAAAGGAGGAACTACGGATAGAAATTAGAAGACAATTACCAATATTTTTAGAAATAATTAATTACAAAAGAAGTAATTACAAAGAACCAGTTATTAATAAAAATCAAGTTTCTGTTTCAACATTTTTAGATATTGATGGAAATGAAGATATTGAGATTTTAGATGCATCTAAAATGTATATTTCTGTTTTGAAAAGGCTTGTATTTGAGGCTAGAGAAAAAATTAAAGAACTAACTAGATTGATATAACTATTGAAATCACAACAATAAAAATTTGTTAGCATATTTTAGATAATAAATAAAATAGGATTTATTCTTAATTCATAAGATTACTTGAATTTAGGCCACATGGTATTCCATGTTTCTGCAAATTTTTTCATCATTTCACCGTAAGCTTTCATGCTTTCCATCCCAGAGGAATTTAGAGTTTGTTGCCAGTTCTCTGCAACTTGTTTGAATGTTGATGCATTAGCTTCATTAAGTGATTTTTGCCAAGCTTCACCAAATTCTTTGAAAGATTTTATTCCAGCTTCATTAAGTGATTTTTGCCAATTTTCACCAAAAGCCTTCATAGTATCTACACTAGATTCTTTGGCTGCTTTTTCCCAAACCTCATTAAATTTGGCTTGCATTTCATTTGTTGCTTTTTGTATTTGTTCAAA
>JAGXRG010000032.1 GCA_018335935.1 Chitinophagaceae bacterium | reverse complement strand
TGGGATACTATTATTGATATTTCTCAAAACTAAATTCGGCATAATCGGTTTATTGATATAGTCGTTTTGTTTAATGGATACATGGCAACAGCTTATGTTTTAATAAACTGTGAACTAGGTTCTGAAGAGGCTATTATACAGCAACTTAAGGGTCTAGACGGTGTGAAGGAAGTTCATGGCACTTTCGGAGCATATGATATCTTAGCCAAGATTGAATCTGATACTGTAGAAAAACTCAGAGAAACAATTACTTGGAAGATTCGAAAAATTGAAAAGATTAGATCTACTCTAACCCTAATGGGTATAGAAGGTCAATCATAAACATTCTTTTTTCTAACCATGATTTTACATTTTATTTTTGTTGTAAAAGAAGAAGATCTTGAAAAACGTAAACCTGAATTTGAATATGTTAAACACATGGGAAGTTTTTTCAAGGTTTGGATCAAAGAAAAATTTGGTAAAGATTTTGATGTTCAATGTGATGAATTAATTACAAAGCCAAGAAGTTTATTTCAAAAATTAGATACGCATACATTACTTCAAGATCACCAACAACGAGGGACTCAAATTTTCCATTTCTATCTTTGTCATTTTAAACCATTGTGGACTGATTGTACATGTGAAGGTTATCAAGCAGAAAACTTTGGAATGGTTTGGTGGCAACCTCCAAAAGATAATTTTGACACACTATTTCTTGCAGAAAAAAACTGTACAACTGTTTCCCATGTATTAGCACATGAACTTTTACGAACGTCAGGACACAAAAAATTCAAAGAGGTAGTTCATGATGTGTGGACAAAACATTTCTATGATCAGTTAGATTTTGAACAATATGGGACTAATTTTGAAAAGACTGATGGCAAACCAATGTTTCTTACAATTGATACCTCTACTCTAAAAACAAAATAAAATCTAGTTGACTAAAATATATTTTCAATAAATTCTAATCAACACTTTGTAACTGAATAAATATTGTTTTCAAAATTTGCTGTTTTGAAATCAAGTTTGTTTTCAATATCATGTGTTCTAGATTTGCTCAAATTTTCAAGCTCTACTAAGGCATCTCCTCTAAATCCTACTGAAGAACCATAGATTGCATCACTTAACATGGTTCCATGATCACCTTTTTTGATATCATCAACCATTTCATAAAATCGTGTAGTTTCTTTTTTATTTACTGGATTTCCAGTGGCTTTGTTAACTGCAACTGCAATGTACATTCCATTATTTTTTACTGCAACAGGAATTTTGTGATTTGTTCCAGTAGCTCCTGGAATGGTTTCATTTACTAAAACCTCGCATTTATGATACATGCTAGAAACATAAGCATAGAATCTGTATTGGGCATATTTTCCTGCAGCATCTTCTTCACATCCCACAAATACTTTGTGTAAAAGTTCTAAGGCATCATCATTCATACTCTGTAATCTATCATCAATTCGTCCTCTTTCTAGGAGGTCTGATTTGCATTCTTTTGCAATCAAGACTAAAATAAAATCTGGTAAATTATAATTTTTTAAAGCTGCAACAAATGCCCCTGCTTGGGACATTCCAAATTTTGGAAAACCTTTATTGACCATTTGAATTCCTCACTTTAGAATATTTGATATTACTCAACAATCAATTATAAAGCTACTTTTAGTTTATAATTGTTAAGAAATTTACATGCCTATCGCATTATTTACAATAATTTCTGGATTGCAAATATTAAATTCTGGTTAAATTGACATACTTTTGTGGAAATAGAAACTACCCCGGAATTTGTAACTCGTATTTACAACAAATCACGTGAAAATATTCAAAAATACCGAAAAATAATTGGTAGGCCTTTAACACTTACTGAAAAAATACTTTCAGGACATTTTGAACAAATGGCAGAAAAAAATCTTGATGGGGGTAAAAACTATGTTTTCCTTACTCCTGATCGTGTAGCATTACAAGATGTAACTGGACAAATGGTAATGCTACAATTCATGCAAGCAGATCTTAAACAAACCGCTTTACCTACGACAGTTCACTGTGATCATTTGATTCGTGCTAAAGTATCAGGTGATTCTGATATGAAAGTTGCACTAGATGAAAATAGTGAAGTCTTCAAGTTTCTACAATCAGCTGCTGCCAAATATGGGTGTGGTTTCTGGAAACCTGGTGCAGGAATAATTCATCAGGTTGTTCTTGAAAATTATGCGTTTCCAGGGGGATTGATGATTGGTACTGACTCACACACTCCTAATGCTGGTGGATTGGGAATGATTGCTGTTGGAGTAGGAGGATTAGATGCAGCTGAAACTATGGCTGGGTTACCTTGGGAATTACTTTATCCTAAAAGAATTGGAGTGCACTTATCTGGGGAACTTAATGGGTGGACTGCACCAAAAGATATCATCCTAAAAGTTGCTGAAGAACTAACAGTTTCGGGAGGAACAAATTCTATTATTGAATATTTTGGATCCGGAACAAACACAATTAGCTGTACTGGAAAAGCTACGATTACAAACATGGGTGCAGAAGTAGGTGCAACATGTTCGATATTTCCATATGATAAAAGAATGGAAACTTATCTAAGATCAACAAATAGAGAAAAAATTGCAGAACTTGCAAATCAGAATAAAGAATTACTTGTTGCAGATAAGGAAGTAGAATCTAATCCTGAAAAATTCTTTGATAAAGTTATTGAAATTAATCTTTCAACATTAGAACCCCATATTGTTGGACCGCATACTCCTGATCTAGCAAGATCAATCTCTAATTTAGCTAATGATGTAAAATCTAACGAATACATTGATTCAATATCAGTTGCATTAATTGGAAGTTGCACAAACTCTTCTTATGAAGACATGTCTAGAGTAGCAAGTTTAGCAGAACAAGCAAAATTAAAAGGTATTAAATCTAAAATTCCACTTCTAATCACACCCGGTTCTGAACAGATTAGAAGTACTATTGAAAGAGATGGACAAATGGATTCACTAAAAGATATTGGCGCTACAGTTTTGGCAAACGCATGTGGTCCTTGTATTGGTCAATGGGATAGACCTGAATTGAAAAATGATGAAAAAAATACAATTGTTACTAGTTTTAATAGGAATTTTCCGGGTCGTAACGATGGTCGTAGAAACACTCTGAATTTTATTGGTAGTCCGGAGATGATTATAGCATTAGCTCTAAGTGGTAGACTTTCATTTAATCCTCTTAAAGATGAATTAACTGCTGCTGATGGTTCAAAATTTAAACTCGACCCACCAAAACCTGCACCAGAGGTTCCAAAAAGTGGATTTAAGATACCTGAAGGCATCTTTGTTTCACCTCCTAAAAATTCAAGCGATGTAGAAGTAATTATCGATCCTAATAGTAAACGACTCCAACGTTTAGAACCATTTCTACCATGGAATGGAAAAGACTTTGTTGATTTACCTATAATGGTTAAAGCAAAAGGAAAGTGTACTACCGATCATATTTCTCCTGCAGGTGCTTGGCTATCTCTTCGTGGCCATCTTGATAATCTCAGTGATAACATGCTTTTAGGTGCCGTCAATGCATTCAATGATGAAATCGGTAAAGGAAAAAACATCTTAAATAATCAGATAGAATCTTTTTCAAAAATTGCTAGACAGTATAAAGAAAAAGGAATGCGTTGGGTAATAATTGGTGATAATAATTATGGTGAAGGAAGTAGTAGAGAACATGCAGCAATGTCTCCTAGATATTTAGGATGTGCAGCTGTTATCACAAAAAGTCTTGCAAGAATACATGAAACAAACTTGAAAAAACAAGGAATTCTAGCTTTGACTTTTAGTAATCCTGATGATTATAATAAAATTCAAGAAGATGACCAGATTAGTCTTGTTGGATTAAATAATCTAGAACCCCATAAACCAGTAAAATGTATCATTAAACATAAAGATGGAACAAACAATGAAATTTCTCTTAATCATTCTTATAATAAATCTCAAATCGAATGGTTCAAAGCTGGTTCAGCACTAAATATTTTAAAAAATAAATAATATTCTAACGTGGGGCCGACCGGAATCGAACCGGCGACCTACGGGTCACTACAGCTCCAAACTTACATCATCCGTGAGTCAGTTTAGCTTAGTTTACCTTTGGAGCCCTTAGCGGTGATCTAACGTATGCACTGTCGCCCTACCAGGCTAGGCTACGACCCCACGAACAAGAATGAAATAGACTAGAATTTTAAGTTATTTTAACCAAGATTTATTTGCGATTAATCATGAGCTTCATCTGTTAAGGTAAATCATGGTAAAACCAATTGTCATAGTAATAGCTGCAATTCCTGCTATTCTTGCAATTTTAATTGCAATTCCGTTGCTTACACAACCTGAAATTCCATATTCCGCATCAAATTCAAGTGATGTAATGGAAATTGAATATGCAAAATATCAATTAAAGAAAATATCTTTTGGAGTAACTGAAAGACTCGGAGCACAGAAAACGGAAATCTTACTAATAAAAAATAATGGAGAAATAAAATATTCTGTAACTGAAGATGGGTATCCAAAACCCGATATCAAATCAACTTTAGATGAACAAAAACTTCGTAAATTAAAAGCTCTGATTAAAGAAACTGGTTTTATTTCAATTCCTTCAGAATCATTTCAAATTCGTGATAATGTAACTGATTTTCAAAAATCAAATATCAAAGTTATCCTTAATGGCAGAATTAATCAAATTAACTGGCCCGAACAAAATGCAACTGATCAATTCATACCTCCAATAATATCCATGGTTGAATCCCAACTTGATAATGTTATAGAGCAAATTAGTGAATAGGTACAAATAACCTTCTAATAAAACTCTGATTATGCTTTCACTTTCAGGCGAAAGAACTGATGCAAAAGGAATCATTAAAGAAAAATCTAACTCTGATAATATTTTACGCGGAACATCTACTTTAAAACGCGGTTTTGCTCATATGCTAAAAAATGGTGTAGTGATGGATGTTACAACTGTAGAGCAAGCTCAAATTGCAGAAGATGCAGGGGCAGTATCTGTTATGGTTTTAGATAAGCTACCATCTGATGTAAGAAAAGCAGGTGGGGTTGCACGAACTGCAAGTATTAGAATCATCGAAGATATTATGGATTCAGTTACAATTCCAGTTATGGCAAAATGTAGAATTGGTCATGTCTATGAAGCAAAAGTTCTTGATGAAACTAA
>JAGXRG010000031.1 GCA_018335935.1 Chitinophagaceae bacterium | reverse complement strand
TACACTAAAAAAAGCAATTGATCATTTTACAGAGATTTGGGTAAGGTCAATGCGGTGGGAAGTCGGCGCAGTGAAACGAAGCCGACAATCAAAGCGAGATTATAAAATTAATACCTCAAACTTTTTACACTTTTCACCTCAGCAGCCAACATTTCTATGGTTTTGGAATCGAAAAGTTCTTGTAGTTCGCGCTTTATATTTTTATATTGAGCATGCATCGGGCAAGGGCTTTTTTCAGAACATTCTTTCAACCCTAAAACACATTTATCCAAAGTAGTACTCTCACCCATTGCATCTATGATTGTACGAATTGGCAATTGTTTTGATTCATTGAGTAAAAAAAAACCGCCATTTGGTCCAGGGGTTGATTTTATGAGCTCTTTTTTAGTTAGAATTTGCAAAATTTTAGCGGTAAAGTATTGAGGAGAATTAATTGCAACTGAGATTTCTTCAATACCCAACTTCTTGCTTAAAGAACTATTTTTTGCAATAAATATAGTGGCTCTTAAGGCGTACTCAGTTGCTTTGGAAAACATAATAACTGCTTTTCGTTTGTTTCAATTTACAAACGAATTTAATTCTAATTAAAGGATAAACCACCATGAATAATCCTATTGCCAAGAAAAATCCTGAGATAAAGAAGGCAATAAAATAGGGAGACAAATTTTGCATCATTATAGAATAACTTATTTGTAATTTACTCATTTGCCACATAGATTTTTCTAAACCTGCACCAATTAGACTCAACCAAAATACCAATAAGGAAATATTAACAATCCAATAGCCCCTAATAATTATTGCCTTATATTTTTCTACCCGTATGCATGAATCATTAAACACATCAATTACAATTGCCAATAATAAAAAAGTATTAATACCTATAGTGGCACCCATGGTATGCGCTACAGTTATATGAGTGCCATGGGTATATAAATTAATTCCTGGTATCGACATTAAAACAGCCAATAGAAGGGTCAAAAAAACCCAAAAATCAGCAGCTGCTAAAAACCGAAAAGACAAAATATTAAAGTTTCTTTTAGCGGTTGAAACGGTATTCCTCCAATTGAAAATTATTCGACCAATTAAAAACAATTCGGTCATACTAACAGTATAGCTGATATGTTTTATATAAGGAGCAGTTGGCAATGTATAAATATGATGTCCCCAATTAAACATTAAATTAAAAAGACCAGTAAAATAGAGTACAAAAGCAATTTTTGAATAACTAATATCTTTATTGTTAGTGATTTTATCCATTAAAAAAATACTTGAACCGTATATTAACATATTCCAAGAGCCAACCATTGAACCATAAGACTTCCATTGAACAGTCATATCATTGATGATATTATTCCTAAAATAAGGTAGCAACCATAAATAAGACTCAAGATAAGTGAACAAAAAAAACACAATACCAGTTAACCACATCCAAACATAAACAGGTTGATTTTTAAATCCCCCAAATGATTTTACGAAATTGAATAACAAAAAAATCCAACCAAAGAATATTGGCAAAGCCAAATAAGGGGGATGTTCCCAGTACTCTCTTCCGCCAAATCGTCCTAAGAAATAAGATATAATGATACTAACTACTGTCAATAGAAAAATGCAATATTGCAATAAGAGTAGTCGATAGGAATAAATAACGCGTTTAGTATGTTGTTGCAGATAGGTTAACATACTACCCAATCCAGCTAAAATAATCCAAAAAACCACTGAAGAAACATGAAGTGGCCTAACCTTTTGAAAAGAAAAACGATCCCGCATTAATCCAGGAAAAATATATTGCAAAGTTCCAGTTATACCCCAGAAAAGGCCAAAAATCAACAAACACAAAGCAGTCAATATATATAAATCAATAATGCTTTTTCCTTTATTGGTGTATGGTTCCATTCGTATTAATTGTAAATGTTCTAGGATCTGCTTTGCCTGATTGATCTACATCCTTTAAGTATGCCAATAATTCTTCTATTTCCGAATCAGTCAAATCCATATTAGGCATGATATTGGTTCCACCCCTAAGTATTGCACTTATATAGACTGCCCCCTTTTTTGAATAAACGTTGGTTAAATCTGGACCCAAATACCCACCCAGCCCATAAATTTGATGGCAACTAATACAGTTTTTTTTTTGCCAAAGTATTTTTCCATCGTCTGCTGCTTGTGAAACAGCTATTTGCTTAACAGGTAATGAGTTGTACAGCTGAAATGTATATATTATAAAACCTCCCACTAAAAACATTGCCAAAACATATTTATTTCTATCTGAAAACATAAAATTTAAATTATCTAATAATTAAGGACAAATGTATCCTTTATTATTATATTTGCCCAAAATTTCCCCTCATGTTCAAAAAAAACCTGGTAGAATATTTATTAAACCCGAAAAATTGGTGGCTTCCACTACTCATAATTTTTGTTATAAGTATGGGTGGGGTTACCCTAATAGGAGTTCATACTTACACAGAAGCTCCTCCAATACCAAATTTTGAATCAACTCAAAAGAAAAAAATCTATAGCAAAAATGATATTTTAGATGGCCAAGCAATCTTTTTGAAATATGCATTAATGGAGTATGGAAGTATGTTCGGTGATGGTGCAAACAGAGGACCAGATTTTACTGCTGAAGCGCTGCATCTTATAGCTGCAGAAATGAAAAATTATTATACTACTAACAGCCCAAATAATTTAACGGATTCCTTTTTTAAATATGGCATAACTGAAAAAGTTAAATACGAAATTAAAAAAAACAATTATCAAGAAATAACCAATAGTGTTGAATTAAACAAAGCTCAAGAATTTGCTATAATAAAACTAGAAAATTATTATTTAGAAAAATTCACAAATCCAATGAGCAAGGGTGCATTTAAACCTGCTGGATATATTACAGATAGTGTTGAAATTAAATCATTAACAGCCTTCATTTTTTGGGGATCATGGGTATGCGGAGTAGAAAGGCCAGGAGAAAATTATAGCTACACACATAATTGGCCCTATGATAAAGAAGCAGGGAACACTCCAAGTGCTGCAATTATTTTATGGAGCATTTTGGGATCTTTAGGTTTAATAATAGGCCTAGGTCTTGTTTTGTATTATTACGGGAAATTAGAGAAAATAGAAGATGAAACTTTTACGAAGAAGGCCCCGAATTTT
>JAGXRG010000030.1 GCA_018335935.1 Chitinophagaceae bacterium | reverse complement strand
TACTTATTTAACTAAAATTAAAAAAAGATACCAAATTATTCAGGATAACCTTTTCTTCGCTGCAATCCGTAAACGTCTTAAATGCTCAGAAAAGGTTATCCTGAAGCATTCATTACTGAGCATTTAAGGCTTCTATATGCTGCTACGTTGAAGCCTGGTTATTATATTGTTAGCTGCGGGAAAATTTTTGCTGAGCATTTAACAGATATATGCTACAGCGTTGAAGTCTAGATTAAATTAGTCCTCTGGGGAAAAATTCTCCACATTTAAGACTACAAAAAAATCACCAAGGAGAAAGCATTTATGAACTGTTGTATGGCATGTAAATCTTCTCATTTAAGACTTCGAAGAAGGATTGTAGAGGAGATTTACATGCCATACAACTTTTATACAGGCTTCAACGCAGCAGCATAAGTTTCGAGAACTCGCTTACGCGCCACTTCATGCACTACAATCGGCTGCGGATAACTGAACTCTTGAAACTCAGGCACCCATTTTTTGATATACTTTAATTTTTTATCAAACTTCTCTGTTTGCAAATAAGGATTGAATACCCTGAAGTAAGGTGCAGCATCGCAACCACTACTGGCAGCCCATTGCCATCCCCCATTATTAGCAGACAAATCAAAATCCAATAATTTATTTGCAAAATAAGCTTCGCCCCAACGCCAATCGATGAGTAAATGTTTGGTCAAAAAAGAAGCCACAATCATTCTTACACGATTATGCATAAAACCTGTTGCATTTAATTCACGCATACCAGCATCTACAATAGGATAACCTGTTTTGCCCTCACACCATTTTTTAAATTCTTCTTCGTTATTACGCCATTTTATTTTCTCGTATTCTGCTTTAAAAGCATGCCCCTTCCCTACTTTAGGAAAATGCCATAAAATCATTTGATAGAAATCTCTCCAAATTAATTCGTTCAAATAAGTTTCATTTAAACCTGCAGCAATAGTTGCAAGTGAACGAATACTCACAGTACCAAATCTTAAGTGTACACCCATTTTAGAAGTTCCATACTCTAGTGCAGGAAAATCTCTGTTCTGGCTATACTTACGAACAATTTCTTCATTCAATTGCTTAGAAGGAAACACCATTTCAACTTCTTCAAAATTCATTGAAGCCAAAGAAGGAATTGAAATAGGTGCTTGCCGAAAAAAGGTAGCAAAATATTTTTCAGTTGGATAAGGCTTTAAATAATCTGGAGTAAGTTTCGCTTTCCATTTTCTAGAATAGGGCGTAAAAACAGTATAAGGCTTACCATCGTCTTTGGTTACTTCGTCTTTTTCAAAAATGACTTGGTCTTTGTATGTTTTAAAACCAATGCCCTTTGTAGAAAGCAAAGCTGCAACTGCTTCATCTCGTTCTTGGGCATAAGGTTCATAATCATGATTGGTAAAAACTGTTTCTATAGAATATAACTGAACCAACTGGGCAAAAACATCCAAGGGTTTTCCATGAAACACCTGCATGGTACTACCTAAAGCAATCAACTCGGTTTGCATTTCAGTGATTGCGGCATGAATAAATGCAACACGTTTATCGCCCCTGTCTTGTAATTGATCTAATATAGAAGTATCAAAAATAAAAATGGGTAAAACAGGTACTCCCAATTTCAATGCATGGTATAAAGCGGCATTGTCTTTCAATCTTAAGTCTCTTCTAAACCAAATGATATTTACCGAGGGCTTCATTCAACTGTTTTATGATTTAACAGCATTCAACGTAAAAAGTTCAACCCCAATAAAAGTCTACAGAAGCCCTATTAAAAAATTATATAAACAATGGTGCAACTATTTCTTTGTACAAGTGCGGCACTAACTGATGCGAATAAGCGCTTTTGCCGCATTGCTTCACCCAACGCATTCCATAAATAGCATTAGTCAAAAATACTTCAGACGCACTCAACAAATCGGAAGGGGTTACCACACCCTCATTTATCTCATATCCCCTTTCGCGTAATTGCTTCAATAAATACTTACGCATAACGCCAGACACAGGACCTTCTGATAAAGCAGGAGTAATAATTGTGCCATTTGTAACAACAAAAATATTGGCAATGGTAGCATCTGCTAAATTGCCTTGTGGATTCAATAAAACAGAATCGTTCAAGTGCTGCTCTTTAGCCCATAATGCAGCCATGGCATAGCCTAAATAATTATTCGTTTTTAATAAAGAAAAATGATCGGCCTGTTTTACAGCAGCGGCATAAATATCAATTTCCAAACCATTTTCATTCAATCGATTATTCATTTCATTCAATGGCCATGTTTGAATAAGCAAATGAGGAAAATGATTTTGTTCATCATAAATTCCTCCATCGCCTCTATAGATAGTTACCCTAACCCTAGCCAATTGATGATGTTGATTCTTGGCAACTAATTCATTCACTGCATTCACAATATATTCGGCAGTAAAATAAGCAGGCGGCTTAAATTTCAAAGTAGCTAAAGTGCTGAACAATCTTTCCAGGTGGAACTGTTCTAATTGTATTTTCCCGCTGAACCATTTCATGGTTTCAAAGAAACCATCCCCATACCTAAAAGAACGGTTATTGGGTGAAATCAGCAGCTTGTCTTGCTTCAAAAATTTTCCATCACTAAAAAGAAATTGTGGAACTACCATAGAACAAAGATAGATTGAAGCTAAATTTGTACTATGAAAATTTCTGAAATCACAAAATCGCTTGAAAGCTTTGCTCCACTTGCGTATCAAGAGTCTTACGACAATGCGGGCTTACTAACCGGATCAGCCAGTTGGGAATGCAGCGGTGTGATATGTGCTTTAGATGCAACCCTTGCTGTTTTGGAAGAAGCCAAAGCTGCGGGGGCTAATTTGGTAGTAGCCCATCATCCAATTCTGTTTAAAGGCATTACCAAAATCAATGGAAAAAACTACGTAGAAGAAGCTTTGATCTATGCTATTAAAAATGATATTGCCATCTATGCCATACATACCAATTTAGACAATGTTTGGGGTGGTGTGAACAGTGTGATTGCACAAAAAATGGGTTTAACCAATTGCAACATATTACAACCCAAAAAATCCATATTAACCAAGCTAGTGACTTTTGTACCAAGTCTACAACTATTGCAAGTTCAAGAAGCATTGTTTGCAGCAGGGGCAGGTAATATTGGTGAGTATAGTGAAACCAGTTTTAGTTCCGGGGGGATTGGAAGCTTCCGCGGATCGGCTTTGTCTAACCCAACCATTGGCACTCCAGGGGTGCGAGAGCAGGTGGAAGAAACCCGCATTGAAGTCATTTTACCCAATTATTTAGAGCAGCATATAGTAGCTGCTTTAAAAGAAGCCCA
>JAGXRG010000029.1 GCA_018335935.1 Chitinophagaceae bacterium | reverse complement strand
TGCAAGAATGGTAGGTTGGGCAATGAATGCTGCTCATGCTATTCCAGCTATTCCTGCTCATAGAGTAGTTAACAGAAAGGGCTTATTATCTGGTAAAATGCATTTTGCCACTCCAACCAAGATGGAAGAATTATTGGCAAAAGAAAAAGTTAAAGTAGTGGATGATCAGGTGGTTGACTTTGAAAAAATATTCTGGGATCCTGCTGTAGAATTATCTTGAACTATATTTGCGCTCCATGAGCACAAAACCTGTTTTACATACGGTACTATCTCCTCGTTTATTGGATATATATGATATTAGTAACAGTATTGTTGTTGTCATAGACGTATTCAGAGCAACTTCAACCATTGCAACAGCATTATATAATGGTGCAAACAGGGTTATTCCTGTTGATACAGTGGATAAGTGTATACAAATTGGTAAAAATACTGGTGGAATTACTGCTGGGGAAAGAGACGGAAAAATTATTCCTGGCTTAGCGCATGGTAACTCACCAGCAGAATATCCTCGTGAATTTATTGAAGGGAAAACCTTAGTGCTTACAACAACTAATGGCACTAAATTATTGCATATGGCATTGCAAAATGGTGCTGCAGAAGTAGTAACTGGATCCTTCCCTAATTTATCAGCGGTATGTAGTCATTTGATTGCTCAAAAAAAGAATGTAATTCTGGGTTGCTCCGCATGGAAAGACAAATTTAATTTAGAAGATACTTTATTTGCTGGTGCTGTAATTGAAAGAGTAAAAGCCTATTTTACCATTCATTGCGATAGTAGTTTAATGGCAGAGAATATGTACCAGTTACATAAAAATGATTTAAAAGGATTTATAAGAAATACTACGCATTGGCATCGATTGGCGCAATATGGATTGGAAAAAGACCTTGAATACTGTGTAACCCCTGATTTAGCTAATATTTTGCCTTTTTATAAGAATGGCGACCTAATTGTGAAGGTTTCTGGTGAATAACAAACATTTCATTCACATTTTACGGTTTATTAATCCATTTTAAATTTCCTTTCCTTTACTTTTGCAAATTGGCCTTTTTTGGCTGATGCAAAGCAATGGCACTACCTTATTTAATTAAACATATTTACAATTTTGGTACGGAAGAAGTGATCCGTAGGGGTAAGAAAATTCATGCATTGGGTAATGTTGAACTGATTGAGTACGATGACCTGATGGGCAATATCATTTTCAGGGTAAAAGACGATGGCTATAGTACTTTTTATAAAGTACATATTAATCAGTTTAAAGATCCTAAAACCATATCCCTAAGATGTTCTTGCCCGTATAACTTGGCTGAAGTGTGCAGACATAAAGCAGGTGCTTTATTTCACTTACAAGATATGTTAGACAAAAACTTGTTGGGTGATAAAGAAACCATTTATGATCAAAAACATACAACAGTTAAAATAAAATTATTGGATCTTAAATTAATCCGTATGCTAACATCTACGGAGTCTTTCGAAAAAGGGGAGGAATATTTAAGAGCCAATAAAGCTACTATTTTAGAAGCTAAAAATGAACGAGTGGTGGCAGAGTTGGATTATGACAACGAACACCATAAAGTAGTACTACAAAAAAACGAGGAAAGAAATTTTGATACCAGTTGCACTTGTAACAGTGAAACTGAACATCCGCTTTGTGTTCATAAAGGAATTGTTTTTTTACAATTATTCAAGAATCATGGTGCTGCTTATTTTGATAGCATTAGAAATTGGGACAAAGAAAAGAATAAATTATTAGCGCTTTATGGATATTCTTTAGATGATGATATCAAGGGTAAATTTGAATTTACTTATACTGATGGGAAACCTTTTTTACGGGTTTTAGATAGTAGCATAAAAAGAGTTTCTGTAGCAGCTGGCGTTGAAACAAAGCCTAGACCGCTTGAAATGCAACCTGCATTTGAAGTTGAAACAGAATCTGTTCAAGAAGCTTCTTTAAAAATTGGGTTGGTTATTACTTCTTTTCCTACACAATATCCCAATGTGCAAATTGAAGCAGTTCAAGGTGAGGCCAATGAGGAATTAACCAAATTCATCAGCAAGACAGTAAAAATAGATCTCACTAAATTTGTGAATACAGCTGTTTTTTCTGAAGATGATAAAATGGTATTGCAGCAGTTGCGTAAACTAATGTCTGCAGAAGTGAATAGGTACTTGAATCGCAATTCTCCTTTTAGTGGTATTTGGGAGAATATTATTCAACAGCATACCGATGAATTGCCCGAAGAAACAAAGCATTTGATTAATGAATACCTGCATCCGAAATTAAAGAAATTATTTACTGAATTTGCGGGTTCTCCTTTTGTGTTTTATTTGCCATCAGGTAAAAGATTTGTGACGGAGAATTTGCATGAAGCGGTTTTGTCTGACCATTTTATTCAACCAGAATTCAGTATCAATTATAATAACCAACAGTATGAGGTAACTTGTAATGTACAACTACCATCAACATTAATTGCAATAAGCAATAATGAATGTGAGTCTCCAATGTTTTTTCAACATGGGGCCAACTTTTATATTTGGAAAAAGCCTGAAGACATATTATTGGTAGAGCAATTTTTGCCATCCGGTAAATTGACTATTGCAGAACAAGATTGGTCTCAACAATTGACTAGTTTTATTTTACCTATTTCTAAGAATTATCCTGTTCATTTTGCCAATGTTAAAAAGGAAGAAGTAAAAGATGTTAAGCCTGAACTAAAAATTCTTTTGAAAGAAAAAGGCGAGTACCTATTTTTTCAACCAGTTTTTAATTATAAAGGTTATGATGTTCAACACACGGATAAAGAAAAAATATTTTTTCCTATAGCAGATAGATTGCTGGTTATACATAGAAACATTGCTGCTGAGCAAGAATTACTTGCTCGAATTGAATCGCTTCATTCTGGTTTTGTTCGTCCTGTAGACTCTAATATACTTGCTTTAAAAGGGAAAGACGTATTGAAGAACAATTGGTTCTTCTTATTCATTGATGCTGTAAAAGAAATGAATATTCCTGTTTTTGGATTTGAGGCCTTGAAAAACTTCCGATTTAATACAGCAAAACCATCTACTAAAATATTTATTAGTAGTAATACCGATTGGTTTGATGCTAAAATTGAAATTCAATTTGGTGAACAAAAAGTAACTGTTGATGATGTTAAAAAGGCATTGGCCAATAAGCAACAATTCGTTCAATTAACAGATGGTACACTGGGTATTTTACCTGAAGAATGGGTGAAGAAGTATTCTTTACTATTTAGGGTGGGTGAAGGTAAAGCGGGTAATATGAAACTCAGCAAATACCATTTTAGTGTAATTGAGGAATTGTATTTGCAAAGAGATGAAGAAGAATTGTTTTTTCAGTTAGAAGAGAAATATGAGCGACTAAAAGACAATCATGAAATTAAGCCGGTTCCTGCACCTGCGCATTTACAATCTGTACTTAGACCGTATCAAGAAAGTGGATTTCAATGGCTGAATTATTTGCGAGAAGTTCAGTGGGGTGGAATCTTAGCCGATGATATGGGCTTGGGTAAAACCATTCAAGCGCTATGCTTTTTGCATCATCTTAAAACAGAAAATGGAAGCTTGAAAGCTTTAGTGGTATGTCCTACTACTTTGATGTTTAACTGGCAGAATGAGATAAAAAAATTCACTCCTGATATTAGTTTTTATATACATCATGGTGGTGCGAGGTTAAAGGATGGCATTAGCAATAAAGCTTTTGATGTAATTATAACTACCTATGGCACTTTACGAAGTGATATCAAGCAATTTTTAGAAGTTTCCTTTGACTATGTTATTTTAGATGAAAGTCAGGCAATTAAAAACCCAGGAAGCAAGGTAACCAAAGCTGCCTCCTTGCTTAAAGCAAAGAGTAGATTGTGTTTAAGTGGAACTCCATTGCAGAACAATACTTTTGATATATATGCCCAAATGAATTTCTTAAATCCTGGGATGCTTGGTAGTATGGAATTCTTTA
>JAGXRG010000028.1 GCA_018335935.1 Chitinophagaceae bacterium | reverse complement strand
CAACGGTCAACGGTCAACGGTCAACGGTCAACGGTCAACGGTCAACGGTCAACGGTCAACGGTCAACGGTCAACGGTCAACGGTCAACGGTCAACGGTCAACAGAAACTCAAATTCTGATTTATTTATTATTTAAATAGAATAAATATTTTAATCAACTTTACTAACTACTATCTACTATCTACTATCTACTATCAAATATCCAAAAACAAAAAAGCCCACAATTAATTTGCAGGCTTTATAATAATATTTTTTTATGTTTTAGTTACAATCTGTAACCATACAATTTGAAACCCTTCCCTTATAAAAATCTATTACCCCTTTACATGAACTATTAGGGAATAAGTTATAGGTAAATCTAGATTTATCATCAGACATTACATCAGGTTTTCCAAAAATTCCTATGATATCTTCAGAAAAATAATTGTTTATTCCAATTTCTTTTACAACTGGAACCAAAGCATTAAATTCATTAATACAATTTCCACCACGTAAATTTCTAAAAGCAATGCTATGTTGTTTATTATCTAAATTTAATCCTTTTACATTTGGCCAATGAGAAACATGACCAGAAACATTTAGCATTAAAATCATTGAAACAAAAAATAAAGTAAATACCGTTCTAAGTTTTAATTTTTTGATAAATTGATAAGCATTGTATTCTTTAGCATAGATATAGCCTTTAGCGGAACTGCTATCTATATTCGAGTCAATGGACTCGTTAAAACGGGTCTCTTTTAACTGAAGCTTATAAACCCTCAGCAGAAAGACGAACCCTAGAACAAAAAAACAGGCGACGAGTAACATAAAAAAAATTTAAAGTTTAATAATTTGTCTCTAGGAGGAGAACGATTTACAGAACAAAAATCCAACTTATTATACCCTCCCACAATCCCTTAAACTAGGGATATAGCAGCTGAATCTTAAATTTGGATTAAAAATCTTTTTAAGGTTTTTCAAATTGGATAACTAGATTTTTTTAGACAGACTACAAGTTGAGGTCTTATATTTGCCACTCAATTAAATACTTGATTTATTATGCGTTCAATTGCATTTAGAGAAGCCCTTAGAGAGGCTATGAGCGAAGAAATGAGAAGAGATGAAAGAGTGTTATTAATGGGTGAGGAAGTTGCTGAATATAATGGTGCTTATAAAGTTAGCCAGGGTATGTTGGCTGAATTTGGAGCAAAAAGAGTAATTGATACACCAATTTCAGAACTTGGATTTACAGCTGTTGCAGTTGGAGCTGCTCAAAATGGATTAAGACCTATTGTTGAGTTCATGACATGGAATTTTGCTGTTTTGCCCATGGATCAGATTTTAAACACCGCCAGTAAAATGTTAGCCATGAGTGGTGGACAAATTGCTTGCCCAATTGTATTTCGTGGACCAAATGGCTCAGCAGGTCAATTAGGTGCTCAACACAGTACCGCTTTTGAAAGTTACTATGCTAATATACCAGGCTTAAAAGTTGTTTCTCCTTCAAATGGTTATGATGCTAAAGGATTATTGAAACAAGCTATTCGCTATGAAGAAGATCCTGTAATTTTCATGGAAAGTGAAGTAATGTATGGAGATAAATGTGAGGTGCCTGAAGAAGAATATTATATAGAGTTAGGAAAAGCAGATGTAAAAAGAATTGGTAGAGATGTAACCATCGTTTCTTTCAATAAAATGATGAAAGTAGCTTTAGGTGCTGCTGAAGAATTAGAAAAAGAAGGTATTAGTGCTGAAGTGATTGACTTAAGAACAATTAGACCTTTGGATTGGAGAACCATTGTTAATAGTATTAAAAAAACAAATAGATTAGTTATTGTTGAAGAACAATGGCCTTTTGCAAGTGTAAGTTCTGAAATTACATATAGAATTCAAAAAGAAGCATTCGATTACCTAGATGCACCAATTAGAAGAATTACAAGTGCAGATGCTCCAATGCACTATGCACCCAACCTTGCAGCTTTAGCTATTCCAGATATTGAAAGAACAGTTAAAATTGTAAAAGAAGTCATGTACATTCAAAAATAAAAAACACAACAAATGGCTTTCGAGAAATTGAAGGCCATTTTAATTAAAGATAAATTCGTTACATGCTAAAGAGTTCCCCATATATTTTGTATTCAGATGGTGAAGGAAATATTTTTGAAGATACCAGCTTATATGCTTTAGGACGTGCTGGTTGGGATGCTATGGAAGTTCCTGTTGATGATTGGATAGAATTGCCTGAAGGTGGAAATTTATACGAACTTCCAGGAAGAAAAGGAATTGGAATGGATGTTATCACTGGCAATTTAAGATTATGTGAAAAAGGTTGGGCAGTTGCTGCTTTTATACCTCCAGCACATACAGGTTTATTTATTGCAGCTTATGAAACTGAACCTGATGCTCCTACCCTTCCTTTATTTTGTTATACTGCTGCAGCTTGGATGGATGATAAGTTTTATGTGCCTGCTGTTAGAATTGAACAAGATATTCGACAAGAATGTGCTGGTTATAATCAAGAGAAAATTGAACATGGCACTAAACAACTTTTAGAGCATTATCCGAACAATAGATTAGTAAAACATTTAATGGAAAATTGTTGCATGACTTATACATGTCCTGCAGCAAGAAATCTATCATTAGGTAGATGGGAATGCCCTGTACCGGCCTCACCTGCTTGTAATGCTAATTGTATTGGCTGCATTTCTTTTCAACCACAAGAAGAAGAAATTGTTTCTACTCAAGATCGTTTAACATTTAAACCTACTGTAGAAGAAATAGTTGAGTTTACAGTTCCTCATTTAATGAACGCTCCTTACCCTATTATCAGTTTTGGTCAAGGTTGTGAAGGAGAACCTCTATTAATGTGGGAGACTATTCGAGATTCAATAAAAGAAATTAGAAAACATACACAAAAAGGCAGTATCAATATTAACACCAATGGCTCAATGCCTAAAGCTGTAAAAGCCTTATGTGAAGCGGGTTTAAATAGTATAAGAGTAAGTACCAATTCTGCTCAAGAATCTATTTATACTCCATATTATAGACCAAACAACTATAAATTTGATGATATTATAGAGAGCTTAAAAGTAGTAACAAGTTATGGTGGATGGACGAGCATAAATTATTTTGTTTTTCCTGGAATGACTGATACTGTTGCTGAATATGAAGCTTTGAGAAAGCTAATTATTGAAACTGATTTAAAAATGATTCAATGGAGAAATTTCAATATTGATCCTGATTGGTATTTAGGTAAATTAAATATTGTTGAACCTCAAGAATTATTAGGAGTAAAACAATTGATGGAATTAATCAAAGAAGAGTTCCCTAATCTTAAATTTGGATATTTCAATCCACCGATAGAAAGAATCAAAGGTAATTTCGAGAAAGATTTTGCACATCATTAATATTACTAGTTAGTTTCATGTCATTAATTATACATTATACTTCTTGTCCACTTTGTAATAGTGAAGATTTTCATTCAACACTTTCAGTAAAAGATTATACTGTAAGTGAAGAAGTCTTTGAACTTATCCAATGCAATAATTGTAATAATAGATTTACTCAAAACATTGCAACAGAAGCTGAAATTGGAAAATATTATCAATCTGAAAATTATATCTCTCATTCAGATACCAAAAAAGATTTCATTAGTAAAATTTATCATTCAGTTCGTAACATCACTCTAGTTTCAAAAAGAAAATTGATTGAAAAATCTGTTCAACAACAAAAGGGCAAATTATTAGATATTGGTGCTGGCACTGGTGCATTTGCAAACACCATGATTCAAGCAGGATGGAATGTTACAGCACTTGAACCAGATGAACAAGCCAGAAAAAAAGCTTTAGAAAATTACAAATTACAACTTCAACCCACATCAGATTTATTCAACTTTCCAGCTAGAGAATTTGATGCTATTACTATGTGGCATGTAATGGAACATGTTCATGATTTGCATGGTTATTTTGAAAAATTTAAAAACATTATTAAACCTGCAGGTAAGATATTTATAGCCGTACCCAATTATACCAGTTTTGATGCATCTTATTATCAACAATATTGGGCAGGATATGATGTTCCAAGACATTTGTATCATTTTTCTCCTCATGGCATGAAACAAATTGCACAACAACATGGATTATTTGTAAGCAAAACCAAACCCATGTGGTTCGATAGTGTTTATGTTTCATTATTAAGCGAAAAATGTAAATCTGGCCATTCTAACTTTATAAAAGCTTTGTTTATAGGCTTTTTATCGAACTTACAGACTCTTTTTTACAAAGAAAAATGTAGTTCTGTAATTTATATTTTACAAAAACAAGTATAATTTCTTCTTAAATAAAATATCAAATTAGCTGCAAGTTCTTTATCAATTACATTTGCAACCTTTAAGAATTATATCATGCTCATCGGTTTACAAAATGTTACGTTCGAATTTGGTGCTAGGGTTATTGTTCAAGATGCCACTTGGCATATTCAACCTGGCGAAAGAATTGGATTAATTGGTTATAATGGTACTGGCAAATCAACCTTATTTAAAGTTTTAGTAGGAGAATATACCCCTTCTGTTGGAACAGTTGAAAAAGGTAAAGAAACAACTATTGGCTACTTACACCAAGATTTATTGAGTTTTGATACGAATGATTCTATTCTTGAAGTGGCATTATCTGCTTTTGAAGAAGTAAAGAGAATTGAAAAAGAATTAGAAGTAATTACCAAGCAACTAGAAACTGATAGCAGTGAAGAAATACTTTTGTTGTATTCAGAAAAATTACACGACTTAGAAGTTGCAGGTGGTTATGAAATTGAACATAAAACCGAAGAAGTTTTACATGGTTTAGGTTTTAGTGATAATGATTTAAAAAGACCTTATAAAGAATTTAGTGGGGGTTGGAGAATGCGTGTGTTATTGGCCAAAATGATTTTACAACAACCAGATGTGTTGTTGTTAGATGAACCTACGAATCACCTTGACTTACCAAGTATAGAATGGTTAGAAAAATATTTATTACACTATAAAGGAAGTGTTGTAATTGTAAGTCATGATAAATTTTTCTTGAACAGAATGGTGAACAAGATTGTTGAACTATATCAACAAGAATTACATATTTATACTGGCAATTATGATTTTTATGAGAAGGAAAAATTAGTGAGAGTAGAGTTGCAACAAAAGGCTTACGAAAATCAACAAGACTATATTCGCCAGCAAGAAAGATTCGTAGAACGCTTTAAGGCAAAGGCTTCTAAGGCTGCTGCTGCTCAAAGTATAGTAAAACGTTTAGATAAAATTGAAAGAATAGAACAAACTGAAATTGAAAGGCCCAATATAAAAATCAATTTTAGAATTGATAAACAACCTGGAAAAATTATTTCAGAATTAAAAAATGTAAGTAAGAGTTTTCCAACGATTGATATTTTAAAAAATGCAAGTGCTTATATAAATCGTGGAGATAAAATTGCATTAATTGGTGCAAATGGAAAAGGTAAATCTACCATACTTAGAATTGTATCTGGCTCTGAACCTATTACAGGAGAAAGAGTTGAAGGTCATAATGTAGTGGAAAGTTTTTATGCTCAGCATCAATTAGAAGCTTTAAATATTAATAACACAATTCTAGATGAAATGAAAGAATGTGGCAGCAATAAAACTGAACTTGAGCTCAGAAGTTTGTTGGGTTGCTTTTTGTTTAGTGGTGATGATGCAGATAAAAGAATTAAAGTTTTGAGTGGAGGAGAAAAAGCTCGTGTTGCATTAGCTAAAGTAATTGCAGGAAGAAGTAATTTTTTATTGTTGGATGAACCAACGAATCACTTAGACATGCACAGTGTAGAGTTGTTGGCTGAAGCATTAAATAAATACGAAGGCACTTATTTATTGGTTAGTCACGATAGGTTTTTCATATCTCAAACAGCGAACAAAATTTGGGAAATTGAAGATGGCTTAATTAAAGAATTTAAAGGTACTTATACCGAATGGGTTGAATGGAATGAAAGAGAAGCTTCAAGAAATTCAAAGTCAAAAGGTGAAAGTCAAAAACAAAAAGTTGAACCAGAAAAACAAGAAACAACAAACAACAAAAACGATAAACAACAAACTAGAAACACAAATAACGAGAAACAAGCAACTACAAACGAGTTTAGCAAAGAATTACAAAAACTCAAAAGAAATTTCGAAAAACTTGAAGCCGATATTGCTACACTCAACAAAAAGAAAACTTCAATTGAATTAGAATTGAGTAACCCAGAAATTTATACACAACAAAATAAGTTTACAGAATTAGAATCATCATATAAAAAAGTGCAAGAGGAATTAACAACTTTGAATTTACAATACGAAGAGCTTTTTGAGAAAATCATGGAACTAGAAAGCTAATATTGTTTGTTTTTCCTGATTGTATAAATCGTTTTTCCCAACTCATACTGTTTATCTTTTTACTTCATTTCACATTTGCAAAAAATTACACAAGCAATATTGAATGATGAAAAGATTGATTACAACAACTGTTTTATGTGGCCTTTTATTGAATATTAATGCCCAAGATACTGCAATACAACAGCTCAACGAAGTATTTATTAATTATAAAAGAGCTGTACCAGAACGTCTAAAAGAAATTGATAATAATATTTTATTTAGTGGGAAGAAAAATGAAGTGATTAGATTAGGTGCTATTGATGCTAACCTCATTACTAACAATTCACGACAAATATTTTCAAGAGTTCCTGGAGTTTCTATTTGGGAAAACGATGGTTCTGGAATTCAAATTTCTGTTGGAGCAAGAGGCTTAAGTCCGAACAGAAGTTGGGAATTTAATACCCGACAAAATGGATATGATATGTCGAGTGATGCATTTGGGTATCCCGAAGCTTACTACAATCCTCCTATGGAAGCAGTTGAAAAAATTCAAATCGTTCGTGGTGGAGCATCTTTACAATTTGGTGCTCAGTTTGGAGGCTTATTAAACTATATTTTAAAAAGAGAAACTACCAATAAAGCTTTCAACTTTGAATCGCAAAACAGTTTAGGTTCTTTTGGTTTAATGAGTTCTTACAATGCTATAAGTGGTAATACTAATAAAGTAAATTATTATGTGTATAATCATTCTAGAAAAGGCAATGGTTGGAGAGAAAATAGTAAATATGAAGTTAGAAACACTCATGCATTTTTTCAATATAAGTTTACAGAGAAAACCAATTTATCTGTAGAGTATACCAATATGGATTACGACATGCAACAATCCGGAGGCCTTACAGATGCTCAGTTTCAAGACAATCATCAACAATCATCTAGAGAAAGAAATTGGTTTGGTGCTCCCTGGAATTTAGCTGCAATCAATTTCAATACCCAATTATTCAAAAATGTAACCACTAACATCAAAGTTTTTGGTTTAAAAGCACAACGCAATTCTGTAGGTTATTTGGCTACTGTAAATTTTGCAGACACTGTAAACACTTCAAAAAATGATTATAACAATCGACAAGTTGATATGGATGAGTATAAAAATATTGGTGCAGAAATAAGAAATATTTTCACTTATAAATTAGGCCATCAACAACACAATTTATCTTTTGGAGCTCGATGGTATCAATCTCAAATGAGCAGAAATCAAAAAGGGAAAGGCACAACAGGCTTCGATTTCAACACATCAATCGTTGATGCAAAATTTCCTACTGCTTTAGAATTCGAAACAAAAAACACTGCTTTCTTTGCAGAGAATCAATTCAAACTTTCAAATAAATTCAGTATTACTCCAGGCATTCGTATAGAGCATATACAATCATCTATTGCTGGCAGATTAAATATCAGCAATGGTTCTGATGTAAATGCAACGCCACAAAACATCACTAGAAATTTAGCATTGTTAGGAATTGGAGCAGAATATAAATTCAACACGACCAACATTTATGCTAATTTTTCTGAAGCATACAGACCCGTTTTATTTTCAGACTTAACCCCTTCAGCTACTTCTGATATAGTTGATCCTAATTTAAAAGATGCTTCAGGATATAATGCTGAATTGGGTTACAGAGGATTTATTGAAGATTATTTCAGTTTCGATATAAGTGCTTTTTATGTTCATTATAACAATAGAATAGGAAGTATAAGAAAATATATCAATGATGATCCTACTCAAGCTACATATCAATACAAAACTAATTTAGGTTTATCTACTAGTAAAGGAATTGAAGCCTATGTAGATTTAAATCTGAATAAGGTATTTAAGCTAAGCAAAAAATCTGGCTTGTTGAACATTTTTGCGTCACTCTCTTTTATTGATGCTACTTACCAAAATTTTAAAACTACCAAAACAAGTGGAACTGCTCCAAACATCATTATTTCAGAAGAAAATTTACAAAATAAAAAAGTAGAATATGCACCAAACTATATTCATAATATTGGTGTAACCTATGCTTATAAAGGGTTTTCAACAACCCTTCAAACTAGATTTAATGGTGATATTTATACAGATGCCAACAATTCTGAAACTCCAGATATTACAGGCAGAACCGGTAAAATAGAAGCTTATCAAGTTTACGATATGTCATTAGAATATAAATTTTCAAAACAATATAATTTTAAAGCAGGTATCAACAATTTCACTAATACTAAATATGCTACCAGAAGAGCAGGAGGTTATCCCGGACCTGGCTTAATTCCTGGAGAAGGCAGAACTTTCTTTGTAAGTGTAGGAATAAAAATTTAGTTTTCTGAATTAAAGTTACCATTTAACATATTCCTGAAATCGAGAATAAAATCTTGTAGTTTTGAACCACTACAAGATTTTTTTATAAATGGATGATACTACAACGAACATCAACGAAACAATAGAAATATTTGGTGCAAGAGAACATAATTTAAAAAACATCGATTTATCTATCCCTAAAAATAAATTAGTTGTTTTTACAGGCGTTAGTGGCAGTGGAAAAAGCTCTTTAGCCTTCGATACCATTTATAACGAAGGTCAAAGACGTTACATGGAAAGCTTTAGTGCTTATGCTCGTCAGTTTATGGGCGATATGGAAAGACCAGATGTAGATAAAATCACTGGCCTCTCTCCTGTTATTTCAATTGAACAAAAAACTACCAATAAAAACCCTCGAAGTACAGTTGGCACTGTTACAGAAGTGTACGATTTCTTGCGTTTACTTTTTGCAAGAATTGGGGAAGCTTACAGTTACAATACTGGCAAAAAAATGGTGAAGTTTAGTGAAGAAGAAATAGTTGAAAACATTTTTGAAAAATTTGCCAATCAAAAAATTTCTTTACTAGCTCCATTAGTACGTGGTAGAAAAGGTCATTATAGAGAATTGTTTGAAGAAACAAGAAAAAAAGGATTTTTAAAAGTGAGAATTGATGGGGAAATTACCGACCTCACTCCAAAACTTCAAGTTGATCGTTATAAAATTCATGATATTGAAATTGTGGTTGATAGATTGGCTGTAACTAAAGACATGAAAGTAAGGCTTAGCCAAAGCATTCAACAATGTTTAAAAATTGGTAAAGGATTATTATTCATAGTGAGTGAAGAAAATAAAAAATCAGTAACACAATACTCTAAACAACTTATGTGTTTAGATACCTCAATAAGTTACGAAGAACCTTCACCCAATGCATTTTCTTTCAACTCCCCTTATGGTGCTTGTCCTGTTTGTAAAGGTCTTGGAAATGTTTATGCAATTAATATGCATGAAATTTTGCCAGATCAATCTAAGTCAGTTAAAGAAGGAGGCATCATTCCTTTAGGCGAAGAAAGAGAAGCAAGTGTATTTAAACAAGTAACTGCTTTTGCTAAAAAACATAAAATAAATCTCGATATACCTATCAACCAATTAACTAATGAACAAATCAACTTATTGCTTTATGGCGATAAAAACATTACTTCATCATTAGAAGTAAATATGGACGATGAAAATATTCCAAACCTTTATACAGGAAGTTATGAAGGTATAATTCCAATGCTAAAGAGGTGGTTCACTTCAACACAAAGTACTGAGACATTAAAATCTTGGGTTGAAAAATTTATGGAGTTGAGTACTTGTAATTCTTGCAATGGTACAAGACTAAAAAAGGAAAGTCTTTGGTTTAAAGTAGCAGAAAAAAACATTGCTGAACTCAGCGAATTAAATCTTGATCAATTAATGGAATGGTTCAGAAATGTTGAAGAGAAACTGAACAATAAGCAAAATACCATTGCAAAAGATGTATTGAAAGAAATTAGGGAGCGAATTCAGTTTTTGCTTGATGTTGGTTTAAGCTATTTATCGCTCAATAGATCTAGCAAATCATTAAGTGGAGGAGAAAGTCAGCGAATTCGTTTAGCCACTCAAATTGGCAGCCAATTACAAGGAATCACTTATATTTTAGATGAACCATCAATAGGTTTACATCAAAGAGATAATCATCGCCTCATTACTGCCCTTAAAAATTTAAGAGATATTGGCAATTCTATTTTAGTAGTAGAACACGATAAAGATATTATGCTGGCCAGTGATTATTTGGTAGATATTGGTCCTAAGGCAGGAAAGTTTGGCGGATCTATTGTGGCTAAAGGAACACCACAAGAAGTATTAAAAATTAATTCAGAAACTGCACAGTTTTTAAGTGGTAAAAAGAAACTAGAAATACCAAAAGAAAGAAGAGAAGGTAATGGAAAATTTATTGATCTAAAAGGAGCCAGTGGTAATAACTTAAAAAAAGTAAATATTGCTTTACCCTTGGGCAAATTAATTGTAGTAAGTGGTGTAAGTGGTAGTGGAAAATCAACGCTCATTAATGAAACATTGTACCCATTATTGGCTAAACATTGTTACAATAGTAACTATCCAATTCAACCTTACAAAACCATATCTGATTTAGAGCATATTGATAAAGTGATAGAAATTGATCAATCACCTATTGGCAGAACACCAAGAAGCAACCCTGCAACCTATTGTGGTTTTTTTACAGAAATTAGAACATTGTTTTCATCGGTTCCTGAAGCAAAAATTCGTGGTTATAATGCCGGCAGATTTTCTTTCAATGTGAAAACTGGAAGATGTGATGTTTGTGAAGGTGGTGGCATGAGGGTGATTGAAATGAATTTTTTACCAGATGTACATGTGCATTGTGAAAAATGTAATGGTAAAAGATACAATAGAGAAACCCTTGAAATTCGCTACAAAGGAAAATCAATCAGTGATGTGTTAGATATGAGTGTTGATGAAGCTTGTGAGTTTTTTAATACTATTCCTTGGTTATATAGAAAGATAAAAGTGTTACAAGATGTGGGTTTGGGATACATCACACTCGGACAAAGTGCTGTTACTTTAAGTGGTGGCGAAGCTCAACGAGTTAAATTGTCAACAGAATTAGGCAAAAAAGATACTGGTAAAACTTTTTATATTTTAGATGAACCAACTACTGGTTTACATTTTCAGGATATTAAATTATTGATGGATGTGTTGAATAAATTGGTAGATAGAGGCAATACAGTTTTAATTATTGAACACAATTTAGATGTCATTAAAATGGCTGACCATATTATTGATATTGGCTTAGAAGGTGGTCATGCAGGAGGTAAAATTTTGTTTGAAGGAACACCAGAAGAACTCATCAAACACAAAACCAGTCATACTGCTAAATTTTTGAAAGTTGAAATGAATTAACTTGTTCATTTACAACTTTAAAATAAATTTTATTTAAATATTTAATTAAACAAAAATGCAGACTAATTAGTCTGCATTTTATATTAAAATCTAAGTCAATTTTATCTAATTAACAAAATCCAACCTGTCATTTTTTGTAGTTTAAACCCAGGGTCAATTACATAGTAATAAGTACCAACTGGAACTGGTGTTCCTCCTCTTGTTCCATCCCAACGAGTAGCTTGCCCAGTTAACGATTTCACTAAAGTTCCATATCTATCAAAAATATTCAGAATTGCCCCTGGGTAATCTGCTAAGTTTTTAATATCCCAGAAATCATTTACTCCATCGCCATTTGGTGAGAATGCATTTGGAATTACAATTGTTCCCAAAACTTTCACAAATACAGATCGTTGAGCAGTGCAACTTCCTTTACCTAATGCATTTAAAACATATATCTGTGTTTGATTAGCAGTTAAATATGGATTCCAAACGAATGGATTCGATAGGTCTGATGTTGAATATGGAGGCAAAGCAGCTGTCCACCAAAAATTAATTCCTGTTGTATCATTTATTTTTGGTAATAATTGCATCATTGTATTCTGTAAAACAATGATATCTTTCATTGAGTCTATGCTTGGTTGAGGATAAACTGTAACTTTTAAAAAGTATGGATCAGAAATACAATTTTCGGTATTTCTAACTGTCAATCTCACATTAAATGTATCTGGATATGGAAATGCATAAGAAGAGAATGGAACAGTAGTTGTTTTAGACGAACTTCCATCACCATAATTCCAAGTCCAACTTAATAAATTACTTCCTGGAGCTGAGCTTGAATCTGTAAATAAACTCAACTCATTCTGACATAAAGTATCCTTTGAAATTCCAAATTTTGCAATTGGTTTTATATAGAATGGTCTTCCAGCTCTTAAAGTATCATCAAAAATGCTATAACAATTATATGGTGATGAATTTACAATTAATCGAACAGGATAGTTTTGAATAGTTGTATAAGTATGCTGTGGGTGCTGAACACTTGATGTGTTTGGATTAGAACCTCCTGCAAAAGGGTCTCCAAAATTCCAATTATACACTAAACTTCCGCCATTAGCTGCAATAACTGAATTATTGTTAAATGTAACTACACCATTTGGCATACATACACTAGCCGAGAAATCGAAATTAGCAACAGGTTTTGGTCGAACATTAATTGTGGTGCTATCTGTTTTAACACAACCACTATTGCTTTGAACAGTTAATTTAATAGTATAAGATTGTACGCCAGCAAAACCTTTAACTACTGTATTCCCTGGAGGGTTAACCACGTTAGGAGTTCCATCACCAAAATCCCAAGTTCTTGTTGTTATAGTACCAGAACTAATAGTTGAATTATCTGTAAATCGAGCAGTTGAATCAATACAAACATTTGATTGAACATTGATTATTGGTGTTGGTGAAGAAGAAATATTTAATGCCTGTTTAACTGTAGCATTACAACCTCCAGCACCTGTAAATGTATAATAAATGGTATCAACACCACCACCTGCAATACTAGGATTATAAGTACCTGTAGTTGTATTTGTAAATGCATTCTTGAAACTACTAAAAATACCTGTACCAGGTACACCATTTGTAACTGTAGGTGCTACTATAGTAACTATACCACTATTATCACATATTGAAGCTTGATTTAAACCAGTTAAAGATGGAGTTTTATTAAATGTTTGTGTTTGTGCCGTATCAAAACTACAACCATTGGCTGCTTGTACATTTAAACTGATTGTGAATGTGCCTGCATTGTAATTATGACTTGGAGTCATTCCATTTACAATTGCTGATGGTGTTTCAAACTGCCAGTTATAAGAACTAATAGTTGAACCAGGTACAGTTATGCCTGCTGCTGTGAAATCTACTTTTCCTGTAGTATCTAAACAACCTGTACTTGGGCTGAAAGTAAATTGTCCTCTAGGGCGTGCCATAATTGTCAATACTGCTTTCTTAACAGTAATACATCCTCCTGTTGCTGTGAAAGTATAGTATATTGTATCTACTCCATATTTAGAAATGCTTGGATCATAAGTTCCTGTAGTCGTATTCGTAAAGGCATTCTTGAAACTAGAGAATACACCTGTTCCTGTTGCTCCATTGGTTACTGTTGGTGCTGCAATGGTAATTACTCCTCCATTTTCACAAACTGGTGCTTGACTTAATTCTGTTAAAGATGCTGTTTTATTGAAAGTCTGGGTTTGTGCTGTATCGAAACTACAACCATT
>JAGXRG010000027.1 GCA_018335935.1 Chitinophagaceae bacterium | reverse complement strand
GCAGTAATAACTGGTGTTGTTGCAGCAGGATTCACTGTTACCGAAGTAGCAGTACTTTGTATACTAGTACAACCATTGCTATTAGTTATAGCTACAGTGTAATTGCCAGTAGCAGTTGCATTATAAGTAGAGCCATTAGCTCCACTGATAGTAGATCCATTCAAATACCATTGATAGCTATTACCAGTAGAAGAAGTTAAAGTAACCGAACTACCATTGCAGAAAGTAGTTGCCCCACTAGTAGCAATTGTTGGTTGAGAAGGAGCAGCTACAACAGTAACAGAATTACCATTGCTTGCCACACTTGCACATCCACTATAAGTAGCCACTACAGTATACACACCAGCAGTTGTAGCAGCATAAGTTTGAGCAGTAGCCCCACTAATTAACACAGCATCTTTATACCATTGGTAGCTAGTAGCAGCAGATGAAGTTAAAGTTACAGAACCACCATCACAGAAGTAAGTAGTACTTCCAGCAGCAATAGTAGGTTGAGGAGCATCTGTAATAGTAACATTATAAGTGGCTGTTGAATTACCAGCACTGTTACTAACATACAATTGAACAGTATGAGTACCAGGCTGACTAAATGTTACTGTGTGCGGTCCAGCAGCAGTACTGCTAGAAGCTGTAGCATTTTGGAAATACCATTGGTAAGTCGAAGGTGTACCACCAGAAACATTAGGACTAAAGGTAAATGAGTTACCATTTAAACATTGTGTTTGAGTACCACTAGATAAAGTGATACCAGATACTGGAGCAATTGTACCACCACCCGAACCACCAGAACCACTTGCATTTATAGATATTGGTCCATAAGAATTTGTACAACCACCATCACTAGTTGCATTTAAAGTAACAGTATTTGTACCACTATTTAAAGTAGCTTGAATATTTTGACTAGTAGAAACTGTTGAGCCATTGATATTCCAATCATAACTCATACTACCTTGAGATAAGGTTGATGTATTAGTGAAGCTATATTGTAAGCCTGTGTTTGTGTATGTAAATCCTGCAACAGGCATTGGTTTAACAATTACTTGCTGATTGGTGAAGTAATCGTTACCATTAAATGTTGCTTTTAATTGAACGTTATAATTGCCTGCTGTTGAATATGTTTTAGCTAAAGGTGTAACACCATTATAAGTAGTGCCATCATTAAAAATCCATAAGAATGTTGTGCCCGAAGGATAAGTAGAATTATTAGTAAAAATAAAACTATTACCAGTTAAACATTGTTGTAAATTATTTACTATAAATGATGGTGTAATATTTGTTCCACTTCCTCCTGTTCCTCCACTTCCAGAACCACCAGAACCTCCACCAGATCCAGCAATAATAACGTTGATAGACGAAGTTGTACTATTAACACAACCAGCATTACTAGTTACGGTTAATGTAACATTTTTGTTACCACTATTTGCATAAATATGTTGTACATTATCACCAATACCTGTATTGCCATCACCAAAAGCCCAAGCATAACTCATGCTACCTCCTTGTATAGTAGATGAACTTTGGAAAGAATAGCTACTACCATTACCAGTATTTACATAAGTTACAAAACTTGCAACTGGCATTGGGTTAACAGAAACATACATGCTAGAATAAGAATCAATACCATTTAAAGTAGTAATTAATGTTACTTGATAATTTCCTGCAGCATTATAGACATGAGTTTGAGGAGTATTGATTAAACTGGAAACAATTGGAGTATTATCTCCAAAATTCCATTTATAAGTTGCACCTACAACTTCACAACCATTATAAAAAGTAAAACTATTGCTATTTACACATTGTGAACTATTAGCAGTATAAATAGGACCAACTGAAGCAACAACAGGAGTTCTTGCAACTGAAGTACAACCTTGTGGACTAGTTGTAGCAACATAATAAGTGGTATTAAGTGAAATACTTGGACTATAAGTAGCACCAGTAAATAAACTTGCACCACCTGAAGCTGCATTATACCAATTAAAAGTACTTGAATTTATAGAAGAAGTTGCAGTTAAATTAACAACACCTGCACCACATCTTACTTGTGGTGTATTGGTTGAAGTTATTGTTGGTATTGGATTTACAGTTACTGTAACAGGTGTTCTAGACCCAGAGAAACAGTCTAAACTTGAAACTTCAACATAATAATTTGTATTAGCTGTTAAAATAGGTGTTGTATAACTTGCACCAGTAAATAATAAGGTTCCACCAAGAGCAGCATCGTACCATTTAAAAATTGGAGAAGGAGAACTGCTGTGTGCAGTTAAAGTGGTAGATTGTCCATTGCAGATAGATTGTGATCCTGAAAAACTATTTATAGTTGGATATGAAAATGCAGAACAATTGCCTGTTACATATCCACTTGTCCAGTTTGAAGTTGTTCCATTTAAAGAAAAACCAATTAATGTACCATTATAACCATTTCCACTATAATCTATTGCAGTAATAAGTCCACTGTTATTTGCATTTACAAAGCCATTATTTAATTTTAGATATAGTATTAAATTATTTTGTGCAGTTGTTATTTCACAATTTTTATTATTATTAATTTCACTTTCACATAATGCTTTACTCCAAACTTTTAAATCGTCAATAGAACCATTTAAAAATCCTGTTTTGCCTGAAGGAGTTTGTTTACAACCGACTGTGTGTTGTAATAAATTTGTGCCAGAAAGACTATTTAATGCATTGCCAGAATTATTTAAAATACCATTAATATAAATCTTTACATTTCCTAATGCATCTCTTGTAGCTGCAAGATGAGTCCAAGTATTTAGAGGAATAATTGTAGATGATTCAATTGCAGTTCCCCAACTAGTACCATTACCAAAATTTACATGAAACTTTCTGGTTGAATTATTAATTGAAAAAGCATTTGAACTTTCTTTAGACCAAATTTCTGAGAAGCCAGTTCCATTTGAGCCATATGAATTTAATTTAACCCATACAGCTAATGTAATATCTGATAAATTATTGAACTGATTACTTAATTCAATATTATCATTCAAACCATCAAAATGTAGAGCTGTTGCTGGAGGGTTTATTGTAACATTAGTTGAACTATAAACCGGGCTACAGCCATTAATTACTGCAGATAAAGAGTAAATACCTGAATAATTGGGTTGAACATTTGAAATGGAAGGATTTTGAACAGATGAAGTGAAACCATTTGGACCTGTCCAATTATAAGTTGCAGTTCCAGTATGTGTTGCGGTTAAGTTTAAAGTTGAACCTGTATTTACAGGTCCATTATTTGAAGCCATAATAGATTGTGAGAATGAACTACAACTGCCAGTTACACCACCAAATGTCCAATTCGAAGTTGTTCCAATTAAAGAAAAGTTTACTAAGGAAGCATTTCTTAAATTTCCACTAACATCATTTGCAATATTGATTGCAGTATTATCTGAGTTTTCAAAACCTTGATTCAATTTATAATATGCTAATAATACACTAGAATTAATTGTAGATAATTCACAATTCAAGCTATTTAAAATTTCTCCCTGACATCGTGCTATATTCCAAAATCTAATCTCGTCCATTTTGCCATTAAAAGGAGCAGCATTGCCTCCTATATAATCTCCAGTATAACTTCCAATAGTTACAGGGTGGGTGCTAGAAGAATAATTTGATATGATGGCATGGTTTAAAAATCCTTTTTGAACACCATTAATATAAATGGTAATACTAGAACCGTTTCCAACATAAGCAATATGATTCCATGTATTTATAACCATGTCGTGGTTGACTGATAAACTAAAATTGGGATTCCATATTTCAATTTGTCCACCTGATATAGAAGTTTCTAAAACATCATTTTGGCCAAATAAACTCTGAGAAGCTGTACCAGTATAATATATTCTTCCTTCAATTGTAAATTGAGATAAATTATTTAAAAAAGAAGATCCAGCGTTTAAGTAATTCGTATTACCATTAAAATCTAAAGCACTGGCTTGTGGTCTGAAATTGGGATTGCTAACTGGCATATCAAAATATGCAGCCCAACAAACATTATTAGAATATGCAGTTACATTTAAAGATCCTGATATATAAGGTGTGGTTACTGTGGCATAACTAACTCTTGCACTATTATTATTTGCATAGGAAGGGCTTAGTGTAAAAATATTGTTGCTTAATAACTGAATACTTCCTGTAAAATTATTTTGAAGTGGATAATTTGTACCATTGATATTGATGCCTGAATTAGATATTCCACACTCAGATGTTGTATGATATGATTGTAAATACCAAGTTAAGGAACCATCTTGATTTTGGTTTACTCTAATTTCCCAAACATGAGCAAGTAACTGATTGAATAGTGTTATTAGTATGAAGCTAAGTGTAACCAAAATACCCCTAATGGGGGTTGCGGAATGTTTCATGCTCTTTGTCTTAAGGTGTTTAGGAGATTAAAAAACCAATTTAACAGGTTGATTTTCTAATTGTTTCAACAACAAAACTCAATCATTTGCATTCCTTAAAAAATCCCTTGAATCAGGGGGTAATCATTTTTTGATAGTTATTTAATAATTATGCTTTATCAATCTCTCTAATATCTTAAATTGCCTCCTCAACTTTTTTATATGAAAAAATTTTTCTTTTTAATTGTTCTTATTATTGGAAGTTTCAATTTTTCTTATGCACAAGATGCAGTTACCTATCAAACTCCTCCAAAAGAGCTCTCAGAATTATTGTTAGCAAAACCTACACCTTCTGTAAGTATTGATAGTAAAGGAGAGTGGATGTTAATTATGGAAAGAAATAGTTATCCCTCTGTTGAAGAAATGGCACAACCCGAAATGAGAATTGCAGGGCTAAGAATTAACCCCAATAATTTTTCTCCTAGTAGACAAAACTTCATCAATAACCTTACTTTAAAAAATATTAAATCTGGAATAAGTTTTCCTATTGTTGGGTTGCCACAAAATCTATTGGCTGCAAATATTAGCTGGAGCCCATCTGAAAAAAAGATTGCCTTTACAAATAATACATCTAGTCTTGTTGATTTATATGTATTAGATGTAAATACAAAAAAGGCAACAAAAATTAATAAAACCAGTTTAAATACTGTTATTGGTTCAGCATTCAGTTGGGCCGATGATCAAACTATTTATTATAAAACAATCATTAAACCTTCTAATCAAATTCCTCAAAAATCATTAATGCCAAAAGGCCCTACAGTACAAGAAAATTTAGGTAAAGCTGCACCAAGCAGAACCTATCAAGATTTAATTAAGTCTCCTTACGATGAAGATGTATTTGAATTTCTTGCTACTGCTCAATTAGTAAAAAATACAAATGGTATAGAACAAAAAATAGGTAAACCTTCAATAACCAATACATTTAGTCTATCTCCAGATAATAAGTACTTTTTAGCTCGAACTATACATAAGCCTTTTAGTTATTTAGTTCCTGCATTTGGGTTTAATTCAACGGTAGCCATTTTTGATAACTCCGGTAAGCAAATTAAAGTTTTGGCAGAATTACCATCTAGTGAATTATCGCCTTCAGGATTTGATAATATTATGAATGTTCCTAATCGTTTTGATTGGAGAGATGATGAAGCAGCTACCATTACTTGGAGTATGCCTTTAGATAGTGGAAAATATAAAAACAAAATGGAATTTCATGATGTAGTTTATATGCTTACTGCTCCATTTACCTCAGCGCCTAAAGAGTTATGTAAAACCAATTATCGTTTTGCTGGAATAACTTGGTGTAATCAGCAAATGGCATTTGTAACTGAAAGATTACAAAGTAAACAATTAAGCAAAATAAGCAAACTGAATCCTTCAACAGGAGCAATGGAAACTTTGTTTGAAAGAAGTAATAACGATGCTTATAACAATCCTGGAGCTCCAGTACTCACAAAAAACAAGTATAATAGAAATGTAATTCAGGTTATTGAAAATGGCAATACAATTTTATTGAATAATACAACTGGTAGTTCACCAAAGGGAGATTTACCATTTTTATCAACTTTCAATATTCTTACAAAAGAATCTAAACAAATTTGGCGTTGCCCCGAAGAAAGTTTTGAAATGGTAACCGATATTATTGACCCAGAAAAAATGATGGTGATTACTAGAAGAGAAACACAGACTGATGTGCCAAATTATTATTTAAAAAATTTAAAAGAAAATACAACTCAACAACTCACCAACTTTAATCATCCTTATCCAACATTAGTAGGAGTTAATAAAGAAAAAGTGATTTATAAAAGAGAAGATGGTGTTGATTTATCGGGTAATTTATATTTACCAAAAGGATACGATGCCAAAAAAGATGGCCCATTACCGGTTATTATTTGGGCTTATCCTAGAGAGTTCGAAAGTGCAAAAGATGCTACTCAAATCAGGGGCTCCAATTATACATTCACACGTATAAACTATGGGTCACCTATTTTTTGGGTAACACAAGGATATGCTATTTTAGATAATGCAGAAATGCCAATTGTGGGTGCTGAGGGTAAAAAACCTAATGATAATTTTATTGATCAACTTCGAATGAATGCAGAAGCAGCCATTCAATATTTAGCCAAATTAGGAGTTGGTGATTCAAATCGTGTTGCTGTGGGGGGTCATAGTTACGGTGCTTTTATGACTGCTAATTTACTGGCACATACAAAATTGTTTAAAGCTGGAATTGCACGTAGTGGAGCATATAACAGAACTCTAACACCATTTGGCTTTCAAAATGAAGATAGAACATATTGGGAAGCTCCTGATTTATATTTTAAAATGAGCCCTTTTAGTTACGCTAATAAAATTAAAACGCCTTTGCTTATGATTCATGGTGAGATGGATAATAATTCTGGAACTTTTCCTATACAAAGTGAACGATTATATAATGCTATCAAAGGTCATGGTGGTACAGTGCGTTATGTTGTTTTACCTTATGAAAGTCATGGATACACCGGTAAAGAAAACTTGTTGCACTTGATTTGGGAAGAACATCAATGGTTAGAAAAGTATGTAAAAAATGTAAAGTAATAGGAGTTAAAAGTGAACTAATTATATGTGACTCAACAATTAAATTAGGAATTGTCAACTTTTTTTAGTATTATTCATCTTTGGGTTACTAGATACTTTATTTAGCAATCTTATTATTTAACTTAAAATTTTTACTTTATGAATTTAATGAATTATTTGGATTACAATGTTATTATTGATGTGTTTGATGCTTTTGAAAAAGAAGAATACGACTTGGCAGAAAAACGACTAGATAACAAATTTAATTCAACAATTCTTGATAAAGAAGTAAGTAAAACAGAATTTGTTGAATTATATAAAAAGATTAAAATGGGTATGCCAGACGCTGTTTTTAGTATTGAAAACTTAATTTTAAATGGCGACTCATTAACCGGTAAAGTAAAAATTACAGGTACACACACCCATCCTATGCCACCATTAAAAAGAGGCTGGAAATCAGGTAAACCTACTGGTAAAAAAATTAATAAAATTGTTTCATCTATTGAAGTCATTATGAAAGGCAGCAAAATCCTTGAAATTAGAAATGTGAAAGAAAAGAAAGGTGTTGCTGCAGGTTTGTTAAATGAATTAGACTTACTACCTAAAAGTTATTCTTTAAACTAATTTTTAAAGCAAGGTAAGCAGAAAACCAAACCCCAAAGGTTTGGTTTTTTTATGCAAAAATTTCCTCTTCAATTAAATGCTTTACTAGTTTATATTTGTAGTGTATACATTTAATTTGTTATACCCAATTTTATGGATATTTTAATTGTAGAAGACGAAAAAAAAATTGCCGAATCCTTGAAACAAGGATTAGAAGAAACAGGATACGAAGTAATGGTAGCTTATGATGGACTCATGGGCGAAAAAATGATCAACAATTATTCTTTTAATCTTGTTTTATTAGACATTAACCTGCCTGGTATCAATGGTATTGATCTTTGTAAAAAAATTCGACAAAAAGATAAACAAATACCAGTATTAATGCTTACCACATTTGGTTCTGTTAATGACAAAATAGATGGTTTTGATGCAGGTGCTGATGATTACTTAGTAAAACCTTTTTCTTTTGACGAATTAATAGTTCGTATTCGTGCTCTGATACGAAGAACTGCAGATTCTAATATACCCGTTGGCAATATTTTACAATTTGCCGATTTAGAAATGAATTTAGATACCAAAATGGTTACTCGTTCTGGAAAGAAAATAAGATTAACAGCAAAAGAGTTTCAACTGCTAGAATATTTATTAAGAAATCGAAAACGAGTTGTGAGTAGAGCTGATATTGGTGAACATGTTTGGAATATTGATTTTGATACACAAACCAATACCATTGATGTGTATGTAAATTATTTAAGGAAGAAAATTGATAAAGGATTCCCACAAAAACTTATTCATACACAAGTCGGTTTTGGATATGTATTAAAAGAAAATGCTTCTTAATGAAAGTGAGATATAAAATTACACTCGCATTTATTTTCTTAACAACTATATTGTTACTTTCACTTTGTTTTTTTACTTACTATAATACTGCACAGCAACAAGAAAGAGACTTTAATAAAATGCTCAATAATAGAGCACATACTATTTCTTCTTTACTACTTTCATCAAAATTTTATGACTATAAATTTCTATCTGAAGTTGATAGTGCTACCAGAAATTTGTTGTTTGCAGAAAATATTAATGTATTTAATGTCCGTAATGAAAGAGTTTATCACTTTGCCAGAAATGCAAGCGATACCATAAATATTCCTGTTCAATTAATTCAACAAGCAAGAATTGAAAAGAAAATAATTCAAACAGTCGGTAACAAAAAAACCCTTGCTATTTATAATAGTGATCCTGATTACCCAATAGTTGTTATAGTTTCTGCTAATGATGAAAATGGCAGGCAAAAACTCTCAGCACTTAAACATAATTTAACCTATGGGTTTTTAGTAGGTGTATTATTGTCTTTCATTTTTGGATGGTTTTTCAGTAATAGCATACTAAGGCCTTTAATACAAATCAATAATAGGGTAGATAAAATTTCAGCTTCAAATTTCGAAGAAAGATTGCCGGTTAAACATCTTAAGGATGAATGGAACAAACTGGCACAAACTTTTAATAGCTTATTATCTAGATTAAGAGAGTCGTTTGAATTGCAAGGCAGATTTATTGCCAATGCATCTCATGAACTTTCTACACCTCTTACGTCTGTTAGCAACCAGATTGATGTAGTATTAAGAAAAGAAAGATCTAAGGAAGAATATTTACATGTTTTGCGTTCTGTAAAAACTGATGTTCAACATATGAGTGCATTAACACAACAGTTATTAGATATTGCAAGAACTTCTAGTGGAGGTGCTATTCAAACAGAAAACTTAAGGGTAGACGAATTGTTAATGGAATTACCTGCCATGATGAAAAAAATAGATTCAACATATGCAGTATCTGTATTTTTTGATGAGCTACCAGATGAAGAATCTTATTGTTTGGTAAATGGTAATTATGCTTTACTTCTGGCCGCTTTTAAAAATATAACTGAAAATGGTTGTAAATATTCACCAAACCAACATGTTAAAATATCATTATCCTTCATAGAAAATAAAATTGTTATTCTTTTCTCAAATCTTTCAACTATCCTTGATTCTGCAGAAATAGAAAACATTTTTCAACCATTTCAACGAGGTAGTAATGCCACTAATATTAAAGGTTATGGTTTAGGATTGTCTTTAACACGTAGAATCATCTTGCTTCACAAAGGAGAGGTAAAAGCAGAATTAAGTAAAGATCAAAACATTATGATTTCTGTGATTCTAAAATCAGTACTCCTCAAATAGTTGGGTTTTAATCAGATTCTAATCTCAAATTTAATGACCTCTTAGAGTGAAATCTTTAATTTGAAAGGAAAATGAATCTATGCGATTACTCAAGTTTTGCTTTCTTATTTCTTTATTCTTAGTCATGCTCTTAGGATGGCTAGAAGTTAATCAGCAAAAAAAGCTTAATCAATTGAAATTACAGAATCAAATTTTATTGATTCAAATAGATTCTTTAAAAGCTGAGAACTTTTTTAAATCGCAACAAATTCAGCAATTCTCATTGGTTAATGACAGCTTATTAAAATAAGTACTTACCAATAAACTGTTGCACTAACAATTAATATTATGACAAAAACTATAGAACAAAATAACACAGCAATAAATAAAAATATTATTTCAGTAAGAAATTTAAGAATTGAAGACTATGAAGAAATAAAACAAATGCAATTACTTTCTTTTCCTGAAATGAAACCATGGAATTTAGATCAATGGAAAAAAGTAGTAGCTACTTTTCCCGAAGGTCAAATTGCCATTGAAATTAATGGAGATATTGCAGCCTCATCTAGTTCATTAATTTTAAATTTTAATGAATTTGAAAAAAATCATTCTTGGGCTGATATTACTGGAAATGGAACACTTTCTACACACAATCCAAAAGGAGATACATTATATGGAATAGAAATTATGGTGTCACCAAAATATAGAAGTATGAGACTTGCTCGTAGACTATATGATGAAAGAAAAAAACTTGCTGTTTCTAAAAACTTGAAAAGAATTGTAGTAGGAGGCAGATTACCTAATTTTTATAAAGTATGTGATAAGTATACTGCAAAAGAATATGTACAACAAGTAGTAGATAAAAAACTTGTTGACCCCGTTTTAACCACACAACTTTCTAACGATTTTATTTTAAAAAGAATTATCAAAGATTATTTACCTAATGATGAACAGAGTTGTGGTTATGCTACTTTTATGGAATGGGTAAATTTAGATTACGAAATTCCAAGTTTTGAAATTCAAGACATATCACCTTATGTACGTGTTTGTGCAATACAATATAAAATGCGTATGGTAAAAAGTTTTGAAGAATTTGCTCATCATTGTGAATATTTTATAGATATAGCTGCAGATTACAAAAGTGATTTTGTAGTGTTTCCTGAATTATTTACCATGCAATTATTATCTTTCTTACCACAAAAAAGACCTGGTTTAGCTATACGTGAATTAAGCAATTTTACTAATGACTATATTGAGTTTTTCAGTAAGATGGCAGTAAAGTACAATACCAATATTATTGGTGGAACACATATCACTGTTGAAGACGATAACTTATACAACATTTCTTGGTTTTTTAGAAGAGATGGCTCTTATGAAAAACAATACAAAATGCATATAACACCACATGAAAGAAAATGGTGGGGTTTAAAAGAAGGCAAGAAAGTAGAAGTATTTGATACCGATTGTGGAAAGATTGCTATTAACATTTGTTACGATATTGAGTTTCCTGAAATTGCTCGTATTGCCACATCTAAAGGTGCTGAAATTATTTTTGTACCTTTTAATACCGATGAAAGAAGAGCCTATAATCGTGTAAGGTATTGTGCACAAGCTCGTGCCATAGAAAATCAAATCTATGTAGTTTTAAGTGGCTGTGTGGGCAACTTACCTCAGGTTGATAATTTAGATATTCAATATGCTCAGAGTGCAATTCTAACACCTTCTGATGTTGAATTTCATAGAGATGGTGTAGCTGCAATTGCAGAACCTGGTGATGAAACTATGATTTATCAGGATTTAGATATGCATCTATTAAAAACAAACAGATTAAATGGTAATGCTCAAACTTGGAATGATAGAAGAAAAAACTTATATTCTATTGTTTACAAAGAAGACGAAAAGGAGATTGCCTTCTAATCTTAAAACACCAATAACAATTTACTTAACATAAAAAACATTTAACATGAAAACAATTAACATCAGAAAAATTTTAGTACCCATTGATTTTAGTAACAATTGCATGAATGCATTGCAAACTGCTGTAGCTATTGCTAAACGGCATCAGGCAATGGTACATTTACTATATGTCAGTGATCATGATTACGATTTGTACACCAACGATAATTATATTAAACCTCCACGACTACAAGATTATTTAAAAACCCTAGCTCAACTTGCAAAAACTGTAATTGTGAATGATGGTGTAAAATGTACTTATGCAACAGAGCATGGTGGTGTAACTCATAATATTTTAAAAACATCTATATCCATACATGCAGATTTGATTGTGATGGGTAAAAATGGAACCAATGGTTTGTCTACATCATACTCTGGAACTCATGCTATCCAAATAGCAGAAAAATCAAAAGTACCAGTAATCATAATTCCTGAAAATGTAACCAAGTACAATTTTGAGAATATTTTATTTCCGATAAGACCTTTATTAAGTATGACGGATAAGTACGATTCACTACGTCCGTTTATTTTAAAAAGTAATCCTGCTATTACATTATTAAACCTACGTAATCCGAATTATGAAAATGAACTTCACATTATTCATAGACTATCCTTATTAATGAAAATGAAGTTAGAAGCAGATAATGTTCCTTATGAAATGCAATACTATTTCGAGGACAATAAATTTGCTGAACATGTAATTAAAGTAATTGATGAGTCTGAAAAGAAATTTGATTTAGCGGTAATTACTGCAGAAATTTCAAAAACAAATAAAGACTTTCATATTAGTTACTATACTCAAAAAATAATTCACCATGCAACAATTCCTGTTTTAGTAATAAGACCAGAATATGCCAAACTAGACAAAGAAGAAATTTTACAAAAACTTGAAAAAGAAGTTCAGTTAAATTAAGGTAAAGTTTTGTTTTTTATAATTGTTATATCCAAGAGGCTGTGTTATGCAGCCTCTTGTTGTTTTTAATCGTATTCTAATCTTAGATTAAACTTGCATTTACATGTCTTATTTATGTTTAGCGTATTAAAATAGTGAACATAAATGAATATAAAAAAATTATAAAAATTATACATGAACCCAATTATAAAAAAAATTCTTATACCTGTTGAATTTGATGAAGAGCATTTATCTATAGTAATGCAAACTGCTGAAATTGCAAAAAAGCATAATGCTGCATTACATTTAATACATGTTCAGAAACCAAATATTAGTAATTACATCAATCAAATTTTTAACTACAAAAAACAAAACTCCATATACTCAATAACAAAAAACAAAACAAATTTAATTCATACATGGAGGCGGTGGATTGAAAAAGAATTTGGAATTGAAGTTAAAGTTTCAGTTGATTGGGGTAATTGGAAAAAGATTGTTTTAGAAAAAGCCTTTTCTATAAATGCTAACTTAATTGCTTTAAATCATCATCAAGAAAAAAGTTGGGTAAATATATTTTTACCTACTAGAAATAATTATATTATTGATAAAAGTCCTTGTCAGGTTATTACATTTATTACTGAAGGTAACAGTATTTCAAACTGGCGAAATATTGTAATACCAGTAACAAATTTTATACCCGAAAATAGAATTAATACCATCATAGAAATTGTAAAGTATTATAACATTAAACTTCATTTAATTGCATTTAGTACAAATACAATTGTTAGCCATAAATCAAATTTTTACTATCTAACAGAAACATTAAAGCTTTTAAAAGCTTCAGGAAATATTCAGGTGGAGTGTAAATGTATTAATCCAAACAGTTCAAACTTTAAATCAATTCTACAATACGCAAAAGAAGTAAAAGCTGATGCTATTATCACGAATAAAAAATTAAATATTTCAGAGCAGCATCAAACTACTAATTCAGTTAAATCATTTTTTGAAGATGATAAAAAAGTTCATCAACAAGATTTATTTCCAGCATAAACAATATGTCATTATTCAATAAAATATTAGTCCCAGTAGATTTTTCAACAATATCAATTGTTGCATTAGATTGTGCAATTGAAACTGCAGTTTTATGTAATAGTAATGAGTTGCATTTGATTTCAGTTGTTGATATTAATACAATAGGGTACTTAGTAGCAGTTGAACCAGGAGTAATGATTAATTATGGTAGTGTAGATGACTATATTAAAAATGCTGAAACTAAAATGCTTGTAATTAAAGAAAATATTTTAAAGAAGCATCAGGTTAATATAAAGTATAAGATTACTGTGGGGAATTTATTTACTGCTATTAATGAATATACAGAAACAGAAAAAATTGACTTAATAGTAATGGCAACCTCCGGTTCAGATGGAATTAAAGAATTTATATTTGGTAGCAACTCTCAATATGTAGCTGAAAAAGTAAATTGCCCAATTCTTACTGTTAAATCAAATAACGCATCAGATTTATACAAAAAAATTATCCTACCCATTGAAAACTTTTACCCTAAAAATAAACTAGCATTTGCAAAAGCAATTGCTAAAATATTTAAAAGTGAAATACATTTAGTTTGTTTAAAGAATGAGTTAAATAATGCTGATAAAACAACTGAGCATCTTATATACACTATTGTTGAAGAACTAAATTTAGAAAGTATACCTCATCAATTATTTGTTGCTGGAGGTAAAAATATAACAGATGCTATTTTGCGATATGCAGAAAAAGCATCTATCGATTTAATCTTGGTAAACCCTGGTGAAGAGTCTACATTAACAGGAAAAATAATCGATGCCCTAGGTGGGCAAATTATCAATCATGCACAAACACCTGTGCTTACAATTAAAAAAGAAAACAATTAAAAATTTATGAAGAAGAGAATTATGCTTTTATTAGGTATTGCGTTTATAGGTATTCAGACTTTTAGTCAACTGAATACGAATGGCTTTAAATTAATGGAGTATCAACGTTATCAATCGGCTATTGATGTGTTTAGTGCCAATTATCAAAACAATCCTCAAGATAGTATAAATGCTTATTGGTTAGGGCAAGCATTTATTAAAAATAAAAATATTGATAGTGCAATTGTTTTATATCAAAAATTATCAAGCAATAATAATAGTTATATCTATAAACTTGGGTTGGCTCAAGCATTAGCATTGAAGTCTAATAAAACAAAAGCAACTAACTTAATTAATGGACTAGGAATTTTCTTAGATCAAATTCAGAGTGCACATGTTGCAGTAGCAACTGCAAATGCTTATACTGGACTTGGGTTGGTAAAAGTTGCTGAAAAATATTATTTAAAAGCCATTAGCTTGGATAATACAGACATGAAAAACTATATTATTTTATGCAATAATTATTTAAAAATAGGAGACGGAAATAATGCGTTTAAATTAATTGAAAAAGCACTGAAGGCAGATAGCAATTATGCTGCTACTTATTACACAAAAGCTAAAATTTTTATCTCACAAAATAACAAATCTTTATTCTTGCCATTACTCCAAAAAACGCTGGAAAAAGATTCAATGTTTACACCAGCTTGGTACGAAATGTACAGATATGCTTATTATAATGATAAGGCAATGGTAAAAAAATATTATGCAAAATATTTAGAATTATCCGATAAAAATGAGAAAGTAGATTTTCAATTATTGGTACTTGATTATAATGCTAAAAAGTACAAAAGCGTTATTGATAGAGCTAATAAAATGATGAAAGATGGTGAAAGTGAAACCCCTGTTGATGTTTATAAATATGTAGCTTATTGTTATAATAATTTAAATAATATACCAAAAGCATATGAATATATGAGTCAGTATATGCAAATTCAAGAGGCTTCAAAAATTACTTACTATGATATTTATTTAACAGCACAATATGCAGCCAGACAAAAAGTAAAAGATTCTACAACATTAGCTCATATTAATTGGGGCTACGAAACTGATACTGTTGTTTCTCACAGAAAATATTATGCTGGTACATTATTGAATCATTATTTATTATCAAATGATAAAATGACTGCTGTTGAATGGCGTGAAAAATTAATGAAGCTTAAAGGTACCAACGCTGTGGATTTATATAAAATTGGTGTGGCTTATTTCGAATTAGACCAATTGGATGTTGCTGACAGCATTTTTAACGATTTTGTAAACTTATACCCAAAACAATATAAAGGAATTTATATGCAAGCCGGTATAAAGTCTCAAAAAGATTCAACTATTGAAATTGGAACTGCTGTGCCTTATTTTGAAGACTTTGTAAGTAAAGCAAAAAACATGACTCAAGATGAAGATTACAAACCCATGTTAGAACAATCTTACAATTATCTTGGCTCATATTATTTGATTAAAAAAGATTATAAAACTGCATTAAATTATTACACACAATTGCAGAAGTTTAAACCCGATAGTAAAGAACTTAAACAAACAATTGTTGGTATTAAAAAGTACTTACGAGACGTAGAAGCTTATAGGCAAAAAAAGAAAAGCAGCAATTCTTAATTCCTTTTCAACATTTATTTTTCAATCTCTTAGTCTATATAATTAATTTGATAATTATTTAGACTAAGTAGATTATTGACTTAACTTTAATTACAATTCGATAACCAAAATAATTGTTATCAGATTGTATTTAATACAAATAATTAAATTTTATGAAAATATTTTTTACTTTTTTATTATTGTGTTGCTTCACTGTGCAAGCACAAGTTTTTAAAATTGACACTTCTGAGATAACTTATGAAAATAAGCTCAGAACTTGTTTAAGTGTAAATTTTGATGCTGATGCTGATTTCGTAAAGAAAGCATTTAAAGATTATTGCAAAGAAAATTTTGATGTTAAAATTAAAGGTTATGGTTTTTTAAGTAATGCAGATATTGTTTCTGCAGAAGATGCTATAATAAATATAATAAGCGATAAACGATTAAATATCTATAATAGAGTAATCGAAATGCCAAATGGTGGTTCAGAATCTAAATTGTTCATTTCTTTTGGATATGATTTTTTTCTTAGTCCAGAAACATTTCCAAATGAGTTTACAAGCATGTATAACATGTTCAACAACTTTAGTACAAAAATGCTATTAGATTTTTATGATACCGATATAAAATCTATGAACAAAAAAATAAAAAAAGTTAACAGAGATACTAAATCAAATTCACGAGATATAAAAAAATATACTAAGAAGGTGAATTCGTCTAAATACTCTGAATCTGAAAAATTAGAGTTTAATGGTAAAATAGAAATAGCAAAAAAGAATATCGAATCAAATAACAAAGAGGTTGTTGAACTGAACAGTAAAATTAAAATATACAGTCAAAAATTAGCAGATATAATAAATCCGAAATTAATTAATTAAAAAAGATGAGGCCATAAAAAACTAGTTTATAATATATGCTTAAAAACAAATTATATCATATTGTTTTTGAAACCGAAACAAAAGCAGGTAAGCGTTTCGATGTTGTATTGCTTTGGTTAATACTAATTAGTATTATTATAGTAATGCTAGAAAGTGTACCTGAACTAGGTGAAAAATTTACTAAAGTATTTTTCATTGTTGAATGGGTGCTTACTATATTATTTACTATTGAGTATTTGTTAAGAATTTATATCAGTCACAAACCACTCAAATATGTTTTTAGTTTTTGGGGGCTTATCGATTTTTTGAGCATTCTACCAACATGGCTGAGCTTGGTTTATACTGGTTATCATTATTTATTAATTGTAAGAATATTCAGACTTCTTAGAATTTTTAGAGTGTTAAAACTTGTTCGATTTAATGCAGAAGCACAAATATTAATTAAAGCATTAAGAGCTAGTATTTATAAAATTAGTATCTTCTTTGTAGTGGTATTAGCAATAGTTACCTTTTTAGGTGCTTTAATGTATGTAGTTGAAGGGGGAGAAGAAGGTTTTTCAAGCATACCGCAAAGTATTTATTGGGCTATAGTTACAGTAACAACTGTTGGTTATGGAGACTTAGTTCCCCATACAGTTATTGGTAAGTTTATATCATCATTTGCAATGATTATTGGTTATGCCATTATTGCTGTACCTACAGGAATTGTAACTTCTTCATTAGTAAATAGGGTTCAAACTGGAGAATCAAAAAAGTGTACTACTTGTAGTAAAGAAAACAACGAGTCTGCCATATTTTGTAATTTTTGCGGAAATCAATTTAAAGAATTAACATGAAAGAAATATTAAATTATACATTAATTGAAGTTGGAGATTATAAGCTAAAATTAGCATCAGTGTTAATGGTTTGTATCATTGCATTAGTTAGTTTTTTAACCTTGCTTATCATTAAAAAACTTATTTATAAATCAAGAAGAATTGAGACTGGCAAAAAGTATTCATTTTATAATTTGATTAAATATTTTGTTTTAGTAATTGCCCTGGTTTTAAGTTTACAAACAGTTGGATTTAATGTTTCTGTTTTACTAGCAGGTTCAGCTGCACTTTTAGTTGGTATTGGTTTAGGCTTACAGAATTTATTTTCTGATTTTATTTCTGGAATTGTTTTATTAATAGATGCAACAATAAAAGTGAACGACATAATTGAAGTAAATGGAATGGTATGTAAAGTGAAAGAAATTAAACTTAGAACTACAACAGTTTTAACACGTGATGATAAGTCTATCATATTGCCAAATACAATTCTTACAAAAAACCAAATTATCAATTGGACACACAGTGAAGTAGATTCTCGTTTTGACATACAAGTTGGAGTTGATTATAGTAGCGATGTTACATTGGCTATGGAAATACTCAAGCAAGCCGTGCTTCAGCAAAAAGATGTATTAAAAGAACCAAAGCCATTTGTTAGATTTACTGACTATGCCGATTCTTCATTACTATTAACTGTTTACTTCTGGACAAATGAAGTGTTTAGAGTAGAAAATGTCAAGAGTGAAATACGAGTAAGAATTTTTCAAATGTTCAAAGAAAATAATATTACTATTCCTTTCCCTCAAAGAGTTGTACATACAAGACCTTAATTTAAATTATTTTTCAATCTGCTTTTGCATATAAAAAGCATTTATTTAAGAGATTAAAGTAATCAATAAAAAATATTAATATTTTATAGTAAAATCTAACTTACGAAAATGTTATTGATTCATATGGTTTTCAAAAACTAAATTTGCAACTTAGGTTATATCAATTGTAACCAACATCTTTAATTTAAAGTAAATTATTCAAACATTTTCTATTTATGATTGTATTACTTATTGCAGTATTTATTGTTGGCTATTTATTAATTTCTTTAGAAGAACCATTAAAGCTTAATAAAGCAGCCAGTGCATTATTAACAGGTGTTGTATGTTGGGTTATATTTATAATTAGCTCAAATGAAAAAGATAATGTTACAGAAAATCTTTATCATCATTTAAGTGAAATTTCTGGAGTATTGTTTTTTTTACTAGGTGCAATGACTATAGTAGAGTTAATTGACAGTCATGATGGATTTAAAATTATTACTCGTAAAACAAAAACCAGAAGTAAAGCAAAACTACTTTGGATAACCGCTTTGCTAACTTTTGTATTGTCTTCTCTTTTAGATAATTTAACTACAACAATAGTAATGACTTCATTTGTAGGTAAAGTACTTTCTAAAAAAATTGATCGTCTTTGGTTTACGAGCATCATCATAATTGCTGCAAATGCTGGTGGGGCATTTTCTCCCTTAGGTGATATAACAACTACAATGCTTTGGATTAATGGCCAAATCACTGCTCAAAATATCATTGTTCAATTATTTTTACCAAGTATAGCAGTTTGTTTGGTACCATTATTAATCATAACGCCAAAATTCAAAAATCAAACCTTTGAAATGACTTATGAAGAACGCAATAGTAATTTAACTCCAAAGGAGTCAAATTTTGTTTTAATACTTGGTGTCTTCTTATTATTATTTGTACCGGTTTTTAAAATTGTTACCCACTTGCCTCCATTTATGGGAATGCTTTTTTCATTAAGTATTTTCTGGATCATCATTTCAATTATTCACTTTAGAAAAACATTTGAAGAGAAAAAACGATTTTCTGTTACTTATGCTTTGCAAAAAATAGATACCGAAAGTGTGTTATTTTTTCTAGGAATATTACTGGCAGTATCTGCATTGCAATCTGTAGGTGTGCTTAAAGATATTGCAAATACCCTCGATGAAACTTTTGGCAATGTTTACATTATTGGCGTAGTGTTAGGCTTAGTTTCAGCTATTGTTGATAATGTTCCTCTTGTGTCTGCAGCACAAGGCATGTACGACTTATCAGTTTTTCCTACCGATCATGTTTTCTGGGAATTTTTGGCTTTAACAACAGGTACAGGTGGTAGTGCAATTATTATTGGCTCTTCATCAGGTGTAGCTGCTATGGGTATTGAAAAAATTGATTTTATTTGGTATTTGAAGAATATTAGTTTGCTGGCAATAGCAGGATTTTTAGCAGGTGTATTGGTTTTTATATTACAGGCAGAATACATGCATTTTTAACCCAATCAAATTTGGTATTTTTAACTTTAAAATTATATTAAGATGGGATTATATCAGATTATTGAAGCATTAGTTATTGTCTCTGCAATATTTGCATATATCAATAAAAGAGTTTTTAAGCTCCCTATTACAATTGGATTAATGTTTTTAAGTACATTATTTTCTTTTCTTCTTTTATTAGTTCATTATATTGAACCTGGTATTTTAAATCCAATTACAACTTTTATTCATAATCTTGATTTTACTACTATTGTATTAGATATTCTACTTAGTTTTTTATTATTTGCTGGTGCTATGCATACAGATTTTGAACAACTGAAAGAGAATAGAATATCAATTATTCTTTTTGCTTTTTTTAGTGTACTTATTTCTACTTTTTTAATTGGTACAGTTGTATATTATGTTTCAAGCTTTTTTGGAGCACCCATAAATTTTTTATATTGTTTATTATTTGGAGCTTTAATTTCTCCAACTGATCCAATTGCAGTATTAGGCATACTTAATAAGGTAAATGTTCCTCAACAAGCTAAAATTAATATTGTAGGTGAATCACTTTTTAATGATGGAATAGGTGTAGTAATTTTTGTAACCTTATTAACTTTTATTAATAAAGGAGTTGAAAATGTAAGTGCAGTTGAAATTCCATTGCATTTTTTAAAAGAAGCTGGGGGAGGCGTTGTGTTAGGCTTAGTTCTGGGTTATATCATATTTTATACTTTAAAGTCAATTGATGATTACGAAATTGAAGTTATGATTACTTTGGCAGCAGTAATGTTAGGTAATATGTTAGCACAATCATTACATGTATCAGGCCCTTTAGCAATGGTAGTTGCAGGTTTAATGACTGGTCATAAAGCAAAAAGTGAAGCAATGAGTCAGCAAACATCTCTATACGTAGATAAGTTTTGGCATTTAATTGATTCTTTAATGAATTCAGTTTTGTTCGTTTTAATTGGATTGAAGATATTATCCATAAAGTTTGAATGGAATTTCTTATGGATAGGATTAATTGTAATTCCTTTATTAATCTTGTCAAGATATATAGCACTATCCATCCCTTTTCAACTTACTAAAAAATTATTGTCAATAACAAACAATACAGTTTTACTAATGACTTGGGGAGGCCTACGTGGTGGACTTTCTATTGCAATGGTTTTATCCTTATCCGAAAGTGTTCCTGTAAAAGATGAGCTTGTATTTATAACTTATATAATAGTTATGTTCTCTATATTTATACAAGGGCTGTCAATAGAAAAAGTAGCTAAACGAATTTATAAAACCCAGGAGTAATGTTACACAATTATAGGTTTTTAAAAAACTTTAAACTTTTTGAAGAGAAAGAAGATTTTGAATTAGTTATTGAGAATATTGAAAAAAGTGTTCCATTCAAAGGCACTAATCTTTGGATTTTAATCTTTGCTATAATTATAGCATCATTAGGTTTAAATGTAAATAGTACTGCTGTAATTATAGGTGCTATGTTAATTTCACCATTAATGGGTCCCATAATGGGTATGGGTTTAAGCCTTGGTACAAATGATTTAAGTTTATTAAGAAAGTCTATACAAAATTATTTATTCTCATTAGTAGTAGGGTTACTAACATCAGCTGTATATTTTTTCATTTCTCCAATCAATGATGCTTATTCTGAAATTTTATCTAGAACACAACCTAATATCTATGATGTACTCATAGCTTTTTTTGGTGGATTAGCAGGTGTATTAGCCTATAGCAGTAAACAAAAAGGCAATGTAATACCAGGTGTAGCAATAGCCACTGCTTTAATGCCACCTTTATGTACTGCAGGATATGGATTAGCTACTTTACAATGGAACTTCTTTTTTGGAGCATTTTATTTGTTTTTAATTAATACAGTTTTTATTGCTTTATCAACTTTAATTACTGTTAGATATTTAAAATTTCCAGTAAAACATTTACTCAACGAAAAACAAGAATTAACTAATAAAAGAATTATTTGGGCTGTTACCTTATTAACTATAATTCCTAGTTTATATTTTGGTTACAATTTTATTCAAGATAATCGCTTTGTTTCTAAAGCAAATAATTTTATTGAAGCTCAAGCTAAATTGCCCAATCAATATTTATTAAATAAAAATATAGAAGCAAATAAAAGAAAAATAGTTTTAACCTATGGTGGTGCAAAACTTAAAGAGGTAGAACTAGAATTTTTGCAAAAGAATTTTAAAAATTATGGGTTTTCTAAATCTGCAGAACTAGAGATTAATCAAGGATTTTCATACTTAGAAAATAATGAAAATAACAATATGAGCATTATTTCTGAAAAAGATGCTTTAATTATTAAGTTACAAAACAAGTATGATAGTTTAATGCAGGATAATGTTTTAGGGAAGTCTATTTTTCAGGAAATGAAAGTTATATATCCAAATGTTGAAAGTGTATCATTAACTAAAGCATTAAATAATACAGATAGTTTAACTATTCCTATTACGTATTGTATCATCAACTCTAATAAAAAAGTAGATACGAATCAATTGTTTATGCTACGAAATTGGTTGAAGGTGAGATTGAAAGCTGACTCATTAGATGTAATTATGAAATAATAGTTATAGTATACCTTCAATTTCATTCAAGTGAAATACGGTATACTTTGATCTTTCATATTTATTTGTATTTAAATGATTAACATAAATAGTATCCATATTAACGTTTAAAGCTCCTTCAATATCTGCTTCAACATTGTCACCAATCATTATGCTTTCAACTAAATTAGCCTTTGTTTTTTCAAGAGCATAGTGAAAAATTTCTTTGTGAGGTTTAAGACTATTACTAGCTTCTGATGTGATCACTTCTGTAAAATATTGTTGTAAATTACTTTGTTCTAATTTTTTATATTGAATGCTATCAAATCCGTTTGTTATTAAATGCATTTGATATTGTTTGCCTTGTAAATAAGTTAATAACTCATGGGTATGAGGAAATAAATTCTTTTTTAATGGTAATATATCAGTAAACGCTACAGCCATGTTCTTAGATAGAGCTTCATCTGCAATTTTATAATCTAACAAAGCTAGCCACATTCTTTTCCATCTTAATTCTTGTTGCTTAATAAAACCCTTTGTATACCTATCCCAAAGCATGTGGTTATAATGACTGTATTTGGTGAAAAAACTATCAAAACAATCTATACCCTTTTCTTGAAGCTTAAATTGCAAAAACAAATCATTCAAAGTATCTTTTGCATTGGTTTCAAAATCCCAAATGGTGTGGTCAAGATCAAAAAATAAATGTTTGTATGGTTTCGTTTGCATAGTGCTACAAAATAAAGCATGGATAATGTAAAAGTTTTAATTTTCAGGAAATAACTTCGTAAATACTATGAATATAATTATTACAGGAGCTTCGAAGGGATTAGGAAAAGCATTTGCACTAAAATTTGCTCAAGAAAACAATCAATTATTTTTATGTGCAAGAAATACTAAAAACTTAAAGGATACTGTAGATGAAATTAAAAAATTATCACCTGCAACCATAGTTCATTTTAAAACGGCTGATGTAAGCATCAAAACCGAAGCTATAAAATTTGCTGAATGGTGTTTAAGTATTGCTGTGCCCAATATTTTAATTAACAATGCTGGTGCTTTTTTACCTGGCACTATTAGTGAAGAGGCAGATGGAGTTTTAGAAGAAATGATTGCTATTAACTTATACAGTGCTTATCATATTACAAGAGCTGTGTTGCCAAAAATGAAAGCAAATAAATCGGGCCATATTTTTAACATGTGCTCAATAGCATCAACAGATGCATATGCAAATGGTGGAAGTTATAGCATTAGCAAATTTGCTTTAATGGGCTTTAGCAAAAATCTGAGAGAAGAACTAAAACAATATAATATTAAAGTAACCTCAATCATACCAGGAGCTATTTATACAGATAGTTGGAAAGGGAGTGGAATTGATGAAAATAGAATTATGAAAGATTCAGATATTGCTGAATTAGTATTTGCAGCAACACAATTATCTCCACAAGCTTGTGTAGAAGAAATTGTTATTCGACCTCAATTGGGTGATTTATAAAAAAAGCTGTTCGTAAGAACAGCTTTTTAGTAGTTGGTAAATAGTAGTTAGTAATTAGATGAAAAATCTAAATTCATCCCATTTAATTTATCATTTATCATTTACAATTACTTGCTGCCCCATCCAAACTTGTTTGCCTTGTAATTTTCTAACCAAAAACATAATGCCAGCAAGAATGAAAAAGAAAGGACCTGCAAAACCAAGTATAGCAATAAATTTAGTGCCATAGAATCTAGTCATGGGTCTTCTTAATCTTTCACTAATGATATACATACTCGGTACCATAATTAATGTTAAGAAGAAAGCAAATATTAACCCAAATATTAAAGTCCAACTTAAAGGCCCCCAAAACACAACACTATCTCCTCCAAAAAATAAATGAGGATTTAAAGTACTGAGTAAAGAATGAAAATCTATATTTAATCCAACTGCTAAAGGAAACAAACCAAGCATGGTAGCTAGTGCTGTAAGTAAAACGGGAATAATACGAATTTTTCCTGCTTGAATTGCAGCTTCTCTGGTTTTTACACCTCTGCTTCTTAGTTCGTCTGTAAATTCTATTAATAAAATACCATTCTTTATTACAATACCTGCCAAGCCAACAATACCAACACCTAGCATAATAAATGCCATAGTCATACCAGTTAAAGCATAGCCTAAAAATACACCAATAATAGAGAAGAAAATTTCAGTTAATACAATAAATGGCTTACTCATTCCATTGAATTGTAAAACCAGAATGAGAAAAATAATTAATAAAGCCGATATTAATGAAGTAAATAAAAAGCTCATGGTTTCTGCTTGTTGTTCACCTTCACCACCTTGTTTAATAGTTACATCTGCAGGAATTTTTGAAAACGATTTGAAAGTAGCAATTTTCTCTGCTAAAATTTTATTTACTGGTCCTGTAAGAGAAGGGTCAATAACATTAGATTGAATTTGAATAGTCCGTTTTAAATTTTTTCTCTTTACACCACCAGAAGTATTCGTATAATCAACAGTAGCTACAGAATTTAAGGGTACTTGTTTAATAGCCATTGTTGCAAAATCTCTAAACGTAATTCTCATGTTCATTAAATCGCTGATATTATTGCGTTGTAACTCACTATAACGAATTTGGATTTTATATTCATCTTCACCATCTTTTAATTTACTGGCCTCTTTGCCAAAAACAGCATTTCTTATTTCCATACCAATCTGACTGGTAAATAATCCTTCACGCATTGCTTTTTCTCTATCAACTTTTATGGTTACTTCTGGATTAATTAAATCAATATCTGCATTTAATTTTTCAATTCCATAAATTCTATTGGTATCAAGATAGTTTAATAAATCAATCGATGTTTTAGCAATAGCATCAAAATCATCACCTGCAATTTCTATATTTACTGGAGGGTCTGTAGGTGGTCCTCCTGCTTCTTTTTCAACTGTAATTTCTGCACCTGCAATTGCTTCTTTCATTTCATCTCTAATTTCATCTAAATATACCTGTGTTTTTTTACCATCTCTTTTTTCATGTTCTAAAAAACTAATTTGTATTCTGCCTAAATTACTTTTTGTGCTTCTATCATTATCTCTAGGATTATTAGCACTAATGGCAACATTAGAAATAATACTTTCTACAATTCCATTTTTAGAAGGCAATTCATCTGCCAATACTTTATAAACTTTTGATTCTAAAATTTTAGTTACAGAATCAGTTACTTCTGTTTTAGTGCCAATAGGCATTTTGAGATAAACATAAATAAAATTTGGATCTCCACTAGGAAAGAATGTTTTAGGATTATTTCTTAAACCTACACCAACAACAGATAAAATAAACAAGCCAAATAAACTTGCAAAAATCCATACTGGTCTTGTACCTACTAAAACCCATCTCAATAATGTTTCGTACCTATTCATTAGTTTAGGTAAGATGTTATGTTGAAATGAATAGATCAAGTCTCTCAGCACATAATTATTTAAGATAACCAATAAATCTAGTAAGATTAAAAAATTACCTAAAGCTGGCCAGCCTGCAATATCCAAAATAATACCCCAAAATAAGAATACCCAGAACCACCATTTTTTGAAAATTTCATTTTTAGGTTTTTCATATTCTTTACCTTCTGGTTTCATGAAATCGACTGCAAAAACTGGATTGATGATGAATGCAACTATTAGTGAAGCAGCCAAAGTTAAAATGAGCATTGTTGGCAAGTAAATCATAAACTTACCAATTAAACCCTTCCATAATAATAATGGAAAGAATGGAGCTAAAGTAGTTAAAGTACCTGCTAATACAGGAATAAAAATTTCACCAGCAGCTTCTTTTGCTGCTCTAGTAATTTTTACTTTACCATTGTTATAAATACGATGAGTGTTTTCAATAACTACAATTGCATCATCTACAATAATTCCCAGTCCAAAAAGTAAAGCAAATAATACAATAAAGTTTAAAGTAACGGTAGTGCCAATAATGCCATCTGCTAATGGCAAAAACATAAAGGCAACAAACACACTTAAAGGAACACTAAGTGCAACAAAAAATGCATTGGTTACACCCATAAAAAACATTAATACTAGAAGTACCAAAATAAAACCAATGATAATTGTATTTACTAGGTCTTTAAAAGATGTTGCTGTTTGTTTACTTTGATCTCCGGTAAACACTACAGTCAATTTATCTTTAGGTGGAATTTGAGCAGACTGCTGCATTTCTTCAACAATGGTTTTAATTTTTGTTGCACCATCAATTAAATTTTCACCAGCACGTTTAACAATATTTAGTGTAACTACATTTTTACCATTTAATCGAGCATAACTTTCAGTTTGCTTAACTGTATCTTTAATTTCTGCAATATCTTTTAAGAAAACAGCACCTCCTGTTAGGTTTTTTACTATAATGTTTTGCATGTCTAAGACATCTGCAAACTGTCCTCTAATTCTGATAGAACGTTGTGTATTTCCAACTTGAATTAAGCCGGCACTAACATCTTTGTTTTCATAATTGATGGCATTGCTAATATCATTGAAACTTAATTTTGCAGCCTGCATTTTAAATGGGTCTACATTAATTTGAATTTCTCTTTCTGGTGCACCAACAATATCTGCTCTATTAATTTCTCCTAATTCTTCAAAACGATCTTGTAATTTTTTTGCATATCGTTTTAATGTCATACCATCATAATCACCACTCAAATTCACATACATAATGGGCATTTCGCTAAAAGCAAATTCCATTACATTAGGTTGTTGAGTTAAATCTGTTGGTAAATCTGTTCTAGCTTTATCAACAGCATCTTTTACTTTTTGTTTAGCAACTTCAGTATTTATATCAGTATCAAATTCAACAACAATAGCACTAAAGTCTTGTTGAGATGTAGATTGAACCTTATTAATCTTTGCACCAGTTATACCTTTAATTTGTTTTTCAATAGGTCTGGTTACTAAGTTTTCAATATCCTTTGGAGAATTACCAACATAAACAGTTTGTACATAAATAGTAGGTACAACAATATCAGGAAACTGTTCTTTAGGTAAAGTGTTAAATTTGGTTATGCCATATAAAGAAATTAAAATAGTAATAATATAAACTGCTGTTCTATTATCAACTGCCCAAGAAGTGGGTTTAAATTCTTTAAATTTTGTTTTTAATGCATCAATGATTTTCATTGTAATATTTTAAAAGAGAAAAGATGATTTGTACGATGATGTATCAATTATTTTGTTCTTAACGACTGACCATCATATACTGTTTGAAAACCTTCTGTGATAAGTTGGTCGCCAGATGCCAAGCCAGTCTTAACTTCTATCAAATTATCACTTAACTCTCCAACTGTAACTTGTTTTTTTCTGGCAATTAAATTTTTTCCTTCTGCAACTGCTATATAAACAAACTTGCCTTTATCGTCTGTTTGAATTGTGTTAACAGGAATAGCAATGGTGTTTTTAGAAATATAATCTTGAATTTTTATTTGTACATTCTGATTTGGTCTGCTTAAACCATCGAAAGGAATTTTTGCTTCGGCAGTAAAACTTCTGTTATTTGGATTTATAGTTTTAGCAGCAAATGAAATTTTACTGTTATAAGTTTTATTAATATCGGTTAAAAATAATTCTACTGGAGTGCCCACTTTTACACGAGCAATATAATTTTCTGGAACTTCAGTTACTACTTTTAAAGTATTGGTATTAACAATTTTTACTTGAGGCATATTTGCTATAAAGCCAGTAAAAAATTCACCAACTCTAACATTTAATTCATCAACAACTCCATCAACATCACTTACAACATTTAATGCAGAAGCTTGTTCTTGTGCTGTTCTATAATTGGCTTCACCAGCAGCTAATTGTTTTTCTAAAGTTTCTGCTTGTGCTTTTGCACTAATTAATTGTACTTCGGTTCCAATGCCTTGCTTCCACAAATTATTTTGTCGATTATATAAATCTTTTGCTAATGCAACTTGTGTTTTAATAGTTTCTAAGCTTTGTTTTGCTGCTATTAATGATTGTCGAGCCACTGCATCATCTAACTTTAAAATCAGTTGACCTTTTTTTACATATTCCCCTTTTTTTACATAGATTGCTTTAACCTGTCCACCACCTAAACGAGGAGATACATAAGAAATATTTTCTGCATCAACCTTGCCTTGAATATCTATTACATGTTTAAAATCTGTTGTAGCAAGGGTTGTTATACCAATGAGTTTTGCATTATCATTGTTTTCAACTTTAGCACTAGTATCAAGCTTAGCAATTTCTAGTTCAAGTGTTTTTATTTTTTCATTTGTAGCTAACACTTCTTGTTGCAAAGATTCCAATTCAGCTTTCTTTTTCGATAATACATCGTTAGATGAACCACAAGCTATCAATAAAATAGTAGAGATGGTTAAGATAGAAATTTGTATTTTTTTCATGATATATTTTGCTTAATTATTTTAAATTGATTTATAGTTTTCCTACTGCTTTTAAATAATCTACTTTTGTTATTATAGCATCGTATAAGGCAGCTATGTAATTGGTTTGTGCTGCTTTTAATTCTGTTTCGGCAGTGGTGATTTCTGTGTTTGAACCTGTACCCACTTCATATTTTTTCTTGGTTTGATCGTATACTTTTTCTGCTAAAAGCATATTCCTTTTTTGAATATCAATGGTTTCAATTGCAGAAATTAATTTCAGTTTTGCTTGTTCGGCTTCAGCATTAATAGTAATTTTTAAGTTCTCAATGTTATTGGTAGTTTGTTGAAGATCTAATCTGGCTAATCTTAATTTAGAATCTTTACTAAAGCCACTAAAGATGGGCATATTGATATTTAATCCTACAAATGATGAGGTAAACCAATCTCCTCTTTCGAAGAAAGTATATTTATTTCTCAAAGCTTGTTTGCTATAATTAGCATTAAAAGAAATGGTTGGTAAATAGCTTAATTGATATCTTTTAATGTTGTAGTTATTTAAGTCTTTTGCTATTTGTAAGTATTGATACTCTTTTCTATCTGAGTATTGAACACTATCTAAAAGAATATCTTTTTTAATTTCAGTTTCAGAAATTTCATCAGTTAAAATTAATTCATCTGCAATAGGCATGCCCATTAAGGTTTTTAAACCAACATACCCTATACTAATATTATTAATAACTTTTTGTTTTTCTGTTTGAAGGTTGTTTAAAGAAACTACTAGTTTATCTACATCTAATTTTTCTGCAAATCCATTTTTATAAATTTCATTCACATCATGTTGTAGTTTTTTTAATCTGGTAATATTGGCATCTAATAATTCAACTTGTTTTTTAGCTACAACAAGCTGATAATAGATTTTTTGTACATTGGCCTTAATGTTTTGCTCAGTTACTTCAACAGCTTTCTTTTGAAATTGCATAGAGGCATCACGAGCTTGTAAGCCCACAAAAACTTGCCCATCAAAAAGTAATTGTTTTAATTGTACACTAGCAGTAGTGTTGTATTTAGTACCAAATTGCACTGGAATATAAGTACCTTGAGGTTGTCCAAATACTTCACCAGGAATTAAAGAAACTGGTATATCAATAAAATAAGTGGTTCCAACATTTGCATCAATAGTTGGGAAAGCAGCTGCAGTAATAATTTTATTATTTTGTTCTTGCATTTGAACATTGAGCAAAGCATTCTTTACCTGAACATTATTTTTTGAAGCATAGTCAACTGCTTGTTGTAGCGAAAATTGATGTTTAGTTTGAGCAAGTGTTGGGCTCGATAACAGAAGTAATAAACTAAAATTTAATACTAGAAATTTCAATCGATACATTGTATAATTTTTATAAATTTTTATTGTGGTGTTTGATATTTTTCAATGAGCTGATAACCTTTTGGTGTAACTAATCCATATAAAAAAAGGAGCAATACTTCTTTAAATACATTGCTTAGTTCAAACTTTGGATAGGGAAATATTTTTTGGTCGAATAAAATCCAAATAGATGCCATTCTAAATCGAGCAACAATTTCTGTTTGCATATTATCTCTGTAAAGCTTTTCTTTAATGCCTCTTTCTAAATTATTTAAAACCATTTGTGTAATATTTTCATCTAAATGGGTTTGAAATTTTTCAAAAGTTTTGTTGTGAAATTTTTCGAGATCTAATAATATAATTGGATTTAGATTTCTAAAATCTTCTCCAATGTGTTTCATTAACATAAAAATTTCTTCAATGGCATTACTAGCTTCTTTGCAACAGGTTTCACATTTTTTATAGTTGCTATCAAAATGTGTCATCATCACTGCATCAACTAGTTCATTTTTATCTTTAAAATACTGATAAACCGTTTTTTTGCTAATGCCTGAATTGAGAGCAATTTCATCCATGGTAACGGCTCTTATACCAAACTTTCTGAACAATTCATCAGATTTTAATAATATTCTTTCTTGTACTTCTGTCATGAAGGTGCGAAACTAAGGAAACTTTTAACGTAACCAAAGTTTCCAATATCATTTTTTTATGAATGGTAAAAATCAGGTTTTACTGAAATAAACCTTTGGCTCAATAAACTTTAAAGTATTTTTGAGTTATGAAACCTAATTATAAAGAAATAGGAAAAAGATTATTACAACTTTTTTTACAAGGTTTAGTTGTATTGGCTCCTATTGGAATTACAGTCTGGGCCATTGTAGGTTTGTTTAATTTTATTGATGATATTCTGCCTAGCTTAATGCATTCTATTTTTCCTGAATGGATTAAAAGAAATGCCGAAGGAAATATTGATAAAATTCCTGGCTTAGGTTTTATAATAGTTATCAGTTTAGTGCTTTTAGTGGGTTGGCTATCATCATTATTTATGGTGGGAAGATTAGTTGAGTTGTTTGATAAAGTATTAGAAAAAACACCAGGCATTAAAATTATTTATTCATCGGTAAAAGACTTTTTTGAAGCTTTTGCAGGCGATAAAAAGAAATTCGATAAACCCGTTTTAGTAAATATTGATAGTCCGGATATTTGGCGTATTGGTTTCATCACTTTAAACGATGCTGAAAATTTTGATATGAAAGGATATCTAGTTGTATATGTTCCACTATCTTATGCAATAAGTGGAATTACTTACATTGTACCTAAAGATAAAGTAAGACCCTTACATCATTTATCTGCTTCAGAGGCTATGAAATTTGCAGTAAGTGGTGGTGTAGTTGGTTTAGAAGATAATAATTAATGCTCTAATTCATAGCCGTTTATACTTGCTTTAACATTCATTAATTTTAGAATCACTTAATTTGCAATGTTGATTTGGAATAATGAAAAAGCATAATTTTAATTCTGGTCCCTCTATTTTACCTCAAGAAGTGCTTGAACAAGCCTCTCAAGCCATTTTAAATTTTAATAATATTGGTTTATCTCTTTTAGAGATAGGACATAGAACAAGTTGGTTTTTAGAAGTAATTGACGAAGCAAAAGCTTTGGTTAAAGAACTAATGAATTTGAACGATGATTATGAAGTTCTTTTCTTGCATGGTGGTGCAACTACTCAGTTTATGCAAGTACCAATGAATCTATTAAACGTTCATGATACTGCTGCTTATTGTGATGATGGTATATGGGGGCATAAAGCAATACAAGAAGCAGCATTGTTTGGTAAATTACACATTGCTGCAAGTTCAAAAGATAGAAACTACACTTATATTAATAAAGAGTATAGTATTCCTTCTCATTCTAAATATCTTCATATCACAACAAATAATACTGTTGAAGGAACTCAGTGGCATCAATTTCCTAAAACAACAGTGCCTTTAGTGGCAGATATGAGTAGTGATATTTTTAGTAGAAATTTAAACTTTAATCAGTTTAGTTTAATTTATGCTGGTGCTCAAAAAAATATGGGAGCTGCTGGTGTAAATGTTGTTGTAGTTAAAAAATCATTATTACAAAATTTAGAAAAACCCATTCCTGCAATTTTAGATTATAGAAATCATATTAAGGCTAATTCTGTTTTAAATACGCCTCCTGTATTTGCAATCTATGTTTCTTTGCTAACTTTAAGGTGGATAAAAAAAGAAGGCGGATTAGATGAAATGGAAAAAAGAAATAATCGTAAAGCTAATCTACTATATCAAACTATTGATTCTTTACCCTTATTTCATTGCCCAATTAATAAAGAAGATAGAAGTAAAATGAATGCCGTTTTCTTTATAAAAGATGAAGCAATACAAAACGAATTTCTAGAAACTTGTAAAGAGAATGGTATGGTTGGGGTTAAAGGTTATAGAACAGTTGGAGGCATAAGAGTAAGTATGTATAATGCTTTACCTTACAAAAGTGTTGAAGCATTTTGTGATGTAGCAAAAGATTTTTCAAATAAAAGAGGATAATTTAATAGCAATAATTTATGAGTAATATTCGACCATTTAAAGCATTAAGACCCGAAGCACAATTTGCAAAACAAGTTGCCAGCAGACCCTATGATGTATTAAACAGTGCTGAAGCTAAAATTGAAGTTCAAGGCAACCCACATTCTTTTTTACACATTACAAAAAGTGAGGTAAGCTTACCAGATGATGTAGATATTCATGCAACAGAAGTTTATGAGAAAGCTAAAGCTAATTTAGAAGCTTTCATTAGCCGAAATGTTTTATTTCAAGATAATAAAGCTTGTTATTACATCTATCAGCTCATCATGAATGGCAGAAGTCAAACAGGTTTAGTTTGTGTGAGCAGTGTTGATGATTATGAAAATGACATCATTAAAAAACATGAATTTACCAGACCAGAAAAAGAGTTAGATAGAATCAATCATATCAAAACTTCTGGAGCACAAACCGGAAATGTTTTTTTAGCTTATAGAAATGTTGAAGAGTTGGATGTGCTAATAGAAAAATGGAAAGCTAATAAAAATCCAATATATAATTTTACTGCCGACGATCAAATTCAACATACTATTTGGGTGGTTAATGAAGATGCAATCATTGAGAATATTACTCAAATTTTTGAAGAAAAAGTTCCTTGTACATATATAGCAGATGGACATCACAGAGCAGCATCAGCAGCTAAAGTAAGAGCTGCTTTGGGTGATAAGGCTACAGAAGAAAGCAACTATTTTTTAACAACATTATTTCCATCAGATCAACTAGCTATTTTAGATTATAATAGAGTAGTTACCGATTTAAATGGATTTTCAACTCAAGATTTTCTAACTAAATTAGAAGAGAAATTTTTGGTAAGTTTAGTTGGTGAAAAAGCTTTTCGTCCTGCTCAGTTACATGAACTAGGTTTGTATGTAGATAAGAAATGGTATAAGCTGGTAGCTAAAGAAAATACTTATACTACAGATCCTATAGGTGTTTTAGATATTTCAATTCTTCAAAATAATATATTCACTCCATTATTAAATATTGTAGATCAACGAACAGATAAGCGAGTTGATTTTGTAGGTGGAATTAGAGGATTAGGTGAATTAGAAAAAAGAGTAAATAGTGGAGAAATGGCTGCAGCATTTAGTTTATTTCCTGTAACTATTCATCAGCTATTTGATATTGCAGATAGTGGTAATGTAATGCCACCAAAAAGTACTTGGTTTGAACCTAAGTTAAGAGATGGCTTATTAACACATTTAATTTATTAAGATAATATGAAATCCTTGCTTTCTTTACTCATGGTTCTATTAGTTCAACTTGTGGTAGCTCAGCCTATGTCTGACTTACATAAGACTGCTAAAAACCTTATGATTGAAGGAGATTATGAAAATGCAACGCTTGTCTTTAATAAATTATTTGGAGTTGAGCCAAACAATATTGCAGCTCAAAAAGATTTTGCCTATTTGTGCTTTCTAAAAAAAGACTATAACAAAAGCATTGAAATTTCAAAGAAATTTATTGATGAACTTTCTGTTGAAGAAAAAGATTATCAGATTTTGGGTATGAATTATAAAGCTCAAGGAAATTTTAAAGATTGTGAAAAATTATATAAATCAGGATTAGTAAAATTTCCAAATTCTGGTGTTTTGTATACAGAATTAGCAGACTTATATGTAATAGATAAAAAACTTCCTGAAGCTATTAAAAATTGGAAAAAAGGTATTGAAGTAGATCCGAATTATCCCAATAATTATTACTATGCAACTATGTATTATAGTGCAACTAAAAATTATTTTTGGACGATTATCTATGGTGAAATTTTTGTTAACCTTGAAAGTTATACAGTTCGAACTGCTGAAGTAAAATCAACAGTTTTAGATGCCTATAAAAAAATTTTATACTTAGGTGTTACACCCAATAATGATTTTGAAAAAGAAGTGCTGAACTTATTAGGTAGTACTACTGAAAGTTTAACAGCCTATCGCTTATCTGCTATTAGAACAAAGTTTATTTTAAATTGGTATCACAATAAACACAACGAAAAATATTCATTCAGATTATTTGATCAACAAAGATTCTTACTACAAGAAGGTATGTTTGATGCCTATAATCAATGGTTATTTGGCATTGCTGTAGACCCTATTCAATATAAAAATTGGGTAGATGCAAATCTTGTAGAAGCTAATAAATTCAAGCAGTTTCAAGAAGGTAGAGTGTTTAAATTAATCACAGGTCAGTTCTACCAAACCAATTAAAGTTTTATTCCTTGCCCTTTATAAAACTCTAATATTTTCATTCTAAAAATATATTCAAACTGATTGTTCAACTTATCTAGTTGAGCTCTGTTATAATTATTCTGATTGGTTAATAAATCAAGAGTTGTTCCAAGTCCAGCTTCATATCTTTTTTTTGAAAATTCATAAGCAACAGCAGCTAAGTCTACACTCTTTTTAGAAATATTAAATCTTTGTAATGCAGCACTTGCATTTTGAAATGCCTGATAAATATTTTGCTTTAATGTAATATTGGCTTGTTCATTGGTGAACTCAGAATTTCTATAGTTAAGTTTAGCTCTCTCATATCCTAATCTAGAACTTCCGTTATTTAAAATTGGAACTTGAATTTGAATACCAAAATTTTGACTGAAATTCTGATCTAATTGATTGCCCCAGCCTTCCCACATTTGAAAGAAATTCCTTTTACTAGATTGAAACTCATAATCAGGTTGAAAAACATAATTTTTTGTTGTACCAGTTTGTGTATAGAAAGAAGTTTGTACATCTCCCTTATAAACTAAACCATCATTTCTAATGCTGGTATTAGCAAATCTTGAGTTTAATCCAGCATAAAGTGAAATGGTAGGATAAAAAGCAGTTTTTGCAAACTGAATAGATTGTAAAGAAGATTTTAGTCTTAATTCATTAGCTCTTTGTAAAGGCTGATTAGCCACTGCAAATTTGTATAAACTTTCAGGTTCTAAACTCATTAATGGCTCTAGTTTTATACTTTCTACTGGTGGTGTTTCAACTTCAAAATCACTAGCCATATCTAAATTAATAGCAGCTTTTAATTGTATTAAAGCTAAAGCATAATTTGCATTAGAACTTATATAACTTGCACTATCTCTAGCTAATTGAGCTTCTAATTCTGCAGCATTTAATTCTGGTAACGATCCAGCATTAACTCTTAATCTAGTAAAATTTAATTGAGATTGTGTTTGATCTATCTGAATTGAAGAAATTTTTAATTGTTGTTTTGCTGATAGAACTTGTAAATAAAAAGTGGCAATATTTAATGATACATCATTCGTAATTCTTTCAATATCTATTAATGATGCTTTTGCATTAAAAGTTGCAATCTCTTTATTCAATTTCAAACTACCCCAATTATACAACTGAATACCAGCATTAACATTGTAATTGTTATTAACCAACTGACTAGATACAAACTGATTGGTTGTAGGATCTACAGATCTACCAAATAAACCACCCACATTAGTGTTAAAACTAACATTAGGATGAGTTAAATAAATGGCTCGGTCAACATCTAATTGTGAAAGTCTTGCTGCAACATCAGCTTGCTTAACTGAAACATTATTTTGAATAGCATATTGTACACATGCTTCTAAACTCCAAACTTTTTTATCCTGACCCAATAATGTAGTTGTTATAAAAAACAAGCTATAAAAAAATAAATTCTTCATATAACAAAAATAAGAATAGACACTTGCACACTAAATAAATTTATTTAATTGGTGAAATAAGCTTGTACAAGGTATTGTCAATTTGTGAATAAAAAGTTATTAAATATAAATCTTATTCTATAATAAGGAAATTTGTTTTAAAGTTATTAAGTTAGCCAAAACAAATACAAATACTTTGACAGACACTATCATCAACCTAGAAACCATCAACCCTACTGCATTCTTTGGTGTTAACAATGGAAAGTTAGATTTGCTAAAGAAAAAATTTCCATTGCTTAAAATTTTATCGCGTGGTACACAAATTAAAATAAGTGGTGCTCCAGAACAAATTGAAGTAGCTAAAGAAAAAATTGAACAAATTATTCAATACCTAGAACGTAATGGAGATTTGGGAGAAAATTATTTTGAACAAATTTTAGGAGGAGATGATGCTGAAGCCATTGATAATTTTGTTGACAAAAATCCTAATGATATTTTAGTTTTTGGTCCTAATGGAAAAACTGTTAGAGCCAGAACCATTAACCAAAAGAAAATGGTTGCTGCTGCCGATAAAAATGATATTGTATTTGCAATAGGTCCTGCTGGTACTGGTAAAACTTATACTGCTGTTGCATTAGCTGTAAGAGCTTTAAAAAATAAAGTGGTTAAAAAAATTATTTTAACCCGACCAGCAGTTGAAGCTGGTGAAAACTTGGGTTTTTTACCAGGCGATTTAAAAGAAAAAATAGATCCATATCTACGTCCTTTATATGATGCTTTAGACGATATGATTCCTGCTGATAAGCTTGGCTACTATATGACTACCCGAACTATAGAAATTGCCCCTTTAGCTTATATGCGTGGTAGAACTTTAGATAATGCTTTTATTATTTTAGACGAAGCACAAAACACTAACGATCTACAATTAAAAATGTTTTTAACTCGAATAGGCCCAAATGCAAAAGCTATCATCACCGGAGATCCAACTCAAATTGATTTACCCCGAAATATGCAAAGTGGATTGTTTAAAGCCACAAGAATATTGCAAGGTATAGATGGTATTAGTCATATAGAACTTTCTGAAGAAGATGTTGTAAGGCATCGATTGGTAAAAGCTATTATAAAAGCCTATAACAAAGAACAAGAAGGTCATTAAATTCTTTATTTCAAGTATTTTGTAGAAGAAATATGATTTTTTTATTAGAAACATACTAATATTAAAATTAATTCGTTACTAGTTAAGAGAAACAACTCCTTAATCCAAATACTTGAAACAATGAACAAGTTAATCACCCTATTAGCAATTCTATTTGTTGGAACTGCTGTTGCACAAACTAATGTTTCTAAGCAACCAGTAAAAAAATACACTACAACAAAAAGAAGTTATGCCACTTACCCAGTGCAAAAACCTGCACAGAAAAATATTGTTTACCAATACATTGATACCACTTTCCCTGATGCAGAAAACCATTTTCCTATTAAAGGAAACATAGGTATTGGTACAGATGCTCCTCAATCTGCTCTAGAAATTAAGAGAAATGGGGGCAATGGTCGTTATAAAAATTTCTTATTACAACTTAGTAATATCTGGACTCCAAGTGGTTTGAATGAACCTACTATTATGTTCTCAAATGGAGACCTTAATCCAAACAATGTAAGTTATTGGACACTTGGTGCAAGAGTTTCTGGTAATAACATGGATAAAGATCCAGTTGCATTTAAAATAGGTTTTAAAGCACCTAACCAAGTAGATGAACATGAATATTTTTCAATAGATTCTTATCAAGGCAGAGTAAAAATTGGTAATGTAAACACCAATGTTGATGGCTATAAATTATATGTTGAAGAAGGTATTTTAACTGAAAAAGTTAAAGTGGCCATCAAAAATTCTGAAGATTGGTTCGATCATGTATTTAATGCAGACTATAAATTGATGCCATTAACAGATTTAGAAAAATATTTAGCTATTAATAAACATCTACCAGATATGCCTACAACTACAGAAGTAATGACTTCTGGTTTAGATTTAGGTAAGATGAATGGCTTATTATTAAAGAAGGTTGAAGAGTTAACCCTTTACTTAATTGAAATAAAAAAAGATTTAGACCAAACTAAAAAAGAGTTGGCCGAATTAAAAAAATAGTTTCCAAGTATTCCTACTCCGTTTTTAAAATCAAAATAATCCCGCAAAAGCGGGGTTATTTGTTTTTACACTAAACCATTACATTGCATTATTTTCGCTAGGTAAACACGAATTATGAGTGCAATTGATTTTGAACATTATAAAAAGAATTTTTCTCCCGAAGGATTAATACATCTCTACAAACAAATTCTCTATCCAAGAATGATAGAAGAAAAAATGTTAGTGCTTTTGCGTCAGGGGAAAATTAGTAAATGGTTTAGTGGTATTGGTCAGGAAGCAATTGCAGTGGGTGCAACAGTGGCTCTTCAGCCCAATGAATGGATTATGCCTTTGCATAGAAATTTAGGCGTGTTTACTAGCCGACAAATGCCCTTACACAAATTATTCATGCAATGGCAAGGCAATAAAGATGGTTTTAGTAATGGTAGAGAAAGAAGTTTTCATTTTGGCAATAAAGACTATCATATCTGTGGAATGATTTCTCATTTAGGTCCACAATTAGCCATTGCTGATGGTGTTTCTTTAGCTTCAAAGTTAAAAGACGATAAAAGAGTTTCTTTAGCTTTTAGTGGTGAAGGAGGAACTAGTGAAGGAGATTTTCATGAGGCTTTAAATGTTGCTGCTGTTTGGGACTTGCCTGTAATATTTTTGGTTGAAAATAATGGCTATGGATTAAGTACTCCAACAAATGAACAATATCGTTGCGAAAACATTGTTGATAAAGCAATAGGTTATGGTATGAAAGGCTTAAAGATTGATGGAAATAATATTTTAGAAGTTTTTCACACCATTAAACAAGCCAGAGAATATTGTATTCAACAACAAAAACCCATTTTAATTGAGTGTATAACTTTTAGAATGCGTGGCCATGAAGAAGCCAGTGGAACAAAGTATGTACCTAAAGAATTATTTGAAGAATGGGGAAGAAAAGATCCTGTAAAAAACTTTGAGCAATTTATAATTGCTGAAAATATTATTTCTGAAATGCAGGTTGCCGATATCAGAAATAATATGAAAGATTTAATAGAATACGAACTGCAAATTGCCTATAAAGCAGAAAAAATAAAAGTTGATACAGCTACTGAAATCAATGCAGTGTATGCTCCTTGGAAAAAATTAGCAACTCCTGAAAATGATTTAGCAGATAAAGTAGAAAAAAGATTTATTGATGCTATTAAAGAAGGTTTGTTGCAATCTATGCAGCAACATAGAGATTTAGTTTTAATGGGGCAAGATATTGCAGAATATGGCGGGGCTTTTAAAATTACTGATGGCTTTGTAAGTTTATTTGGTAAAGAAAGAGTTCGTAATACTCCCATTTGCGAAAGTGCAATAGTTGGAGCAGCATTAGGTTTAAGTTTAGAAGGAATAAAGAGTGTAGTTGAAATGCAATTTGCCGATTTTGTTACTTGTGCTTTTAATCAAATTGTAAATAACCTTGCAAAAATTCATTATCGCTGGGGAGCCAATGCAGATGTTGTAGTTCGTATGCCAACAGGTGCTGGTGTTGGTGCTGGTCCTTTTCATAGTCAGAGTAATGAAGCGTGGTTTACACATGTTCCTGGTTTAATTATTGTTTATCCTAGTAATCCTTACGATGCTAAAGGACTAATGATTGCAGCAATCAACAACCCTAATCCTGTTTTATATTTTGAGCATAAAGTTTTATACAGAAGTATTAGTGGTCAAGTTCCTTTAGAATATTATGAAGTAGAAATAGGTAAAGCAAAAGTGGTGAATGATGGAGATGATATTAGTATTATAACTTATGGAGCAGGAGTTCATTGGGCTTTAGAATATGCAAAAGCCAATGAAAACTTAAGGATTGAAATTCTTGATTTAAGAACTTTATTGCCTTTAGATTATGATGCAATAAAAGCTGCTGTTGAAAAAACTGGTAAAGTTTTATTACTTCACGAGGATACCATGTTTGGTGGCATAGCAGGAGAAATTAGTGCTTGGATTACCGAAAATTGTTTCGAGAAATTAGATGCTCCGGTAATGCGTTGTGCAAGTTTAGATACACCTATTCCTTTTAATACAGAGCTGGAGAAAAACTTTCTTGCTAAGAGTCGACTAGCAACTTCAATTGAAAAATTAATTCGATATTAAATTATGAAAAATATAGTTCAACTCATTATTATTATTTTATGTAGTACATCTTTAGCTGCACAAGAATATCCAAATGGATTACAAGTGAATGATGAGGCACCAGCCTTTAGTGCAGTTGATCAAAATGGCACTTTAATAGAATTAAAAGATGTATTAACCAAAGGAAATGTAGTCATGATTTTTTATAGAGGACAATGGTGTCCACACTGTAATAGACAACTTAAAGCTTTAGAAGATTCTTTGCAATATTTTGTAAGTAAAAAAGCTCAGTTGATTGCGATTACTCCAGAAAAGCCTGATAACATTACGAAATCAATCTTTAAAACAAAAGCCAGTTTCCCTATTTTGTATGATGATGGTTTAAAAATAATGAAGAGTTATAAGGTTGATTTTGCTGTTGATGAAAAAACAATTGTAAAGTACAAAAACTATGGTATAGATTTTAATGAAGCCAATGGAAGTAATGGGGCCAATCTTCCTGTGCCTGCTGTTTATATCATTAATCAAGAAGGGAAAATTATTTATAAGTATTTCGATATTGATTATAAGAAAAGACCATCAGTTGCTGAACTATTAAAGCATCTATAAAAACTATTTATTTTTTAAAGTTGATTTCAAATAATTGATTTCTTTCCTTTCAACTTTTACTACAAACCAAATAAAATTCAACAGTAAAATAGTGGCCACAGCTATTTCTAACAAGAAATTAGAGTATAATTTGTTAATGCCTTCGTGCACAAAAAATATGAGAACTACTAAAACTATATAAGCAATCAATTTTTTTGTAGCATAAGGTATAGGATAATGTTTTTGTCCCCAAGCATAACTCATTACCATCATTGTACCATAGCAAAAAAATGTTGCCCAGGCACAAGCCATATAACCAAAATAGGGAATCAAAAAGTAATTAATAGCAAGCGTAATTGCAGCACCTACAACAGTAATCCATGCACCTGCCATAGTTCTATTAGCTAATTTATACCACACACTTAAGTTGTAATAAATGCCTAAGAACATATTCGCTAAAAGTAATATAGGTACTACTTTCAAGCCAACATACATATTGGGGTTACGAATAAACTCTTTCCAAATATTTAAATAAAGTGCCACCATTAAAAACATTATGCAAAGGGTAATCACAAAAAACTTCATCACTCTTGCATAAGTTTTAGGAGCATCTTGTTCACTAGCTTGTTTAAAGAAAAAAGGTTCTGCACCCATTCTAAATGCTTGAACTGCTAGTGTGATTAAAATAGATAATTTATAACAAGCCGAATAAATACCAACCTGTGCTTTGGCTTCTGAAGCTGAGTTTACAGGTGCCCACCAGCCTAACATAATTCTATCGAATGTTTCATTAATCATGCCAGCAAAACCTGCAATAATTAATGGCAAACTGTATAATAAAATTTCTTTCCAAAGCTTAGCTTCAAACTTCCACTCAAAACTCAAAAATTGTTTGCTTAAAAATAATAAGGTAAAAAATGATTGAATCAAATTTGCCAATAAAACATAGCCAACAGCCCAATTGGTTTTGTAAAAACTACTGCACCAATGATTAGAATTTTCTTTCAACCAATTCGGGCAAACACTTAAGAAAAAATAAATGGCAACAATATTGGTTACAATACCTCCAACTTTTATTAATGCAAAAAATTTGGGTCTTCCATCTTGTCGAAGTTTTGCAAAAGGTATAGTAGATAATGCATCTAGAGCAATAATCGCTGCACAAAGAGTTAAATATTCTGGATGATTAGTAATTTGTAAAACCTCAGATAAAGGTTGTTGTAAAGCAATAACAACAATACTTAGAAATATTGTAGAAACAATTATGGATATGCTTGTTGTATTATAAACAGACTGTTTATTTTCTTTATTCGAGAATCTAAAAAAACCAGTCTCTAAGCCATAAGTAAAAATTACATTCATAAAAGGTATGAATGCATATACAATACTCATTTCGCCATATTGAGCTTCAGTAAATTTAAAAGTTAAATAAGGAGTAAGTAAGTAATTAATAAAACGAGCAGCTATGGAACTTAATCCATACCACATGGTTTGTGATGCTAAACTTTTTATCTTACTCACTTTTTATTATATTATAACTATAGATTTCAAAACTAATGTATATCCTTAAAACTAGGTGTAATGTTATAACCTTGTGGAGCAAATTTTTTGTTGCTGATAAAACTTGAATCGGTTAAAGTGTATAAAAAAGAAGTGAGCTGACCAATTTCATAATTACTTAAAGATAATTTATTTTTTACTAAACTATCAGTGTAAGGGTTTACAACCATATTATTTCTATAATGTTCAAATACATTCATGAGTGTAAAAAATCTTCCATCATGTCCGTAAGGGAAAGTTAGCACAATATTTCTTAAAGAAGGAACTCTGAATTTTAGTGAGTCTGAAGATAGATGAGTAATGTTTTTTCTGCCTTCGTCAAAACTTGTTTCACTTAGTTTCATTCCAATATTTCTATAACTATAATCTGTGAACATAGGTTCTGTATGGCAATTGGCACATTTCTTTTGAAAGATTTCATACCCTAATCTTTCTGGTAAGTTAAACGTTTTTTCAGCTCTCATCACTCGATCGTACTTGCTATTACTTGAAACTAGCATAACTAAAAATTGACTCAAAGCTTTTGTTAAATTTTGAGTACTAATAATTGAACTTCCAAAAGCTTTTAAAAACATGTTTCTATAAGTAACATCTGCTTGTAATTTTTTTAGAAGTTGATTTAAGTCTTCTCCCATTTCATTTGCTGCAGTTAAAGGAAATAAAGGTTGGGCATCTAAATGATGAATGCTACCATCTGCCATAAATTCTTTTTGCCAAGCCAAGTTTTGTAATGCTGTAGCATTTCTTGTTGTTAATCCATTATTCACTCCATGCGATAAATCATGATCATAAGTTGCAAAAGCTGCAAATTGTTGATGACAACTTGCACATGAAGTAGATGAATCTACACTTAAATTTTCATCGTAAAATAATTTTTTACCCAGCTCAAAACCCTCTACAGTTAAAGGATTGGCTTTAAAGTCGTACACTGGTTGAGGCCAACCATTGGGAATAATAAATTTTATTGGTATTGGTTTTTTTGTTGCTTCAACAAAACTTGTAGCAACTATAATAAACACTAAAAGAAAAAATATGACAAATTTTATTTTCAATATTAATAGTCTTTAGGGTTTATTTTTTTTCTGAATTGTTTATGCTCAGCTTTAATTTTTTTGTGTTCAATTCTTTTTTCAATAACTGCCTTTGGAATTTTAGTGGCAATTCTACTTTTCTTTTTAATTAATGAATGATTGATGAGTTCATTAATTTTAGTTAAAACATTTTCTTTATTCTCAAGTTGGCTTCTAGCAGCCTGAGATTTAATTAAGAGTTCTCCTTTAGTGTTTATTTTATTCTTCAGTTTTGAAAATAAAATAGCTTTTTGTTCATCATCTAATAAGTTGCTAGCTTCAATATTCCAACGCCCTTCAACCATGGTTTCTACCTTATTTACATTTTGCCCACCTTTGCCACCACTTCTTGCAGTTTTAAAAATTATTTCAGAGCTAATATCTATCTTCATTTTGTAAAATTAAATTGTATTCATGAGAGTTGTTATACAAAGAGTAAAAGAAGCTTCTGTAAAAGTTGATGATAAAATTACTGGTGCTATAGATTTTGGATTATTAGTTTTTTTGGGTATTGAAGATGATGACGATATTGAAGATATGAAATGGCTTTCGAATAAAATTGTTAATCTGAGAATTTTTAATGATGAAGCTGGCGTTATGAATAAAAGTGTGATAGATATTGCTGGTGGAATTTTATTGGTAAGTCAGTTTACTTTACATGCTTCTACAAAAAAGGGTAATAGACCATCTTATATTAAAGCATCAAAACCAGAAATTGCCATTCCTAAATATGAAAAGATGATTCAAATTTTAGCACAAGATTTAGGCAAAACCATTGCCACAGGCATTTTTGGTGCAGATATGAAAGTTAGTTTGTTGAATGATGGCCCTGTAACTATTGTAATAGATACAAAAAATAAAGAGTGATTAAGGAATTAATTCTTTTAGTTTATCCTTCAATTGATCGGTTTTAATATCTACAGCAATAATATTTTTATTCGGATGTATAAGAATATTATAAGGAGTTGTAGAAATATAATAATCTTTTGCTAGTTTACTTTTAAAGCCTAATGTATCTATTACATTTTTGCAAACTATACTGTCTTTTTTAATTTGATACAACCAGTTTTGTTTGCTAGTATCTACTGAAATCGACAAAATATCAAAGTTCTTGTCTTTGTAAATAGAATAAATTTCATTGAGTTGTTTTAATTGATTACGTTGTGCAATATTGCTGCTCGACCAAAAGTTCAACAATAAAAATTTACCATTAAAATTAGTAAAGCTGATGGCTTTTTTAGAAGAATCTAAAATGCTGAAGACGGGAGCTTTACTATCCACTAAAAAAAGTTTTGGATCAGATTTTACAGCAATGGATAAACTATTTTTTAAGCTTTCTAATTGTTTATGTTTTGGAAACGAATCGCATAAAACAGCTAGTTGCTTAAAAACAACTTTCTCATCTAAAGCATGGGTTTGTAAACCATAAAACATAAAAAAATATTTTAAGGCTGGGTTATTTGTTTTGGCAATTGAAAGTTTACAGAATTGTTTTAAGTTCCATTGCAAATTTTTTAATTCATTTTTTTGAATGCTTAGTAAACTATCGCTTATGAGCTGTTTGCTTAAAGAATCAACAAGTATTTGTTTATTGATTTTTTCATTAACTAATTTGTCTAATTTATTTACAAATTCGTGTAATTGTTCAGATGCTTTAGATCCTTGTACAGTATAGCTTTTGTAGTTATTAGCATGTAGAGTTACTTCAATATTTTGGGCATCACTTACAATCCAATAAGGCAATCCATCTTCAGTTTTAATAGCCAATAATTCATTAGGCTGATAAATAGTTTGTAAATTAAATCTACCTTTATGATCAGTTGTTGTACTGTCTAAGATTATAGGTGTTTTGCTATTTTCGAAAGTAATTAGTGTTATTTTTTTATGAGCATAATGCTTTATTTTCCCATCAACTGATAGTAACTGAATTGCAGAATTATTACAGCTCCAATTCAGTAAAATAATTATAAAGATGAACTTTAGATGCTTCATAAAAATTAGTTGCTCAGTTTTTGTTCTAAAATTTGAGTTACAACTTTTGGATCTGCTTTGCCTTTGCTGAGCTTTTTTACTTCTCCTACAAACAATCCAATTAATCCCTTTTTACCTTTTTTATATTCAACTACTTTTTCTGGCATTTTGGCTAAAACTTCATTAACCCATTGGTCTAACTCATTGCCATCACTTACTTGTATTAAGTTTAGTGAGGAGGCAATTGCTAAAGGTGGTTTGTTTTCTTTTATAATAATAGGCAATATTTTAGAAGAGGCCACTGAAAAATTTACTTGGCCTTCATCAATCATTTGTATCAGATTTACTAAATGCTCTACACTAATATCTTGTTCTTTTAAGCTTATATTGTTTTCGTTTAAATATTGTTTAATAGGTCCAAGAATGAAATTAGCTAAAGCTTTGTAATGTTTAGTTTGTGCAGCTGCTTTAATAAAAAAATCAGCTATAGATTTTTCATCACACAGTTGTTGAGCATCATAATCTGATAATTGATAATCTTTTTTAAATTGTTCAATTAACTCATTCGGTAAAATAGGCATTGATGATTTAATAGCATCAATATGAGTTTTGCTGATGTGAAATGCTGTTAAATCAGGATCTGCAAAATATCTGTAATCATTAGCATCTTCTTTATCTCTAATGGGTAAAGTACAATCCAAGCCAACATCATAAGTTCTGGTTTGTTGTGTAATGGTTTCTCCATTTTCAACCAATTGAATCATGCGTTTTACTTCTGCATCAATAGCTCTTTTAATATTACGAATAGAGTTTAAATTTTTAATTTCAACTTTTGTTCCAAGAGCAGTTTCACCTTTTAGTCTAATAGAAATATTGGCATCGCAGCGTAAACTACCTTCTTCCATATTGCCATCACAAACATCTAACCATCTTACTAATTTTCTTAAAGTGGTTACATATTCAAATGCTTCATCAGCACTATGTAAACAAGGTTCTGTAACAATTTCAAGCAAAGGAGTTCCTGCTCTGTTTAAATCTATACAGGTTCTATCCTCATACATATCATGAATACTTTTGCCTGCATCTTCTTCAATATGTATTCTATTCAGTTGAACATTTTTTTGCCTACCATTCACTTCAATTAAAACATTTCCGCCTTTACAAATGGGTGTTGTATGTTGAGAAATTTGATATCCTTTTGGTAAATCGGCATAGAAATAATTCTTTCTTGCAAAATAATTTTTCTGAACAATTTCGCAATTACAAGCAATGCCTAACTTAATAGCAAGGTCTATAACATTGGCATTTGTTTTAGGTAATGTTCCAGGATGAGCTAAACTGATTGGACTAACTTGAGTATTAGGATTTGCACCAAAATAAATAGGGTCGCCACTAAATAATTTGGTTTGGGTTAATAATTGAGCATGTACTTCTAATCCAATTACAGTCTCATATTTTGAAGATTCCATGAGTACAAAAATAGGGTAGAGCATCTTAGTAAATTCAGTTAAAGCTATCTATACCTCATAAAGAAATCAGATTAATCACTCAGCTTTAATATTTTTGCAAAGATTTTTTTATAATGAATAAATATTTAATTGTAGGATTAGGAAATATTGGAGATGAGTATTCCCACACCCGTCATAATATTGGTTTCGATGTGGTGAATGCATTTGTTTTAAAAAATAATGCTTTATTTAAACAAGATAGATTGGCTTATAGAGCAGAGTTTAAGTGGAAGGGAAAACTTATTGTTTGTATTCTTCCCACAACTTATATGAACTTAAGTGGCAAAGCTTTTAAATATTGGCTCGATAAAGAAAAAATTGAAATTGAAAATACCTTAACCATTTTAGATGATTTATCATTACCAGTTGATAAGCTAAGACTAAGACCTAGTGGTTCTCATGCTGGGCATAATGGTTTAAAAGATATTGAGCTCATGTTGGGTACCAATAATTATCCTAGACTCAGATTTGGAATAGGTAATAATTTTCCAAAAGGCATGCAAGCAGATTTTGTATTAAGTAAATGGTCGAGCGAAGAATTACCCATTATTAAACAAAAATTAGAAAAATCTGTAGAAATTATTGAGCAGTTTATAACTATGGGTATTGAAAGAACTATGAATTTAGTAAATAACAGTAGTTTTAAACAATAAATAGACATATTTATTAGTTATTATAAGTTTAGAATTATTTATTTATAAAACCACCAATCTAGCATTTAATTTTTAGTGGATTTTTATAAATGGTAAGCAATAATTAATAAATATGAAGATATTCTGCATTGGTAGAAATTATACCGAACATGCCAAAGAATTAGGCAATGCAGTACCCGAAGAACCTGTTATTTTTATTAAGCCTAAAACAGCTTTAATACAAGGTAATACTCCATTTTATTATCCTCAATTCAGTAATGAACTTCATTACGAGTTAGAGTTGGTTTTACAAATTTGTAAAAACGGAAAATATATTGCTGAACATAATGCACACAAGTATTATAATCAGATTACAGTGGGTATTGATTTTACGGCTCGTGATATTCAAAATCAACTCAAACAAAAAGGTTTACCTTGGGAAAAAGCCAAGGCTTGGGATAATTCTGCTTTTGTAGGAAGGTGGAAGGATATTTCACAAGTCAATCAACCCATAAATTTTTCAATGAATCTTAATGGAACTCAAGTTCAAAAAGGCATTAGTTCTGATATGATTTATTCTTTTAATCAGATAGTTGCACATATTTCTGAATATTTTTCTCTCAATATTGGTGATATGATTTTTACTGGCACCCCAGCTGGTGTTGGCGAGTGTGTTGTAAGTGATGTACTCGAAGGATTTCTAGAAAAAGAAAAACTCTTCACTGTAGAAATAAAGTAAGTTTTACATAATATTCTTATAGTTATAACGTTATCTGTTTGGTCACACCCTAATAATCCGTTATATGCTAAGTAGAGATACCCTATTGAAAGCATTCAAACTAATGGTGGCATCTAAAGCTATGAGCGAAACTTATGATGCCAACCGAGCTGTATGCAATTATGTACATTCCTCATCCAGAGGTCACGAAGCCATTCAAATAGCAACAGGTTTACAATTACACCAACATGATTGGGTAAGCCCTTATTATCGCGATGATGCCATGATGATGGCTATGGGTTTTGAACCTTATCAACTCATGTTACAATTATTGGGTAAAAAAGATGATCCATTTTCTGGTGGTCGTTCTTATTATTGTCATGCTAGTAATGCTGGCAATGGTCATCCAGGTATTATTCATCAAAGTAGTGCAACAGGCATGCAAGCCATTCCAACAACAGGTATTGCACAAGGATTAAGATATATAGAACTTAACGATATTAAAGTGTTGAATAAAGGCCACGAAGGTGAAAATCCTATTGTGGTTTGTTCAATGGGCGATGGAGCTGTTACTGAGGGCGAAGTTGCAGAAGCATGGCAATTTGCAGTTCTAAAAAGATTACCCATTATTTATTTAGTACAAGACAATCAATGGAGTATTAGTGCTAGTGCAGATGAATATAGAGCCATGAATGCATTTGAATATGCAGAAGGGTTTAAGGGAATGAAACGTTTACAATGCGATGGAAGTGATTTCTTAAGAAGTTACGAAACCATGCAAACAGCAATTGAATATGCAAGAACAGAGCGTTTGCCTGTGTTGGTTCATGCCAAAGTACCTTTATTAGGTCATCATACCAGTGGAGTTAGAAAAGAATTTTATAGAACAAGAGAAGATTTACTCAGACATGGATTATACGATCCATTACCAAAATTAAGATTACTTTTAAATGCATCTGGATTTAGTGAATTTGAAATCAATGAGGCAGAATCTCAGGTTGAAAAAGTAGTAGCAGAATCTTTTGAAAGGGCTCAACTAGCTGCCGAACCTAGTGTTAATGAAATTGAAGATCACATATTTGCTCCAACTCCTATAACAGAAGAACGAGGAATTCGTGAACCATTTAATGGAGAAAGAGTAATGATGGTTGATGCAGCTTTACATGCAATTGAAGAAATCATGAAAGCACATCCGGAGTGTATTTTTTATGGACAGGATGTAGGTAAAAGATTAGGGGGTGTGTTTAGAGAAGCGGCAACACTAGCAGAAAAGTTTGGAGATAACCGAGTATTTAATACAGCTATACAAGAAGCCTACATAGTAGGTTCTACTGCAGGTTTATCTGCAGTGGGTGTTAAGCCAATTGTTGAAGTGCAATTTGGAGATTATTTCTATCCAGCCATGAATCAATTGGTGAACGAAATTTCAAGATCTAATTATCTTACACATGGAAAGTTCCCAGTACAAATGGTATTGAGAATTCCTGTAGGTCCTTATGGTGGTGGTGGACCTTACCATAGTGGTAGTATAGAAAGTACTTTATTAAGTATTAAGGGCATTAAAGTAGCCTATCCATCTAATGCTGCAGATATGAAAGGGTTAATGAAAGCAGCTTTCTACGATCCAAATCCTGTAATAATGTTAGAACATAAAGGATTGTATTGGAGTAAAGTTGAAGGTACAGATGAAGCCAGAACAAAAGAACCATCAAGTGATTATGTGTTACCTTTAGGAAAAGCAGCTATTGCTTTACACGCAGATGCCGATAAAGTTAAAAAAGGAGAAACAGTTTGTGTAGTTACTTATGGAATGGGTGTACATATGGCAAAGAATGCTGCAAAAGCATATGAAGGCCATGTAGAAGTTGTAGATTTAAGAAGTTTATATCCTTTAGATGAGGAAATGATATTTAATCAGGTTCGTAAGCATGGAAAAGTTATTGTATTAAGCGAAGAGCAACAAAGCAATTCATTTGCAGAGGCTTTATCGCTCAGAATATCAAATAATTGTTATCATTTTTTAGATGCAAAAGTTGAAGTTATAGGTTCTTTAGATTTACCTGCAGTGCCTATCAATCTTACATTAGAACGTGTAATGTTGCCTACTGTAGAAAAAGTTAGGACAAGAATATCAAAACTTATTGCGTATTAATTGTATTTTTTTCTAACCAAGCTACTATATTTGCAGCCCAAAAACGGCGAGGTAGCTCAGTTGGTTAGAGCACAGGATTCATAACCCTGAGGTCACGAGTTCAAATCTCGTTCTCGCTACAACATATAAGAAAAGGATGCTTTTAGCATCCTTTTTTTATGTCAAGTATTTCGTTTAGGAACTTGTACAAAATTGGACAAAAATATTTTCAATCCCTTTTGTACTTTTACCTCACGAGTTATAAAGTAAGTGTCCTAAAAAACCACTAGAGCAGCATTCATGCTGCTCTTTTTTATTATTACAAATCTCAGATACTTCTAATATATACCTAAAAAAACTATAAAATAAAGTTCTGGTTGTGATTTGTTTTCATTGGAACAACACAGATACCAAAATAAAATAATAGCCAAATCTGTAATTTCAGTTCTTTCTATTTTTGATAACAACAGCGTTGATGCACGAACAAATTTTTATTAAGTTGTGATTTGCTTTCATTGGAACAACACAGATACCAAAATAAAATAACAGCCAAATCTGTAATTTCAGTTCTTTCTATTTTTGATAACAACGTAAAATTAATTCACCCGATTTATTTCCTTGTTGTGATTTGCTTTCATTGGAACAACACAGATACCAAAATAAAATAACAGCCAAATCTGTAATTTCAGTTCTTTCTATTTTTGATAACAACGTAAAATTAATTCACCCGATTTATTTCCTTGTTGTGATTTGCTTTCATTGGAACAACACAGATACCAAAATAAAATAACAGCCAAATCTGTAATTTCAGTTCTTTCTATTTTTGATAACAACGTATGTTGAAATATTAGGCGTTGCTGGTAGTTGTGATTTGCTTTCATTGGAACAACACAGATACCAAAATAAAATAACAGCCAAATCTGTAATTTCAGTTCTTTCTATTTTTGATAACAACGTATGTTGAAATATTAGGCGTTGCTGGTAGTTGTGATTTGCTTTCATTGGAACAACACAGATACCAAAATAAAATAACAGCCAAATCTGTAATTTCAGTTCTTTCTATTTTTGATAACAACTGATTTAACTAAATCTAATATAGAAGTGAAGTTGTGATTTGCTTTCAATTTCAGTTCTTTCTATTTTTGATAACAAC
>JAGXRG010000026.1 GCA_018335935.1 Chitinophagaceae bacterium | reverse complement strand
TAGTAAGTAGTAAGTAGTAAGTAGTAAGTAGTAAGTAGTAAGTAGTAAGTAGTAAGTAGTAAGTAGTAAAAAAAAGAGAATTGAATTTACAATTTATAATTAACAATTTACAATTATCATTCTAGCTATTTACAACTAACCTAGAAGCTAACCAGCTTTCTTTTACAGGAATAATCCATTTTTCAATTAATTCCTTTTTTGTGGCTACCAGATTATTAAAGTATAAAGTATCTGAATTAATAAATTCATTTTCTAATGCATAATTAATTTGTTGCATTGGAAGAATTTGAATTTTATCTTTAATAATAAATGCAAGATTTTGACGGTTAAACAATTCTATTTGTAATTCTTGCTCAATTTGCTTTATTAAACGAACACTGCTGTCTGTACTACAACCACCAACTTGAGTTTTAGATTCATCGGCCATGATAATAATAAACTGGCCAAAAATTAAGTTAGCAAATCCTTTAACTGGTGAGCCATGACTTTTCCATTGTTCTATAAAACTATTTAAAAGTGGCTCAATAGTAAAAGCTTCAGACATACTGAGTATTCTGTTACTTTGATAAATCCAAACCCTTGATTCATCATGAAAATCTTGTGGCAAAAATTCTTTAATGTTTTTATAATCAATCATGTTATTTCTTTTTTGGCATAACAATTAAAGCAAATACAATTGTAAAAACAAGTGCTTTAACAAATGCTAATATTAAATTTCTGGAAGTTGTAAACATTTCATAATCAGTAGTAAAAAAACTTACTCCCAAAGAAATAATAAAGAAAAGTAGAAGTAACAACAAGAACTTCTGAGTACTATTGTTATTCATAAAATTTATTTAGTAATTTGATAATTCTATTATAAGCTACCAGCTACTATTTCTGCAATATCTAAAACTTTAATATCTTCTTCTTTTTCTCTGTTTTTAACCCCATCAGTTAACATTGTATTACAAAATGGACAAGCTGATGCTATATATTGTGCACCTGTTGTTATTGCTTCGTCTGTTCTTTCAAAATTAATTCTTGTATTACCTGGCTCATCTTCTTTAAACATTTGAGCACCACCAGCACCACAACATAAACCATTAGTTCTACAGCGTTTCATTTCAACTAAGTCGGCATCTAAAGCTTCTAAAACTTTTCTTGGTGCTTCATAAATATTATTTGCCCTACCTAAATAACAACTATCGTGAAAACTAATCTTCTTACCTTTAAAGGTACCACCTTCTTTTAATATAATCCTTCCTTGATCTATTAATTCTTGTAATAATGTAGTATGATGAATGACTTCATAATTGCCACCTAGCTCAGGGTATTCATTTTTAAGAGTATTAAAACAGTGAGGGCATGTGGTAACAATCTTCTTGATTCCATAGCCATTCAAAATTTGAATATTTTGATAAGCCATCATTTGAAATAAAAATTCATTGCCAGCTCTTCTTGCAGGATCTCCAGTACAAGCTTCTTCTTTTCCCAAAATGGCATATTCAATTCCTACATGATTTAATATTTCAGCAAAAGCTTTAGTAATTTTTTGAGCCCTTGCATCAAAACTTCCAGCACATCCTACCCAAAATAATACTTCTGGAGTTTTTCCAGCAGCTAAAAATTCTTGTATTGTTGGAACATTCATGTTTAATATTTTTCTTTAATTATAACTGATCAAATTCAATTTTATGCCATAACTATCATCCTGAAACTTTGCTGGTACAGGTGTGGGTTGCCATATATAATGTAAAAATTCTTTATAAATTAAGCCAATTCCTTTTGCATAAACTTCAATACTATAACTTTTTTCATTGTAAACAGAAGGGTTAAAAGTTGCTGGAATTTGTGTGTTTTGTTGCAAAACTGTATATGTATTTTGAATTACCCCTTTTTTAGTTGTAAAACTCTGATTCAGATTTTTATATTGATAGTCCCAATTATCTAAAAAATAATATGATGAGGGTAAAATAGTATTGATATATGCGTTGCCTTTCCAGAAAGTATTTTCTGAAACGGGATTTGACAATACAATATACCTTAGATTATTATCAACAAATTCAACTGTATTCTCAGTAAACGTAGTTAAATAAGTTGCAGTAAATTTCCAGGGTTGTACGGCTAATGTATCTCTTAAATACCTGAAAATTCTAAAACTTTTTCTATTTTGTGCATCAAGAAATGTACTTTCTACACTGTCTTTTGCCAAATAACTTCTGGTGGCTAAAGATGCACCAAAATTTACTGTTACAGTAGAGTCTAATCTGTATGTAAAAGTTTTACCAACAGCCATTGGGTAAATTTCATTTAAAGAAATAAAATTTAAATTTTCTGATTCTTTTTTACAAGAAATGAGTAACAAGACAAAACAAACTGTAAACCAATTTTTCATCAATAATTATTTACTCAATAAAGTTAATACATTTTCAATTCTTGCAATGGTTTCATCTTTACCTAATATAGTTGCAATATCAAAAACTCCTGGTCCAAATTTACCACCAACAAGCATGATTCTTAATGGCATCATAAGCTCACCAACTTTAATTTCTTGTGTAGTTGCTAATGCTTTAAATTCTTGCTCCAATTCAACGGCTGTACTAGAAAAATTATTATGCCATTGAGCTATGATTTGTCTAAAGAAAGTTGTTTTCTTTTCATCCCATTTTGGCTGAATGGCTGTAAGATCAATGTTTTCAGGGGTTTTAAAGAAATACTTAGTTTGGTCTAAAAAGTCAGTTAATAAAGTACATCTATCTTTTACCAGTGTAATGATGGTTGTTAGTTTTTCATCATCCTCAATATTAATATTGGCAGAGGATAATTGATTTTTTACGTCAAGAAGTAAGGTTGAAGCATCCAACTTTTTTATCCATTCGTGGTTATACCATTTAGCTTTTTCAAAGTCGAATTTTGCACCTGCTTTATGTACTCTTTCTAACGAAAATTTATCTACCAATTCTTCTAAAGAAAAAATCTCTTGCTCTATACCACTATTCCAACCTAGCATAGCAAGCATGTTAATGAATGCTTGTGGTAAAAATCCTTTTTCTTTAAAACCTTGTGTAGTTTCATTGGTTTTAGGGTCTAACCAATCCATTGCAAATACAGGAAAACCTAAACGATCTCCATCTCTTTTGCTCAACTTTCCATGACCATCTGGTTTTAAGATTAATGGTAGATGAGCCCATTGAGGCATTTTATCTAAACCAAATAAATACTGCCATAAAAAAATATGTACAGGTGCCGATGGCAACCATTCTTCACCACGAAATGCATGAGAAATTTGCATTAAGTAATCATCTACAACAACTGCTAAATGATAAGTTGGCATTTCATCTGCTTTCAATAATACTTTATCATCAACTTGTGTAGTATCAAAACAAACTTCTCCACGAATTAAATCGTTAAATTTTATTTCTTGGTGAGGTTCAATTTTTATTCTAATTACATATGGTGTTTTTGAATTTACAAGTTGATCAGTTTCTTCTTTAGAAAGGGTTAATGAATTTTTTAAACTTCCTCTTGTAGCATGACCATATTGAAAATTAGGAATCTCTTTTCTTTTTTGTTCTAATTCTTCAGCAGTATCAAATGCATAATAGGCCAATCCTTTTGATACTAATTCTTCAGCATATTTTTTGTAAGATGGTTTTCTTTCACTTTGTCTGTATGGTTCAAATGGTCCACTATGTAAGGGGCTTTCATCTGGCTGTAACCCACACCATTCAAGGGTTTTAAAGATGTATGCTTCAGCACCTTCAACAAAACGCGTTTGATCGGTATCTTCAATTCTAACTATAAATTTTCCATTATGGTGTTTGGCAAAAAGATAATTGTATAAAACTGTTCTTACACCTCCTAAATGTAAACCTCCTGTAGGACTAGGAGCAAATCTTACTCTAACATTTTGACTCATGCTGCAAATGTAAAGCACGAATTAAAAAACCAATGATTGTGGTGATTTAATTAAGTTAAATTCTATTTTTTTGGATAAAGTTCTTGCAGTGCCTCGTTTAATTTTGGGTAATTAAATTGAAATCCACTTTTTAAGATTTTGGAAGCCGAAACCCTGCTGCCTTCAAGAACCAATTGGGCTCTTTTGCCTAACATTAGTTTTAAAACAAATGCAGGAACATTGGGTAACCATAATATTTTTTTAAGTTGAAGAGCTACTGCTTTTGTAAATTCTTGATTTGATTTATGTTCTGGAGCAACAGCATTAAAGGCTCCATGCATATTTTCATTTTCAATGGCATGTATATACATATTGCACAAATCTTTAACATGAATCCAAGCAATGAATTGTTTGCCAGAACCAATGGCTGCACCAAAATTATTTTTGATGGGTTTTGCAATTTCAACCAAAGCACCACCATCTGTACTTAAAACAATACCTGTTCTAATTTTTACAGTCCTTATATCTAAAGTTTCAAACTGATCAACTGAAGCTTCCCATTGAACACAAGTATCAGCTAAGAAATCATTTCCTGGAGCATCATCTTCCTCATAAATTTTATCTGAAGTAATAATGCCATAATAACCAATCGCTGATGAAGAAATAAAGGCTTTTAGTTGATGATTTTCTTTTTTGCAATATTCAAAAATTTGTTGAGCAGTATCTGTTCTACTTGAAAGAATAGTTTTTTTTCGTTCATCAGTCCATGCTTTATCTACAATTCCAGCACCTGCTAAATGAATTACATATTCTACATCTTTTAAACATGTGTTTAATTCTGTCCACAAAAAAGTAGGATAGGGGTTTTGAGCATTTTTACTTCTGCTGATCCAAATTACTTCATACCCTTTTTTTATAAGCAATGCACTTAACTTTTCTCCTATAACTCCTGTACCCCCTGTGATTGCTACTTTTTTCATACGTTGAATTTAATTACATGTTTGATTCACTTTCATTAATAAAGTTGTATCAAAATTATTTTGATGAGCAATATTTAGTAATTTATGGTATGAAGAATCATTCATAGTGGTTGCTCTATTTAACACCCACAAATATTTTCTTGATGGATCACCTACTAAAGCACTTTGATAATTAGAATCTAAAGCAATAATGTAATAATCACCAGAAAAAGGCCAAAAGAATCTAACTTTCAATTGGCCTGTTTTATTTTTATCAGGAACCCAAGCTGTTCCTATGGCTGTGTTTATTTTAGATACATCTGATGTCTTATGCCCCTTATTAACTACTTTAATTTTACCACTTTCTAATAATGAATATTCAGCTGTTACACATTCTAATCCTTTCTCAAAAAAGTTTGGAAATCTAGCAATTTCATACCATGTGCCAACATATTTATTGATGTCAACATTTTCGACAGTTGGTAATGCTTGGTTGCTTTTGCAGGATATAAATAATAAGACAATTATAAAAAAACTCAGATGCTTCATATTATTTAATGCCATACTTAGTTTTATATTTCTCATTCAGTTGGCTTTGTTTACTAGCCATATCAATCATTCTTCCTTGAATAAAAGCATGAGATATATTGCTTGTTTTCATATCTAAAACATCTCCTGAAGATATTAGTAAGTTAGCATCTTTATTTACTTCAATAGACCCCGTTTTATCTGCAATGCCTAAAATTTTTGCAGCATTTAAAGAAACAGCACTCAAAGCTTCTTCTTTGCTTAAACCGTAAGTTGCTGCAGTTCCTGCATTAAAAGCTAAATTTCTGTATCGGGTATTTCCATCATCATCATTAATGCAATATAAAACTCCTGCTTTTTGCAAGATAGATGGCGTTTTAAAAGGTTGGTCAATATCATCGTCCACCATTGCAGGTAAATCGTGCAATTGGTTTAAGATTACAGATATATTATTTTGTTTTAGAACATCTGCAATTTGCCAACTATCTACAGCACCAACAAGTGTAAGTTCAAATCCAAATTCTTTGGCAAAATCAATTGCTAACAGCATTTCTTTAACAATGTTGCAATAAATAAAAAGTTTTTGTTTCTTTTCAAACAACCCTCTTACAGCTTCAAATTTCAGGTTCACATTTTCATGACTTGTTTCTGATAAATAAGCTTTGGCTTCTTTAAAAAATGTTTTTACATTTTCAATTCTAGTTAATGCAGCTTTTACTGGGTCTCCTTGTTGTTGTGCAGCACCAAAACCACCTCTTCCACCTCCTCTTCTTGCAAGTAATGAAGGCATTCTGAAAATAATAGCATTATCTGTTGCATAAGCAGCATCTTCCCAATTCCAGGCATCTAATTGCACCACTGAAGAAGAGCCAGAAATGATGCCACCTGATGGAACAACATTAGCTAATAAAATACCTGTTGAATGTAATGGATTGATGGCTTTTGAATCTGTATTATAAGCTACAATTGAACGAATGTTTGAATTAATATCTCCAATTTCATTATTATCTAAAGTAGCTCTAACACTTGGCACTTCTAGTAAACCTAATTGAGAAGCTGCTAAAATTAATCCTGGATAAATATGTTTACCAGAACAATCAATTGTTTTGATATTTTCTGTAATGGGATTAGCACTTACAGAAGTAATTTTTCCATTTTTTATTATTACAGTACCATTATTAATGATTTCGCCATTTCCCACATGAATGGTTGCATTTGTAAGTGCAATAGGTTCTGATTGTGGATTTGCTGGAAGAATGGTTTCTTGTGCTGATATATTTTTGGTTAGAAAAATACAAGCAATATAAATTAGAATCTTTTTCATAATTATTTTTTGAGAGATGACTATTTATTGTTTTCAATTTCGTCTGCATCAATGGCCAATAAGCCATGATTGTGATAATGATCGCTGCAAGTTTGAATGATTTCAAATCTTGGTGTTGGTCGTTGAAATCCACCACGACCCCCAGCAGCATTACCTCCTGCAGTTCTTTTAAGTGCTGCAAGTTTTTGAATCAATCTTGATTTTTCTGCTACTAGTTGCTTTCTCATTTCAACATCTTGTTTTCTATCAAAATAGATTGTTCCATCAACAATTGTAGTTTCGGCTTTTGCATAAATACTTAAAGGATTATCGCTCCAAACAACCACATCTGCATCTTTACCAACTTTGATACTTCCAACTTTTTGATCAACATGCAGCATTTTTGCTGGGTTGATAGTCACCATATTTAGAGCTTCAATTTCACTCATACCGCCAAATTTGATAGTCTTTGCAGCTTCTTGATTTAAACGACGAGCCATTTCTGCATCATCAGAATTAATAGCCACATTCAATCCAACTTTATTCATTATTGCAGCATTATAAGGAATAGCATCAACCACTTCCATTTTATAATTCCACCAATCACTAAATGTTGATGCATGAACTCCATGAGCTTTCATTTTATCAGCCACTTTATAACCTTCTAAAATGTGAGTAAAAGTGTTGATTCTAAAACCAAATTGTTCTGCAACTTTCATGGTTGCATTTATTTCACTTTGAACGTAAGAGTGACAAGTAATGAAACGTTTATTGTTCATAATTTCAACCAATGCATCTAACTCTAAATCTCTTCTAAATACTATTGGGGTTGCACCCTGCCCGACTGCATCGTTCAGGCGGGCTTTCTTTTTATTATTATCTTCTACAGCTTTCATTTGTTTTTGATAATCTGTAGCTCTTTGAAATGCATCTACCAATACTTGGTTAACACCCATTCTAGTATCTGGAAAACGAGTGTTACCTTGTGTGCTAGCACTTCGTTTTACATTTTCGCCTAAGGCAAATTTGATGAAGCCATCAGCACCTGCGAATTTTAAATCTTCTGCATTTGCACCCCAACGTAATTTAATTAATTGTGTTTGTCCGCCTATGGTATTTGCTGAACCATGTAGAATATGAGAAGTAGTAACCCCACCGCTTAACTGACGATAAATATTCATATCATCAGGATTTAAATTATCTGCAATTCTTACTTCAGAAGTTACACTTTGTGCTCCTTCATTAATTGAAGCTGCTGCAATGTGAGAGTGCTCATCAATGATACCTGCTGTAACATGTTTACCTGTTGCATCTAAAACTTTAGCTGTAGGTTCAGATAAGTTATTGCCTATTGCTGCAATTTTTCCATTCTTTAATAAAATATCAGTATTGTTTAAAATGCCATCTTTTTCACTGGTCCAAACGGTTGCATTTTTAATTAAAATTGTTTCTTGTTTTGGTAATTCTGCATTTCCATATCCTAAAAAAGGATATATTACTTTACCAACTGTTGGGATTGTTTTTGCTTTTACACTATCTGCTTTTGACTCAGCAATTTTATCAAGAGTTGCAGTCCAAGTAAAAGTATTACCCATAGCATCTCTTCCTGTTCCATTCCAAACTTTATCTGTAACGGCACCACTAAAAATGGTTTCTTTAGCGTTTGCTCCACGGCCCTCGCTATAACTTAGTTTTACTAACTTGCCATCGTAAGAATATTTTCCTGTAAGAGTATCATTTCCTTTAAAACTAGCAGCACCTGCATCTTTCAGCTCTAAAGAGTAATTTTTAACACCAGAGTTAGTGTTAGCTGTAAAATTATAAGTGCCTTTCACATCATACCAATTATCATCTTTTACACTATTCATTAAACCTTGAGTCCAGTTTTGATGGATAGTAGTTTTTTCAGAAAATATTGGACCGGATGTAATTATAAAATTGGCAAATTTACCTGCATCTAAACTTCCAACTTTATCATAAGCACCTACTAATGTTGCAGGAATTTTAGTTAATGCTTCTAAAGCTTTCGACTCAGATAAACCATGTTCAATAGCTTTTCTTAAGTTGGCATGAAAATCTGAAACATTACTTAAGTCGGCTGTAGTAAAACAAAAATTGATACCATTTTTTTCAAAAGCAGCAGCATTTGTTGGGGCAAGCTCCCAATGTTTTAAATCATCTAAGCCTACAAATCTTAATTCATTAGGATCATCAACATCTATAGCTGCAGGAAAGTTTAATGGAAGAATAAAACTTGCTTTAGTATCTGCAATTTCTTTCATTCTTTGATATTCATTACCACCAGCTTTAATAATAAATTGAACGCCAAATTCATCTCCAATTTTATCAGCTCTTAAAGCATTCCATTTATCACTTGCATCAAATATTTGAGGAAGTGAAAGATTTTCGTTCCAACTTTTTAAAGAAAGGTTCACACCTTCTACTTCTGGGTTCGATTTATACCAATTGGCATCTATAAAACTTTGGCGTAACAAAGCTATTACTCCCATCATTGAAGAAGGATAAGATTGAGTTGATGTGCCTTTACTTAATGAATAAAAAGCAGCAGCTTTTTCTTTTAAGATCACCATATTATCGTTTTCCTTTGCCAAAGTCACCATCACACCTGTACCTCTAGCAATACCATCTTTTTGATGAGAGACAACAGCACCAAAACCCAAATCTCTTAAAGCTTTGGCTTTTGTATCATCAGCAGTAAAAATTTTTGCCCCATCAGTTTCACTTTTTATGGCTTGGTTCCAGCCATAAGCTCCTTTAGTATTAGAGGTATGTTGCTGTGCAGCAAAAAAGTTTGCAAATCCACCAGCATTTTGTCTTTGTGGTGTAGCTATTCCATAATCTGAAAAAATATCTATAAAACTGGGATAAATAAATTTCCCTTCACAATTAATAATTACAGCATTTGAAGGGACTGTAATATTGTTTCCTACCTGTACAATTTTACCTTGCTTAATAATTAAAGTAGCATTTTGTAAAGTTGTATTGGCATCTTTTACAATTGTAGCATTGGTAAATGCATAACAACCATCTTTAATATCTGCAACCCCATTAATAGGAAAAGTTTTTTGAGCTATTGAAGTTGTACTAATAAATAGTATCAACAACAAAACACTGATTTTAGAAAATAGTAAATTCTTTTTCATTTACAAATTGGTTTGGTGTGGTTAAAAAACGATGTTAGTAAAGATTTTTTGTGGGTGATAAAAATAATGATGAATGGCAATAAATTTTCAATTCAAATGGATCTTGCAATTTTTTTTCTAAAAGCAACAATTGATAAATTGAATTATTTATAGATGTGAAATAGCTGAAACTATATTTTTGCAGCATGGAATTACAACAACTCATACAAGAAGTTTGGTCGGATAGATCATTATTACAACAAGATAAATATAAAGATGCTGTTAAAGCTGTAATTGAAGAAGTAGATAAAGGCAGATTAAGAACTGCCTCTCCAACTGAACATGGCTGGCAAGTGAATGAATGGGTGAAGCAAGGAATACTTTTATATTTTGGTATTCAGCCTATGCAAACATGGACTATTGAACCTTTTGAGTTTTACGACAAAATGTTGTTGAAAAAAGATTATGCAGGGTTAGGTGTAAGAGCAGTTCCTCATGCAGTTGCACGTTATGGTGCTTACTTAGCAAAGAATGTTGTGCTTATGCCAAGTTATGTAAATATTGGTGCATATGTAGATGAAGGTACAATGGTTGATACTTGGGCAACAGTAGGTAGTTGTGCTCAAATTGGCAAGCATGTGCATTTAAGTGGGGGAGTAGGTATTGGGGGTGTTTTAGAACCATTACAAGCTAGTCCTGTTATTATAGAAGATGGCTGTTTTATTGGTAGTCGTTGTATTGTAGTAGAAGGCGTTATTGTTGAGAAAGAAGCTGTACTTGGAGCTAATGTTGTATTAACTCAAAGTACAAAAATTATTGATGTAAGCGGCGATGAACCAATTGAATATAGAGGAAGGGTTCCATCAAGAAGTGTAGTAATTCCTGGAAGTTATACCAAGAAATTTCCAGCTGGGGAGTTTCAAGTAGGTTGTGCATTAATTATTGGTAAAAGAAAGCCAAGTACCGATTTAAAAACAAGCTTGAATGATGCATTAAGAGATTTTAATGTGAGTGTGTAATTTTACAATATTGTTATTAAAAAGAGAGGGCTTCCAATTGGAAGCCCTCTCTTTTTAATGAATCTTTTATGTTAACCTAAGTAAGCTTTTAAAGCATTACTATATCTCGCTTTTTGTAAACGTTTAATGGCACGTTCTTTAATCTGACGAATACGTTCTTTAGTTAAATCGTATTTCATGCCAATTTGCTCAATGGTAGTTCCATCATTATTCAAACCAAAATAAGCATTAACAATTTCTGCTTCTCTTGGACTTAAACTTTTTAATACTCTTTTGATTTCTTCACGTAATGAATCTTTCATAACATCATCATCCGTATCATCACTTCCTTCTAGTAAATCACCCATAGCAACATCTTCAGCTTCATGAACTGGAGCATCTAAGCTGGTATGACGTGTATTACTTTGAAAAATATTGTTGATTTCAGTTTCACTCATCTCTAAAATATCACTTAATTCTTCAGTGCTTGGTTCACGTTCGTGTTCTTGTTCAAAAGCCATATAAGCTTTGTTTGCACGATTGTAAGTACCAATTTTATTTTGAGGTAAACGAACCAATCTTCCTTGTTCAGCTAGTGCTTGTAAGATTGATTGACGAATCCACCAAACTGCATAAGATATGAATTTGAAACCTTTAGTTTCATCGAAACGTTGAGCTGCTTTAATTAAACCAAGATTACCTTCATTAATTAAATCACTCAAACTTAAACCTTGATGTTGGTATTGTTTAGCAACAGATACCACAAATCTTAAGTTAGCTTGTACTAGTTTGTCCAAAGCTCTTTGATTACCCATTTTAATTTTTTGGGCTAAAGTGGTTTCCTCTTCAGGAGTAATCATTGAAATTTTGGAAATTTCTTGTAAATACTTTTCTACTGCTTGTGAATCTCTATTGGTAATCTGGGTTGCAATCTTAAGCTGCCTCATTGTGTGTTTTTCGCTTTAATGTGTTGAAGTGAGTTTGGTGCATACCAAACCTAATTTCTAAAATGGCTGCAAATTTACGATTTTAAACGAAAATAGATTAAAAAAAGTGTGAAACCTTTAAATAAAATAAGGCATGGTTATTGATATGTTAGCAACTTTTTTTAAATTATTACCTAAATCTTAATAGGTTTATAAAGAATATCTAGTCGTTTTAAGAATCTGGCTAGCAACACAACCCTAAAGCCATGAAAATAATCGGTTCCATTTTAATAATAATCTTAATTGTCTTTCTTGCTAAAAAGGACAGTTCATTCACTAGTACCACTCAATTGGCTATAAGAAGTGATACTACCCAGTTAGATACAACTAAAATAACTAAACCTCAAAAAGACACACTTAAGTTAGATTCAGCAAGTGTAGACACTATAAAAACAAAATTCTATTATGGTATTGCAAGTTATTATAGTAGGAATTTGGAAGGAACAGAAACAGCTACAGGTGAAATCTTTAAACACAATAAACTAACAGCAGCAAGTAACAGATTTGATTTGAATACTTGGGTTAGAGTTACTAGAATTAAAAATGGAAAATCAATTATTGTTAGAATAAATGATAGGATGCACCCAAGAATGGATAGAAAAGGTAGAATTGTTGACCTGAGTATAAGAGGTGCAGAAAAACTTGGGTTTATTAAAAAAGGATTAGCAAAAGTGAAAGTAGAAATTGTACCAAAAGGCACTTTAAAATAATTTATTAAAAAACTTTGTTAACAATCAAAATCATACATAACTTCGCACTATCAAAAAAATTGAATATGAAGAAAATCAAATTATTGTCATTCATGTTATTAGTGGCTTTTGTTGCATTTAGCCAAACTAATGATTATAAAAAGAGAGCCTCTTTAGGTGTAAACTTTTTAATGAAAGACTTCAAAACTCCAGCTGCAATTAAAGCTACATCTCTTTCAAATGTGTTAAATGACAAAAAATGGACTCCATTAAAAGAAATGGCTCCAGGTTTAGCTTTAACCTATATTGAAGGATTAAATAACAACATCGATTTCATGGCAGGCATGAATCTAACTTTTGTTGATTATCCATTTAAGCCTAACACAGCTACAAGAACTGGTCAAGATAAGCTTTTAGTTGAATTAGACGCTAACTTGAATTTTAAATTATTAACTGATAATTACTTTGTAGTTCCTTATATCTCTACAGGTTTAGGTATCTCAATGTTTGATTTAAAACATTTTGCAGCATATTTTCCTGTTGGAGCTGGGTTACAGTTTAACTTAGGTTCTGAATCGTTTTTAAACATTCAATTCAGAAACAACGTTGGTGTAACAGATTTAGCTACAAATAATTTTAATTATACATTAGGATTTGCTTCTCCTTTAAAGGATAAAGTTGTTCCTCCACCACCACCACCACCTCCACCTGCTCCAGTTGTTGAAAAAGACACTGATAAAGATGGTATTGTAGATTCAAAAGACAAATGTCCAGATGTACCTGGTGTTGCAAAATATGATGGTTGTCCTATTCCTGATACTGATAAAGACGGTATTAATGATGAAGAAGATGCTTGTCCTAAAGTTGCTGGTATTGCAAAATACAAAGGTTGCCCAATCCCTGATACAGATGGTGATGGTGTTAATGATGAACAAGATAAATGTCCTAATGTTGTAGGAGTTGCTCGTTACGGTGGTTGCCCAATCCCTGATACAGATGGTGATGGTGTTAATGATGAAGTTGATAAATGCCCTAACACTCCTGGTACTGTAAATAATAACGGTTGTCCAGAATTAGCTACTTACAATTTTGATTATAAGAGCATCCAATTCAATTCAAGCAGTGCAGTTTTAACTAAAAACGCTGTTGCTGAGTTGAAAAAATTAGTTACTATCTTAAAAGATCATGCTGAAATTAAAAAAGTAATGATTGATGGTCATGCTGATAATTCTGGTAAAGCTGATTTCAACTTAAAATTATCAGCTCAAAGAGCAGAAGCTGTTAAAGCTTATTTAGTTAAAAACGGTATCAGTGCTGATCGTTTAGTAGCTACAGGTTATGGAGATACTAAACCAGTTGCTGATAATGCAACTAAAGAAGGACGTTCAGAAAATCGTCGTGTAGAATTTAACGTAACAGATTAATTTTATTTATTATAATTAAAATAGCCCTGCATTTTGCAGGGCTATTTTTTTGTGTATAATCCCTTTCTTTGCACAACACTTAATTAGAATTATGAACCCAACCACATTATTAATATTTGTTCTTTTATATTTTGGAGTGTTATTAGCTGTTGCTTGGTATACTTCGAAAAAAAGTGATAATGAATCATTTTTTATTGGAAATAGAAATAGTAATTGGGTATTAGTTGCTTTTGGTATGATTGGTACTTCATTAAGTGGTGTAACTTTTGTAAGTGTACCAGGAGGTGTAAGCAGTGGGAGTTTCTTTTATTTTCAAATTGTAATGGGCTATATGCTGGGTTATTTAGTAATAGCTTTTGTGTTACTGCCATTATATTATAAACTAAAATTAACTAGTATTTATACTTATTTAGATGGAAGGTTTGGTAAAACAGCCCATAAAACTGGTGCATCATTTTTTATACTTTCACGAACGATTGGTGCAACTGCAAGGTTGTATTTGGTGATTAATATTTTACAATTATTTATTCTCGATAAAATGGGGGTTCCATTTTACATTACAACTTTGGTCATTTTGTTGATGATATTGTTATACACTTTTGAAGGAGGAGTAAAAACCATCATTTACACAGATACACTTCAAACTTCATGTATGCTACTAGGCTTAATCATATGTATTGTTGTTATTATTAACAATTTAGGATTAGACTTTTCATCTGCATTGCAACTTATGAACGAAAAAGGGTATACTAAAATCATCAATACAGATGTGAACTCAGGCTCATATATTATAAAACACTTATTGGGTGGAATGTTTATTGCAATTGCTATGACTGGTTTGGATCAAGAAATGATGCAAAAAAATATAAGTGTAAAAACCTTGAAAGATTCTCAAAAAAACATGCTCAGTTTTGCTTCAGTTTTATTATTAGTAAACTTTATGTTTCTTTTTCTAGGAGGGGTACTCTATTTATATGCTTCTACAAAAGGAATTAATGTTCCACCAGATGATCTTTTCCCAACTATTGCGTTAAGTTCAACATTTGGTACAACCATTGGCATCATTTTTATTATTGCTTTAATTTCAGCTTTATTTCCTAGTGTAGATGGTGCAATTACATCCTTAACATCTAGCTATTGTATTGATATAATGGGTATGAATAAGAGTAATGAATCTGAAGCTGATAAGAAGAAAAAAAGATTAAAGGTCCATTTGAGCTTTGCTGTAGTTTTCTTTTTGATTGTATTGGTGTTTAAAGCAATGAATGATAAACTTATTATCGATTTCATTCTCAAATTTGCTGGAATCACTTATGGGCCACTTCTGGGTTTATTTGCATTTGGGATTCTAACCAAAAAATCTATACAAGAAAAATATATATGGTGGGTTTGTATAAGTGCTCCAATTATAAGTTTACTGATTGATATGCTTAGTAGTCCTGAATGGTATGAGAAAAAATTGCATGTTGATAGTTTAGGACTAAATCAAATCTCAGAACAATTATTTAGTGGTTATAAAATTGGAAATGAATTAATCTTGATTAATGGAATTATAACTTTTGTGCTATTATATTTTATATCAACTCCAAAAAGACCATCATCAGAATAAAAATATTAATCAACAAAAAAAGGTTGCAGTTTTTCAATCATTACTTTGGGCATTGTTGTTCTTGCTTTTGTCTTTACATCTATAAAGTATAGAACCACTTTGCCAATCGTTAATAACTCTTGTTTTTCGTTATATACTTCATGATGAAATTCTATTTTATGTGTAGTAGGTAATTCTCTTAACTGAGTTTTAATAGTTAATAGATCATCATAATGTGCGGGTCTAAGGAATTTTATTTGTATATCAACAATGGGCATCATTACCCCTAAAGCCTCCATTTCTTTATAAGTAAATTCAAATTGCCTAATACATTCTGCACGTGCTACTTCAAAATATTGTGCATAATTACCATGATATACTACATTCATTTGATCTGTTTCAGCATATCTAACTCTAATATTGGTTTGGGTTTCTAACATTAAATAAGTTTATGTGGTAAAAGTAAAAGTTGAAATTCATTATCCACAAAAAACTATATTATCCTTATAAAAATTTTGTGAGCTTTAACTTTATTATTATTTACATTTTTATTAAGAAAGAATTCAAAATATTTGCTCAAAGCCATTGAATAACATGTCTTATCTAAAAAAACTTTTTTCATTATTGATTGTTTTGAATCTTATTCATCAAACAGCATTCACTCAAACAACAAAGATTTACAACGATATTGATGAAAATTTTAAACAAGCAAAAGATTGGTATCATCAAGGAAAATATTCTTTAGCATCTGCTGTTTTCAAAAAATATTATCAAAATCAACAACTCACCTCAAATTATACAGAATTTGTAAAAACAGAAACTAGCTTTTATTATTTGGCTAATGCTTTGCATTTAGATGATGCAAATGTTGTTGATGCTGCTGTAAATTTTATTGAGAACTCAGAAGCCTATGTTGCTCATCAGCAAATGATGAGTTTTGTTTTAGCTAAATATTATTTAAGACAGAAAGAGTACTATTTAGCTATTGAATATTTCACAAAAGCCGGAATTGAAAATTTAACTAATAAAGAAATAGCAGCACTTCAATTTCAAAAAGCTTACGCTTTATTTGCTACACAACAATTTAAAGAAGCTAAAGTATTGTTCAATAGCATTAGTCAAATTCCAACAGATGTGAATTACATTGACGCTAATTATTATTATGGTTTCATTTGTTTTTACGATAAAAATTACCGACAAGCATTACAAGCTTTTACCATTACCGAGCAAGATGCTTTATATAAAAATGTAGTTCCTTTTTACATTGCAGAAATCTATTATTTTTTGGGTGATAAAGAAAAAGCTTTAGCAATAAGTGAAAAGGCTTTGAATAATGTTGAAAAGCAAGTTCACGAACTTGAATTAAAGCAATTAATAGGTCATTTGTATTTCGATAAAAAAGAGTACAACAAAGCATTACCTTACTTAGCAACTTTTGTAGAAAATAATGAGAAAGTTAGAAGGGAAGATTTGTATCAACTCTCATTTTGTTATTATTCAACTAAAGATTGGCTAAAGGCAATACAAGGGTTTAAACAATTGGGCGGAAAAGAAGATTCTCTAGCACAAAATAGCATGTATTTATTGGCAGATGCCTATTTAAAAACCAATCAAAAAGCTAATGCTCGAAATGCGTTTTTATTTTGTGCTGGCAATAGCAGTAACGTATTTCAAAAAGAAGTTTCAGCGTTTAATTATGCAAAGCTTAGTTATGAACTAGGCTATTTAGATATAGCCATCACTGAGTTTAAAAAGTTCAAGAATCAATTTAATAATTCAAGCTATTCAAATGAGGCTCAAGAGCTACTCATTAGTGCTTTAGCTAATACTAGTAATTATAAAGATGCATTAGCATTATATGAAAGTTTGAATGTTAAAACAGAATCTGTAAAAACTATTTACCCAAGAATCTTATATTCTAGAGCTACAGAGTTAATTAATGAAGGTCAAATTTCCATTGCAGATCAATTATTAAATAAAGTACTTGCTGCTCCTTATAATAAAATACAATTACCATTTACTTTTTTTTGGAAAGGAGAATTGAGCTATAGAAATGGTAAGATTGATGATGCTATTAGTTATATCAATAATTATTTAGCTAATCCATCTATTAATGCAGAAATTAATGTTACCAATGCTAAATATAATTTGGCATATAGTTTTTTGAAGAAAGGCAACTACAAAGAAGCACTTAAAAACTTCGAGTTCATTGCTAAAGCTATACAACTTTCATCATCAAAGCAAGAACAAGATGTCTACTTAAGATCTGCTGATTGCTATTATATGCTGAAGAGTTATCAAAGTGCATTAAAAATTTATCAAAGGGTAATTGAATTGAATTTAGAAACAGCAGATTATGCAAGTTTTCAAATGGCAATAATTGATGGAGCCTTAGGAAATGAAAAGAAAAAAATTGAGGTATTGGAAAATATTTCGTTTCAATATCCAAAATCAGAACTGATTGGAGAAGCATTAATGGAGCTTGCTAAAACTTATTTAGCTAGTGAAAATTTCAACAATGCTATTTATAGTTTAAAAGAATTAATACAGTATAAAAAGTTTGCATCCTTATTTCCTGAAGCCTATTTAAAATTAGGCATTGCACATTTTAATTTAAATAAAAATGAAGAGGCTCTTCAATATTTTACAATTCTAACTAAAGAATATCCCAATACAGTTGAATCTGATAACTCAATTGAATATATCAGAAATATTTTTATAGAAAAGCAACAGGCCAATGCATTTGTGAACTTTATGAAGCAAAATGGTAAAGCCATTTCATATAGTGAAGAAGATTCGTTAAACTATACAGCTGCTTATTTAAGATTTCAGGCATTAGATACAGCAAATGCAATGAGTGGATTAAATAGTTATTTAAAAAATTATCCTGAAGGAAAATTTAATTTGAATGCTCATTTCTTATTAGCAGAAATGTATTACAATAAAAAAATGTTTACACAGGCCTTAAATGGCTATGATTTTGTTATTAATAAAGCACCAAATGATTATGCTGAAAGAAGTGCTTTACAAACAGCTAGGATCTATTATTTTGAACAAGCTAATTACAGTGAAGGAGAAAAATATTTTAGCATTACCAAAAAAATAGCAACACAACAAGAGAATAGGTTAGAAGCAATGCGTGGTTTATTAAGATGTCAGTATAAATTAAAAAATTGGTCTAATGCATTTACTAATGCCAAAGAATTATTATTAGAAAGTGGAATTGCAACCGATGATAAAATGATGGCAAACCTAATTATTGCTAAACAGTATCAAGATAATGATAAACTCGATGATGCTTTAATTGCATATAAACAAGTTTTATCTCTTGGAAAAACAGAATACAGTGCTGAAGCTAATTATAGAATAGCTGAAATCAATTTCTTACAAAATAATTTAAAGGAAGCTGAAAAAAATGCTTTTGATTGTATCAAGAAATTCGGTTCTTATAATTATTGGTTAGTGAAAAGTTATTTGCTTTTAGGTGATATTTATTTCAAGCAAAATGATTGGTTTAATGCTGAAGCAACTTTTAAAAGTATTGCTGAAAACTCAACTATAGAAGAGTTGAAAATTGAAGCCAATAAAAAATTAGCTGAAGTAATAGCTGAAAAAAATAAAATCAATCAAGTAGAAAATAATTAAGCAGAAATGAAACATTGTATTAAATATATTTTCTTATTCTTTTTTTTAATGAGCTGTTTGCAAGTACAAGCTCAACGTTCAAAGAAAAAAAAGAAATCTATTGTAACCAAAAAAGTTACAACATCATCAAATATTAATCAACCCATTACTGGAGTTGTATTAGATACAGTAAAGCCAAATGTATTAACCATTACTTCAACTTTTAAACCTTTTTTACGAAGTGCTAGTAAAATTAATTTTACTGCTTCTATGCCCATTTTAGATACCAATAGATTAAGTTTGGCATATAGTATTCCAGCACAAAACTTATTCTTTACTTATCAGCCAGTACCTATTAAGCCAATTGCATATTTTGCTGAAAATACATTCAAATGGGTAAATAGTAATTATATAAAACTGGGCTTTGGTAATTATGCTCAACCTTATGCAGAAGCTGCTATTAGTTTTGGTTCTCCAGAATCTAACATCTATTCTATCATTGCCAAATATCATCAAGCCAAAGGGAATCTTTTATATCAAGAAACCACTCAAGCTTTATTGAAAGCAACAGCCGAAATTAATTCCATTTCAAACCATGATTTAGTCGTTTCTGTTGGTTATAGTGGAAGTGCTCAAAATCGTTATGGAACTAATCCTAATTTAGTGTTTACTAAAGATCAGTTAAAGCAAAACTTCAATACAATACAAGCCGATGTTCAACTTCATTCTAAAGCAGCAAGTGAATTTGGAATACAGTATCATCCAAATTTAAAGGCTAATGTATTCTCAGATCATCAGCAAGGCACAGAATTTAATGCTTTACTTCAAGCCCCTTTTAGTAAAAGCATATCAAAGAAGTTATCAGTCGATTTGGGCATTTTAGCAGACCTTTCTTTTTATAAAAACAATAATCTTTCTATCAGTAATAATGTATTTAGTATAAAACCTCAATTAAAATTTACAGGAGATGATTTATTAATTTCTGCTGCCATTCAGCCAACATGGAATAATAATGAACTTGAAATATTACCAGATGTTCAGGCTACCTACCATTTAGCAAAAGAAAAATTTATGGTGATTGGTGGTTATAAATCATTCCTTCAAAAAAATACTTATCAATCATTAGCTGCTATCAATCCGTTTTTAGATCAGCCCAAAGAATTTAAAAACTCTATTACTAACGAAATATTTGGTGGTTTAAAAGGTGCTGTAGGTAAGCATTTCAGCTTTTTAGGTAAATTATCTTTCATAAAAACTAACCAACAAGTTTTATTTGCAAATGATACTGCACAAAGCAAAAGTCAGAACTTTAATATTTTATATGAGCCAGATGTAAAATCTATTAGATTAAGTGGAGAAGTTTCTTATGTTGATCAAAATAAATTTAGCTTGATAACTGGAGTGTCATTTACACAATTTACAGCTCAAGAAAAGTATGATAAAGTATACGGATTTTTGCCATTAGAGATAAATAGTTCTATAAGATATCATGTGTTGAAAGATGTAGTATTAAAATCTGATATATATATATGGGATGGAGCTTACTATAGAATTAAAAATGATGTATCAGGTAAATCTAAAATGGTTGTAGATTTAAATGTGGGAACAGAAGTAAAAGTGTTAAAAAACACTTATTTTTATTTAGAATTAAATAATTTATTTAATAACGAATACCAAAGATGGAACCAATATAATGTTTTTGGTTTCAATGTTGTGGGAGGAGTCGTATATTCGTTTAACTAAACTAATTGTGAATATATGTTATACGAACTTTTTTATAAATATTTAATTCTTAATGGTAGAGCTTCAATGCCAGGTATTGGAACATTTGGTGTAGAACAAGTACCTGCCACTATGGATTTTGAAAATAAAAAACTAAATCCACCTACACAAAATATTCGATTAGAAAGTTTTGATATTGCTACAGATACATATTCACTCTATAACTATTTAGCAAGAGAATTAAAAGTAGATGAAAGTGATGCTGCAAGAAGATTTCAAGAGTTTGCTCATGAAATTCAAAAACAAGCAAATGCTAATCAAACTGTTTTATTACCAGGTATAGGCAGATTAAGAAAAGATATTGAAAAAGGATTTGTGGTTGAACCAGAGAATGAAAATAAGCAAGTTTTACAAGATTTATGGATTTCAAAAACTCAAGCAGCAAATACTGGATTATTAGATATTTATAGTTCTGGTAAACCTGCAACTATAAAAGAGTATAGTCCTGAAACTAATCCAGAAAAAATGATTGTAAAAGAAAGTGATGATTATTGGTGGGTAATTGCCATTGTATTAGCCATTATGGGTTTAGGAGCTTTGTTGTATTATTATATTTAAAATAACTAAGGTTTAATTTCTTGAGCAGGAACATTTTTGGTTGCTGCTTTTTTTGTGCTTGTGCTTTCGTAATATAATTTAATTGCAACTATAAATAGAATAATGCTGAATACTTTTTTTAAAGTATTCTCTGGAATAGAAACAGCAAGCTTTCCTCCAAAAAATCCTCCTACTAAAAACCCTAAAGCTAAAAATCCTACTAATCTAAAATCTACATGACCTTCTTTGTAATATTGCAACATACCTAATATAACTACTGGTAATGTTAGTAAAGCTAATGAAGTTCCCTGTGCCATTTTCTGAGTAAATGCTAAGAAAAAAACCAAACATGGAACAATTACAATACCACCTCCAACACCCACTAAACCACTTAATACACCAGCAAAAAAGCCAATGAGAATAAGGGTTACAATAATTCCTAAGGTTAATGTCATTTTTGATTTCAATTGATTAATTTTTTTATTCCCAAACCAAAGCACTTGCACCAAGAATTGCAGCATCAGATTCTTGTAGTTCGCTAAAAATAAGCTTTACTTTATTTTGAAAAATAGGGAGTAAATTTAGTTCCATGTGTTTTTTTGTTGGGTTTAGCAAAAGATTGCCAGCTTTAGTTAATCCTCCAAATAAAACAATTGCTTCAGGAGAAGAAAACATAACAAAATTAGCTAATGATTCTCCTAAAATTTGACCAGTAAATTGAAAAATATTATTGGCAATATTATCTCCTTTTATAGCACATTCGTAAACTGTTTCACTGGTTAATTCATTAATAGTATATTTTCTTAAAAGACTTGGTTCTTCAGGATGTTTAGTTAAAAACTCAATTGCAGTTTCTCTTACACCTGTTGCACTTGCATAGGCTTCTAATGAACCGGCCATTCCTGTGCTTTTGTGCATTCTTCCACCTGGTCTTATTACAGTATGCCCTAATTCACCAGCAAATCCATCGTGACCAACTACTATTTTTCCATCAATTACAATTCCACTACCTACACCAGTACCTAACGTAATGGTAATAAAATGTTTCATGTTTTTGCAAGCACCATATTGCATTTCACCCATTGCTGCTGCATTTGCATCATTAGTAAGTTTAGTTTTCAAATTAAACTTTTGCTCTAAAATATTGGCAATTGGAATTATGCCTTTCCATTTTAAATTAGGTGCATAATCTATTGTGCCAGTGTAAATATTACCATTAGGTGCACCAACTCCGATGCCTACAAAATTTATAATGCCACCCACTTTATTGATCATTGGGTGTAGTTTTTGGTAGAGGTCTTCTATAAAATTTTCTACAGCATCGTGTTCATTGCTAGGTATTCTATCTTGCTCTAAAATTTCTCCTTTGGTATTTACTATTCCAAATTTTGTTGTAGTTCCACCAATATCAATACCTATAGCATATTTTTCTGATTTCAATTTCTCCATGAAAATAATTTTTAATGACCCGAGACAGCACTAACTTCTGAATCGTAATCAATTCCTTGTTTCTTTAAAATACCTTTTACTTTTATTGCAAAGAATACTAAATAAGCAAAGCAAAATACAGGAATAATATATGAATGATGAATACCATAACCAGCTATATCGTTATGAGATGCTTGCAAATAATCTGAAAGTTTTCCTTGTAAAGGTGGAATGATTCCTCCACCTAAAATCATCATAATTAAAAATGCTGAACCTTGTGTTGTATATTTTCCAAGACCAGCAATTGATAATGAAAAAATACAAGGCCACATTATTGAACAAAATAATCCACCACTTAAAAATGCATAAGTTGCTACTGTTCCTGTTGTTAGCAATCCAACTACCATAGCAACTACTCCTAAAAAGCTAAATACAAAGAGGGTAGTAGCTGGTTTATCTTTTGTGACATAAAATGCTGCTATTTGAATTAATACACATACAACATAATAATAGAGTGGTGCCATGTTGTACTGGTAAATGGTATTTACACCAATAATAATTCCAAATGCAACCAAAGGAACAACAAAAGTTAAGATTTGTTTGGTAGTACTTTTAATTTCAAAAGCACTAATGGCCCCAGTCCATCTACCAATCATTAAACTACCCCAATACATAGAAATATAAGGAGCAATTTGACTGGATTGAAAGCCTCCAAAATCTTCTTGTTTTAGTAACTCACTCAAATTACTTCCTATTGTTACTTCTACCCCAACATAACAAAATATGGCAAGCATTCCTAAAACTAATTGAGGGTACTGCATGGCTCCCCAACCTTCAGATTTTTTTTGTGCTGTTTTATTAGCCAAAAGTAAACCTGCAATTACAATTATTAAAGCACCAATTAACCACTTCATTCTATAAACTTCTAGTGCATATTGTTCAGCAGCTGTAATGTTTTCAGATAAGTTTTTATAACTATTGAAAATAGGTACATACATTATAATCAATAAACCAGTAAGGATTAATAAAAAGTTTAATGCCTTATTAGCTTGTTCAGTTTTTTCTTCATTAATACCAGCAGGAACTTTTTTTGAAAAATAAAATAAGGCTGCAGCTCCTATAAATAATGCTCCAACACATGAATAAAGTATTATGACTTTACTTAAACTTAAAGCAGCAATTTTATCGTCTGTTATGGCTGCAGTTGTACCAAATAAAGCAATGCCCACAACTAATGGACCAATCATAGTACCAAAACTATTCACTCCACCGCCTAAGTTAACTCTGCTTGTTCCTGTTGATGGATCACCTAATGCAATAGCAAAAGGCTGTGCTGCTGTTTGTTGTAAACTAAAACCTAATGCCACAATAAACAACCCTACTAGCATACCTGTAAATGTGTTGGCATTAACAGCAATAATCATGGCAACTGCTCCTAATGCAGAAAACAATAATCCATATACTATACTTTTTTTGAATCCCCATTTGCCAACTAAATCTTTTCCTCCAAAAGCACCATACGCAAACAAACCTAGTGCTCCAAGGTAATAGGCAAAATAGAAAGCAAAGTCAATGAGCTGACTTTGAAACTGATCTAAATTGAATTTGTGTTTACAAAAAGGAATAAAAACATTATTACCTGCAGCAATAAATCCCCAGAAAAAGAAAACTATAATTAAAGTGGTTAGAGCTCCTGTGTTAGTTGGTTGTTTGGCAGTAGCATTCATTTTGTAGTAGTTGTTTTATAAATTATTTGAGCTCTGAAAATAATATGTTTTTTTAATACCACTTAATTTATTTTAAACAATTAGATTTTAAACAACTTATTTCTTCATAAAATCAAATGCACCTTTTCTTAAATTTATTCCATATTCTAAGTAAGCTTTTAAGCAAGCTAAAAAATTTGCCCAGCCTTCTGTATTGCCTTGTAACCACTTTATTCCTGATTCATCTGCATTTCTTTCTTTTTCTTGTACTGTAACAATAGTATAGTTTTCTTGAAAAGGAGTTAAAGTTATTTCAACTAAATCTTCTACTCCATCAGTCTCCCAATAAAATGAAATGAATTGATGAGCTTCTACTTTTGCTACTTTAATAGGAAAGCTTAAATCAAATTCAGGGAAACGCCATACTAATTCTTTACCAGCCTCCATTCTGCCAGTACTTTCAGAAATAAAGTAATTGTACATTTTATTAGGGTCAACAATTGCTTCAAAAACTTCTGATGTTGGTTTAAGAATTTGAATGTTGGCTTTAATAGTTAATTTTTTATTATTCATTGATACGGTATGCTTGTTTTAGATGATTACAAAATTCAATTACAATTTTATTGATATTTTAAAATTTAATTCATTTGATGCGATAAATTCATTTTGGTTATACATTTTTTAGCAATTAGAATTGCATTTGTCATCCTAAATTTTTAAATTATTTAAATAAATCTTGAGGAGATAAATGAAAGCACTTAACAAAAATGTTATATAACAGAGCTTCTAATATACCTAGTGCAAATCCAATTATTGCAGCAATTATAGGCATTCCAATAATTGCTCCTAAAGCCAAAATGGTACCATAACTTAGACCAGGAGTATTCATGTTTTCTGCTTCAAGTAAGTTCAGGCTAACTAAACAATCAACTAAAAAACCACCAATACTATAAATTATTCCTAGTACTAACCCAATTAAAGCAAAAAGAACAGATTGAAAAGTTGCAAAAGATATTATATTAAGCTTTTTTAAATCTATATTTTTATGAATTTTCATTACTGAATCATATGCATATATTTTGCTCTGTTATCGTAAATTGCCCAAGCATTAATTGCAAATAAAATAATAGCCATTATTAAACCAGAGGGTATATTAATGATATGCGTTAATAAAATTCCTACCATTATAGGAAAAATCATAATAGCTGCTAATGGCCTAAATTTATTACTAATAAATAATAGTCCGCCTACAATTTCAACAATTGCTATTAATGGCATTAACCATTTTATTTCCATGAAAGCTCCAAATAATTTTTGAGCATTTTCTGGCATATCTGTTGGCATTGGCATGTATTGAAAAAATTTGTTTAAACCAGAATTAATAAACATTAGAGCAAATAGCACATAAACTACCAATAAGATTTTATTTTTCATGATGAAATGTTTTGGTTGATTAAAGAAACTAAGTTAAAGTATTCTCTTTTATTTAGTTTCTTTAATTAATAAATTCTACTCAAGTTTATAAAAACTTGTAAGAAACAATTTAAAAAGCAGCTTTATATGTCATGGTGAGATTCAACATCTGAGTTCCTGATGTATGTGTAAAAGCTGTTATACCTCCAAACCCATCAGAACCATTGGCATATAGTTTTCCATTTTCAATGATTGCAATGGTATAATGGCCAGCGGGTAGATTCATTTGAAAAAAACCGTCATCATCAGCAGTAGTTTGTGCTACTAAAGCGGTAGAAAAACTGTCGAAAAACACACCTGAATTTCCATAAGGAGTTGCTTGATTTTGTAGTGTATATTGATAAACTTGTATGGTTCTTTTTACTGGGCAATGTTTGCAATATGTAGGATTTGTAGGTGGCATACAATTGCCTTCCATAGAAGATACAGTTCCCCAAATACCATTAGTAATAGTAACTTTTGTAGCATTAACTGCTCGAGCGTTTTCGATATTACAAACTGAAGGATCAGTGGTTGAATTGTCTTTCTTACATTGTATTAATGTTGTTATGAATATCAGTAAAAAACTAAGCTTTTTCATAATTCAAATTTAAGAAAAATAAGATACTTATTTCAAATTATATTTTGAAAAAATATCTAAACTAATCCATTTATCATTTTTGAGTTCACAATTTTTCATAGTACCATTATGTTGAAATCCTAATTTTCTCAATAAATTTTTACTGTTTTCATTTTCTGTTTCAACAAAAGCCTCAATTTTATTTAGTTTCAATGCATCAAAAGCATAATCACAAATAGTTAACAAAGCTTCTAGCATAATTCCTTTACCCCAATAATCTGTAAGCAACCAAAAACCAATTTCTGCATTAAGTTCTTTTTTATCAATATTATATAATCCTATAGCTCCATAAAATATACCATTGTTTTTAGCGGTTATTGCCCACCAAAATCCTGAGTTATTGGCTTCTAAATCTTTGAAATATTGTATCTGAGCTTTTGTGGCTTCTAAACTAGCATAACTTACACCATAATATTTTATGATAATAGGATCAGAAAGGCCTTGATAAACATTTTCGAGATCTAAATCTTCAAATTGCCTTAAATACAAATTATCTGTTTTCAGATTTGGAAAATTGCTATTCATAAAAATAACCTCCAAGCTTAATTCTAGATTTTAAGAATTTATTCATCATGCTATCTGGCACATTTAACACAAAGCAAGCTCTCTGGCCTAATTAATATTCTTCCCATAGCAATTTTCTTTTTACATTTTAAGCAGAGCCCAAACTCTGGAGTTCCAACTTTTTCTAAAATTTTTTTGAGACTTGCAAGCTTGGCTTTTGATTGATTTTCTAAAGCAAATGATATGGTTTGATGATTGATGTCGTTCATTCTACTTACACGACCAACTGCTTCAGCAGATCTATTTGGCTTGGCCATTTCTTTAGATTTTGCTAATACTTTTTCTGTTTTAGCTATTTCTTTAAGTATTTTTTCTTTTATCATTTCAGTATCCATATTTCTTGTTTTAAAGTTCTTGTCTGTAATTTAATGATTATTACAGAATTAAACAAGATTCTTTTAAAAAAAAATGAGTACTAATTTATTTTACTTTTATAGTTCTTTATGTATAATGAACAGATAATGATAAATATTAGAATTGAAGATTCAACAACTCTTTGGTATAGACCAACAAAGTCTGACTTTAAGTCTGCTGATAAAATATTTACAAAAAGAAATGATATAATGCCACAAAATAATCCAGCATAAAAAATAGTTTTTCCATTTGCCCATTTTCTTGCACTTACACCTAAAAGTATAATGAATATTGGAACAAAAGTATAAGTAATAAACCCAGAAAAGTTATGAATGAGTTGAGAAATACTAGGGTCAATAAATTCTTTATTGAAACCTGCATCGCAGGGAAAAATACTTACTATAACAGTTCCCAAACCATAAAAAATTCCAATACCAAGTATACTAATTTTAGTGAGGTTGTTCTCTGGTAAAACTTTTATGGATAACAATGTAAATAAAAATAATAAAATACCACTTGGTAAAAAAACAAAGAACCTAAGTGCTACTCCATAAGGGGTATCAATAGCATATGATTCACTAATTAACTGAGAAACATGACTATAATTGGGTATTTGTAATCCACCTAAAATGGTTCCTAAAATAAATAGTACTACTCCTATAATGCCACATAAAAAAGCTTTGTTAGTCATGGTTGAAATGATTTTCTTTTTTAAAATTAATTGTATTTGTAATTAATAGCTTTTATTATTTTAAACGGAAATATTGATGAATAAAACAATCTTTAGTTTATTTGAATGGATTACTTCGTTCTTAGCTGAAACGATTATTTTTTGAACTATTGGTTTATGTCTTCATGAACAGAAATTGATAGGTTGGTGACACACCAAGTTCTAGTAAAAAAAGTTTTAACGTCTTTGCGAGTTTGGGTTCCTGCCCAACGAAGCAATCTCATTTTTTTATGTATAGACTGCTTCGTGACTCGCAGTGACTTGAAATATTTTGAAGTTAAAACTATGAGGCTACAAGCCTCATTGAGCGGGGGAAAAAGTAAAGAAAATTAATTATTTTTTGTACCTATTATTATTTCAAGTCTTTCTGGATTAAAAATTTGACCCATTACAGGTTCTGTGTAAACACTTTGATCTACTCCACTAATAATGTGTCCTTGCTCAATAAGATAATTTTTAATTTGAGTTGCAAAACTAAAAGCTTCTCCATCTCCCATTATGCTAACTATTGTTATTTTTTGCCCTTTCTTACTTTCCAAAATTTGTAGAAGTTGATTTTGAACTTCAAGATTTAAAATTCTTGGTTGGCTTCCAATATTTACTTGGTTAGCTGTTATTCCTCCTTGCTGATTATAGCTAGTTACATTGACTTTATGGTTGTCTTTTTCATTTTCTGAGTTTTCTTTTTTTAATTCACTTTTCAATTGCTTTGAATTTAAATTATTATAATTAATAGTTTGATTTTCAACTTTACCAATTGTAGGGCTATTGAGAGGTGAAACAACATTAATTTTATTTTGAGTTATAGGAGTTAAAGTTGCATTTTTCAACTCATCAGCTTTCTTCCCATAATAGTACGACCCAAGTCCACCAATTGCAGTTAAAATAATCCCTATTGCTACTACATATTGACATATAGTTTGTAAAAAATTAGGATTCATATTTTAGTTTTCTTTTGTTAACAATATTTTTTGAAAATTATATAGGCTACCTTCAAATTTACCAAAAATCCCAACTCCTCTTAACCATCACTTTATAATCTTTTCCACAAAAACATATTTTCAAAATTCAAAATTTATAATTTATAATTCATCATTACTCTTAAATCTGAAACCAATATTTTTGTACCAATTCATAACTATTAATTCTTAACTCTAAACTCAACAAGTCTTGTCCCAGTTTTCCCATCTTCATGTTCATACCCAATATTCATTATTAGATGGTGCAGCCAGTATTAATAGTTTGTATAAAAAAGCTATTAGAGATAATATGCCTGGTATGGCTATTACAGATCATGGTAACATGTTTGGAGTTTTCGATTTTGTTAATCAGGCTTGGAAACATACCAAAGTAGTGGGTAAAGATGAAAACGGCAACGATATTAAGCAACCCATTGTTAAACCTATAGTAGGCTGTGAGTTTTATGTAGTGAAAGATAGGTTCGCAAAAGCTTTTACTAAAGATGTTAAAGACGATAGATACCATCAACTTTTTTTAGCTAAAAATGAAATTGGATACAGAAATTTAGTTAAGCTAACTTCTTTGGGTTATATAGAAGGTTTATACAGTAAGTATCCTAGAATAGATAGAGAACTAATAGAAAAATATCATGAAGGTTTAATTGCTACAACATGCTGCTTGGGTGCTTATGTGCCTCAAACCATTTTACAACATGGAGAAGCTAAGGCTGAAGAAGAATTTAAATGGTGGCTCGATTTATTTGGAGAAGATTATTATATAGAAATTCAAAGGCATAATATTCGAGAACAAATTATTGTTAATGAAGTTTTATTAAAGTTTGCTGCTAAATATAATGTGCCCATTATTGCCAGTAATGATAGTCATTATACCGATAAAGACGATTATAATGCACATGATATTTTGTTGTGTATAAACACTGGCGAAAAGCAGGCTACTCCAGGTTTTGATGATATTGTTCATGATGATTTACTCATCAAAAACAAACGTTTTAAATTCCCTAACGATCAGTTTTATTTCAAAACCACACACGAAATGAAACAATTGTTTGAAGACATACCTGAGAGTATAGATAATACCAATGCTATTGTAGATAAAATAGAAATTCTGAATCTGAAGAAAGATATTTTATTGCCTGCATTTCCTATTCCAAAAGAATTTCAAATTCATCAAACTGATGAAGTAGTAGGAAATAAAATTATAAAACCCGATGCTAATAATCAGTGGGAATATTTAAAAGAACTTACTTACAAAGGAGCAAAAGAAAGATATGGAGAAGTTGAAAGTCATGTTCAAGAAAGAATTGACTTTGAATTATTCACCATCAAAACCATGGGATTTGCCGGTTACTTTTTAATCGTAAGCGATTTTATTAAAGCCGGTAGAGACATGGGTGTTTTTGTTGGACCTGGTCGTGGTAGTGCTGCAGGTTCTGTAGTAGCCTATTGTATTGGCATAACAAACATTGATCCTATAAAGTACAATTTACTATTTGAAAGGTTTTTGAATCCAGACAGAAATTCAATGCCCGATATAGATACAGATTTTGACGATGATGGCAGACAAAAAGTGATTGATTACGTCGTTAAAAAATATGGTCAGCATCAGGTGGCACAAATTATTACTTATGGTACTATGGCTGCAAAAAGTAGTATTAAAGATGTAGCTAGAGTAATGGATTTACCCTTGCCAGAAAGTAATGCATTGGCGAAATTAGTGAGTGATAGACCAGGTACTGAATTAGGTAAAATTTTACAAGCCCCATTAACCAAGAAAGATGGTGATAAGAGTTTAGAGGATATGGGCTATTCGCCTGAAGATATTGATAATGCCAGACGATTAAGAGAAATATATCATAAAGAAGATGGTGATTTAAGAACCAAAATTTTACATGAAGCAGAGCGATTGGAAGGTAGTGTGAGAAACACAGGTTTGCATGCTGCAGGAATTATTATTGCACCAACTGACTTAACCGATTTAATACCTGTTGCAACTAGTAAGGAAACTGATTTGTGGATTACACAAATTGAAGGAAATATTATTGAAGATGCCGGTGTAATTAAAATGGACTTTTTGGGTTTAAAAACACTCAGTATTTTAAAAACAGCTTTAGAACTCATCAAGCAAAATCATCATGTAGAAATAGATTTAGATAAAATTCCTTTAGATGATGAAAAAACATTTTTATTGTATCAAAAAGGAGAAACCAATGGCACTTTTCAGTTTGAAAGTCCGGGTATGCAAAAATATTTACGCGAGTTAAAACCCGATAGATTCGATGACTTAATTGCCATGAATGCTTTGTATCGTCCAGGTCCTATGAGTTATATACCTAGTTATATTGCTCGAAAACATGGTAAAGAAAAAGTTGAATATGATGTGGAGGATATGAAGGAATACCTTGAAGAAACTTATGGTATTACTGTATATCAAGAGCAGGTAATGTTATTGTCTCAAAGTTTGGCTGGTTTTACAAAGGGAGATGCCGATGTACTTCGTAAAGCCATGGGTAAAAAAGATAGATACACCCTCGATAAAATGAAAAGTAAGTTTATTGATGGTGCTTCAACTAAAGGGCATAATGCAGAAAAATTAGAGAAAATATGGACCGACTGGGAAGCTTTTGCTCAATATGCTTTCAATAAATCACACTCTACTTGTTATGCTTATGTGGCTTATCAAACGGCTTATTTAAAAGCACATTATCCGAGTGAGTACATGAGTGCTGTGTTGAATCATGCTGGCAGCATTGAGAAAATTACTTTCTTCATGGAAGAGTGTAAACGCATGGGTATTGTTGTTTTAGGTCCAGACATTAATGAAAGTATCAAAGGTTTTGCACCTAATAAAAAAGGTGAAATAAGATTTGGTTTAGGAGGTTTAAAAGGAGTAGGAGAGAATGCAATTGAAAATTTGGTGGAGGAAAGAAATAAAGGAGGCGAGTTTAAAAATATTTTCGATTTTATAAAACGTGTTAATCAAAAAGCAGTCAATAAAAAATCACTCGAAAGTTTGGCTTTTAGTGGAGCTTTTGATTGTTTTACACAATTGCACAGAGCACAATATTTTAATATTCCAGATGGTGATAGAACAACTGGTATTGAAAAAATTATTGGTTATGGTCAGGTGCAAAACGATTTAAGCAAAGGCACCACAAATACTTTGTTTGGAGATTTACAAGAGGTTATGCTTGTACCTCCTCCAAAAATTCCAAATTGTGAGCCTTTTACTTTAACTGAGAAGTTGGCCCATGAAAAAGAAGTAACAGGAATGTTTTTAAGTGGTCATCCTTTAGATAATTATAAGTTCGAGTTGAAGTATTATCAAATTATGCCATTGGCAGATTTTACTGAAATTAAAGATTCGACAACCTTAGCACAAGCTAATCTTAATAAAACCATTAAACTTGCTGGTTTGGTGATTGATGCACAACATAGAACTACAAAAAACAACAGACCATTTGGAATTTTAAAATTAGAAGACTTTAGTGGTAATACAGAATTTGCTTTATGGAGTGATGATTATATAAAGTTTCAGAACTATTTAGAAAAAGGCAATTGTGTATTTGTACAAGGGTACATGAAACAAAGATGGAATGCCGATAATTATGAATTTAAAGTTACCCATATTTGTTTATTAGAGACTGCTAAAACCTTTTTAACTAAAAGTGTAGATATTACACTCCATCCCAAATTGGTGAATGAAGATTTTATTAAGTTCCTCACAAAAAATATTAAAACCAACCCTGGCGAAACCAATATAAAAATCAATTGTATTGAGCCGATTCAGCAATTAAAAGTTAGCTTATATAATAACAGTATTGGATTTAAAATGAATGATGAATTAGCCGATTTTTTATTAAAACAAGAAGATATTGAAGTGAATGTGGGCTTATAATTTTATTTTTAAAAACATGAAAGAAATTTTAAATTATATTTTTTGTAATAATACTATTCAAAGTTATTTAGTGGTCTTGGGTATTATTTTATTCACTTTCATTATTAAAAGAAAAATTTCAAAATATACTGCTGGCTTAATTTATAGAGTTTTTGGAGATAGAACTAAAAAATTAAAACGACAAGCATTTATAGATTTAGTGGTTCATCCGTTAGAATTGTTTCTTATTTTAATAGTTTCATTTATTGCATTAGATAAATTAAACTTTCCTGAGGTATTAGAGTTTAAAGTTTTTCGTTTTACATTTCGTCAGATATTAGATACCATATCTACCACCTTAGTAATAGTTAGTTTTATTTGGTTATGTTTAAGATCTATAGATTTTATTGCTTTTGTTTTAAATGAATCAGCTACACAAGATCAAGATATAAATGAAGGTCAAGTTATTGTTTTCTTCAAAGACTTTTTAAAAGTTATTGTTGGTCTTATTGGTGTTCTAATGGTCTTGCATTTTGCATTCAGTAGAGATATTGGAAATCTGTTTACTGGCTTAAGTATTGTAGGTGCTGCTATTGCTTTGGCAACCAGAGAAAGTTTAGAAAATTTAATTGCATCTTTCATCATCTTTTTCGATAAACCATTTAAAGTAGGAGATATGGTTAAAGTGCAACAATTTTCAGGAACCATAGAAAAAATTGGATTAAGAAGTACAAGAATAAGAACAGATTTACGAACATTTATTACAGTGCCTAATAAACAAATGGTAGATTCTGTGGTAGATAATATTTCATTGCGTACAGAACGTAGAGTATTTATGCAACTCAATGTTAGTTTACAAACTCCTTCAGAAAAATTATTTCAATTTGTAAATGAGGTAAAATTAATATTGCAAAATCATAAAGAAGTAATTGCATTTCATGTTCATTTATCAGATATAGCTCTATTTACAAATACTATAGCTTATAACTTTTCAACTGCTCCTGAAATAACACTTGATGAATTCAATAATTTAAAGGAGAACATCAACATTTCTATATTAAAAAAAGCAGAAACTATGCAAGTTGAATTTACTGAAAGAACTACTTAACGAATAGAAAATTTTTAATAGCTTTTTGAGCCAGCTCTACTGAAATTCTGCTTGGAGACATTACACGATTTGTTTTTTCTAAATCAATGGTAGATAAAAACTCAAATAAATCAAATGTGATGTTGATAGTAGAAGAATGTTGTTTTAAAAATTTGGTGGTTTGCATATTATAAAATCCATTTCTAAATCCACCTAAGTGAAACTCAAATTTTTTGCTGTTATATTTCCCTTCTAATTTAAAATTAATAAAGCCACTATGCCAAGCCCAATACATACCTAATGTAGGGTCTAAAGATCCTACTGAAATTCCTTTACTATTAGTTAAACTATCAATACCTAAATTAAATTGAATCTCATCGAATTTAAATTCATTGTTTACTTTTAAAGAAAAAGTACACGATTTTGGATTCATAAGATTTATCAGATGTACACTGTTCTTTTCTTTAAAAACACATTTGTTATTTTTCTTTAATTCAACCCCAGTAATATAAAACTTGAATTGTTGAATTTGAAAAGTATCTGTACCTACTATATAAATTGAATCTAAATGTAAAAGTTGTTGCTGAAACCTTGTTTGATAATTAATCTGAATATTTTGATATGATTGAGCCGTGGAATGATGAGTAAAACAAAAAGTTGCAAAACAAAAAAGAAAATATCGTTTTAAGTCATTCTTCATATTTACTTGCGTTCTGCTTTTTTATATTCAAACAACAAACTTTCGTAAATACCATTGCCTAAAACTTCTGCACCTTTTGCATTTAAATGAGTATAATCTTTTGCTGCTAATCTCGGATTTCTGTTTACCCAATCAACCATACTATTATAACCACCCATGCTATTATAAGTGTTAAAAAATGCCATGCCCATTTCGAAAGCTATTTTTTCTTGCGTAGCAATTAAACTATCCATACCTATTGCAGTGTGAGTTCCATCACTATAGCGAAAAGATTTATCTGCAGTGCTAATTAAAATAAAATCGGTATTAGAAAAACATGCTTTTAGATTTTGAATAGAAGTTAGCATGGCTTTATAATACCAGTTGAAATTATTGTTATTAGGATGATTTAATACATTTACACCATATTGCATGATGATTAAATCGTAAGGCTGAGTTTTGGCAACTTGTTTTAAAAAGGATGTATCAATACTTACAAATTCAAAACCACCAGAACCTCGGTAAGAAAAATTATCAATAATTACTCCATCTTCCGATTCAAAACTTACTCCATATAAAGGCAATAAATTATCAGATATTTCTAATTTAAGTTTGTTGTTGAAACTTTTATCCAATAAAATTCTGTTGAAACTATTTGTTGGCTTAATGGCATTAAAGCTAGAATTTACAGCAACTCTAGCAGAATTTGCTCTATAGCCACATAATAAATATTTTTCAAGAGTTGTAGTCTTTCCATAGGTATTATCAGTAGCATCCATCCAATTATAGCCTACTGAAAAAAATGTTTTGCCAGACAAGTATAAAGGAGTTACAGAAATTCTATTTCTGAAAGAACTTTCTTTCCATTTTGTAGAAAAACTATGTTTTACAGAGGTTCTAAATCCTGCAACTGGAGAAGTAATGGGTACAAATCCAACACCTTCGCCACCAAAATATTCTTGTAGTTTTTTTCTTAGGGTTTGAGATACCAAATCTCCTTCTATCATGCTATCTCCAAGATAGGCAATTCTAATTTTTCCTTTTTTTGTTTTCTTAAGAGCTATGAGTTTCTGAATAAAATTTTCGACAATAATTTTTGTAGTATCAATTGAAAAATTGGTGAGTCGGTTAGGAGTGGTAAAATGATGTAACGTATTATAGCTGCTATCTAAATTTTGTAAATCTGCAACAGCTGTATCAATTTTTTGAATTATTCTGGGTTGGGGTAAAGTATCTTTTTTAGGTGCTGAGGGTTTTACAACAATATCACTTAAAATACTTATATTTTGTAATGGTTTAATAGAAATATTTTCATATTGTACATACAACGAAACTGCCAGTAAACTCAGCAACATTAGCACAGTAAATTGAACAACCTTTTTATTATAATTCATTATAAACAGTTGTTACAAAATAAGAATGTTTTTTTAGAATAATACAGTTTAGATTCATTTATACTTCCATTTATCAAAATTTTAAGTAATTCGTCGTGGCTAATAAATCATTATTTCAAATATGCATTTAAGTTTGCAACACTTTCATGTCAAAATCACCTCAGCAGTTAGATACATTCGAAGCCATGCGAATTAAGGAGTTTAGAAACTTAATGTATGGCAGATTTTTATTTATTATGGCTTTACGAATGATGGGGGCTTTAGTAGGTTATTGGATGTACGAACTTACTGGCAATCCTTTAGCAATTGGATTAATTGGTTTGGCAGAAGTGATTCCTGCAGTTTCTCTTTCTTTACACGCTGGCTATAAAATTGATATTTCTGAGAAAAGAAAATTATTGTTAACCGGTGTGCTATTGTATTTATTTGCTTCCATTTTGTTACTGATTTTGGCAATGGATGCTATGAGTCACTTGTTTACTAAAAATTTCATAGTCAATTCAATTTACATCATCATTTTCTTTACTGGAATTTTTAGGTCATTCACAGGTCCAAGCTTTGGTACTTTAGTGGCCATTATTGTTCCTAAAGAAATTTTACAAAATGGTATTAGTTGGAGCCAAGGAACTTGGCTTTCAGCTTCAGTATTTGGCCATGCATTAGTTGGGTTTTTAATTGCTGGTTTTGGAATAGATGGTGCTTTACTAGTAATAGTATTATTAGTTATTGCTGGCTTTTATTTTATGTTTCAGCTAAAACCACATCCTGCATTTCAGGGTAAAAGATACGATAATTCTTGGGACAATATTACAGAAGGATTAAAGTATGTGTACAAAACAAAAGAACTTTTGGGTGCTTTGACTTTAGATTTATTTGCTGTACTTTTTGGGGGTGCAGTTGCTTTAATTCCAGTATTTGCAAAAGATATTTTACATGTTGGTCCAATAGGATTTGGCTGGTTAAATGCTGCAACCGATTTAGGTGCTATTATTTGTATTGTAACAATTCTTAAATTCCCCCTTAAAACCAATCAAGGTAAAAAATTATTATTTGCAGTGGCAGGCTTTGGTTTGTGTATGATTGTCTTTGCCATTTCTAAAGTTTTCTGGTTATCATTTTTGGCTTTATTAGTGAGTGGAATATTAGATGGTGTAAGTGTAGTAGTTCGAGGCACCATTACTCAACTTAAAACACCCGATGAAATGAGGGGTAGGGTAATGAGTATTAGCAGTATGTTTGTCAATAGCAGTAATGAATTAGGGCAGTTTGAAAGTGGCGTTGCTGCAAGATACATGGGAAATGTAGCATCTGTAATTTTTGGAGGAATGGTTACTATTGGAGTAGCAACATTTACCTGGTTAAAAATACCAAGATTAAAGAATTTGAAGTATTAGTTTTTAAACACAATAAACAATTGCAAACCCTTACTTTTGCAACAATTTTATAATATATGTCAGTACTAGTTAATAAAGATTCAAAAGTTATTGTACAAGGATTTACAGGTTCTGAAGGAACTTTTCATGCCACTCAAATGATTGAGTATGGCACACAAGTAGTTGGTGGTGTAACTCCTGGTAAAGGTGGAACATCTCATTTAGACAGACCCGTTTTTAATACAGTTTCAGAAGCTGTAAAAAGTACAGGTGCTAATGTGAGTATTATTTTTGTTCCTCCTGCATTTGCCTCAGATGCTATTATGGAAGCTGCAGAAGCAGGTATTGCTCTTGTGGTTTGTATTACTGAAGGAATTCCTGTTCAGGATATGGTTAAAGTAAAAAATTATTTATTAGGAAAAAATACAAGATTAATTGGGCCAAATTGTCCTGGTGTAATTACTTCTGAAGAAGCAAAAGTGGGTATTATGCCTGGCTTTATTTTCAAGAAGGGTAGAATTGGTATTGTAAGTAAAAGTGGAACATTAACTTACGAAGCTGCAGATCAGGTGGTAAAAGCAGGATTAGGCGTTTCTACTGCAATTGGTATTGGTGGAGATCCTATAATTGGTACTCCAACAGTTGAAGCTGTTAAATTATTAATGGAGGATGATGAAACTGATGGTATCATTATGATTGGTGAAATTGGTGGTAGCATGGAAGCTGATGCTGCAAGATGGATAAAAGACAATCTTAAAAAACCAGTTGTTGGATTTATAGCTGGTCAAACAGCCCCTCCAGGTCGTAGAATGGGACATGCTGGTGCTATAGTAGGTGGTGCAGATGATACTGCTGCAGCAAAAATGAAAATCATGGGAGAGTGTGGCATACATGTTGTTGCAAGTCCTGCTGATATCGGAATTACAATGGCTAATGTGTTAAAAAGTCGATAGTCGATAGTCGATAATTAAAATATTAATTGTTGAAGATAATTTATAAAAATAAAAAGTCCCAATTTGGGATTTTTTATTTTTATATAGACTATTTTACATTAATTCCTAATTCCCAAACCCCAAATCTCAATACCCAAACCACAAATCCAAATTACTAAATACTTACTACTAAATACTAAATACTATTTCTTCTTCTTAGCAGCTTTTTTCTTTGTTGCAGTTTTCTTTTTAAAAGCATCTGGCATTTGTTCTTCAATCATTTTCTTTACTTCATCAATACCAACAACAGCTAATTCTTCTGCTGTATGTTTAGTTCCATCGGCTTTTTTGGTGAGTTTCAACATGTTTTTGCCAAAACGAATAAATGGGCCCCATCTACCATTTTCAATTGAAATTTTTTCTGCTGGCCATTGTTGAATGTATCTATTGGCTTCTTTTTCTAATTTCTTTTCAATTAATTCCTCAATATCACTTTGAGAAAGATTATCGAAATTATAGGCTTTTGGTATGTTGATGAATAAATCGTTCCATTTAATAAAAGGACCAAACCTTCCTTTGCCTTTTGTTACTGGTAATTCTTTATAAGTAGCTATTGGAGCATCTGCTTGTTCTTTTTGCTCAATTAATTCAATGGCTCTGTTTACATCTACATCATCTAAATCTTCACCTCTTGGTATAGATACAAATTGATCTCCATATTTTACATAAGGTCCAAATCTGCCTAGGTTGATGGTCAATTCTTGACCATTATATTCACCAATTGTTTTAGGTAATTTAAATAACTCTAATGCTTCATCAAGTGTAATGGTTTCAATGCTTTGCCCTGATTTTAATTTAGCAAATCTTGGCTTTTCTTCTTCGTCTCCTGTATCTCCCATTTGAACCATAGGTCCAAATCTGCCCATACGAGCAATAATTTTTTTCTGTGTTTCAGGGTCTAGTCCAAGTTCTCTTTCACCACTTGCTCTTTCTGCATTTTCTAAAGTATGTTCAATGTCTTCGTGAAATGGTTTGTAAAAACTATCAATCATTTTATGCCAAACTCTTTTACCCTCACTAATTTCATCGAACTCTTGTTCTATTTGAGCAGTAAAACTATAATTCATTACATTTTCGAAATGTTGCTTTAAAAAATCTGTAACAACATTACCTAAATCTGTAGGAAAAAGCTTGCTCTTTTCGGCACCTGTATTTTCTTGAATAGTTTGCTTTTGAATTTCTTGAGTAGTTGTTAAGGTAAGAATTCTAACTTCTCTTTTTATGGCATCTTTGTCTCTTTTTTCAACATAATTTCTTTTAATAATAGTAGAAATAGTTGGTGCATAGGTAGAAGGACGACCAATACCTAACTCTTCCATCTTTTTTACAAGTGAGGCTTCTGTATAACGAGCAGCAGGTTTTGTAAATTTTTCAGTTGCATTCATATGGCTAAAAGTCAAGCTCTGATTCACTTTTAAAGGAGGAAGCATACCTTCATTTTCTTCATCATCCTCATCATCTTTACCTTCCATATAAACAGTTAAAAAGCCATCAAATTTTAAAACCTCACCAGTAGCAGTAAGTTGCTCTTTATTAGTTGAAATATCAATTTTTGCTATTGTTTTCTCAAATTCTGCATCACTCATTTGAGAAGCAATTGTTCTTTTCCAAATGAGCTCATACAATCTTCTTCCTTCATCATCAACAATGGTTTTATTGTTCATGTATGTTGGACGTATAGCTTCATGTGCTTCTTGGGCACTATCGTTTTTGTTTTTATATCTTCTAGATTGAAAATATTCTTCCCCATAATTATTTACAATTTGGTTTTGAATATCTGCTCTGGCTGTATCACTTAAATTAACACTATCAGTTCTCATATAAGTAATATGACCAGCTTCGTATAAACGTTGTGCAATTAGCATGGTTTTGCTAACACCATAACCTAATTTTCTTGAGGCTTCTTGTTGTAGGGTAGAAGTGGTAAATGGTGCTGATGGCGTTCTTTTTGCAGGTTTAATATCAATAGAACTTACTTTATAGCTTGCATTTGTGCAGGATTTTAAGAATGCTTCAGCTTGATTGAAGTCGGTGAGTTTCTTGTTGGCTTCGGCCTTAAACGTAATTTCTTTTTGATTGATATCAGTTTCAGTAAAAAATGCTTCAACTTTAAAGCTATTCTCAATATTAAAAGCATTGATTTCTCTTTCTCTTTCTACAATTAATCTAACAGCAACACTTTGAACACGACCAGCACTTAAACCTTGTTGTCTGCCCACTTTTCTCCATAACACAGGACTTAATTCAAAACCAACCAATCTATCCAAAACCCTACGTGCTTGCTGAGAAAGCACCAAATTCATATCTATTTTTCTTGGAGAAGCAACAGCTTTTTTGATGGCTGGTGCTGTAATTTCGTGAAATACAATTCTTTTTGTTTTATTAACATCTAAGCCCAAAACTTCAGCTAAATGCCAGCTAATGCTTTCTCCTTCACGATCCTCATCCGATGCTAACCAAACTTCTTCAGAGCTTTTTGCTAATTTTTTTAACTCTGAAACCACTTTTTGTTTTTCTGGAGACACAATATATGTGGGCTCATAGCCTTTATTGATATCTATTCCCATATCATCTTTTGCCAAATCTCTGATATGACCAAAGCAGCTTTTCACTAAAAAGTCTTTACCTAGAATTTTTTCTATTGTTTTTGCTTTTGCTGGACTCTCTACTATCAATAAATTTTTTGCCATTATTTTTCTAAGATTTAATCCTATTTACAGGTTACTATATGTTGTAATGTTGTTTTAAATATATTTTCAAAACCTCACATATCAATTGCAATATTATGTAAAGATTTTTTTTACCAAGTTCAGATTTTTTTTTAATGATGAATTATTATGTAATAATTTTTTTGAATAAAATCTTATTAAAGTATTGATATCATTGAGCTTAGCATGTTAATATTTTTTTTAATTAGGGCAATGATCTATACTCTTATATATCAACTTTATTCCACTGTTTAAAATAAACTTCTATTTAAAAAATAAATTATTGCAATTAATAATCAATATATCTTAATTTGAAATAATCTAATAAGTGGATAACTTAGACTTAAGTCTTTAGTGCTAGAATTGTCATGTTGAAAAAATACTTTAATAAAAAATTTGTTTGTATGAATCATACCCCTACTTTTGCACTCCATTTGAAAAAATGGTATAAAGTATATGTCACAAAGAATAAGAATTAAATTACAAAGCTTCGACCACAATTTAGTAGATAAATCTGCAGAAAAAATTGTTAAAACAGTTCGTAGCACAGGTGCCGTAGTAACAGGACCTATTCCTTTGCCAACACGTAAAAGAATTTTTACTGTATTACGTTCTCCATTCGTTAATAAAAAGAGTCGTGAACAATTTCAACTTTGCACACACAAACGCTTGTTGGATATTTATACTTCTTCTTCAAAAACTGTAGATGCTCTAAGTAAATTAGATTTACCTTCAGGTGTTGAGGTTGAAATTAAGGCATAAGTAGCCTTTGAGTTTTTTACTCATAAACACTTAAGTTCTTTATACCAGTATTTCATCTCTCAATGCCAAGTGCAAAAAAGAGCTCTGATCAATTAAATAAATCGAGACACATATATTTTAATTATATGTCTCGGCAACATATAAACAGGCCCTTCGAGGTTTGTTTACCATCGGTACTTCTACTTCTTGCTGGTTAGCAGGAAAACCATAGAAAAGGTCGATGGCGAACAAGGATTGAATTCTGATATTCATCATCAGAATGTCCTCCATACCTCAGCGGGGCTATTAAAACCGCAAAACGATGAAAGGTATTATTGGAAAGAAAATTGGGATGACAAGCATCTTTGCTGCCGACGGAAAGCAAACAGCTTGCACAATTATTGAGGCGACACCTAATGTGGTTACTCAAATTAAGACCCAAGAAATAGACGGCTACAACGCACTACAATTAGCTATTGGCGACAAAAAAGAAAAACATTCTGTTAAAGCAGAAATTAATCACTTCGCAAAAGCCAATACAGCTCCTAAAAAATTTACAAAAGAATTTCGTAACTACTCAATAGCAAAAGCTTTAGGCGAAACTATTGGTTTAGATATTTTCACTGAAGGTGAAGATGTTGAAATCGTAGGTACTTCTAAAGGAAAGGGTTTCCAAGGTGTTGTAAAACGTCATGGTTTCTCTGGAGTTGGTGAAGCTTCTCACGGTCAGCACGATCGTCAAAGAGCACCAGGTTCTATTGGTAACTCATCAGATGCTAGCCGAGTATTTAAAGGTATGCGAATGGCTGGTAGAATGGGTGGCGATAGAGTAAAAATGAAAGGATTGAAAATTGTAAAAATATTTCCAGAACAAAATTACATTTTAGTTAGTGGATCAGTTCCTGGTCATAACGGATCAATCGTTTTAATTCAAAAATAATTTTAATAAAGCCGCCAAGGTTTATAAAAAGATAAAAGATGCAAGTAGATGTTTTAAATATACAGGGTCAAAAAACAGGTAGAACTGTTGAATTACCAGAAGAAATTTTTGGTGTAGATCCTAACGACCACGTAATGTATTTAGCTGTTAAGCAATATATGGGTGCTCAACGTCAAGGTACACACAAAGTAAAAACTCGTGCTGAAGTAAAAGGTTCTAGTAAAAAATTACACAAGCAAAAAGGTACTGGTGGATCTCGTAAAGGTAATATTCGTAACCCTTTATACAAAGGTGGTGGTACTATTTTTGGACCAAAACCTCATGCTTACGATATTAAATTAAACCGTAAAGTAAAAGATTTAGCTAAAATTTCTGCTTTAAGTTATAAAGCTAAAGATGCTGCAATTGTTGTGGTTGAAGATTTAGTATTTGCTGCTCCAAAAACAAAAGAAGTGGTAAGTATTATGAAAGGGTTGAATGTTGCTAACAAAAAATCTTTATTGGTTTTAGCTGAGTACAACGATAATGTACACTTAAGCACTCGTAACGTTCCAAATATTGCTAGTACTTTATTAGCTGATATTAACACATACGATATTATGAATGCAGATGTTTTAGTAATTACTGAAAATGCTGCAAAGATTTTTAACGAAGCAGAAACTGAAGCATAATTCGTAACTGTAAAAACTGATTTTAAATGAAACAAGCAGAAATATTAATCAAGCCTATCTTAACTGAAAAAGCCAATTTGCAACAAACTAAATTAAGTTGTTATGCTTTTAAAGTAGATAAAAGAGCTAATAAATTAGAAATTAAAAAAGCAATTGAAAATTTCTATGGTGTAACTGTAAAAAGTGTAAACACAGCAGTTGCTCCAGCTAAGAATAAAAGCCGCTTTACAAAAGCAGGATATATTCAAGGCACTAAATCTTCTTACAAAAAAGCAATGGTTACTATTGCTGAAGGAGAAACAATAGACTTATATAGCAATATATAATTAACTCAAAGAATGGTATAGCAATACCGCAAAATTTGCAAACAAAAAGAAGTGAAAACTTCAGATTAAAATAAAAAGAAATGGCACTTAAGAAATACAAACCAATGACAGCAGGAACTCGCTGGAGAATTGGTAACGCTTACGAAGAAATTACAACTAATGTTCCTGAAAAAACATTAACTGAACCAAAGAAAAGAACAGGTGGTCGTAATTCAAATGGTCGTCGTTCAATGAGATATATTGGTGGTGGTCACAAAAAACAATATCGTATCATTGATTTCAAGCGTAACAAACGCGATATGGAAGCTAAAGTAGTTTCTATTGAGTACGATCCGAATAGAACTGCATTTATTGCTCTTTTACAATATACTGATGGTGAAAAAAGATACATTTTGGCACCTCAAGGTTTACAAGTTGGAGCAACAGTAATGAGTGGAGAAAATGTAGCACCAGAAGTTGGAAATTCTTTACCAATGAAGAATATGCCTTTAGGTACTAATATTCATAATATTGAATTACAACCTGGACAAGGTGGTAAAATGGCTCGTAGTGCAGGAACTTCTGCTCAATTAGCCAATAAAGAAGAAAAATATGCAGTTCTTAAAATGCCAAGTGGCGAATTGAGAAAAGTATTGGTAAACTGTTATGCAACTGTAGGGGTAACTTCTAATAGTGATCATAACTTAGAGCAAGCTGGTAAAGCAGGTGTTAATAGATGGAAAGGTATTCGTCCAAGAACAAGAGGGGTAGCTATGAATCCAGTTGATCACCCAATGGGTGGTGGTGAAGGTAGAGCTTCAGGGGGTCATCCAAGAAGCAGAACTGGTAAATATGCTAAAGGAGAAAAAACAAGAACAAGAGGAAAGTCTAGCGATAAATTAATTATCCAAAGACGTGATGGTAAAAAAATCAGTAAGAACTAAAATTAATTAATAATAACCGTTCCTTAGAAATCTAAAGAACAAATTGAAAATTAAAATATGGGTCGTTCAATTAAAAAAGGTCCTTATATCGATGCCAACTTAGAAGGTAAAGTTTTAGGCATGAATGAGGGAAAAGCAAAAAAAGGTGTTATTAAAACTTGGAGTCGTAGAAGTACAATTTCTCCAGATTTCGTAGGCCACACTTTTGCAGTACACAACGGAAATAAATTTATTCCTGTATATGTAACAGAATTTATGGTAGGTCACAAACTTGGAGAGTTTGCACCAACTAGAAATTTCAGAGGTCATTCAGGAAGTAAACAATAATTAATAATTAAGAATAATGATTTAAGAATGTAAATTCTAAATTCAAAATTCATAACTAAATAAAAATGGAAGCAGTAGCTAAATTAAATAATTACCCAACAGGTCCACGCAAAATGCGTTTATTGGCCGATGTTATTAGAGGTATGGAAGTTGAAAAAGCTTTAGCAATTTTAGAACACCACCCTCAGCATAATGCAAAACCTTTAGCAAAATTGTTAAAAAGTGCAATTAATAACTGGGAACAAAAAAATGAAGGTGCTAGTGCTGCAGATAGTGGCTTAGCTGTAAAAACAATCTTTGTAGATGGTGGTAGAGTTTTAAAAAGAATGAGACCAGCACCACAAGGACGTGGATATAAAATTAGAAAAAGAAGTAATCATGTTACTTTAATAGTAGATAAAAAGAATTAAAAATTACCAAATTATCAAATAAACAAAATGGGTCAAAAAGCAAATCCGATTGGTAACAGATTAGGTATCATCCGTGGATGGGACAGTAACTGGTTTGGCAATAGCAGAGACTATGCTGGCAAGTTAATTGAAGATCAAAAAATCCGTAAATACTTAATGGCACGTATTAACAAGGGTGGTATTGCTAAAATTGTTATTGAACGTACATTAGGAAAACTAATCATTACTATACACACTAGCAAACCAGGTATCATTATTGGTAAAGGTGGTGGAGAGGTTGATCGTATTAAAGAAGAATTAAAGAAATTAACTGGTAAAGACGATGTTCAAATTAACATTTTAGAAATTCGTCGTCCAGAATTAGATGCAACAATTGTTGCAGATACTATTGCTCGTCAAATCGAAAATCGTATCAACTTTAAAAGAGCTACTAAAATGGCAATTGCTTCTACCTTAAGAATGGGTGCAGAAGGAATTAAAGTTAAATTAAGTGGTCGTTTAAATGGTGCTGAGATTGCTCGTAGCGAAGAATTAAAACAAGGCCGTACTCCATTACATACTTTCCGTATGGATATTGATTACGCTAATGTTTTTGCACAAACAGTTTACGGTAAAATCGGTATCAAAGTTTGGATTTGCAAAGGTGAAGTTTTAGGAAAAAGAGATTTAAATCCAAATTTCATTTCAGGAAAAGATTCTGCAGCTCCACAAGATAGAAGAAGTGGTGGCGATAGAAGAGATGATAGAAGAGGTGGAGAAAGAAGAGGTGGAGGAGAAAGAAGAGGAAGGTAATTAGCCAATAGTTCAATTAGCCAATTTGCCAATGCAAAAAAATTAATTGCCGAATTGTCGAATTGTTAAATTATCAAATTAAAAAAGATGTTACAACCAAAAAGAAGTAAGCATAGAAAACAACAAAAAGGGCGTATTAGAGAAGTAGCTAAAAGAGGTGCTTCTATATCATTCGGTTCATATGCATTAAAAGCAGTAGAACCTATTTGGTTAACTAATCGTCAAATAGAAGCGGCTCGTCAAAGTATGACTCGTGCTATGAAACGTGAAGGTAATGTTTGGATCAGAGTATTTCCTGATAAAATTATTACACGTAAACCAGCTGAGGTGAGAATGGGTAAAGGTAAAGGTAACCCAGAGTTTTGGGCAGCTGTAGTAGAACCAGGACGTATTATTTTTGAATGCGATGGTGTAAGTGAAGAAACTGCAAAACATGCAATGCACCTAGCAGCTCAAAAACTTCCTATCAAAACTAAGTTTGTAATTAGAAGAGATTTACAAGCATAAAATAAATTAGTCAACAATAATAATTAACTAATTATATAGTTGTCGAAATAACAAATTAGAACAATGGCAAAGAAACAAGTAAATAAAAATGAAGGCCTAAGTGAAATTAGCTTAGAATCACTTAAAGGCAGAATTTCTGAAGATCAATTAAGATTAAAGAAATTACATTTTGCACATGCTATGACACCATTAGAGAACCCAATGATGATTCGTTCTTTAAGAAAAGACATTGCAAGATTACAAACAGAATTAAGTAAAAGAAAATAATCAGCTCAAGTTAGTTAAAAACTACTTGGCAAACTTTCAATAATATGGAAAGAAATCTCAGAAAAACAAGAATTGGTACAGTTACCAGCAACAAAATGGACAAAACTGTTACCGTTGCTGTTGAAAGAAAAGTAAAACACCCAATGTATGGTAAGTTCGTTAAAAAAACTACCAAGTTTCATGCTCATGATGAAAAAAATGAGTGCACTATTGGTGATGTAGTTAAAATTATGGAAACTCGTCCTTTAAGCAAAACAAAGCGTTGGAGACTAGTTGAAGTAGTAGAAAAAGCAAAATAAGATCAGTCATTCGAATTTTGTCTTTAGTCTAAAGTTATTAAAAATTAAAGGCCAAAGACCAAAACCCAAAGACAAAAAATTGTAAAATGATACAACAAGAAAGTAGGCTCAATGTAGCCGATAATAGTGGAGCAAAAGAAGTACTTTGTATTAAAGTACTAGGCAATAGCGGTCAAGACTATGCTAAAATTGGTGACAAAATAGTAGTTACTGTTAAAGATGCCATCCCTGCTGGAGGTATTAAGAAAGGAACAGTTTCTAAAGCAGTTATTGTTCGTACTACAAACAAATTAAGACGAAAAGATGGTTCTTATATCCGCTTTGATGATAATGCTGTAGTATTATTAAACAACTCAGATGAACCTAGAGGAACTCGTATTTTTGGACCAGTAGCTAGAGAGTTAAGAGATAAAGGCTACATGAAAATTATTTCATTAGCACCAGAAGTACTATAAACAAATCAAATCGTAGTTAGTAGTAACTACTTAATAAAAATAAATCTCTCTTAAGAGAGTAGGAGGTTAAAATGAACAAAAGATTTAAACCAAAGTTTAACATTAAAAAAGGCGACGAAGTAGTAGTAATTGCTGGTGATGATAAAGACTTAACAAAACCACGTAAAGTTTTATCAGTTTTAGTAGATAAAGCTAAAGTTGTTGTAGAAGGTGTTGCTATTGCAACAAAGCATACAAAACCTACTGCACAAAATACACAAGGTGGTATTGTAAAAGTTGAAGCCCCAATAAACATTAGTAATGTAATGTTATGGGATGCTAAAGCAAAAGCAGCAACTAAAATTACTCGTACCAGAGAAAATGGTAAACTAGTTAGAATTAGTAAGAAAAGTGGAAGCGTAATTTAATCATTCACTTTACTTAATTAGAAAGATTTAAAAAGAAAACAATGAGTGCTACAACATATACTCCAAGATTAGCAGTAAAATACAGAAAAGATGTAATTCCTGCTTTAATGAAAAAATTCGGTTACAAAACTGTAATGCAAGCTCCTAAATTGCAAAAAATTTGTATCAACCGTGGTGTTAATGGTGCAGTTAATGATAAAAAATTAATTGACATTACCATTAACGAATTAGAACAAATTACAGGTCAAAAAGCAGTACCTACTACAAGTAAAAAAGATATTTCAAACTTTAAACTTCGTAAGGGTATGCCAATTGGAGCAAAAGTTACACTACGTGGTGAAAAAATGTACGAATTCTTAGATCGTTTAGTAAGTGTAAGTTTACCTCGTGTACGTGATTTTAAAGGTATTTCTGATAAAGCTTTTGATGGTAGAGGAAATTATACTTTAGGGGTTACAGAACAAATCATTTTTCCAGAGATTGATATTGATAAAGTAAATAAAATTACTGGAATGGATATCACTTTTGTAACTACTGCATCAAACAACGAAGAAGCATTTGAGTTATTAAAAGAATTAGGAATGCCATTTAAAGGAACAAATAAAAAAGATCAATAAAACTGAACATAGTTTTTTAAATTAAATAGAACTAAAACATGTCAAAAAAATCAATAATAGCACGACAAGCAAAACGCGAAAGATTAGCTGCAAAATTTGCTGAAAAAAGAGCAGAATTAAAAGCAGCTGGTGATTATGCAGCTTTGGATAAACTTCCAAAAAATGCTTCACCTGTGCGTTTACACAATCGTTGCCAATTAACTGGTCGTCCTAAAGGCTATATGCGTTATTTCGGAATTTCGAGAATAATGTTTAGAGATATGGCTTTAAATGGATTAATTCCAGGAGTTAAAAAAGCTAGTTGGTAAAATCATCCAACAAAAAACATCTAATTAAAAATTAGAAATTAAGTAAAAAGAAATTACAAAATTATTATGGTTACAGATCCTATAGCAGACTTACTAACAAGAATTAGAAATGCACAAATGGCTGGTCACAGACTAGTTGAAATTCCTGCTTCTAACTTAAAAAAGAGGATTACTGAAATTTTATACGATCAAGGTTACATCTTGAAGTATAAATTTGAAGACGACAACAAGCAAGGTTTAATTAAAATTGCTCTAAAGTACGATCCAGCAACTAAAACTCCTGCAATAAAGAGTTTAGAAAGAGTGAGCCGTCCAGGTTTAAGAGCTTATGCAAAACCTTCTGAAATTAAAAGAGTAATTAATGGCTTAGGAATAGCTATTATTAGTACATCAAAAGGTGTATTAACCGACAAACAAGCTAAAGCTCAAAATGTTGGTGGTGAAGTACTATGCTATATTAGCTAAACAAAAATAATAAACGTGTTGATGATTTGACAATTAAGCCTCAAGTCGTGGCTGAACACAAATTATCTGAATAAAAAATAAAAAATCGACTATGTCAAGAATTGGAAAACAACCAGTAGTATTACCAGCAGGTGTTACAGTTAATGTATCAAAAGATAATGTTGTAACTGTAAAAGGTCCTAAAGGAGAATTGTCTCAATTAATCGATAGAGATATGATTATTGAAGTTGCTGGTTCAGAAGTTTTGGTAAAAAGACCAACAGATCAAATTCGTCATCGTGCTATGCATGGTTTATATCGTTCTTTGGTAAGTAACTTAGTAAAAGGTGTTACTGAAGGATATGTAAAAACTATGGAATTAGTGGGTGTAGGTTTTAAAGCTGCTAATAATGGTAATGTTTTAGATTTAGCTTTAGGTTATTCTCATAATATTATTTTTGAAATTCCTAAAGAATTAAAAGTAACAACTACTACTGAAAAAGGTAAAAATCCAACAATTACAATTGAAGGATCAGATAAACAATTAGTAGGTCAGGTTTGTGCTAAATTAAGAAGCTTACGTAAACCAGAACCATACAAAGGAAAAGGTGTGAAATTTGCTGGTGAAGTATTAAGAAGAAAAGCAGGTAAAGCAGCAGGTAAATAATAATAAATAATTTTTCCGGCAGCATCGGAAAATAAAATATAAACAATGAATACTAAATTAGAACAAAGACAGAAAATCAGATACAGAATTCGTAAAAAAGTATCTGGTACAGCTTCAAAGCCAAGATTATCTGTATTTAGAAGTAATACTGATATCTATGTACAATTAATTGATGATGATAATGGAGTTACTTTAGCAGCATGTTCTTCAAAAGAAAAAGATGTAGTTGCTCAAAAAGTTAATAAAACAGAAAAATCAAAATTAGTTGGTGCAGCAATTGCTCGTAAAGCAACTGAATTAGGTATCACAAAAGTAGTTTTTGATAGAGGTGGTAACTTATACCATGGTCGTATTAAAGCTGTTGCTGATGGTGCAAGAGAAGGAGGACTTCAATTTTAAATTGATGATTGTATGATTGTTGATTTTTTAGTTCACAATCATCAGTCAATAAATCAATAAATCAAAAATAATTATGTCAAAATCAATAGATAATAAAATTAAAGCTGGCGGAGACTTAGAGTTAAAAGATAAAGTTGTTGCCATAAACCGTGTTGTTAAAACTACTAAAGGTGGTAGAACTTTTTCTTTCTCAGCTTTAGTAGTTGTAGGAAACGAAAATGGTATTGTTGGACAAGGATTAGGTAAAGCTAAAGAAGTTCAAGAAGCTATTACAAAAGGTATTGAAGATGCAAAAAAGAATTTAGTTAAAGTTCCTATCATGCACGGTACTATTCCTCATGAACAATTTAGTAAAGCTGGTGCTGCTAAGGTTTTAATTAAACCAGCTGCACATGGTGCTGGTGTAATTGCAGGAGGTTCTATGAGAGCTGTATTAGAAAGTGCTGGAGTAACTGACGTTTTAGCTAAAAGCTTAGGTTCGGCTAATCCACACAATGTAATTAAAGCTACTATTAAAGCATTATCTAGCTTAAGAGAACCCATTGCTGTAGCTAAAGATAGAAATGTTAAATTAAGCAAAGTATTCAACGGATAAATTAAGTTAGAAGTTTTATGTTGGAAGTTGGATGTTTTCCAACCTTAAACTTTAAACCTTAAACTTTAAACTCATAAAAATGGCAAAAATTAAAATAACTCAAATAAAAAGCGGAATCGATAGATCTGAGCGTCAAAAGCAAACTTTAATTGCTTTAGGTTTAAGAAAAATGAACGCTAGTAGAGAAGTAGAAGCTACTCCTCAAATTCTTGGAATGGTAAATAAAGTAAGCCATTTAATTAAAGTAGAACAATTATAGTTCCTTCCCTAACAGAACTCAAAATTTATTAAGCGAGCAGTTGTAGGGAACTGCGTTAAGTTTTAAAAAATGAAATTACATACTCTAAAACCTGCTACAGGTTCAACTCACAAAGAAAAAAGATTAGGTCGTGGTGAAGCATCTGGTAAAGGTGGTACAGCAACTAAAGGTAATAAAGGTCAACAAGCTCGTACAGGTTACCAACGTAAGAATGCACATGAAGGTGGTCAAATGCCTTTACAACGTCGTGTTCCAAAACGTGGTTTTAAAAATAACAACCGTGTAGAATTTGTAGTGTTTAACTTGGGACAAATTGATCAATTACAAGAAAAATATTCGTTTAGCGAATTTTCTTTAGAAAACCTTTACATTAATGGTTTAATTAGCAGAACCGACAAAGTAAAAATATTAGGAACTGGTGAAATTAAAACTAGCCTCAACTTCAAAGTAAATGCAATTAGCGAAAAAGCTAAAACTGCAATTGAAGCATCTGGAGGAAAAGTTGAAATTATTAAATAATTTCCACAAATTTGCGGTGCATCTGTGATGCACCTTTTTTGGTTTAAGGCATTAACTCTTACAACATACTAACTAGTGAAAAAATTAATACAAACGCTTAAGAATATTTGGTCAATAGAAGATCTAAAGAAGAAAATTACTTTCACTCTTATCCTAATATTCATTTATAGAATTGGGTCGCACATTGTACTTCCTGGTATCAATCCTAATTTATTGGATGATGCTAAACTACAAGCTGCTAATAAAGGTTTATTAGGTTTATTCGACACCTTTGCTGGTGGTGCTTTCTCTCAAGCATCTATTTTTGCATTAGGTATTATGCCTTATATCTCTGCTTCAATCTTCATGCAATTGATGACTATTTTAGTACCTCAGTTAAAGAAAGTACAAAGTGAAGGCGAAAGTGGTAGAAAGAAAATTAATCAATGGACTAGATACTTAACAGTTATTGTAACTGCATTCCAAGCAGGTGCTTATGTAGCTTATTTAACTGCTCCTCAAGGGGGGTATGCACAAGCTATCATGTTGCAAGGTGTATTATTTACATTCACTACAATAGTAACTCTAACAGCAGGTACTTTATTTGTAATGTGGTTAGGAGAAAGAATTCAAGACAATGGTTTAGGTAATGGTACTTCTATCATAATCATGGTAGGTATCTTAGCACGTTTCCCTCAAAGTTTAATACAAGAGTTTACTGCTAAAAGTCAAAAAGCTGGTGGTGGATTATTAATTTTCTTAATTGAAATTTTCATCTTAATAGCTATTACAATGAGTTTAATTGTTTTAGTTCAAGGGTTAAGAAAAATTCCATTAAGTTATGCTAAACAAATTGTAGGTAGCAGAAACTTAGATTTATCTGGTTCTCGTCAGTTTTTACCTGTAAAAGTAAACAGTGCAGGTGTTATGCCTATCATTTTTGCTCAAGCAATTATGTTTTTACCAACTTTAGTTTCTTTTACCAATATTGAGTCTGCTAAAGGTATAACAAGGATATTTAACGATCATAGTAACATTTGGTATATGATTATTTATGCCATTATGGTAATTGGATTCACTTTCTTATATACTGCATTAATCTTCAATCCAAATCAAATTTCAGAAGACTTAAAACGAAGCAATGGATTTATTCCTGGTGTTAAACCTGGTCAGCCAACAGCAGATTATATAGGTACAATCATGGATAGAGTTACTTTACCAGGTGCTATATTCTTAGCTTTTGTAGGTATTATGCCTGGGTTAGCTCAACGTTTAGGTGCAACTGCTCAGTTTAGTACTTTTTTTGGCGGAACAAGTTTATTAATTATGGTAGGTGTAATTTTAGATACTTTACAACAAATTGAAACCCATTTGTTGATGAAAAAGTATGATGGATTGATGAATACAGGAAGAGTTATGGGTAGACAAGGAGTAACTTCTTCTGCTATTTAAAATCTAATTTAAAAATATTTTTATCAAACCTGTTAGATTTTCTGACAGGTTTATTTTTTTAATATTGTACAATGATTTACTATAAAACAAATGCTGAAATCGAATTAATGAAAGCTGCAGCCATGCTGGTAAGTTATACTTTGGCCGAAGTTGCTAAAGTATTAAAGCCTGGTATGCTTACTTTAGATATTGATAAACTTTGTGCTGAAATAGTACAAGATCATAAAGCTAAAACTTCTTTTTTAGGTTATCATGGATATCCTCATAACATTTGTGCAAGTGTGAATGATGTTGTAGTACATGGTTTCCCAAACAATAATCCTATTCAAGAAGGAGATATTGTCTCTATAGATTTAGGTGTTATTTTAAATGGATGGCATGGCGATCATGCTTACACTTTTGCAGTTGGAGAAATTAGTGAAGAGGAAAAAAGATTAATACATATTACTAAAGAAAGTCTATACAAGGGCATTGAAAAAGCAACCGTCAATAATAGGATAGGAGATATTTCTTATGCCATTCAAGAACACACAGAGTTTAAAAATAAATTTGGTGTAGTTCGTGAATTAGTAGGTCATGGATTAGGTAAATCTTTACACGAAGATCCTCAAGTGCCTAATTATGGCAGAAGAGGAACCGGTACAAAAATGAAAGAGAATTTGGTACTGGCCATTGAACCCATGATTAATATGGGAACCAAAGATGTATTTACAGCTGAAGATGGATGGACTGTAAAAACTGCTGATGGTAAGCCTTCTGTTCACTTTGAACATGATGTTTGTGTAAAGAAGGATAAGGCATTAATATTATCAGACTTTTCTATAATAGAAAAAGCCGAAAGAAACAATAAGAATCTAACGGCTTCTCCAATAATTAATTTTTAGTTTATAGGATTATTCAATTGCACTAACCCAATATTAGGGTCAACACTTGCCACATTACCAGAGCCATCATATCTTATATAAATATTATCAACATTTGAAATGCTAGATTTCGAGGTATATAATACATTTGATGGACCTACCTTTTTAAAGAAACCTTCAAAATCGTATTCAAACTTTACATTTCCAATTTTACTTACACTTCTATTGTAATTATATTCAATGGGTATTCCTGCAACATTTGTTGGAGCTCCAAAAAAGTTTAATTTAGGTTTCCCATATTGTGGATCAGCAGATGAACGATATTCAATTACTTTTCCATTTTGAGATAACATAATATAACATACATCATTATATACACTCACTCCATATTTTCCTCTTTCACCTACATGAAAAGTATATCTCATATTGGCATCTACATTACTACTAGTCATTGGATAATCTCCAGAAGTAGGTCCAGCTGTTAACCCTTGTGCATAGTTACTAGGGTTATAATATTTCTGAGCTTCTTGTAAATTTCCAGGTTTTGTAGTTACAACTGGTTTTGAGTTTTGTTGTGTTTGTTTGTTGTAAGCATTCGTATAATCTCTATACAATATTTTTTCTTGTTTTTGTTCTTGTTCTTCTTGTTTGGTTTCTACATAATGTTCTTGTGGAACGTAAACAATTCTCTCTGTAGTTTGAACAGGTTTTGGAGCATCTCTATATACATATATTACTTTAGGACTACTAGTAGTTTTCTTTTTTGATGAAGTGTACTTTTTCTTAGGAGTAGTTTTAGTTACAGTTGGAGCATGATAACATGGGCAATCTGGTGCATGAACATGAACGCAAGGAGCATTCTTTTTGGAAGCATTTGTTTTAACCGGTTGTTGGTAATGCTCACCACTTAATGGTGCTAATGATGGAATTCCTGCTTCAAAATTATTATTCTCTTTAGGTAAAGGAGCTAATTCTGGAATAGCGATCTCTTTTGCAGCCTCCATTTTCTCTATGGGAGCTAAAGCAGGTATTACATTATCTTTTGCTGCACTTTCTTTTTCAATAGGAGCTAATTCGGGCAACACAAAACCTCCACCTGCTGATGGCTTATTTCTATAAGGTACATAATCTGTTGTTGAACTAGTATTTTGTTTTTGTTCAACTATAGTAATCGGTTTAAAAATATATGAAGAGCCTTTTTCTGAACTCAATTTAACACCTGTTGGAATGGTTAAGCCTTTTGAACCACTTGAACTTCTTTGACTTTGTTCTGTTTCAATGGGTGCTAATTCTGGAATGCCAGTAGAAGTTTTTTGATTTGAAATTCCTCCTTCAATAGGAGCAAGTTCAGGTAAAATTAATTCTGAATTCTTTTGAACAGTTTTAGTACCAGCTTCAATAGGTGCTAATTCAGGTAATGTTCTACCTAAAACTTTTTTTTCTGTTCCATTAGTTAAAGCAGTTAGTTCTGGTTGTTTAATTAAAGCAGGGTCAATGGTTTCCTTTTCTTTAAAGTTTGGTGTGTAAGCAGTCAATGGCTCTAAACTTGTTAGTTCGGTTGAGGCATTATTCAAAGGCGTAGTTACATCAGTAAGACTTCTAAAGTCTATATTGTCTGTCAACGGGTTTTCAGTGACCAATAATTTTGTTGGCTCTGTTAATGGTCTTAAACTATTATTGTTAGGCGGATTTACTTGCTCTTCTTTTTTTACAATAGGTGGTTGTGTTAACTTATCATTAAAGGTATTTGCTTTAAGTTCATAATTAGGTCTATAGGTTATAGTTTCCTTTGAATAACTATTGTACTCTTTAACTGGAAGAACAACTGTTCCGGGTCCAATTGTTATTAATTGTGGTTGCAGAGAAGTTTTATAGACTCTTTGAGGAGTTTTTCTCTCAACAAAATTTGTAGTTTTTTCGTTAGGATCAACAATAGAAGAGTTGGGTAAAATGGTTATTCCACTGTTTTTAGTAGGGGTTAAACTACCTTTTATTGTATAACTTTGTGCATAAGAGTTTGAAATGCAAGCTATTGACAATAAAATAAGAATTTGTTTTTTCATAAACAAGGGTTTACAGATCAACTATACTCTATTAGAACGTTTTATATTGTGTTTTTGTTATTAGATGTGCAAAAAATTAAGTTTTTTTTGAGTTAATAACAAATGAGGATAATAATAGAAATAAAAAAGCCACAATTTTTTTTGTGGCTTTGTAATGAATTTGTATGTGAAAATGTTATGCTAGCATCTTTAAAGGCTGCTCTAAATAGCTTTTTAAAGTTTGTAAAAAAGATGCACCAGTGGCTCCATCAACTACTCTATGATCGCAACTTAAAGTAAGTTTCATAACATTGCCTATAACTATATTGCCATTTTTAACTACTGGAACTTGACTAATACCTCCAACTGCTAAAATACAACTATCAGGAGGATTGATGATGGCAGTAAATTCTTCTATTCCAAACATACCTAAATTACTAATGGTAAAAGTGTTGCCTTCCCAATCGTTTGGTTGTAATTTTTTATCTTTAGCTTTTTGTGCATAATCTTTAACCTGAGTACCTATTTGGCTAAAACTTAAATGATCTGCATGCTTAACTACAGGAACTAATAATCCCTCTTCTACTGCAACTGCTACACCAATATTAATGTGATTATTTTGTCTGATAACATCTCCCAACCAACTACTATTTACTTTGGGATGTTTTCTTAAAGCCATAGCAGTAGCTTTTATAACCATATCGTTAAAACTGATTTTTACATCAGCATCTTCGTTTAGTTTTTTTCTTGCATTAACAGCCTCATCCATATCTACACTCATGGTTAAATAAAAATGAGGAGCAGTAAATAAACTTTCACTTAAGCGTTTTGCTATTACTTTTCTCATCTGGCTTACAGGAACATCAGTATAGGAATTAGTTGATGGATTGAATGGTTGATTGGTGATTGTTGAATCCTGACTCACTGAAGCACTGACTTTTTCTCCTTTATAACTATCAATATCAGCTTTAACTATTCTTCCATTATCTCCACTTCCCTTAACATATTTTAAATCTATACCTTTTTCTTCAGCTAATTTTTTAGCTAAAGGAGAAACAAAAATTCTACCTGTATTAACAACTACTTCTTGAATTGTTGGAGTTGGACTTGTAGTTTCTTTAGCTGAACTTGCTACAGTTTGGTTTGGTTGTGCTGTTTCATTAGTCGCTGATGTAGCTGAACCATTTTTTGATGCAGCAATAATAGGCTCAATATTTAAATCGGCTTTGCCAATAATGCAAAGTAAATCGTTCACTTGAATTTTTTCTCCAGCTTGAGCTCCTTGATATAAAAGAACCCCATCTTTATAGCTCTCAAGCTCCATAGTAGCTTTATCAGTTTCAATTTCAGCAAGTACATCTCCTTTTTTTACAGAATCACCAACTGATTTAACCCAACTAGCAATAACACCTTCTGTCATGGTATCACTTAATCTTGGCATTAATACCACTTCTTCCATGGCACTAATATCCAGTGAAACATTTTTTGATGTAACATTTGAATTATCAACTTTAGGTGTTTCTTTAACTGTGTCAACCTCAGCAGTTCCTTTTACTTTAATAAGTTCAGAAATGTCTTCACCTTTATTTCCAATAATGGCTAATAAATCATTTACTTGAAGTTTACCACCTTTAATAGTTCCAATATGCAATAAAGTACCATTTTGGTAACTTTCTAATTCCATAGTGGCTTTGTCAGTTTCAATATCTGCTAAAACATCACCTTTTTTTACGGTATCACCTACATTTTTATGCCATTCTGCAATAACACCTTCTGTCATGGTATCACTTAATCTGGGCATTAAAATCACTTCTGCCATATGCTTTTGCTGTTTTTGAAAGCTTAATCATTCAAGCTTTTTGTATTAATTATTTCAGGCCGTGAAATTAAGGCAAATTGCTTTTGTAGCATCAAAGGATTTTAGTTTTTCCTATTCTTTTCTGATTTAACTAAAAAAGCAAGATGATGAAATTAAAACTTGTTGATTATTTTCGTTGAACCATGCAAGAACATATTTCTATTTTAAACGATTTGTATTTTAAGTATAAAGGCAAGTATCCAGATAGTATTACTAAAATTCCTCAAAGTGGCAGCGACAGAAATTATTACATTATTTCAAGTGAAGATGAAAAAGTGATTGGCACTTTTAGTTTAAATATTAAAGAGAATAAAGCTTTTATTTATTGTAGTCATCATTTTGCAAAGCAACAATTAAATACACCTAAAATACTTGAAATTAACGAAGACCATACAGCTTATTTACAAGAATATGTTGGAGCTGAAAGTTTATTGAGTTATATAGAAAATCAAGGACATGCTGACTCTGTTTTTGATTTGTATAAAAAGAGTTTAAAGCATTTGGTAGCATTACAAATTAAAGGAGATAAAAATTTTGATTATAACCAATGTATTACAGCAAAAGAATTTGGAAAAGAAGCCATACTTGCCGATTTGTTGTATTTTAAATATTATTTTTTAGATACACTTCAATTCCCATACGATAAACAATTGTTACTGAAGGAATTTGAAATTTTAGCTGATTATTTAGATCATGCAGAATATAAAAATTTCATGTTCAGAGATTTTCAAAGTAGAAATATTTTAGTAAATAATAACGAAGTTTATTTTATTGATTATCAAGGTGGAATGAAAGGTGCTTTACAATATGATGTAGCAAGTTTATTATGGCAGGCAAAGGCCGAATTAAGTAATGAATGGAAAGAAAAATTGTTAGATTATTATATCCAAGAATTAGAACAACTGCTGCAATCTTCAGTTAATAAATCAACATTCATCAACCGATATTATGGTTATGTATTAATTAGGTTATTGCAAGTGTTAGGGGCTTATGGTTTTAGAGGTTTGTTCGAAAGAAAAGCTCATTTTTTGGCTAGTATTCCTTTGGCTTTACAAAATCTTAAATATTTTATTGAAAACAAAAATCTGGGTTTAAATACACCAGAGTTTGATAAAATATTACAGTTTGTTACCTCAAATCTTACCATAAAAAAGTTTACCCCAACAAAAGCAAATGAATCAACAAAGCTAAAAATTGAAATCAATAGTTTTAGTTATAAAAAAGGGTTACCAAAAGATGATTCTGGAAATGGAGGAGGCTTTATGTTTGATATGCGAGGCATTTTAAACCCTGGCAGAAAAGATGAGTATAAAAAGTTGACTGGAAAAGATAAACCAGTAATGGATTATCTTGAACAAGAAACGCTAATGAACAGATACTTAAATAGTGTGTGGGATTTAATTGATATTAATGTCGAAGATTATTTGAATAGAGGCTTTGAACATTTGCAAATTAATTTTGGTTGTACTGGTGGTCAGCACAGAAGTGTTTATGCTGCTGAACAAACAGCAAGACATTTAAAAAATAAGTATAAATTAAAAGTAGAACTTAAGCATCTTAACCAAGAAAATTGGGTTAAATAATTTACATGAAACAAGAAAAGGAAATGATAGCCATGCTTTTTGCAGCAGGATTAGGAACAAGATTAAAACCTTTTACTGATAAGCATCCTAAGGCATTGGCAATGGTGAATGGAAAAACTTTGTTACAACACAATATTGAATATCTACAACAATTTAATATTAGAAAAGTAGTTGTAAATGTTCATCATTTCCCTCAACAAATCATCAATATAATTAATGAAAACAAGGGTTGGGGCAGCGAAGTTTTCATTAGCGACGAAACAGAAGAAGTATTAGAAACTGGTGGCGGTTTAAAAAAAGCTGAGCATTTTTTTAAGGGTTATGAAAATATTCTGGTGATGAATGTTGATATGCTCACTAATTTAGATATCAACAAAATGTTGTTATTCCATATAACTAAAAACGTTCTAGCAACACTAGCAGTTACAGAACGAAACACTTCGAGATATTTTTTATTTAACACACAGCAAAAACTTTGTGGTTGGATGAATAATACCACTAAACAAGTAAGAGGAGTAGAGCAATTTGACGAGGCAAAACATCAACCTTTAGCATTTAGTGGAATACAAATTATGCAATCAAAATTAATATCACTAATTAACCAAACTGGAAAATTTTCACTGGTAGATGTGTATTTAGATTTGTTGAAAGCTAATACAATATTGGCTTATAACCATTCAAAAGATAAATTAATTGATGTTGGCAAACCAGAAAGTATTGTTATTGCTGAAACCATGTTTAAATAATTTTTATGCCACTTTACGATTTTAGTTACTTTCCTGAATTAATAACAGAAAGACTTTATTTACGAAGAATTGTAAAAGAAGACGTCGCAGATTTATTTGTCATTAGATCAAATGAATCTGCGATGAAATATATTGATCGACCTATTGCAACTTCGTATGATGATGCTTTGAATTTAATTAAAGTGATAGATGAAGTTTATGAAAAAAAAGATGGAGTTACTTGGGCAATATGTTTAAAAGAAGATCATAAACTTATTGGTACTATTGGTTTTTGGAAAATGGATAAACCAAATTTTAGAGCAGAGATAGGTTATATTTTAAATCCTACTTTTCACAGAAAAGGGATTATGCTTGAATCTTTAAAAAGCGTAATTCATTTTGGGTTCAATCAACTTAATTTACATTCAATAGAGGCTAATATTAATCCAGTAAATGAAGCATCAAGACAAATTTTGCTAAAGCTTGGGTTTGTTCAAGAAGCTTATTTCAGAGAAAATTATTTTTCTAATGGCAAATTTTTAGATAGTGCAATTTTCTCACTTGTAAAGAATGATTAATCATTCAACATTGTTGCCTTCTTTATAAAAGCATCATTTAGATTTTTGTATTTATAATATTCCTCAGTGCTGAAAAGTAGTTTAATTAGGTGCTCTTTTAGTTTTTGTTCTAGTACAACTTTTAACTCAGGAGATAAATATATTTCAGATCCTTTATGCTTATTAGCATTGATTTCAATTGCTCTCCAATCTTCTTGAGTTAATTTAAAAGTTTGATAAAAAGTTTTGTAATTGGTATACTTTTTTAGTTCAATTTGGTGGCTAAAAAAATATTGATAAATAAATTTATTAAATCCCATCATCAATTTATAATTGCTTTTTGAGGTATCCATAAGAATGGTATCAATTGGAATAAAATAATCTGGAATAATTCCACCACCACCATAAACTAACTTCCCTTTAGGCGTTTTATAAACAGGTTTTCCAACTAACGACTTAGATTCTTGATTCGACAATTCACCATCTATAAATCTATGTAAAACTTCTTCTTTATAAGCTTCAACACCATTAGTGTAGGGCTTTTGAATATTTCTTCCTAATGGAGTATAATAACGGGCAACAGTTAGTCTTATAGCTCCACCATTACTTAAATTAAACTGTTGTTGTACTAAACCTTTTCCAAAAGAACGACGACCAACAATAGTCGCTCTATCCCAATCTTGCAAAGCACCAGTTAATACTTCACTGGCTGAAGCAGAGTTTTCATCTATTAAAACTATTAATTCTCCTTTCTCGAACAAGCCCTCTTTTTTGCATTGAAATACTGCTCTTTCAGATTTGTTGCCTTGTGTATATACAATAAGTTTATCACCAGCTAGTAATTCATCTGCTATTGCAGTTGCAGCACTCATATATCCACCACCATTTTCTCTAAGATCAATGATGAGTTTATCCATTTTTTGTTTTTGAAGAGCTTCTAAACTTTGCATAAACTCTTCATAAGTTCTTTCAGCAAATTTGTTGATTTTGATATAACCTGTTACTGAATCTAATTTATAAGCTACATCTATTGAAGGAATAGGAATTGATGCTCTTGTAATATTTACTTCTTTGAATTGTTGATTTCTTTTAAGATAGATTTTAACACTAGAACCTTCTTTTCCACGTAAATAATTTCGTATTTCTTTTGCTTGTTGATTTTTGTTCACCAAGTTAATAGTATCATTTGCTTTTAAAATTTTATCTCCAACTAAAATTCCAGCTTTTAGGGCTGGTCCATTTTTTAATACATTAATTACAGTAACGGTATCATCAATTACATCATAAATTATTCCTATGCCAACAAATTGACCCTCCATTTCATTATTTACAGCTTGTAAGTCAATTGGTGGAATGTAGACTGAATGAGGATCTATATGTCGTAACATTTCTTCTATAGCATATTCATTTAAACTATCTACTGCAATAGGATCTACATACTTTGCTTGAATAAGGTTAGATATTTCTTGTAAAGTAGTATTCTTGTTTTTACTAAAAATACTACCTCCACCTGCTTTATTGTTTAAAGCATAGCCCATAGCTAAACCCACTAAAAATAATAGTGCAAAAACTACTGGCATCAAACTCATTCTACTTTTGTGCTGCATCTTTTTATAATAATTTAGTTGATTTATTTTCTATTTCGTAGGCTTCATCAATAAGTAAATTTTTCCCATCTGCAGCTGTAGTAGCTAGTTCATCGCAACGATTATTAAAAACATTTTCTGCATGACCTTTTACCCATTTCATTTTAATATCAAAGTGTTTAGAGAGTTCATGATATTGTAACCACAAATCTTTATTTTTTTTACCACCTTTGAAGTTAGTTTTAATCCAATTGTTCAACCATTTTTTTTCAATGCTGTTAACAACGTATTGGCTATCTGTAAAAATGGTTATGGGTATATTTTTTTTTGAAAGATGTTGAAGAGCAACTATAACAGCCATCAACTCCATTCTATTGTTTGTAGTTAATCTATAGCCTGCACTAATTTCTTTTCTTTTTTCACCCCAAAGCATTACTACTCCATAACCTCCAGGGCCAGGATTACCTCTTGCAGCACCATCTGTATAAATGTGAACAGGATTCAAAATGTAATTTTAATTTACCATTTCAATTATCTTAGTTTGAGGCAGATTGGCATTTCTTATGGCAATATTTCTCACTACATTTCCTGCAAAGTTCGAAAAAGCTTCTTTAGAGAGTTCATCGGTATTAGCCATTGCTGGTGTACCTGAATCTCCAGCTTCTCTAATACTTTGAATCAAAGGAATTTGACCTAAGAAACTTAAATCGTATTCATCAGCTAGTCTTTTTCCACCTTCTTTACCAAAAATGTAATATTTATTTTCTGGCAATTCAGCAGGAGTGAAGTAAGCCATATTTTCTACTAAACCTAGTATAGGTACATTAATTTGAGCTTGCCCAAACATGGCAATTCCTTTTTTTGCATCTGCTAAAGCAACATCTTGAGGAGTAGTTACAATTACCACACCAGTTACAGGAACAGTTTGCATAATGGTTAAATGAATATCTCCAGTTCCAGGAGGCATATCAATAACTAAATAATCTAAATCGCCCCAATCTACTTCAGTTACAAATTGTTTAATGGCACTGCTTGCCATGGGTCCACGCCAAACTACAGCATTTTTCTCATCAACCAATAATCCAATACTCATTAATTTAATTCCATATTTTTCTAAAGGAATAATTACACCCTTTCCATCAACTTCTTTCATCATAGGTCTTTCTCCCCTCACACCAAACATAATGGGTACACTTGGTCCATAAATATCAGCATCCATTAGACCAATTTTTGCACCACCAGCAGATAAAGCTATAGCTAAATTGGCAGCTACTGTACTTTTACCAACACCACCTTTGCCACTAATTACAGCAATAATATTTTTTACGCCTGGTAAAACTTTATCATCTTTTCTATTGGTTGTTGTTTTAGATGTAAAGTTTACTTGAACAATAGCCTCCTTATTAACTAAAAGTTTTATTGCATTTACACAAGCAGTTTTCATCATTTCTTTCATTGGACATGCTGGTGTTGTGAGGATAATGGTAAATGAAACTTCATTATCTTTAATCACAATATCTTTTATCATATTCAGAGTAACAAGGTCTTTACCTAAATCGGGTTCTTGTACATTACTGAGTGCTTTTAGAATATCGGCTTCGGTCATTTTATTTTAAAAATTATTTGTTAAAAAGCTTTTGTGTGTGCAAATTTAACACCTGAGTAGTTTACTTTGTTTATTGTTGAACATTTATCTTTTGCGTATTATGAAAAAAGTTGTACAATTTATTTTTTTATTGATAATTGTTTTATGCAGTAGCATTTATAATGCAACAGCACAAACTCCAAAAGATAGTGTAATTCAACTTTATGGAGTTGTAATGACTGCAGATAGTTTACGTGCTGTGCCTGCTGCTAGTGTTGTGGTTGTAGGAAAAGGGCGAGGTACCATAACTAATGGATTTGGTGTTTTTTCAATTGCTGTCTTAAAAGGAGATAAAATAAGTTTTAGTAGTGTAGGATTCAAAGAAAAAACAATCACCATCCCATCTAACTTAACAGAGAATCAATACAGTGTAATTCAATTATTGGTAGATGATACTGCCTATTTACCTGCAACTATTATTAAAGCAAAACCAACTCGTGAGCAATTTGAAAGAGATTTTGCAAATACCAGAGTTGATGATGATGCTTATGAAATTGCACGACAAAATACAGAAGAAAGTAAACTTAGAGCTTTAATGGCTACATTACCAGCAGATGGAAGAGAAGCTATTAATTTTCAATTTCGTCAGCAAGCTGTGAAATATTATTATGCCGGTCAAATTCCTCCTCAAAATATTCTTAATCCTTTAGCTTGGGCCGATTTTATTAAGGCTTGGAAACGTGGAGATTTTAAAAGAAAGAAATAAATTTCAATTATAAATTGTTAGCGGTAAATTGTAAATTATTTGCAATATTTGTTTATAATTTAAAATTTATAATTTACAATTTAAAAAGTGCAACAATATCATCAATTACTTCAACATATTTTAGATCATGGCGTTTCTAAATCTGATAGAACAGGAACAGGAACATTAAGTTGTTTTGGTTATCAGATGAGATTCGATTTGCAAAAAGGATTTCCTTTAGTTACCACAAAAAAATTGCATCTAAAAAGTATTATTTACGAATTACTTTGGTTTTTAAATGGCGATACTAACATTAAATATCTAAACGAAAATGGTGTAAAAATTTGGGATGAATGGGCAAGAGAAAATGGCGACTTAGGTCCTGTTTATGGTAAACAATGGCGAAGCTGGTCAGGAAAAAATGGTGAAACTATAGATCAAATTTCTGATGTGCTTCATCAGCTCAAAACCAATCCAGATAGTAGAAGAATGATTGTGAATGCTTGGAATGTAGGTGAGTTAAAAGAAATGGCACTAATGCCTTGTCATGCATTGTTTCAGTTTTATGTTGCTCCTGCAAAAGATGAAAATTCAAAACCAAAATTATCTTGTCAATTATATCAAAGAAGTGCAGATGTTTTTTTAGGTGTTCCTTTCAACATTGCATCTTATGCATTATTAACTATGATGATAGCTCAAGTTTGTGATATGGAAGCAGGAGAGTTTATACATAGTTTTGGAGATGTGCATTTATACAATAATCATTTAGAGCAAGCCAAACTTCAATTGCAAAGAACGCCATTCGATTTGCCAACCATGAAAATAAATTCTGAAATAAAAGATATTTTTAGTTTTAAGTTCGAAGATTTTAATCTAGAAAATTATCAAGCTCATCCACATATCAAAGCTGCAGTGGCAGTTTAGTGAATTATAAATTGTAAATTATGAATTATAAATTGTGAATGTTGTTTCTAATAATCAATAATCAATAATCAATAATCAATATTAAATCTTAAATAGTTTGAACGTTTCAATCATAGTAGCTTCTTCACTAAATCATGTAATTGGCAAAAACAATCAATTGCTTTGGCATTTGCCTAATGATATGAAGTTTTTTAAGCAAACCACTTGGGCAATGCCTTTAGTTATGGGTAGAAAAACTTTTGAGTCAATAGGTTCAAAACCTTTACCTGGTAGAGTAAATATTATTTTAACACATCAAAAAAAATATAAAGCTAATGCTGTGGTTGTCCATAATATTAATGATGTTTTTTTTGTAACCAAGGAACACGATTACAAAGAAATATTTGTTATAGGAGGCAGTGAAATTTATAATCAATTTTTAGATAAAGCCAGTAAAATTTATTTAACCAAAGTACATACTACAATTGAGGGTGATGCTTATTTTGATTTTGATAAATCTGGTTGGAAATTAAGTTTCTCAGAAAATCATCTTAAGGATGAAAAACATGCTTTCGATTATACCTTTGAAACTTGGATTCGTAAATAAGTTACATGCAATTTTTTAATACAGCTTTTGTCATTCTTGCTTCTTGTTTAATCTTGCTACAACTAATAACAGAAGGAAAACAAAAATTATTTCTACACAACATTTCTGCCACTGTTAATGTTATGTTGATTTGTTCAACTTTTATGTTATTAAAATACTTAAATGGGTTTAAACAAATAGCTGAATTTATGGGAGTGGATGTTTATGCTGTTTTATTCAACTCAATTACTTGGGAACATATCAGAATTGTTTTAATTATAGTTCTGCCATTTTTATTTTTAATCAAGAAATTAGTTGCAAATAAATTTCTTTCTATTCTAATGTTATTTCTTTTGCTATCAGACATAATTATTAAAATCATTGCTCACAAAGCATCTTCATTTAATTTTACTTTAGTCAATTTTTCATTTGTTAATTTTCATCTTAATTTCATTCATTATTTTTCATGGTTTGTTGTGGTTTATGCAATACTTTTTTTTGCAAAAAAATTACCTTCTCAATCCATAAATCATCAATCTTAATTCAATAATAGTACATGTATTCTCATTTCAAAATGGCTTTAAAGTATTGTCATTATTGGCTTACAGCTAGTAATAGAAAAGGTCATGGAATGCATTCGCCTTATGTATTTAATTTAATTCAGGATGTTTTATTAGATGAAAGAAAATTTTATCAATTTGAATCTATTGAACAACTCAGAAAACTATTGTTGAAAAATGAAACTGAAATTGAAGTAGTAGACTTTGGTGCTGGTTCAAAAAATCTTTCAAATAAAAAAAGGAAAATAAGTGCAATTGCAAAATCATCACTTAAGCCAAAAAAATATAGTCAATTGTTGTTTAGGTTTGTTGATTATTATCAACCTCAAACCATTATTGAGTTAGGAACTTCTTTAGGAATTACAACATCATATTTGGCTTCTTCTAACGTATATAGTGTAGTTTATACTTTTGAAGGAGCGCCTTCAATTGCAAATATTGCTGAACAAAATTTTGAATCGCTTCAACTAAAAAATATTAATTTAAATGTTGGAAATTTTGATAATACTTTAGAAAAAGTATTGTCTACAATAAATAAAGTTGATTTTGCTTTTATCGACGGCAATCATCGTTATGAACCCACCATTAATTATTTCAATCAATTGCTTTCAAAATCTAATGAACAAAGCATTTTTATTTTAGATGATATTCATTGGAGTGAAGAAATGGAAACTGCTTGGAAATATGTGCAACTACATGAAAAAGTAACTGCAACAATTGATTTATTTTTTATTGGAATTGTAATTTTTAATAAAGATTTCAGGATCAAACAACACTTTACAGTAAAATATTAAACTAAAAAAGGTTATCTTGCAGCCATGGAATTCCTATCTCATAACCTCGATTTTTTAGACCACCACGTTTAGTAATATTGAATGATGAATTATGAATATTGAACTCTCTTCATAATTGTATCATATTCCTCGTAAATTTATAATTCTTAACTCATAACTCATAATTAATCGTTATGCAAACGCAACAATTATCTGAGCAAACAGCTCATTATTTATTATTAGAAGAACAATTTGGAGCACATAATTATCACCCAATTCCTGTTGTCCTTGAAAGAGGTGAAGGTGTTTTTTTGTACGATGTTGATGGAAAAAAATACTTCGATTTTTTAAGTGGTTATTCAGCAGTCAATCAAGGTCATTGTCATCCTAGAATAATTAATGCTTTAATAGATCAATCAAAAAAACTTACACTTACTTCAAGAGCATTTCATAGTAATCTTTTAGGAAATTATGCAAAATATATTACTTCGTATTTTGGATATGATAAAGTACTCCCAATGAACACAGGTGTTGAAGGTGGGGAAACAGCAGTGAAACTGGCTCGACGTTGGGGTTACGATAAAAAAGGTATTGAAGAAAATAAAGCAAAAATTATTTTTGCCAATGGTAATTTTTGGGGAAGAACTTTAGCTGCTATTTCTAGCTCTACAGATCCAAGTAGTTACAAGGGTTTTGGGCCCTTTATGCCAGGCTTTGAATTAGTGCCTTATAACGATACAGTTGCTTTAGAAAAAGCTTTTCAAGATAAAAATGTAGCAGCATTTATGGTTGAGCCTATTCAGGGAGAAGCTGGTGTAGTATTACCAGATGAAGGCTATTTAACAAAGGTTCGTGAACTATGTACTGAATATAATGTGTTATTTATTGCAGATGAAATTCAAACTGGTTTATGTAGAACTGGTAAAATGTTGGCTTGTGATCATGAAAATGTTCGACCAGACATTTTAATTTTAGGTAAGGCTTTAAGTGGTGGTGTTTTACCTGTAAGTGCTGTTTTGTGTGATGATGAAATTATGATGAATATTAAACCTGGTGAACATGGAAGCACTTATGGTGGAAATCCTTTGGCTTGTGCAGTTGCCATGGAAGCTTTGCAAGTTTTGAAAGACGAGAATATGGCAGAAAATGCTGAGAATATGGGTCAATTATTAAGAGATGAATTAGCTAAACTTAATTCTCCTTTAATTAAAACTATTCGTGGTAAAGGCTTGTTGAATGCAATTGTAATTAATCATGAAAATTCAGAAGTTGCTTGGAATATTTGTTTAGAGTTGAAGAATAATGGTCTTTTAGCCAAACCTACTCATGGAGATAAAATAAGATTTGCACCACCATTATTAATTTCAAAAGAACAAATTTTAGAGTGTGTTGCAATAATTGGTAAAACACTCGAAAAATTTAATTAATATCGTAAGCAAAAGCACTTAAATTGCCCATTGTAATACCTTAATTTTGTACCTAAATTGTAACTATGCAGATAGAAGCTGGTGAACTCTTAAGAAAAATCAATAACCCCGATGATTTAAAAAAAATCAATCGAGAAGATTTGCATTTGGTTTGTGAAGAACTTAGACAATACATTATTGATATTGTAAGTGTTCATGGTGGTCATTTTGCTGCAAGTCTTGGTGTTGTTGAACTATCTGTTGCATTGCATTATATTTATAATACTCCTTATGATCAATTAGTTTGGGATGTAGGTCATCAGGCATATGGTCATAAAATTCTTACTGGTCGTAGAGATAATTTTATTACTAATAGAAAATACAAGGGTTTAAGTGGTTTTCCGAAAAGAAGCGAAAGTGAGTACGATACTTTTGGTGTAGGCCATTCATCCACTTCAATTTCTGCAGCTTTGGGTATGTCTATTGCTGCAAAGTATAAAAAAGAAGATAGAAAAAGTGTAGCAATAATTGGTGATGGAAGTATGACAGCTGGTATGGCATTTGAAGCAATGAATCATGCAGGTGTTGCAGATAGTGATGTGTTGGTTATTTTGAATGATAATTGCATGAGTATTGACCCTAATGTTGGGGCTTTAAAAGAATACTTAACAGATATCACCACTTCTCCAACTTACAATAAAATGAGAGATGAAGTTTGGAACCTTATGGGTAAATTGCCTGTTGGTAAAAACTTCAGTAGAAGCATGGCAAGCAAATTAGAAGCCAGCGTTAAAGGTGTTGTGAGTGAAAGTAGTAATTTATTTGAAGCTTTGAAGTTTAGATATTTTGGACCAATTGATGGTCATAATATCACTAAACTCGTAGATACTTTAAAAGATTTAAAAAATATTCCCGGACCTAAATTATTGCATATTGTTACTGTAAAAGGAAAGGGTTATGAGTTGGCAGAAAAAGATCAAACCAAATGGCATGCACCAGGATTGTTCGATAAAGTAACAGGAGAAATTATCAAGAAAAAAATTGATGTTCCTCAACCCATGAAATATCAAGATGTATTTGGTTATACTATTATTGAATTAGCAAAATCTAATGATAAAATAATGGGAATAACACCAGCAATGCCAAGTGGCTCATCTTTAAAATATATGATGGCAGAAATGCCTGATAGGGCTTTTGATGTTGGCATTTGTGAACAACATGCAGCTACTTTAAGTGCTGGATTAGCTACTCAAGGTATTAAGGCTTTTTGCAATATTTATTCATCTTTTATGCAACGTGCATACGACCAAGTAGTGCATGATATTGCTATACAAAAACTTCCTGTTGTCTTGTGTTTAGATCGAGCAGGATTGGTAGGTGAAGATGGACCAACACATCATGGATGTTATGATATTCCTTATTTCCGTTGTATTCCAAATATGATTGTTTCAGCTCCAATGAATGAAAAAGAGTTGAGAAATTTAATGTACACTTCTCAATTAGAATCAACAAAAAATCCATTTGTTATTCGTTATCCAAGAGGAGAAGGAGTGATGGCAGGTTTGCAAAAAGATACCATGGCTGAAAAATATCCTTTCGAAGAAATTCAAATTGGTAAAGGACGAAAACTAAAAGATGGAAAAGATATTGCTATTCTTTCTTTTGGTCACCCGGGAAATTTTGCACAAGCTGCTATAAGAGAATTAAGAACAGATGGCATTGATCCTGCACATTTCGATATGCGTTTTGTAAAACCAATTGATGAAGAATTATTGCATGAGGTATTTAGTAATTACAACAAAATTGTGACTATTGAAGATGGAACAACCATTGGTGGTTTTGGAAGTGCTATTTTAGAATTTATGGCACAACATAATTATTCTGCAGAAGTAAAAATGCTAGGTATTCCTGATAGATTGGTTGAACATGGTAGTTTAAAAGAATTGTATAGAGAATGCAATTACGATGCACAAGCAATTGTTGAAACTGTAAGAGAAATGTTGAAGGAAAAAGTGAAAGTGAGTGAGTTAATGGGTTAAGAAATTAATTGTAATTTTAAATAAAGTGATTTTATGAAATCTATACTATCAAATAATGTTGTTTGGCAAGAAGGTAAATTTTTTGTAGCCCAATGTTTGAATGTAGATGTTTCAAGTTTTGGTGAAACTAAAGATGAAGCATTAGATAATTTGAAAGAGGCTTTGGAACTATATTTTGAAGATAATGACGCACCTTTTACTTCAATTACAAAACCTGAGATAGTTAATACTGAAATAGGTTATGCCTAAACTTTATTCATCTGAACACATACTAAAAGTATTATATTCATTAGAATTTGTTTTTGTATCACAAAAAGGTAGTCATATAAAACTTAGAAAAATTGGTAACCCAACTTTAACAGTTATTATTCCTGCTGATAGAAAAGAAATTCCATTTGGTACATTTCGTTCAATTTGCAGACAAGCAAATTTGGATGTTAAAGATTTTAAATAAAATACCATTGTTGTTGAAGAACAACAAAAATGGTATAGAGTAATGTTGAAAGAAAAAGTAAAGGTGAGTTTATCAATTGAAGGTTAATTAAAATTATTAAAAGAGATTAAGTGATTCAAACAGCAGAAAGAGTTTCTCATAGAGATTTAAGTGATAATTATGTTTATCAACGTTCCATTTTAGCATATTTAGAAACTGCCAAAATTATTCATGGCAAAGTACTAGAAATTGGTACTGGCAGTGGTTATGGCATAAGTACAGTTGCTCCTAAAGCAACACAATTTGTTACCATTGATAAATTTGCTGACCCAAAAGTTAAAGAAGAAAATGCTCATTTAACCAATGTTGAGTTTCTTCAAATGACTATTCCTCCTATAACAGGAATTGAAGATAATAGCTTCGATTTTGTAATTTCTTTTCAAGTAATAGAGCATATTTCGAATGATTCAGCTTATGTAAAAGAAATTCATAGAGTATTAAAACCTGGAGGAAAATTTATTGTTACAACACCAAATAAACCCATGAGTTTATCTCGCAATCCATGGCATATTCGTGAATACAGCATTCTTGAATTAAAAACATTATTACAGAAAAGCTTTTCATCTGTTGAAACCAAGGGAACTTATGGCAATGAAAAAGTAATGGAATATTACAATAAGAATAAAGAGTCGGTAAATAAAATCATGAAATATGATTTTTTAAAATTACAATGGAGGTTGCCTCGTCAATTCCTTCAAATTCCATTCGACATTCTAAATAGAATGAACAGAAAAAAAATGTTGAACGCTGATAACACTTTAGTTTCCAGTATTCATCATTCAGATTTTTTTGTAGCTACTGCTAAAGATAATTGTCTCGATTTATTCTTTATTGCTGAAAAATAGTCTTTAACCAATTCTAGAATTCATTTACCTTTAGTTTTCACCAAAATTATTTGTATATGAAAAAGATTCTTTTTGTTTCTTTTTGTCTACTATGCTTTTTGTCTTGTAAAGAAAAAGAAGCAACTAACAAAATGGATGATACAGCTAAAGCAGAACTTCCAGCAGAAGTAATGTACCCAGTAAATCCTGCTCCAGGTAATCAAAAAAATGTTGTTACTGTAATGAATTGGAATAAAGCAATTATTTCAGGTAATGTAGATGATTGTGCAGCATATACAGCAGACACTATGAAAATTACTTTAGCAGATGGATTTGAAACAAAACTTGCTAGAGATTCCGCTGTAGCTTTTATCAAAGGTTGGAGAAGTTCGATGGATAGTGCTAAACAAACTTATGTAGTTGTTTATGCCATTGATAATGTTTTAGACAAAACAGAATGGGTAATGCAATGGGCAGACGAAAGTTATTTTTATAAAAACGGAAAAAATGAAACTCTTGCTTTGCATGAAGTTTACAAAATGGATCAAGGAAAAATAAGCGAGGTACATCAATATGCACAAGCAGTACCTAAAAAATAATGATTTTTGATTAAACAAATAAGCCTGCAAAATGCAGGCTTATTTGTTTAAAATTCAAGTATAAATCCAATCGTTGGAATTAGATTCCCCTCTTCATTTTTCAATATAATTGGAATACCATTACTGCCATCTGCTTTTATAGGTTGACCATCTGTAGTTTTAAATTGCTGTGTAGTTAAATCTCTTTCGAAACTATATTTTGGATAAGCAACCTCTCTTGCAGCCCACCAATTTGTAACATCAAGAAAAATATCTAAAGTTGTTTTTTTAAAATTCCATTTTTTATCAATTCTAAAATCACTACTCGAAAAATTACCTAATCTTTGGGTATTAAATTGAGCATAATCTAAAATTCCTTGTCCTTGAGTTAAAAAATTTTGTTGACTAGCAGCTAGATCAAATGGAGTAAATGGAACACCACCTTGAAATCTATATTTAATACCTAATTCCCAATTACGTTTAAACTTATATCCAAAAGTGAGGTTAATTAAATGTCTGTTATCCCAAGAACTTGCTTTTAACTGACCATCTAGATTACTAAATCTACTATAGAAAAATGTATAACTAAATATGCCAAAAAATTTCTTTGTAAGTTTTTGCTGAGCAAAAAATTCTAATCCATACGATTCACCAACTCCAGTTGAAGAAATGGCTTCATTTCCAACTGAACCAAAATCTGCTCCTAAATTATTTATGTTAATACCATCTCTTAAAGTAATAGGTACATTATTATATTTTTTATAAAAACTTTCTAATGTAAATCTTGTGGTTGATTTTGGTAAATATTCTAGTCCTAATACATAATGTGTGTTTTTAATGTAGGGGATATGCTTATTTGCAAATAAACCATTATTGTCTCTATAACCTAAAATTGTGTATGGGGCAAGTTTGGTATATCTTCCTATTGAAGCATTTAAGTTTAAAGTATTACTTAGTACATAATTGAATGCAATTCTTGGAGAAATATTTTCAATAAAATCGTTATGGTTGGTTGTAAAAGAATTAGCATCTGTTCTTATTCCAAAATTAATTCCCAATTTATTATTTAAAATTCTTGTGCCGGCTTGTACAAATCCTCCAAACTTAAAAAAGTTGATATTACTATTAAATAGTAATCGCTGTTCTGGTTGACTACCAACTTGTGCTCTCACTCTTATATTATTAGCTGCATCATATTCAACATATTGAAGCACTGCTCCATAAGATAATTTTACAGCATTATAATTTTTATTGACATCTATTCTAAGCTTATTCTCAATTTCTTTTGAGTTGATGAGGTATCTTAAATTGTTAATTGAAGAAGCATCATTATTATCATATTTTTCAATGACATTATTTAGTGAATTTCTGCTTAAAGCAATATTTAAAAATCCATTTGAAATAGTTCTTCTATAGCTTGTACCAACAGTATAACTTTTTTGTTGAACAGATGGAGCTTGATTTAAAGTGTATATTTTATCCTGAGTTGGCGTTTTAATACTTCCAAAACTAAATTGATCAATTGCACCAACACCTAAAAAAGTTAAAGTGCTTTTTGTGTTGGGCTTATAGGTGACTTTATATTGAAAATCCCAAAAATTTGGTCTAATAGGTAAATCTATTGCTGAGAAAAGTAATTGTAAATAACTTCTTCTTATGGATGCCAAGTATGTTAAATTATTTTTTTTATTAAGTGGTCCTTCTAAAGTAGCTGCCAGTTCTGTAGCACTCAATCTTACATTACCTTGCGTTTTATTGGTATTACCTTGTTTTTGTTTGAATTCAAAAACACTAGATAAAGCATTATCAAACCTTGCATCAAAGGCACTTGTAGAAAGTTTTACATCCTCAATAAAAGATACGTTTAAAATGCCTGTTGGTCCACCTCCACTACCTTGTGTAGCAAAATGGTTGATCACAGGAATTTCAATTCCATCTAAATAAAAAACATTTTCACTTGGTCCACCACCTCTTACAATTATATCATTTCTAAACCCTCCAACACTACCTGCAGAACCTGTAACTCCAGGTAAAGAATTGATGACTCTGCTGATGTCGAAATTACCTCCAGGGTTGGTTTTTATTTCTTCTGTGGTTAATAGTTGAACACTTAAAGGTGTTGTTAAAGAAGCAATTCGTGCAGTTCTTCTGCTCGATTTTACAATGATTTCGTCAATATTTTTAAAACTTGGAATTAGTTCAAACGATACCTCATTTTCGTTTCCACTGGTAATAGGAATATTATATTTAGTTTGATTTTGATAAGAAAGAAAAGACGATGTAATTGTATATGCAGCTGTCTTAATATTTTTGAATCTATATTTACCTAAACTATCTGAAATTGTAGTTTGATTAAGTTCTTTAATATTAACTGTTACTCCTTTTAAGGGTTGTTTGCTATTTGCATCTATTATTATGCCTGAAAGATTACCAGAATTTTGAGCACTTAAAAAAATAGGAAAGAGGCAAATCAGTAAAATTGAATATCTAAGAACTAATTTCATGAACTAATTGTTTGTAGGCAAAATTCTACAAGACGATTACTTTCTGTTTACGAAAAACGTTAATTATTACCACCTTGCAATTAATTTTAAATTAATCATTCTTGGTGTAAGTCTATTTGGAATAGTAAAAGTATTGTTTTGAAAATCTTTTATCAGTAAATAACTGATAGTGTTTGGTCGGTCTATGATATTAAAAATTTCTAAACTTGCCCAAATGTTCTGGAATTTTCTAAAAGGAGAGTGGCTTCTTCTATTTTGTTTCTCTCCATCTAAAAGTAAGGCAGCAAAGCCTATATCAATTCGAATGTATGGATCTATCACTAAAGCATTTCTGTATTTAACACTACCCGGTATATTATAAGGCAAATTACTTCCATAAATTCCACTTAAATATACTTTGATATTTTTATTAGTGCTTAAATAATCCTGAAAAAATACACCAACTGTAAACAATCGATCTGTGGGTCTTCTTAAATATCCCAATTGTGTATATGAACTATCAGCAATAGTTTGATCTTGTGTTGCTGCAGTGATTAATTCTCCTGCTGCATTGTAATAGTTTTTGTAGCCAAAATTGTCAATCTTTTCTTTGGTATTCATAATGCCAACACTCAACCAGCTTTCAGCACCTTTAACCAACTCGGCATATAATCTTGTTTCAATACCTGTAGCATAAGCTTTTGCTATGTTTTCACCAAAATATCTTACTCTAACATTATCCAAATCGTAAGGCACAATCTGGCTCATAGTTTTATAATAAGCTTCTGTTGTAACTCTTGCTGGTCGGTTCATCCATTGAAAATTATAATCGAATCCAGCACTAAATTGCCAACTTTGTTGAGCCCTTAATGCTGTATTTAAAGTGCCATCATATCTTCTCATTTCTCTATAAAAAGGAGGTTGATGATAAGCACCTGCAGAAGCTTTGAGAATTACATTTTTTACCCAATTTTTTGGTTTGAACGAAATGCCAATTCTTGGTGAAATAATAAGCTGATTATTAAGCGTATTGAAATTATATCTGATACCTGCATTTATTACAAAATCGTTCGAGTCTCTGACTATAATATTATCTTGTATAAAACCTGTAGTTCTAGTAACATTATAATCTGACTGACCTCTTAAAACTTTATTCAAAGCTAATACTGAAGGGTTGTAGGGTAAGGAATAACCAGCACTATCATTATACTCCCATTCATGAAGTTTGTCTTTAATATTTTGATGTTCAAAACTGGCACCCCATTGAATTCTATGATTTTTAAAATCTAAATATCCTTTTTGGGTAACACTTAAAATAGAAACATCTAACTTGTTTCTAGCAAAATTCTGAAATACTCCAGCACCTAATGGATTTGTGATTAAACCGAATGTTGCCTTGGTTTTATCGAAATCTCTTTCGCCAAAAAGATAGGCTCCGGTAATATCAATATTCTCAGTTTCTTTATCTGTGAAATAGCTGACTTGATATTTTAGTTTTAAATTTGTATTGACTTGGTTGGTTGCAGTGAATCCAATGAAATTAGTACTGTAACTATCTTTTTCTGCACCTTGAAAATAAATATCTAAACCAAGATTAGCAGAAAATACAGGAGTAAATACTGATGTTGAAAGTTTAGCTTCTTCTGGTACTAAAGAAAATTTTGTACTAGATGAATTTGCAAAAAGTTCAACATTCCAAGCTTTATTTAAGTTGTAACTTATGATTCCCTGAATATCTGATGAGGAAGGAATATAGTTTCCTTTTGTTTGTTGACTACTTAATAAATTTCTATTACTTCTATTTCGTACCCCAACTAAAAAGCTTAATTTTTTATTAGATGAAACTCCTTCTAAATGCAATCCTTGTTCAAGTAAACCAATATATGCAGAGCCACCAAATGATTTTGGTTTTTTATAAGTGATGTCTAAAACACTACTCATTTTATCTCCATACTTTGCTTGAAATCCACCAACATAAAACTTTACATTTCCAGTTAACTCTGGGTTTATAAAACTTAAGCCTTCTTGTTGTCCATTTCTTATTAAGTATGGTCTGTAAACTTCAAAATCGTTTACATAAATTAAGTTTTCATCATAACTACCTCCACGAACAGAATATTGAGAAGTTAGCTCAGAACTGCTACCTACAAAGAATTTCAATAAACTTTCAATGCTGTTATTGGGCGATGGGTTTAATAAAGTTTTTGAAGGATCAATTGCAATAGACCCACTTTGTCTTCTATCAAAATCACTTTTAACAGTTACACCTGCAATAGTGTCGATACTTTTTTTTAATAAAATTTTTATTTGCTCCTCTTTGCCAGCATTAATATTAAAATTCTTTTGAACTGTAATGAATCCTGTAAAAACAAATTCAACAGCTACTAATTTATTCGAAGGGATAATGAGTTTAAAATTTCCATTTTCATCGGTATAAGTGCCCTTTGATTTATTTAAAAGTTGAACTGATACGTGTTGTAAAGGACTATCATCTTCATCTACAACTTTTCCTAATAAGGTTGCATTATTATTTTGAGAATAAGAAAAAGTTGAGAGTAGAAAAAGTGCAGCAAAAAAAATACAACGCATTAAAATGAATTATGCCGGAAAGATAACAAATTGTGTAAATACTAAAACATTGATTAACTTTTATAATTAGTTTTTAAATAAAAAAAATCCCAATTAATATATTAATCAGGATTTAAACTTTTCATAAAATGACTGAATAAAAAACTAGGGAGTATAACTTACTAATTCAATACCTTCTTTTTTATAAACATTTGATGCTGGCCCACCTGTTCTTTCATCATAAGTATTAAATTTAACTAAAAGAGGTCCTGCAGTAGTAAACCAAAATTCATCTTCTTTACTATTAGTATCGTCACCTTGTACAAGTGTACAATTTGTATAAGTGCCTGCAGGCACAGTAACAGTTTCTGTAATACTTAATACTTTGCAAGTACCATAAGTATAAGGGTAAATATCATTTACAGCTGCAGGATTTTTAAACCATAAACTAGGAGTCGATGAAGGATATGTAATATACCACCAACCATCTGTTCTTTTTTGAATAGCAATTTGAGGTTGAGAATTAGCTTGATTTACTAAGTTAATCCAAGTAGAACCCGAGATAGTTACACTAACACCTTTAAATGTAACATTAGAAGTGCCTGTTACTGAACCGGCTTCATTAAAGTATGTTTGTTTGTAAACCCAAATTGTGCCATCTTTTGGATCATTGTTTGATGGGGTTGTTGGTTGTCCACTATCTTTTGTACATGCAAAAAAAGTGATGCTAAATAATAAGAGAAATAGGTTGATATTTTTTTTCATAATGTTGTGTTTTTGAATTGGATTAATTGAATTGATATTTAGATACCCAAAGCTTTTCATAATCTTCATCATGGCCGAAATAATAGTAGGTTTTTTTATCAGGCGAGATTATTGAAGTATTGTATTTGTATAAAAGATATTTACCATCATTACCAAAATTCTCAAAATCAGATAATGAAGCATTCTTTAAATCAATTTTACCAATTCTTGGAAATAGATTTCCTGTTAATGACTTATTTCCCAAATAAGCATCAATCCATGAATCATAAGATTTTGTTCCTTTTACTTCAAGTATTTCCCAATACATTGTATTTCCATCAGAGCTTAAAATGAAATTTTGTTTATTTCTAAAATATTCACTCTTGCTATCGTCATTTACTTTGTCAACACAATATTGAGTAATTAATTCTCCATTACTATTTAAATGTAAGCAAACCACTTCTGCATATTTGTTAGCAATGCTTGTACCACCATTTTCAATTTTGGCTTCATATAATTGACCTGTAATTAAAAACTCGTTATTAGGCGTTATTACATAATTCTGAAACATAAATTTATTTCCATTAAATGCAACACCTTTCTTAAAAGCTGGTGGTGTTTTAATTTTTGACTTTAATAATTTTACTGGAATAGAACTTATGAAACCTATTGATTGATTTGATAATTTAATGAAATGAAAATTATCGAAATCATTATTTCTAATACTCTTTTCATATTTAAACATTTGAGCATTTTTTGAAGTAGAATATCCAGGATTATCAATAGGTGCATAACTTGTAAAAACTTTATTATAGGGGTCATTATCTTTTGTAGAACCACCTAATAAATAAATATTACCTTTTTCTTCAAAAAAATCTGTAATTGCCAAATTAGGAGATGGGGTTGAAAATTCGTAAGATGCTACTAATTCTGCTTTATTTGTAAATTCATAGAATACATATTTTGAATTGGAGTTTCCTTTATTAGGTGCAAATATTGCAAAAACATTTGTGTTTTTTAATTGACCGCAAAAGGCCAAAGAATAACTGCCTGATAATGTTAGTTTGGTTTCTTTAATATTCATGTCGTTTGTAGCATATAAAGCTACAAAAGCATCATCATCGCTTTTTGATTCAAGACTTGCAAATACAAATTGACTACCATCATCATCATTTGGGTAATTTGCAAATCCTCTGTACTTACCATCAGAGTCTTTCATTTTAACCGTTTCTTTAGAAAGTCTTTTACCCCAATCATATTTCTGATTTTTTGTATTCCATTTTCTTTCCCAAACTTCTTTTTCGAATTTCAGAGTCATGCTTAACACATTAAATGAATTGCTGCCTCCAACATAAGCTGCTAAAGATGTAAGGTTGTAATCGGGCTTAACAACTTTAGGCTCGTTAGGAACCTTATAAGGTTCAATGCCTTTAAAATTTAAATTATTATCAAAAACATAATCCTCGAACTTGGCTTCATCACTTTTTTTATCAACTTTCATTTTATAAGTGACTCTAATGTTGCCATTGTTTTCTAAAACAACATCGTCTAGAAGTCCTTTTGTTGCTGATTTAGATAAGTCAGTAATTACACTTTTTGATTGGTTAAAAGCGGCATTACTTATTAAAAGAAAAATAATAGTGGCTAGTTTAGTGAAAAAGTTATTTAGATTTTTTTGCATAAAAATTAATTTATACAAATCTCTAATTCTCTTAATAATTAAAAAATGTGAGAATAGTAGTAATTTTAAAGTAAGCCTGTTTTTTTTAAAGCCTCAACTCTACTATTTACGTGTAATTTTTCGTAAATATTTCTAATATGGGTTCTTACAGTTTCTATGCTAACATATAATTTATCTGCAATTTCTTTATACCTATATCCTTTACTAAGTTGTTCTAAAATTTCTTGCTCTCTTCTGCTTAAATCTTGAAAACATTGGTTGGTTTTTTCTTTAACTGCAAAAGCATCAATTACTTTTCTGGCAATTTGGCTACTAATAGGTGAACCACCTTTATATACTTCTTCAATGGCTTCTAAAATTTTTTCTGGTGGAGTACTTTTAAGTAAGTAACTAACAGCTCCTGCTTTTAACGCATTAAAAATGTTCTCAGTATTATCGTAAACAGTTAATACCATCATTTGCATTTTAGGATGTAAAAGTTTTAATTTCTGAATGCAATCTATTCCACTGATTCCAGGAAGATTGATATCGAATAAAGCAATTTCTACAGGCTTTTTTGTTAATTCTAGAAGTGCAGATTCTGCATCACAGAAAACCTTTAGTTCCTTTACATCAATATTTAATTGAATTTGACGAGATAAGTACATTCTAATTTGATCATCATCTTCTATTAATGCTAAAGAATCAATTTTCATTTTTCAAATATGAGGATTATTGAACGGATGCGAAATGTGATTTAAGTAGTAGAATTAGTCAGTGGAATGTAATATATAAATTGAGTTCCATCACCTACAATTGAATCAATTTTACAACTTCCATTAATTTCTTTAATTCGAAATTTAATATTTTTAATTCCATTTCCTTTTTTGATTGCTGCAGGGTCAAAGCCAATTCCATTATCTTTTATTGTTATGTTTAAAGTATTTTCTTCAACTTTAATTTGAATTTTTAACTCTGTTGCCTGACTATATTTTAAAACATTATTCATACTTTCTCTTACAATTAAAATAATGTTTCTTTTTTGGTGACTCGTTAGCTTGAAATGAATATTATTTTCAGGAAAAATTATAGTATAATTTATGTTTGAAAATTCTAAAAGAGAATTTATTTGTTCTCTTAAATAAATTAATAAATCTTGTAATGTATTGTATTCATTGCTTATGCTCCAAATTATTTCATTCATACTTTTAACTAACTGCCTACTTGTATTGGCAATAGCAATAGCTTCTTCATTGGCATTTATCTTATTTTTAATGGACTCGCTTATTAAACTAATTTGAGTTAAACCAGCACCTATGTCGTCGTGCATTTCCCTACTAATTCTTTGTCGTTCTATATTTAATTCGTTTTCTGTTTTGAGCTTTTCAATTTTGCGTTTATATTTTTTATTGGTTATATATTTAATAATTAATAATATAATTAATATTGTAGTTAAGCCAATAGTTACATAATACCATTTGTTACTTGTTAATACAATGATTGGTTTTTTAATTTGATATTTATTAAGTAGATAATCGTTAACAACTTTAATTTCATTATTTGAAAGTGCTTTATTATAAATAATTATTTCTGCTATATCTCCATTAAGAACTTCTAGTTTTCCATTAGAGCCAATCTTTAATTTATTAATTGTAGGTTGATTGTTATTGATTGTAAAATTTACTCTCGGCTCACCTTTTCTAAAGAATTGGCAACTTGAATCGTTAAATCTTAATAAAGTTAAAACCTCCCAATCATTTTCTGTAATTTCCGATATAGGTGCACCTGTTGAACCAACTCCATCGTAATAAATAAATAAATTGTTTACCGCACAAGTTTGCCAAGTAATTTGATTTCCAAAATAAGTTGAAATAAAAGTATTAGCACCACTGCTATTTGATTTGCTTGGAGAAAAGTATTTTGCAACAACTATTATTGTTCCTCTTTTGTTTGTAAATGTTTGAAAAGGATTTGTCTCTAGTGTTTGGTTTAAACCATTAAATCGAATAACCGGTAAATTGTTGAGTTCATTTTTTATAAGTAATGGAGCATTTAATGAAGACGATTTTGAAGCATGATGATTTCTTCCACATATATCTAGCCATTGCTCAACTGTATTGCCTTTAGTAATAACACCAGTATCGGCCCTTAGCCAAAGTACCAAACTATCTGTTGGTATTTGTGAGAAAAGTGTAAAAGATTTAAGTAATAAAATAATTATGGTATAAATCTTTTTCACAAAATAGTTATATGGTTTTTAAAATAAACAATTTAATAATTATCTGGAGTCATATGGCAAGGTTTGCCTTTTAATGGTCCACCACCATCTTCTTTTCTTTTACATTGAGGAGGAAGTTTTTTATAACTTGACTCAGTGGCTTTTTCTTCATCAGCATCAAAACCAGCATTGTTAATAATAACTCTTAAATCTTCTGGAGTTATACGATCTGGATGATATAGAATTCTTATTTCTCCATTAAACATATTAATCTTCATTTGGCCTACACCACTTTCATAGTTAGCCTTGCTTTCTGTATTCATGTAAGATTCTAATTTATCCTTACACTCCCAACACCTCATATTACTCGATTTTATAGTAATCCAAACCGGTTTTTGTGCCATGACTTGTGCATTAAGTTGGTTAAAGCTTAATACGAAACATCCTATAACTAATAACAATAAAATCTTCTTCATAATTCAAAACGTTTAAAGGCAATTTAAGCAACTAAAGTTTAAGATTTTTATAAAACTAATTTTTAGTTTCCAAAAGATGTAGTAAGTGTTGCAGTAAAACCATATGCCGCAGGAACAAATCTACAAACACCACCTACACAGAATAACCCTGGTCTTTGTTTACCAAAAGCCATGCTAAAACGTGTTGCATTTTTAGTTACACTAGCACCAACATTGTAAAAGTGATTTTTTGTTGAACCATAATTATATAAATCACTTATATAAAATGCAAACGGACTATTGAAAGAAAACTCTGCAATTGCAGAAGCCCAACTTCCCATATCTTGTTTTGTATCTAAATGTTCAAGTTTAATTCTAACTGACTTTTGATTGCTGAATTTGTAAAGTGTATTTAAAGCTACAACATTACTCACTACATCATTTTGACCAGCAGCTAATATTACAGATGCATTGAAGTAAATATTTTGTAAGGTTAATGTTGTTTCCAACTTTTTGCTCCACTTTTTCTTAATTTCCAGATTTGCATCGCTATAATATTTGTTACTTCCAGCACTTAAAAACTTGTTGTTTTTTAATTCGGTATAGTAAGAATAGTTTGCAGAAATTTTTGTACCATATTTTCCACCTAATGGAGAACCTGGTTTGATATTGAAAAATATATCAGTTTGAAAACCTGTTTCTCCCAAAACTTGTGGGTTATAAACATAAATATTAGAAGTTAAAAAGTCATGTTGTTTGGTTAAAGCAGGTACATAATTTACTGGCATATATGTAGCAAATTCAACATCTCTTTCGGCTCTAAAACCCATGTTTTTAATGCTTCTTGCAGTTAATAAAAATCCAAAATTATTTTTTGTAAAACCGGTATTAATAAGTAAAGCTTTTCCATTATCCATACTATAATTGTTCAATAAATGTGGGTCTCTACTTTTTGATGCATATTCTGCATTAAATGTAAAATCACCTTTACTAACATCTAATCTTGTTGCAAATGCGTTTACTGTTGATGGATAATTATCCATTGGTCCTGTATATTCTTGAAATCTTCCAATATAACTTGAACCAAGTGTTACAATAGAATTGTAATTAGTTTTATTTGGATCGAATAACTTATTCAAATCAAATTCAACATCAACCCCTCTTGTGGTTGAATTGGCATAATCAAAATTATTTCTTGTTTTACCATAAATGGCTTTCATTTTGGTAAATGCTGTTGGTTCAACATAAATATTAATACCTTCTAAAGCATTATTAATACCTATTTGTCTGTTTTCGAAAGATCTAAAAATTAAACCACTTCCAAATTGTTCATAAAAATCTCCAACTTGAACAGAGAATTTACTTTCCGTGTATTTAAAATATTTATTTGCAATTTTACTTCCACTCAATGGGCCACTATAAAAACCTAGAATTGATGGCAAATAACTTTCATATTGAATACCTGCACTCAATTTGCCATAAGTATAATCAAGTTTTAAAAAATTGTTTGAGCCTAATCTATCTTGTGGGGCAAATGCTCCAATTTTTTCATCATTCAAATAATATTGTGTATAGTTTTCGTAACTACCATTTAATTGTCCTTTTATATTTGAGTTGTTTTGCTGACCAAGGGCACATAAAGTTGAAAATACTGGTAAAACCAATAATATTTTTTTCATATAAGCAGTGTGTAAGTTTTTAAAGTGATTTTATTTTCTCGAATAGTTGTTCTTCCTGGCCAACTAAATATCCTGTATGGCGATAAACAATTTGATTGTTTTTTATGATGATGACGTGCGGCACATCTGTAACATTTACAGCTCTTTTCAATTCACTATTAATATCTAGTAATACATCAAATTGCCAACCCTTTCCTCTTATAAATGGTTTAACTCTTGTTGCAGTTCTTGAATCATCAATAGATACTCCAATAAATTTAAATGGTTTTGCTTTTTGCCAAGTAGTAAGCTCGTCGTTTATATTATCTAATTCTGCAATACATGGAATGCACCAGGTAGCCCAAAACGAAACCACCACCATTGTATCCTTACTTTGAACTCCTAAGTCAGCAAAATCTATTTCTTTTCCTGTTACTGATTTTATTTTTACAGATGGAAAATTGTCTTGGGCTTGAGAAAACGAATATGAAAAAACAAAAGCAAAAACAAGAACAAGAACAAAAACTTTGTACATAAAAAAAATTTCTACGAAATAAGTTGTTTTTGTTTTTAATAAAAAACTTTTCCCATATTTTCGGAACTTAATACTTATTTATTTTATATGAAAAAACTAATTCATTCTGGATTACTTTCATTAGTAACAATTTTATTTGTTACTTCTTGTTCTAAAAGTGACAATGGTACTGGAACTCCAGGAACTACTGTTGCTGATACATTAAGAATCACTTTATCCTCAGCTACTGTTGAGTTTAATGGATTTGATTATGTAACCATCACTGTTAAAGATAAAACAGGAACAGATGTTACATCAAGCTCAGAGATTCATGCCAATGGTATTCTGGTTTCAAGCAAATTTGTTCCTACAGGCACAGGAACTTATAACATTACTGCAAAAAAAGGTTCAACACCTTCAGAAACTAAGCCATTAAATGTAATTGGAGCATCACCTTCACCTTTTTCAAAGAAAATTATTGTTGAAGATGTAACAGGTGCTTGGTGTGGTTTCTGTACAAGAGTTGCTTATAAATTAGAAACTTATAAAGCAGCAAAACCTAATTGTATAGTTATTGGTATTCATGGTGGGGGAGGTACTGATCCATATAAATATCAATATTATACTAATTTCAACACTGCTTTTAATGTTACAGGTTATCCAACAGCTATTTTAAATAGAAGAGTTAAATGGGGCGAAAGCAACAGTGAATTAGATGCTGAATTAAATAAATATGCACCTCTTGGGTTAGCTATTGAAAGCTCAATAAATGGTACAAACGTTACTGGTAAAGTAAAAGTGAAATTTAATGTAACTACTGACCAATCAATGAAAATTGTAGTAGCTTTAGTTGAAAATGGATTAGTTTATCCTCAAGTAAATTATTATTCTCCAAGTGGCGGTTATACACCTTATTACTATGGTGGTGCAAATCCAGTTTCTAATTTTGTACATGATGGTGTAATGAGAAGAGCTGCTACTGATATTTTTGGTGATGCTATTCCAAGTTCTGCTCAAACAAAAAATAATATTTGGGAGTTTAATTATAGTATTCCTTTAAGTGGTACTACATCTAGTGGAACAAGTTATACGGCTAATTCTTCAAAATCTGCTATTGTAGCTTATGTAATTGACGGCACATCTGCACAAAAAGGTGTACACAATGCTCAAACTGTAGCTGTAGGTTCTAACAAAAATTTTGATTAGTTTTTTCTAAAGAATAATTATTCAAGCCATCTCAGTAAGAGATGGCTTTTTTTTAATTAAAACCTATTCACATTCGCTTCTTTCTGTATTGGTGTCTGATGAAGCATGTTTTGTATCCATTCATTTGCAAAGTAGGGTGCTAATGAACAGCCTTTAGTGCCTAAGCCATTTAGAATACCAATTTGTGGCTGTTGTGGTAGAAAGCCTATAAATGGTCTGCGTTCTGTATTGGTTGGCCTTATACTTGCTACATGATCAATAATTGAATAAGGTATTTTAAGCCATTGGTCTAAAGCCTTTATTGCTTTCGATTTAAATTCTTCAGATGGAAGTTCATCATTAAAATTCCATTCATAACTACTCCCCAACCAAAAAATATCATCTTTCCAATGTATTAAAGAGAAAGAATTTTTATAAATATTATTTGTGGGCAGATTCGGAATTTTGATAAATAAAACTTCTCCTTTGTTTAAAGCAAAAGGTAGTTGTTTGAACCATTTAGATTGTACAGCATTTACCCCATTACAATAAATAATTTTTTTAGCTTTTATATTCTTATAAAAAACTTGATTGTCTTCTAAAACTAAATCAGCTTCATTAAATATCTCTTCAATTAAAATATTATGTTCAATTAAATATTTTTTCCATGCAGATAAAAGTTTGTTGATGTCAATCAGGTAGCAAGGTGCAATTTTTCCTAAGCCATAATGAAAGTTAAAGTACTCTTGATACGTAGAACTTGAAATTTCATCTGTTATATAATCTTTTTCTTTGATTAATCTCTTGTTAAATGCCTGCTGCATTTGAAGTGTTGGATGAAAATCTATAACCTTAGTTTCTTGAAATATTGCTATTTGCAAAAAGTTTTCTAAGGCCTGATATTGCTGCTTTGCAATAGGCATTACATCATCTATCATCCAAGTCTTTACAAACCTTCTTCCTGTAATGGGATTAATTACACCACTTGCAACTTTACTTGCAGTAAAGGGTCTACTTTCATCAATAACTATACAGCTAAAATTATTTTGCAATAGCTGATAGCTCAGCATAGTACCTGCAATTCCTTGACCAATGATAATAAAGTCTACTTCCAAATTTGTTTAATAATTTACTTCACCAATTAAAAATACACTACCAAAAACTAAAATTAAATCATCTTTACTTGCTAAAAGTTTTGCTTTTTGAATGGCTTCATTCACATCATTACAGCCTTCTCCTACAAGATTAAATCTACTTGCTTTTTCTTGTAATATTAAAAAGGGTAAAGCTCTTTCTATATGTGCTTGAGTAAAAAAATAAGTAGCAGTTTTTGGCAATAAAGATAAAACTGCATCGTGATCTTTATCTTTTACCATTCCAAAAATGCAATAAAGATTGTTATAAGAAATGGATTGTAATTGTTGAATGATTTGCAGAACACCATCTTTATTATGGGCAACATCTAAAACAATCATAGGATTTTCTTGAAGAATTTGCCATCTGCCCAAAAGTCCTGTTATTTTCTTGGTTTGATTAAGTGCTCTCTGAATAATTTCATGATTCAATTGAAAACCTATTTTACTTAACTGTTTACAAGATTCAATTACAGTTAAAAAATTTTTGATTTGATATTTTCCTAATAAATCAATTTCAATAGTGTGAATTTTCTTTAAATCAATTTCTTCGTATGTAATTTCCTGTAGTTGATTGTTTTGTTGTGTAGAAATAATGGAATAATAATCCTCTGTAAAAATTATGTCAGCAGATTCTTTATTTGCCTTATTAAGAAAAACTGTTTTAGTTTCTGGAATAGTTTCTCCAATTACAACTGGAGTCTTGTGCTTAATTATTCCAGCTTTTTCATATGCAATTTCTGTAAGTGTATTGCCTAAAATATCCATATGATCGTAGCCAATATTTGTGATGATTGACAATATGGGTTGAATAATATTGGTACTATCTAGTCTTCCTCCTAATCCTGTTTCAATAATTGCAATATCAACCTTTTGATGAGCAAAATATTCAAATGCCATTGCAACTGTTACCTCAAAAAAGGATGGCTGAATTTTTTCAATAGTTGGCTGTAATTTTTCAATAAAATCTATTACAAATTGTTCGTTGCACATTTGTCCATCAATTCTAATTCTTTCTCTAAAATCTTTTAAATGAGGAGAAGTGTATAGGCCAGTTTTATACCCTGCAGTCTGAAAAATGGCTGCTAGCATATGACTAGTACTTCCTTTTCCATTAGTACCAGCAATATGAATACTTTTAAATTTTGATTGTGGATTATTTAAAACTTTGCAAAGTTCAAGGGTATTGGTTAAATCTTTTTTGTATGCTGAAACACCCACTTTGCTGAACATGGGTAATCTATTATATAGATATTCTAAAGTTTCTTGGTAAGTCATTAGTTGGTGACTCTAAAGTCGAATACAATTGTTCCTGTTTGTTCTTCAGAACCTGTGGTGAATTTTACTTGAAGTGCTTTGTTTTTGGCAATCTGTCTAATATTAGCATTGGTTGTTGTGGTGCCTCGTGGATTTACATTAGCATAAATAACTTTGCCATTGGCATCAATTTTTACGTCTATAGCAACCTTAGCATTTTCATTAAACTCATCTTGAAACCTTGGCATTACTGCAATAAATCTACCTGTTAAACCACTTCTAATTTTAATACCATTATTACCACTTGAACTATTGCCCGAATAACTATCACTATTTGTATTGCCCTTCGGATTTCCTTGATCACCTTTTCCGCCTGCAATACCTTGATTTTTTATAGCATTATAACTATCATTATTATTTCCACCTTCATTGGTTTTAGTACCACCTGAAAATACAGCTTTGGGTTTTGGTGTTGGAGGTGTTTTTATTATGTCTTTTACAGCTGGTTTTGGTGTTGTTTTTTTAGGTGTTGAAATAGGAGCTGCTGCAATAGGCTCATCTCCTTTATCATCAATAATTTGTTCTGCTATGGGTTGTTCTGTTACTGGAATTTCAGTAGGATCATTTTCTGCAAAATCTCCTGGTGCTGCAGGTGGTATATCTCCAAAGCCTGTTTCACTATTGCCTAAATTTACTTCAATACCTTCATCTGCTGTTGGTGGTTCAATTACTGGCTGAGACCATCTGATGAAAAAGAAGAATAAAAACAAAGCTGCACAACTAATAATAGTTATTGCAAAAGCTTTAATGTTTTTGTTTCTTTCGAAATGTATATCTGAAATATGTGTTTGCATTAACTTATAACATTAACGATTTTAACAGCTCAATATTACAACTAAGTTTTATAAATTGAAGTTAAGAAAGCGTTTAAACTATGCCCATAAATTGTTAGGGTAAATTCCTGCATTAACCATTTGCTCAATACTAGATTTTACAGCAGGGGCATCTTCTTTATAAGTAACACCAAACCACTTGGCTGCTGTAGGAATTACTTTAACAACTCCAATATTATGTTGAATGTATTTGTTAGTAATACTAGGTAGAAAAAATTCAGACTTTAAATCCTTGCCATTTTTTTCTAAAAAAAGTTGAAACTCAATTTCACATAAGTCAATCACATTTGGAGCAAAACACATATAATTCATGCTCACTTTAGCTTCGGTAGATAATTCAAATTTCCCTTCTTCAACCTCATAAATAATTCTATTATTTTCTTCAAAAATTTTAGTTCGCTCATTTATTGTAATCAAATTTCCCTTTTCATCTACTTCGCAAACACCTCTACTAACACTTCCATTTTCACTTAAAGTATTTGAAAGCTGGTAGCCTAAAATTCCATACATTTTATCATTGCATTGAGTAGTTAAAAACTCAAAAGCCATTTTAAAAGCATCTGCCCCATAAAAATCATCTGCATTTATAATGGCAAAAGGTTCATTAATTTTTCCCTTGCAACAAAGTAGGGCATGAGCGGTTCCCCAAGGTTTTACTCTATCTGTAGCAATGGGTTGATCTGCTACAAATTTTTGAATATCCTGATAAACATATTCTACAGTTATTTTATTTGCTAATTTTTTGTTGAAAGAAGATTCAAAAGCTGAAGCAAATTCTTCTCTTATAATAAAAATGATTTTTCCAAATCCTGCTTGAATTGCATCGTATATAGAATAATCCATGATGGTTTCTCCAGAAGGACCAAATGCTTGAACTTGTTTCATACTTCCATATCTGCTGGCCATTCCTGCTGCTAAAATTACTAGTGTTGGTTTCATTTAAAATAAGGGGTAATTAATTTGATCTATTAGTTAAATAAATTGAAAAAGATTATGCCAATAAAGCATCTATTTTTTGGGCAAGTTTATGGTCCTTTTCAGTAACAATGTCTCCTGCATCATGAGTTGAAAGCCAGATCTCAACCACATTCCAAACATTAGTCCATTTTGGATGGTGGTTCATTTTTTCTGCTTCTATGGCCACTCTTGTCATAAAAGCAAAGGCTTCAGAAAAGTTATTGAATTCTATTTTTTTATATAATTTATTATTTGTGTTTTGCCACATAATTTAAAGGTAGTTAAAAAATAAGATTTTTCTTATTCTTGATTTGATCTTGAGCAATTTCAATAACTAATTGAACTCCTGATAAATTTTTTAATGAGTTGATAATCCATTGGTATTTATCATCTTCCACCATATCACCCTTCATCACCCATATGTAATCCATGTTTTTGTATTCAGGTAAAAGATATTCACCATCGTACTGATTTTGAACAATGTAGTGTTGAAGAAAACACATAGGTTCATTCCAATTATAGATATTAAAAAAGTAATTTCTTAATTTCTTTTTTAATTGAAGTTGTTTAGAAGTGTCAAGTTTAAAATGTAAACCCAACTGATGATTGACTAGCCAGCAAAAAGTATAGTTTTTAATTGGGGCCATAATTCCCAATATTTGAGTATTCTCATAAAAATCTGGAGTTAGAAAATCTTGTTTTAGTTTAAATTTCATGAAGTTTTAAAAACTTATATCGAAATGCAAAGTTTCTTCTTTTCTTTTAATTATTAACTGAGTGGCATCACCTTTTTTAAATTTACTTAAAGCTTTCATATAACTCATAACATCTGTAAACTTATAATCTCCCAACTGAATTAAAATATCTCCAGCAGCTAAACCAATTCTTTCTGCAAGTTTACCCTGACTTACACCATCAATTCTTACACCTTCACCAGTAAAGCCATAATCTGGAATAACACCTAAGCTTACTGTAAAGCGAGTGCTTCTGCCCATTTCAGGTTCTTTTGTTTTTGTAAATTCAAGTTTTTGTATGGAGTTAGTAGCATCAATAATGTTATAAATCAATCTAACTACATCAGCCATACCTTCATAATTGATTTTATCAAAATCGTCTGAAGCTTTATGATAATCTGAATGACTTCCGGTAAAGAAAAATAAGACTGGGATATCTTTTCTATAAAAACTTGCATGATCACTAGGCCCAGTTCCTGAACTGTCAATCTTAGTAATGAGTGGTGAACTTAGTTTAGGTAAAACACTTCCCCAAGTTGGCGATGTACCATAGCCACCAATTGTAAGTTTATGTGAGGTATCATATCTGCCAACCATATCCATGTTAATCATATAATTTTTAGAAATATTGATGGTTGGATGTTCTAGCCAATATTTACTTCCAATTAAACCTAATTCTTCGCCACTAAAATGTATAATCAAATAATTATGATTGCTAAGTTTTGAAGTTTTAAGTAGTCGTGCAATTTCTAATAATGCAGCACTACCACTAGCATTATCATCTGCACCATTGTGTATATCATTAGCTGTATCTAAAGCATTTTTATCTTCCCCGAAACCCAAATGATCGTAGTGAGCACCTAAAATGATGGTGTGTGTTGCATTATTGTTAATGAATCCAACAATATTTCTTCCTGTTCTTGAAGAATTTTCTATTGTAATGTTCAATTTAATATCGTAAGAAGTGATATCATCTTTAAAATATTTCTTTAAAGATTTGAAAGGCATGTAAATAACAGGTCGAGATAAAGTAGCTGATGGATCGAATTTTGAAAAACTAATATTATCAACAATGCTAGAACTATTAAATAGAATTAAACTATTAGCACCTTTTTTAAATTGTTTTTCAGATTCCTTCATAACAACTTCATTAACATCGAAATGAGGGTTGTTTTTGTTTTCTTCAAGAATATCTTTTAAATCTAAAAACCAAGGATTATCCACTTCTTTTAGTGCAATGGCAGTATTTGAATTTATTGTTTTATTGGCACTATAAGCTAATGGGAAATAATCAACTTCAGCAGTTAATGTTTCTCCATTAATTTTAAAATATGACTTTTTTGTATAGCTTTTACCTTCATAATATTCAAATTCTTGAAGGTATTTGCCATTGTTTCCTGGTAATAATCCAATCTTTCTATACTCTTCAACTAAATAATTTGCAGCTAATATTTCACCTTTTGTTCCAGTTCTTCTACCTTCTAACTGATCTGAAGCTAAGTAAGATACGTGTGATTTTAGATTTTCTACTATTTCAATCTTTTCTTTTCTTTCATTTCTCTTTAATTTTTTAAGTTGAGTTTGAGCTTTAATTGAAAAGGGAAAGAAGACAAAAAGAATCAACCATTTTTTCATATATAGTTTTTTGGGAGTGCAAAGGTAAAATGATTTATGTTAGTATCTTACGGTTAATGGTACTTTTGTACACTTTTTAAGCTTTTATGTTTTGCTAATACAGTGAAAACTACTATTTTTGCCGACCCAAAAAGTGTGGTATGGGTAATAAACGTGAATTTGAGATTGCATTTGTAGGATTAAAACCTGGAGTTCATGTTTATCAGTACACTATTTTGGATAGTTTTTTTGAAAAATATGGTGCTCAGGATTTCAATGATTGTAATGCTGAAATTAAATTAAGCTTAGAGAAGCATAATGGTTTTATGCAATTGCATTTTGATATTTCGGGTTCAGTTAATGTTGATTGTGATAGATGTGGCAATACTTTAACTAAAGAACTTTGGGATGAATTTGATATCATAGTCAAGTTAGTTGAAGAACCAGAAGTAATGAATGAGCAAGAAGAAGATCCAGATGTTTATTACATTAGTAGAGGCGAAAGCTATTTACATGTAAGCGATTGGATTTATGAATTTGTTTGTTTAAGTGTTCCTTTACAAAGATCTTGTGAGGTAAATAAAGAAGGAAAATCGAATTGCAATCCAGATGTTATTGCAAAACTTAAACAAATGGAGACCGATGTTCAAAAAGCTGCCAATCCTTTATGGAGTGGTTTAGAAAAGTTTAAAGATTTAGAAAATTAGTATATAAATATAAATTAGCATTATGCCTAATCCAAAGAGAAGACACTCACAACAACGTAGTGCAAAAAGAAGAACTCATTACAAAGCTCAAGAACTTACTTTAACTAAAGATACAGTTACTGGCGAAACTCATGTACGTCATCGTGCAGTAGTTAGCGAAGGAAAACTATTTTACAAGGGTAAATTAGTTGCTGAAAAAGCACCTGCTAAAGCCTAGTAATTATAACTATCTTTATCAAGCACATGAATATTGGCTTTGATATGATGGGAGGAGATTTTGCCCCTGAACAGGCGGTTAAAGGTCTCTCAATCTATTTGCAGCAACATCCAAATGTTGCTGCTATTGTTTTTTGCATAGGTGATGCAGAAAAAATTACTCCACTACTTGAAGCTTATCAAATTCTAGACAAAGTAAAAGTGGTGAATGCTCCAGAAGTTATTGGCTATCACGAACATCCTACAAAAGCATTTAAAGAAAAACCCAATAGTTCTATTGCTATCGGGTTTAAAATGTTGGCCCAAAAAGAAATTGATGCTTTTATAAGTGCTGGAAATACAGGTGCCATGCTTGTAGGTTCTATGTTTAGTATAAAGGCAGTTGAGGGTGTATTAAGACCTACTATAGCCACTTTAATCCCAAAACTGAATGGTAAACTAGGCTTATTATTAGATGTTGGTTTAAATGCTGATTGTAAACCTGAACAATTAAATCAGTTTGCTCAATTAGGATCTATTTATGCTTCTACTATTTTGCAAATTGAAGATCCAAAAGTTGCATTAGTTAATGTAGGGGAGGAAGAAGGGAAAGGTAATATTCTATCTCAGGCAGCATATGGTTTATTAAAAGAAAACAATTCTATAAATTTTGTTGGCAATATTGAAGGAAGAGATTTTTTTGCTGATAAAGCTGATGTAATGGTTTGTGATGGATTTACAGGAAACATTGTGTTGAAAATGGCAGAAGGGTTCTATGAAATTGCTCATATTCGTGGTTTTGCAAAAGATGAATATATGAGTCGTTTTCATTATGAAAATTATGGTGGAACTCCAGTATTAGGTGTAAGTAAGCCTGTAATTATTGGTCATGGAATTAGCAATGATATTGCTTTTAAAAATATGATTGATTTAGCAGCAAAAATGATTGAATCTGATTTTTGTTCTATAATGACTAAACAAATTGTACCTTCAAAATCTTAATATGGGCATTTTAAAACAAATAGCAGAATATTTATACATTAAGAAAAGAGATCCTAATGAAAACCCATCTCAATGGGTAAAGTACATGCACGGTATTAATAGGTTTACAATAGTTGTATTTATTCTTGGAATTTTGTATTTAATTTTCAAAAGAATACTCTAAAACTCAAACTTCATCTTCTTCTTTATTAGCAAGTGCCTTATCTAATAAATTTTGTACATGTTGTAAACTGGTTTCAATTTCTTTATTAGATATAAATTTTTCTGAGTGCTTAACATTGGTTGTAGCAAACCAAAGTAAAACCATACTAACATAGTCTTGCATATCCTTACCAGCCAATTGAGTTTTAAATTCAACAATTTTATCGTTTATAATTTGCACTGTATTTCTCAAAACTGCTTCATCACTTGGAGAAATTTTAAGTCTGTAGTTTCTATCTGCAACAATAACGTTTACTGTAATTAAATCGGACATGTTAATCTTTATTTAGTAAGGTTAAACAAGTATTTACTTCTTTCAAATATCCATCAATTCTTTTTTCTAAACTCAATTTATCTTGTTTGCTTAATTGATTCAAATTAATTTTAGTAGCATCAATTTTACTTTCTAAATTTTCAATTAAATCTTTCTGCTGGTCTAACTTAATTTTAGATTCAGTTAATTCTGTTCTAAGTTTTAAGTTTATTTTTTGCAGCTGCTGGTATTGTTTTATCAACAATTGCACCTTGCTTTTTATTTGATGAATAGTTTCTTCCATGTTAGTAGGTCATTGCAGTTTAACTTTTTCTAATTTCTGCTTGTAATTCTTTTTCGTAACACTTAATTAATTTGTTCATCATTCCATCAATTTCTTCATCTGTTAAAGTTTTTTGCTCGTTTAAAAAAGTATAATTGATGGCTATAGATTTTTTATTATTACCTAACTTTTCACTTTCAAAAACATCAAAAACTTTAGTATGTTGTAATAGTGGAATTTGCTGTTTTTTTGTAAGAGCATCAACCTTTTCGTAACTAATTTCCTTATCTAATATTAAAGCCAAATCTCTTTGAACACTTGGGTATTTACTGACTTCTTTGTAAACAACTTTTTGATTAGTATTTGCTTGTAATAATTGAATAAAATTAAAATCAATTTGATAGACTGATTGTTTTAGGTTGAACTTTTGTAATATTTTTTTTGAAACTATTACTATTTTTCCAATCTTAATTTTTCCATATATAATATGAAAGCATAGGCTATCGTTTTTATCGATTTCTATCTTGAAATCAGCAATGCCACAAATTTGCAATAATGCCTGACTTATACCTTTGGTTCTGTAAAAATCGTTTTGTTTAGTTTTTTCTCTCCATTCATTTTCAAAATAATTACCGGTTAGTAATAACGATAAATGTTCTACTTCTTCGTACTGATTGGGTTTATACTGGTGATAAGTTTTACCAAATTCAAAAAACTGTAATTGATTATTTTTTCTATTACTATTGAATGCAATAGTTTCTAATCCAGTTTCTAATAATGAGGGCCTCATAATATTCAACTCTACCGTTAAACTATTCAGCATTTTTACAGAATGTTCTAAAATTTCATCAGAATAATAATTACTATTTGTAATAGAATTTGTGAGAATTTCTTGAAATCCTTGTCCTACTAAAAAGGCACTTATTTTTTGAATTAATTTTTCTTTATCTGTAAAAGGATTGATAGCTGGTGAAAGATGAATATTATTTGGTATTTCAATATTATCTAATCCATCTATTCTAATAATTTCTTCAACTATATCTGCCGGAATACTTATGTCAGTTTTGTTGTAAGGTACTAAAACATGAATTTCATCTAATCCGTTCTTAGCAATTTCAAAATCTAAGGATTCTAAAATTTTAATAACAGCATCGGGATGATAATTTTTTCCACTTAATTTTTTTAAATAGTGGTATTTTAAAACAACAGATTTTTTTTCGTTTGGTTTTGGATAAACATCAATAAAATCACCAACTAGTTCTCCTCCACAAACCTCAATTATAAGTGCTGCGGCATGTTTTAAAACATTTAAAGTGTTACCTATATCTACGCCTTTTTCAAATCTGGTAGCAGCATCAGTTCTAAGTGCATGATGCAATGATGTTTTTCTTATGGTTGATGATGCAAACACAGCACTTTCTAAAAAGATATCTGTGGTACTTTTATTTACACCACTATATAATCCACCATAAACACCAGCAATACATAAAGGCTTTTTAGTGCCATCGCAAATCATTAAATCTGTAGCTTGTAGTTTTCTTTCTTTTTCGTCTAGTGTAACAAAATTTGTTTTGGCTTCAAGATTAGTTACAATAATTTGATTATTGCTTATTTTTCTTTTATCAAATGCATGAAGTGGTTGACCGGTTTCATGTAAAATGAAATTAGTAATATCTACAATATTATTAATACTCTTTACACCTATTGCTTTTAGTTTATTGACTAACCATTTTGGTGATGGGCCAACTGAAATATTATTAATTGTAAGTCCACAGTATCTTAAACAATCATTTTCGTTTTCAATAATCACTTCAACAGAAGGTTCTGCTTTATTGAATTTTAAATTATTTTTATAAGGAAGTTTTGCTTTAGTATTTGCTTTATTGTGATGAGATAAGTATGCACACACATCTTTAGCTACGCCTAAATGACTCATAGCATCCATTCTATTAGGTGTTAAGCCAATTTCAAAAATCCAATCTTGATAATTACTGAAATAATCTTTAGCTAGTGTTCCCACAACAACATCTTCTGGTAAAACTAAAATACCCTCGTGATTATCACTTAATCCAATTTCATCTTCTGCACAAATCATTCCATAACTTTCAACACTTCTAATTTTAGCAATACGCATAGTTAATGGCTCTGCGTTTTTTGGATAGATTGTAGTGCCAACAGTAGCTACTATAACTTTTTGACCTGCAGCAACATTTGATGCACCACAAACTATTTGCAAAGGCTCATCATTCCCAATATTTACAGTAGTAATAGAAAGTTTATCTGCATTAGGATGTTTTTCGCATGTTAAAACTTCACCAATTATCAATCCTTCGAAACCACCTTTTACTTCTTCAAATCTCTCTAAGCTTTCAACTTCTAAGCCAATTGAAGTAAGAATTTTAGAGAGTTTTTCTGGTTCAACTGCCTCGGGTAAATATTCACTTAACCAATTATAACTAATTGTCATTGCCTGCTTTTGATTTAATGCAAATATAAGTGCTGAGCCTATCTATGTAGTTAGTACCAATAAAAAAGAGTGAAGTTTTACTCCACTCTTTTTACATAAGAAAAAAATCAAATTACCCTTTTTTCTTTTCTTTATTTTCTTTGTAACGCATATCAGGTGTACCATCTGCTTTTTTGGGTCCTTCTGCTTTTGTTTTATTTTCTTTGTAACGCATGTCTGGAGTGCCATCTGCTTTTAGTGGAGCATTTGTCTTTGAAGCGTCGGCTTTCTTTGGTGCTACTTTTTTCACTTCTGCTTTTGGTGCTTCAGCTTTTTTTGCTTCTACTTTCGAAGTTTCTTTTTTCATCTCCACTTTTGCTGATTCTTTTTTGGCAGGGGTTGTTTTTTTGTCTTGTGCTTGACTGATAGTTGTTAATAAAGAACCTACTAACAACAAGGTAAATAGTTTTTTCATTTCTAGTTGTTTTAAATTTTAGATGTCGAATGTAAATGGGTTTTCAAATACTAAATGTTATTTAGCTTTTAATTTGACTTAAATTTTAGTTAATTAACAAATAAATTAAAGAGACCTTAAAAACCTGTTTTATTATCTCAGATAACCCAATATTTTCAACATACTTGCAGCAGTTTGCTCTTTTGCATAAACCCAATCAATAAGTTTTCCATTTTTATCTTTCTCAACAATAATATGTTTAGGAGAGGGTATAAGGCAATGTTTAATTCCTCCATAACCACTGATTTGATCTTGGTAAGCTCCTGTATGAAAAAATCCAATGTATAAGGGAGTTTTGTTGTCTTTATCTTCTGGATCTGAATTTTTTATTTTTGGTAGAAACACTTCATTAATATGTTCCTCACTATCGTAATAATCATGACTATCACAAGTTATTCCACCAAGCACTACTCGTTGGTATTCATTATCCCATTTATTTATGGGTAGCATTAAAAACTTTTCGCCAATACCCCAAGTATCTGGTAAAGTGGTAATGAAAGAAGAATCAATCATATACCAAGTTTCTCTATCGTTTTGTCTTTTTTCTGAAAGTACACTGTAAATATGAGCCATGCTTTCACCCACAGTAAAACTACCAAACTCTGTAAAAATGTTTGGCATTGGAACTTTTGCTTTTTTACAAGCTTTTTTAATGTTTCCTACAATTTCATTAATCATGAATTGATAATCGTACTCAAATTTTAATGAATGTTTAATAGGAAATCCTCCACCTATATTAATAGAATCTAACTCTGGACAAATCTTTTTTAACTGACAATACAGGTTGATGATTTTATTTAGTTCACTCCAATAATAAATATCATCTTTTATTCCTTTATTTAAAAAGATATGAAGCATTTTAAGTTGAAATTTATCTTCATATCCTTCAATTTCATCAACATAAAATTCTAATATATCTTTTGCTCTAATGCCTAAACGTGAAGTGTAAAATGGAAAGTTGGGTTCTTCCTCGGCTGCAACTCTAATACCTAAACTAAATTGGTTTTTAACCGATTTTTTATAGGCTAATAATTCTTCTTTATTGTCTAAAACAGGTATTACATTTTTAAAACCACTATTTATAAGTTTTGCAATTCTTGAAGTATAACTTTTTTGTTTATAACCATTACAGACAATAAAAGTTTCTTTATTGATTTTTTTTCTTTTGTAAAGCTGATTTATGATTTCTAAATCGTAAGCAAATGAAGTTTCAAGATGAATATTATGTTCTAAAGCTTCTTGAACTACAAAAGAGAAATGAGAGCTTTTTGTACAATAACAATAATTGTAACTGCCTTCGTACTTATGTTTTTTAATAGCATTGGCAAACATTTGTTTAGCCTTATTAATTTGCATTCCAATCTTTGGCAAATAAGTAAGCTTTAATGGAGTGCCATGTTTTTCAATCAAATACTTTAAATCAACACCATTAAATTCTAAATAATCTTGATCATTTACTTCAAATCCTTCTTGTGGAAAGTGGAAGGTTTGTTTTACGAGCGAATCGTAGCTATTAGTCATTTACAACAAAAAAAGAGGGTTGTGAAAAATTATAATTTATGTAAAATTAATTGTTTGAATATATTATCAGCTTTTTTTTTGAAAATGGTCAAATTTTATGATTTTAATTGCATCAATGACTTAGCTGCCTTAGCTGAAGGAATCCATGATGCAACAAAAGCAATAAATAGAATGGTGAAAATGGTTAAAATAAAATCAAAGAGAAGCATTTTAACAGGGTAATAATCAATGATAAAAGTTCCTCCTTCAAGTTTAATAAAATGAAAATGTTGTTGTAATAAACAAATAATGATGGATATGAGTATACCAATTCCTCCACCAATTGATGCCAACATGATACCCTCTGTTAAAAATATTTTTCTTATTAAACCTTCGTTTGCACCCATAGCTTTTAAAATATGAATATCTTTTTGTTTTTCTAAAACCAACATAGTTAAAGCACCCACTATATTAAATGCTGCAATGGCTAGTATTAAGCTCAATAAAGCATAAATAAACCATTTTTCTACTTGCATAATTTTAAACAAACTACTATTTTGTTCATATCTTGTTTCAACTTTAAAGGCAGCTCCTAATAATTGTTGTAAAGATTTTTTAACTGATTCTGGATTTGCATTTTTACTTAAAAGAATTTCAATGGATGTGTATTCATTTTCTTTAAAGTCGAGCATATATTGTGCAAAAGACAAATTAGTAAATACATATTTATTATCGAACTCTTGTTGCACTAAAAAAGTGCCAACAGGATTTATGGTTGCACTATTGAAACCTTCAAGTGAAGTGATGCTTTTATTAGAATTTCTATTGGGCATGTATAATAATAAAGGCGTATAGTGATGTTCTACATCAACCCCTAAAGCATTTTCAATGCCTGCACCAAGAACAATTTGTGGCTCTTGTTGATGGCCTAATTTAAATTCTCCTCTATGTACATATTGCTGAATTTTATTGACTGAAGTATAGTTAGTATCCACTGCTTTTAGAACAACAATACTTTGTAAACCTTCGTTCAATAATATGGCTTTTTCTTCTACTATACCACTAAAATAGTCAACTCCATTAATTTCTTTTAATTGAATAAACTGTTCTGGTTTAAATTGAAAGGAATGCTGAGTAGATGAAATTTTAATGTCAGCATAAAAATCAGAATATAAACTTTTTACCAATCCTTCAAAACCATTGAAAACACTTAGCACTATAATAATTGCAGCAGTAACCACTGCAATAGCAGTTACACTAACCCATGCAATTATGTTAATGGCGTTTGTTGTTTTTTTCGATTTAAAATATCTCCAGGCAAAAACAAAATTCACGGTGTAAATAGTTTATTCTTCAATATAAATTCTTCGAACTCGTTGACTAATGGTACTCATAGTTTCATAAGCAATAGTGTTACTCCAGTATGCAACTTGTTGAACTGGCAAATGCTTACCAAAAACTTCTACCACATCATTTTCCTTGGCTTCAGGAATATCAGTAATATCAATCATGGTCATATCCATACAAACATTACCAATTATTGGTGCAAGTTTACCATGTAAAAACATTGCTCCTTTTTTATTTCCTAAACTTCTACTTAATCCATCTGCATATCCAATTCTAACTGTTGCAATAATACTATCTCTTTGTAATTTCCCTTTTCTGTTGTAGCCAACGGTATCGGTTGCTTTAACTTTTCTAATTTGTGCTATTGTTGTTTTTAAGCTAGCAACAGGTTGTAATTGTAATTGTTTTTTGTTAGTTGAATCTACTCCATATAAACCAATCCCTAATCTTACCATATTGAATTGACTATTTGGGAACCTAAAGATTGCTGCTGAGTTGGCAATATGTTTAATAAAACTATATCCTAATTTACTCTCAATAATTAAACAGATTGTTTCAAAATTATTTATTTGTTGAATACTATATTCATCAGCATTTTCATCTTCACTTGCTACTAAATGACTCATTACAGATTGCACTAACATAGTTTTATTAATGTTGAGTTGATTACACAAGTTTTCAACTTCATCCTCATCAAAACCCAGCCTATTCATTCCTGTATTTAATTTTATGTGTACAGGAAAGTCTTGAATTCCCTGATCAATTAAATAATGATTGAATTGCTGATATATACTATTCGAAAAAATTTCAGGTTCTAAATTATATTCAATTAAATCATCGAAACTTACTTCATCAATATTTAAAACCATTATTGGTAAATTAATACCAGCCTTTCTTAGTTCAACCCCTTCATCAGTATAAGCAACCCCTAAATAATCTACTTTATTAAATTGTAAAACTTTGGCAATTTCTACACTTCCACTGCCATAGCTAAATGCTTTAACCATTGCCATTGTTTTGGTTTGGGGAATTAAACTTTTTTGGTAGGCTTTAAGATTATGAACTAATGCTGTAAGATTAATTTCCATTACAGTTTGATGCGTTTTTTGCTGTAACCATAAACTGATTTTCTCGAAATTAAAAACACGTGCACCTTTTAAAAGTATGTATTCGTTTTTAAAATGATTTGAAGTATATGCATTAAGGAAATCTGTAGTGGTTTTGAAAAAAATAGTTTCAATTTGTTGGGCATGAAAATCTTTTTCAAAACGAGAAATTTCTGATCCAATTCCAATTAAACGATAGATGTTGCTTAAACTAATTTGTTGAATGAAATTTTTATAAACACTATTTTTATTCTTTTCAATGCCAGTGAAATCAGAAACGATTAATGTTTTTTTATGTTTAGCAGCATTAGTGTTTAAAAAATCTAAGGCAACATAAAAAGAGGAAATATCATTACTATAACTATCATTAACTAAAGTGCAATTATTTGGTATTTTTAATAACTGCATTCTCATATCAACTGAATGCAAATGCACTATTCTTAATGTAATTTCTTCAATAGAAATATTTAAAATTAATAAGGTTAAAATACAGGTATAAACATTATGTAATGAAGCTTCATCTGTAAAAGGTATAATTATAGAAAAGTATTGATCTTTATATTTTAAATGTGTTATTGTTTTATTTTGGTTGATGTCTTCTTTAATAATTTGAAGTTGGTCTGATGATTGATTACCCCAAAATACTAATTCGCCTTTGTAATCTTTTTTTAAAATGCTAGAAGTTGTTTGATGCAGAGAGTTTGCAATTAGGATAGGAGTAGAGCTAAATAATTTTATTTTTTCTCTAATTTTTTGTTCTTCATTTTCAAAGCCATCATCATGAGCGTTGCCAATACTAGTGAGTATACCAATAGTGGGTTGAATGATAGTTTGTAGATGCTCCATTTCATGTACAATTGAAATTCCTGCTTCAAATATTCCCAAATTGTGTTCATGATTCATATGCCAAACACTCAAGGGAACTCCTATTTGAGAATTAAAACTTCTTGGACTTCTGACAATATTAAAATCTTGATGTAATAATTGGTATAGCCATTCTTTTACAATTGTTTTTCCATTACTACCAGTAATACCTATAACTGGGTATTGAAATTGATTTCTATGTTTAGTGGTAAGTTGTTGTAAACTTCTTAGCGTATTTTCAACAAAAAGAAAATTAGCTTTAGGAAATTTTGAAATGTCATAGTTAGAATGAACCACAAAATTTCTTACCCCTCTTTCATACACATCTTGTATAAAGTCGTGACCATCTCTTCTTGTTGTTGTCAATGCAAAAAATAAAGATGATGAGGGTACTGTAATTTTTCTACTATCAATCAACAAATGGTCTATAACATCATTATGATGAATAATGCATGTACAAGGTATCCATTCAGATATTTGTTGAATTTGATATTGCATTTATTCTTGATCAAGTTTTTTTGCTACAGAATAAGTTTCCCATTTGGCTATAACAGCTTTCATATCATCGGGCAATTCACTATCAAAATACATTTCTTTATTTGTTGTAGGATGAATAAAGCCTAATGTTTTTGCATGTAATGCACAACGTGGACAAGCTTCAAAGCAATTATCAACAAACTGTTTGTATTTTGTATAAACTGTACCTTTTAGAATTTTATCACCACCGTACTCCCAATCATTAAAAAGTGTATGACCCTTATATTTCATATGCACCCTAATTTGATGTGTTCTTCCTGTTTCTAAAACACATTCAACAAGTGTTACATAATAAAATCTTTGAAGTACTTTAAAGTGTGTGGTAGCATGTTTGCCAATGGTTTCATCTTCATACACAGTAAACATTTTTCTGTACTGAGCATGTCGAGCAATATTGCCATGAATAGTACCTGCATCATCTGTAATATCGCCCCAAACTAAAGCAACATATTTTCTTTGTACTGTATGGTTGAAAAATTGTTTGGCTAAATGTGCAGCTGCATGTGGGGTTTTTGCAAGTACTAGAAGGCCTGTAGTATTTTTATCAATTCTATGCACCAAACCATAACGTGGTAAATCATCTTCAGTTAAGTTAGGGTTTTGTTGCATTAAATGATAAGCCACCCCATTCAATAAAGTTCCTGAATAATTTCCTAAACCTGGATGAACCACCATGTTGGCAGGTTTATAAACCACCATTACATCATCATCTTCATAAACAATATTCAGATTTAGATTCTCTGGTAAAATATCTGAAATGTCAGGATTATGTTCTGTCATGAGAATTAACTCATCACCTGGTTTAACTTTATAATTGTTTTTAACAATTTTTCCGTTTACAGTTAAAAATCCAGCTTCAATGGCTTGTTGAATTTTATTTCGAGTAGCATTTTCTATTCTAACCTGAAGCCATTTATCAACTCTGGTTGGTGATTGACCAGCATCAATTACAAAAGATTTTTTTTCGTATAAATCTTCAGCTTGCTGATTCACTTCTATTTCATCTATATCTTGCATTGCAGCAAATATATTACAGACTTTCTAGTGAAACTCAGGTTAGTGATTTCTTATACTTTATTTTGCTTTTTCTTTAGCCCAAGAATCTTTAAGAGTAACTGTTCTATTAAAAATAAGATTGTTGGCAGTACTTTCTTTATCTAAGCAGAAATAACCTTTACGCAAAAATTGAAATCTGTCATTTAGTGTAGCCGATAATAAAGATTTTTCAGCAACAGCAGTTTTTAAAACTATTAATGAATTTTCGTTGATGTGGTCTTTAAATTCACCATCCGCTCCATCAACATCTTCAACTTTAAATAATCTATCATATAGATTAATAGTAACTGGAACAGCTTCTTTACAACTTACCCAATGAATAGTACTTTTTACTTGTAAGCCACTAGTATCTTGTCCACTTTTACTTTCAGGGAAATAAGTACATTTCAATTCAATAATGTTTCCTGCATCATCTTTTATCACTTCATCACATTGAATAATGTATGCACTTTTTAAACGAACCAATTGGCCAGGAGCTAATCTGAAATATTTTTTGGGCGGATTTTCCATGAAATCTTCTCTTTCAATATAAATTTCATTGCTGAATAAAACCTCACGTTCTCCACCATTTTCATTTTCAGGATTATTCTCAATATGTACTATTTCATCAGATGAAAAATTTGAAATAGTAACTTTTATGGGATCAAAAACTACCATTCTTCTTTGAGATGATTTGTTGAGGTCTTCTCTAACACAAAACTCTAAGAGACCAATATCAACCATATTTTCTCTTTTGCCAATACCAATTCTATCACAGAATTCTCTAATGCTCGATGCTGGATAACCTCTTCTTCTCATACCACTAATTGTTGGCATTCTAGGATCATCCCAGCCATTTACAAAACCATCATTTACTAAACTCAATAATTTTCTTTTACTCATTACTGTGTAATTCAAATTACGACGAGCAAATTCATATTGATGCGATGGAAATATTTCAAGTTTTTCAATTAACCAATCATACAATTCTCTATGTGGAATAAATTCCATTGTACAAATACTATGAGTAATTTTTTCTATGGAATCGCTTTGTCCATGTGCAAAATCGTACATTGGATAAATACACCAAGCATCTCCAGTTCTATGATGATGGGCATGTTTAATTCTATAAATTAATGGATCTCTCATTAACATATTGCCAGCAGACATGTCAATTTTTAATCTCAAAACCTTTGCACCATCTTCGTATTTGCCTGCTCTCATCTCATTAAAAAGTTGAAGATTTTCTTCAATGCTTCTATCTCTATATTTACTATTTACTCCAGGTTGAGTAGGTGTGCCTTTTTCTAATGCAATTTGTTCTGCAGTGCTATCATCAACATAAGCTAAACCTTTGTTGATGAGGGTTACAGCGAATTGAAACAATTGTTCAAAATAATCACTGGCATAGAGTTCGTTTTTCCATTCAAACCCAAGCCACTTAATATCTTCTTTAATGCTTTCTACATATTCAGTATCTTCTGTAATAGGATTGGTATCATCAAATCTTAAATTGGTATAGCCTTTATATTTTCTGGTTAATCCAAAATTTAAACAAATAGACGAAGCATGGCCCATATGTAAATAGCCATTAGGCTCAGGTGGAAATCTGGTAACAATCGATTCGTATTTGCCCGACTTTAAATCGTTTTCTATAATCTCTTCAATAAAATTCAAACTACGTTCTTCACTCATATATTTTAATTGGATGGCAAATTTAAAGGATTACAAGGTCAACTGCTTTTTCAAGTACAATTAAGTATAAAATTCATTCCCTTATTTTCGCAAAAATTTTAAAATGAGCGTTTCAGATAAACTTGCACAAATGAAAAATGAAAAAGCAGCAGCTAATTTGGCTTTAGGACAAGAGTTTTTGGCTAAAAATAAAGAAAGAGAAGGTGTAATAGAAACCGAAAGTGGTTTGCAATACGAAGTTTTAACTATGGGTAATGGTGAAAAACCTTGGCCTACTCACAATGTTACTTGTCATTATCATGGAACTGTAATTGATGGAACTATTTTTGACAGTAGTGTTCAACGAGGTGTACCAGCAACTTTTCCATTAAACATGGTGATTAAAGGATGGACAGAAGGCTTACAGTTAATGCCAACAGGCAGTAAGTTCAGATTCTTTATTCCTCCACATTTAGGATATGGTGAAAGACAAGTTAGTGCAGTTATTGGCCCAAATTCAACTTTGATTTTTGATGTAGAGTTGATTAGTTTTAAATAATTACAATTCACTAAGTTTCATAAAATCTTTTGGTCGAATACCCTTTTCTGTTTGTTGTAAACTGCAACATTCATTTGAGGCATCATGTTCAAAAAATAAGATATTATTATTCTCTGCAGCTTCTTTCAAAAACGACTTTTTCTCGTTTAATGTTGTTAAAGGAAACATATCATAAGCCATTACATAAGGAATGGGAAGATGTGCTGCAGAAGGCAATAGATCTGCCATGTAAACTATTGTATGTTCTTTATACTGTATTTGTGGCAACATCATGGCATCCGTATGTCCATTTACTATTTTGTATGATAATGTAGGAAGAATGTTTGAATCAACTGTTTGTAAAGGATTCAAAGCTATGGATGAAATTGTTGCTGCTGCATGATTTGCAGATGAAACATCAGCAACAAATTTAAGTTGACCACTTTCTTGTATAGGTAAAATGTTTTCTTTTAAGAAAGAAGCTTTTTCTCTGTCATTTGGTTCAGTTGCCCAATTCCAATGCAATTCATTACTCCAATAAGTTGCATTTTTAAATGCTGTTTGAAGTTTGTCGTTCACTCTTTCAACACTACCTCCACAATGGTCAAAATGTAAATGTGTTAGTACAACATCTGTAATATCGTCTTTAGAAAATCTATGTTGAGCCAAAGATTTTTCTAAATTATCATCTCCATTTAAATAATAATGAGAAAAGAATTTAGCATCCTGCTTTGTTCCAATTCCATTATCTATTAGAATTAATTTATTACCATCTTCTATTAAAAGAGAACGCATGGCCCAATTGCACAAATTATTTTCATCGGGTTGGTTTAGTTTTTGCCACATTACTTTTGGTACAACACCAAACATAGCACCACCATCTAATTTGAAAAAACCGGTATTGATTGAATATAATTTCATTTTGAAGTACGATTTAAGAAGTGAAATTAATCATTAATAATTAATCACTAATAATTGGTTCGTCTTTCATTTTCACAAAAAGTAAAAGAACCATTCCAATTACAAAAAAGCTCATGATGGCAAGAATTGAGTTTCTCATTCCTCCTAAAAATTCGGCAACTAAACCAAAGGACATTGTACCTAAAACAGTACCAGATTTTTCACAGATATCATAGAAACTAAAGTATGAAGCAGTATCATTTGTTGGGGGTAAAAGTTTTGAATAAGTTGATCGGCTCATAGATTGTATTCCTCCCATAACCATTCCAACACAAAAAGCTAAAACAAAAAACTGCATGGGTGTTTTAATATAATATGCACCAATACATATACAAATCCAAATTGATATTAGTATTAATAATGTAAGAATGTTGTTTGTTGCTTTTGATATTCTCGAAAAAATTAAAGCCCCAAAAATGGCAACAATTTGAATGATTAAAACTGTAAGAATTAATTGTGTAGTTTCCATTTTTAATTCTTGTGAAGCAAAATAAACAGCAACATACATTACAGTTTGTACTCCCATATTATAAAAGAAAAATGCCCTTAAAAACTTTCGAAGTCTTGGGTAGTGAATTAATTCTTTTAATACTTTTTTTAATTCTGTAAAGCCGTCTGTAAATACATTTTTCTGTTTACTTTCTTTTATGTTGGGCTTTGATTTTGGGAGATGTTTAAAAGTAATTTGTGCAAACCCAGCCCACCAAATACCTACAGCTAAAAAAGAAAGTCTGGTTGGTAAAGCACCTAAACCCCAACTTAATTTATCATTCAAAGTAATAAAAGTTAAACAAACTAACATTAGCAAAACACTGCCTACATAGCCCATGGCAAAACCTCTGGCACTAATTTTATCATGGTCGTCTTTATGTGCAATTTCTGGTAAATAGGAATTGTAAAAAACAATACTTCCACAAAAACCAATAGAAGCAATAATGGAACAAATAATCCCTAAACTAATATTCTCTTTTGTAAAAAAGAACATCGTTGCACAAGCTGTAGAACCTAAATAGCAGAAGAACTGCATGAAAGATTTTTTATTTCCTCTTGCATCAGCAATTGATGATAAAATAGGAGATAAAAAAGCAATTAATAAAAAGGAAAAAGAAATAGAATATGATGCTAGTGCTGATCTGTCGTAAGTTCTACCTATAAAATTTACTTGTTGGGGAACAATGTACGAGTAATATGCTGGGTAAATAGCTGATGTGATGATAAGAGAATAAGAACTATTAGCCCAATCGTACATAGTCCATGCACGAATAACTTTTTTCGATGCAGTTTCCATCTTGGTGTAATTAAGAGTTAAGAATTATAAATTATGAATTAAAATTGTTAATTCATAATTCGTAATTTATAATTATTTAATAATTCCTTGCTGCAACAATATTAGTACAATACATCCAACAATTATTCTATACCAACCAAAAAGTTTAAATCCGTGTTTTTGTAAATAAGTAATGAAAAATTTGATTGCTAATAATGCAACTACAAATGCAACTATATTACCTAACATTAATAAAGCTATATTATTTGAATCCTGAAGTAATGAAGGGTTGGTTTGAAAAGTTTTTAATAATTTATAGCCTGTAGCAGCAAACATAGTTGGCACTGCTAAGAAAAAAGAAAACTCTGCTGCAGCACTTCTGGTTAACTTCTCACTCATTCCTCCAATAATACTTGCAGCACTTCTGCTAACACCAGGTATCATAGCTAAACATTGCCAAAAGCCAATGATGAATCCATTTTTATATGAAATATCTTCTTCTTTTTCAATTTTAGGATGCTTAAAATAATTATCAATGAATAATAAAACAACTCCACCAACTAAAAGTGAAATGGCTACAGTTAAAGGACTTTCTAAAAGTTCATCTATTTGGTCGTTTAATAATTTTCCCAAAATCAAAGCAGGAATAACAGCAATTAATAGTTTTAAATAAAATTGCCATTTACTAAAATCAAAAAACTTTTTCCAATATAATACTACCACAGCTAGAATGGCACCAAGTTGTATTGCAATTTCAAATAGTTTTACAAATTCATCTTTTTCTATACCCATTAAAGAACTTGTAATAATCATATGTCCTGTTGATGATACAGGTAAATACTCAGTTAATCCTTCAACAATGGCAATAATAATAGATTGAATTAAATTCATGGTAATAATAAAAAAGCGGTGAAACACCGCTTAATAAAAAAATTAGATGGCTTTATTCTTTTTAAAGATGGCATATATTTCAATTACTAGTCCCAATATTATTAATATTGGAGCAACTGTAATTCTTGTTGTACTGTACACCACATTTTTATCGAAAACATTTGGGTCTGTATTTTTTCCACCACTCATTAAAAAAATGCCTAATAAAATTACTGCACCACCAATCAGCATCCACATATAATTTTCTTTACCAAAAAGTGGTTTCATATTGTTTTGTTTGTTTGTACTCATTGTGCTTTATTAAAGTATTGCAATATTAGGAAGTTTCTTTTAAGTGTAATAATGGAAATTGAACATATTTATGAACCGCTTAATAATGATAAGGTTACTTTTGTAAGATAGTGATTAAAGTATTATGATTAAAGTTGTTTTAAATAGAAAAATTGCTCAAAGAATTGCCAACGGTCATCCTTGGATTTATAATAATGAAGTAGATAAAATTATTGGGGAACCAAATCCAGGTGATATTGTTGATGTTTTTTATTATGATTATAAATTTTGTGGCAGAGGTTACTATAACCCTAAATCTCAAATTTTAGTTCGATTGCTGACAAGAAAAAAAGAAGATATTAATGAATTGTTTTTTTATAATAAAATTTTGCAAGCTTGGCAGTATAGGCAAAAATTAGGGTATGTTGAAAATTGCAGATTAGTTTTTGGAGAAGCAGATGAATTGCCAGCTTTAATAATTGATAAGTTTAATGATTATTTTGTTTTTCAAACTTTATCGTTAGGCATTGATCAATACAAAAACTTTATTGTAAATGCAATTGAAAAAATATTTAATCCCAAAGGTATTTATGAAAGAAACGATGTGCCTGTTAGAGAATTAGAAGGTTTGCCTCTGCAAAAGGGGTTTTTATCAAATCCATTCGATACTAATATTATCATTAATGAAAATGGGTTGAAATTTCATGTGGATATTGAAAATGGACAAAAAACAGGTTATTTTTTAGATCAACAAGATAATCGAAAAGCTATTCAACACATTGTAAAAGGTGCAGATGTTTTAGGTGCTTTTACCTATACTGGAACTTTTGAAATTCATGCAGCACATTATGGTGCAAAAACTGTTTATGGAATTGATATTAGTGAAAATGCAGTGGCACAAGCCAACAAAAATGCAACATTAAATGGTTATGAAAATATTTGCAAATTCGAAGCCATGAATGCTTTTGATGTGCTGAAAAACTGGAGTAAAGAAGGTAAGAAATATGATGTTGTAATGCTTGATCCTCCTGCATTTACAAAGAGTAGAGCAACCATTCAAAAAGCAGTTACTGGATATAAAGAAATTAATTTAAGGGGAATGAAATTAATTAATGATGGTGGGTTTCTGGTAACTTCTAGTTGTACAAATTTAGTAGACCCTGAATTGTTTTTGCATACCATTCAGCAAGCTGCAAGAGATGCTAAAAAGAAAATTAAACAAGTTGTTTTTAATGCTCAATCTTCAGATCATCCAATTGTATGGGGCTTAGAAAATACTAATTATTTAAAATTTTTAATTGTTGAAGTTAGAGATTTATAAAATATTCTATTTGCATGACTTCTACGCAATACATAAAAACAATAGCAACCGAATTAGGTTTTGATTTTTGTGGTATTGCTAAAGCAGAGGTTTTAAATGAAGATGCAAGAAGACTTGAAAGCTGGTTAAACAAAGGGTTTCATGGTTCTATGCAATACATGGAAAATCATTTTGATTTAAGAACCAATCCACAAGTTTTAGTTCCAGGAGCCAAGAGTGTGGTTACACTTCTTAAAAATTATTATCCTTCACAAGAACAAAATCCCTTAGCTCCAAAAATTTCTAAATATGCTTTTGGGCATGACTATCATGAAGTCATTAAATCACAATTGCATCTTTTCTTGCAAAAAATAAAAAATCAAATTGGTGATTTTAATGGCCGAGGTTTTGTTGATAGTGCACCTGTATTAGAACGTGCTTGGGCAGTAAAAAGTGGATTAGGCTGGGTAGGTAAAAATGGGAATCTTATTAATAAAAACTCAGGTTCATTTTTTTTTATTGCCACTCTAATAATTGATGTTGCTTTAGATTATGACGATGTTATGGTAAAAGATTATTGTGGCACTTGTACAAAATGTATAGATGCTTGTCCAACAGAAGCCATATTGCCCAATAAAGAAATTAATGGAAGCAAATGCATTTCTTTTTTTACAATTGAGTTAAAAGATTCATTAATTCCAAATAACATGAATGGCAAATTTGATAATTGGATGTTTGGATGTGATATTTGTCAGGATGTTTGTCCTTGGAACAGATTCTCGAAACCCAATGCAGAAAAGGGTTTTGAACCCATACATGAAGTATTAAATTTCACTTGGAATGATTGGGACGAATTAACTGAAGAAAATTTTAAAACTATATTTAAAAATTCACCAATAAAGCGTTCTAAGTTTTCTGGTATAAAACGGAATTTGAAGTTTATTGGAGGTTAGCAATTTTTCGTCATTTCGAACGACGAAAGGAGTGAGAAATCTCTAATTAGTGAATAATAGATTTCTCAGGCAAGAACCTTCGAAATAACGTGAACTATTATTGTAGTAGCATTTCTTTTTCTTTCAACCACTGAGTTTTACCCCAACCTTTAATTACATGTTTTTCGCTGTGGTAAGAACTGCGTACTAGTGGCCCACTTTCTACATAATCGAACCCTAAATCGTATCCAATATCTTTCAACTCTTTAAATTCATCGGGATGTACAAAACGCTGAACTGGTAAGTGTTTAGGTGTTGGCTGCAAATACTGACCAAGTGTTAACACATCGCAGCCCACATCAACCAATTGTTTCATGGTTTCAACAACTTCATCTTTAGTTTCTCCAATACCCAGCATAATACCAGTTTTGGTTCTCATGCCACCTTGTTTCAAATGATTTAAAACAAAAAGACTTCTATCGTATTTAGCCTGAACTCTAACTTTTTTTGTAATGCGTTCAACTGTTTCCATATTATGACTTACCACTTCTGGAGCAGCATCAATAACACGATTAATTTGCTCTTCTATACCTCTAAAATCAGGAATTAAAGTTTCTAACGTAGTAGTTGGATTTAAAGCTTTAATAGCTTTAATAGTGTTATACCATATAGTGCTCCCTCCATCTGGTTGTTCATCTCTATCAACAGAAGTAACAACAGCATGTTTAACTTTCATTAAGTTAATGGCTTCTGCTACACGTTGAGGTTCATCCCAATCAATGGCTTCTGGACGGCCTGTTGCAACAGCACAAAACCTACAACTTCGAGTACAAATGTTACCAAGTATCATAAAAGTTGCTGTGCCTTCGCCCCAGCATTCGCCCATATTTGGACAATTACCACTTTCACAAATGGTATGTAATTTATTTTTATCCACTAAACCACGAACATGCTTATAGCTTTCTCCAATTGGGAGTTTCACTCTTAGCCAATTAGGTTTTTTAAGTTTTAAATTATTATCTATTGTAGATATAACAGGTAATTCTTGCATCAATATTTTATTTTCTAGAACCAAAAATCAGAGTCACATAACCATTAAGAAAAAAGTATTTTTCTTTTAATAAAACCATCTGTTGCACTTTTTGAGAATAATATTCAACATTAATTCCAATTTCCAATGCAGAAACAATATCATTAAATTTTCCATAGTCAAAACGAATGGCTGCTTTAGCAAAAACTCCAGGATTCATTTTAATTTCATTGAAACCTTTTCCTAAAGAAGCAGCACCCAGAATTGAATCTGTGTTTAAAAATCTTAGGTCTTCTTTTTCATCCCACTTAATTTCATCAATAGTTCCAGGGGTTCTACCAATTACTTCTAAATAATAAGGTTTTAAGAGCCCTAGTGTTAAGCCTCCACCATAAATGGCAGAAACTGCAACACCATTTTTATTGCTTTTACCCCCAAGAAGTTTTTGTTGACCTAAACCTATATTTAATAAATAAAAATTGTTTTGTTTGCCATAGATAAATGGGTTACCTATTTGAAAACCAGCAAATTCTTGTGAAAGTTTTTCTTCTTTTACATGTTTTCTTTCTCCCAATGTTATCCACCATAAATTGGTTTTATTTATTTTTTTAAACTTTCCCCTTTCATATCCAAAAGCATAACCATCACTTCTTAAAGTAATAAGAAAAGAAGATTGTTTATTGAAAATAAGGGCACCATCTTCAGAATCTTTTTGAAGCTTTTTTAATTTTTGATTGTTTTTTTCAATTCTTTCTTTTCTGGTTTCTTTACTTTTAGTTTCTTGAGCTTGAAGGCAGAAAGGAGTGATAATAAATAAAAGAATAATATATTGCTTCACTTAATGATATTTGAATTGTAAATTTAATACAAAAATATACAGCAATGACATCTACAATTGTTTATAAAGGAAATTTAAGAACAGAATTAACACATTTATTGAGTGGATCTGTAATTGAGAATGATGCTCCAATTGATAATAATGGTAAAGGCGAAAAGTTTTCTCCTACAGATTTACTAGCTACAAGTTTAGGAAGCTGTATGATTACTACAATGGCTATACGGGCAGCAGACATGCATTTAAATTTTGAAGGCACTTCTATAAACATAACAAAAGTAATGAGTACAGACGCACCTAGAAGAGTTGTTGCAATTACTGCAATATTCAATTTTACAAATCAATTCAATGCTACTGAAGAACAAAAAGAACAATTAGTAAGAATTGCTCGAAATTGTCCGGTTGAAAAAAGTTTGCATCCCGATATTCAATTAGATGTTCATTTTAATTGGTAAATGCTAATCTAGAATTTCTATATTACTTGGATATTTTGATTTGTTAAAGACAAAAGCATTGTCTGAAATATTTGCCGAAGTATTTAAGTTATTCAATGAGAATTCAATGGTATTGTTTGTTTTGTCGAGTATTTTTGCCTTTGTTATGATGTCCTTCTTCTTATCAACAAATACGGTAACTTTAGAATAGTTCTTTCTTTTGTCGGTAGGCCACAATTCTATTTGAAAATAAGAAGCCGTTGTATTTACAAGTTTATAGCTAAAATCTTTATCGTAAAAGTTAGAAAGTAAATTTTGTGGACTTAATGTTGAAATGCTTTCCTCAACAGGAGTAACTGTAACTGTTCTTGCACCATCGAAATTGTAGATATTTGTGGCATCACAAATGATTTCAGTTTTACCTTGCTTTAAAATATATTTCTGACCTTTTAAAGTGATAGAACCTGATTTAGTTCCATTATTTTTTCCTTTAGAAGTTATAGATTTAATAGTAAAAGTTCCTACTATTCCAGAATATGATTTAACCTTACTACTTACTTTGTCTAAAACTTTTTTTGCTTTAGCATCAATTTGGCCATTACCTATATTTCCTATCAAAAACAAAACACTTACAATAATTAATCTCACTTTCATCTATTTTTTAAATTTTTGCAAAGATAAAACCCTAAGTTTTATGAGATACTAATGTTTTGTTTAAGTTTAATTCTACAAAAAAGAATTTTATTCATCATCAGAAAAAAGTTCTCTTTCAATTTCTTCCATTTGAACTAAATCCCAAGCTTCACTTTCGGAAGGAGCATAATTAAAGCCATCAATAAAGTCTTCATCTTTAAAGTGTTTTAATACATTTGATTGTAGTTCGCATATCACGAAACTTAAATTGTTTTCATAAAATTTTTGATGATGTAATTGCAAAGTTTCAATTGCTTTCAATGAAATTGATTCAACATGATTCAATTTCACAATAATACTTTTTTTCTCTTTTTCGAAAATTGTTGCACATAATTCATTGAAGTCTGAAGTAATATTGTCATCAAATGTTGCATTTAATGGCGTAATTACTTCAAATTTTTCTTTGGTATCAATTTTGATTTCCATATATTGTCATTGAAAATTTTGGGTTATATTTTGAACAACTTTACTCAAAAATATTCGTTATTATTGTACAAATCCAAACCAATTATATGGATAATAATTTTTCTCCTCAAGTAAAAGAAATTATTGCTTTTAGCAGAGAGGAAGCTTTAAGACTAGGCAACGACTTTATAGGCACCGAACATTTGCTTTTAGGGCTTATTCGCGATGGGGATAATATTGCAATAAAAGTATTACAATCTCTTGATGTTGATTTATACGAATTACGCAAAGAAATTGAAATGGCTATTAAAGACAAAGCTGGAAAAAACATAGCTAACATCAATAGTTTGCCATTAACCAAACAAGCAGAAAAAGTAATACGTGTTACAGTTTTAGAAGCAAAAACGCTTAAAAGTCCAATGGTTGAAAGTGAACATATAGTGCTAAGTATATTAAAGAACAAAGAAAACTTGGCAACACAAATACTCAATCAGTTCAATGTAGATTATGATATTTTTAGAAATGAATTAGGCATGGTTGGTGCAACCGGAAGTACAGATACGCCAATTGAAAACCCAAAAGCTGATTTTTCTGATAGTGATGATGATGATTTTGATGATGAAAAACAATCGAGTAGTTTTAAGCAAACTCCTTCGGCCAAACCAGGCAATACAAAAAGCAAAACTCCTGTATTAGATAATTTTGGTAGAGATGTAACCAAATTAGCAGAGGCTGGAACCCTTGATCCTATTGTAGGCAGAGAAAAAGAAATTGAAAGAGTTTCACAAATACTGTCTCGAAGAAAAAAGAATAATCCTATTTTAATTGGAGAGCCTGGTGTAGGTAAAACTGCAATTGTTGAAGGCTTAGCCCTTAGAATTGTACAAAGAAAAGTAAGTAGAGTTTTATTCGAAAAAAGAGTCATTAGTTTAGATTTGGCTGCATTAGTTGCCGGAACAAAATATCGTGGCCAATTCGAAGAGAGAATGAAAGCCATAATGAATGAGCTGGAAAAAAATAGAGATGTTATTTTATTTATTGATGAAATACATACTATAGTTGGTGCAGGTGGTGCAAGTGGAAGTTTAGATGCTAGTAATATTTTTAAACCAGCCTTATCTCGTGGTGAATTGCAATGTATTGGTGCTAGTACTCTTGATGAGTACAGAATGTATATTGAAAAAGATGGTGCATTAGATAGAAGATTTCAAAAAGTTTTGGTTGAACCACCAAGTATTGATGAAACTATTCAAATCCTTAATAATATAAAAGGTAAGTACGAAGATTATCACAGTGTTTCTTACGATCAAGATGCCTTAGATGCCTGTGTAAAATTGAGTGATAGATATATGACAGATCGCCTTTTGCCAGATAAAGCAATTGATGTTTTAGATGAAGTAGGAGCAAGAGTGCACTTAAAAAATATTAATGTACCAGATAGTATTGTTGAGCTAGAAAAGAAAATTGAGGAAATTAAAATTGAGAAAAATAAAGTTGTAAAAAGTCAAAAATTTGAAGAGGCAGCTGCATTAAGAGATAAAGAAAAAAATCTTGGAAATCAATTAGAAAAAGCCAAATTAGATTGGGAGGAAGAAAGTAAAAACAAAAGATATCCAATATCTGAAGAAAATATTGCTGAAGTTGTAAGTATGATGACTGGCATTCCTGTTAAACGAATGGTTCAGGCAGAAACTGAAAAGCTCAGAAATATGAGTGATGACATGCAGAAAATGGTAATTGGCCAAGATGAAGCCATTAAAAAAGTTACAAAAGCTATCCAAAGGAATAGAGTAGGATTGAAGGATCCCAAGAAACCTATTGGTACATTTATTTTCTTAGGTCCAACAGGAGTTGGTAAAACTGAGTTAGCTAGAAGTCTTGCTAAATATATGTTTGACAGTGAAGATGCATTAATAAGAATTGATATGAGTGAATACATGGAAAAGTTCACAGTATCTCGTTTAGTGGGTGCTCCTCCAGGTTATGTTGGTTATGAAGAAGGCGGACAATTAACAGAAAAAGTTAGGCGTAAACCATATAGTGTAATTCTTTTAGATGAAATTGAAAAAGCACATCCAGATATATATAATATACTCTTACAAGTTTTAGATGATGGTCAGTTAACAGATGGATTAGGAAGAAAGGTGAATTTTAAAAACACTATGATCATAATGACTTCTAATATTGGAGTTCGTCAATTAAAAGAATTTGGAGATGGTGTTGGTTTTGCAACTGCTGCAAGAATGCAAAATCAAGATGAAAATAATAAAGCAGTTATTGAAAAAGCTTTAAAGAAAACCTTTTCTCCAGAATTTTTAAATAGAATTGACGACATTGTAATATTCAATTCATTGAGTAAAGACAATATCAATCAAATTATTGATATTATTATGAAGAATGTGATAGATAGATTAAATACTCTTGGCTTTAGTTTAGAACTTTCATCAGATGCAAAAGACTTTATTGCAGAAAAAGGCTACGATGTGCAATTTGGTGCAAGACCATTACACAGAGCCATTCAAAAGTATTTGGAAGATCCATTAGCTGAAGAAATTCTAAACTCTACTATAAAAAATGGAGATGTATTAGTGGCTACTTTAGATAAAGAAAATGAAAAAATAAAATTTAATATTAAACGAAATGAAGAGGCATCAATTGATGCTTAAATTCAAATTATTATAAATTAAATGCCTTTCGGAAATGAGAGGCATTTTTCATTTATTCATCATTTTCACAATTGCATTCCCAATCTTTATCTAAATCAATACAAGTTATTACTGTTAATTCATCTGCACAAGGTGCAACAACAATTCTTATATGTTGACCATCTTTACTGTATCCATCAACAGCGTATCTTTTAATACAATCAGATTTGTTTAAATCGCTTTTTTTATAATTTATTTTACCATCTGTCAAAACTTGTTTTACTTCAGTTTTAGTTATTGTTCTGCATTCCATTCTACATTCAGCATGTTTTGAGTAGTTAATTTTAGCTGGATTTCTATTTAACCCTCGTGAAGTTTTTATTTCTGACTTTGTGTTACTGCTTTTTTCAGTTCCACACTTTTGTAATGCTATTGCAGCAATAGCAAGTATTGCAATAAAAATAAAAGGAAATAGTTTTTTAAGATTCATACAGTAGAGTTTAAACAATTTTAAATTTAGCTATTCTTAGCATTTGCAATGCAACAGAAAGTATAATTAAACTAAAACCTAAGTAAAATGATTGTCCTAATTCATATTGCTCTTTAAAAATAAAGAAAGCTAAAATAATACCATAAACGGGTTCAAGGTTCACAGTAAGATTTAAAGTAAATGCAGAGACTTTTTGCAATGCTTTTAAACTAAAATCCATTGCTATTACTGTACAAACACCACTTAAAATAAGTAACCAAAATAAATCGAGAAAGCCAGGATACATAATAGTTGTAGGGAAAAGATATAAGTACAACGGCATGCTAATAGTTAAGAATAAAAATCCACCAATCAACTCATAATACATGATGTTCTGAGAGTTGGTAGAAATAATATTTTTTTTATTGTAAATAGAAAATATTGCACTAAAGATTGCCGATAAAATGCCAAGAATAATTCCTATTCTAAATTTATTGTCAAAGTGAAAAATTAAAGCAATGCCCAATACTCCAATTAAGCTTAATATAATTTCTATTAAACTAATTCTTCTTTTGATAATAATGGGTTCTAAAATAGCTGTAAAAAATGCAATGGACGATAAACAAATTAATGAGATAGAAACATTTGCATATTTTATGCTTCCATAAAAAAATAACCAATGCAAAGCAACTATAACTCCTATTTTCATAAGTCGAAACCTCAGCTCTTTTGAAATAGGTTGAAATGATTTTTTAAAATAGAAAGTTATATATAAAATGATGATGGTGATTAGAATTCTATACCATACCAGCAAACCTTCATTCAATGAAATCAGCCTTCCTAAAACACCTGTAAAACCCCAAAGAAAAACTGCTAAGTGAAGTTTAATTAAAGCTGATTTCATTAGAATATGCTTTAATTAAGTTGAGGAATGTTTTCTGATTTTACTCTTCTTCTGTAATTTTTAAACAAACTTTGCCATTGAATTTTAAGTACACCTAAAACACCTTCTTTTAAAATTCCTTTATTCATTTTACTTACACCAACTTTTCTATCAATGAAAGTAATAGGTACTTCTACAATTTTAAAGCCTAATTTCCAAGCAGCAAATTTCATTTCTATTTGAAATGCATAACCAACAAACATAATCTTATCAAGATTTATTGTTTCTAGTACTTTTCTTTTATAGCACATAAAACCTGCTGTAGGATCATTCACTGGCATCCATGTTAATAATCTAGTATAAAGAGAGCCACCTCGTGAATATAATCTTCTATCCCAAGGCCAATTCTCAGTTTTACCACCAGGAACATATCTACTTCCAACAGCAACATCTCCACAATTATCTTTACAGGCAAGATATAATCTTTCTAAATCTTTAGGATTATGAGAGAAATCTGCATCCATTTCAAAAATGTACTGGTATCCTTTTTTTAAGCACCATTTAAAGCCATGGATATATGCAGTACCCAAACCTAATTTTCCTTTACGTTCTTCTATAAAAAGTTGATGAGGATATTGTTTGATAATTTCTTTTACAATATCAGCAGTACCATCAGGAGAACCATCATCAATTACCAGAACATGGTAATTGAGGTTTAAATCCATCACCGCTTGAATTATTGCACGAACATTATCCTTTTCGTTATAAGTAGGTATGATGACAATCTTCTCCATGAATGTTGGTAAAAATAGAGAGAAAAAAATAAATTATAAGCTCCAATAAGCTCTGCTGTTTATTTTATTTCTAAAAATGCCTTTTAAATCGATGATTAAAGCAGTTGACTTACTAATATTTTCAAAATATAATTGAGTTAAAGAATAATAGTCTTTATGAGCCACAGCAACAATTACGACATCGTAATCATTAGCAATATTATCGATTAAATGATAGCCATATTCTTCATGAAGTTCTTCGCTATTGGCATGAGGATCTACAATATCTACATTAATAAAATGACTTTTAATATGGTTAATAATATTAGCCACTTTTGAGTTTCTAATATCAGAAACATCTTCTTTAAAAGTTGTTCCCATCACTAAAACTTTAGCTTCTTTTACTTTTTCTGTAGTAGCAATAATATGTTGTATGGCTTTTTCAGCAACATATTTACCCATACTGTCATTAATTAAACGTGCTGTATTAATTAGTTTGGAAGTATAGCCTAAATCAGATGCTTTATAAGTTAAATAGTATGGATCAACTCCAATGCAATGTCCACCAACTAAACCTGGAGAGAATTTTAAGAAATTCCATTTAGTGCCAGCAGCCTCTAAAACTTCATAAGTATTAATACCAACCCTATCAAAAATTTGTGATAATTCATTCATTAAAGCAATATTCATATCACGCTGAGTGTTCTCAATAATTTTTGAAGCTTCTGCAACTTTAATTGAAGTTGCTTTATGTACACCTGCTTCAACCACTAATGAATAAACATCTGCAATTACTTCTAATGATTCTTCATCACAACCAGAAACAACTTTAATTACATTATGTAATGTATGTTGCTTATCTCCTGGATTGATTCTTTCTGGTGAGTAGCCCAGTTTAAAATCAATACCCATTTTAAGTCCACTAATTTCTTCAATAACTGGTAAACAATCATCTTCAGTACAACCTGGGTAAACCGTTGATTCAAATACTACATAATCTCCTTTTTTTAAAACTTTACCAACAGTTTCAGAAGCTTTCTTAACAGCAGTTAAATCAGGAACATTATTTGCATAAACAGGAGTAGGGACAGCAACAATAAAAAACGATGCTTGTTTTAATACTTCTAGTTGGTTTGTAAAAGTGATATCACAGCCTTCAAAATCTTCAGTAGTTAACTCTTTACTTGGATCAATATTATTTTGCATGAGCTTAACTCGCTCTTCATTTATGTCAAATCCAATAACAGTAGCCTTTTTGGCTAATGCCAATGCAACGGGTAGACCAACATATCCTAGACCTATTACTCCAACCTTTTTTTCTTTGGTTTTAATTTGTTCTAACATTTATTAAAATTCTTTAGGTTGTTTATGCCATTCTTCTTGTGGCAAATTTTTGAAATAATCGAATGTCTTTTTTAAGCCTTCTGATCGTTCAACATTGGGTTGCCAATTTAAAATTTCTTTGGCTTTAGTGATATCTGGTTGACGTTGTTTTGGATCATCAACAGGTAATGGTTTGTAAATAATTTTTACATTTGAGCCAGTTAATTTCAACACTTCTTCAGCAAAATCTTTTAAACTAATTTCATTAGGATTACCAATGTTTACAGGCTTTTCATAATCACTCAATAACAATCTATAAATACCTTCTACTAAATCATCAACATAACAAAAGCTTCTAGTCTGACTACCATCTCCAAAAACAGTTAAATCTTCTCCTCTTAAAGCTTGGCCAATAAATGCTGGTAAAGCTCTACCATCATTCAATCTCATTTTAGGACCATAAGTATTAAATATTCTTACAATTCTTGTCTCTACTTTATGAAAAGTATGATAAGCCATCGTTATACTTTCCATGAATCTTTTAGCTTCATCATATACACCTCTAGGTCCAATTGGGTTAACATTACCCCAATATTCTTCTGTTTGAGGATGAACTAAAGGGTCGCCATATACTTCACTTGTACTGGCAACTAAAATTCTAGCATTTTTAGCTTTAGCTAAACCTAAACAATTATGTGTTCCTAATGCTCCAACTTTTAAAGTTTGAATTGGAATTTTTAAATAATCAATTGGACTGGCTGGTGAAGCAAAATGCAAAATATAATCTAACTCACCAGATATATGTATGAACTTAGTAATATCATGATGATGAAATTCGAAATGTTGTAAAGGAAATAAGTGTTCAATATTTTTTAAGTCGCCCGTAATTAAGTTATCCATGGCAATAACATGGTAGCCCTTATTAATGAATTTATCACATAAGTGAGATCCTAAAAATCCTGCAGCACCTGTTATTAATACTCTTTTCATAAGTTAAGTTGTAATGTTTTTTATCTTCCAATACTCACATAGTGAAAACCTTTAGCATTCATATCATCAATATCATATAAATTTCTACCATCAAAAATGGCTTTATTTTTTAATGAAGATGTGATGGTTTCAAAATTTGGCGTTCTAAATTCGTTCCATTCTGTTACTATTATTAAAGCATCTGCATTTTCTAAAGCATCGTATTGCGTATCACAATAGTTAATTTTATCACCAATAGTCTGCTTTATATTTTTCATGGCTTCAGGGTCATAAGCACTAACTGTTGCACCAGCTTCTAATAAAGCATCAATCATATATAAAGATGGTGCTTCTCTAATATCATCTGTATTGGGTTTAAATGCTAATCCCCATAAGGCAAAATGTTTTCCTTTTAAATTATCATTAAAATACGATTTAATTTTAGGCATTAAATGCAATTTCTGATTTTCATTCACCTCTTCAACCGCTTTTAAAATTTTAAAATCGTAATTACACTCATCCGAACTTTTAATTAAAGCTTGAACATCTTTAGGAAAGCATGATCCTCCATAGCCAATTCCTGAGAATAAAAATCTTTTTCCAATTCTATCATCACTGCCTATTCCTAAACGAACCATATCAACATTAGCACCCATTCTTTCACAGAGTTGTGCAATTTCATTCATGAAAGAAATTTTTGTGGCCAAAAAAGAGTTTGCTGCATACTTGGTTAACTCGGCACTTTTTTCATCCATGAAAATGATAGGATTTCCTTGTCGAACAAAAGGAGCATATAAATCGCCCATCAGTTTTTTCGCTTTTTCAGTATTGGCTCCAATTACTACTCTATCAGGCTTCATGAAGTCTTCAACCGCAACACCTTCTCTTAAGAACTCAGGATTACTTACCACTTCGAAACAACCTTCATCGCCAGATTGTAAGGTGTTGTTAGATGCAGCAATAATTGTAGCTCTTACTTTTTCTGCAGTGCCCACAGGAACTGTACTTTTATCTACAATAACTTTAAAATCATCTTTTTTTAATAATGTTCCCAAGTCGTTTGCAACTCCTAAAACATATTTTAAATCTGCATGACCATTTTCACCAGGAGGAGTGGGTAATGCTAAAAAAATGATTTGAGCATCTTCAATTCCTTCTTTTAAATTAGTAGTAAAATGTAATCTTCCTTCTTTAATATTTCTTAAAAATATTTTTTCTAAACCTGGTTCATAAATAGTAATTTCTCCATTATTTAATTTATTTACTTTATTAACATCAATGTCAATACAAGTAACATTGTTTCCTGTTTCTGCTAAACAAGTTCCAGATACTAAGCCAACATAACCAGTACCCACTACTGCAATCTTCATATTATATTCTAATTATTTATTGATAAAATTTAAAACTTCAGAGACGATATATTCTAACTGATCTTGTTCGAATTCTGTGTGAATCGGCAGAGAAATAACTTTTGAAGTTAAATCATCTGTAATTTCAAGGTTTACTTTTTCCAATCCTAATTGGTCAAACATTTTTTGTTTATGACCAGGAACAGGATAGTAAATCATAGAAGGAATTTTCTTCTCTGCAAGATATTTTTGTAAAGCATCTCTATCTACTCCCGATAATTGTAATGTATATTGATGATAAACATGATCTGAGTAATCAGCAACAAAAGGAATTGTAATTTTTGGATGATTGGCAAAAGCTTTATTATAAAAAGCAGCTACACTTTTCCGAGCATTATTATACTCATCCAAATGTGCCAATTTAATATTTAAAATAGCTGCTTGTATGCTGTCTAATCTACTATTACAACCTACAATATCGTGATAATATCTTGTCTGTTGACCATGATTTGCTGCCATTTTTAAAGTAATAGCTAATGAATCATCATTAGTAAAAACAGCTCCACCATCGCCATAAGCTCCTAAGTTTTTACTTGGATAGAATGAAGTACAACCTATATGGCCAATTGAACCAGTTTTCTTTTTTGAACCATCACTAAAAGTATAAGTACAGCCAATAGCTTGAGCATTATCTTCTATCACAAATAAATTATGCTCTTTAGCAATTTGCATAATTTCTTCCATTGGAGCAGCATGGCCATATAAGTGAACAGGAACAATTGCCTTTGTTTTTGGAGTAATGAGTTTTCTTATTGATGCAGGATCTATACAAAATGTATTGGGATCTACTTCAGCAAATACTGGTTTCAATTTCAATAATGCCACAACTTCTGTTGTAGCAATATAAGTGAATGAGGGGGTGATAACTTCATCACCAGGTTGTAAACCCAATGCCATCATGGCTATTTGTAAAGCATCTGTTCCGTTTGCACAAGGAATAGTGTGCTTACTTCCTACATAATTATTTAAATGTTGAGTGAAATCTGTCACTGCTTTACCATTTATATATGCAGCGGAATCTAAAACCTCCATAATAGCCTCATCAACTTGAGATTTAATTTTTAGATACTGCGACTTAGTATCAACCATTTGTATAGGTTTCATAGAAATACTTTAAAGTGTGCAAATTTAGGTGAAACCAACCTTTGTACATTAAAAAAATAAACTTGTACAGAATTGGGTTCATTAAAATTTTATTACAGGTATTACTTTATTTTAGCACAAATAAATTAAGATGAAAAAAGTAATCATTGCTTTTGTTTTTTGCTCAGTATGCTCTCAAACTAAAGCTCAAACCATTGTTCATAAAGACCCAAGTATTGAAAAAATGGTGGCTCAAGTTTCTGCTGATTCTTTAAAAAGTTATATAACTCAAATGGTTTCTTTTGGAACAAGACATACTTTAAGTACTCAATCTTCTTCAAATAAAGGTATTGGGGCTGCTAAAATTTGGGTATTGAACAAATTCAACGAATTTGCAAATAGTTCTAATGGAAGATTGGTTGCGACTATTGATTCTATAACTTATTTAAAAGACAATAGAAGAGTAGATGAAAATATTAATTTAGGAAATGTAATGGCAATATTGAAAGGGAATGATACTGCAGATAAAAGAATATTTATTATTAGTGGACACTTGGATAGTAGAAGAAGTAATGAAATGGATAGAGTAGGGGATGCACCAGGTGCCAATGATGATGCAAGTGGAGTTGCTGCTGTTTTAGAATCAGCAAGAATTTTAAGCCAATCATCTTTTCCTGCAACTATCATTTTTGTTGCTATGAGTGGCGAAGAACAAGGCTTATTAGGTGCAAACTTCATGGCAGAAAAAGCTAAAAAAGAAAATTGGCAAATAGAAGCAGTTTTGAATAACGATATTATGGGAAGTAATCATAGTAATGAAACCAATAATATCAACAATAATAAAGTGAGGGTTTTTAGTGAAGGAATATCTGTTTTAGATACTGGAAGAAATGCTGCTTTATTAAGAAATTTAGGATTAGAAAATGATGGGAAAAGCAGACAACTTGCTCGTTATGTTAAAGAAATTGGAGAACGCTATGTAGATAATTTAGATATAGTAATGGTGTATAGAAATGATCGCTTTTTAAGGGGTGGAGATCATACTCCTTTTGTGTTACGAGGCTATGCTGCTGTAAGAGTAACTGAGATGAACGAAAATTATAATCATCAACATCAGGATGTAAGATTTGAAAAAGGAATTCAATATGGCGATTTAATAGAGTTCATGGATTTTGAATACTTAAGAAAGAATACAGCTATGAATTTAGCCAATTTAGCCAATTTAGCCAAAGCACCTGCTGTACCAAGTGATGTTAGAGTGAATACTAGAAAATTAACTAACTATACTAATTTAATTTGGAAAAATCCCAAATCGGGAAATGCAAAAGGATTCTATGTTTTAATGAGAGAAACAACAAGCCCAGTTTGGCAAAAGAAAATATTTACTACTGACTTAAAAATGGATTTACCTTATTCTAAAGATAATTATTTTTTTGCTGTACAATCTGTTGGTATAGATGGTAATGAAAGTTTACCAATTGTTCCTTTGCCTTTGAGTAGATAATAGTTTGAAATTTATTGTTGAAGATGTTGCTCTAAAATAAAATTCATTTGTTTAGCTGAAATAAAGCCAGATGTTTTGTATACAATATTTTTTGAAGAATTTACTATTATTAAAGTAGGATAAACTAATTCTCCATTTTGTTCAGCCAAGACTTTTGCTAATTCATGCAAACCAGTATTTATGCCTGTTGGTTGGTAATAATAAATTTTCTTGTTGAATACAATACTATCTCTTGATTCTGCATTAAAGTCTACAAAAAAATAATTTCTATTAATACTTTCTTGTACAGTTTTATTGTTAAAAGTACTTTGTTTCATGGCTAAACAATATTTGCACCAATCTGTATGAATGAAAATTATTGTGGGTCTTAGTTGTAGATTTATAGCACTATCTAATTGATAAAACTCAATTTTTTTTAACTGTGCTTTTGACTTTATGCAAAAACAAATCAATGATAAACTAATTATGAAAAGTCTATTTAATTTCATTCTATTTTAAAGTATACCTAATTCCTAAAAATCCTCTAATGCCTTGATTAGGGGCATATACATAAGTTGGATCAAAAGTTAATCCATATGGATTCTCTACAGTTGCTATTGCTTTCCCATCGCTACCAAAAACAACATTTTTATCAAATGGATCATGAGAACGAGCAATAATGAATGGATTATTTTGATTAGGAGTAAAGTTCAATAAGTTTTTAATACCTCCATAAATTTCAACATGCTTTAGGCCAGAAAAAGTAAATTGAATATTTTGAATACTCCAAGTTGGAGAGTAGGGTTGACGTGGATCTAATTCACTTAATAAAGGTAGTCTCATGGGGCCATATACATTTCCAGTATAATCTATATTGAGTTTTGCTTTTTGAAATTTATAAGAAATAGCCCATGTGCCAGAAAACTTTTCAGTTAAAATTTGTTGTTGAGTAATGTTATTATTTGTTGATGTAACATTCATAAATGTGGTACCTGCATTTATTTTTAAGCCATTAACAAAACTTCCATCAAAATTTAATGTTATGCCTTTACTTGTGGCATAACCATCAAGATTATCAAAAATAATTTTATTTGGATCAGAATCATAATCGCCAATTATTCTATTATTAAAGTGAGTGTACCAGCTAGAAAATTCAATATTAAAAATGCTACCATCTTCTCCGTACCATTTTTTCAAATAGTTGATATTAACGTTGTAAGATTTTTCTGGTTGTAGCTCATTTTTAACTTCAACAATTCTTGCACCTGTTAAAGCTGCATGTTCTTCAGTAAATAAATTTACTACTCTAAAACCAGAACCAGCATTTAATCTAAATATATTGTTATCATTTAATTTTAACTTATAAGCTATTCTTGGTGTTACAATATTTCCATGATAATTATTATGGTCTAATCTTAATCCTAATAACAAATTATTTTTACTATTAATGTTGATTTCATCTTGAATAAAAATGCCAGGAAGCCAAGTATGATTTGGGGCATTTTCTTTAGTAGTAGCATTAAATGTTGCAATACTATTGTCATCGTAAAAAGTACTTCTTAAAGCAAGGCCAGCTAATAAATCGTGTTTTCGAAAAGATTTATCCCAAGTAAGTTGTGCAAAAAATATTTTTTGTTCTGCATCAAATACTGTGTTTCCATATCTGCTGTCTTGCAAATGATTGGTGTAACTGAATGATAAAAACATTTTTTCTGTAGTTGGCAATTGATAGTTCCCAATCAATTCCCAACGATTGGTATAAATACTTTCTCCATAAATACTATCGCTTCCTCTAAAAGTCTTATTCCATCTGGTTTCTCCACCCCATCTATCTTCATTGTAATATCTTGCAGCTAAAGAGAATAGTTTATTTTTTCTTCTTAAAAAATTTATTTTTTGAAAAATTGAAACTCTTTTTTGTAAAGTAACGTCGGTGAAATTGTCATTATTCTGGTCAATAATTTCATTGAATTTAAAAACATTAATGCCATTAAGGATATGAATGTTTTTATTGAGTTGAATTGTTGCAGCAATATCTGCATTCAATTCATTCCAAGTGGTATTCATTACATCAACTGAAAATTTTGGAGCATTAGTGGGCTTTTTAGTAATAATATTAATTAATCCACCTACTGCTTCACTTCCATATAAAGATGATGCTGGACCTTTAACAATCTCAACTCTTTCCACCAAACTATTTGGTATTCCCGATAAACCATAAACTGTAGATAAGCTACTTAAAATTGGCATTCCATCAATCAAAACCATTGAGTATGGACCTTCAAGTCCATTAATATGGATATCTCCAGTGTTGCAAATATTGCAATTTAGTTGTGGCCTTACACCATTTACATTTTGTAATGCTTCGAAAATATTAGGTGTTGGATTTTTTTTGAAATAAGAAGGACTATAAACTTCAACAGGAACAGGGCTCTCTAAACGATTTACAGCTTTTAGAGTTCCAGAAATAACCACATCTTCTAATTGATTATATGATTTTATTAAATGAAATTGGAACGGTTTTGTTTGAGATGAATTTAGTAGAATTGTTTGATGTAAAGTTTCAAATCCAATTGCACTTATTTGCAAATCATATTTACCATTAGGTAAGTTAGAAATTTTAAATTGACCCAAACTATCTGTTTTTGTAAACATTTTTTTTGATGGAATGCTAACAGTAGCAAAAGGAATTTTCTCTTGTTGAAATGAGACAGCACCACTAATTGAATAAGATTGAGCTAATAAAAAAGTGTTGCTTAAAAGTGCAATAATGGAAAATGTAAATTTTGTAAACATATAATAAGTACGAAAGGCAAAAGTATAAAAGTTAGGCAAATCTAACAAAATTTGTTTGTATAATAATTTATATTTGCTTTATGCTATCATTTACAGAAGAAAATTACCTTAAAGCCTTAATGCAAATTACTTTAGGAATTAAAGAAAAAGATACCGTTGGAACCAATGAATTGGCTACACATTTAGCTGTAAAACCTGCTACAGCAAATGATATGCTCAAAAAATTAAAAGAAAAAAAACTGGTTGACTATAAGAAATATGGTAAAATCTCTCTTACCCCTAAAGGAAAACAGCATGCTATTGAAACCATTCGCCGACATAGACTTTGGGAAACCTTTTTATATGAAAAACTAGAATTTACCTGGGATGAAGTACATGAAGTGGCTGAACAATTAGAGCATATTCAATCTACAAAACTCATTGATAAACTTGATAAATTTTTAAACTATCCTCAAATAGACCCTCATGGCGATATTATTCCAGATGCAAACGGGCAATTTAGAATTCAATTTAAATATACACTTGCTGATATTGGCATAGACAAAAAGTGTAAAATGGTAGCAGTAAAAGATAACAGCAAAAACTTTTTACAATATGTTGAAAAACTACAATTAAATATCAATTCTAAAATAAAGGTAATTGCAATTGAAGAATACGATGGCTTAATTAGTATTGAAGTGAATAAAAAGAAGTTTGCAGTGAGTAAACAATTTGCAGAAAATATTTTTGTGGTTTGTGAACAATGTATAGTGGGTAAAGTTTGTGCCACAAAAACCTGTGGTTTTGTAAAAAATTAAAAAAAGATTTGGTATTGAATAATGAAACAATTTTTTCTTTCATCATTAACAATATTTCCATTTTCTATTTTATATGTAGGTCTATTTTGCCAATCGAAAGAAATTTTTGCCTGATGTTCTTTTATTAAAAAATTGATTCCAGCATTGAATGAATTAGTTGATAAGCCCTTTAAATAATCGAATTTTGCTAGAGTTGTTGCTACATAAGGCATTAATCTCAACGACTCTTTATTTTGAGCAGGTAATAAATAGCCCAATTGAGTGTATACAATACTTCCAGTTCCAAACATAGGTAATGCATTACCAAAATTTGGACCTTGATTTACTATTCCATTGTTCGCACTCAGGTTACTACCATTGGCATTATTCATAAGTCCATTCATTCTTAAATAATTACTTCCATAATTAGTTTTAAAAAATCCTAGATAAGCACTAATAGCATCATTTTTTGATGAATGTAAAGGCATGTCTAAAAAGCTTTCTACAGCAAAATGATTCATGTTTTCATAAAGGGTATCATTGTTTGCATTTTTCTTCCACATAGCATCTTTTTGAAAAATACTTCCAACAGCAATATTCAATACTTTCTTTTTGCCTAAATATGTACCAGTCATGTATGGTGTAGTGTGTGGTTCATGATCAAAAAATTGATACATAAGATATCCTTGAGTTTGTAATTGATGACCAACTTGTGCAAAATTAGAAACTGTTGATAAACTAGGTAAATTTTGTCCAGATGATGTAATAGGGAAAGGGTCACTTAAAGAAAAACGATAATCAAATTTTCCAATTTGTCCTCGTGCATAAACGCTGAGCTTTCTACTAAAATTATCTGTTTGGTCAACTGTAGTTTGTGCAAAAACAGGTACGTCCATTGTCATAATTGAACCAATACTTGGTTGAGAAAATCTAGAAAGACCATTGGCAATAGTTAAACCTGCACCAAGTTTTAATTCATTATTTTTTGAAACTTTATATTCTGTAACTGCATCATGAAAAAATGCTGCTAACTTTCTATTTCCAGTGCTGTTAGTTTGACTATTGAAATTATTTTGACCAAATTGAAAATATACAAATACTTTATCTGTGATTTGACCAAACATCTGAATTCTAGTTCTTCTTAAACCTATATCAAATGAAGAAGATTGAGGTTTATTCTGAACTAGTGTTCCAGCATTGTTTTCATTAAACCTTAACCAAGTTTGATTTAAGAATGTTATTTGAAAAAAGTGAGAACCACTTTCATTTAAATTATACTTTAAATTTTGCTTTTCAATATTAGTTTGAGATTGGACAATAAGAGAAAAAAATAAACAAAGGCCAATCAAATAAAATTTCATATCATCTTTCTTTTACTATGAGTTGTAAAAGTAGGCATCCAAATTAAATTTGTTTCATGCTTATTCCAATTCTTGTTCTGATGCTTTCATTTTTTGAAATGCATTTCAAAATATAATGTGCAATATCACCCGCATTTACATGCTCAGTATTCTGATTGGGCAAATAGTTTTCTTTAATCATATAATCGCCAGTAAAATCTTTATTGTCTATTGTGGAAGGACAAATAAGGGTCCAATCTAAATCAGTTGATTTTAAATGTTGATATGCTGCCAAATGTTCAAAAGAAACTTCTTTTAATTCTTGTGGAAATTCTTCATCATCAATCGCTAATCTGCTTTCATCATAATTTAGAATACCAATTCCACTTATGGCTACAATTCTTTTTACCTTTGCTTTTAACATTCCTTCAATTATATTTTTCATACCCAAACTTCTTGATTTATCTGTACCATCTTTACTACCTCCTAAACATGAAATAATTGCATCTGAATTTTTAATTGCATCGTGTACTTCATCTTTATCAAAAACATAGCCTTTAATTGCTGTTAAATGGTCGTTTCTAAAATCTTCATCAATCAAATCTTCAATATTTCTATCAAATGCTTTTACATAATATCCTTTAGCTAATGCCATTTTTACAATGTGTATTCCTACACTTGTTTTTGCTCCAAATACTGTTATCGTCATAGTAAATAATTTAAATAAAAAAGGTTCGGAATTACCCGAACCTTAAAGTTAGTTAAAAATATTTTTAATGCTGAACAACAATAGACTGATTAGCGAGTTTATTTCCAGATTTATCAATTACTATAATTTGATAAACTCCAGCACTTACATTAGACAAACTAAATGGTATAGAAGAGTTTGTTGTATTCACTAAAACATTTTTTCTAGCAACTTGTTTTCCAAGCATATTATATACTTCTATGCCATATTCTCCTGTTGCTTCTGTTGAAATTTGAATATTAGCCACATCTTTTACAGGATTTGGATTAATACTAAATAAAAACTTATCATTTCTTCTTAAAAGTATGGTATTTGAATATTCTTTTTCACCTGTATTTGAAACCAATTGCAATCTATAATAGTTATTTCCAGTTGAAGGTCTAAAATCGTTAAATGAATTACTTGGTTTAAGAATTTCATCATCACTTAAAACCGCAATATTTTCGAATCGAGTTCCATCAATACTTTTTTCTATAATTATTTTTTCTGTGCCTGGAGTAATTTCTGCTGTCCAAAATAATTGGTTTCTATTCGCAAAAACTTCACCTCTAAATGAGGTTAATTTTATGGGTAAAGCACTACCGTTTAGAGTTAAATTAAATGTAGCTTTTGTATTTGAAATTCCATCTGCAACCAATAAATACTCGGTATTTGCTAATAAACCAGTGATATCAGATAAAGCTCCGTTGGTGATAAATGTTCTGCAAGCAACAGGAGAAGGAAAGTTTTGACCTTGAGGACAAGAACTCACTTTGTATAAAGCCAATTCAATGCCTTTTGGATTACATGGATTTAATCCGCCTGGAGTTGTTGTATACCCTGAAACTGTTAAACTTAATGTACCAGAAGTATTGGTTTTTAAAGCATAAAATTGTGTATTAGTTACTGATGTTCCTTGACCTGTACATTGTAAATCTTGATATTGAGGATCACCAGCCATATTACTTGTGGCTTTTACTAAATCGAAATTGACTACAGTGCCAATATTTGTTGAAGAGCTAGGGAATGTAGTTGGACATTCATCATTTACAACTGGACTGTAAGATAATTGAGTCATTTCAGTAGTATATAAACAGCTTCCATATGAATTGCCTTGTGGTGCACAAACATAAATAGCACCTCTGTAACAAGATGCATCTGGAGAAACTCTCTTAACGCCATTGCTAACTGCATAATGCATTAATTTACCAACATTGTTATTTGGGTAAACGCCTTGAGTACCATCGTTAATATGCCCTAAGTTTAAAGCATGACCCAACTCATGTAGCATTACAGTTTCTAAATCAATTTGAGAAGAACTAGGATAGCATGGTCCTGTTGTGAAATTTGCTGAACCTTGAGAAACACCAGCATTTCTTACAATAATGTCAAAAGCTGTTTTTTGTAATTCTTGCCCAGAACAACCATTAAAATACGAATAACATACTGCCAACACTCCAGATGATAAAGGAGAAACCCCAGTATTGGTATTATCATACATGATAATATTTTCTAAGTTATTTGCAATATTTTGACTAGCAGTTGTACCACCTTCAGGCCAATTCATACCTACAGTTTCTCTCCAAGTTTGTAAGGCTCTTTGAGCAGTAAACTTTGCGTCAGATGCATCAAAATCTAATGCACCACCATTAGTACTATTGCTAAAATAAACTGTATAACCTCCTGTGCCATTTTGATTCATTAAATTGGCTTCTTTAGTTACACCACTTAATGTATTGGAAAGAATACTATAAAAAACATTGAGAAAATCTGTTGATTGAGTCGACAATCCACTTGATTCTCTAACTGCAAAATAACCGGTTGCTGCTCTAGTAGGAACTCTTAGTTTTATTTGAGTTTCTGTCCAAGAAATTATTTGATTATCTGTTGAATTTACAACAAAACTTGGAGAAATACCACCTGTATTTCCATCAGAAAATAAAACAGCTGCCGATCCTCCAGGTGTTCCAAAGCTACTTCCATTAATAGCTAAAACATTTGTTGTTGGGTCTAATGAAGCTCCAGCATTTACAGTCATTGGACTAAAACTACTAATTACTGGTGTTGCTTCTGTTGAATTAGAATTAATGGTGAAACTTGGATCTTTTATAATCATCGCGTTTCCAGTTTTAATGGATAACTCAGAATATAATCTTCCTGTTATATCATTATAAGTTACAAATGGGGCAAGGGCTTTAGAATTATTGTAATTGTAAACAAAACATCCTTGGCTGCTACTATATACATCCATTAACACTTCACCAGTAATAGGTGATTTTAAATTTAAAACATTTGGATATAAAAAGAAAACACCAATGTTGCCTATTTGTAAACTTAATAAGTCACTTGCTTCAATTGTTAAGTCTCCAATTGTACCTCCTTGTGTTAACACTTCAATGTAATCAGCGGTTATGCCACCTTTAAAAATCTTGTAAACTTTTATTTTGTTTGAAGTGAAAATGAATGTGTGATTTGCATTCCAAAAACAAGTTTGACTCACTACTTTTCCTTCAACAATATTGGTTGAGTAGGTAATTTTTTCTTCTAAACTTACAGGATAAAGTGCATTAGCTAAGACTTGATTAGCATTGCTTAATAATAAAAAAGCAAAACAACAGGTTAAAATTCTTTTCATATGTAGAATTGATTATTCGATAAAATTAATGATTAAATCTATTAAGGCATCACAATTAATGGACTTGGACTGCTAATTTCCATTAACTCCAATTCAAAAGTTAAATCTTTGCCAGCTAAAGGATGATTAGCATCTAATTTTACAAATTCATCATTGCTACTTACCACTACTACAGGAAAATTTTGACCACTTCTATCACTCATTTGTAATTGCATCCCTGCAACTGGTTCCATATCTGCTGGAAACTGAGTTCTTGGAAAATCAATAATCATCTCTTCTTGTACTGGTCCATAAGCTTCAGCAAAAGGAATATGAATTGTTTTAACATCACCAACTTTCATTTGCATTACACCCTCATCAAAACCAGGAATTACCATGCCACTACCCACTTCAAACTCTAATGGTTCTCTTTGTTTTGAAGAATCAAAAATGCTGCCATCGTTTAAAGTTCCATGGTAATGAATTTTAATAGTATCTCCTTTTTTTACTTCTTGCATATTTTTGTTTTTATAGTTGTTGGCAAAGAAAGGAAAACTTGTATTATGTTCGCAGAAACTAAGAATAAATCAGAGTTTTCTGGTATAAAAACAACAAGTTTTTAACGATATCGAAATAAATCAGAAATATGCAAGCTAATTTTTTAGAAAATTTATTTACTAATCAACAATACTCATCAAATAATTTTTTCTTGATTGCTGGTCCATGTGTTGTTGAAGGAGAAGAAATTGTTTTTGAAATTGCAGAAAAAGTTTCTACAGTATGCAAACAATTAGAGATACCATACATCTTTAAAGCATCTTATAAAAAAGCTAATAGAACCAGTTTAAATTCTTTTACAGGTTTGGGCGATGAGTTGGGTTTAGAATTAATTAAAAAAACTGGTGAAAAATTTAATGTTCCAACCATTACTGATGTGCATACAGCTGAAGAATGTACCATTGCTGCAAAATATGTTGATGTATTACAAATTCCTGCTTTTTTATGCCGACAAACAGATTTGTTGTTAGCTGCTGCTGCAACTGGAAAAATTGTTAATATAAAAAAAGGTCAATTTTTAAGTGGCCCTTCAATGAAGTTTGCTGCTGACAAAATTATACACGCAGGAAATGATCAAGTAATGTTAACTGAAAGAGGAACCACTTTTGGGTATCAAGATTTAGTAGTTGATTATAGAAATATTACTTGGATGAAAGATACTGGTTGTCCTGTTGTGATGGATGTAACACATAGCTTGCAACAGCCTAATCAAACATCAGGAATTACTGGCGGTAATCCACAATTAATAAGTACTATTGCTAAAGCTGCTATAGCTACTGGTGCTGATGGTTTATTTATTGAAACACATCCTAACCCTGCTCAAGCAAAAAGTGATGGTGCCAATATGTTATCATTAGAATTATTAGAAGATTTATTAAAACAATTAGTAAAAATTAGACAAGCAGTAATTTAATATTATTGATCAAATTAAAATAATGAATTTACAATTAGAAAGACCCATTGCATTTATTGATTTAGAAACAACAGGAGTAAATATTGGTAATGATAGAATTGTTGAAATTGCCATTGTTAAAATTCTTCCTGATGGTTCAAAACAAGTAAAAAGAAAGCTCATTAATCCAACCATTCCAATTCCTCCTGCTTCAACAGAAGTTCATGGAATAACTAATGAAATGGTGAAAGATGCACCAACTTTTAAACAAGTGGCTAACGAAATAAAACAGTTTATTGAAAACTGTGATATTGGGGGATATAATAGTAATCGTTTCGATATTCCAATGTTGGTGGAAGAATTTTTAAGATGCGATTTAAATATTGATATTGAAAATAGAAAACTTCTTGATGTACAAAAAGTATATCATATGATGGAGCAAAGAACATTAAGTGCTGCTTATAAATTCTATTGCAATAAAGAATTAACTGATGCTCATAGTGCAGAAGTTGATGCTACTGCAACTTATGAAGTTTTAGAATCTCAAATAGAAAAGTATAAACAAATTGGAAATACAGTTGAAAGTATTGTGAAGTTTACTGGAGAAGAAGAAATTGTAGATTTTTCTAGAAGGTTTATTAAAGAAAAAGGTGTTGAAATTTTTAATTTTGGTAAACATAAGGGCAAACCCGTAACACAAGTTTTAAAAGAAGAACCTCAATATTATGATTGGATGATGCGTGGAGATTTTGCATTACATACCAAACAAAAACTGACTGAAATATTGAATAGAACTTTGTTAAAGAAATAAGTCTTTATGCTCAAGCCCCTCATTTTAGTTACAGGTAAAGATGGTCAGTTAGGTTTTGAGTTACAACAGATTCAAAAAAATTATTCTTCACAATTTGATTTTTTATTTGTTGGTCGTAAAGAATTGGATTTGTCAGTACCAGAAACTATTGCATCGTTTATTGAAAAACATCAACCAAAATATTTAATAAATGCTGCAGCTTATACTGCAGTTGATAAAGCTGAAACTGAAGCTGAACTTGCTTTTACTATTAATGCAAGTTCCCCTAGTGAAATGGCCAAAGTTTGTAAAGAAATCAATTGTCATTTTATTCATATTAGTACAGATTATGTTTTTGATGGAAAAAAGAAGTCTCCATATATGCCATCTGACCAAACAAATCCAATAAATATTTATGGAGCATCAAAGGCAAAAGGAGAGGAGTTAATTCTTGAACATAACCCTCAATCTATAGTGATAAGAACATCTTGGGTATATTCTTCTCATGGTAAAAATTTTGTAAAAACCATGATGAGTTTGATGAGTGAAAGAGATGAGATTAATGTGGTTAATGATCAAATTGGTAATCCAACTTATGCTGCAGATTTAGCTGAAGCTATTTTACAAATTGTGTCTAAATTGAATAATAGCAATTTAATACATTCATCTATTTATCATTATTCTAATACCGGAAATATTTCTTGGTTTCAATTTGCAGAAGAAATTCAAAAACTTTCATCACATAAATGCAGAGTAAATCCAATTGCTAGTGTATCTTTTCCCACACCAGCAAAACGTTCATCATATTCAGTTTTAGATTGCTCAGCTATTCAAAAAGACTTTGGTGTTGAAATAAAAAATTGGAAAAGCAGTTTAGCTACTATGTTAAATAATTTAGAAAGTAATCCTAAATAAAAAAAATTAGATTCTTTAAATTTGGGTATAGTTTTAAATCTTAAATAAAATAATCGTAAATCTTAAAAAGAATGCCTCACGAAGCCATTTCAGTGTTCGATATGTTTAAAATTGGTGTTGGTCCTAGTAGTTCACATACCCTTGGACCATGGCGTGCTGCAATGGCTGCTATTCAAACTATTAGGAGTAAAGCTAATATAAATGAAGTTAAAAATATTGAGGTTCTTCTTTATGGATCTTTAGCTAAAACTGGTAAAGGTCATGGTACAGATGTTGCAGTTTTATTGGGTTTGTGTAATGAAGATCCGGTAACTATAGATGTAAACTCTATTGATGAAAAAATAAAATATATTCAAACTAATCATCAATTGCATTTAGCCAATGAGTGTTATCTCTCATTTAATCCAAACCAAAATATTCAATTTTTAAGTAACGAAACTTTACCTTATCACCCAAATGGAATGAGTTTTTTAATAGAGCTCAATAATGGCAATAGTTTTAGTGAAACTTACTATTCAGTTGGTGGTGGATTTGTTGTAAAAGAAGGGGAAGATTCACTAACTCATACACAAGTAGAATTGCCTTTTCCTATTAACACTTCAAAAGATTTAGTGCATTGGTGTATGAAAACTGGTATGACCATTAATGAAGTTGTTTTTGAAAATGAAAGTGCTTGGAGAACAGAAAAAGAAACAGTAGATGGTGTTTTAAATATTTGGAAAACCATGCAGGAGTGCATTTACAGAGGATGTCATTCGAAAGGAATTTTACCTGGTGGATTAAATGTGAAAAGAAGAGCAGCAGAATTGAACAAAAAATTATTGAATGGAAAAACGTATAACAATTTTGAAGAATGGTTAGCGTGTATTAAAAGTGGAGGTCACCAATTCAACTATATTCTAGATTGGGTAAGTTGTTTTGCTCTAGCTGTTAATGAAGAGAATGCAAATTTTGGAAGAGTAGTTACAGCACCAACAAATGGAGCTGCTGGAGTTATTCCTGCTGTTTTAATGTATTATAAGTTATTCTGTGATGTTGTTGATGAGATGATGATGATAAAATTTCTATTAGTAGCATCTGAAGTTGGAAGCATTTTTAAAAAAGGTGCTACTATTTCTGCTGCAATGGGAGGTTGTCAGGCTGAAATTGGCGTAAGCAGTGCAATGGCTGCTGCTGCTTTAACAGAATGTTTAGGTGGAACACAAAAACAAGCTTTAATGGCTGCTGAAATTGCAATGGAACATCATTTAGGACTAACTTGTGATCCTATTGCGGGACTAGTACAAATTCCTTGTATTGAAAGAAATACTATGGGAGCAATCAAAGCCATTACAGCTAGTCAGTTGGCTTTACAAGGCACTCCTGATTTTGCTAAGGTAAGTTTAGATAAAGTTATTGAAACCATGTGGCAAACAGCTTTAGATATGAATACCAAATACAAAGAAACTGCAGATGGTGGTTTAGCTTTATCTGTTAATTTATCTGAATGTTAGTTTAAAGTAGCAGAATTAAATTCTACATTAGAATAATCTGTAATTACATTATACAAAGTATCTCTTTCAATTGGTTTTCTTTTCACTTGTTTAATTAGGGTAACTAACTCTTCTGTATTCATTGATGGGTTTTGTTCTTCACTACCTGCCATACTATAAATTTTTGTAGTATCATCAATAGTTCCATCAATATCATTAACACCAAAGCTTAATGAAAGTTGAGCATTATTTCTTCCTAACATTGGCCAATATGCTTTAATGTGAGGAAAGTTATCTAGGTATAATCTACTAATAGCATACACTTTCATATCTTCTATAACACTAGATTCTGCAATATTACTCATGCCATTATCTTTATTTCTAAACTTCAAAGGAATAAACGTATTAAATCCACCAGTTTCATCTTGTAAAGTTCTTAAACGATCCATATGATCTATTCTATGTTCAAATTTTTCAATATGACCAAATAACATGGTTGCATTACTATGCATTCCTAATTGATGAGCAGTTTTATGAATGTTTAGCCATCCTTCTGCATCAACTTTATCTTCACAAATTTGTTTTCTAATTTCTGGATGAAAAATTTCTGCACCCCCACCAGGTAATGAATCTAGACCAGCTTCATGAGAAAGTTTCAAACCCTCTTCGGTACTCACTTTTGCTTTTCTAAACATGTAATCTAATTCAACAGCAGTAAAGCCTTTTATGTGTAATGAAGGTCGATGAGCTTTAATTTTTTGCAATAATTCTAAAAAGAAAGGAAGATTTAATTTGGGATGAACACCACCAACAATATGTACTTCAGTTACAGGTTTATTGTCGTAGGATTGAACAATGTGCATCATCTGTTCAATACTTAATTCCCATCCTTCTTCTCTATGTGCATATAAACGTGAGTATGAACAAAAATTGCAACTAAACACACAAACATTGGTAGGTTCAATATGAAAATTTCTGTTGAAATAAGTAATATCTCCATGTTTTTGTTCACGAACATAATTAGCCAAAGCACCTACAAATGCTAAAGAAGCTTTTTTAAATAGTATAACACCATCATCAAAACTGATTCTTTGATGATTCAATATCTTATTGGAAATCTGTTTTAAATCTGCATCACTAGTTAAGGCTAGTATGCTTTCTAAATTGTTCATACAACAATGTTTTTGCAAAGGTAAATCTCTTTAATTATGTATTAAACTGATTGTGGTTATTAATTCAATAATCTTTATTTTTTTTATAGATAATAAGCATTTATTTCGCTATTAGTAAAGGATTAATTCAACAAAATGGAACCTGTAAATTTTAGATCATTTTCTCAAAAAGTTCGATATCATAAAAAAGCATTTAAAAGATTTTTAGGAAAACTCGATAAAAAGCCTCCAAAAGATTTATATAAAAATATTTCAATAATTGAAAAAGAAGTCTGGCAAGAAATTGATTGTTTAAGTTGTGCCAATTGTTGTAAAAAAATGACTCCAACTTTTACTAATACAGATATCAAAAGAATATCTAATCATCTTCAAATGACTGAAAAGGAATTTAAAGAGAAATGGTTGTTTTACGATAAAGAAGATAAGGATTGGCAAAACACTACTCAGCCATGTCAGTTTTTAGATTTAAACTCAAATATGTGTAGTATTTATGAAGTGAGACCATCAGATTGTTCAGGATTTCCTCATTTTAAGAAACGTAAGCCAGAGTTATATTTGCATGTACATCAACAAAACATTGAATATTGTCCTGCAACATTTAAAATGGTTGAGAAGTTGATGGACATTTCAAAACATTAAATATCATCATGACAGTTGATTTTTCAAAAGTTCCAAAAGAGTTTAACCCATCTATTTTTCATCCTTTTTATTTTATTAGAAAAGGATTGTTGAAAGGTATTGCTCAACACGCCCATAAAATGAATGGTAAACTTTTAGATTTTGGTTGTGGTTCTAAACCATATCAGTCATTATTTAATGTTGATGAATATATTGGTGTAGATTTTGAAAATCCTGGCCACCCTCATGAAAATGAGCAAATAGATTTTTATTATGATGGTAAACATTTGCCTTTTGAAAATAGTGCATTCGACCATGTATTATGTAGCGAAGTAGTTGAACATGTTTTTAATTTTAATGAAGTATTACAAGAAATTAATAGAGTGCTTAAACCAAATGGTACATTATTATTAACTTGTCCATTTGTATGGAGTGAACATGAAGTGCCACACGACTTTGCAAGATATACTCAATTTGCATTGAAAGATATACTTGAAAAAAACGGGTTCGAAATTTTAAGCTTTAATAAATCTGGAAATTTTATAAAGTCGGGCTTTCAGTTGTTCATTTTATATTTCTATCAACAATCAAAATCAAAGTGGCTAAAAATTCCACCCTTGAGGTGGTTATATAAATTTATTTTTTACTTTATTTTAAATGTAAAAGGTAGTTTCCTTAGTTGGTTATTACCTAACAATTCTTCATTGTATTTAAATAATATTGTGCTTGCAGTAAAAAAATAAATTAATGCAAAATAAAAAAACAATATTATGTATTGGTCATGAGGCTAGTTTAACTGGTGCTCCTATTTTGCTATTAAATTTATTGAATTGTTTAAAAGAAGATTTTAAAATTATTATAGTTTTAAAGAGAGGTGGCGATGTTGAAAACCTTTTTAGAAGTATAGCTACAACTTATATTTTAAAACATAAAAACTACAGTTCTGAAAAAAATATTATTAAAAAAGTAATAGATAGAATTGTATATTTTTTTAAACAGTTATCTATTATTATTCCTTATTCAAAAGCAGATTATGTTTTAAGTAATACCGTTTGTAATGGCAGGTTATTGAAGAGATTTAATTTATTGAAGAAACCAATAGTAACTTATGTTCATGAATTAGAAAGTATGTTGCAATATTTTAATGAGTGGAATGACACAAAATATTCATTAGAGCTTTCATCAAAAATATTATTCCCATCCAAAGCAGTTCAAGAAAATTTAATTCAAAAACATCAAGTACATAAAAACAAAACTCAATATTTACCTTATTATTTTCCCCAAAAAGATTTTGATTTTGAAATTGGCGATAAGCTAAAAAGTAGAAAAGCTTTTTTTCAAAAATGGTTCATTCCAGAAAATGCTTTTTTAATAGTTGGAATGGGAATGGTTTCTGAACGCAAAGGAACTAAACATTTTGTAGATGTTGCTAAAGAAGTAATAAAGCATTCTAAAAATATTTATTTTATATGGATTGGTGATTTTAGTGATGAATTATCTGCTCAAAACATAAAAAATGAGTATTATAAAAATACCGAAAGATCAAATATTTTATTTACTGGCAAGCTCCCATATTCAACACAAAATTTATTAGCTTTTGATTTGTTTTTCTTAAGTTCAGTTGAAGACCCATATCCATTAGTGGTTCTAGAAGCAGCATATCAATTTGTTCCTTCTTTTTGTTATAATAATTCTGGTGGAATAACTGAATTTATTGCAAATGATTTTGGTTTTAATATTGCATATGAAAATGTTGTTGAAACTGCCAAAAAAATAGTGAATATTTCTGAGCAAAAAACTCATTTGGGTGAAATGGCTCAAAAAGTTAGATCAAGGGTTTTGGATTTACATTCGAATAAGGAACAAATCATTGAGACTTTCAAAAACGCAATAGAAGACCTATAAAATATAATTATGATTATAAAATCAATTAATGCTTTAATAAAACCGTTGGGTTATAATATCAGTAAGAAAAAAAGTCCTATTCCATTCGATTTACAATCAGAAAAAGAATTTTTGGCTTTATATGAAAAATGTAAACCATATACTCAAACTACTGTTGAAAGGTTGTTTGCTTTATATCAATCATGCTTATATGTTATTGATAATAATATTGAAGGCGATTTAGTAGAGTGTGGTGTTTGGCGTGGAGGAAGTTCTATGATGATTGCCTTAACCTTTTTATCTAGAGGTATTACAGATAGAAAAATTTATATGTATGATACTTATGAAGGAATGAGTGAACCCACTCAAGAAGATATAGCCATTACTGGAGAACAAGCTGCAAATATTCTTGAAAGAGAAGATAAGCAAGCAGAGGATTCAATATGGTGTTATGCATCTTTTGAAGAAGTACTAGCAAATATTTCATCAACAAGTTATCCTTTGCATCAAATAGAAATGATAAAAGGCAAGGTAGAAGATACATTGCCTACACAGCATCCTACCAAAATTGCATTACTAAGATTAGATACAGATTGGTATGTATCTACTAAAATTGAATTGGAAATTTTATTTCCTAAACTCAGTCTTCATGGCCCATTAATTATTGACGATTTTGGTCATTGGGAAGGTGCAAAAAAAGCAGTTGTTGAATTTTTTGCAAAACAACAGTTTAAGCCTTTACTGCAGAGAATTGACTTTACAGGCAGAATGATGATTAAACAATAGTATTATAATGTTCATCTCTATTTGTATACCAGCTTATAAAAATTTACTTTTCTTAGAAAGGTTGCTAAACTCAATTGCAGTTCAAACTTTCAAAGATTTTGAAGTTGTGATAACAGACGATTCTCCAGATGATGAACTCAGGATTTTTTTAGAAAATTATCAGTCGCATTATCCCATTCAATATTATAAAAATCAATATGCACTTGGCACTCCAGAAAATTGGAATGAAGGCATTCGAAAAGCAAAAGGCGAATGGATAAAAATTATGCATGATGATGATTGGTTTTTGCATGAAAATAGTTTAGCACAATTTGCATCTCTTGCACAAGCAAATCAAAACGCTTTTATTTTTTCTGCTTATCAAAACTTGTATCTAGAAGAAAAGAGAACTGAAAAAGTAGTTGAAGATTCTGACTCATTTCGATTTAAGCATTTAAAGAAAAATGTTGCATCATTATTATCAAAAAATATTATTGGTCCGCCTAGTGTTATTATGCATAAGAATGATGGTAAAATATTTTATGATAAACAACTTAAGTGGCTTGTAGATATTGATTTTTACGTTCATAGAATGAAGTCAGATAAAATAATCTACATAGATGAACCACTTATTAATGTTGGATTAAGCAATGAACAAGTTACAAAATCTTGTTTTAGAATTGCCGATGTTGAAATTCCTGAGTATTTCTATTTCATGAATAAAATTGGGTTTAATAACCTTAAAAATATTTTAGTTTATGACGCCAGTTGGAGGTTGCTTAGAAATTTAGAAATCCGAAATTTGAATCAATTATTAGCACATGAAAGTAAAGTTGAAATTCCACAGACTATTAAATCTATGATTCAATTTCAAAATTTATTTCCTATTGGGATTTTAAAAATTGGATTACTATCTAAAATGCTGATGTTAATTCATTATATATTTAACAACACAAAGTTTAAGTCTTGACACAGGTTTCTATCATCATTATAAATTACAATACATTTCAATTAACCTCAAATTGTATTCAAAGTATTATTGAATATACCAAAGGAGTTAAATATGAAATTATTTTAGTTGATAATGCGTCAAATGAGACCAATCCTGAGTTATTCCAAGAAAAATTTCCTTCAATAAAGCTGATTAAAAATCCTGAAAATAGTGGATTTGCAAAAGGCAATAACTTAGGTATTGAACAAGCAAATGGGGAATTTATTCTTTTATTAAACAGTGATACTTATTTGGTTGAAGATGCAATTTCTAAAACTTATGAATATGCTAAATCAATTAAAGATATAGGTGTATTTGGTTGTAAAATGATTTTTGAAAATGGAAAAATTCAGCACACAGCTAGAAAGTTTAGAAGTATTAGTTGGGAATTATTAGATGCTTTTCGAATTCTATTATACCTGTTTCCTTATAGAATGAGAGCTCAGCTTATGTTGGGTAAATATTTCAGAGCCGATTATTCTACTGTTTGTGATTGGTTGAATGGAGCATTTTTTATGTTCCCAAAATCAATTCTTTCAAAACTTCCCAATAAAATGCTTGATGATCGTTTTTTCATGTATGGAGAAGATCATTTATGGTGCTGGCAATTTAAACAACTTGGGCATTCAGCTTACTTCTACCATGATACCAAAATAGTACATATTAATAATGGTAGTACTTCTAAGACCAAACAATTAAACTTAAGAACGCTAATGTTGAAACACGAGCTTGAGATAATGAAATATAGAAAAGGAGAGGGGTTATATTATTATTTATTTAAAATAATTTATTCAGTAAAAGAAAAAAGCAGAATATTTATTTTAGGTTTAAATAACTAAAACTAGTTCAGTAATTGAACTTTTTTTAAAATCATTTGTTCAACCAATTCTGAATTCCAAATTTCTTCAATGTTTTCAAGTTGCATAATTTCTTGCATTATGGCTTCTTGTTGTTGACCTCTATTTAGAGCTTCACTATATCTAATATGTGGAGAAAAAGTAACCAGACTATAAGCCGGTGTCCATTTGTTAGGATATTTTAATTGAAAATTAGTTTCAATTTTCTTTTGTAATAAAAATTTTGCATTGCCAGTTTTGTCTCTCATTTCAACAAAATTATAAACTGCTAAATCAGCTATTGCATCAGCATCTGGTTTACGAAGAGTTTGAAATTCGTCTAAAATCAATTGCCAATTTTCTTGGTGTTTATCAATTAATTCATCTAACACTCTGCAATCTTCAAAACCACAATTCATACCTTGTCCAAAAAAAGGAACCAAAGCATGTGCAGCATCACCAATCAAAGCAAACTTGTCTTCTCTAATCCAAGGAAAACATTTAACTGTTACTAAAGTTGATGTAGGGTTATTAAAGAAATCATCAATATAATTTGGCATTAATGGAATTACATCAGCAAAATTGGTTGTAAAGAAGTTTTCAACTTTTTCTTTTGTATCGAGCTGAGAAAACGATAAATCTCCTTCCATTGGAAAAAACAAAGTGCAAGTAAAAGATTTGTCTAAATTGGGTAAGGCAATCAGCATATAATCTTTTCTAGGCCATATGTGCAAAGCATTTACTTCCATGGCAAAATTGCCATCAGCAGTTGGTGGAATGGTTAATTCTTTATAACCACAATCAATATAATATTGATGGTAATCGAACTTGTTATGTTGTAATTGATGTGCTAATCTACTGGCTGCAAATGCTCCATCAGAACCAAATAATAAATCGAAATAAACGGTTTCAATCTGATTATTGCCAGTTTCAAAAGTTATTTTGTTTTTTTTCCAATCAATATCTTGACACTTATGATTGAAGTGAATGGTAACACCATTTTCTTCTGCTAAACTCATCAACTTCATATTTAAAGTTGATCTTGAAACAGAGTTTATATGTTGTTGGTTGATGCCATAAGGTTGGGTAACTGTTGAATTGTCTATATTATGAATATATCTGCCATACATGGGTATACAGATATTTTTTATTTCTTGGGCCAAACCAATTTTTTCTAAAGCTAATAAACCTCTATCGCTTAATGCAAGATTAATAGATCTTCCAGCACTCATTTCTTGTAATCTCATATCCTCTCTTCTCTCATAAATAGTAACATGGTATCCTCTTCTCTTTAAATAAATACTTAATAAAGATCCAACTAAACCAGCACCAATTATTATAATATTTTTCTTCATGAATTATGAGTTTATTAATCGCTAACTGCAATAATACTTGATATTCATTAGTGGATTTAGGATAATGAAAAAAAAAATCCTGCATTTGCAGGATTTATATTTCTTATGCAGTTTTTGGAGCTGCAGCTAATATTTCATCATCAACCTGATCGGCGTATTTTTTGAAATTCTCAACAAACATGTTGGCTAATTTTTTTGCAGCAACATCATACTCATCTCTATTTGCCCATGTATAACGTGGATGCAAAATTTCTTTTGGAACTTGTGGACAACTAACTGGCATTAACATTCCAAATATTTCATGAGCAATATATTGAACATTATCTAAATCACCATTTAATGCTGCAGTTATCATTGCCCTTGTAAATGGTAGTTTCATTCTTTTTCCAACGCCATAAGAACCACCACTCCAGCCAGTATTAATCATCCATACATTCACTTTATTTTCTTTCATTTTTTCACCTAACATTTTGGCATAAAAACCAGGGTGTAATGGTAAGAAAGGTGCTCCAAAACAAGCACTAAATGTAGCTTTTGGCTCAGACACCCCTGCTTCTGTTCCAGCTACTTTTGCAGTATAACCACTTATAAATTGATACATGGCTTGACCAGGAGTAAGTTTGCTAATTGGAGGTAAAACACCATATGCATCGCAGGTTAAAAAGAAAATATTTTTTGGTAAGCCTCCAATACTTGGTTCTTGGGCATTAGAAATAAAATCTAATGGATAACTTACTCTAGTGTTTTCAGTAATCGACTTATCTGCAAAATCAATTTTATTCGTGCCTTTAATAAACCCAACATTTTCGACTAAAGCACCTGGGCGTATTGCTTTATAAATTTCCGGTTCTTTTTCTTCACTTAAATCAATTACTTTGGCATAACATCCTCCTTCAAAATTAAAGATGGAATCTTTGGTCCAACCATGTTCATCATCTCCAATTAATTTTCTGTTTGAATCAGCACTTAAGGTTGTTTTTCCAGTTCCACTTAATCCAAAAAATACAGCTACATCTCCATCATTACCCATATTAGCACTGCAGTGCATACTTAAAACACCTTTATCATGAGGTAAGATATAATTTAGAATAGTGAAAATGCCTTTTTTCATTTCACCAGTATAACCTGTTCCACCTATTATAATTGTTTTATGTTTGAAAGAGGCTATTGCAAAATTGTGCTGTCGAGTTTTATCTATGCTAGCATTGGCTTTAAAGCTTGGAGATTGTATAATATGCCAATCAGGCTTAAAGTTTTCAAGTTCATTTTCATTTGGTCTTAAAAACATATTATTAGCAAATAAATTACTCCATGGTAATTCATTTACAATTCTGATATTAAGTCTATAATTTGGATCTGCACAAGCATAAGCATCTCTTATCCAAATTTCATCTTTAGTATTTAAGTGATTTAATAACTTGGTTTTTAAATTTAAAAAATCTTCTTCCGCAAAAGGAATATTAAAGTTGTTCCAATGTATGGTGTTTTCAGTAATTTCATCTTTAACAATAAACTTATCTAAAGGACTTCTTCCAGTAAACTCTCCTGTATTTATACATAAAGCTCCTGTATCATTTAATACTCCTTGATTTCTGAGGATAGCTTGTTCTGCAAGTTGTTCTGGATCAAGTTGGTAGTGAATGGTTGTTTTTTCTGAAATTCCTAAATCAATTAACTTTTGTTTTGGAAATTGGAATGTTTTTGTTGTAGACATATTAAAACTTACGTTTGTTAGTTTTGCAAAAATAGGTTAGCATTTTTTAGAAAAAAATATATGTGTAGATGGTACACTAAGTAGAGAACTATTATTTTTATGTGAAATATTTTAATTGATGTTGTTGAATTAGTAAAAATTTTGGTAATTCGCAAACAATATTATATTTGTTGCTACAACTAATTGTTTAATTAAAATAGAAAACTGTGTCTTACGATTTAAATGAGAAAAAACAAGAAAGTGTTTTTAGTAAAAGAATTAAAGCAGGAAAAAGAAGAACTTACTTTTTTGATGTAAGAGAAACTCGTGGTAATGATTACTTTTTAACTATTACAGAAAGCAGAAAAAGATTTGATGATAATGGTTATGATAGACACAAAGTGTTTATTTATAAAGAAGATTTTAATAAGTTTACTAAGGCTTTAATTGAAAGTGTTGATTATGTAAAAACAGAATTAATGCCAGATTTTGATTTTGATGCTTTTAATCATGAATATCCAGAAAATAGTGAGACTGAAAATGTTGAAGTTGAATCTAAGGCAGTTCACACAGACAATACAGTTGAAATGAATACGATTGATGATAGTTCAAATTCAAGTGCAGCATCAGACAATAACAATAGTATTGAACACGTAGATAAATGGTAGAAAAATATTCTAAATAAAAAAATAGCTTTCAATTATTGAAAGCTATTTTTTTGGTATTTATTATTGCTACATTGTAGCTAACTGTACCTTTTGAGTAAGTTCTTGTACATTTTCTTTAAAAATACTATCTGTATCCATAAGATCTTTAACTGTTTGACAAGAATGAATAACAGTTGTATGGTCTCTTCCTCCAAAATGTTCACCAATAGTTTTTAAAGAATTTTTGGTAAAGCCTTTTGCAAGATACATAGTAATTTGGCGTGCTTGTACAATTTCTCTTTTACGGGTTTTATGTAATAATTTTTCGTAAGGAACACTGAAAAACTCACAAACAATTTTTTGAATAGAATCAATAGTAATTTCTTTACTACTTGTTCTTACAAAATTTCTTAGTACTTTTTTAGTTAACTCAACATCAATTTCTTTTTTGTTGAGCGACGATTGAGCAAGCAAAGAAATTAAAGCACCTTTAAGTTCTCTAATGCTGGTATTAATATTATACGCTACATATTTTACAACTTCAGCACTTAATTCTAAGCCGTCATCCTTCATCATTTTTTCTAATATCTCAACACGAGTTTCGTAATCTGGTAATTGTAAATCTGTACTTAAGCCCCAACGAAATCTGCTCAATAATCTTTCTTGCATTCCATCTAAATCTTTAGGTGGTTTATCTGAAGTAAGAATTAATTGTTTTCCGCTTTGGTGTAAATGATTAAAAATGGCAAAGAATGCATCCTGGCTTTTTTCAGCTTTAGCAAAATATTGAACATCATCAATAATTAATACATCTATTAGTTGATAGAAGTGAATGAAATCATTAATTGCATTATTTCTGCTATGATCTTGAAATTGATTGATGAATTTTTCGCTACTTACATATAGTACAACTTTATTCGGATGAATTCTTTTTACTTCATTTCCGATTGCTTGTACTAAATGTGTTTTGCCCATACCTGTTCCACCATAAAGTACCAATGGATTGAAAGAACTTGATCCAGGTTTTTCAGCAACTGTTTTACCTGCACGTCTTGCCACTCTGTTACATTCACCCTCTACATAATTATCAAAAATATAATTGGCTTTTAATTGTGGATCAATTTGCATTTTTTTGATCCCAGGAATTACAAAAGGGTTTTTAACCGGACTATCAATCACTAAAGGAAAAGACATTTCATTATTAGAAACAGTTTTAACCGAAGTTGCTGGTACATCAACACTTCCACTTCTTCCATTTCCACTATCTACCATTATTCTATATTCTAATCTAGCATCTTTACCTAACTCTCTTTTTAAAGTTTTAGCAAGTAGTGTTACATAGTGTTCTTCTAAGTATTCATAAAAGAATTGACTTGGCACTTGTATCATTAAAACATTTCCTTTTAACTCAACAGGAGTAATAGGTTCGAACCATGTTTTAAAATGTTGCCATTCTACTATATCCTTAATTATGTTCAGACAATTGTTCCATACAGATTCTGAAGTTTTATTAGTCATTACACTCGTCAATTTTTAAGAAGTTAGTAAATTCAAGTTTTGGTTAATTCAACTAAAAAAATTTTCTTTTCAACATTGTGGAAAAACTTTAGTCGGATTGCGAATATGGAAGTTTTATGTTGAAAAAAAAAAGATTTTTAATTTGTTTTTTTGCTGAGAACAACAGTATGGGCTTTTGACATTTTTTTTCGATTTTTATGGTGAATAATATAGTCTAATCTACCTAAATACATACCAGCCCAACCTACCTGATTTACCAATACCTCACTGTTGGTTTTATTGATATATTTTCTTGGTTGTTGAAATAATCTATGTGTGTGTCCTCCAATGATTAAATCAATATCAAAGCTTTGTTTGGCAAGGGTTTCATCACTTACTGTTGTATCATGATATCGATCTCCTAAATGTGATAAACATATGATTAAGTCACAACCTTCTTTCCTTAAATACGCTGCAATTTCGTTAGCTTTAGTAATGGGCTCTTCATACTGTGTAGAGCCATATAAACTTTCTGGAACTAGTCCTTGTAGTTCTATTCCTACACCAAGAATTCCAACCCTAATATTACCCTTTTCAAATATTTTGAAAGGTAGGGTTTTTTTATTCATTTGTGTATTAGAAAAATTATAATTACAATTTAATATCGGAAAATTGGCATGTTGCAATTGATGTGCTAAATTATTGAGCCCCCCATCAAAATCGTGATTGCCAATTGTACCTGCATCGTAACCCAATAAGCTCATGGCTCTAATTTCTGGTTCGCCCTTAAAAACATTAAAATAAGGAGTACCCTGAAACATATCGCCAGCATCTAAAAGTAAAACATGCTCTTCTTGATTTCTGATTTGTTCTATCACAGTTGCCCTTGCTGCTATTCCACCTAAACCTTCACTTGGACTTCCATCCATAGGAAAAGGTTCTAATCTACTATGTACATCATTAGTGTGTAAAATAGTTAATGAGTTAGATTTATCTATTTTAGTTTTAGCAGTTAAAATAGTTGGAACAGCAAAACTTACAGTTGCTAAAGCACTTTGTTTAATAAATTTTCTTCTACTATTTAACATCTTTAATTCTGTTTTCTATTTTAGTATCTATGGTTTTTCCTGTTTGAGTTAACCATTTAGTATAATCAATGATTGCATCTCGTACCAGATAGTTAATATTTTTCTTGGGTATTTTATTAAGCATTTTAGTATTATCTCCACCATTAACCACATAATCACTATTAACAATAGTGTATATGGCATTCTCATCAATTGGGTTGCCATCAATTTCGGCAGTCAATAATTTACCTTCTTTTATAGAATAAGTTAATCCCTTTGAAACTGGCCAACCACCTTTTTCGGCAGCATGATTTAAAAAATCCAACAATGTTTTACCATTAACTTCTTGTAAAATAATTAAGTTGTCAAAAGGCATAATGTCAAATATTTGTTCAACAGTAATTTCTCCTTTAGGCAAATAAGATCTAATACCACCAGAATTAATAAATGCAGCAGTAACTTTTGTATTAAACCTTTTTTCTGCCATAGTCTTTATGGCATCAGCCATATAGTTACCAATAGCAGATTCTCCTTTTCTTGTAAATAATCCATTAGCAGAAAAACCTATGACTTCTTTTAAACTTTTTCCAAGCTGAGTTTTGTAAGGTTCTATTAGTTTTATACTATTACTATCTTTTAATATAGTTTTAGAAATACTATAATTGGAATACAAAACTTGAGGTGCTTTTGTAGTGCAACTATTTTGTAAAATAAAAATGAACAATAATAGAATGATATTTATACTAAAAGGCCTTTTCATAGTGTTGTAATGCATTTGAAAGTTAGGTAGATTTATAAAACAAAAATATTTTTAAAGATATTTTTTTTAGAAACTACATTTGAGCCAAAATATTAGTAAAATGAGTTTTGAAATTACAGGAAAATTAGTTGCCAAGTACGATACAATTAACAGAACAGAAACTTTTAAAACAAGAGAATTTGTTATTGAAAAGTCAGATGATATTGGAGGAAGAATTATTACCAATTATGTGAAGTTTCAAACAGTTCAAGATAAAACAAGTTTACCAGACAAGTTTAATATAGGAGATGAGATTAAAGTTTCATTTAATATAAAAGGTAGTAAATGGACTAAAGATGGTAGAGAAAATTATATTACAAATTTAGATGCATGGAGAATGGATGCAGCTCAACTAGGACAAAATGCTGTTAGTAATGCACCAACAACTTTTGATGCTCCAGCACCAGAAGATATTGTTGATGATTTACCATTTTAAGTTTCAAATTCATGAACAGTAATTTAGCTTTATACAATACCATTTGTAACCAAACTAGTGAATATACCAGTAAAAAGTATAGTACTAGTTTTTATAGCTCAATTCAGCTGCTTCATAAAAGTTTGCATCAGCATATTTATAATATTTATGGTTTTGTTCGATTTGCTGATGAAATTGTCGATACTTTTCATGAATATGATAAACAATTGTTGTTTTGTGATTTTAAAAACCAAACTTATCAAGCTATTGAACAACAGATCAGCTTAAATCCAATACTCCATTCATTCCAACAAACTGTACATGCATACCAAATAGACAAAGAGCTTATTGATGCGTTTTTATTTAGCATGGAGCTTGATTTAACAAAAGAAACTTATACAGAAACTGAGTATCAACAATACATTTATGGTAGTGCAGAAGTGGTAGGCTTAATGTGCTTAAAGGTTTTTTGTGAAAGAGATGTTTTACTCTATAAAAAATTAGTTGAACCAGCAAGAAAATTAGGAGCTGCATTTCAGAAAATTAATTTTTTAAGAGATATCAAAGCAGATGCAGAGTCGTTAGGTAGAATGTATTTCCCAAACTGCGATTTTAACACATTTACCCAACTTGATAAAGCTGAAATTGAAAAAGATATTGCAAATGACTTTAGTGAAGCTTTGCAAGGAATAAAACAGTTAAATTCAAAATCTCAGTTTGGGGTTTATGTTGCCTATAAATATTATTTTTCTCTTTTTAAAAAAATTAAAAGCTTACCAGCTCAAACTATTTTGAACTCTCGTATAAGAAATTCCAATTTCAAAAAGTTTATTATTATAATTCATTCATATTTGAACTATAAATTGAATTGGTTATAAAAACAATCTCATTGCATAAAAATAAAGTAATAATAATAGGCTCTGGAGTTGCAGGATTGTCAAGTGCAGTTAGATTAGCTTGTGATGGATTTGATGTTACAGTTGTTGAAAAAAATGCTTACCCCGGAGGCAAACTTTCTGCTTTTGAAAAAGATGGTTTTTATTTCGATGCAGGCCCGAGCTTATTTACTTGCCCAAGTTTAATTGAAGATATTTTTAAGTATGCCAATGAACCCATTGAACCATATTTTTCATATCAAAAATTAAACAACACTTGCAATTATTTTTTTAGCGATCAAACTTTTTTTAAAGCAAGTTCAAATGTAAATGAACTATCAAAAACTCTTGCTCTTTACAATAATGAAGATGAGCAACAAGTTCTAAACTATCTTAAGCAAGCAGATAATTTATACCAAAATACAGGAAGCTTTTTTTTAAAACATTCACTTCATCGATTATCATCATATTTAAGTCTTAATTTACTTAAAGCTATTAAAGGTTTTAAATTAAAGTATATTACCAAAAGCCTTCATAAGTATAATGCAAAGTATTTTAAACATAAAAACACCACACAATTATTCAATCGTTTTGCAACTTATAATGGAAGTAGCCCATTTTTAGCACCTGCTATGCTTTCATTAATCAGTCATTTAGAGTTTAATGATGGTGTTTTTTATCCAAAAGGAGGAATGATTTCAATTACAAATGCACTGCATCAATTGGCAATTAAAAAAGGAGTGAAGTTCAAATTCAATCAGTCTGTTGATGAAATTATAATTGAAAAAAATTGTGTAAAAGCTGTTCGTGTTCAAAATGAAGTTATAGAATCTAATATTGTTATCAGTAATGGCGATGTTTATTTTACTTATAAAAATTTATTGAACAACTCTAGAGCCGCAAATAAAATTCTACAGCAGGAGAGAAGTAGTAGTGCTTTAATTTTTTATTGGGGTATTGCAAAAGAATTTGCACAACTCGATTTGCATAATATTTTATTTGCAGAAAATTATAAAGCTGAATTTGAAAGTATTTTTAAAACAAAAATAGTTTATCCAGACCCAACAATTTACATTAACATCACTTCAAAAATGGAGCCTGGAATTCAAGCTCCTGCAGAAAGTGAGAACTGGTTTGTGATGATTAATGTACCTGCAACTGATAAAATCGATTGGCAAAAAGCACGAATTGAATACAAAAAATATATTGTACAAAAAATCAATAAAATATTACAAACAAATATTGAAGACTATATTATAACAGAAGAGGTTTTAGACCCGAAACTTATAGAATCTAAAACCTCTAGCTATTTAGGTTCAATATATGGTACAAGTTCTAACTCAATACTTGCAGCCTTTTTACGTCATCCTAATTTTTCAACACAATATAAAGGACTTTTTTTTGTTGGTGGTAGTGTGCATCCTGGTGGCGGCATTCCACTTTGTTTACAAAGTGCTACTATTACATCTAAAATCATTAAAGAAAAATTTAATTCCAAGCACCCATAATTGCACCTGCAATAGCACAACCCAGAATTTGGTAACCACAATCAATTACATAAAGCATCATAGGCTTCATATTGTATAGATAGTTTATTGCAATTGCTGTAGATGCAAATGCAATACCAACAAAAGCACCCATTTTTAGACCACTCATTAAATTTGTTGTCATGAATTGATGTTCTAAGATGGCAATGCCAGCAGTTTGAACAAACATGAGAACAAAACTAGTAATCATTACTCCTGCAACTCCTTTTTGTGCATTTGGGTCGTCCATTTTAACACCAGATAGTTGAATCCATTGATTTTTAAATAAAAAACTATACCAAATAGCCCCTAAAGCAAAATAAGCAAGTGCTGCAACAAATACGTGTAACCAATTCAGGTTAGAAAGAATTTCAGTAAGCATAAATAAAGTTTTGGTGAAAAGATTTACTGCAATGTAAATAATTTATTCAGAAATAAATTTTTAGTTTTATTAAAATTTAACAATTCCGAAACATTTCGTATTAATTTAATTCCCTTATTTTTGATCTACGAAAAAATTAGTACATAATTAAATTAATTAAATATGACAAACAAAATCATTTACTGTAGTTTAATACTTTTTGCATTAAACACAAATCTATCAGCACAAGAATCCAGCGATTCTTCAAAGAAAGTTGAAAAGAAAATTATCATTAAAAAAGGACCAGAAGGTTCAAAATCTGACAAAAAAATAGTAATTATTGAAAAAGATAATAACTCTTTAAGCCAAGAAGGAGATGGTGGATCTCATAAGATAGAAAAGAAAATAACCATTATGGTAGATGGAGACAAAGTTACCATAAATGGAAAACCCGTTGATTCATTATCAAAAGCTGAATTAGAAGAATTGCATGTTGATGCTGATCATTTAAGTTTGGTTGCACCTCATATTAGTGGTAAACCAAGATTTAATTTTAGAAGTCGAGGTCATGCACCTTCAGCTGGTAAAAAAATGGAGTTTGAGTTTTTTAATGATATGAAAGAACCTCAAAACAAAGCTTTGCTTGGTGTAATTACAGATAAGGATGAAAAAGGAGCGAAAATTACAAGTGTAACAAAAGAAAGTGCTGCAGAAAAAGCAGGATTACAAAAAAATGATATTATCACAAAAGTTAATGATGATGACATTAAAAACAGCGACGATTTAGTAAAAGCTATAGGGAAATACAACCCAGAAGAAAAGGTTAAAATTACTTATATACGTGAAGGAAAAACAAAAACAACATCTGCCAACCTAACAAAAAATAACATGAAAACAGAAAGAGTGTTTAAATGGAATGATATGGAGAGAATGGTTGAAGAAATGCCTAGAATGATGCCACCAATGATGGATGGAAATTATATGCCAAGAATGATGATGGGTCGACCAAAACTTGGCTTAAAAGTTCAGGATGTTGAAGAAGGAGAGGGCGTAAAAATATTAGAAGTTGATGAAAACAGTGCAGCATTAAAAGCAGGTTTACAAAAAGATGATGTAATTATTGCCATCAATGATGAAAAATGTAAAAATGTTGATGATTTAAGATCTAAAACTAGAAACCTAAAAGAAGGTGAAACATATAAAGTGCAGTTAAAAAGAAATGGTAAAGATCAAACGGTTGAAATTAAATTTCCAAAAAAATTAAAAACAGCAGATTTATAAAACATTTTTTGTTGGTTAAAGATAAAAGGTGCAAGTGAAAAGTTTTTTCATGAGCACCTTTTTCTTTTTTATGATTAGTAAAGAATAAATTTGCAATCTTAAAAATATTAAATTAAGGAATTATGAAAGTAATGAAGTTTGGAGGAACCAGTGTAGGCAAGCCAGAAAGAATGCAACAAGTGATTGATTTAGTTACAGCAGAATCAGAATCAAAGATTGTGGTATTAAGTGCTTTAAGTGGAACAACCAATGCTTTAATAGAAATTAGTCAGTTACTTTCATTAGGATATAAAGTTCCTGCTAAACAAAAAATAGATGAACTTGAGGCTACTTATAGAAATTTTATTGAAAAGCTTTTAGAAACTAGAAGAGCAAAAGAAGATGCAGGAATTATTATTGCAGAACATTTCGATTTTTTAAATATCATTTTAAGAATATCTTATAGCGAATCTTTGAATAAAGACATTTTAGCTCAAGGCGAATTACTAAGTACAAAATTGTTTTGTGTTGCACTAACAGAACGTCATATTTCACATAGATTTTTATCTGCACTCGATTTTATGTGTATTGATGAAAATGAAGAACCAAGGTTAGAAAGAATACAAAGAAGGTTACAAGTAATTATGAAAGAATTTCCAGAAGAAACTTTGTTTGTAACACAGGGTTATATCTGTAGAAACGTAAGAGAAGAAGTTGATAATTTAAAAAGGGGTGGAAGTGATTATACAGCTTCTTTAATTGCAGCAGTTATTGATGCAAGTGTTTGTGAAATTTGGACAGATATTGATGGTATGCACAATAACGACCCTAGAGTTGTAGATAAAACAATGGCTATTGAAATATTAAGTTTTGAGGAAGCTGCTGAGTTAGCCTATTTTGGTGCAAAAATTTTACATCCTACTTGTATTTGGCCTACACAACAAAAAAATGTGCCTGTAAGATTATTAAATACCATGCAACCCAAAGCAGTTGGAACTACTATTCAACAAACTGCTGGAAGTGTTGGTGTAAAAGCAATTGCTGCAAAAGATGAAATTATTGCTATTAAAATAAAAAGCAGTAGAATGTTGTTGGCCCACGGCTTTTTAAGAAAAATATTCGAAGTATTTGAGAAGTATAAAACTTCAATAGATATGGTTACCACAAGTGAAGTTGCTGTTGCTGTTACAATTGATAATGATGCAAGATTGAAAGAAATTATGATAGAATTAGAACAGTTTGGCAGTGTTGAAATTTTAAAAAATCAAACAATAGTTTCAATAGTTGGAAATGAAATTGCTAAGACTGAACATGTGTTAACTACATTGTTTAATGCTATAAAATCTATTCCAATTACTATGGTAAATTATGGAGGAAGTGCTCATAATATTTCTTTATTAATTCCTTCTGAATATAAAAAAGAAACATTACAGTTATTAAATAAAGGATTGTTTAATCTTTAATAACCAGCAACCGAATCATCACCTCTTTTATCTGCAACAGCTTCAATAAAATTGTTGTTGATTTTAAGTAATTCAACTCTGCCAATGGCTTCTCTATATTTTATAGTATAGCCCATTTTTGCAAGTTCACTTATCGTTTTCTTATTAAAATCTTTCTCAAAGAAAACCTCATCTGGCAACCATTGATGATGAAATTTTGGAAGATTTACTGCATCAAAAGCAGATAAATTAAAATCTATTATATTAACTATTGACTGAAAAACAGAAGTTGGAATTGTTGTACCACCAGGTGTGCCAACAACCAAAAATGGTTTTTTATTTTTTAAAACTAGGGTAGGTGTCATGCTACTTAACATTCTTTTGTTTGGAGCGATTGCATTTGCTTTTCCACCCACTGCACCATACATATTAGGCACTCCAGGTTTAATACTAAAATCATCCATTTCATTATTCAATAAAAAACCTGCACCTGCAACAACAGTTTTTGAACCATACGAATCATTTAATGTTGTAGTTATGGCCACCATATTTCCTTCTTTGTCAATTATGCTAATATGTGTGGTTTCTTCACTTTCTTTAATAGACCCTGCATTAATATTTTTACTTAAGGATGCTTTTGTGCTATCATAATCTTTCATTCTTTCTTTTAAATAGGAATTGCTAATTAATGTTTCTACAGGCACTTTTACAAAATCAGGATCGCCCATATGTTCTGCTCTATCTGCATAAGCTCTTCTTTCTGCTTCAATCATCAGCTGAACACTTTCAGTACTACCAAATATTTTTGAATCAAGATTTTTATCTTCAACCATTTTCAACAACTGTGCAACAATAATTCCTCCACTACTTGGAGGAGGCATTCCAACAATTTCATATCCTTTATAATTTGTTATAAGAGGTTTTCTCCAAACAGCTTTATAATTTTTTAAATCTTCTTTGCTAATGATGCCATTCCCTTTCTTCATTTCTTTTACAATGTAGTCTGCAGTTTCGCCTTCATAAAATCCTTTCAAGCCAAAATCTCTAATTCTTTTAAGTGTGTTTGCTAATTCTTTTTGAATTAATGTATCTCCTTTTTGCCAATTATTTTTTTGTTGAAAAGCTGTTATATGATGGTTATATTTTTTAAACTCTACTGCAAGCTTATTTAAACTATTAGCTTCTCTTTCTGTTATGGCAAAACCATTTTCAGCTACATCAATTGCTGGTTGAATTAACTGTTTAAATGGAAGTTTTGTAAATTGTACTGTTTCAAAAATTCCTGCTATTGTTCCTGGAACACCTGATGCTAAAGCACTTTTTTGAGATTTTTCTAAAATTGGATTTCCATTTTCATCCCAATACATTTGTTCAAAAGCTTTACTGGGTGCTTTTTCTCTATAATCTAAGGCTAAGAATTTGTTGCCAGTTTTTGCAACCATAAATCCTCCACCACCAATATTACCTGCTGCAGGATATACTACAGCCAAGACTAATTGTGAAGTAATAGCAGCATCAAAAGCATTTCCACCTTCTTGCATCATTTTTACACCATATAAAGATGCTAGGGGATGTGCAGATGCCACAGAGCCTTTTGAAAAAGTATCATTTTTTGAGATAGAATAATTGAATGGGTCTATGACTTGATTATTCTGTCCTAATAAATTGTAACAAATAAATAGGGTTAAAAGAATTGAATATTTCTTCATGAACAATAAATTGAATAATAAACTCAACGCAAATAATAATTGCAAACATTACATTTGCAACAATCATAATTAAAGATAAAAATATGGCAGAAAAAATAAAAGTAATCAATCCTGTGGTGGAATTAGATGGAGATGAAATGACCAGAATCATTTGGAAATTCATCAAAGACAAATTAATCTTACCTTATTTAGAATTAGACATCAAATATTACGATTTGGGTATGGAGTATCGCGATGAAACCAATGACCAAGTTACTATTGATGCTGCAAATGCTATTAAAGAATATGGGGTTGGAATTAAATGTGCTACTATTACTCCTGATGAAGAAAGAGTAAAGGAATTTAATTTAAAACAAATGTGGAAAAGCCCAAATGGTACTATTAGAAATATTTTGGATGGCACTGTTTTTCGTGAACCAATAGTTTGTAACAATGTTCCTCGTTTAGTTCCTAATTGGACTGCACCCATTTGTATTGGTCGTCATGCTTTTGGAGATCAATATCGTGCAACAGACTTTGTAACAAAAGGCAAAGGTAAATTAACTGTTAAGTTTGAAGGAGAAGATGGTACTGTTCAAGAATTTGAAGTATTTAATTTTAAAGGAGATGGTGTTGCTTTAACTATGTACAATACCGATGAAAGTATTTTTGGTTTTGCTAGAAGTTGCTTCAATACTGCATTACAAAAGAAATGGCCTTTATATCTTTCTACTAAAAATACAATTCTAAAAAAATATGATGGAAGATTTAAAGATATTTTTGAAGAAGTATATCAAAACGAATTCAAAGCAAAATATGCAGAAGCAGGTATTACTTATGAACATCGTTTAATTGATGATATGGTAGCTAGTGCTTTAAAATGGAATGGCAATTTTGTTTGGGCTTGTAAAAACTATGATGGAGACGTACAAAGCGATACAGTTGCTCAAGGATTTGGTAGTTTAGGCTTAATGACTTCAACCTTAGTTACTCCTGATGGTAAAGTAATGGAAGCTGAAGCTGCACATGGTACAGTTACTCGTCATTATAGAGAACACCAAAAAGGAAAACCAACTTCAACTAACCCAATTGCATCAATTTTTGCATGGACAAGAGGCTTGGAGTTTAGAGGAAAGTTAGATGGCAATCAAGAGTTAATTAATTTCTGTCATGCTCTTGAACAAGTGTGTGTTGAAACTGTTGAAAGTGGAAAAATGACTAAAGACTTAGCAGTTTGTATTCATGGTAATAAAGTAAATCATGGAGAACATTATTTATATACAGAAGAGTTTTTAGAAGCTTTAGACAACAATCTTATAGCTAAATTGAATTAAATTCTAAATTAAATTCTATTTAAAGCCACTGCATATGTAGTGGCTTTGCTGTTTTAGAATAATATTTTCCACATTATAAAAATTCTATAACATAACATTTACATTGCAGCACATTCAATTAAAGTATATTTCAAAAATTGAAGTGAAGAAAGATTATGGCACAATCAAATTATACAGAAGCAGATATTAAAAGCCTCGATTGGAAAGAACATATTCGCCTTAGACCAGGTATGTACATTGGTAAATTGGGAGATGGTTCTGCAGCAGATGATGGCATTTATGTATTGATTAAAGAAGTGATAGATAACTGTATTGATGAACATACCATGGGTTATGGTAGGCATGTAGATGTTACTTTAACTCAAAAAACTGTAACTATTCGTGATTATGGTAGAGGTATTCCATTAGGAAAAGTTGTTGATGTGGTAAGTAAAATAAATACAGGTGCAAAGTACGATAGCAAAGCATTTCAGAAAAGTGTGGGTTTAAACGGTGTGGGTACAAAAGCTGTTAATGCATTAAGTAGTTATTTTAAGGTAGAAAGTTTTAGAGAAGGTAAAGCAAAAGTTGCAGAATTTGAAAGAGGTGTGTTAACTCAAGAATTTAAAGAGACTAAAACTACAGAGGAAAATGGCACATTAGTAACATTTATTCCAGATGAAAAAATCTTTCATAACTATAAATTTTTGCATGAGTATCTAGATAATCAGTTCTGGAACTATTGTTATTTAAATGCAGGGTTGGTTATCAACTTTAATAACAAGCGTTATGTAAGTAAAGATGGTTTATTGGATTTATTGAAAAGAAAAACCAATGAAGAAGAACTGAGATATCCCATTATTCATTTAAAGGGAGAGGATATTGAAGTAGCTATTAGCCATAATAACGATTATGGTGAAGATATTTTTTCATTTGTAAATGGTCAATACACTACTCAAGGAGGTACACATCATCAAGCATTTAGAGAAGGGTTTGTAAAAGTGATTCGTGATTTTTATAAGAAAGATTATGATGTGGCAGATATTCGTCAAAGTATTGTTGCTGCTGTAAGTGTAAGGGTTCAAGAGCCTGTTTTTGAAAGTCAGACTAAAACCAAGCTTGGTTCAAGTGTAGTATACGAGAATGGCCCAAGCATGAAGAAGTTTATTGAAGATTTCTTAGCAAAAGAACTTGATAATTTTCTCCATAGAAATACAACTATTGCCGATGCTTTAAAGAAGCGAATTGAACAAAGTGAAAAAGAAAGAAAGGAATTAAGTGGTATCAGAAAATTGGCTAATGAACGTGCTAAAAAAGCAAATCTTCATAATAAAAAGTTGAGAGATTGTCGTATTCATTTAAACGACGATCCTCCTGCAAAAAATAAAGAAGATTTTAAGGCCTTACAACAAGAAAGTACCATTTTTATTACAGAGGGAGATAGTGCAAGTGGTTCAATTACCAAAGCTAGAAAAGTGGATACACAAGCTGTGTTTAGCTTACGTGGTAAGCCTTTGAACTGTTTTGGCATGACTAAAAAAGTGGTGTACGAAAACGAGGAATTCAATTTGTTGCAACATGCTTTAAATATTGAAGATGGGTTGGAAGGTTTGCGTTACAAAAATATTGTAGTAGCTACAGATGCTGATGTTGATGGTATGCATATTCGTTTATTATTGATGACTTTCTTTTTGCAATTCTTTCCAGATTTGGTAAAACAGAATCATGTCTTCATCTTAGAAACGCCTTTATTTCGTGTAAGAAATAAACAAGAAACAATTTATTGTTACGATGAAAATGAAAAACAGGATGCTGTAAAAAAATTGGGTAATAAACCTGAAATTACAAGGTTTAAAGGTTTGGGTGAAATTAGTCCTGAAGAATTTGAAAAGTTTATTGCTGAAGATATGCGTTTGCAACCTGTAATTTTAGAACAAGGAGATAATATTCAAAAACTCTTAGAAGATTTTATGGGTAAGAACACACCAAGCCGACAAGAATTTATCATCAAGAACTTAAAAGTAGAAAGAGATTTAGTTGAAAGTTAATGGAAAATTTATGAGAAGTACCAGCACTTGGATTATAGTAGCAGCAATTATGTTATTATTGGATTTTTATGTTTTTCAAGCATTGAAAACTGTAAGTCAGAACTCAAGTGATAGAACAAAAAATGTGCTTTTCTATTCTTATTGGACTATTTCAATCGCAACCATAATTTCTGTTCTTTTTTTTCCCAAACTACATTTATTACAAACATCAAAGTTTTTTAGAAATTATGTATTTGCCATTTTAGTTGGACTATTATTTGCAAAAGTTATAGCTGCAACTTTATTTTTATTTGATGATATAAGAAGAGCATTATTGTGGACTATGCAAAAACTATTTTCTGTTACAGGTGCTCAATATATGCCTGAAGAAAATGGTATTTCTCGATCTGTATTTTTAAGTTGGTTGGGTTTGGGGCTTGGCAGTTCTCTATTTGGGTCATTATTATATGGATTTAGTAATAAGTATAATTACCAAATAAAAAAACATCAACTTACATTTTCAAATCTTCCAAAAGCATTTAAAGGATTTAAAATTATTCATATTAGTGATATTCATTGTGGAAGTTTTAATGACCAAAAAGCTGTTCAACTTGGTATAGATTTAATTCTGCAGCAAAATGCAGACCTTATTTTATTTACTGGAGATTTAGTAAACGATAGGCATGATGAAGTGTTTGATTATATTGATATTTTTAAACAACTCAAAGCTCCATTTGGTGTTTTCAGTACTTTAGGTAATCATGATTATGGTGATTATGTACAGTGGCCTTCAAAACAAGCTAAAGCAGAAAATTTAAATAAGCTAATGGAAATTCAACAGCAAATGGGTTGGAAATTGTTGATGAATGAACATGTAGTTTTAGAAAAAGAAGAAGATAAAATTGCTTTAATTGGAATTGAAAATTGGAGTAATAAAGCTCGGTTCCCTAAATATGGAAAATTAAATGAAGCTTATAAGGGCACAGAAATAATTCCTTTCAAAATATTAATGAGTCACGATCCTAGTCATTGGGATGCTGAAGTAAGACCTAATTATCCCGACATTGATTTAACCTTATCAGGGCATACACATGGAATGCAATTTGGGGTTGAATTACCTTTCTTTAAATTTAGTCCGGTTCAATGGGTGTACAAACAATGGGCTGGTTTGTATGAAGATGGTCAACAAAAAATTAATGTAAATCGTGGTTTTGGTTTTATTGGTTATCCTGGTAGAGTTGGAATTTTACCTGAAATTACAGTAATAGAATTTGTTTAATTTCTATTCATAAAATTCTCCATTAATCATCACTTTATCAATTAAGTTTTCTCCAAAACTATAAGGCATGTAAGACAATGATGGTATAGGTTTTGTGAAAATAAGATTAGCTAATTTTCCTTTTGTTATACTGCCTAAATCGTTTTCTACTTCCATAGCATAAGCTCCATTTAAAGTAGAAGCATTAATAACTTCTTCTGGTAGCATTTTCATTTGAATACAAGAAAGTGCATTTACAAAATTCATGTTGCCACTTGGGCTTGAGCCTGGATTAAAATCACTTGCTAAAGCAATAGCACAACCAGCATCAATTAATTGACGTGCGGGTTGATATTGCATTCTTAAAAAGAAAGCAGCAGTGGGTAATAAAGTTCCAATAGTATTTGAATTAGCTAAAGATTGTATTGAATTAATATCCATTGCTTCTAAATGGTCTACAGATAAAGCATTCAATTTTACACCTAATTCAACACCACCTGAAACATGTAATTGATTGGCATGAATTTTCACTTTCAAACCTTTTTCTATTCCAGCTAAACAAACTTGTTCTGTTTGTTCAACTGTAAAAAATCCTTCTTCACAAAAGGCGTCAATATAATCGGCTAATTGCTCTTTTTCAATTGCAGGCAACATTTCATTGATGATTAAATCTATATAGTCTTGTTTTTTTTCTTTATATTCAATAGGGAATGCATGAGCCCCTAAAAAGGTTGATTTTATTGGGATTGGAAATGTTTCTTTCAATCTTTTAATCACCCTTAGCATTTTTATTTCTGCTTCAACCGTAAGTCCATAGCCACTTTTGATTTCAATGGCACCTGATCCTAGCTTGATTAATTTTTTTAATCTTTCTGCAGCCAAATTGTATAAATCGTTTTCAATTGTTTGTTGCAATTTATTAGCAGAGTTTAAAATTCCACCACCTTTTGCTGCAATTTCAGCATAAGTCAATCCTTTTAATTTATCTACAAACTCACTTTCTCTACTAGCTGCAAAAACCAAATGAGTATGACTATCACAATAAGTAGGAAGAATTGTTGCACCTGCTGCATCTATAACATTTCTACTTTCATCATTCAATATTCCTTGTTCATTATTCGTTATTTCCAAATCATCCATCTTACCAAAAGAATCTATTCTTCCATCTTTAATATAAAGAAAAGCCTTTTCTATTATAGGAAGTTCAGCTAAAGCTTTACCTCTTAATAAGGTATGTTCTTCTCTAACATTAACTAAATGTTTGATATTTGTAATGAGTGTATTCATGAAAATTTATAAAGAACAAAATTAAAGTTTAAATATTCAAAGCAATGATTTGTGTTGTAAGTGTAATTAAATATCCAAAATATTTTGGCTTTTTTGGTGTGTTATCCATGGCATTATTTCACCTTCCACTTTTTTTTAATAAGAAAATTAGCTTTTATAAATTAATGGGTACCGGCAAGAATGGAAGTTTTGATATTCACCCAGATTGGAATCAGTGGGTAGTTTTAATAATTTTGAATGATGAATTAGAAATTTTGAATGATGCAAATAGATTTGTTAAACTGCAATCCATGAAAGGGTCATTCATAAATGCTTATTTAAAATTTTTTAATTGTAAGGTTGAAAACATATTCATGAAACCATTAGTATCTCATGGTACTTGGGATGGCAAATATTGTTTTGGAAAAGATTTGATAAGAAAAGAATTTCAAGGAAAAATTGCAGTATTAACAAGGGCTACAATAAGGTTTAATCGATTAAAAAACTTTTGGACTCATGTGCCAAAAGTGAATGAAAAAATGAATGAAAATGAGGGTTTGATTTATTCAATAGGTATGGGTGAAATTCCATTTATTAAACAAGCCACATTAAGTATTTGGCAAGATGAAGCAAGTATGAAGAATTTTGCTTATCAACAAAAAGAACATGTTGAAGTCATTCAAAAAACCAGAAAAGAAAACTGGTATAGTGAAGAAATGTTTACTCGATTTGAAGTAATTGAAATTATCTAGATTTAAGCCAAATTTCTGGATTCACAAATTTATTGCTACCATTAATTACTCTAAATTCAAATTCACCTTCACCACCATCTCCAATTGCAGCTTTGCCAATTAATTCTCCTGCATTAACTTTTTGACCTTTTGAAACATTTACTTCAGAAAGTCTATTATAAACTGTAACATATTTACCATGACGAACAGTTACAAACTTATACTCATCTAGATTTTGAACAGATGATACAATTCCATCTGCAACAGATTTTACATTTGTTCCAACTGGTAAGCATATAAACAAACCATCTCTTTCAACTGTCATGGATATTGAAAGTTTTTCAATACCAAATCTTCCACAAATAGTTCCAGTATTAACTGGCCAAGGAAGTTTACCTCTATTGGTTTCAAAATCTATGGAAAGTTTTAAACCTTCAGCTGTGCTTTCAAATACACTGTAATCTCTTGTTTTTCCATCGGGTGAAACTATTGTTTTATGATCGGTTGATTCATTGTAAGTATTAGAAACTGCAGCTGCTTTTTTTGCTGTTTCTTCTGCTTTTCTTAATTTTTCTTCTGCAGCCAATCGTTCTGCTTCATCTGCTTTTGCTTTTGCTGCTAATTCTGCTTTAGCTTTATCTGCAGCAAGTTTTGCAGCAGCAGCTTCTGCTTCTAAACGCTTTCTTTTTGCATCTTCTTCGGCCTTCAATTTTGCTAATCGTTCACGTTCTCTTTTTTCTGCTTCTAAAGTTTCTCTTTTAATAGCTGCAGCAATAGCATTATTAATTTCTCTTCTTTGTTTTTCTCGCTTTGAAATCTGGGCATTAATTTCCTTTTCTTGGCCTTTTAAGTTTTTAACAACTTTATCTTTTTCTTGTTTATCTTGTTCAAGAACTTGTAATTGTTCATTCTGACTTTGTAATGCACCTTTTTTATCTTCTTTAGTAATATTTAATTGCTCTATATTTTTCTGTAACACATTTTGTGTATTAGCTATAGTTTTGGCTTCTTCTTCTCTTCTTTTTCTATAACCCTTTAAATAACTAATTCTATGAATGGCGTCATTAAATGATTTTGCAGAAAATAAAAAATTTAGAAATTGATAATTGTTTTGATTTTTGTAAGCATAAATAATACTCTGGGCATACTTTTTCTTTAATGTGTCTAATTGTCTTCTTAACCTGTAAATCTCAATTTGTTTTAAATACAAATCATCATCTAGTCTTCTTAATTCTTTATTAATATTATTAATTAATCTTTCTCTAGCATCAATTTTATTGTTGATGTAAGACATTACTTTTAACACTTTACTCTTATCATTTTTGATTTTACTAAGACTAGCATTTAAATCATCAATTTCTTTTTGAATCTGTTGTTTTTGTTTATTCAAATCTTCTCTGCTAGGTTGTTGAGCCAATGCAGCTAAGGGTAGGCAAAATATAAAAAGAAAGAAGATAATATTTTTTTTCAATAGATTCATCAATTTGAGCAATATTTTATTAGTAACGTTTTTTCAATATTTAAATTATCTTTTAGGGTAATTTCTAGGAATGATAAACTTATATTTTAAAGGTTCATTAAAACTATATTCTTTAAAGTCTAAGTTTACCTTAAGCTTAGATTTTTCTGATACAGCAATACTTCTGTAAGTTGAAAATGTGACTACATTATTGCTAACAAAATTGCTCAAGCTTATATCACAAGTTCTGTTTTTATGTATGTCAATATCATCTAATTTACAATGTGTAATTATATAATTGTTATTATCAATAGTTAATAAATTTTTAAAAACTGAGCCAATTATCAGAACAATTAGTTTGTTGTCGTTATTGTTTTTATAAGAAACAATATTGCTATCTATAAAAATGGGATTCCCAATTAATAAATCTTGTAAAGTTGAATAAGTAAATGGAATTTGTGTTACATCTTGCAAATAAGATATTGCTCTTTTTTGAACATATTTTTCTTGAACCTTATTTACAATTGTGATACTATCTTTTGTAATTACAGCTTGTAAACCAATAATGCCCAAAAACCCTTTGAGCTGAAGATATATCATGCTATCTTTCAGAATACTCAAATAAGCAGTAAAACTCTGGTTATCGTCTATTGATTGATATTCTGCTTTAATTTTTGCGTTAAATGTGAAGAAGTCAATATTATGGTGTAAAACTTTGCCCATAATTTCTTTCACAATAGCTGCAGAATCTACAATGGGTGTTTCTTTTATAACAATGGTTTGTATGGTATCTTTTTTCTCAATTGCTGTAGTAATTGGCATCACTACTTTTCTTGGTCTACAACTAATTGTTATTAATGAAATAGCTAAAAAAAGAATAAATATTTTTTGCATTAGTGTTTTAAATTTAAATTCCAGTATGTCCAAAGCCACCTGAGCCACGTTCTGAATATTCTAAAACTTCAACTTCTATTAACTCTACTTGTTGAATTTTCTGAAAAACCATTTGAGCAATTCTATCACCATTTTGTATGCTTACTGTTTCTTTAGAAAGATTAGCAATGATGATTTTAATTTCTCCCCTATAGTCAGCATCAATTGTTCCTGGTGAGTTTAAACAGATTAATCCTTGTTTAATGGCCAACCCACTTCTTGATCTAATTTGAGCCTCGTAACCTTGAGGGATTTCTAAAAAGATTCCTGTGGGTATTAATTTCCTTTCTAATGATTCTAGTTCGATTGGTTCTGTAATATTTGCTCTTAAATCCATACCAGATGAACCTAAGGTTTCGTACTTTGGCAATGGATGACCAGAATGATTGATGATTTTAACACTTAATTTCTGCATTGCAGCAAAGTTATGGGTATCAACTATTAAGCTTTTTGTAAAAAATACTATTTTTAAGTATGGAATTAGAACAAGTATATGAGGTAAAAATAAACTGGACAGGTAATCTTGGAGAGGGGACTAGAGATTATGCTGCTTATTCAAGAAATTATACCATTTCTGCAAATAATAAAATTGATATACAAGCATCGTCAGATTCTATTTTTAGAGGAGACGCTAGACTATACAATCCTGAAGAACTTTTTTTAGCATCTGTTTCTAGTTGTCACATGCTATGGTATTTGCATTTATGTGCAGATGCAGGCATTGTAATTGAATCATATACCGACAATCCAGTAGGGCAATTATCATTACAGCATATTCCAGCAAAATTTACCAAAATTGTATTAAATCCAGTCATTTCAATACAACAAGAAGAAAATGTAGAGTTGGCTCATCAGTTGCATAATGAAGCACATAAAAAATGTTTTATTGCTAATTCTTGCAATTTTCAAATTTTAGTTGAGCCCATTATAAAAGTTATTTAAAGCTAATTTTTTTATTTTTCTTTTTTAACCTTATATTGCTTTTTAATTCAGTTAAAATTTATAGTTATGATTAAGTTACAAGTAATTGGAAATTTAGGAAAAGATGCAGTTGTAAATACTGTGAATGGTAAAACAGTCATCAACTTTACAGTTGCTCATTCAGAAAAATATAAAGATGCTCAAGGCAATCAAAAAGATAAAGTTACTTGGGTTGATTGTGCTCATTGGACAGATAGAACAGCTATTGCTCCCTATTTAAAAAAAGGAACACAAGTGTATGTTGAGGGTACACCAGATGTTAGAACTTATACCACTCAAGATGGCAGAAATGGAGCCACACTTTCTTTAAGAATTAATAATGTTCAATTATTAGGATCTCGACAGTCTGATGGTGGTTCAAACGACAATCAATCTGAATCAAAAGCTTCAGATCAGGGAAATTCATCACCAGAAATGGCAGATGCCGATGATTTACCATTTTAAAATACTCAATATTTATCCCACTTTTTAAGTGGGATTTTTTTTAAAACTTGGTGAAAAAAAAATCGCACAGCAAAGTTTTCAACAATCTAATGCGTAATCATCATTCATAATTAATAAAATTATCTTTATTTGCCGAGTTTAATTATAAAGTAATGTTCGAGTTTCATGCAGATAGAAAAAGATATTTTGATATACAAGTACAAAATGCTCAAGAGCATGTAATACCTTTTATTCAACAGAGTAAAACCATTATTTCTGGAATGAGAGTTTTAGAAATTGGTTGTGGTGAAGCTGGTGTTTTAAAACCATTTTTAGATTTGGGCTGTAAGGCAGTTGGTGTTGAGTTTGATGTGGTTAGATTGACATTACCTCAAGAATTATTAAAAGACTATATTTCCAATCTGCAATTACAGTTTATTGGTAAAGACATATATGATGTTGATGTAGAAACTGAATTGGGGGGCAAGTTTGATATTATTATTTTAAAAGATGTTATTGAGCATATTCACAATCAACCCAAATTGATTCAAGAGCTTAAAAGATTTTTGTCGAAAGATGGGGTAATCTTTTTTGGCTTTCCTCCTTGGCAAATGCCTTTTGGTGGTCATCAGCAACTCAATAAAAATAAATTCTTAAGTGCATTACCATATTATCATTTATTGCCCAAAAAAATATATGAATGGTTAATAAAAATAGGTAATGGCCCAGTTAAAGAATTATTGGAAATACGAGAAACCAAAATATCTATTGAAAATTTTGAAAATATCGCAAAACATTGCAACTATGAAATAATCAATAAAAAACATTATTTAATAAACCCAATTTATCAATACAAGTTTGGAATAAAAGCTAGAACACAGCTTACATTCATTACAAAAATTCCTTGGTTCAGAAATTTTGTAACAACTTGTGTGTATTATTTAATTCAACCTAAATGATATATAACTTTAGATATTAATTATTTTTAAACTTTTGACTTTTAACTTTTTACTTTATTTATGATTCATATTGTATTTGAACAAGCTAGTGTTGAAGTATTACAAAAAACTATTGAACTTGATGAAAGTTTGGCTGGAGAAATTATTGAAATTAAAGACGACTTTGCAGTTGGCCCTATTGCAAATATTTTTGAAATTGAAGGTTATCAGCAAAGAAGAGATTGGTGGAAAAATATTATTGAGCATTCTGTATATGAAAATCAGTTAGACATTGTAGATGATAAATTAACAGCATATCAGCTCATCAAAACTTTAAAAGAAAACGAAGAAGAAAAAGTTTGGATTTGGATGGCACATAATACACATGATGTTTGTGGGTATTATTGGTTAATTAGTCAGCTGAAAGAGTTTCAAGGTAGGGTAGAAGTATTATATTTAAACAATTTGCCTTTTATTAATGAAAAAGGAGCAATATTTTATCCAACTTATTTGCACGAAATACAACCTAAAGAATTTATTAAAGCAAAAAAGCTAGCTAGAACTATTACCCTTAGTGAGTTTGAACTAGATCCTGATGAATGGAAAAAACTTTCTGAAGAAAATGCTGAGGTTAGAATTTTAGAAGGTGGAAAAAAAGTTGTAAGTAAAGAATCCAATTATTACGACAAACAGATTATAGAAATTATTTCTGCTGAATTTCAAAAATTAATTAAAATAATTCAACAAGTAATTACTAAATCGAAGCTTAATATTAGTGATACTTTTATTGTATTTAGAATTAAACAAATGGCTAAAAGTGGACAATTAGAAATTCAGGGCGATTGGCAAAAAGGTTGGAAAGAAATTGAAGTGAAACAAGTATTAACAGTTTAAAGATTAAGCGTTCATTATGGAAGATTATAAAGACGACAACACATCGAACCATATAGGAGTAAAAGATCAATATAGAACTTGGTTTTTAGACTATGCATCTTATGTAATTCTTGAACGTGCAGTACCTGCTATCGAAGATGGTTTAAAACCTGTGCAAAGAAGAATTTTACATGCAATGAAAGAAATGGATGATGGAAGATTTAATAAAGTGGCAAATATTATTGGTCAATCCATGCAATACCATCCTCATGGAGATGCTAGTATTGGAGATGCTTTGGTAAATATGGGACAAAAAGATTTACTAATAGATACTCAAGGTAATTGGGGCGATATTAGAACAGGTGATGATGCTGCTGCACCACGTTATATTGAAGCTCGTTTAAGCAAGTTTGCTAATGATGTGGCTTTTAATAATAAAACCACTAATTGGCAATTAAGTTATGATGGAAGAAAAAATGAACCCATTACATTGCCCATGAAGTTTCCTATGCTTTTAGCACAAGGTGCTGAAGGTATTGCTGTAGGATTATCAACAAAAATTCTCCCACATAACTTCTGTGAAATTATAGATGCTGCTATAAAGTATTTAAAAGGTAAAAAGTTCGAACTGTATCCAGATTTTCAAACTGGAGGTATGATTGATGTTACTAATTACAACGATGGGCATAGAGGCGGTAAAGTAAAAGTTCGTTGTTTAATTGAAGAATTCGATAAAAAAAGTTTAGTAATTCGTGATGTGCCTTTTGGTATTACAGTAACTCAACTTTGTGAAAGCATAACAAAAGCCAATGATTCAGGAAAAATTAAGATTAAAAAAGTTACTGAGTTTACTGGTAAAAATGTAGAAGTTTTAATTGAATTAGCTGCAGGTATTTCGCCAGATATTACAATTGATGCATTATATGCTTTTACCGATTGTGAAGTAAGTATATCTCCTAATGCTTGTATCATTGATAATCAAAAACCAAATTTTGCTTCTGTTTCTCATTTATTAAAATCTTCGGTTGATAATTCTAAAGAATTATTAAAACTTGAACTTGAAATTAAACTCAAAGAGCTTGAAGAAAAATGGCACTATACTTCTCTTGAAAAAATCTTCTTCGAAGAAAAAATTTATAAAGAATTAGAAAAAAAGCACGAAACATGGGAGAAAGTTATTCAAGCTATTGACAAAGGATTTGAACCTTTCAAAAAGTTATTGAAAAGAGAAGTAACAAGAGAAGATATTTTAAAGCTCACTGAAAAACCTGTTCGAAGAATTTACAAATTAGATATTGATGAACTTAACGAACAAATAAAAAATATAGAAGCCGATATTCAACAAGTAAATCATGATCTAAATCATCTAGTTGAATACACCATTAGCTATTATGATTCTTTATTGAAAAAATATGGTAAAGGCAGAGAAAGAAAAACAGAAATAAAACTTTTCGACACCATCAAAATTCAACAAGTAGCTATTGCAAATACAAAATTATATGTCAATAGAGAAGAGGGTTTTGTGGGAACATCTTTAAAGAAAGATGAGTTTTTATTTGATTGTAGTGACTTAGATGATATTATAGTTTTTACTAAAAGAGGTATTATGAAAGTGGTTAAAGTTGGCGATAAATCTTTTATAGGAAAAGATATTATACATGCTGCTATTTTCGATAAAAACGATGATAGAACAACTTATAACATGATTTATGTTGATGGAAAATCTGGTGTAAGTTATGCCAAACGTTTTAATGTAACCAGCATTACCAGAGAAAAAGAATATGATTTAACCAAAGGTTCAGATAAAAGTAAGGTGCATTATTTCTCAGAAAATCCTAATGGAGAAACTGAAGTGTTGAAAATTATTTTAAGTCCGAATTGTACCGCACGTAATAAAGAATTAGAATATTATTTTGAAGAGTTAGAAATAAAGGGTAGGGGCTCACAGGGTAATATTGTTACTAAATATCCTATTAAAACAGTTAAGTTCAAAGAGGCTGGAAGAAGTACCTTGGCCAGTAGAAAAATTTGGTTCGATGAACAATTTGGTCGTTTAAATGTTGAGGAAAAAGGCAAACTTTTAGGATCATTTGAAGGAGACGATAAACTGTTGGTAGTTTATAAAGATGGAAACTATGAAATTACAGATACAGAATTAACACAGCGTTTTGATGCAGATGAAATAAAACTTATTGAACGATATGATGCTGAAAAAATTGTTACAATTGTTTATCATGATGTTGACAAAATGCAATTTACTGTTAAGCGTTTCAAAATTGAAACTTCAACATTAAAAACAAAATATACATGTATTAAAGAAGGAAATGGAAATTATATTGTTGCTGTTTCTACTCAAGACGAACCCATTCTTGCCGTTCAACAAGGTAAAGGAGAGCAAGTGAGAAATGGTAAATTAAAAATTGCAAAAATTGTTGATGTAATGGGTTGGAAAGCTATTGGGGCAAAACTTTTAGATTATAATAAAACTGTTCAAATGCATTGGGAAGAACAACTTAAAGCTGATAATGTACAACCCGAATTATTTGAATAAAAAACCTTTAACATATATTTTGTAATATTATTCGCCGTTTAAAGTTTTTCATTTAGAATCAATATTGTAGAATATTACATTTGTAACAACAACTATTTTTATGGGAACATTTTTATTTGTAATTGGAATTATAGGTTGGCATATTGGAATGTATGGCATGTTTAAAAAAGCAGGTATAGAATCCTGGAAAGCTTTAATTCCATTTTATAATACTTGGCTTATTGTAGAAAAATGTACTATTAAAAAATATTGGTTTTGGTTACAATTAATTCCAATAGCTGGTCAGTTTATCACTATTTGGATTACGATTATTTTCACCATGCATTTTAATCGTGCTAATATCATTCATCACAGCTTTGCTACTTTTTTACCGTTTGTATATTTCCCTTATTTAGGGTTTTCTAAAAATGAAAAATTCTATGGTAAATCTGCTTTTGATAACTATAAAAAACCTGCTTCTCGAGAATGGATTGATGCTGCTGTGTTTGCAATTGTAGCAGCAACTATTATTAGAACTTTTGTTTTTGAGCCTTATGTAATTCCAACAGGAAGTATGGAAAAAACAATGCAGGTAAACGATTTTTTATTTGTAAATAAAATGAGTTATGGACAACGGATTCCTAAAACTCCATTAAGTTTTCCTTTTGTTCATAATTTGTTGCCTATGTCGCAAAAGGCATCTTATTTAAAATGGATTCAATTAGATTATAAACGATTACCTGGTTTCACTACATTAAAAAGAAACGATGTTGTAGTATTCAATTTTCCTGAAGGTGATACTGTAATTAATTTAGCAGATTATGGTTCTGCTCGTCCTTATTATTCTGCATTAAGAACTTTATCTTTCTTAAATCCAGATGATATAGCAATTGCAAAAACAGGTTCTGTAAGAGGTATTAATGAAGTTCGTTATCCTGATGAAGCCACATTAAAAAATGTTTTATCTGATAATGATTTGATTTTGGTTCACCCCTACGATAAAGCAGATAATTATATTAAACGTTGTGTTGCAGTACCAGGCGATAAATTACAAATTATTAATGGTGTTTTATACATTAACAATGAAAAAGCTGTGGTACCAGAAAATGCTCAAGTTACTTATCAGATTACAGCAGAAAAAAAGCGATATGATTTAAATGATTGGCAAAAAGAATTTGATATTAATATCAGAAACGATCAAAATTATAAAGAACAAAGAGCTGAAATTGAAGATCAACTATTAAACTCAGGCACTGCTGCTGTTTCTCTTACTAAATCTGATAGTGCTAAGATTTCAAGAATTCCTGGAATCATTTCAATTAAACAAGTGTACGATAGTTTTATGCCTTATTTAGGTCAGCATATTTTCTTTCCATTCGATTCCACTAATTTCCATAATAGCCTAGATAATTTTGGACCAATTACAATTCCTAAAAAAGGTATAACAGTTAACATCAATACAAAAAATATTTCTTTATATAAAAGAATAATTGAGGGTTACGAATCTCACTCTTTAGAAATAAGAAATGATGGAACAATAATTATTGATGGTAAGCCAACTTCAACCTATACTTTCAAATACGATTATTATTGGATGATGGGCGACAATAGGCACAATAGTCAAGATAGCAGATTCTGGGGATTTGTACCAGAAACTCATATTGTAGGAAAAGCAACACTGATATGGTTTAGTTGGGATGCTGGCCCAAGGTGGAATAGAATATTTAAAAAAATTAAATAAGCTTTTCTTTTAATAAATAATTTTCAATACTACTAAAACGAGCTTCTTGTTTTAGGTCGTTTACAAGTTGATATAACTTATGCAACAAATTTTCTCCACATGGTTTTCTTGTGTATGAAGGTAAACAGATGTAATGACTGATATCTGTAAATTCCCAGGGATGAAAATAAAGGCTTAAATAACCATACTTTTTTAATGTTTGTAATGCCATTATTTTAAATAAAGTATAGGGCAGGTTTTTAAAGCTCAACCAAAATAATGGAATTCTAAAATTGGGTGTAACTGCTGTAGGGACTCGTACCATTCCATCATGGGTATAAATAGTTGTAGAAACTTTAACGTTATTATATCTTCCAGGTAAATAGGTTGGGTTCATTGAAGAATCATATAAATATCCAGCTTTTTTTACTTCACTCATTTCAACTTTTCTTAATCGAGGCATCCTTAATCCCACAACTTTTTTATTTGTAATGGACTCTAACTTTTCTTTTGAAAGTTTTAAATCTTTGTTTTCAAAACTTGAATGGTAAAAACAATGAGATGCTATTTCGTGTTTTTCTGAAAGTTGTTTTATCAGGTTAGGGTAATGATGAGCAAAATTTGCTGTAGTAAAAAGTGTTGTTTCTAAAAAAGATTCATTTAATAATGGAGTTATTGCTTGTAAACCTTGAAACCCAATGTTCATTTGATGTTGATTCGAAATAGGACTGCCATATTCTAATGGCAAATCAAATTCTTCCACATCAAAACTTAAAAAAATGGTTGGCTCAGTCATTAGTAATATTTGTTTCCTTAATAATATAATGTGGCCTGTTTTTACTTTGCATAAATAGCTTACCTAAATACAAACCAATAATACCAAGTATCATCAATTGTAATCCACCAAAAAAAGCTATGGTAACTATTACTGAAGTCCATCCAGAAATTGCCCAATTATTAAAATAACTTACAATTGCATAAGGTATATACAGTAAAGAAAGTAAAGAAAAAATAAAGCCTAAGTAAATGGCTATGTTTAAAGGTTTGGTACTAAATGAAGTGATTCCCTTTAATGCTAATCTGGTTAATTCTTTTTTGTTGTATTTACTTTCTCCAGCAAATCTTTCTGCGGGTGTATAAGGAATACTTTTTTGACTAAATCCCACCCATTTAACCAAACCTCTATAAAAAGGATCATTTTCTGGTAAAGCATTTAGTACATTAACAACTTTTCTATCTAATAATCTAAAATCAGCAGTACCATCTTCCAACTCAATATCAGATAAAGAGTTGATGGTTTTATAAAAAATTGATGAGCTTAAATTGTTAATTGAAGATGTATGTTTATTTTTTTCTTCTCTAAATGCATAAACCACATCATTGCCTTCTAACCATAAACTCAACATGCTTTTAATCAGTGATGGGGGATGTTGTAAATCTGCATCCAATGTAATAATGGCTTTTCCAGATGCTTTTTTTAAACCTGCACTCAAAGCGTTATCTTTTCCAAAGTTCCTTGAAAATAAAATATATTTTACTTCTGATTGTTCAAGAGCTAGTTGTTTTAGTACAGTTGCTGTATTGTCTTTACTTCCATCATCAATAAAAATAATTTCATATTTAAATCTGTCATCATTAAAAACATCCTGAATGGCTTTTGTTATGGCAACTACATTTTTTTCTTCATTAAATGCTGGAATTACTAAACTGATTAATAGTGACATTGACTTGATTCAATTAGATTTGGTATGCTAAATTATATTTTTGTAGCTTAACTTACTATTATCAAACTATTTTATTCAATATTATATTTATAAAACGATGAATTCTATACAAAAAGTATTTCATGAATTCTCTGAAGAATTAGCTGAATCAATTGAGAAAGTGTCTATCTATAAATCTTTAGAAACCGATGAGGTATTAATGAGAACTGGTCAATACATTAAATCAACTATTTTAGTATTGAAAGGCTGTATAAAAGTTTATAGAGAAGATAATGAAGGAAATGAATTCTTTATGTATTATTTAAACCCTGGACAAGCTTGTGCTATTTCTATGATTTGTGCAGCAAAAATGGAAACAAGTAGGGTAATGGCAAAAGTTGTTGAACCAACTGAAGTGATTATGATTCCCATACAAAAAATGAATGAATTAATGGCAAATCATAAATCATGGTACGAATTTGTTATTGATACTTATAAAAATCGATTCGATGAAATATTAGAAGTTGTAGATCAAATAGCATTTAGTAACATGGATGAAAGGTTAGAATTTTATTTAAAAAGAGTAGTCAAAAACAATTCATCTAAACTATTAAATATTTCTCATCAGGATATTGCCAATGATATTAATACTTCTCGAGAGGTAGTATCTCGATTACTTAAAAAAATGGAACAAAAGAAATGGCTGATTTTAAATAGAAATAGTATTCAAATTTTGCAGTTTCCTGAAATGTGATAATTGTTACAATCTATCAATTATTAATCAATGAATATTGCATTCTAAATAATATATTTTGGAAATAGTAGGATATTTTTTGTCAATCTTAATAGGTGTTTCATTAGGCTTAATTGGAGGAGGTGGATCCATATTAACCATACCCATTGTAGTTTACTTATTTAATGTAGAGCCAATTTTAGCAACAAGTTACTCATTGTTTATAGTTGGTATCAGTTCATTATTTGGTACTAAAAAACATTTTAGTTTAGGTAATTTGAAAATTAGTATTGCTTTATACTTTGCAATTCCTTCAGTTATATCAATATTATTAACTCGTAAAATTTTAATTCCATTAATTCCAGAACATGTATTCTCTTTCAATCAATTTGTGTTGACAAAAGATATGTTAACAATGGCAGTTTTTGCAGTGTTAATGATTGCAGCATCTTTTTCAATGATTCAAAAAAGAATTTATGAAATAAATGAAGATGCAATTGCTAATAACAATCAATTAATTCTTTATGGATTTTTAATAGGAATCATCACAGGTTTTCTTGGAGCTGGTGGTGGTTTTTTAATTATACCTGTATTAGTGTTTTTTGCTAATTTAAAAATGAAACAAGCAGTTGGCACATCATTATTAATAATTACAATAAACTCTTTATTAGGTTTTGCAGGCGATTTAATTAATAATGTTTCAATTGATTGGATACTATTATTATCTATAACTTTTTTTGCAATTATTGGAATTTTTATTGGTGCCATGCTATCTAAAAAAATATCTGGTGAAAAGTTGAAACCAATTTTTGGTTGGTTTATTCTAATTATGGGTTTGTATATTTTAGCTAAAGAAATTTTCTTCTAAAAATGGAAAAATTAAGCAGCGAATTTTGGAACAATCGTTATATCAATAAAACTACTCAATGGGATTTAGGAGAGGTTTCTCCACCCTTAAAAAAATATATTGATCAATTAGAAGATAAGAATATAAAAATTCTAATTCCTGGTTGTGGAAATGCTTATGAAGCAGAATATCTGCTTAAAAAAGGGTTTAAAAATATTACTCTAATAGATATTGCAACTGATTTAGTACAAAAACTAAAAATTAAATTTCAGAATAATTCGGAAATAGTGGTTATTGAAGAGGATTTTTTCAACCATCAAATAACTTACGACTTAATTCTAGAACAAACATTTTTCTGTGCACTTGACAAAACTTTTCGTTCAAAATATGCACAACAAATGAGTAATCTATTAAATGAAGATGGAAAATTAGTAGGACTCTTATTCAATAGAGAGTTTGAAACAGAAGGGCCACCTTTTGGAGGAAGTGAACAAGAATATCTAAATTATTTTAATCCATTTTTTGAAGTATTAACTTTTGAAAACTGTTATAATTCATACAGCAAAAGGGCTTCAACAGAATTATTTATGATTTTAAAAAAGAAATAACCAGAATTAGTTATTAATGTAACAAATGTCACTAAAATTCTTTTTAGTATGCCTGAAGTTTGCAATAAATAAATAAAAATGAAAGTAGAGCAAATTTATACAGGCTGTTTAGCACAAGGAACCTATTATATAGTTTCTAATGGAGAAGCAGCAATTATTGATCCATTAAGAGAAGTGAACCCTTATCTTGAAAAATTAGAAAATGATAATGTTAAACTTAAATACATTTTCGAAACACATTTTCATGCAGATTTTGTTAGTGGTCATATCGATTTAAAAAACAAAACAAATGCTGATATAGTTTATGGCCCAAATGCAAATCCAGAATTTGATGCAATAATTGCAAAGGATAATCAAATTTTTGAAATTGGTAATGTGAAAATTAAAGTATTACATACACCTGGTCATACCATGGAAAGCACAACTTATTTATTAATTGATGAAGATGGTAAAGATCATGCAATATTTAGTGGAGATACATTGTTTTTAGGAGATGTAGGTAGGCCAGATTTAGCTCAAAAAGCTGCTGAATTAACAAAAGAAGATTTAGCTGGATTTTTATATGATAGCTTAATGACTAAAATTATGCCTTTAGCAGATGATGTTATTGTTTATCCTGCTCATGGTGCTGGTAGTGCTTGTGGTAAAAACATGATGAAAGAAACTGTTGATACTTTAGGTCATCAAAAGCAAATAAACTATGCATTAAATCAACCCAATAAAGAAAGCTTTATAAATGCTGTGCTTGATGGACTACAAGAACCACCTGCATATTTTGGAATGAATGTGGCTATGAATAAAAAAGGATATCAAAGTTTTGATGTTGTATTAAAACAAGGGTTAAAGGCACTAACTCCAAAAGAATTTGAAACAGTTGCAAATACAATTGATGCCATAATTCTCGACACAAGAAATGCAAATGATTTTTCAAAAGGATTCGTTCCTCAATCTATTAATATTGGCATTGATGGAGATTTTGCTCCTTGGGTTGGATCACTTTTAGTAGATGTTCAACAACCAATATTAATTGTATGTGATGAAAATAGGGAAGAAGAAGTAATTACAAGGTTATCTCGTGTTGGTTTTGATAATGTTTTGGGTTATTTAAAAGATGGTATTAAAGCATGGCAAGAAGCAGGATTCGAAATTGATACTGTAAATAGAATATCTGCTAATGAATTTTCAGAAAAAGTTGTGATTGCGGAAGATAAAATTATTGATGTTAGAAAAGATAGTGAATATGAAGCTGAACATGTTGAAAATGCTTATAGCAGACCACTACATAAAATTAATCAGTGGATAAGTGAAGTAAATCCTATTGAACATTTCTACATTCATTGTGCTGGTGGGTATAGAAGTATGATTGCTGCAAGTATTTTACAAGCAAGAGGATTTAGAAATTTTTCTGAAGTGGAAGGAGGTTTTAATGCTATTAAAAAAACTGAAGTTCCTAAAAGCAATTTTGTTTGTCAATCTAAAACTATTTAATCATGTTAACATTTATAAAAAGTCTATTTAAAAATAATACAGATTCTTTAAAAGAAATCTTAGAAACAAAACCGTTTTTGGTTGATGTTAGATCACCAGAGGAATTTAATGCTGGTCATGTTAAAGGTTCTGTAAATATTCCAGTTGGCACTGTTCTTGCAAGTATTAATCAGTTCAAAAACAAAAATCATGTTGTAGTTTTTTGTAGAAGTGGTAACAGAAGTGCAATGGCAAAAGATATATTAAAAAACAATGGTATTACGAATGTTACAAATGGTGGAACTTGGGTTAAAATAAATAACCTTTTAAGCAAATAAAATGAAGAATCAAATTTTAAGTAATTGGAATTTTATGCGTGTTTTGAGATTAATCTTTGGCATTATTATTTTAATTCAATCTATTATAACAAAACAATACACTTTCTCAATAATTGGGTTATTATTCAGCTTATTGGCTGTTTTTAATGTTAGTTGTTGTGGTACTAGTTGTTCAACAAATTTTAAGCAAACCAATAATAAATCAGAAGATTTAGTTTATGAAGAAGTTTCTACAACAAAATAAGATAGTTATTATAGGTGTAGTAATTGGTGGAATATTAGGATTTGCATATTATTACTTTATAGGTTGCAATTCTGGTACTTGTGCCATTACTTCAAAGCCTATTAATAGTACAATTTATGGCTCACTTTTAGGAGGTGTAACTATGAGTTTATTTAAAGTAAAGAAAAATGAAGTTTAACGAAATAATAAATCAAGACAAACCAGTATTGGTAGATTTTTTTGCAGAATGGTGTGGTCCTTGCAAAACTATGTCTCCTATTTTAAAAGAAGTTAAAGAAGTTGTTGGCGATAATGTTAGCATTATTAAATTAGATGTAGATAAAAATCCTAGTACTGCACAGTATTTTCAGGTTCAAGGAGTACCTACTTTAGTATTATTTAAAAATGGTAAGGTTTTATGGCGACAAAGTGGTGTAGTTTCAAAATCTCAATTAGTTCAAATTTTAAATAATTACAATTAATTTCAATAACTAAATATTCATTAATTACTTTTAACCCTTAAAAAAAATTTACAACCAATTATGATGAAGTTATCTCTATATCTTATTGCACTTTGTTCAACCAGTTTTAGCTTAGTGTCATGCTCACAGGCTTCAAAAGCAAATGTTCAAATTTTGAACCCTATTGAGTTTAAAATGGCTATTGAAAAGTCTACCGATCCAATTGTTTTAGATGTTAGAACACCAGAAGAGTATGCTGCTGGTCATTTGCCAAATGCTATTAACATAAATGTATTGGATAAAAGCTTTAAACAAGAAATTCAGAGCATAGATAAATCAAAAACAATTTTTGTTTATTGTAAGGTGGGAGGAAGAAGTGCAGATGCTGCCAAAAAATTGGCTTCAAATAAGTTTACAAATATTGTAGATTTAAAAGGTGGAATTATGGCTTGGCAGGCTAATAATTTAGAAGTTGATGATAAAGTAGTAATGCCAGAAAATTCGGAGCAATTTGGCTTAAAAGATGTTGAGAAAATTGTAAAATCAAACGATTTTGTAATTATTGATTTTTATGCAGAATGGTGTGGACCATGTAAAAGACTTGATCCAATGTTGAAAAAATTTCAAGAAGAGTTTGGAAAAAAGTTATTAGTTCAAAGAATAGATATAGATAAATCTCCGAGTTTGGCAGAATATTATAGAATCAATTCCATTCCATTATTACACTTTTATAAAAAAGGTAAATTGGTGAATCAAATGCTAGGTTTACCTTATGAATCTGAATTGAAAAAAGAAATTCAGAAATACACCAACTAATTTAATTCATTATGTTAGAATTTATTAAGCAACCTTGGCCTTGGTATGTTGCTGGTCCATTAATTGGGTTAACTGTACCAACATTGTTAATCATTGGAAACAAGTCGTTTGGCATATCCTCATCTTTACGACATATATGTGCATCTTGCTTTCCAGCAAATATTCCTTTTTTTAAATATGATTGGAAAAAAGAATTATGGAACTTGTTTTTTGTACTGGGTATATTAATTGGAGGGTTTTTAGCAATGCAATATTTATGGGATCATCAAGCTATTATTGTGGATGCAAATCTTCAAAAAGAACTTTCAACTTATGGCATTACAAATTATTCTAATATGGTTCCAGAGCAATTGTTCAATTGGAATAATTTATTTTCTGTACAAGGATTTTTCTTAATGGTTGTAGGTGGATTTTTGGTAGGGTTTGGAACACGTTATGCAGGTGGTTGTACCAGTGGTCATGCAATAATGGGTTTGTCTAATCTTCAATTGCCCTCATTAATTGCAACTTGTTGTTTTATGGCTGGTGGATTTATTATGGCAAATTTTATTTTACCTTTTATTTTATCATTATAACATGTCGAATCAAAATATAGAAAATACAGATTTTGAAGTAAGAAGTTTAGATGCAATGTGTATTAACGATAGTGCTATTGAATCTAAATGGTACGATTATATCAAGTATATCATTGTTGGAATTCTATTTGGTATTGTTTTTATAAAAGCAGAAATTATTAGTTGGTTTAGAATTCAAGAAATGTTCAGGTTACAATCATTCCATATGTATGGAGTTATTGGTAGTGCAGTTATAGTTGGTGCTATTTCAGTTTTTTTAATTAAAAAGTTCAACATAAAAACCATACAAGGGGAGCAAATTCATTTCCATCCCAAAACTTTTAATAAAGGCCAGATTTATGGTGGCTTATTATTTGGTTTAGGTTGGGCAATAACAGGTGCTTGTCCAGGTCCATTATTTGCTCAAATTGGAAGTGGTGCAACTGTTATTATTATTACTTTCTTAAGTGCTTTAGCTGGCACCTGGGTATATGGTTTTGTACGAGAAAAACTACCCCATTAAACCATAATGCAGTTATCCACTTTATTTTTTAAAGTATTTTTTTAGTTAAAGTATTCCACACTATCTAAATAAAGCTTGTAGTTTTATAATTTACACAATTATTTTGTGAGGCTATGGCTAATAAGTTAAAATCAAAAGCAGCACCTAACCCAAATGTGCTAAATGAAGATAAAGAACCAGAGGTTACAGTTGCTGAAGTTGTTAAAGATGAAAGAACCTATAAAATTTTAGGCACAATCTCTATTGGCTTTGCTATTTTTTTATTCATATCTATTGTTTCATATTTATTTAGTTGGCAAGAAGATCAAGACATTGTTTTTAATGCAGGTTTCAAAATATTTTCTCCCGATGCTCCACGAGTACATAATTTTTTTGGTGCTCTTGGTGCATTTACAGCACATAATTTAGTGTTTAATGGTTTTGGTGTTGTATCTATTGTGCTTTCAACTTTCTTTTTTGTTTTAGGGGTTAATTTGTTTTTTCAAAAGCCTGTTTTTTCATTAATCACCAACTTAAAATATGTAATAGTTTCATTGTTAGTAATTAGTACAAGCTTTGCATTTGCAACAGGTCAAAGTCAATTAAGTTGGGGAGGTGCAGTAGGTAATTATCTGAATAGATGGATGAATGCAAGTATTGGAAGTTTAGGTACAGGACTAACTTTATTGTTATCTTATTTTATTTTCATTATTTGGAAGTTCAATCCAAAATTCAATTTGCCTGAAAAAAAGAAAAATGTTGAACAAGATGAAGAGTTTCAAGAAACAGAACAGGAAAGTAAATTATTTATTGATGATGATTTATTAAATGAAAAAGGTTCAGATACAATAATTGGCAATAAATTAAAGTCTGAGGCTGGATTAGTTTCAGTGATTTTGCCAGATGAAGAACAAATAAGTTTCAATATCGATGAAAAAAATGAAGAAGAAATTGATCCAGAACATGTATCAAGATTCGAAGAAGTTGAGAACCTTCCAAAACAAAAATATGTACCTCCTTCATCTGATTTGCCATTAGAAATAAAAGATGTTGAAGAAGAAGTTGAAAAATCTCCAAAACCAAAATCTAAAACTGTTGAAATGGCTAATTATGAGCCAACTTTAGATTTAAGTAATTATAAATATCCATCCATTGATTTATTAGAAACTCATGGAAGTGAAAAAATTGTTCATGATCCAACAGAATTAGAGACAAACAAAAATCAAATCATAGCTACATTAAAAAACTATGATATCGATATTCAAAGAATTGCTGCAACTGTAGGTCCAACAGTTACTTTGTATGAAATTGTTCCTGCCCCTGGAGTGAGAATTAGCAGAATTAAAAATTTGGAAGATGATATTGCTCTAAGTCTTGCTGCATTAGGTATTCGTATCATTGCTCCAATCCCAGGTAAAGGCACTATAGGTATTGAAGTTCCAAATTTGAAGAAGACAGTTGTAAGCATGAAATCGCTCATTAGTAGTGATAAGTTTCAGAAAAACAACTTTTCACTTCCAATTGCAATTGGTAAAAAAATTGATAATGAAAACTTCATTGTTGATTTAACTACAATGCCGCACTTGTTAATGGCTGGTGCAACTGGACAAGGAAAATCTGTAGGTATTAATACTTTACTAGTTTCATTGTTGTTTAAAAAACATCCATCTCAACTTAAATTGGTATTGGTTGACCCAAAAAAGGTGGAATTAAGTTTGTACAAGGTTATTGAAAAACATTTCTTGGCAAAGCTTCCAGGAGAAGATGATAGTATTATTACTGATACTAAAAAAGTGGTATACACTTTAAATGCTTTGTGTATTGAAATGGATAATCGTTACGATCTATTAAAAGAAGCTGGGTGTAGAAATATTCGTGAGTATAATGAGAAGTTTATTGCACGTAAACTCAATCCTCAAAAAGGTCATCAATTTTTACCCTTTATTGTTTTAGTAGTAGATGAGTTTGCCGATTTAATTATGACTGCAGGAAAAGAAATTGAAATGCCAATTGCTCGTTTAGCTCAATTAGCTCGTGCTGTAGGAATTCATTTAATTATTGCCACACAAAGACCATCAGTTAATATTATTACAGGTACCATCAAAGCAAATTTCCCAGCACGTATTGCATTTAAAGTATCAAGTAAAATTGATAGTAGAACTATTTTAGATGTAGGAGGTGCAGAACAACTTATTGGAAAAGGCGATATGTTGATTAGTTATAATGGTGAAATTACTCGTTTGCAATGTGCTTTTGTTGATACACCAGAAGTGGATAAAATTTGTGAAGAAATTGGTAAACAACAAGGTTATCCTGAACCATTCTATTTACCTGAATATGTTGATGAAAAAGATATGGATGCGAAAGATTTTGATGTAAATGATCGTGATCCATTATTTGAAGATGCTGCCAGACTGATTGTTCAAAACCAAGTGGGTAGTACTTCTTTAATTCAACGAAGAATGAAATTGGGTTATAATAGGGCTGGAAGGTTAATGGATCAACTTGAACAAGCTGGAATTGTTGGTCCTAATTTAGGAAGTAAAGCTCGTGAAGTTAGATTTAAAACTGAAATTGAATTAAACGAATATCTTTCAGATTCATAATTCCTCCATCATCATTAAAAACTAACTTTTCATTAACTCCATTACTACTATTTTTGTTGCATATGTGGATGATTTGTAAAAAAGAATGGCAGCAATTTTTTAATAGTATCACAGGCTTTGCTGTAATAGCATTGTTTTTAATTTTAAACGGACTTTTACTTTTTGTTTTTCCCGATACGAGTATTTTAAATTTTGGGTATGCTTCCTTGTCGAGTTATTTTAATTATGCACCTTGGGTTTTGTTATTCTTGATTCCAGCAATTACAATGAAAAGTTTTCCAGAAGAGTATAAATCTGGAACCTTTGAACTCATAAAAACTCTTCCTTTAAGTGATGCTAAAATTGTTTGGGGTAAATATTTTGGTTGTTTATTAATTGGTATAACTGCTGTTTTGCCAACAATTGTTTATGCATTTTCTGTTCAAGCATTAAGTGCCAATACTGGTATAGACATTGCTGCAACATTGGGAAGTTATATAGCTTTGTTTTTTTTAATTGCAGTTTATACAGCAGCAGGAGTTACTGTTGCAAGCTTTACAAATAATACTGTAGTGGCTTTTATTGCAGCTGCTTTCATTTGCTTTTTATTATATACTGGTTTTGATGCTATTAGTAAACTACCCATTTTTAAAGGTGTTTATGATTATGTTATTGAATTATTAGGTATTAATTTTCATTATAAAAGTATGAGTAGAGGAGTAATTGACTCTAAAGATGTTTTTTACTTTATAGGTGTAATAGGATTATTACTCATTATTACACAACAAAAAATTACAGACAAATAAGATAGAAAAGAACTTCATGCAACAATTGTTAAAACATAAATATTGGTGGATTTTTTTAGTCATGGGCTTTGCTGCTCTTTTGTATCTTTCTACAACTATTCATACTAAAATAGATTTAACTGCTGAAAAAAGATTTTCCATAAGTCCAGCTACAAAAAATTTATTAAAAAATTTAGACGACAAAGTTGAAGTACAAGTTTTTTTAACTGGTAATCTCAGTTCAGGGTTTAGAAAACTTGAAATTGCTACAGAAGAATTGCTATCTAGTTTTAGAGATGAAAGTGAAGGTAAGCTTACTTATTCTTTTAGAATTCCTGGTGAAGGTTTATCAGATACTCTAAAATCTATGTTGTATGATAGTTTATACAGTATTGGAGTACGACCCTTTAATAATGAATTGAACAGAGATGAAAATGAAAAAACTGAACAACTTATTTTCCCATCTGCCATAGTTCGTTATCAGAATAAAATTAAGGTGGTTGATTTAATGAGTGGTAAAAGTGGTGCTGATGAAGAAAGTAGTTTAAATTATAGTGAAGCTTTATTAGAATTTAAGTTTGATGATGCTATTGATAAACTTACCAAAAAACAGTTTCCAGTTGTTGCTTATGCTATTGGTAATGGAGAACCTATAAATCCTACGGTTCAAGACTTAATAACAACATTAAGTAATAATTATAGAACTGGATTATTTGATATAAAGACTGGCATATTAAATGCAGACACTATAAAAGCATTAGTAATTGTTAAACCATCTTTGTCATTTACCGAAACAGATAAAATAAAAATAGATCAGTACATTATGCAGGGTGGTAAAGTACTGTGGTTTGTAGATAAATTATATGCTGAATTTGATTCTTTATTAAGAAGCCGATCAGAGTTTATTGCATTTGATAAAAATTTAGAATTAGATGATTTATTCTTTAAGTATGGAGTAAGAATCAATAGTGATTTAGCTCAAGATTTAAGTTGTGCAAAACAACCTTTGGTGGTAGGCAATTCTGGTGGGCAACCTCAAATTGAACGAATTCCATTTCCTTATTATCCACTTTTAATTAATCCATCTGGTCATCCTATATCAAGAAATCTTGATCATGTTTTAAGCATCTTTCCATCAAGCATCGATACTGTAAAAGCAGAAGGAATTAAGAAAACTATTTTATTATCTACCGATACAACAAGCAGAACTATTAGTTCACCTAATATTGTTACTTTACAAAGTATAAAATCAGAAAGTGATCTAGCTCTTTATAATAAAAGTTATTTACCTGTAGCAGTTTTGTTAGAAGGAAAATTTAAATCGCTTTATGCTAATCGTTTTACACAAGCCATGAAAGACACTGTTAAAAATTTTACAGGAGTTGACTTTCATTCAATTGGTTTAAAAGAAAGCAAACAAATTGTTGTAAGTGATGGAGATTTAGTTACAAATGTGATTACTCAATCTGATGGTGCTTTGGCTATGGGTACCCAGCAATTTGAAAACTATCAGTTTGCTAATAAAGAATTTTTGTTAAACTGTTTAGATTATCTTGTTGGTAATGCAGATATTATTCAAACTAGAAATAAAGATTTTACCCTTCGTTTATTAGACAAATCAAAAGTTAAAGAACAAAAAACAATGTGGCAAATTATTAATGTAATTGTTCCAGTTTTACTTGTTCTCATCTTTACTTTTAGTTTACAATATTTACGTAAGAAAAAATACAACAGTTAACATTCTTTTAAATCGTTACATTGACAGCAGATCAAATTACATATTTAGTTTTTTTTATTGTTGTGAGTATTGCACTCGTTTTTGATTTAGGTTTTCTAAGCAAGAAAAACAAAACAATAAGTACCCAAACAGCATTAAAGCAAACTATATTTTGGGTAATATTAGCTTTTGCTTTTTTTATTTTTGTTTGGTATGAAGAAGGCAAAATAATAGCTATAGAATATATTAGTGCTTATTTGATGGAATGGAGTTTAAGTATTGATAATATTTTTGTTTTTATTATTATATTTTCAGCATTTAAAGTAGATCCAAAATATTATGGAAGAGTTTTATTGATTGGAATTTTAATGGCCATTGTTTTTAGAATCATTTTTATTACAATTGGAATTGCATTAGTACAACAAGCTCAATGGACCTTATATATTTTTGGAGTATTCTTGATTTACACAGGCTATAAAATGTTTGCTTCAACGCAAGAATCTGAATTTAATCCTCAACAAAGTAAGGTTTATAAGTGGATGTTGAAATATCTGCCGATTACACTAGAAGATGGAGGAGGAAAATTTCTCATCAGAAATAATGGCAAACCATTGTACACTTCTTTATTTGTTGTTGTAGTAATGTTGGCTATAACTGATTTGGTTTTTGCTTTAGATTCTATTCCTGCAGTAATGGGCATTTCAAGAAATAATTTGGTAATATACACTTCAAACATCTTTGCAGTATTGGGTTTAAGAAGTTTATTCTTTTTATTAAGAGGTGCTGTAGCTAAATTCGAATTTCTACAGCAAGGTATTGCCATTATTTTAGTATTTATAGGGTTAAAAATGCTTCTCGAACATTATCTAGAACAATGGATTACTAAGAATCAGTTAATTGTAGTCTCTTTATTAATGATTGTAGTGTGTATTATAGGTTCCATCTTATATTCTATTCAAAACACAAAAAAGAAGGAGTCAAGGAATAAAACAGTTTAAAATCGACTGAAACAAGGTTAAAACATTAACAGTGTAACCTTATCTTCGCAACGCAAAAAAATAATTATGAATTTACACGAATACCAAGCCAAAGAATTATTAAAAAACTATAAAGTTCCTGTTCAAGAAGGTATAGCAGTTGATCATGTTTCTGCAGCTGAAGATGCTTACAAACAAATTGCATCTCAAACCAATAATAAATTTGCTGTAGTTAAAGCTCAAATTCATGCTGGAGGTAGAGGTAAAGGAAAAGTTATTGAAACAGGCATGAATGGTGTTAAAGTGGGTAAATCTGCTGAAGATATTAAGAGTTTTGCCGAAGGTATTTTAGGAGGAACATTAGTAACCATCCAAACAGGCCCTGCAGGTAAAAAAGTCAATAAAATTTTGGTGGCTCAGGATGTTTACTATGATGGTCCTAATAAACAAAAAGAGTTTTACTTATCTATTTTATTAGATCGTTCATCTGGCCAAAATGTAATTATGTACAGCACTGAAGGTGGTATGGATATTGAAGAAGTGGCACATAATACTCCAGAAAAAATATTCAAAGAATTGGTTCATCCAGGTGGTGGATTACTTCCATTTCAAGCAAGAAAAATAGCGTTCAATCTTGGTCTTTCTGGCGAAGCCATGAAAAATTGCATCAAGTTTGTAACTAATTTATACAATGCTTATGTTGATTTAGATTGTGGAATGATTGAGATTAATCCACTTTTCAAAACCAGTGATGAAAAAATTATTGCTGTAGATTGTAAAATGAATATTGATGATAATGCTTTAACTCGTCATCCAATTATTTCAGCTTTACGAGACACAAGTGAAGAAGACCCTACAGAAGTTGAAGCTGGAGAATACAACTTAAACTTTGTAAAGCTTGATGGTAATGTGGGCTGTATGGTTAATGGTGCTGGTTTAGCTATGGCAACCATGGATATGATTAAATTAGCTGGTGGAGAGCCTGCAAACTTCTTAGATGTAGGGGGTTCTGCTAATGCACAAACTGTAGAAGCTGGTTTTAGAATTATTATGAAAGATCCTAATGTAAAAGCAATTTTAATTAATATTTTTGGTGGTATTGTTCGTTGCGATAGAGTTGCTGCTGGAGTAATTGAAGCTTTCAATAAATTAGGCAATATTAATATTCCTATTATTGTTCGTTTACAAGGCACCAATGCTGTAGAAGCTAAAAAATTAATTGACGAAAGTGGATTAAAAGTTCAAAGTGCAATTTTATTGAGTGAAGCTGCTGCATTGGTAAAACAAGCAGTTGCTTAATGATTGAAAAATATACTTAAAAGCCATTCAAATTCTGAATGGCTTTTTTGTTTGTAGAAATATAATATTTTCAAGTTTATAGTTTATCAGCTTTTCCTTAGGTTTGTGACATGCATTCGTTTAAAGACTTATCAGTATTATTTTCAAAACATTTCGAAAAAAGCCATTTCCCTTCTTCACCTCATAATTTATATGAACCTTGTAATTATTTCTTACAAATAGGAGGGAAGAGAGTTCGGCCTACATTATGTTTATTGGGGAATGAATTATTCGATACAATTCATATAGACTCATATCACATAGCTACAGCCATTGAACTCTTTCATAATTTCACTTTAGTGCATGATGATATGATGGATGCAGCATCTTTAAGAAGAGGTATGCAAACTGTTCATACTAAATACAACAGTAATATAGCATTATTAAGTGGTGATGTTATGTTGATTAAAGCTTATGAATATATCAACAAAATTCAACCACAATATCTTCAAAGAATTTTGCAATTATTCAATACAACTGCAACAGAAGTTTGTGAAGGACAGCAACTAGATATGGATTTTGAAAATCAAGATGAAGTTTCTTTAAATGAATATATCAAAATGATTGAACTTAAAACTTCTGTCTTATTAGCAGCAGCACTACAAATGGGAGCTATTATTGGTGGTGCAAGTGAAGGTAACTGTAATCATTTATATCAATTTGGCTTAAACTTGGGTATTGCATTTCAAATTCAAGATGATTATTTAGATGCATTTGGTGACCCTGAAAAATTTGGAAAAGAAGTGGGTGGTGATATCAAACAAAATAAAAAAACATTTTTATTACTTCATTCTTTAGAAGTGGCAAGTGCTGAACAAAGAAAAAGATTACATGAATTAATGAAAGATAATCCTAGTAATAAAGTAGAAGAAGTATTGAAAATTTATACAGAATGCAATGTTCAGGAGTGGACTAAAAACCTGAAACAAAAATATTTTGATACAGCTTTGCAACATTTAGAAGATATTGCAGTGGTTTCTTCTCGAAAAAAACCTTTACTTGAATTAGCATATTATTTAATTGATAGAGAACATTAGATTATTGAAGATTTAATATTTAAGAATTTTTGATTTGTTTAAACTAATTATTTATGAGTTCAACTCTTTTTAGAAAAAAGAATATCGAAAAAATTGTTTCAGATGCAGCAATGGCTGAAGCACAATCTGGAGGTTTAAAAAAAGTGCTATCAGTAAAAGATTTAACCATGATGGGTATTGCAGCAGTGGTTGGTGCTGGAATATTTTCAACCATTGGTACTGCAGCTTTTAATGGTGGACCGGGAATTTCAATTCTTTTTATTATAACAGCAATTACCTGTGGTTTTAGTGCATTATGTTATGCTGAATTTGCAAGTAGGGTTCCTATTTCAGGTAGTGCATACACTTATGCTTATGTATCATTTGGTGAAATTGCAGCATGGATTATTGGGTGGGCTTTAATTCTAGAATATTCAATTGGTAATATTGTTGTAGCTATTAGTTGGAGCGGATATTTTAATAATTTATTAGAAGGATTAGGTGTTCATTTACCCGGTTGGTTGTTAACCGATCCATTTACTGCATCTACAAATTTTAATGAAGCCAATGCTATTGTTTTATCTGGTGGTGTTTTAGATGCTTCAAAACAATTTGCCATTGATTTATGGAATAGTGCACCAACAATATTCGGTAAACATATCATCTTTAATTTACCGGCATTCATCATTGTTGTTTTAATTACAGCATTAGCCTATATAGGAATTAAAGAAAGTAAGAAGAGTACCAATGCAATGGTAATATTAAAAGTATCGGTTATTGTATTTGTAATTGTACTAGGATTCTTTTATGTAGATACCAATAATTGGGATCCATTTATGCCAAATGGTTTTGGTGGAGTTTTAGCTGGCGTTTCTGCTGTATTCTATGCCTATATTGGGTTTGACGCTATTTCAACTACAGCCGAAGAATGTAAAAACCCTCAAAGAGATTTGCCCAAAGGGATGATTTATTCTTTAATAATTTGTACCATTCTTTATATTTTAATTGCTTTGGTACTCACAGGCATGGTTAATTATAAAGATTTAAAAGTTGATGATCCTTTAGCGTTTGTTTTTGAAAAAGTAAACTTGCATTGGATAAGCTATATCATTTCTGTAAGTGCAGTGATTGCTACAACAAGTGTATTGTTGGTTTTTCAATTAGGACAACCAAGAATTTGGATGAGTATGAGTAGAGATGGCTTATTACCAAAAAAATTTGGTAAGGTTCATAAAAAATATCAAACCCCAGGTTTTGCTACTATTGTAACTGGTTGTTTAGTGGCTATTCCAGCTTTAGTAATTCCAAGTGGTATTGTTACAGATTTAACCAGTATAGGCACTTTATTTGCATTTGTTTTAGTATGCTTTGGTGTTTTAGCCTTGCCAAAACTAAATGGTAAAAATGCTAAGTTCAAATTACCACATATAAATGGTAAATTCATTATTCCATTATTGGTAGCTGCATTTATTTGGTTATATAAAGAAAGATTATCTAATGCTTTTTCTCATATCAATTCAGAAGGCTATCAAGAAATTTTATTTCTAATATTTATATTAATAAGTATAGTTACAGCAGTTTATTCATTCATCAAAAGTTATAATGTAATACCTGTTATTGGGGCTTTATCTTGCCTTTATTTAATGATAGAAATTCCAGCCATTAGTTGGTTGTGGTTTTTTGTTTGGATGGGTTTAGGCTTAATGCTCTATTTTACTTATGGAAGAAAGAATAGTAAGATTAATGATTAGACTCCTTCAAATGTAATTCCCATTTCCAAGCAGATTGCATCATATCGTTGATATTGTATTTTGTTTGCCAGCCTAATTTTTCTTTAGCTAAATTGTTATTGGCATAAATGGCTACAACATCACCTGCTCTTCTTGGTCCAATTTCATAATTAAGTTTTAGATCATTAACTTGCTCAAAACTATTAATAGCTTCTAAAACTGTAACACCATTTCCTGTACCAAGATTAAAGACTTCAATATTAGATTGATTCTTTTCTTTAATTAAATATTCAATAGCTAAAGTATGAGCTCTGGCAATATCACAAACATGAATATAATCTCTTACACAACTACCATCTCTGGTATCATAATCGTTTCCATACACTAACATTTTTGGTAATTTACCAATGGCAGTCTGAGTAATAGCAGGCACTAAATTCATTGGTTTACCTATTGGTAGTTCTCCAATTAATGCTGAAGGGTGAGCACCAACAGGATTAAAATACCTCAATAAAATGGCTTTTTTATTTGGATTGATGTGAACAAAGTCTTCAATTATTCTTTCACCAATTTGTTTAGTATAACCATAAGGTGAAGCTGCAGGTTGTTGAGGTGTTTGCTCTGTAACACAAGCTTCATCTGGATTTCCATAAACAGTACATGATGATGAGAATACAAAATGTGGCACACTAAATTCATCAACACATTTTAAAATATTGATGAGAGAATTCATGTTGTTATGATAATATTCTAATGGCTTTTCTACAGATTCACCAACTGCTTTGAAAGCTGCAAAATGTATAATACCATCAATTTTTGTATGATTGATGAAGACTTTTCTCGTATCATCAAGATTAGTTAAATCAATATTATAGTTAATGACAGACTGGTTGGTAATTTTTTTTATTCCTTCAAAAACTTGTTTGTTTGAGTTTGAAAAATTATCAATGCTAATCACTTCAAAACCATGATCAATTAAATCAACAATGGTATGTGAACCTATATAACCTGCACCACCTGTAACTAAAATAGTAGCCATTCAAATTTATTTATTTAATTTTTCAATCCTAAATCTCTTCCTTTCATAATTGCTGGAACGCCCTCTGATAGCCATTTTGCAGGTTTTTCACCTTTCAACAACCAATCGAAGAATTGTTGTTCACGAATTTGAATATCTTTTCTATTTTTTCTTTCCATTAAATTATGTGCTTCACCATTATAGTTCAACATCCACACAGGTTTGTTTAATCTTCTCATTGCTGTAAACATTTCTATACCTTGATACCAAGGCACTGCACCATCAGCATCATTTGCCATAATTACTAAAGGTGTTTTTATTTTAGGAATATGAAATAGAGGAGAGTTTTCAATATATAAATTAGGTTTTTCCCAAATGGTTGCTCCAATTCTACTTTGAGTAAGTTCGTACTGAAACTGTCTGTTCATACCACTTTCCCAGCGAATGCCACCATAAGCACTAAACATATTGGCAACAGGAGCACCTGCCCAAGCAGCTTTGTATAAATTTGTTCGTGTAATTAAATGTGCAATTTGATAGCCTCCCCAACTCTGACCTTGTAAGCCAATTTTAGTAGAATCAATAAATCCTTTTTTAATTAAAGCTCTTGTACCACTTACAATATAATCATAAGCACTTTTACCTGGGTAACCAGTCGTGTACCAAATATCTGGAACAAACACCACATAACCATTGCTGACAAAATAAGGAATGTTTAATCTACTTGGAGTAGGAGCAGGTGCTTGATATTGATGCAGGGTTTGATTGCTTCTTTCATAGAAATAAACAATCATTGGATATTTTTTGGTGCTATCAAAATTTTCTGGTTTGTATAAAACACCTTCAGTTAGTTTACCTGTGTATGATTTCCATTTAAATAATTCTGCTGAACCCCAGAGATAGTTTGATTGTTGGGGGTTGATATTAGTAAGACTTCTATATTTAATCTCAGTTTTAATCACATCTCCATTCATATTAATGATTAAAGATGTATCAACAATAATTGAAACAATGTTTGGCGAGTTCTCAAAATTTTCAACTGTAAAAATAAAATGGTTTGACTTTTTTGATTTTACAAAACCATTTAATCTTAAATTTTTTAGAGTTCGATTTTTATTGTTATCAATAGTTCCAATAAATACATTTGAATATGATGAAATTTTAGTATTCTCATTAAATGTTTGAAAAACCATCTCTTGTCCTTCCTTAATATACTTCTCATCCTCATCAACAGTTACATACCTGTATTGAATTTTATCTTTTCTACCATTCGTTATGCAAACAGATTTTTCAATGCCTTTAGGATCAACTTTCCAAATATCATATCTATCATAAATTAATACATATGCATCATCTTGCATCCATTTTACAATGCCATAAGCATTAGGGTCATCAGGCACATCATTTTCTTCATCATATAATTTGTAAGGAATATCTTTTGCTACTTGAGTTGTTTTTTGAGTTGATGAACTATAGCAACTATAAGTTCTTTTCACTTCATCATAAAACAATAAATAATTTCCTGTGTAAGAAGGATAGATATTTCCCTTTAAGTTTTCAATAATTTTTTTGCTTTCCCCATTTAAAGGGTTTAATTTATAAATATCTTTCTTAGTAAAGCCCTGCCATTGTGCTGCAACTCTTTTACCTTTATCAGAAATGGCATAAAAAACACTACCATCACCTTCTAAAGTTTTTATAACAGTTTCTAAGTTTTCGTTGCCTAATTGAACTACTTTATTATCTACAAAATCGAAATGTGCTAAATAATTTTTTCTCAATTCTCTGTCTAATCCTCTTAATTGAACAGTCATTAAATCGTCATCATTATAGTGCCACACATCTAAATTCACTCTTTCAAAATCTGGTAATGAAGTGTCTTTTGGAATTAGAATTGGTGCAGTACCAAAGAATAATCTTTTTCCTGTTTCACTAAATGCAACAGTACCATTTTCACTCACTGTCCAATAATTTGGCATTCCAGTTGTTGTTTTATAGGCAATCATTTTAGCAGAATCAAAATTATTCGTATAATAAAATAATCTATAAAATTTCTGTGATTCTTTTTTAGCACTATCTCTTTCTGCAACAAAAGCTAATTGATTTCCTGTTGAATCAAAAGCATATTGTTTAGCATCATTAAACGCAGTTAGAATAGTATCTTGTTTATTTTGATTTAAATCGAATAAAAGTACCAATGCTTTTGATTTTGAATTGCCATTCTTCTTTGTGGTTTCGACAACTAGTTTACTGCCATTTTTTGAAAAAAGATATTCAGAAACTAATTTAATTTTTTGCTCTTTACCATTAGATAAATTTCTTAAAACTAATTCTGTTCCTTCTTCAACATCATCTTCTTTTTTTGGTTTTTGAGTTGTATCAGTTTTTGGTTGTAATATATTAATGCCTTGTTCTTGAGCTTTTACAACAAGATTCTTTAAACTATCAACTTGTTTTTGTAGAGATGTTGCTTTTGTATTAATCTCATTAATCTGGCTTAAACTATCCAATACTGTTTTTGCTTTAGGTTCTGGTAAAGATTTTTCCATTAAATATGCCAACCAACCTGCAGCTTTTTCAGGAGTTTTATAGTTTTTTACTCTAGCAATTTTTTCAAGTTTTTTGTTTACAATATCATATATGCCTAAACTGTCCTTTGGCATATCATCTCCCTTCTTTTTAGCAATTTTGGCATCACGAGTTTGCTTGTAAGTGGGTTTAATTTTAAAGATGACAAACTTATCGTCTTCTGTTATTGTGATGTTATAACCTCTTTCAACTTCAATAAATTTCTCTCCTTTGGTAGACTGAATTATTAAATTACCATCACCTTCTTGAACATTAATAGTGTATGCTACAAAGTTTCCATTATTACTAATAAACTTTTCTCCAATACTTTGCCAACCATCATAAACGCTATGGTCTAAAGGTTTTTTTTGTGAAATTGCAAGAACAGGAGAGAGGAGTACGAAGAATAGTATTTTTTTCATATTTATTTTTTTGGCCACAAAGGCAGTATGACGCAATGTGAAATTTTTGTTTTTGACTTTTAACTTTTGATTTATAACCCTAATGCATCTTTCATAGTAAATATTCCTTTTTTACCCACAACAAATTCTGCAGCTAAAACAGCACCACTAGCAAAGCCAATTCTATTATGAGCTGTATGTGTAATTTCAATATCATCAATGGTTGACGAATATTTTATAGTATGTGTTCCAGGTGCAGGGTCAATTCTTTCAGAAATAATTGACAATTCATTCTTATTTGATGAGGGCTCATTAATCCATTTTTCTTTTGTTGAATTATTTGCCAAAATTTGTTCAGCAAGAGTTATCGCTGTACCACTAGGAGCATCTTTTTTTTGTGTATGATGAATTTCGGTAAGTGAAACATTATAATCATCATATTTATTCATCAACTTGGCTAAATAAGTGTTCAATTCAAAAAATAAATTTACGCCAATACTAAAGTTACTGGCATATAGAAAAGTTCCATTTTGTTGCTTACAAAAAGTTTCAATTTCATTCCATTTTTCTAACCAACCTGTGCTACCACAAATGACAGGCACTCCAAATGACAAACACTTTTTTACATTTTCAAATGCTGTATGGGGAGATGTGAATTCAATAGCAACATCGGCATTAGCAATATTTTCTTGATTGAAATCATCTAAATTATTTAAATCAATTTTCAATACAATTTCATGACCTTTTTGTAAAGCAATTTCTTCAATGGCTTTACCCATTTTTCCATAACCAATCAGTGCAATCTTCATAATTAAATGCTATTCTTGTTTTGTAAAGTAAAATTAAGGGTTTGGCTCATTATTATTCAATCCCCAATGATTCATTAAATCTGTCATTCTTTGTTCAGGTAAAGAAGCTTGATTATATTGACCAGCAACAGTTTTTTGTCTAAGTGCTTCATAAATACTAACAGCACATGCTACTGAAATATTTAAACTTCTAATAATACCCATTTGGGGGATGATGAAATTTCCATCGGCTAAATTTCTAACTTCTTCACTAACCCCATCATGTTCATTGCCAAAAACCAAGGCAACACTTTTTGTAAAATCAATCTCATACAAACTCACAGCATCTGAAGATAAATGTGTAGTTAAAATAGATCCATAGTTTTTCCTTAACTCATTAAAACATTCATGAATATCTTCAAATTGATGTAAAGTGAGCCATTTAGCAGCACTGCTGCTACTTTTGACACCAAATTTTTCGTGACGAGGAATTTTAGTGTTTAAAATATAAAGATCTTGAATACCAACAGCATCACAAGTCCTCATAACTGCAGAAATGTTATGAGGATCTTGAACATTTTCCATTACAACAGTAAGATTGGCTTGTCTTTGCTTTAAAACTTTCAGTAGTTTTTCAGTTCTTTCAGGTGTCATAATTATTTAAACTCCAACGAAAATAAGGGTAATCGAAATTCTATTTGTTCTATCACAAAATTTAGCTTACTTTTGCACACTTTTATTTCTTAAAATTAATACATGATGGCTGCCCCGTAAGGCGGCGGCAAGTTCATAAAATTATTAAAAAAACACTTTATGAAGCTTAGCTCATTTCGCTACGACCTTCCTCTTAATCTCATTGCACAAAATCCAACAAAACGAAGAGAAGATAGTCGTTTAATGGTAGTTAACAAAAAAACTGGAAACATTGAAAACAAGCATTTTAAAGATATTATTGAATACTTTAATGATAAAGATGTTTTTGTTGTAAACAATACCAAAGTTTTTCCTGCAAGAATGTATGGTAGAAAAGAAAAAACAGGAGCTAAGATTGAAGTTTTTTTATTAAGAGAATTAAATAAACCCAATCGTTTGTGGGATGTAATTGTTGATCCTGCAAGAAAAATTCGTGTAGGGAATAAATTATATTTTGGTGAAAATGAAGAATTAGTTGCAGAGGTAATTGATAACACTACAAGTAGAGGAAGAACAATTAAGTTTTTATGGGAAGGAAGTGACGAAAGTTTTAAAGGAATATTAGAACTTTTAGGTGAAACACCCTTGCCAAAATACATTAAAAGAAAGCCCGATGCAGAAGATAGAGAAAGATATCAAACTGTTTATGGTAAATATGAAGGAGCAGTAGCTGCACCAACTGCTGGGTTACATTTTAGTAAAGAATTAATCAAACGATGTGAAATTCATGGAATTAAATTTGCTGAAGTTACTTTGCATACTGGTTTAGGTACATTTAGACCTATTGAAGTAGAAGACTTAACCAAGCACAAAATGGATGCAGAATATTACAGAATTCCTGAAGAAGCTGCAGCAATTGTAAATAAAGCAAAAGATAGAGGTAGTAGAATTTGTGCAATTGGTACAACTAGTATGAGAGCTTTAGAAACAAGTTTTACTGCTGAGAAAAGATTAAAACCAAGTGAGGGATGGACCAATTCATTTATATATCCTCCATATGATTTCAGTATAGCTGATTCAATGGTTACTAATTTTCACTTACCAAAAACCAGTTTACTAATATTAGCCTCTGCATTTGCAGGTTACGATTTAGTAATGGAAGCTTATAAAAAAGCCATAAAAGATAAGTATCGTTTCTTTAGTTATGGTGATGCTTTATTGTTCATATAAAAAAATAAAAAAATATTTTTAAATGAGTTGTTTTGTTACGTGCAACCCCCTACATTTGCACTCCTTTCAAAACAACAGTATTTGAAAAGCGGGAGGTAGTTCAGCCCGGTAGAATACCTGGTTTGGGACCAGGGGGTCGCAGGTTCGAATCCTGTCCTCCCGACTACTATAAAAGTCAAAGTTTTATAACTTTGACTTTTTTTTTATGTTTTATACTTACATTATTTACAGTACTAAAATTGATAGTTACTATTGTGGTCAAACATCCAATTTATCCAATAGATTGATTGAGCATAATTCTGGAGAAACAAAAAGTATAGTAAAGGGTATACCTTGGATTTTGATTGGTTATCTAATTTCTGATTCAAGAAAAGAAGCTATGTTAAAAGAACGACAAATTAAAAACAGAGGTATCAAACGCTGGTTGAAATATTCATCACCTAGTTTAATTTCAAATTTATAGTTCAGCCTGGTAGAACATCCTGCTTTGCAGCAGGAGAGTCGCAGGTTCGAATCCTGTCCTCCCGACAAAAGGCAATCATTTTGGTTGCCTTTTTTGGTTTAATAGGTTTGTTATTAACTGGTGTTTTTGCTAATCAACAAGTAAACTCAGCAGTAACTCAGCCAGGGTTATTTTTTGGAGAAACTCATTTATTTATAGTTCATGTACTTGGATTAATAGCAGTTTCATTATTTGCATTTTTTGGCTCCTTGATATTATTGAAAATAACAGATTTCATTTCTCCCTTAAGAGTAAGTGAAGAAGCTGAGAGCTTAGGTTTAGATTGGAGTCAGCATGGAGAAAAACTATAAAACTTTAAATCCTTCAAATGGTTCGTTTATAGAAATACTTTGTTTTGAAAACCATTGAGCACCATTTGAAGTCATATAAACACAATCTTCTAATCTAATACCAAATTCTCCTTTAATTGCAATGGTTGGTTCAATGCTAAAGCACATGCCCTCTTCTAAAATTGTTTCATTGCCTCTAACTATGTAAGGATATTCATGTCCATTCATTCCTATTCCATGCCCTGTTCTATGGGGTAAACCTGGTACTTTATAATCTGGGCCAAAACCTGCTTCTACTATCACTTTTCGAGCTGCATCGTCAACACTGCCTGCTGTATTACCTATTTGTGCAGCATTGAAGCCAGCAGTTTGAGCTGATAATTCTAAGTTCCAAATATATTCTTGTCGTTTGGTTGGTTTTGCTCCAAATACAATGGTTTTGGTGATATCTGAGCAATAGCCTTTATAATTACAACCACAATCCATTAAAACAATATCTCCTTTTTTTAAAAACTGAGGTTTTGTAGTTCCATGTGGAAATGCTGAAGCTTCTCCAAAAGTTACAAGAGTAAAATCGTGTTGACTACCTTGTTTTTGATGTTCTTTAGCAATTAAATTAGAAATGTCTTGAGGTGTCATTCCTTCTCTAAGATTTCTAATAGCATATTTAATAGCTTCAACTGTAATGTCGGCAGCTTTTTGCATTAAAGCAATTTCATTTTTAGATTTAATTTGTCTGCAAGGAATAACTACTGTATTTCCAGATATAATTTCAAAATTATCTGCAACATTTTTAATACCATTTGCTATAAAAAATCTGGTTTGCTCTTCTATAGCAATTTTACCACTATTTAATCCATTATCTTGTAATACTTGTACAATCTTAATAAATGGATTTTCATCTTCATGCCAAATTATAACTTCTTTACCAATAGTAATTAATTCTCTAAATCTATCTTCTTCAAAAGCAGGACAAACATATTTAACCTCACCACTAGCTGGAATTATAGCCAACATAGTTCTTTCACTAGGCCACCATCTAATTCCTGTAAAATAATTTAATGAAGTTCCTGCATCTAATATGAGTGAAGTTAATCCTTGTTGTTGTAATAATTCTTGGGCTTTTGCAATTCTATTTTTTCTTTCGTCAATAGAGATTGATTTGTTTTCTTGTAAATCTAATTTTGGATCATTGTGTTTTATAGGTTCTTGTTGATGACTTGGCTTTATAAACCCACTAAGCAATCCTGCTCCTGTGGTTAATGCAGATAATGTTACAAAATCTCTTCTTTTCATAATTAATTATTAATAAATATTTGTTTTCAATATCAAGAACTTTTAAGTTGAGCTATGGTTAATGGCAATCAAAAAATCAAATAAATTAACATCAGAACTAATGCCTAATTTTTTTCTCAATCTATACCTGCTAATCTCAACTCCCCTTACAGATATATTCATTAATTGTGCAATTTCCTTAGTCGAGAGGTTCATTCTTAAATAAGCAGAAAGCTTTAATTCATTAGGTGTAATATTAGGATATTTTTCTTTTAACGAGTAAAGAAAATCGCTATGAACTTTATCGAAATGCTGTGCAAAATGTTCCCAATCTTCATCCATTTTTTCATCTTCTTGTAATGCTTTCAACATTTTTTTTAACTCAGCAATTGTTTTATCGCTGCTTTCTTTTTTAATAATATGATTGAGTTCATTTTTAATTTTTGTCAATAATTCACCTTTCTTTAAAATGTGCATAGCAGAATTAGCTAATTCAGAATTTTTAAAATCAATATCTGCTTGTAATTTTTCATTTCTTAAAGCTACTAATTCACTTTCAGCTTCTTTAATTTCTCTTTCATGATGGTCTTGAAGTTGTTTTTGTTCTTTTTCATATTTCAATTCTTGCATATAAAAAATATTTCGCTGTTTTTCAATAAAGAAATAAATACCAGCACAGAATATTAAAAAGTAAATGAAGTATGCAATATTGCTTTTATACCAAGGAGGTAAGATTTTAAAAGTATAACGAATGGTTTCTGATTCTATACCCAAATTGTTTCTTGCTTTTACCTCGAATGTATAAGTGCCAGAAGGAAGGTTATTAAATTCTTTTTCAGTTTTTATGCTCCATTCAGACCAATTATTTATATATCCATTGAGTCTAAAACTGTATTCAAGATTAACTTGTTGGCCAAATAAAGGCGATGCATATTCGAAAAAAATATTATTCCATTTTTTAGCAATACTTACTACTCTTTTATTTTGGGCAGAAGAGTCAAATTGATAACCACCATATATAAGGCTATCTGTTTTTTCTCTTATGATTACACTTCTCAATAAAATTTTTAAATTGAAAATGTTCTTGCTGTATTTTTCGAAATCAATATTAAAAAAACCATTTTCTCCACCAATGATAATATTGTTTTTATTAATAGGATAAATGAATTCAAACCCACTTAAAATTTTATTATTTAACTCTGGTATGTATATAATGTTGGGAGATTTGTATGGGTTTTCAATTACGCCAACATTTTTTTTGTGAATGAACCATATATTTCCATCAGTATCTTCTTTTATATACCTGATACTTTGATCTCCTAAAATTTTGTAATAAAATATTGATAGGCTAAAACGATCTGTATTTTTATCGTATTGATATATTCCTTTTTCTGTTGCCACCACTATTTCGTTCTGAATTTTATAAATGTGATTATTATTAATAGAAGGTAATCCATTTGTAGTGTTGTAAGTTTTAGTTAAATATCCTCCAGTACTTTCTTTTATAATTTTAAAAACTCCATGATAAGGGTGAGATACCCAAATATTATTCAATTTATCAATAGTTACAAAACGAGACGATTCTTTGAATTGAGGAATAAACTCTGCTGGTTTAAAACTATTATTTTCATAATTGAAATATTGCAATCCAAAATAGTTGCCAGCAATAATTTTTGAAGTTGGGAAGATTGAACTTGTTGACACAAAATTCCAATATCCATTATTTGTAATTAATGGGTATGCAATTTTATTTTTTATAATAGAAGCTCCTTCATGTTGGCCCACTAGAATTTGATTATTTATTTCTGCCAAGCTCCATATTTGGCCCATAGCTTTTTCAATAGGCTGAAAACTACTTTTGGCAAAGCTTAAATCTTTTTTATTTTGAATTGTTGCTGAAAACAAGCCAGAAGATGTACCAGCATATAAGATATCATTATGTAATAAGGCAGTATAGCCAGAAGCTCCTTGTGCACTTGGATTAATTCTTTTAACAGCACTATTATATTCTATACAATCTATGCCATTGTCTAGACCCAACCAAAGATTTTTTTGTCTATCTAGAAAAATACTTAAAACATTATTATTCTGCAGACCTTCTGTTTTAGAAAAATGTTGAATAAGTGCACCATGACTATTTACTATATAAACGCCATTGTAAGAAGTTGCTATTGCAATAGTATTATTTTCAATTAATGTAGCATCGTAAATTCTGTTTTTCTCTATTAGTGAAAAAGTAGCACTATTGATTTTTTTTAAATCTGCATCTTGAAGTATAAAAATTCCATCTTTAAGAGTTGTTATTAAGGTTTGCTCTAATCCCAAAGAAAGTATTGTTGTAATTTCTGTATTTTTAGGTAAGTTATTTTTAGTGTTTATTGGTTTAAATACATCTTTTTCATAGGTGTAGATACCTTTTTCTCTATCCTGAACAAATAATGATTGATTAGAAATGCCCATAAAGGTCCATTCTGTAGGTGCATTATATACAATTATTGTTTTATTATTATATTTTATTAGTTTGTTAAAGCATCTAAAAAAAACATTGCCTTTAATTATTTTAATATCCCAAACATCACCTAAAATTCTATCTTTTTCAGGAATAAGATTTAGTAGAGAATGATATGCTAACTCGCCAATTTCATTGGGGTAGAAAAAGCCCAATTCATCCTGACCTCCAACATAAATTCTATTATTATCTGCAACTTCAACAGATCTAACGATGGTTTTGTTGGGTAATGGTAAAAGATTCCAATACTTACCATCAAAAGTTAATAATCCTTCATTATTGGCTACATATATAAATCCATTTTTATCTTGTTTAATATCCCAATTCTGTAATCCTGCCTTGTAAGTACTCTTAGGAAAATTATTAATATTTGGTAATCCAATGGTATTTTGTGCAATTGAAAATAAAGGAAGACATAAAAGCACCAATATTCGTATGAACATGAAAAATTATATTAAGATGTATGAATCTTTTCTACAATGATGTAGTAATGATGTGGTAAATATAGTTGAAAATTCTAAAAATTATGATATTGATGTAGTAGTGATGTGCTTACATTTTTGGTGTTTGTAGTATTAGAAAATAATTTAGCAATCGAATAAAACATCATTTTCTCAAAATCATTTTCAACCAAATAAACACCCATGAAAAAAAGTTACTTATTATTATTTTTTGTTCTAGGAAGTCTTCAAATCCAAGCACAAGCACCTAGTACAGCAGCCACTACACCACCAACTAGAAATTCAACTGACGTTATTTCTTTATATAGTCAGGCCTATACAAATGTTGCTGGCACAGATTGGAACCCAGGTTGGGGTCAATCAACTCAGGTATCGAACTTTAACATTGGTTCAGATACAATGATTAAATACACAAATTTGAACTACCAAGGTGTTCAATTTGCAAGTGGGGTTAATGCTTCAAACATGACTAAACTGCATTTAGACATTTGGACTAATAATTGTACTTCATTCGAAGTTTTCTTTGTTAACACAAGTCCATCACCATCAGTTGAACAAAATTTTGTAATAACTCCAACTTTAAATGGATGGAATAGTATTGATATTGATTTATCTAATTATACCAATATTGCTTTACATAATATTGGTCAGTTTAAATTTGTAGGAATTCCATTTGGTTCTTCAACAGTTTATATAGATAACATTTATTTCTGGAAATCACCTGCAACGCCAACAATTACAGGATTTACTATACCCAATAAAAACATGGGTAATCCTAAATTTAAAATTACTCCACCAACTAGTAATAGTTTAGGAGCTTTTTCTTATACAAGCTCTAATACAGGAGTGGCAACAGTTAATGGTGATTCTATTACTTTGGTTGGTGTTGGTCATACATATATAAAAGCAACACAAGCACCAGATAGTACATATACAGCAGGCACTATTTCTACAACTTTAAATGTGGCTTCTGGATTGCCTACAACTCCAACCAATGCTGCTCCTACACCTTCAAGACCAGCTGCTAATGTGATCTCAAAATATAGTAATGCATATACAAATGGTGGAGTTGACACTTGGTCGGCCCCCTGGGATCAAGCAGATGTTGCTGATGTTCAAGTTCAAGGTAATGATACTAAGCTTTATACTAATTTAGTTTTTGCAGGAATTGAATTTGTGGGTGCCAATATGGTAAATGCAACAAATGCTCAATTTTTCCATATCGACATTTGGACTCCAAACGCTACAAATTTTAAAGTGAAGTTAGTTGATTTTGGTGCTAATGGTGCTTATGGTGGTGGAGATGATAGTGAACATGAATATACTTGTACACCTCCAGCTTTTAGTACTTGGGTAAGTTACGATATTCCAATGGCAGACTTTACAGGTTTAGCTGCAAAGGCTCATTTAGCCCAGTTGCTTTTAATATCTTCAGGAAGTACTGTTTATGTAGATAATGTATTCTTTTGGTCTAATAGTCCTTTACCCATTACATTGAGTTCATTTACTGCTTCAAAAGAAGGCTCAACAGCAAAATTAAATTGGATTACATCTTTTGAAAATAATAATAAAGGTTTTGATGTGCAAAAAAGTAATGATGGAAAAAATTGGGAAACAATAGATTATGTTGCAGGTGTTGGATTTTCAACAACAGAATCTACATACACAAGTACAGATGAAAGTCCATTTAAAGGAACAAACTTCTATAGATTAAAACAAATGGATCTTGATGGAAAAACTAGTTATTCAAATATTGTTTCTGTTAGATTTGCAGATAGAGAAACTGTCGGATTAAGTTTCTTTCCTAATCCTACAAAAGATAAAGTAGTGATTTTGATTGATGAAATCCAAAATAAAAATGCAAGTATAGACTTCATTAATCTTCAAGGGAAAGTTATAAAAACAATTGCAATTACAGAGCAACAATCAAATAGTAATCTTATTGTAGATGTAAGTAATTTTTCTAGAGGATTATATATTGTAAAATTAAATAATGGTTCAGTAGTTAAAACCAATAAACTTATTATAAACTAGTTTTATGGGATGATGTAGTGTTGAAGTAGTATATTAACTTAACATATATTATATTGATGTAATAGTGATGTGTTAAATAATTAGGAAAACATTTCTTTACTTTTCAACTTTACTTCATCAAAATTCACCCCATAAAGAATTTTCAACATAATTAAATTAATTGTTTATGAATTTAAAAATCTCGAAAGCTTTCTCGTTTCTGTGGCTAGCCATTTTGCTACCAGGTTTTGTATTTGCACAAAATCTATCAGTTACAGGAACTGTAAAAAGCAATACAACTGGTCAGCCTATAAAAGGAGTTTCCATTGTTGTTAAAGGAACCAAGTCTGGCACAAGTTCAGATGAAAATGGTAACTATTCAATTAAAGTACCTAAAAAAGGTTCTGTACTTGTTTTTAGCAATGTTGGATTTAAAACCCAAGAATTTGTTGTAAACTCAGAAGGCAAAATAGATATTAAACTTGCAGATGCTGCAACTGTATTAGATGAAGTAGTAATTAATGTAGGTTATGGTACTCAAAAAGTAACAAAAGTTTCTGGTGCTATTTCTACAGTAAAGAGTGAAGATATTGAAAAGTTAAGACCAGTAAGAACAGAAGAGGCTTTACAAGGTAGAGCATCTGGTGTTAATGTAATTCAAAGTGGTACACCAGGTTCAAAACCTACTGTGTTAATAAGAGGTATTCCTTCTTTTTCAGGAACTGATCCAGTTGTAATTATTGATGGAGTTCCACAAACATTGACCGACTTAAATGCAATTAATGCCATCGACATTGAGTCTATTAATGTACTAAAAGATGCTGCAACAACTGCAATTTATGGTGTTAAAGGAGGTAATGGGGTTATTATGGTTAACACTAAATCTGGAAGAAGAAACTTAAAAACAGAAGTAAATATAAGTAGCAATTATGGAGTTCAAGAGGTACTCAATACAGTTGGAGTATTAAATGCAACAGAATATGCTGCTATAATTAATGAAGGAAGTACTGTTGCTGGTGGAAATGTTATTTTCCCTAATTTATCAACTCTTGGTGTAGGAACAAATTGGCAAAATGAAATTTTCAAAACTGCTGCCATGCAAACACATAATGTTTCTGCACGTGGAGGAAGTGATAATATGAGTTATTTCTTATCTGCTGGCTTTTTAAGTCAAGGTGGTATTGTTGGTGGCAATGAAAAATCAAACTTTAACCGTTCTAATTTTACTGCAAATTTAACTTTCAATCTAAGTAAAAAATTAAAGTTCTTATTTAATAATACAGCTGTAATTCTTGATGCAAAGGGAATACAAGAAAATTCTTTCAATAGTGTTATAGGTAGTGCATTAAACTTCGATCCAACAGTACCTGTACTTAACAATGTTCCAAATACTGTAGGTAAATACGGTTTTAGTAATTTATTGCTTTCAGAAATATATAATCCATTAACTAAGTTAGATAATACATATAATAAAAACAATGGATTTAAATTATATGGAAAATTTGAGTTTCAATATGAGGTTTCTAAAAATTTAAAACTTAATACTCGTTTTGGTTATACTAAGTATGATGGCAATGCAAGAAGCTTTTCACCTTTAGTATTCTATGGCCCAAACAATGTTGATAATTCAATGAATGCCGATGGAAGTACTGTTACTGGTAGATTCAACAGTGTCTCTCACGAAAAAACCAGCAACTTCAACTATACATGGGAAACTTTTGCAAACTATAATTTCTCATTAGCAAACAAACATAATTTCGAAACTGTTTTAGGTATGTCTTTAGCAAAAGTAACTGGTAATGCTGCTGGAGCTACAAGACAAGATGTGCCATTTAATTCATGGGAATTTGCAGATTTTACTGCTGCAACAGGAAACAATACTGCAGCAAATACTAATGCTTTATCTGGCTACTACTATCAATATTTTAGAAGAAACTTATCATATTTTTCTCGTGTAAATTATGATTATGAAAATACTTATCTAGCATCTTTTACTTTACGTAGAGATGGTTCTTATGCCTTTGGTGCTAATAATAAATATGCAAACTTTTTATCTGGTTCTTTAGGTTGGGTAGTTAGTAATGAAAGCTTTTTTAAATCTAAAACAATTAACTATTTAAAAATTAGAGGTAGTTATGGTTCAATAGGTAATGAAAATGTAAATCCACAATTTGTGGGTATAGTAACCGGTGGGCCTAGCTATGGTCCTACAGCAAATAGTAATGGTTATTCATTTGGCGATGTATTTTATCCTGGTTCAACGGTAGGTTCAGCAGCTAATGATGCTTTACGATGGGAGCGTCAATTACAAGCTAACTTTGGTTTCGATATTAATCTCTTTAAAAATAAAGTATCATTATCGGTTGATTATTTTGAGAAAAAAGTTGATGGTTTATTATTTACACCTTCAGCTTCTTTATATCTTGGTACTGTTCCAATTCCAACTGCTAATATTGGCTCTACAAAAACATCTGGGTTAGATGTTACATTAAGCTATAATGAAAATATTGGAAAGAACTTTAAAATCTCAAATGCATTCACTTTTACCACAGCAAAAAATTTAGTTACTGCAACTAACGATGATGGTACAGCTAAGATTTTTGGAGGTTATTATTTTAATGGTCAAAGCCAAAGTGTTACAGTTTTTGAAAAAGGTAAAACACCTGGATATTTCTATGGGTATAAAACCGATGGTTTATTTCAAACCTTTGATGATATTTCAAAAGCACCCACTCAAACTGGGGCTCAACCAGGAGATATAAAATTTGTTGATGTTAATGGAGATGGTAAAATTAATGCCGAAGATCAAACTGAAATTGGTAATCCATTCCCAGATTTTACTTTAGGTTGGAATTTAACTTTAGAATATAAAAATTTCGATTTTAATGCATTTACTTATGCATCTATTGGAAATGATGTATATAGTGCTTGGGAAAGAAATGCAAACTATACTAACAAATATAGAGGTGTTTTAGGAAGATGGACAGGACCAGGTTCTACTAACAGTGCAAGAAATCCTCGTTATTCATTTACTGATGCTAATAGCAATATTAGAGTTTCTGATAGATACGTTGAAGATGGTTCATTTGTAAAAGTTAAAAATATTCAACTAGGTTACACATTCCCTAAATCAACTATTAAAAGTTTATTCAGTAGTTTAAGAGTTTATTTCCAAGTTAAGAATGCATTTATGTTTACTAAATACTCAGGATTTGATCCTGAAATTTCTGGGGGTGTTTTAGACTCTGGTATCGATAGAGGAGCTTATCCTCAAGCTAGAACTTTTGCATTCGGACTAGACATTAAATTATTATAAAAATAAAAATTCAAGATATATGAATAATATAAAAATAACTCTAGGGGCTATACTCTTCACTGGGTTAATGTTTACCTCATGTAATAAATGGGTAGATTACAATCCACATGAAGACTTCCTCATCACAGATTTAGATTATTTACGATCTGAAAGTGATTATAGAACTATGGCAGTAAGTGTTTATACGCCATTACAATGGTTAAATCAGGCTGTTCCTGTTGCTGATATTGCATCAGATAATTCTGTTTCAGGTGGAGAAAATGCTTCTGATGTTTTATCATTACAACAAATTGATGATTATACCCACACTCCAGTAAATTCTACTCTTACAGAATTATGGCAATCGGCTTATGAAGGTATTAACAGAGCTAATTACATGACTCAATATAAGGACAAAAATAGAGCAGGAGTTACAGTTCAATTTGCTGGTAAAGAAGCTTTGTATGGAGAAATTCATTTCTTAAGAGCATACTATTATTTTCATTTAGTAAAATTCTTTGGAGATGTGCCATTGTTTGTTGATAAACGTTTAGGATTATCAGAATCTAAATCATTAACTCGTGCTAAGAAAGCCGATGTTTATGCACAAATTGAAAAAGACTTAAATGCAGCAATAGCAGTACTTCCAGCTGTACAAGTTCAAAAAGGAAGAATTACAAAATATGCTGCTCAAGCATTATTAGGAAAAGCTCTTATATATCAAAATAAATTTGATGCTGCTGCACCTGTTTTGGAAAGCATCATCACTTCTAATGCTTTTAGCTTAGTTTCAAATTTTGGATCTATGTTCTTAGCTAGTGGAGAAAACGGACCAGAATCAGTTTTTGAAATTCAATATTCAAATACTTCACCTTATTATAATTGGGGTGCTGTAAATAGAGGTCAAGGAAATTACTCTATTCAGCAATGTGGTATTCGTGGATTAAATGGTTCTGCTGCTATGCCATATGCTGCAGGATGGAGCACTAATTTGCCTTCACAAAATTTAGCAGCTGCTTATGCTGCTGGAGATAAAAGAAAAGATGTAACCGTTTTAGATATTGAAGCATATAAAACTGCTAACCCTTCATTTAACATTACTTACCAAGTTGCCCCTTATAAAAATACAGGTCTATACAATCAAAAGTATTTACCTAGAAAAGGTGAAACATCTGGACAAATTGAATTAAATTATTTAAATAATTTCAGAACAATCCGATATGCCGAAGTATTGTTAATGGCTGCTGAAGCCTTTAATAGAGCAACTGCAGCTAATGATGTTAAAGCTCAAGGGTATTTAAATCAAGTTCGCCAAAGAGCATTTGGAGATAATCTTCATAACATTACATCAACAGGTGCTGCATTAAAACAAGCCATCTGGGATGAAAGAAGATTAGAGTTAGCTATGGAGGGTGACCGATTTTTCGATTTAGTTCGTACTGGTCAGGCAGCAACTAAAATCACAGGATTTCAAACCGGTAAACACGAAGTATTCCCTATACCACAAGTTGAAATTAATATTTCAGGAATCACCCAAAATCCAGGTTATTAATATTTAATAAAATTATTATGAAATCAATACAAAAATTTATAAGCTGTACCTTTCTTTTCAGCATATTACTGTTAGGTTGTAAAAAAGAAAGTTTTGACGATACAAGCTTTATATCATCAGACCCTACGCCTAATGCTTTAGGTGTAATGTTTGATATTACACAAGATAATACAGGTAAAGTTACAATTATACCAAATGGAACTAGTGCAGTTAGCTATGATGTTTATTTTGGTGATGCTACTACAACACCTGTTAAAGTTCAAGCAGGTAAAACTATTGAGCATGTTTATGCAGAAGGCACTTATAATGTAAAGGTTGTAGGCTATAATGTAACTGGTAAAACTAGTGAAGTTATAAAACCTTTAACTGTTTCTTTTAGAGCTCCTGAAAATTTAGTAATTAGTGTGGTAAAAGATGCAGTTGACAATTATAAAGTAAATGTATCTGCTACGGCATTATATGAAACAAACTTTAGAGTTTTTTGGGGTGATGTGCCTAGTGAAACAGGAGCAATATTTTTAGAAGGACAAACCATCAGCAAAATTTATGCAGCTACAGGAACCTATAAAGTAAAAGTTACTGCTTATAGTGGAGGTGCAGCAACAAAAAGTGATTCAGTAAATATTACTATTTCAGATCCTGTTGTTTTACCACTAGATTTTCAATCACCAACAATAAACTATGCAGGAGCCATCATCAATTTTGATGGAGGAAATACCACAGTAATAAACAATCCTCAAATTAATGGAATTAACACAAGCTCTAAAGTTGCACGTATGGTAAAAAGTGCTGGACAAGTTTGGGGAGGAAGTGTGATTAGTTTAGGTAATCCAATTGACTTTTCTGTTAATAAAGTTTTTAGAATGAAAGTTTATTCTCCAAGAGTTGGAGCAAAAGTTTTATTGAAAGTAGAACATCCTACAAACGGAGGAATAAGTTTTGAAAAAGAAGTAAGCACTACTGTTGCAAATGCTTGGGAAGATTTAGTATTTGATTATAATGCAATCAATACTGCTAATAATTATCAGAAATTAGTCTTGATTTTTGATTTAGGAACAATGGGAGATGGTAGTCCAAACTTTACTTTCTTTTTTGATGATATTCGTTTAACTAATCAATTGCCTACTTCATTAATGACACTTCCTATCACTTTTGATAATCCAGGAACCAATTATAGTGTAATAGATTTTGGTGGTGCAGTTAGTGTAGATGCAGTTGACCCAACACTTAGTACAAACAAAGTAAAAAGAACAACAAAGCCAAATGGTGCAGAAACTTGGGCTGGTACAACTATGGGTTCAGGCTTTGCAACACCTTTAGGATTAACTCCAACAAAATCTCAAATGAGCGTTAGAGTATATTCACCTGCTGCCGGCATTCCTGTAAGATTGAAAGTTGAAAACAAAGCAAATCCTACTCAATCAGTAGAAACACAAAAAAATACCACAGTTGCCAATGCATGGGAAACCATAGTTTTCGATTTTCAAAATCAAGCTCCAGGGACAGCAGCAATAAATTACTCGTATACCTTTGATATGGCTTCTATTTTCTTTGATTTTGGAACAGTTGGAAATGGAAAAGTTTTTTATTGGGATGATGTGATTTTATTAGCATCTAATCAAACAGGATTAGCACTTCCATTAGATTTTCAATCAACTACTTTAAATTATACTTTCACCAATTTCGATGGAGGAAATACCACTATCATAAATAACCCTCATATGACAGGAATTAATACCAGTACTAAAGTTGCTCGTATGGTTAAAAATGCTGGTCAGGTTTGGGGAGGAAGTTGGATTGGTTTAGATGCACCAATAAATTTTACATCTAACATTATGAGAATGAAAGTGTATTCTCCAAGAGTAGGAGCTAAAGTTTTATTAAAAATTGAAAACAATACTAATGGTGCATTAAATTATGAAAAAGAAGTATTAACCACTGTTGCCAATGGTTGGGAAGATTTAACTTTTGATATGAGTGGAAGAAATACTGCCAATACTTATCAAAAAGTAGTCATCATATTCGATTTAGGAACCATGGGAGATGGTAGTCCAAACTTTACTTTCTATTTCGATGATATTAGACTTAACTAAAAAAATAAAATCATAAATCATGATAAAAATTAAAAATATTCTAACCTTACTATTGGCAACTACAATTGTATTTAGTAGTTGTACTAAAGAGAATTTTTCGTTTGGAGATATAAAAGCACCAACAGGATTAACTTTAAATACAGTAATAGCTGGTGTCAACTCTAGTAATCCAAATGGAGATGGAACAGGTTTTGTAGCCATTACTACAACATCAACAGGTGCTCTTACTTATAATATAGACTTTGGCGATGGAATTAAAAAAGTAGTTCCATCAGGAGTTATCAATTATAAATATGCTACTCCAGGAACCAATGAGTTTACCATTATAGTTAATGCAATTGGTACTGGTGGAGAAATGTCTACCATTAGTAAAAAAATTAAAGTATTTGTAGCGTTCGAAATACCAACTACAATGCGTCAAAACTTAACCAATGGAACAAGTAAAGTATGGGTTACTGATAAAGATGCATTTGGTCATTTTGGAGTTGATAATCCTACAAGATTAGATCCAGATCCAGGTGTTTGGTGGTATGCTGCAACACCAAACACTCGTGAAGCATGTGCTTATGACGATGAAATAACATTTACGAATGCTGGTGCTAATATTACCATGAATGTAAATAATAAAGGAGAATCTTTTTCAATTGGTGCATCTACATCTTTCTATGGATTTGCTGGAGGTGATGGTTGTTATCCAATGAATACTGGAGGAACAAAAAATTTAATATTTATGGATGCAACTTCAGGATTTACTAGTGCCAATTCCACACAAATTCAGTTTAAAGTTCCAGGTAATGGCATTATTAACTTTGGAACTGGAGGAGTAAATTATGAAATACTTTCAATAACATCAGCAAATATGCTTTTAAGAAATATAGGTGCCGATGGCAATGCTTGGTACCAAAAACTTAAAGTAAAACCTTAGTAAATGAAACTCATGAATTTTTTAATCATATCATTGTTCGCGATTATTTCAGCTTGTTCAAAAGGTGATGATACACCACCTAATACAAATGTTGCACCAACAAATGTTACATTGTCGGCAAATGTTAGTACAGACAATAGTGGTAATGTAACCTTCACAGCAACTGCTACCAATGCTGTAAATTTTGACTTTGATTTTGGTAATGGTGTTTTCCAAACAGTACCAAATGGAATAGTGACTTATAAATATCCTTCAGGCGGTAATTATACAGTTAATGTTGTAGCAAAAAGTCAGTCTAATTTAACTGCCTCTAAATCTATACAAATTACAGTTGCAGTATCTAGTTCTTTAATTTTTTCTGATGAATTTGATACACCTGGGGCACCAGATCCTGGCAAATGGGGTTATGATATTGGAACTGGTTCTGGAGGTTGGGGAAATAATGAGGCTCAATACTATACCAATAGATTAGATAATGCAATTGTATCAAATGGTACTTTAAAAATTATTGCAAAAAAAGAAAACTATTCAGGTAGTGCTTATACATCTGCAAGGCTGTTATCAAAAAATAAATTTTCATTTAAATATGGTACTGTAGAAGCAAGGGCTAAACTTCCTGCTGGTGTTGGTACATGGCCTGCAATTTGGATGTTAGGAGATAACATTAATACTGTTGGTTGGCCAGCTTGTGGTGAGATTGATATTATGGAACATAGAGGAATGGAACTCAACAAAATTTTTGGTACTGTTCATCATCCTGGTCATTCAGGTGGTAATGCAGATGGAGGAACCAAAGTAATTTCTAATGCAACAACAGAATTTCATTTATATAAAATGGAATGGACAGCAACATCAATTAAATTTTATGTTGATGGAGTAGTTTTCTACACTTTTACAAATAATCAAAGTGTACCTTTTAATCATAATTTTTTCCTTCTTTTAAACTTTGCAATGGGTGGACATTTTGGAGGTTCAATCGATCCAGCCTTTAACACTGCAACTTTTGAAATTGATTATATCAGAGTGTATCAATAATATTTCAATTGAATTGTCATCACGTTTCATTGTTAAATGTGATGACAATTTTTGAGTAATTTCTATTTCTTTTGAATGAAAAATATTTTTAGTACTACAGTTAATTTTTTCTTGAAAAATTGGTTCTATTTAATAGCCATTGTATTAATAATTTTTGCAGGAACCTTACTAAACAAAAAGCCAAAAACTATTGATGAAAAAGTTGAAGTTCTATTACAAAAAATGACTTTAGAAGAAAAGATTGGTCAAATGAATCAATACAATGGTTTTTGGGATGTAACTGGCCCTGCTCCAAAGAATGGAGATGCTGCAAAAAAATATGATCACTTAAAAAAAGGTTGGGTTGGTTCAGTGTTAAATGTAAAAGGTGTTGAAGAAGTAAGGAAATTACAAGAATTAGTAATCAATGAAACAAGATTAGGAATACCACTGCTATTTGGTTTCGATGTCATTCATGGTTATAAAACTATTTTTCCTATTCCATTAGCAGAAGCAGCAAGTTGGGATTTAGAAGCTATTGAAAAATCTGCTAGGATTTCTGCTACAGAAGCTGCTGCTGCTGGTATAAATTGGACTTTTGCTCCAATGCTTGATGTAACTAGAGATGCTCGATGGGGTAGGGTTATGGAAGGTGCTGGTGAAGATCCTTTTCTAGGAGCTAAAATTGGAGTAGCAAGAATTAAAGGCTTTCAAGGAGATTCTTTAAACAAGTCTAATACTATTGCTGCTACAGCTAAACATTTTGCTGGATATGGATTTGCAGAATCTGGTAGAGATTACAATACTGTTGATATAGGAACAGTAACATTATACAATACTATTTTTCCGCCTTTCAAAGCTGCTGTCGAAAACAATGTACAAACTGTAATGAATTCTTTTAATGTAGTTAATGGAGTTCCGGCCACAGCAAATGCTTTTTTACAAAGAGATATTTTAAAATCGAAATGGAACTTTGAAGGTTTTGTGGTTTCAGATTGGGGCTCTGGTTTAGAAATGATTGATCATGGTTATGCAAAAGATTTAGAACAAGTAGCTGAATTATCTGCAAATGCAGGTTCTGATATGGATATGGAATCTTATGCTTATGTAAAGCATTTAAAAGAATTAGTTGAGTCGGGCAAAGTGAATATTAAAGTTATTGATGATGCTGTAAGAAGAATTTTAAAAGTAAAGTTTGAATTGGGGTTATTCGATAATCCATATTTGTATTGCGATAGTTTAAGAGAAAAAGAACTTACCAATTCAAAAGCATTTCATGAAGCAGCACTCGACGTTGCTAAAAAATCTATAGTGCTATTAAAGAATGATGGAAACATCTTACCATTAAATAAATCTCAAAAAAATATTGCTATCATTGGTGTTTTAGCAGAAGAAAAAAATAGTCCTTTAGGTTCATGGAGATTAGGTGCAGATGATAGTTCTGCTGTTTCTGTGTTAGAAGGGATTTCTAAATATACCTCTAATTACACCTATGCAAAAGGAGCAGCGTTAAGTTTAAATGCCACCAATTTTGTTGATGAAGTGATGATTAATGAAACAGATAAAAGTGGATTTGCAAATGCTGTTCAAGCTGCAAAAAATGCTGAAGTTGTAGTAATGGTTTTGGGCGAACACGGATTTCAAAGTGGTGAAGGAAGAAGTAGAACTAATTTGAATTTACCTGGTGTTCAACAAGAACTTTTAGAAGCAGTTTATAAAGTAAATAAAAATATTGTTTTAATTGTAATGAATGGTAGACCACTGACACTTAATTGGGCAGATGCCAACGTTCCTGCAATTCTTGAAGCATGGCAATTAGGATCTCAAAGTGGTAATGCAATTGCACATGTTTTATTTGGAGATTATAATCCTTCTGGTAAATTGCCTATGAGTTTTCCAAAATCTGTTGGCCAATTGCCTCTGTATTATAACCATTTTAATACAGGCAGACCAGGACCTAAAAAAGAAGTTTTTTGGTCGCATTATACCGATGAATCAAATGAACCTCTTTATCCTTTTGGCTTTGGTTTAAGCTATACTAAATTCGATTATTCTAATTTAATTATTGATAAAAAAAATCCTAAATCGATTACAGTTTCTGTAACTATAAGAAACTATGGAAAAGTAGCAGGTGAGGAAATTGTGCAACTTTATTTGCATGATAAAATTGCTAGTATAGTAAGGCCAATAAAAGAATTGAAAGGATTTCATAAAATTATGCTGAAAGCAGCAGAATCTAAAACAATTACATTTACCCTTACTGAAAAAGAATTAGGATTCTACAACGAAAATGGAACATTTGTAGTAGAACCTGGTGAATTTAATATCATGGTTGGAGCTTCATCTAAAGACATTAAATTACAACAAACCATTCTATTATAAAATCTAAATTCCTATTTTAGAAAAATACCATTGATAAAATTATTTCCTCAGCAATATTTATTATCTAGAACTTAGCTTTGTAAATTCATACATAAACTAAATCTAGTGAAGAAAGTTTTTATTGCTGCCTTTTTAAAATCATGTTTTTTCATTTGTATTGCTTTATCCTCTTGTGGTAAAAAAGAGAAAGCTCTAGAGCCAAAATTGAACAATAAAAAGCCGCTATTAAAAGTTGATACTTTTGTTGTTGTTGCAAAAAGTTTAAGTCAAGATATTGAAGTGCCTGGTAGTTTAATTCCTTTTGAAGAAACTGAAATACATCCAGAAACTTCAGGTCGTGTTACTGAAATTTTGTTCAGAGAAGGTTCAACAGTAACCAAAGGAACTGTTTTGGTAAAACTTTTTGATGGTGATTTAATGGCTCAATATAATAAGCTTAAAATTCAACTTAAAGTTGCTGAACAAACTTTAAATAGGTATGATGCATTATTAAAAATTAATGGGGTAAGTCAGCAAGAATATGATCAGTATAAGCTTAGTGTAAATAGTTTGCAAGCCGATATGCAAATACTTGAAACCAATATTGAGAAAACAAGAATCCGAGCACCATTTACAGGAACATTAGGCTTACGAAATATTAGTCTAGGTGCATATATCAATCCTCAAACAATTATTACAAGTATCCGACAAGTTAATCAGCTCAAATTAGATTTTACTGTTCCTGAAAAATATTCTAGTCAAATGAAAGTGGGTTCAGTTATAAAATTTAGTCTTGAAAGTGACAATTTAAATCATACTGCAACTATAATTGCAACAGAAAATAATATTGCTTCCGATTCTCGAAGCTTAAGAGTAAAAGCCAGAGTAAATCAATCTAACTCAAAACTTATAGCTGGTGCATTTGTTAAAGTAAAATGTAATTTAGGAACTAACAATGCTGCATTAATGATTCCTTCCGAAGCTGTAATTCCTAAAGCAAGAAATAAGCAAGTGTTATTATATAAAGATGGATTTGCAAAAGTTGAAATTGTAAAAACAGGAATTAGAGATTCATCAATGATTGAAATAACCTCGGGCTTACAAATTGGCGATACCATTTTAACAACTGGTTTATTAGCTATAAAACCTGGTGCTTCGGTTAAATTAAACAAAATAAAAAATTAAAAATAGCTGAGTGAATATTTCAGAAATTAGTTTACGTAGGCCAGTAATGGCTATAGTACTTAGTATCATCATTATTCTTTTTGGTGTTATTGGTTTTAGTTTTTTAGGAGTGAGAGATTATCCTGCAATTGATCCACCTAATATTAGCGTTAGAACTTCTTATCCTGGTGCAAATTCAGATATTATAGAATCTCAAATAACTGAACCTTTAGAAAAAGCTGTTAATGGTATTGCAGGTGTAAAAAACATTACTTCATCTAGTAGTTCGGGTAGTAGTAATATTAATGTTGAGTTTGAGTTGGGAGAAGATTTAGAAGCTGCTGCAAATGATGTTAGAGATAAAGTTTCTCAAGCTATTCGTTCCTTACCATCAGATTTAGATGCACCACCTGTTGTTTCTAAAGCTGATGCTAGTTCTGATCCTATATTAGCAATGACGGTTCAAAGCAATACCAGAAATCAATTACAGATTACTGAATTTGCTAATAATAATCTTTTAGAAAGATTACAAACCATACCAGGTGTTAGTGGTATTTCAATTTGGGGAGAGAAAAGGTATGCAATGCGAATTTGGTTCAACACTACTAATCTTAGTGCATATGGTTTAACTTTTTCTGATGTTCAAACAGCATTAATGAGAGAAAATGTTGAGTTGCCAGCAGGTAAAATTTCAGGTAATGCAACAGAACTTTCTGTAAGAACTTTTGGCAAAATTAATACTGAAGAAGAATTTGAAAATGTTATTATCAAAAATGTAAATGGAACAAACATTAAAATAAAAGATGTTGCAGAAGTAGTTCTAGGTCCAGAAAATGAAGAATCAGTTTTAAAAGAAAGTGGTGTACCAATGATTGCCTTAGCCATAGTACCTCAACCTGGTTCAAACTATGTGGCCATTTCAAATGAATTTTATAAAAGGTTAGATCAAATTAAAAAAGAAGTTCCAGAAGATATTAAACTTCAAATTGCTTTAGATCAAACTAAATTCATTAAAAAATCAATTGCAGAAGTTAAAGAAACTTTAATCATTGCATTAGTTTTAGTAATACTTATTATTTATTTATTTTTTAGAGATTGGCTCATTGCATTTAGGCCATTAATTGATATACCTGTTTCATTAATTGGGGCTTTCTTTATTATGTATTTGTTTGGGTTTACCATTAATGTGTTAACCTTATTAGCTATTGTTTTAGCAACAGGCTTAGTTGTAGATGATGGAATTGTGGTTACTGAAAACATTTACAAAAAAATGGAAGCTGGGGTAAATAAATGGCGAGCTGCTAGCGAAGGTTCAAAAGAAATTTATTTTGCAGTAATTTCCACCTCAATCACTCTTGCAATTGTGTTTCTTCCTGTAATTTTCTTAGAAGGTTTTGTTGGAAGATTATTTAGAGAATTTGGAATTGTTGTTGCAGGTGCAGTTTTAATTTCAGCCTTAGTGTCTTTAACATTAACCCCAGTGCTTAATGTTAAAATGACCAAAAAGAAACCTAAACATTCTAGATTTTACATTTTTACTGAACCTTTTTTTAGAGGACTAGAAAATGGATATAGAAAAATGCTCAACGCATTTATGAAATTTAAAGGTGCTGCTATTATTATAGTTTTAGCTTGTTTTGCTATTATTTATTTGGTAGGAAGTAATTTACAATCTGAACTAGCACCCATGGAAGATAGAAGCCAGTTCAGGGTTTCAGTTACAGCACCTGAAGGAACAGCTTATGATTATATGGATAAATATATGGATAAGCTAACAACATTTCTTTTGGATTCTGTTCCTGAAAAAGAAATTATTATATCCATTACAGCTCCTGGTTTTACTGGTTCAGGTGCTGTAAATACTGGTTTTTTAAGAGCTACATTAGTTCCTCCAAGTCAACGAAAAAGAAGTCAGCAGGAAATTGTTGATATGGTGAATAAGAATGTTTCAAAATTCACAGAAGGTAAAGCAGTAACTATTCAAGAACAAACCATTTCTGTGAATAGAAGAGGAGGGCAACCCGTTCAATTTGTTCTACAAAATGTGAATTTCGATAAAATAAAAAATGTACTTCCTAAATTTTTAGAAGCAGCTAATAATAGTGATGTTTTATTAAATGCTGATACAGATCTAAAATTCAATAAACCAGAGCTAAGAATTATTATAGATCGTTTAAAAGCAAGTGAACTTGGTATTAGTGTACAAAGTATTTCAGAAGCTTTGCAATTGGCATTAAGTAATAGAAGAATTGGTTTTTTTACTAAAGATGGTAAGCAATATGTAGTAATGGCTCAAGTAAGTAGAAATGAAAGAGATGAGCCTTCTGATATTAAAAATATTTATGTAAAAAATAATAAGGGAGCTGCAGTTTCGTTAGACAATCTAGTCTCTTTCGAAGAAAACAATTCTCCACCAACAATCTATCATTTTAATCGCTATAAATCTGCTACTATTTCTTCTGGATTAGCACCTGGTAAAACAGTAGGAGATGGTATTAAAGAAATGCAGAAAATTTCAAAACAATTATTAGATGAAACTTTTACCACTTCATTAAGTGGTTCATCAAGAGACTTTGCTGAAAGTGGAAGCAATACTAGCTTTGCTTTTATATTAGCTTTAATATTAATTTTTTTAGTATTAGCTGCACAATTCGAAAGTTTTATTGATCCAATCATTATTATGATTACTGTTCCATTAGCAATTGCTGGAGCATTACTATCATTACAAGCTTTTGATCAAACACTTAATATTTTTTCTCAAATTGGAATGATTATGTTGATTGGTTTAGTGACTAAAAATGGTATTTTAATTGTAGAATTTGCAAATCAGAAACAATTGAAAGGAGAACAAAAAACTATTGCAGTAATTGATGCTGCCGTAGCAAGATTTAGACCTATTTTAATGACAAGTTTAGCCATGAGTCTGGGTGCATTACCATTGGCTTTATCACTTGGAGATGCCTCAACCAGTAGAATTCCTTTAGGTATTGTAATTGTTGGTGGTATTATGTTTTCTCTCATTCTAACTTTATTTGTAATTCCAGCTATGTATTCATTCCTTTCCTCAAAAAAGAAAAAAAGCGAAATGGATGATTTAGTAAATGATACTACTTTAGTTTAAATCGAAATCATGAAGAAATTTGTCATCTTATTATTGAAGTGTTCTTTTATAATATCAATTAACACTGTTTACAGTCAGAATAAACTTACTATTGAACAAGCCATTGCAACCACTTTAGAAAACAATTATAATATTCTTTTATTAAAAAATGATTCAACATCTTTTGCATTAGATAATAGTTATGCCAAAGCTGCTTTTTTACCACGAGTAAATGCAACTAGTAATTATCAGTTTAATAACAATGATCAATCTCAAACATTTACTGATGGAACAAAGAGAGAAAGAGATGACGTAAAATCGAACAATATTAATGCTTCTGTACAATTAAACTGGACTTTGTTTGATGGATTAAAAATGTTTGCTACAAAAGAAAAATTAGCAGAGTTTGTTGAACTGGGTTCACTTAACATCAGAAACCAAATGGTAAATAGCATTGCCACTGTAACTGCAAACTATTATAATATTGTTCGTCAAAAACAACTATTGAAAGCCATTGAAGAGCAAATGAATGTGAATGAAGAAAGAGTAAACATTGCAGAACAAAAATTATCTGTTGGCTTAGGAGCTAAACCAGAATTATTACAAGCTAAAGTTGATTTAAATGCACAGAAAGCTGCAAGAATGAAACAGCTCACATTAATTGAACAATTAAAAGAACAACTAAATCAATTGATGAATGTAAAACTATCTTCAACTTATGAAGTAGATGATGAAATTGTTTTTAGGTCGAATATTATTTTAGCAGAAGTAATGACGGTTGCTGAGAAATCGAACCCTGCTTTACTTTCCATTAAAAAAAACATGGATATTGGAAAACTTACTTTAAAAGAAAGAAAAGCAGATTTATTTCCTACACTAAGTTTTAATTCATCGTATAACTATTCAAAAGTCGATAATAAAACAGTAGTTAATCCATTTCAACCTTTATTTAGTAGAAACAATGGTTACAACTATGGCTTTGGTTTAACAATTCCAATTTTAAATGGATTCAATGTTAAACGTCAAATACAGCAAGCACAGCTCGATATTGATTATTTAAATTTATCTTATCTTAACCAAAAAACTCAAATTGACTTAAGTATTATTAATGCTTATAAAGATTATGAATTACAAAAGAAAATGTTGGCACTTGAGGAAGAAAATATTTTATTAGCTAAAGAAAATGTTTTTATTGCTGTTGAAAGATTAAGACTGGGTGTTTCAACATTTATTGAACTAAGAGAAACACAAAAAAGTTTAGAGCTGGCTTATGACAGACTTATTGCTGCTCGTTATAACACAAAACTTGCAGAAACAGAATTGCTACGATTAAAAGGAGAAATAATAAGATAATTATAAATTGTAAATGATAAATTATTAATGTTTAATTTATTTTAAGTTTACAAATTATACTCTAAAAATTATAATTTAAAATAATATGAAATACGAATTACTGAATAATGAAATCTTCATTAATAATCGAAAACGATTTATTAAGGAAATGAAGTCTAATAGCATAGCCATTTTTACTAGTAACGATGAATGGCCAAGTAATGGAGATGCATTGCATAAGTTTAAGCAAAATAGTGGATTATTTTGGCTTTCAGGCATAGAACAAGAAGATTCAATGGTTATCTTATTTCCAGATAATGTAGATTCAAAATATCGTGAAGTACTAGTTTTAGTTCGACCAAATGAAACCAAAGAAAAATGGGATGGAAAAAGGTTAAGAATTGAAGAAGCTCAAAAAATATCTGGAATAAAAACTATTGTTTGGTTAGATAGTTTAGATGCTTTGTTACAACCTTGGATTCATTTAGCAGAACATATTTATTTAGATTCTAATGAGAACGATAGAAAAGCCAGCTTAATTCGAAGTAGAGATTATAGACTGATTGATGAAATGAAATCAAGATATCCGTTGCACCATTATTTACGTGCAGCTACCATCATGAAAAAACTTCGTAGTATTAAAACCAAAGAAGAAATAGTTGTAATTCAAAAAGCCATTGATATTACTGAAAATACATTTCGTCATTTGTTGAAATTTATTAAACCTGGTGTAATGGAATATGAAATTGAAGCTGAAATAATGCATCAATTTTTAAAACAAAGAGCAACAGGGGAAGCTTATGGAAGTATTATTGCTAGTGGAGATAACGCTAGAATTCTACACTATATCAACAACAATCAAGAATGTAAAGATGGAGATTTGATTTTGATGGATTTTGGTGCAAGTTATGGAGGTTATAATGCCGATTTAACCAGAACAATTCCTGTAAATGGAAAATATACTAAACGACAAAAAGAAGTGTATAATGCATGTTTACATTTACATGATTATGCAAAAAGTATTTTAAAACCTGGCATTTCAGTAGTTGATTATACAGATAAAGTTGGTGAGGAAGCCACCAAACAATTTTTAAAAATTGGATTATTAAAGAAAGAAGATGTAAAGAATGAGAACAAAGAAAATCGTGCTTATAGAAAATATTTATATCATGGCATTTCTCATCATTTGGGAGTAGATGTTCACGATTTAGGTACAAGAACTTCTCCTTTGCAAGCTGGAATGTTTTTAACTGTTGAACCCGGAATTTACATTGAAGAAGAAAAAATGGGTGTTAGAATAGAAAATAATGTTTGGTTAACAAAAAATGGTAATATCGATTTAATGAAAAATATTCCAATTAGAGCTGAAGAAATAGAGAGATTAATGAGAAAATAGTCGACTGTCAATAGTCGATGGTCAACAGAATACAGATTCTTTTTAACTAAAAAAGTTTTACGATGGCTTTTAAGTTTGAGAAATTGAAGATTTGGAATATTGCATTAGAATTAGCAGGAGAAGTTTCAGAGCTTGTAAAAGCTTTTCCAAAAGACGAAATGTTTATTTTGACATCTCAAATTAAAAGAGCAGCAGATTCAGTTGTGCTTAATATTGTAGAAGGAAGTACTTTACACACCAATGCTGAATTTAAAAGATTTCTTATAATTGCAAATCGTTCTGCTTTGGAAGTTATAAGTTGCTTGTATTTGGCTAGACAGAGAAAATTTATTGATGATAAATTATTTGAAGAAAAGTACAACAAATATGAAACTTTGATTATTATGATTCAAGGATTAATTAAAACATTAAACTAATGGAAAACTTCAGTGGACAGTCGTCTGTAAACAGTAGACTTATTAAACAACTTCCCAACATCTTCACATTACTCAATTTATTCTTTGGTTGTCTAGCAATTATTGTAGTTACTCAGCCAGGATTAATTGTTAGTCAAGATGAAAATTTGCAACAAATTATTGATGTGCCAGAAAAAATGGTTTATGCCTCTTTATTTATAGCTATTGCAGCAGTTATAGATTTTTTAGATGGTTTTGTTGCTAGACTTTTAAAAGCAACTTCTGAAATGGGTAAACAGCTAGATAGTTTAGCAGATGTGGTTAGTTTTGGAGTTGCTCCAGGTATGATTATTTATCAGTTCCTAAGATTAAGTTATTCTCAAGATATTGAAAGTTTAAACAACAATAGTATTTGGTTGTATGCAGCATTTATTTTGCCTTGTGCAGGTGCTTATCGTTTAGCAAGATTTAATTTAGATACTACTCAAGAAAAAGTTTTTAAAGGAGTTCCAATTCCAGCAATAGGATTATTAGTGGCTTCTTATCCTTTAGTGTATTTTAATAATCATACAGTATGGATTTATGAACTGATCATGAATCAATGGTTTTGGTTTGGAGCAATAATTGTTTTGAGTTATTTAATGGTTTCTACCCATCCTATGATTTCATTAAAATTAAATGGTGTGAATTTAAAAAGTTTAACGCCATTAATCATCATCTTAATTGTAGCTATAGTAACAGGTGTTTTATTTGGATGGCTAGCAGTAACCTTTACATTTTTTGCTTATTTAATAGTTTCATTTATTTTATTAAAAAAGTCTAATTAATCTATTATTCCAATCAACCAATCAACCATTCAACCAATCAACCAATAATTTAAGTGCTATACCTTGTTCCTACACCCATTGGTAATTTAAAAGACATTACATTTCGTAGTATAGAAGTGTTACAAAGTGTAGATGTGATTTTATGTGAGGATACGAGAACCTCATCAAAACTTCTTTCACACTATAATATCAAAAAACCTGTTTCTCCATATCATCAACATAATGAACATAAAATAGTGGAACATTTAATTAGTCAAATGCAATCGGGTAAAACATTTGCATTGATTACAGATGCTGGCACACCTGCTATTAGTGATCCAGCATTTTTATTAGTTAGAGATTGTATTAAACATGATATTAAAGTAGAGTGTTTGCCTGGGGCAACAGCTTTTGTTCCTGCATTAGTGAATAGTGGATTAACTACCAATCGTTTTGTTTTTGAAGGATTTCTTCCTTTAAAAAAAGGCAGACAAACTTTATTAAAAAAATTAGCAGAAGAGGAAAGAACAATGATATTTTATGAAAGTCCTTTTCGTGTGGCAAAAACATTGCAACAATTTGCAGAGTATTTTGGTGCTGAAAGAAAATGTTGCGTAAGCAGAGAACTTAGTAAAATGTTCGAAGAAAATAGAAGAGGCACTCTAGAAGAACTTTGTGAATTTTATAAAACCAATGCCATTAAAGGAGAAGTTGTAATTGTTGTTGAAGGAAAAGAAGTATAACTATTTTGGGCCTTTATACTCAATAATTACTTTAGCATTTTTCTTATCGTCAGATGTTAAAAAAACTTCCTGCCTTTTTCTACCATAATTAATGACCATTAAGGCAGTATTAGGAGGAATATCGCCCAAATTTTCAGCAACAGTAATGATTTCATAAAAAGAATTAATATCATCAAAACGTAAATTAAGTTTAATAGGTCTTGTACTTAATCTTTGATTATCGATAATTAATTTATTATCTAAAAAAACTGAAATAGAATCGTTATCAATTTCTCCATTATCATAGAATTCTATATAAACCTCTTTACTATCTACAAATATTTTTGTTGCTAATTTATTCTCTCTTTCTTTAAGCACTTCAACATAAGGTTCTGGCACAATTTTAACTTCGGGTTTATCAAACTTTTGAATTGGGTCAAGTTCTTCTAATTTTTGTAAATCTGTTGTAATGTGCTTTTTTTCGTTTTTGTAAGCAAATTCTTTAGCATCAGATTTATAAATATCGGGAGTATGGGGTTTAGGTAGCTGATTTGATTTTTTATAAATAGTGGGTGTGTCTTCTGTTTTTTTCTCTATTACAACAATTTTATTTTTAGGATTATTGGCATTGTTTGGAGAAATTTTTCTAGGAAAACTATTTACCTGAGCTGCACTTTTCGAATCATCTTTTTTCAAAAAATCTTCTAATTCAAAATCGCTTTCTGTAACTTTTTCTAAATAAACTGTTCCATAACCACAATCAGCTTTTGTTTTAATATTAATGCTGGTATAAGTTCCAATTAGGGTTTCAATTTTTCCATTTTTAGAATAATCTAAATAACAAGTCATTAAACAACCATCAGATTTACCTGCTGACTTCATATCTAACATTATTGTTTCTTTGATGGTTAAGGTTTTATTTTTTTTGTCGGCAATACCTTTTAAAGCAGCCTTTCCATAAAAAATTGTAGAAAGATAAGAATAAGTTACTCCTTCAATACCATTATTCTTAAGGTGGTTTAACTGAACTTCGTATCTATAAGATTGTTTAGAAAATTTTCCAAAAATAGGATCAAGGGTTCTCTGTTCAAAAGATCCACGCCAAACACCTGTTAAATCTTGAGCAATTAAACTAGATGCAGATAAAAATAAAAAACTACAAGTCAATATCCATCGCATATTACAAAACTACAATCGACTTAATATTAACAGCTAAAAGAACTGTTAAAGATTTAAAGGTAAGTTATTCACTCATTTCTTTTTTCTGAGCAATCATTGCTTATTTTCGCAGCCATATCAATAGAATACATGATTAATATAAGTTTTCCGGATGGTGCAATACGTCAGTACGAAAAAGGTACTTCTGCTTTAGATATTGCAAAAAGTATTAGTGAAGGTTTGGCAAGAAAAGTTCTTGCTGCAAGTGTAAATGGTGATGTTTGGGATGCTACCAGACCCATTGAACAAGATGCCAATGTAAAATTTTTAATGTGGGATGATAATGAAGGAAAAAATACTTTTTGGCATTCATCTGCACACCTTATGGCAGAAGCAATTGAAGATAAATTTCCTGGAGCCAAATTTTGGGTTGGGCCAGCTTTGGAAAAAGGATTTTATTATGATATTGATTTAGGCGATCATAAATTAAGTGAAGAGGATTTACCTGCTCTTGAAAAGAAGATGAATGAATTAGCCAAACAAAATAATTCATTTGTTAGAAAATATCAATCAAAAGCAGAAGCAATAGCTTATTTTACTGAGAAGAATGACGAGTATAAATTAGACCTTTTGCAAAATCTTGAAGATGGAAATATAACTTTCTATACTCAAGGAAATTTTACAGATTTATGTCGTGGCCCACATCTTCCAAATACTTCTTTCATCAAAGCCATTAAGTTAACCTCAATTGCAGGAGCTTATTGGAAAGGAGATGAAAAAAATAAACAGTTAACTCGTATTTATGGTATTACTTTTCCTAATCAAAAAGAATTAGATGAGTATTTAGTAATGTTGGAAGAAGCCAAAAAACGTGATCATAGAAAATTAGGAAAAGAATTAAGCATCTACACCATGGATGATCAAGTTGGTCAAGGTTTAATTCTTTGGATGCCTAATGGAACTGTGATTATTGAAGAGCTTGAAAAGTTAGCTAAGGAAACTGAATTAGCAGCAGGTTATAAAAGAGTTGTAACTCCACATATTGCTAAAGAAAGTTTGTATCAAACCAGTGGTCACTTGCCTTATTATGCAGATAGTATGTTTCCTCCAATGGAGATTGATGGCGAAACATTTTATTTAAGAGCAATGAATTGTCCTCATCATCATAAAATATTTGATGCTGAGCCTAAAAGTTATAGAGACTTGCCATACAGAATTGCTGAGTATGGCACTTGTTATAGATACGAACAAAGTGGAGAATTATTTGGTTTAATGCGTGTACGTTGTTTACATATGAACGATGCTCATATTTATTGTAGTAAAGAAGATTTTGCACAAGAATTTAAGGCAGTAAACGAAATGTATTTAAAATACTTCAAAATTTTTGGAGTAGATAAATTTGTAATGCGTTTAAGCTTACATAATCCTGAAAAACTTGGACAGAAATATGTAAACGAACCAGAACTTTGGAAAGAAACTGAAGAATTGGTTCGTCAGGTTTTAATAGAAACTGGAACACCATTTGTTGAAGTGCAAGATGAAGCTGCATTCTACGGACCAAAAATTGATGTTCAAATTTGGAGTGTAATTGGTAGAGAATTTACATTAGCCACCAATCAAGTTGACTTTGCTCAAAGTAGAAGTTTTAAATTAAGTTTTACCAATCAAAATAATGAACCAGAAATTCCTTTAATTATTCATAGAGCTCCTCTTGGTACTCATGAAAGATTTATTGGATTTTTATTAGAACACTATGCAGGCAAATTCCCTGTTTGGTTATCACCTTTACAAGTAAAAATTCTTCCAATAAGTGATAAGTTCATGGACTATGCCAATGGTGTATTAACAACTTTAAGAAGTAAAGGCGTAAGAGTAGAAATTGATGATAGAAACGAAAAAATTGGCAAAAAAATTAGAGAGGCTGAACTAAGTAGGGTTCCTTATATGTTGGTTATTGGCGAAAAAGAAGCAACAGAAAAGAAACTTTCTATTCGTAGACAAGGTAAAGGAGATATGGGGCAACAAAGTGTAGAAGAGTTTACTGAAAATATTGTTGAAGAAATTTTGCACAGAAAATCAGCAGAATAGCTTTATTTTTACATTTGAAAACAAATTAATAACAAAAAAACACTGAATGGCATTTCCACCACGCCCTGGAGGGGGCAGATTTAATCCGAGGTTTCAAAGACAACAAGAACCGGAACATAGAATTAATGAAAGAATTAGAGCACAACAAGTAAGGCTTGTTGGCGAAAATGTTGAAGTTGGTATTTATTCAATACAAGAAGCACTTAAAATAGCCAGAGAATTAGAACTTGATTTAGTAGAAATTTCTCCACAAGCAGATCCCCCGGTTTGTAAAGCCATTGATTATAAAAAATTCCTTTACGAAAAAAAGAAGAAGGAAAAAGAGATGAAGGCTAATGCCAAACAAAGTGAGGTGAAGGAAGTTCGTTTTACACCTAGCACAGATGATCATGATTTTAACTTTAAAGCAAAACATGCTGAAGGGTTTTTAAAAGATGGCAATAAAGTAAAAGCATACGTTCAATTTAAAGGTCGTGCTATTCAATTCAAAGAAAGAGGAGAGTTGGTATTATTAAAATTCGCTGAGAGGCTTGCAGATGTTGGTCAGCCAGAAACCTTACCTAAATTAGAAGGTAAAAGAATGTTTTTGATGTTAACACCAAAAACAGCCAAAAAGAAAAAAGAAACTAAAGAATAATATTTATAAAACCGTTAAGAAATTAACGGTTTTATTATTTTGCCAATTGAATTTTACAATAGGCATTAAATTCTTTCTCTACATTATCAGGCACTGCATCATTCACTTCTTTTTGAACAAGTTTATTGCTCTTAAAATCTAAAGTCAACATACCTGAATTTAACACTACATTATTCATATCTGTCCAAGTATATTTTCTTTGAGGGATTGAATTTAAAACAATGCCATCTTCATCAAAAGCATATTCAGGAGTAATTTTTACAGGCTTTTCAATTACAGCAGCAATTAAAAAGAAGATAGAAAGCCAAGAAAAACTAGGGTTCATAAACCAACCCCATGCTGCTAATAATAATGCAAAACGATAATGAGGTTCCATGCCTCTTTTTTGTAGGGTTCTACAATAATATAACCATCCCATAATTCCAAAAATCCATACTAACATTAATCCATTATTAGCATTTAAAGTTTTATTGGCTTCAATAAATTTTAAAGAAAATTCATAAGAAAAAATGGCAACCGAAAATGCCAACATCAACAAACTAATGGTATCAATTAGTTTGGTGGAGTTTTTTTTCAAAACAACGATAAATTCATAAGTTTTAACTGGTCTCATGAAGCAAATGTATTGTCATTTAATCAATAATCAAATCTTATGTAAACCTATATTTGCAGCATGTCAACAGAGAATAATTTACAAGCAATTATTGCACATGCAAAAGAATATGGATTTGTATTTCAATCGAGTGAAATATACGATGGCTTAAGTGCTGTTTATGATTACGGCCCTTATGGAAGTGAATTAAAGAAAAACATAAAAGATTATTGGTGGAAGAGTATGACTCAAATGCATGAAAATATTGTGGGTATTGATGCAGCAATCTTTATGCATCCAACAACTTGGAAAGCTAGTGGTCATGTTGATAATTTCAGTGACCCTATGATTGATAATAAGGATAGCAAAAAACGTTATCGTGTAGATCATTTAGTTGAAGGTTTTGCTGATCAATTAAAAGAAAAAGGAGAACATGATAAAGCTAATGGGTTAGTGGCAAGTATGGAGAAAATGTTAGCTGAAGATGCTTTTGCAGATTTAAAGAAAATGATTGAGGAGCATAAAATTTCATGTGCTGTAAGTGGCACTTGCAACTGGACAGATATTCGTCAGTTCAACCTCATGTTCGACACTAAATTGGGAAGTGTTACAGATGATGCTGATACCATTTACTTAAGACCAGAAACGGCTCAAGGCATTTTTGTGAACTTTTTAAATGTGCAAAAATCTGCACGTATGAAAGTTCCCTTTGGAATAGCTCAAATTGGTAAAGCTTTTAGAAATGAAATTGTAGCACGACAATTTATTTTTAGAATGAGAGAGTTTGAACAAATGGAAATGCAATTCTTTGTTCGTCCTGGAACAGAAGGAGAGTGGTATAAATATTGGAAAGATGAAAGAATGAAATGGCATTTAAGTCTTGGATTGCCACAAGAAAAATATCGTTATCACGATCATGTTAAACTAGCACACTATGCTAAAGAAGCTTGTGATATTGAGTTTGAGTTTTCTTTTGGTTTTAAAGAAGTAGAAGGCATTCATAGCAGAAGTGATTTTGATTTAAAACAACATCAGGAATATAGCAAGAAGAAACAACAATATTTTGATGCAGAAATCAATCAAAATTATATTCCATATGTAATTGAAACATCTATTGGTTTAGATAGAATGTTTTTGTTAGTACTATCTCATGCTTATCAAGAAGAAACAATTCACAAAGAAGATGGAACGACAGATAGCAGAACAGTTTTGAAAATTCCTGCAAAGCTGGCTCCCAATAAACTGGCTATTCTTCCATTAACTAAAAAAGATGGGTTGCCAGAAATTGCCAAAGAAATCATGAATGATTGTAAGCAAGATTTTAAATGTTACTACGAGGAGAAAGATAGTATTGGTAAGCGTTACAGACGACAAGATGCCATTGGTACACCTTTTTGTGTAACCATTGATCATCAAACTAAAGAAGACAATACTGTAACGATTCGTCATAGAGATTCAATGGTTCAAGAAAGAATTGCCATAGCTGATTTAAAGAATTTAGTAATAAATTCAATCAATCAATAATCAATCATCAATAACTTGTATTGTATAAATTATTAATCATACTGTATGTAGTTTGTTATACATGCTATATTTTCTATTCTAGAGAACCCGATTATTTTGATGGAGAAACAACAGTTGCTACTATTAAAGTGAACCTAAAAACAAATGAAGCTCAAGCCATATTTGTTTTGAAAGATTCTACTTATAGTATAAATGCAAATTATCCTTTAAGAAGTGTTAATGATTTAGAAAAAGTACAAGTTATATACAAACCCAATCATCCCGAAACTGCTGTTTTATATAGATTTTGGGGGTATTGGTTCAAGTGGGATGAGTTATTAGTAACTTCAGTAGTATTATTGGCATTATTTTATCTTTCAGTTTCCATTACAAATAATCCTAGTCCAGAATCATTGAAAGAACAACAGAATTATGTTGAAACACCTCAACGCAAATACTCTTGATGGCTTATTGAATATTTTCCTTGTTTAGAAATACAATTATCAGACATTTGCCAAAATTTTAATTGTGAGTCATAAATTTATCAATTGGTTTTTATTCGTAATTCTTTGTTTTATATGGGGCAGTAGTTTTGAACTTATGAAATTAGGTATGTTCGAAAATCACGACTTAAGCAAACCTGTTTTAAGTCCATATCAAGTTGCAACTATTCGAATTTTATGTGCTGGATTAGTAATGTTACCTTTTGCATATAAAGCAATAAAAACACTTCCTAAAAATGTTTTGTTGTACATTATTTTAAGTGGGTTAATTGGTAGTTTTATTCCTGCGTTTTTATTTTGTATTGCAGAAACTAAAATTGGTGGAGGCATTGCCGGAAGCTTAAATTCATTAACGCCATTGTTTGTAATTGTTGTAGGAGCAGTATTTTTTAATTTAGTAACTACAACTAGAAAGATTGTTGGTGTTGTTATTGGTCTTGCAGGCAGTGTTTTTCTAATTTATGCAAATGCTCAAGATCAGCATGTCAATAATTATCTCTACATTAGTTTTGTAATTTTAGCCACCGTTTTATATGGATTTAATGTAAACATGGTAGTTAAAAAACTAACAGGTGTACCATCTATTCAAATTGCTGCTATTGCTTTTTCATTTTTAATAATTCCAGCAATCATTATTTTATATTACACAGGATATTTTAGTTTAAACCTATTAGAATCTAAATACATTTTAGCAACAAGTGCAAGTAGTGCTTTAGGTATATTAGCTACAGCAATTGCATCAATTTTATTTTATAGTTTAATGAAACGTGCTGGTGGTTTATTTGCATCAACAGTAACTTATGGTATACCATTTGTTGCTATTGGTTGGGGTTTATTAAATGGAGAACATATTACAATTTTACATGTAATTGGTTTAATTATTATTCTTTGTGGTGTGTATCTTGCAAATAAAAATTAATGAATACACAGAAGAAAACATTAGTGATTGGGGCTTCAGAAAATAAAGAAAGATATAGCAATCTTGCTGTTAATTTATTGCGTCAATACAATCACCCTGTTGTTGCAATTGGGAATAAAGTTGGAAAAATAAATGATGTAGAAATTGTAGTGGGTAAGCCTATTTTAAAAGATATTGATACCATAACTTTATACCTGAGTGAAAAGTATCAGCAAGAATATTATGATTATTTAGTTTCTTTAAAGCCTAAGAGAATCATATTTAATCCGGGCACTGAAAATGACGAACTAGTTGAATTAGCCAAATCAAATCATATTGAACCATTAGAAGCTTGTACTTTAGTCTTATTAAAAACAGGTCAGTATTAGTTCATCAGTTTTGCAATTTTTTAGGATAAACACCTAACCCATGCAACAAAAAATATCATTAAAGCTTACTCCATCAGAAGCTGCAAGTCAAAGTATTATTACATCATACATTGCAGCTCTTTTATCAATTGCAGAAGATAAAATTTTTGGGTTTTATAAGTTGAAAGAATCTATAGATGCTCGTAGTCGACATCAAATCTGGATTAATCTCACCCTTCATGTTTTTATTGAAGAACCTTTTGAACAAAGAAAAATTGTAAGAAAGCATTTAAAAGAAGTTCACTCAAATGCTAAATCAGTCATCATCATTGGTGCTGGACCAGCAGGATTATTTGCTGCTTTAAAATTATTAGAACTTGGCATTAAACCTATTATTCTTGAAAGAGGAAAAAATGTTCGAGATAGAAGAAGAGATTTGGCAAAGTTGAATAAAGAAGGCATTGTAAATCCTGAATCTAATTATTGTTTTGGTGAAGGAGGAGCAGGAACTTATAGTGATGGAAAACTTTACACAAGAAGCAATAAAAGAGGCAGTATTGATAGTATATTAAATTGTTTTGTACAATATGGTGCAGAGGAAAAAATTTTGTATCAGGCACATCCACATATTGGTACCAATAAATTACCACATATTATAACTGCAATGAGAGAAGCCATTATTGATCATGGTGGTGAAATTCGTTTCAATAAAAAAGTTATTGATTTTAAGATTGAAAATAATTTAATTGAAACTGTTATTACAAGTGATGGTGATGAAATAGCAGCTCAACAGATTATTCTAGCTACTGGCCATAGTGCCAGAGATATTTATGAATTGCTTTACAATAAAAATATTTTAATAGAACCAAAACCTTTTGCTTTAGGCGTAAGAATTGAACATCCTCAACAAGTAATTGATTCATGCCAATATCATTTAATCAAAGAAAATAATAGGGGAGAATATTTACCACCTGCTGCTTACAGTTTAGTTGAACAAGTTGATGGGAGAGGAGTATTTAGTTTTTGTATGTGTCCTGGAGGTATTATTGCACCAGCAGCTACCAACTCCAATGAATTAGTGGTAAATGGTTGGAGCCCTAGTAAAAGAAATAATGCATTTGCAAATAGTGGAATGGTGGTAACAGTTGAAACTAATGATATCATTGACTTTTGTAAGAAAAATAAAAAAGATTTTACTCCATTATCACTCATGCATTTTCAATCAGAAATTGAACAAAAAGCTTTTGACTGTGGTGGAGGAAAATTTGTTGCTCCTGCACAAAGAGTTATTGATTTTTGTGAAGGAAAAATTTCAACCACTTTACCAAATTGTTCTTATTTACCAGGTATAAATTCTTCAGAGTTAAAACAAGTCTTACCAAATTTTATTCATCAAGCTTTACAAAAGGGCATTAAGGCATTTGGTAAGAGAATGAAAGGATATTATACTAATGAAGCCATTGTTGTTGCTACAGAAAGCAGAACATCTTCGCCTGTTCGTATTCCAAGAACTGATGATATTTTACATCATCCACAAATTAAAAATTTATTTCCTTGTGCAGAAGGTGCAGGTTATGCCGGTGGCATTGTAAGTGCTGCAATGGATGGTGAAAGAATTGCCATAAAAATTGCTGAGATTCTTACATACTAAAAAACCACAGCATTTAAACTGTGGTTTTTTAGTATGCTTAAACTTATTCTTTAATTAATCCAGCAAAATAGTTAACTGTTCTTACTAATTGGCTTACATAACTCATTTCATTATCGTACCAGCTTACAACTTTAACTAATTGTGCTTCGCCTACTGTAATTACTTTAGTTTGTGTTGCATCGAATAAAGATCCATAAGAAATACCAATAATATCTGTACTTACTAATTCGTCTTCAGTATATCCAAAACTTTCATCACTAGCTGCTTTCATGGCTGCATTCACTTCTTCAACACTTGTTTTCTTTTCTAGAATAGCAGTTAATTCTGTAACAGAACCTGTAATGGTAGGCACACGTTGAGCACTGCCATCAAGTTTTCCTTTTAATTCAGGTAATACTAAACCAATAGCTTTAGCAGCACCAGTACTATTTGGAACAATATTTTGTGCAGCAGCTCTTGCTCTTCTTAAATCGCCTTTAGCATGAGGAGCATCTAATGTATTTTGATCGTTAGTATAAGCATGAATGGTAGTCATGCTTCCAGCAAGTATATTAAATTTATCATTCAATACTTTTGCCATTGGAGCCAAACAGTTGGTTGTACAGCTGGCACAGCTTATAATAGTTTCTGAACCGTCTAAAATGCTATGGTTAACATTAAATACAACAGTTTTTAAATCGCCTGTTGCAGGAGCAGAAATTACAACTCTTTTTGCACCAGCTTTAATATGAGATTCAGCTTTCTCTTTATCAGCAAAAAAACCTGTGCTTTCAATCACCACATCAACATCATGAGTACCCCAAGGGATTTGAGCAGGATCCTTTTGAGCATATATTTTAATTTCATGACCATTTACTATAATTGAATTTTGTGTTGAAGTAACTTCTACATTAAATCTGCCTTGTGCACTATCATATTTTAATAAATGTGCAAGTACAGCAGGACTTGTTAAATCATTAATAGCAACTACATTAATATCTTGCATATTATAGATTTGTCTAAATACTAATCTACCTATTCTTCCAAAACCATTAATGGCAACTTTTACATTATTCATATTTATATTTTTTGTGCTGCAAAATTAGTGGATTACATACAATAGATATTATCGATTTTAGTCATTTGATTTTTTTTCAAATCGATATATATAGCGATTACGAAAAATTAATCTAATTTTATTCTCTAACTATAAAAAAATGGCTGCTCATAAACCCATCATATCTTCCTCATTTAAATACGAAACACTAGAAGAAAAGCTTGATATTAAACCACAAGGTGCTAAATTAGAAATAGGAATTCCTAAAGAAATTGCATTTCAAGAAAATAGGGTGGGCTTAACTCCTGATGCTGTTGGTGTATTAGTAGCGAATGGTCATTCAGTTTGTGTTGAACATCATGCAGGTATTGGAAGTCATTATACAGATAATGATTATAGTGAAGCAGGTGCAAAAATTGTAGCTTCAAGAGAAGAAGTCTATAAATGTCCGTTACTCATTAAAAGTGCTCCTATAGTTGAACAGGATATTGATTTATTGCAAATGAATCAAACCATTATTTCAACAATCCATTATTCAGCATTAAAGTTGAATGTGGTAAAGAAAATGATGGAAAAGAAAATTACTGCTTTGGGCTATGAAAATTTAAAAGATGATAGTGGTACTTACCCCATAGTTCGTAGTATGAGTGAAATTGCAGGTTCTGCTGTAATGCTCATAGCTGGTCAATATTTAAGTAGTTTTAATAATGGGAAAGGAGTTTTATTAGGAGGAATAAGCGGCATTCCACCTACAAAAGTTGTAGTAATTGGTGCAGGTATTATTGGAGAATTTGCTACCCGTAATGCCTTAGCTTTAGGAGCAAGTGTAAAAGTTTTTGATAACAATGTTTCACGTTTAAAACAGTTGCAAAACAATCTTGGTCAAAGAATTTGGACTAGTGTACTTGAGCCTAAAATTTTAGCAAAGCAACTAAAAACTTGTGAAGTTGCCGTTGGGGCTTTAAGTAATGAATATGGAAGAGCTCCAATTGTAGTAACTGAATCCATTGTTTCAACAATGCGTCAGGGGAGTATTATTATAGATGTTGCTATTGACAGAGGTGGTTGTTTTGAAACCAGCCAACTTACTAGTCATGAAAATCCCACTTTCATTAAACATGATGTGATTCATTACTGTGTTCCCAATATACCTAGTGGATTCGCAAGAACAGCAAGTCAGGCCATAAGCAATGTTTTAATGCCATTATTATTAAATATTAGTGAAGAAGGTGGTATTGAAGAGATTGTGTGGCATAATTTAAATTTAAGAGAAGGGTTTTATATGTTCAAAGGCTCCATAACAGACTTCTACATGAGTGAAAAATTCAACCTTAAATTTACAGATCTTAATTTACTAATTGCAAGTCGTAGATAACTCAGCTGAACGAATTGTTTTAAAATTTATTGTATAAGATATCTTCTAATCCAAAATAAATTTATATATTGCAGCTCCTTAAAATAAAAGTTAATCAGTTTATTTTAAGTTTTGAAGATTTATTGCATAGAAAGCCCGTATTTAATCCTACTCTTTTAAGACAAACACAAATTATTCAGATTAACTGACGTGTTTGAACTGTACCCTATCAAAATTTAATTAAAATTATTTTTATGAAAAGAGTAAATTTATTTTACAGGTTCTTATTCATTTTTTTCATTTTTCTAAATGTAGGCTATGCAAATGGAGTTCCAATTAAAAAGAAATCAGTTGCAGTAGTTAATTCATATTTTATTCAAGTTGATCAAGAATCAGACAATTTAATTTCTAGAGAAAAAATTTATTCTAGAACTGATGCTTTTGAATTAAGAAGAAACTTAGAAGAACAAGTAAAAAATGACCCGAGCTCTATTGTTTTAAACTTTGCTTTAGTAAAGTTTCATTCAAATGCTCCTAATGCAAATGGAGGTTTCACTGGATTGGCTTTACAATATGCTGCTAATATTTTTAAATACAACGAATATTTAGGATGCTTAGCTTTTGAATATGCATTTTCTAAAGCTGGAGATAATAAAAATGCTGAAGTTTGGTATAAAAATTCTTTACGTTGTAAATTAATTGAAGGGATGGAGTGGCGAGCAATAAAATTAAACCAGCACCCACCAATAGGGGCTAGTGTAATTGGAAATTTTAGCAATGGAAAAAAATTACCCATGTACGAAACAGTTTGGGGTAGTTATGAAAGAATTGTAATGATACCTAAATGTGGCAATGATTGTAAGTTTACTGTCATTACTAATTTTATAGAAGGTGAAAAAATTGTTGAAGGAAAGTTATCGTATCATAATTGGTAATTTTTTAACTGTTCAAAAACCTGCAATTGCAGGTTTTTTTATTTTTATATACAAAATCATCATTTAAAACGTTTATATGATCAGTTGGGAGGATTTTGAAAAAATCGATATTAGAACTGGAACAATTATAGCAGCAAAAGATTTTGAAAAAGCAAGAAAAAATTCTTACCAATTAAGTATCGACTTTGGCAAATTAGGAATCAAAAAATCATCAGCTCAAATAACTCATCATTACACCATAGATGATTTGATTGGGAAACAAATTATAGCAGTTGTAAATTTTCCACCAAAACAAATAGCCAATTTTATGAGTGAATGTTTAGTTTTAGGAATCTATGATGAAAACAATACTGTAATATTATTGCAACCCCAACAAACAGTTGCAAATGGTTTAAAAATTGGATAATGGAAGAAAACTATTATAGTTTTTATGAAAGTCCTATAGGATTAATTAGAATTGGAGGTACAGAAAGCTATATTTCTGAGATTAGTTTTATTGATAATAAAGACCAATTACAATATGGCAAACCAGGTGTTAGTGAAATTATTCATCAATGTACCGAGCAGTTGATTGAATTTTTCCAAGGGGCTAGAAAAAAGTTCGATTTACCAATACATCAATCTGGTACAGAGTTTCAGCAAAAAGTATGGAATCAATTAACTGAAATCAATTACGGCAAAACCATAAGTTATTTAGATTTAGCCAAAAAACTTGGAGATGAAAAAGTTATTAGAGCTGCTGCTTCTACTAATGGTAAAAACAAAATTTCAATTGTAATTCCTTGTCATAGAGTTATAGGAACTCATAAAAACTTAGTAGGTTACTCAGGAGGTTTGTGGAGAAAAAAGTGGTTATTGCAACATGAGTTTAGAATTGCAAATGGCATTCAAGTCTTATTTTAATCTGTTATAAATTTCTTCTAGTATTTTTACGCAAAATTTTAATATGCGTAAATTATTAATAACTTGTTTTTCTTTTTTATTGCTAGCTTGTAGTAATGATGATGCAAAAGTTGTAACACCTAAAGCTCCACAAGTGACATTAGGGCAAAGCATCAATTCTGATTCATTTAATTTAAGCTTTTCTGCTATAATGACATCATATCTCGATTTAAAAAATGCTTTTATAAAAGAAGATACTAGTCTAATACATCAGTCAGCTAAAAAATTAGCAAATAGTGCAGCTTTAGTTAAATTAAACGAATTAAATGCTGATACTTTAATCATCAATACTGCAAAAATTTATACTCAAAATTTGCAAGACGAAATTATGGGCTTATTAAAAGAGCAAGATTTAGAAAATAAAAGAAAATCTTTTCAAATCATCACAAATGATGTGTATGATTTAATAAGAACAGTTCGTTATGATAGAGAAAAAGTTTACCTACAACACTGTCCAATGGCATTTAAAAATAAAGGAGCAGATTGGTTAAGTAATTCATCTGAAATTGAAAATCCATATCTACCAAAAATGATGTTAGATTGTGGTGAAGTAATTGACTCAGCCGGTTATAACAAATAAAATTCAAGTCCCATTTTATTGGGACTTTTTAATAATTAAATGCAATCAAATTTTTCTATAGTTTCCTGGGCTAAAAGTGCAGTTTTATACGAAGTAAATATCCGACAATTTACTGTTGAGGGTACATTTAAGGCTTTTCAAAAACATTTGCCTAGATTAAAGAATATGGGTGTTGATGCATTATGGTTGATGCCTATTACTCCTATTAGTGAATTTAAAAAACAAGGTAATTTAGGAAGTTATTATGCTTGCAGTTCTTACACTAAAATCAACCCAGAATTTGGCAGTTTAGAAGATTTTAGAGATTTAATTAAACAAGCTCATCAATTGGGTTTAAAAGTTATCATTGATTGGGTGGCTAACCATACAGGTTGTGATCATGAATGGACAATTTCAAATCCGGATTATTATATCCTCGATGAAAATAATAATTTTACAGAAAGAAATGGTTGGAAAGATGTAATAGATTTAAACTTCAATAATGCTTCAATGAGAATAGCAATGATTAATGCTATGAAGTATTGGGTGAATGAATGCGATATTGATGGTTTTAGGTGCGATATGGCACATTTGGTTGCATTAGATTTTTGGAAAACAGCAAGAATAGATTGTGATGAACTAAAGAAATTATTTTGGTTAGCAGAATGCGATGAAGAAAAATATCTTACAGTTTTTGATGCAAGTTATGCTTGGGAATGGATGCATTTAACTGAAAAGTTAGTAAAGCAACAAGTAAATATTGAAGAGATAATAATAAACCTTCAACAATATTTAAAGTTTGAAAATACCAAGCTGAAACTTTTCTTTACAAGTAATCATGACGAAAATAGTTGGAATGGTACTGAATTTGAAAAATATGGAAATCTAGCTAAAGCCTTTGCAGTTTTAACTTTCACTTGGAATGGAATGCCTTTAATATATTCTGGTCAAGAAATTCCTAGTAATAAAAGACTAAAATTTTTCGACAAGGATGTATTATTATGGGATAATACTTTAAAGCTGGAGACATTTTATCAAACTCTTATATCATTATTTCATGAATCAGGATTTAATCAAGCCTCAATTGAAATTTTACCAACAGATAATACCACTTCAATTCTATCTTTTATAAAAGTGTTCGACAATAAAATTTGGATTATAATCCTCAACCTTTCTAAGCACGATAGAATTCATTTTAACATCAATCATCCTCATTTACAAGGCCAATTTGAACAAGTTTTTTCAAAATTAATTTTCAATTTTAATGCCCAAGAAAATTTTGAATTAATGGCAGGAGATTATTTAGTGTTTCGAAAGTTGTAATATCAGTAATATTTATAATGAATTTAATAATTAACTAACGCTTGTCAGTTAAAACCAAATTCTTTTTTTGTAATATTGCAACCAATTTAACATTAGATAATCAATATATTTTATGGGAGTTATAAAAGATGCGTTCAGAGCAAAAGCCGATATTTCAAGTGCAGAAATCAAAGCCCTTTTAAAAGAGCATGGTAATAAAAAAATAGGAGAGGTTACTTTAAGTCAAATATATCAAGGAATGCGAGGTATAACTGGTTTAGTTAGTGAAACTAGTTTGCTTGATGCTCAAGATGGTATTCGTTTCAGAGGTTATTCTATTCCTGAACTTCAAGAAAAATTACCCAAAGCACAAGGCGGAAGTGAACCATTACCTGAAGGTATTTTTCATTTGATGTTATTAGGCGAATTGCCAACAGAGTCTGATACTGATCATTTATCGAGTGTTTGGCAACGCAGAAGTCATGTGCCGACTCATGTATTCAATACAATTGATGCTTTGCCACTTTCTTCTCACCCTATGACTATGTTTGTGACAGGCGTTATGGCTCTGCAAACTGAAAGTAACTTTGCAAAGGAATATTCAAAAGGTTTAAATAAACAAGACTATTGGAATCCAATTTATGATGATGTAATGGACTTAATAGCAAGATTACCTCGCATTGCAGCTTATATCTATAGAAGAAAATATAAAAATAACGAACATATACAACCAAATGGATTATTAGATTGGGCAGGCAATTTGGCTCATATGATGGGATATGAAGATGAAAGTTTCAAAGAATTGATGCGTTTATACATGACTATTCATGCAGATCATGAAGGAGGTAATGTTTCAGCACATACTACACATTTAGTAGGAAGTGCTTTAAGTGATCCATATTTAAGTTATGCTGCTGGTATGAATGGGTTAGCAGGTCCTTTACATGGTCTTGCCAATCAAGAAGTAATAAAGTGGATTTTTGAGATGCAGGAAAAATTACAAACCGATGCACCTACTAAAGAACAAATTGCAGATTATGTAAGAGAAACTTTAAGTAATGGGCAAGTTGTTCCAGGATATGGTCACGCAGTTTTAAGACAAACCGATCCAAGATTTACTGCTCAAATGGTGTTTGGTAAAAAACATATGCCAGATGATAAACTTTGTCAGACCGTTTGGAATATTTATGAAGTAGTTCCACCAATCTTAGAATCATTAGGTAAAGTAAAAAATCCTTGGCCTAATGTAGATGCTCATAGTGGAGCTTTATTGGTGCATTATGGATTAGTTGAGTATGAGTTCTATACTGTATTATTTGCTGTAAGTAGAGCTCTAGGAGTACTTGCGAATCTTTGTTGGGACAGAGCTTTGAATTTCCCATTAGAGCGACCAAAAAGTGTAACCACCAATGCAGTAAAACTTTGGTTAGAAGGGAAAGAAGAAATTTGGGAATAATAAAATTTTAATAATCACCTAAAGTTTCTGGTAATTGAGCTAAAGCATTGGCTAATTGTTCATCATTTGGTGCAATGCCATGCCATTCATGTCCACCTTCCATAAAATCAACACCTTTCCCCATTTTAGTTTTGAGTAATATACAAATTGGTTTTTGCTGACCAAGATTTGATTGTGCAATTTTAATACCATTTAAAATTGAAGTCATATCATTTCCTTCTTCAACATCAATAACAGTCCACCCAAATGAAAGGAATTTAGATTTTAAGTCACCCAAGCTTAAAACTTTATTGGTACTTCCATCAATTTGTTGACCATTATAATCAATTGCAGCAATCAAATTATCAACTTTATTATGAGCAGCAAACATTATAGCTTCCCAATTTTGTCCTTCTTGTAACTCACCATCACCATGCAGAGAATAAACTATTGATGAATCCTGATTCGCCTTTTTAGCCAATGCCGCTCCAAGAGCAACACTCATACCTTGGCCTAATGATCCACTTGCCATTCTAACTCCAGGTAGCCCTTCATGTGTTGTTGGGTGGCCTTGTAAACGTGAGTTAATTCTACGAAAAGTTTTTAATTCATCTATTTCAAAATATCCAGCTCTTGCTAAAACAGAATAGAATAAAGGAGAAATATGCCCATTAGATAAAAAGAAAATATCTTCATTAAAGCCATCCATATTGAATTTAGAATCATGCTTCATGATGTTAAAATATAAGGCAACCATATAATCTGCACATCCAAGTGATCCTCCAGGATGTCCACTTTGACAACCATGAACCATTCTTACAATATCCCTTCTTACTTGAGTTGCTATATTTTCTAATTGATGAACTGTTTCCATAATATTTTAAAGTGGCAAAGTAAAGGGTATAAAATATTAATGAAAAATTGATTTTTAAACATTTGTATTTTACCCACTCAAACTGTTCATCTTCAATCAAACTTCATTAACTTTGTTTTAACCTTTTTAGGTTATATAAAAATATCTTATGTTAGAAATACTGATTTTAGGGGGATTGATGGCCTTCTGTATCACATTTTATGCAACTCCAACCATCATTAAAATTGCTAACCAAAAAAAACTATTCGATTTTCCAGAACATAGAAAAATTCACAAAAAACCTATTCCTTCATTAGGAGGAGTTGGAATTTTTGCTGGTTTAATCATCACTATTCTTTATTTTTTTCCAATACTAAATTCACAAGTTGAACTTTATTATTTTATTCTAGCTTTTTTAACAATTTTCTTTTTTGGAGTTATAGATGATCTTATAGGGTTAAGTGCTCAAAAAAAATTATTTGGTCAAGTAATTGTAACATTATTATTGACTATTAAAGGAAACTTATTAATTACAGATATGCATGGTTTTATGTATGTAAGAGAAATAGGCGGAGCAAGTAGTAAACTGCTCACTATTTTTTCTATGATTGTTATTATAAATGCATTTAACTTAATTGATGGAATTGATGGTCTTGCTGCAACTGTAAGTATGATTACTGCCACTGCCTTTTCAATTTTCTTTGTATTAAATAATGAAATATTTTACAGTTTGTTAGGGTTCACATTTGTAGCTTCAACTGCTGCGTTTTTAATCTTCAATTTTTCACCTGCAAAAATATTTATGGGAGATACAGGATCCTTGTTATGTGGGGTTGTAAATGCTATACTAGCAATACATTTCATAGATGCAACCACAAACTTTAAAAGTTTTGTAATACCATCTTCACCTGCTATTGCATTTGGTATATTAATAATGCCTTTATTAGATACACTTCGAGTATTTTTTATTAGAATTGTTCATGGTCGTTCACCTTTTTATCCTGATAGAAATCATTTACATCATATTTTATTAGATAGAGGATTAGGACATAGAACTGTTACACTTTTAATCAGTTTAATGGCAGTTTTTTTTATAGGTTTTACAATTTTAATGCTTCCTTTAGGAACTACAGTTGTTATCATAACTCAGATATCATTATTTTTTGCAGGTGTATTTTTCCTTCAAATGACAGATAGAAAAGAGAAGAACAAATTAAAAGCAATTAAGAATGATGTTGAAGGATTTGGAGATAAAGTTAAATCTGTTATCAGCATTATTAAAGGTGATGATAGAAATAAAGAAAATACTAACTAAAACATTCAGCCTCATTTATGAGGCTTTTTTTTGTGGTTAATTGCATTGTATTAGATTTGCCTTGAAATAGAAAATTATGAACGAAGAAATAGATATTATTTTGGCAGAAGCCGAAGATACCATGCAAAAAGCAATAGCTCATTTAGAAGCTGAGCTCACAAAAATAAGAGCAGGCAAAGCTAGTCCAAATATGCTGGATGGATTAACAGTTGATTATTATGGCTCACCAACTGCCATCAATCAAGTAGCTAATGTTTCTGCATTAGATGCTAGAACAATTAGTATACAACCTTGGGAGAAAAACATGTTAGCTCCAATCGAACGCTCAATTCTGATGGCTAATATTGGTATTACACCTCAAAACGATGGTGTTGTAATTCGCTTATTTCTTCCACCATTAACTGAAGAACGAAGAATTGAATTAGTGAAAAAAAGTTCAGCTGAAGGAGAACATAGTAAAGTTGCTATCAGAAATATTAGAAGAGATGCCATTGAAAAAGTAAAAAAACTTCAAAAAGATGGTTTAAGTGAAGACGCTTCAAAAGATGCAGAAACTTCAATTCAAGAATATACTGATAAATTTATTTCAATAGTAGATAAACATCTTTCAGCTAAAGAGAAAGAAATAATGACGGTATAATCTTTGCATACATAAGAATCAACATTTACAATTTTATGGAAAAAACACATTTATTAATATTAGGCAGTGGACCTGCAGGTTATACTGCTGCCATATATGCTTCTAGAGCAGGTATAAAACCCATTTTATATCAAGGAATTCAACCTGGGGGTCAATTAACAATTACAACTGAAGTTGAAAATTACCCTGGATACCCAGATGGTGTTCAAGGGCCACAAATGATGATTGACTTTGAAAAACAAGCTGCACGAATGGGTGCAGATATTCGTTATGGCTTAGCAACAAAAGTTGATTTTAGTCAACAACCATATAAAGTTTGGATTGACGAAGAGTTAGAAATTGAAGCCGATGCTGTAATTATTTGTACAGGTGCTTCTGCAAAATGGTTGGGTATTGAAAGTGAAAAAAGATTGAATGGTTTTGGCGTAAGTGCTTGTGCAGTTTGTGATGGCTTCTTTTTTAAAGGAAAGGAAGTAGCTATTGTTGGTGCAGGAGATACAGCTGCTGAAGAGGCTTTGTATTTAGCAAAACTATGTACCACAGTGCATATGATTGTTCGAAGAGATCAAATGAGAGCTAGTAAAATTATGCAAGACAGGGTTTTGAAAACTCCAAATATAAAAATCTATTGGAACTCTGAAACTGATGAAATCTTGGGTGAGCAAAAAACAACAGGGGTAAGAATTGTAAATAATATTACCCAAGAAAAAACTGAAATTCCAATCAGTGGTTTTTTTGTTGCTATTGGTCATGAACCTAATAGTGGAATTTTTAAAGATTATTTGAAAATGGATGAGGCTGGCTATATTCTTACAAAACCTGGAACAACAAAAACTAATGTTGAAGGAATTTTTGCTGCAGGTGATGTGCAAGATAAAATATACAGACAAGCTGTAACTGCTGCTGGTACAGGTTGTATGGCTGCACTAGATGCAGAGAGATATTTGAGTGAGAAATTTAGTTAATAAGTTTATATGTTTAATAGTGGATTTGGTATTTTAATTTCAAATCTTAAATCAAAAATCATTAAATCTTAAATCACCTTCATGTATCCTAATCTATATTATTTTTTTAAAGATGTATTAAATGTTGAATGGTCTTTTCTACGACTGTTTAATACTTTTGGATTATTTGTTGCTATTGCATTTATAGTAGCATCATGGATAATGGGTATTGAATTAAAAAGAAAACAACAATTAGGATTATTTGTACATACCGATAAAAAAATAATTTCAGGAAAACCTGCTAGTTTTTCTGATTTACTCATCAACTTTATTTTAGGATTTATTTTTGGTTATAAAATTATTGGGGCATTAGTTGTTCCGCATGCATTAGATAATCCTCAAGCATTTTTGCTATCTGGCGATGGTCATATGTTTTTTGGATTATTATTAGGTTCTATTACTGCAGGATATAAATATTATGAACTTAATAAAACTAAACTCGAAAAGCCTGAAGAAAGAACTGTTCGAATTTGGCCTCAAGATAGAGTAGGAGACATTGTTCTTCTTGCTGCTGTTTTTGGTTTTTTAGGTGCTAAAATATTTCATAATTTAGAAAATTGGAACGACTTTATTCAAGATCCCATTGGTTCACTCATTTCATTTAGTGGATTAACTTTTTATGGTGGATTGATTTGTGCAACTCTTGCAATTGCTGTATATGCTAAAAAACATAAAATCCCATTTTTACATTTAGCCGATGCTACAGCTCCTGCTTTGATGATTGCATATGCAATTGGTAGAATTGGTTGTCAGGTTGCAGGTGACGGTGATTGGGGTATTATCAATAGTGCTTTTATTACTGATGCTTCTGGTCATGTGATTACGGCAACTACAGAACAATTTAATGCTGCATTGCAACAGCATCATGGATTTTATATCAACATTTTTGGAAGTTTAGATCAAGTTCATCATATTAATGTTCAACCTGTTTCATGGTTACCCAATTGGTTATTCGGTTACACTTATCCTCATAATGTAATCAATGAAGGGGTACCATTGGCAAATTGTTCTGGAGAATATTGTAACGCTTTACCTTTAGCAGTTTTTCCAACACCATTTTACGAAACCATTGCTTCAACTGTATTCTTTTTTGTTTTAATGAAAATGAGAAAGCATATAAAAACAGCTGGAACTATTTTTGGCATATACTTAATGATGAATGGTTTTGAAAGATTTTGGGTAGAAAAAATAAGAGTAAATACAGTATATCAGTTTGGTAATTTTCATCCTACTCAGGCAGAAATTATTTCTACAATTTTATTTTTAACAGGACTAGCTTTATACTTCTTATCTAAAAGAAAATCAGTTATTGCCTAAAATAATTGTATAATTTATACATTTACTACATGTATAAATTTTTCATAGTATTGTTTACAATACCCTCTTTAATTCATGCTCAAAAATTATCAAAAGAGCAAATTAACATTTGGGAAACTCAAGCTAAACAAATCACCATTATTCGAGATCATTTTGGTGTGCCACATATTTATGGCAAAACTGATGCTGATGCGGTATTTGGCTTAATGTATGCACAGTGCGAAGATGATTTTAAAAGAGTTGAATACAATTATATTGAAAAACTAGGAAGACTTTCAGAAATTAATGGAGAAAAAAATTTGTATAATGATTTATTGAATAGGCTAGTAATCGATTCTTTAGATGCTATTAAAGATTATCAGAATAGCGAACCTTGGTTAAAGAAAATTCTTGATGCTTATGCAAATGGAATTAATTTTTTCATTTACAAAAATCCACACATAAAACCAGCATTAATACATCAATTTCAACCATGGTTTCCTTTATTATGGACTGATGGAAGTATTGGAGCTATTAGTACTGCAGGGATTTCAGTGAAAGAAATCAAAAACTTTTATTCTGGAGATTACGATGAACTAGTATATCATAAGAATGAGGAAGAAAAAGTTACAGGTTCTAATGGTTTTGCATTTGCTCCTTCAATTACAGAATCAGGTAATGCCATTTTATATATCAATCCTCATGTTTCATTTTATTTCAGACCAGAAGTCCATGTTATCAGTAATGAAGGATTAAATGCTTATGGTGCTGTAACTTGGGGTCAGCCCTTTATTTATCAAGGTTTCAATGAAAAATGCGGTTGGATGCATACTTCTAGTCAAGCAGATATTTCTGATGCCTATATTGAAAAAATAGTAAAAAAGAATAATGAATTATTTTATGAATATGAAGGAGCATTAAGACCAATAGTTTCAAAAGAAATTAAAATTAGATTTAAGACAGATAATGGATTAGAAGAAAAAATATTCAACACTTTATTTACTCATCATGGTCCAATCCTAACCAAAAGAAATGGCGACTATTTGAGTTTAAAACACAATAATAGAGATACAAAAGGTTTTATTCAAAGTTGGTTAAGAACAAAAGCAAATAGCTTTAAAGAGTTTAAACAAACTATGGATATGGGAGCAAACCCATCTAACAACACTGTATATGCAGATGCTGAAGGAAATATTGCATATTGGCATGGAAATTTTCTACCTCAGCGTGATACAAATTATAATTGGGCTAAACCAGTTGATGGAACTATTAAAAATACTGAATGGCAAGGTTATCATAGCGTTGAAGAAAGTGTTCATATTTATAATCCAAAAAATGGATGGCTGCAAAATTGTAATTCAACTCCTTTTACAGTTGCAGGAGAATTTAGTCCAAAGAAAGAAAATTATGCTAGTTATTTAGCACCTGATGATGAAAATTATAGAGGCATTAATGCAGTTAGGGTTTTGAGTGAAACAAAAGACAAATTCAATCTTGATAAAGTAATAACAGCAGGATATAATTGTAAACTTAGTTTTTTTGAAGATATTATTCCCAGCTTAATCAAAGCACATGATAGTAGTATTAATAATATTTATAGATATGACTTAAAACTAATGCAATTAAATGAGCCCATCTCTATTTTAAGATCTTGGGACTATTATACAAGCGAAAATTCAATTGCTACAACTCTTGCTATTGAATGGGCACAAAAAATTCAACCCTTGATTCAAAATTCAAAAGGTAATGGCTTTATTGAAAAGACAAAAACTTTCGCAATTCAAACAGCACCATATAAACTTGTTGAACCATTATTTGAGACTATAAAAGATTTAGAAAAACGATTTGGTACATGGCAAGTTCCATGGGGTGAAATCAATCGATTTCAAAGAATATCCAATGATATTGAAAACCAATTTGATGATAGCAAACCCAGTCATCCTGTAGCATTTGCATCTTCCACTTGGGGCATGTTGCCTTCTTACAACAGCAGAACTTTTGATGGCTCAAAAAAAAGATATGGGGTTAATGGAAATAGTTTTGTTTGTGCAGTTGAATTTGGTAAAAAAATTAAAGCAAAATCTTTGCTTGCTGGCGGACAAAGTGGAAATCCAAGTTCAAAACATTTTTTTGATCAAGGTCTTATGTACAGCAAAGGACAATTTAAAGAGGTATTATTTTATAAAGATGAAGTAATGAAAAATATAGAAAAACAATATCATCCAGGAGAATAATTATTTTATGAAAGTCTTCTTAAATAATAGGTTTGTTGATTATGAAGAATCATTTATTTCAACAAACGATCTTACACTAAATAGAGGTTATGGTGTGTTTGATTTTTTTAGAATTTCAAAAAGTATTCCTTTATTTATTGATGATCATTTAAACAGATTGTTAAACTCGGCTAAAGAGTTAAGATTAAATATTCCCTACACACGTGAAGAAATTAAAAAAATTATTATCGAATTAATTCAAATCAATCATCTTTCAGAAGCTGGAGTAAGAATAATTTTAACTGGAGGCATTTCTGATAATAATTTCACAATTTCAGATCCGAACTTCATTATCACAAATTCTTCATTGCAATTACCTACTGAAGAAGATTTTAATAAAGGTATAAACCTAATAACACATCCCTATTTAAGAACATTGCCTCAAGTTAAATCTACCAATTATTTAATGGCAATTTATTTACAAGAAATCATTTTTAAGCAACAAGCAGATGATGTGATTTTTGTAAACAATGATCAAGTATTAGAGTTGCCCCGAGCAAATATTTTTATAATTACTCATAATGATGCTTTGATTACACCTCATGAGAATATTCTTGCTGGAGTTACCAGAAAAAATATCTTAGAAATAGCATCTTCATTTATGAAAGTTGAAGAGAGAAATGTATCAATTGATGAATTACTAAATGCAAAGGAAGTTTTTATTAGCTCTACTACAAAAATAATTCTACCTGTTGCAACAATAAATAAACAATTGTTAAATGGAAATTTTGAAATATCAAAAACTAAACAACTCTATTTGAAATTACTTGAAAAAGAAGTAAACTATATTAATAATTATTAAGCTTTTAATTAAATTTCTAATTCTTTTTTAGTTACGTATCTCCAGTGGCCTTCCTTAATTCCATCAATTTTAAGGTTCATAATTCGTACTCGTTTTAGAGTTACTACTCTATAGTTTAAATATTCACACATTCTACGAATTTGTCTATTTAAACCTTGTGTTAGTATAATTTTAAAAGTATGTGAGGAGATTTTTTGTACTTGGCATTTTTTTGTAATGGTTCCTAATATGGGTAAGCCATTACTCATTTGTTGAATGAATTGTTGAGTGATGGGTTTATTCACTTTAACTACATATTCTTTTTCGTGATTATTCTCAACCCTTAAAATTTGGTTGACAATATCTCCATCATTCGTTAGCAGAATTAAGCCAGAAGAGGGTTTGTCTAATCTGCCAATAGGGAAAATTCTTTTCGGATAATTAATGAAATCTATAATATTATCTCTATCTTTTATATCAGTTGTACAAGTAATGCCTGGTGGTTTATTAAAAGCAATGTAAATGGGCTTTGGTTTAATTTTTAGAGGCTTATCATCTATGGTTACAATATCATTTTCAAAAACCCTATTACCTTTTTTTGCTATTTGTTGATTTATTTTTACTCTGCCATTTTCAATCCAATCGTCTGCAACTCTTCTAGAGCAAATGCCTGTTTCACTTATATATTTATTAAGACTAGTTGAATTATCCATTTTAATTGTTTGATTTTATTGCTTTATAAGCATAATAAAATGTTGGAATAAAAATGAATGTTAACAAAGTAATATTAAACCCTGGAAGTAAAGAGTTAGTTTTTTGTAATACAATTAAATGAGTTGATATTATAATTTCAAGAAATATAAGTTGAATAATAAACTTTAGATAATTGAAATATAGAAGATGTATGGGTTTAAAGTTTTCATTTATTTTTTTATCCTTTGTATATGAACTTTCTTTCATTGAAAAATTGAGGGCAAAGCTTAAAACAAAAAATACAAAAGTTGAAATTATTGGTAATAAAATTATAGTTAGCTTATTTCCAAAACGATCTGGAGTGCCATTGAAATTAAAATGAACTGGGATTGATTCTGGAAAAATAGTATAACAATATAAACTATAAATCCAAATTGAGATTAATAGTAATAATGCTAAAACTCTAAAAATAAAACTTAAAACCTTCACTTTTTTAGCGAAATTAATTAGAACTAATTAATTCATCCGAAAATTTTAATCGTCTTATACTAATTAAATGAGCTAAAAATACCAATGGAGCAATAAATGTTGGTAACCAACTATAGGGAAAATTTAAGATTGCAATATTGGGTTGTTCTTTTCCAAAAACTTGTAATGGAGTAGGAGCAGAGAGTATTGCTAAAACTACAATTACCAACAAAAGAATTAAAGAAAAAAAATTCCAAATTAATATTACTTTCTGGCTTAATTTCTTTTTTGTAAATCCATAATATGCAATAATTGGAGCAGTAATACCAGCAAGAATGTCAAAATTAAGTCCTACAAAAGTCATAATTGAAGGAACCGCATTTTGTAAAAAAAGCATATACAACATAATTTCAACTGGAATTCGAACTACATGTAAATAAGTTAACGTTTTTAATGGTAAACTGTCAATAAACATTTTGCCTTTTGTTGTAAAAAAGAAAATTAGAATGGTAATGATAGTGGGTATAGTTCCATACAATGCAATTTTTGGAGGAATAACATCCAAATCAGTTTTGTATACTTTATAGAATGATAAAAATGCTTGTAGAATTAACCAAAATGTTACTGCAATAATAATATTGGGGGCATTAACATTAAAAGGACAACCTTTTGAATTATCAAGCACATTGTAAAAAATAACTAGTGCTAATAATGTTGTTAGTAGAAAAAAAATAGTGAAATAATTTGGCAAATGTTCAATCATATATCAAAAATTAGATAGTGAATTAAAATGAACCTTCAAGTTTACATCACACCAAATATAAGAATTAAATTTTACAATATTTACATAATTTTAACATTTTAAAATTGCATTAAAAAAGCCGCAAGTTATTGCGGCTTAATTCTTTGCTATGATTATCTATATTATAATTTGTCGAAAATGCCAAAGTAAAATTTACTTTTAGCATCAAATGCATCATAAGATTTTGGATCTTTTGATTTTGATTTCTCTCTTTTATATTCAAAAAGTTGACCTAAATTTTTAACTGTGTTTTTATAACTTGTTTCTTCAACTCTATTTTTATCTTCTTTTGCTTTTAAAGCTTGTTCAGTTTTTTCTAACCAAATAACTGCCTGGTCTGCAGCGGCTAAAATTTTGACTTCTAATTCTGCATTAGCTTTTTTAATAGGCTCTAATTGTTCTTTAACTTTAGCCTCAACAGCAGCTCTTTTTTTAGGATCTTTTTCTACAGGTTTATTGCTGTTAATGCTTTGCATTTCTCTTAGATTGTCTCTATACATATCATCTAAATCGGTAAAATCATTGTATAATAAAATACCTGCATTATAAGCAGCTAACCCATTGTTATTTTTATTGAAAGCTTTTTGAAATGCATCAATAGCCATTGACATGATTTTTTTTGTCTTTTCTGGGTTTGTTCCATCATCTACTTTTCTATAAGCAATAAAAGCATCGGCTAAAGTAGTATAAGCATTAGCTGAGAGGTTTCCACTAGCATCTTCAGTTTTGTAATACTCTAACTTTTCATCAATATTCATGTTTTTGCTAATGAATTCAATTTCGAAATCATCAAAATTTTCGTTAGGATATTTTGCTTTTGTTAATGCAAGATATTTATCAAAGTCGGCTTTATCTTTTAATTCAATATATCCAATTAATAGATACTTATACATATCTAAATCATTTGCACCTCCATATCCTCTATCAACTGCAAATGAATAATATTTCACAGCTTCTTTTACTAACTGAGCATTCTGTGCAGAATAACCTGCCATTAAAATAGCAAAAGTGTCTAATGCACCACCATTTTTTCTCAAATCTTTCTTCATGATAAGTTTTGCTAAGTGTGCTGATTGATCGAAGCTTTTATATGCTTCTTCCCATTTTTTATCGCCATAAGCAACTCTTCCATCATTATAAAACTTATCATACATTAATCCTAGAGGTTTCCAATTAATAGCTGGTGAAGAAATTTGAGCTAAAGTTGGATCTAACTTTTCGTAATTTTTAAATTTATCTAACCAACCATTTATTAAATTAGGATATTTTGTACTTAATTCTGGGTTATTGATAACTTCTGCATCTAAAGTTAAGCTCCATATTAATAATTCTGGATCATTTAAAGAACTTGGATTTTGCATGATTTTATCCATTTCTTGTTTTGCAGGTTCTACTTTACCTAAAATGTAGTTTTTAGTCACTGCTTTTAGTAATTCAGAGTTTTGTGCTGTGGTTATACCAAAAAAGCAAATTGTAACTAAGAACGAAACGAAAATCTTTTTCATTATTATTTATTATTTACGGGTTATTGTTTTCTAATTCAGTGTTATCAGTATTAGTAACTTCATCAGCAGTATTGCCAGAAGTTAATGTTTCATCTGAAGTAACTACAACTTCTTCATCTTCCTCTTGTTCATCAATTTTTGAAATTGCTGCTATTGAATCTCCATTATCTAAACGTATTAGAGTAACACCTTGTGTTGCTCTACCACTTGTTTTTATATTTGAAATTGGAGTTCTAATCGTTACACCAGATTGACATGTTATAATTAAATCTTCTGTACCATTTACATCTAATATACCAACAAGCTTGCCAGTTTTTTCTGTGACGTTTATAGTTTTAACGCCTTTGCCCCCTCTATTGGTAATACGATAAACATCTTGTCCATCTTCATCCACCACTAAAGTTCTTTTTCCATAACCATTTTCACTCACCACTAAAATAGTTTTATCCTTTTCTTCTCTGTTAATACAAACCAAACCAACCACTTCATCTGTTGTATCATCAACTTCAATTCCTCTTACACCAATTGCACCTCTTCCGGTTGAACGAACTTTTTCTTCTGGGAAACGAATGGCTCTACCACTTTTAACAGCCATCATAATTTCGCAATTTCCATCGGTTAATTTAGCTTCTAATAATTGATCGCCTTCATTAATTGTTATTGCATTAATTCCATTAACTCTTGGGCGACTAAAATCTTCTAAATCTGTTTTCTTAATTATACCTTGCTTAGTGCACAATACAATATACTTACCTGCTATTGCTTCTTTATCTTCTAAATTTCTTACTTCAATAATAGCTCTTACTTTATCGTCAGGAGGTATTTGAATGAGGTTTTGAATAGCTCTTCCTTTACTATTTTTTTCTCCTTCAGGAATTTCGTAAACTTTCAACCAAAAACATCTTCCATGTTCTGTGAAGAATAACATGGTATCGTGTGTAGAAGCTACAAATAAATGTTCTACATAATCTTCTTCTCTAGTTTTGGCACCCATAGCACCACGACCACCTCTTCTTTGTTGGCGATATTCACTAGCAGTAGTTCTTTTAACGTAACCCAAATGTGAGATAGTAATAATTACATCTTCTTCTTTAATAAAATCTAGCATATTCACCTCATCTGCTAAATATTGAATTTCACTTTTACGTGGTTCGCCAAACTTTTGTTTTACTTCTAGTAATTCAGATTTAATTAAATCGTATCTTAAATCTTCACTCGCTAATAAATCTTTTAACCTACCAATCGTTAACATTAAACCATTGAACTCTTCAATGATTTTTTCACGTTCCATTCCTGTTAAACGTTGTAATCTTAATTCAAGAATAGCTTGAGCCTGCTTTTCAGATAAACCAATAACTTGTTGATAATGTTTTGCAGTTTCTTCTGTAAAAAGTGCTGCAGGTAAATACCATTTATCCTCAATACTTTTTTCAATTAGAGTTCTTTTAGCTTCATCAGGTGTTGAACTTTCTCTGATTAAAGTAATAGCAGCATCTAAATGATCTTTGTCTGCAATTACTTTTAAAAATCCTTCTAATAAATGAGCTCTTTCTTCTGCTTTCTTTAATTCGAATTTAGCTCTACGAATTACAACATCCATTCTGAATTCAATGAACTCTGCAATAAGGTCTCTTATGTTAAAGATTTTAGGTCTGCCTTTACTAATAGCAACATTATTAATACCAAAACTAGTTTGTAGCTCTGTGTATTTATATAACATGTTAATGACAATATTAGCAACTGCATCTCTTTTTAGATCAATTACAATTCTTGTTCCTTCTCTTTTATTACTTTCGTTGTTAACATGAGCAATGCCATCAATTGTTTTATCATTAACTAACTGACCAATTTTATCTGTTAAAGCATCTAAGCTAACTTGATAAGGTACTTCTGTTATAACAATTTGTTCTCTACCGCTTGGTTTTGTATCTATAGTGCATTTGCCACGAACTACAACTCTTCCTCTACCAGTAAGCAAACCTTGTTTTACACCTTCCATTCCATAAATAACACCTCCTGTTGGAAAATCTGGTGCCTTAACAAAATGAATTAATTCTTCTGCTGTAATTTCTCTATTATCTACATAAGCTATACAACCATCAATTACTTCACTTAAATTATGTGGCATCATATTAGTTGCCATACCTACAGCAATACCACTGCTTCCGTTAACAAGAAGTTGAGGAACACGTGTTGGTAAAACTGTTGGTTCTTTTAAACTATCATCGAAATTGGATTGAAAATCTACAGTATCTTTTTCAATATCCTCTAACATTGCTTCTGCAAACTTTTGTAAACGTACCTCTGTATAACGCATTGCTGCTGGTGGATCTCCATCTTGTGTTCCAAAATTACCCTGACCATCAACCATGGTGTGTCTCATGGTAAACTCTTGAGCCATACGTACCAATGTGTCATATATTGAAGCATCGCCATGTGGGTGATATTTACCCATTACTTCACCTACAATTCTAGCACTTTTTTTATAAGCTTTAGTGCTGCCATTACCTAATTCATTCATGGCGTATAAAACACGACGATGTACTGGTTTAAATCCATCTCTTACATCTGGCAAAGCTCTACCCACAATAACCGACATTGAATAATCAATGTAGGCTGTTTTCATTTGTTCTTCAATGGGAATTTGTATAATACGGTCGTTATCGTTCGTTTGTTCTGGGACTAAATTCTCTTCCATTTAAATTTTTTGTTTGAGTTTTAAGATGAATAGTTTAAACATTAAATTTTAAATTGTTACAACTATAAACTTTAAACTTTTTTTGTACCTAAAAAAGTGTTCGCAAAGATAAGTTTTAAGCACTCAAAACCATGAAAAACAAATACATTTTCAATTGAGTTATCCACATTTATTTTCAGTAGTTCAAATACTATAAATCAGTTGTTTGTAATAATTCTTTAACAAAGGATACTAATTTAATATTATCAATTTATTAATATTAAAATCTCAAATAAAAATAAAAAATGAATACTATTGCAAGAAATTATGACACATTGCCATTTATTAATATTTGGTATTGACTTTGACATAGTTATCACTTAATAAATTTAAAAATATGAGTACTAAAAATTTAACTTTAATTGTTATTGGAGCTTTAATTCTTTTTTTAGGAGGATGTGGCTGTAAAAGCTACAATGGATTAGTAACAGGAGATCAAGATGTAAAAAAATCTTGGAGTAATGTAGAAACTAATTACCAACGCAGAACAGACCTATACAACAGTGTAATTAAAACTGTTCAAGGTTCTGCAAATTTCGAAAAATCTACTTTAAAAGAAGTTATTGATGCACGTTCAAAAGCAACTTCTGTAACTGTTGATATTAATGATCCTCAAAGCTTAGAAAAATATCAAGCAGCACAAGGTCAATTTCAAAGTGCTTTTGGCAGATTAATGGCAATTGCTGAAGCTTATCCTGATTTAAAAACAACAAAAGCATTTCAAGATTTTCAAACCCAAATTGAAGGTACAGAGAACAGAATCAATGTTGCTCGTCAAGATTATAACAAATCTGTTGAAGGCTACAACTTAAAGGTGTTACGTTTTCCAAACAACATTTTTGCAGCTATCTTTAATTTTAAAGAAAAAGCTTTCTACAAAGCTGATGCAGGTTCAGATAAAGCTCCAGAAATTGATTTTGATATTAAATAAATTTAAACTTACTAGCTAATATTCATTTAAATGAATATTAGCTAGTTTTTATTTTATGAAAAAAGATGCTTTAGTAATTAGTTTTTTTACTATTTGGGTATTATTAATTTCTTCTTTTGTTTTAAAGTATTTAGGAGAAGTTAATTTCCGCTATGAACTAACTCTATTGAGTTTTTTTATTTCTATTTTATTCATATACTTGGTCATTAAAGAAGTTTCAAAATCAACAAGTATAGAACGACATGAAAAAAGAATGTGGATTATTGGTATCATTTTCATGAGTAGTTTACTTGGTTGGATTTATATTTTTTCAGCAAGAAAAAGAATTGTTCAAGCTTCAACATAATTAAATAACAACTAATGTTCAAATGGCTAAAACATAAGGCAGAAGATTATTTCAGCATTCAAGAAAAGCAAACAATAGCACATGCTATTCATCAAGTAGAACTACAAACAAGTGGAGAAGTAAGAGTATATGTTGAAAGTAAATGTAGATATGTAGATGCCATGGATAGAGCCAAAGAAATATTTGACAAGCTAGATATGCACAAAACCGAAGCTAAGAATGCAGTGCTGGTTTATGTGGCTATTAAAGATCGACAGGTTGCCATTTATGCTGATGAGGGAATTTATAAAAAAATGGGTATACAATTTTGGAATAATGAATTGCAACTCATGATTCAAAATTTTAAAAATGAACATATAGTTGAAGGAATTATAAAAGTAATTCATGATCTTGGAACAGCATTAACCACTCATTTCCCATATCAAAAGGATGATATAAATGAATTGCCAAACGAAGTAGTCTTTGGTAAATAAACTGATTTAAATATTTTATAGTTGAAAAAATTATTTGTACTTATACTTTCTCTTTTTTGCTTGCAAATTTTTGCTCAAAAAAGTTTGCCAAAACCAAACCCACCAAGTTTGGTGGTAGATTATGCCAATCTAATTTCTGCATATGATCAGCAACAACTTAATCAAAAATTAATTACAATAGACGATAGTACCAGTAATCAAATTGTAGTGGCTATTGTTCAAAATTTAAATGGACAAGTTTTAGAAGAAGTTGCTTTAAACACTTTTCGAGAATGGGGTATTGGAAATAAAAAAACAAATAATGGTGTTTTATTGTTAATTGCTTTAGACGAACGTCAGGTTAGAATTGAAGTTGGTTATGGATTAGAAGGTGCTATTCCAGATGTAACTGCAAAAGATATTATTGAAAGAGATATTAAACCTGCTTTTCGTCAGGGACATTATTTTTCTGGTATTAATGATGCTGTAGATGATATTGCAAAAGCAGCAATTGGTGAGTATAAAGTAAAACGAGATAAGAAAAAAGGCAAAGAAATTGGTGCTTTAGGTTTTGTTGTTATTTTAATCATCATTATTATTATTGTTAGTGTATCAAGTGGTGGTAGAGGAGGAGGATATGGTGGAAGAAGAAGAAACGCTGATTGGATGTTGCCATTATTATTTAATTCTGGAGGTTTTGGAGGATTTAGTGGAGGAGGAAGCTCAGGCGGTGGAGGTTTTGGAGGATTTGGAGGTGGAAGCTCAGGTGGTGGTGGTGCTAGTGGAGGATGGTAGATTTATTTTTAATTATAAATGATAAATTAAAATATTTCCATTTTACACATTAATCAATAATCAATAATCAATAATCGAAACTCATATTCAATGAACAAAATTTTAGAAATTGAAAATTTAGTAAAGTATTTTTCAACACAAAAAGCCGTTGATGATATTTCATTTTCAATAGATCAAGGAAATATATTTGGTTTATTAGGACCAAATGGTGCAGGTAAAACCACATTAATTAGAATGATTACTGGAATCTTTTATCAAGATTCTGGTTCAATTTATTTTGATGGAAAAAAGTTTGACCCTATAAATGATATTACAAAGATTGGTTATATGCCAGAGGAAAGAGGCTTATACAAAAAAATGAAAATTGGTGATCATGCTTTGTATTTAGCACAATTGAAAGGATTAAATAAACAAGAAGCTACAAAAAAAATTAAATATTGGTTCGAGAAGCTTGAGATGCAGAGTTGGTGGAATAAAAAAGTGGAGGATTTAAGTAAAGGCATGAGTCAGAAATTGCAATTCGTTACAACTGTTTTACATGAGCCCAAACTCATTATTCTAGATGAGCCATTTTCAGGACTAGACCCACTTAATGCTAATTTAATTAAAGATGAAATTTATGGATTAGCCCAAAGAGGTGCAACTATCATTTTCTCTACTCATAGAATGGAACAAGTAGAACAAATATGTAATAATATAGTTTTAGTGAACTTAGGTAAGAAAATTTTAGATGGTACAGTTGAAGAAGTAAAACAACAATTTAAAGAAAATATTTATCAAATAAAACTAAGAGAAATTCCTGCTTCACAAAACAATCCTGCCTTTACAATAATTTCTGAAAACGCGAACGAATTTTTTGTAAAAATTAATGAAGGATTTTCAAGTAACGATGTATTGAAAAATTTTATACAGCAAGATTGTAATATAGAATTGTTTAAAGAAGTTTTACCCTCATTAAACGAAATTTTTATCAAACTTGTTGAAGGCACAAATGCAACTGCAAGAGCTTTTCAAAACATTAACTAAATTTTACTTAAGTAGCCATGAATAAAATATTAATTATTTCAAAGAGAGAATTTTTAACTCGTGTTCAAAAGAAAACATTCTTACTCACCACAATAGGGTTGCCATTACTCATTTTTGGTATATATGCATTAATTATATTCTTTGCTGTAAACGACGATAAAGACTATAACATTGCAGTTGCAGATGAAGCCAAAATATTTCAGAACAATTTACAAGATAGAGATAAAGAATTTGTATTTACTTACGTAAATAATGAAACTCCAGAATCTTTAATAAAAGCATTAGACGCTAATAAATACAAGGCTTTTATTTATGTTCCTAAAAACTTTTCATCAACAGATTCTATACAAGTTGTTGCATCAAAAAGTATTGGATTTATTACCCAGAATAAAATAGAAAGATCTTTAGAAAATGCTTTAGAGGAAAATAAATTATTAGTTGCACTAAATGTTACTAAACCACAATTAGATAGTCTGCAAAAAACAAATAACATTAAGTTTACTACAATAAATGGAGAAAAGGATTCTGAAGTAAAAGCAGGTATTAGCTATGGAGTCGGCATGTTTTCTGGGTTCTTAATCTACATTATTTTATTTATTTATGGCACAATGGTAATGCGTGGTGTAGCAGAAGAAAAAACAAATCGTATTGCTGAAGTTATAATAAGTAGTGTAAAACCTTTTCAGCTAATGATGGGTAAAATTATTGGTATTGGATCAGTAGGTTTATTGCAATTTTTAATTTGGGTGTTTTTGGTGTTTGGATTACAAATTGTATTAACTCTTTTCTTTCCTGATGTTGCAGGTCAAATACAACAACAACCTATGCAACCAGGTATGATAGCTGCTACCAATGCAATTGAACAATCAAATGCATTATCTAAATTAAACACTGTAATTGCTCAAATTAATTTTCCTTTGTTAATTAGTTGTTTCATATTTTATTTTTTAGGAGGTTATTTTATGTATGCATCTTTATTTGCAGCTGTAGGAAGTACTGTTAATGAAGATCCAAATGATGCACAAACTTTAACTTTGCCTATTACTATGCCAATCATTTTTGGCTTTGCTATTATGATGCAGGCTGTTAATAATCCTAATTCATCTTTAGCAGTATTTGGTAGTTTATTCCCATTAACTTCTCCAATTGTAATGATGGCACGTGTGGCACATGGAGTTCCCGATGGTGTTACTATATTTCAATTGATTTTAAGCATGGTTTTATTAGTGTTTTCTTTTATTGGTACTACTTGGGTTGCTGCTAAAATTTATAGAACCGGAATTTTGATGTATGGTAAAAAAGTGACTTTGAAAGAAATGATAAAATGGACTTTTAGAAAGTCGTAAAATCTAAGTTCAATATCTTTGCAAAAAATTAATTATGAGTAATAGAATAGTTTATATAGTTAGTGCAGTACGTACTCCTATGGGAAGTTTTGGTGGAAGTTTAAAAGATTTGTCTGCTCCACAATTAGGAGCTATTGCAATTAAAGCTGCAGTAGAAAAAGCTGGAATAAAAGCAGATCTAGTTCAAGAAGTAATTATGGGTTGTGTAATGCAAGCTAATTTGGGTCAAGCTCCTGCAAGACAAGCATCAAAGTTTGCTAATTTACCCGATTCAGTAATTTGTACTACAGTTAATAAAGTTTGTGCAAGTGGTATGAAGAGTATTGCAATGGCTGCTCAAAGTATAATGCTTGGCGATAATGATATAGTTGTTGCTGGTGGTATGGAAAGTATGAGTAATGTACCATTTTATTCTCCAAATTTACGTTGGGGTAACAAATATGGAAATGTGAGTTTGTTAGATGGATTAGCAAAAGATGGTTTAACAGATGTATATCACAATTATGCAATGGGAAATGCTGCTGAATTATGTGCTAAAGATTGTAATATTTCTAGAGAAGATCAAGATGCGTTTGCTATTGAAAGTTATCAAAGAAGTCAAAGAGCATGGAATGATGGGAAGTTTGCTGATGAAGTAGTTCCTGTAACGATTGAAACTAAAAAAGGAACTGTTGTAATTGATAAAGATGAAGAACCATTTTCTGTTAAGTTCGATAAAATACCAACACTAAAACCTGCATTTATTAAAGATGGAACTGTAACAGCGGCCAACGCAAGTACCATGAATGATGGAGCTGCTGCTCTAGTTTTAATGAGTAAAGAAAAGGCAGATGAATTAGGTATAAAACCACTTGCAATAATTAAGAGTTATGCAGATGCTGAACAAGCACCTGAATGGTTTACAACTACTCCTGCATTGGCTTTACCAAAAGCTGTTGCTAAGGCTGGATTACAAATGGGTGATCTTGATTTTATTGAATTAAATGAAGCATTTAGTGTGGTAGGTTTAGCTAATTGTAAGAAAATGAATTTAGATTCAGCTAAAGTAAATGTTAATGGTGGTGCTGTTTCTTTAGGTCATCCTTTAGGTTGTAGTGGGGCAAGAATAATTGTAACATTAATTAATGTACTTAAACAAAATAATGGAAAAATTGGAGGTGCTGGAATTTGTAATGGAGGAGGAGGTGCAAGTGCGATAGTGATTGAAAATGTTTAATTAAAAATATATTTTTCTTATCGGTTGGTGAGAAACCAAACACTAGTAAAAATGGTATTTGAAAATGTATAGTCTTTATGATTGGTTGGTAAGACACAAACCAATAGTAAAATATTCAAATCATTCATCATTTTGAAGTTCTTGCTGAGAAATCGCATTTAATTCAACAGATTTCTCGTTCGTTCCTCACTCGAAAAGACGTTCTAACGAAGTGATTTAAAAAATTGAATGAGCTGCATTGAAAGATGCAGCTTTTTTTATTTCATCAATCAATTTTCTTATCGGTTGGTGTCCCACCAACCGAAATATATCAATGTAAAGCGATTTTATCTTATTTATTTTAATCATTCGTCATTTCGAAGTTCTTGCTGAGAAATCTCATTTAATTCAACAGATTTCTCGTTCGTTCCTCACTCGAAAAGACGTTCTAACGAAGTGATTTAAAAAATTGAATGAGCTGCATTGAAAGATGCAGCTTTTTTTATTTCATCAATCAATT
>JAGXRG010000025.1 GCA_018335935.1 Chitinophagaceae bacterium | reverse complement strand
GAAAAAACTTATACTTACTAAAACGAAAACCTGATTAAAATTAATTGTTGTAAATCTATTACACACGATTGTATTTGTGATATAATTTCAAAAAAATGTGAGAAATATCCAGAGGCAATTTTTAAAGAATGTATATCTAAATAACACAAGACAATATCTTGTTTGTGTTTTTATGCAGAAGATAATAAAACGATAATATGTAGATCAAATAAACACAAATGTTTTTGTAATTATTATACATATTGGTTGGAGATGAAAGAAAAAATCTAATGTTCTGTATGTATTAGAGAAACTTAAGAAAAATTAAAAATTTTCAGTGAAATATAAAAAAGAAATTACCCAGATAATAAATTCATGAGATTCGATTTCGTTTAAATGGTTGAAAAATATTTGATCTGATACATATTTTGAATGAAATCATTGAGTTTTAATGAATATTTTTTTTTAACATAATTTTTATTATTTTATTTCTCTAAAAGAATCTTAATATATATGAAATACCTAGAACTTAAAGATAATTAATTATATTATAAGATTGGTAAATCTATTGATTTGGAAATTAATTATTTAGATAGCGATAATTCTGATCTAGATAGTGAAGAAGATTACTCTTACGATGTATGGGAATAAGAATTGTAATATTTTTATAAAACTTATAATTAATTTATAAAATATATATATAAAAGAAAATGTATGGATTAACATTTATTACGTGATATAATTAATTGTGTTGATAAATTTTATTATGATGATATAAAACATACTTAATGTTATATGGATGAGTAATTATAAAAAAATATGATGATGGATATGTATGAAAATCTAAATAAATTTATCAATAAATTGGTTTATTCAGTGGTGAAATACGGAGATAAGAAGATATTTGAAAAGTTTTATCAAGAATTTACTATAATAAATTAAGATTAACTTGAATTTGCATAACATTACAATACCAATGGTGATAATTATGTGTTCGGAGAATTTGAAAGATAAATTAATAAATATAAATTGACAGGTTCTGATAAATATTTTTGAAAGATCGTAATTATTGTTAATATCATTTTTTCAAATAAAATATTAAAAATATTGATAGTAGTATGCCTAAATATATCTCATTTGATAGATTCAATAAACTGAATTAACTATTTTATTATTGGTGTGAAGTTGTTTATAATTGATTTGTTTATTAATTTTATTATTGATTTGTTTATTATGTAATTTCATTCTATTATTGTTAATCAATATTTTATTGTTAATTAGTGTTTTATTATGTAATTTCTTGTTAAGTTTATTAAGATTATTATTATTCAGAAATAACTGGCGTACTATAAACGGGTTATGACTGTGTTTATTATATAGGTTAATCCCATGTATAACCTCTTTAATGATATAAAAAACTAAAAGGGTCTAAATTATTTTAATCAGTTGGTATGTAAAAATTCATGATATATAAAATACAATCAATTTTTTTTATTTATCAATTCTAATGTTTTAGAATCAACTTATCGAGATAGTTATTTATTAATAAAGTTCTTTTGTTTATTATCTCTGTATTTCTAGTAATATGATTTTATAAATTTGAAAAATACCATTTATTGTGGACTTGGTAAAAATGAATATTCACAGATAGCCATTTATAAATAAAACTTAAAAGATTCATCTTAAAATAACTAATCACAGCAGCCAGTAACATCTATATTGATTAAATATAATGAACTTTCCATCATTTAAAGGAATGATTTAATATTGTCGGGAATAGTTTTTTCATCAATTTAACTTAATAATAATTCAAATCTCATTGTATCTCTTATCAATGTTAATTAATCAATAGATTTAGTTTACAAATTAAGAATGAATTTTTATTATGTTTATTTCTACTTTCCAATAATATATTAAATTTCATCTTTATCTTTAAAATGTTGGATGTACTTTCTTATTTGAACAATGATGTTCTCTTTTTGTTTCTTTTCATCATCTTAGAGATTTTAAACGCCTTTGGGAAACTATAAAACCTATTCGCAGACCGAAGTTCTGCGCAAGGCGCATCGCGTGGAAGATTAGACGCCAAATGAATCATTTAATATTGTTTTGGTTGGTTTAATCTGATTTTAAACAGGTTATTATTATATTGGTTGTTATTGATTTTATTAGCATTCCGCAGAACGGTCTTCATCATGTAAAAATTATTATAGACCATTTTATAATGTTTCGGATTAATGTTACGTCTCAGTGTCTGATTATTCACATAGCTCTTCTTCTAACTATTAGGGTTATTATTATTGTTAATTTGGTTATTATTCAGATTCAGTTTATTCAGATTCAGTTTATTCAGTTTATTCAGATTCAGTTTATTCAGATTATTCAGATTCAGTTTATTCAGTTTCAGTTTATTCAGTTTATTCAGTTTCAGTTTTTTCAGATTCAGTTTTTTCAGTTTATTCAGATTAGGATTTATCATCAGGTTATTTTTTAATTTTCTAAATTTAATATATACTCACACCATATTCTTCACTTAAATGTTTTTGTGTAATTCCTTGTTTTAATGCTTATTTAATAGATTTAATTTATTCAGAATTCAAATTGTTATTTGTCCTACCCATCTTATATAATTACAATTATCATTTTTATTCTTATACTTCTTATATTGGCTATACTTATGATTATTGTTTTTGTAATTTCTTAACTTTCCTCAATTGATAATCAGAAATATTCATTTATTGTTTAATTGTACTGCGATCAACATTTTTATTTAATAACTCAGTAACTTCTTTAATTCGTTGTTCATTTAACTTCTTAATCTTTTGTTTTTATTAAGTTTGGCTATTTTATTGCGATACTATCATATATAATTAGATTTTTCATTTTTTCACATTTTTAGATTATCTAGTATCATTTAATATATTTTCTAATGAAATACCCTATTTTTTGAGTTTTTTGTTCTATTTTTATGCATTTTAATCCTATTGCACTTAATCGTAAATACCTTCTTTCTTGAGGAATCTGTTTAATTTATTATCTTTTTATTAATTAATTAGTACTTGTTATTATTACTCTTATAATTGTTGAGGATTTTAATTTTAGTTAGTTATAATATTGGTGTTTCTAATTGGATAAACTTAATTTATTGGCAATATTTTTTCATCATTACTATTTTGTAAAACGACTTAATTGCCTTTGAATTTTTAAACTTCATAAATATCTGAGAACTTCTATTTATTTTTTTTATGAAATTGATCATAATTGTTTTTGAATCTAACTTTCTAACCTTGTTATAAATCTTCACGCATACCAATAATAATTTAAGCTTTCAAGTTGTTTTCTTCTTTATCAACAAAATTTTATTTTTAAGCATCAATAGGGTTCATACCAATTTTACTATGTAGTGTATTATTGTAATTATAAACAAGGTCTTGTAATACATCGATGTATTTTTTAGTTTTCTTAGAATATAAATATAAATTTATCTTATCTCTAATTGTTTTATTAAATCTTTCGACCTTCATTAATGCATTGGTCGGATACTCGTTTGTTGATTTATTGAAAAATCCATATTTTATTTAACTCTATTATAACAACTAAATAACTTTACTATTTGCAAACTCTTTACCATTATCAGATTAAAATATGTCAATTTTATAATTGTTGTCTTAACAATGTTCAATCCATTTTTATAAACATTTATAAATAGAATCTTAATTTTTATTTTTCAATGGATAAGAAAACGCATATCGAGTATTTATATTTATTATATTGAGTATGCTTGAATATCCAGAATTAAATTTTTTATATTGCTCGAAAAATGTTATATCTGCTTACCATGTTTGTTTTCTACTTGATATTGGTATCGATTAAAATTGTTGTTATCCTTGGAATTTATCTAAATGTTATTATTAATGAACATCGATATTTTTTAAAATTGATTTGATTTATTTTAAAGTATATTTTTTTTCCAATTTATTATATATTTGTTTGGCATTTGTAAACCCTTATCTAGGATCAAAATATATATCTCTAATCTATTATTCTAAATCCATTTTATATATTAAATGGATAATAAATAAATTTTACAAGTTAAAGATTTGGATTTATAACAAGACACAACTTTTATTTTAACTTCAAAACGAAACACCGGTAAAACTGTATTGGCTAGAGAGATAGTGTATTATTTAACTTAAAAATATGTTTTTGAAAATATCATTATGATTTCAAATACTGCACAATATACAGACGATTGGGACTTTGTTAATAGATAAATGATATTCGAAGATTCACAATTAGACGAAACTATTTAAAAAATTATTGAATATTAAAAATCTTAAAACAACACAAGAAAAAATACAAAAGGTTCACATTAAATGATCATTATAGACGATATAAAGATAAACAATAATACAAAATCATTATCATTAGAATAGATATTTACATAAGGTAGACATTTCTTTATAACAGTTTTGGTTTTAGTTTAATACCCTAAACACATTATAACGCCAACTATTAGAAACAATGTTGATTATTTATTTTTTAGCGAATTAACTTATAACTCCGTTTAATGTATTTATGAAACAGTTTATACTAATTAAAATATTAAAGACTTTAGAAAATTTATTGATGAGAACAATAATGACTTTTAATATATCTTATATGATAATAAAGAGAAAAATAAAAGCAATAGATTTAAGCTCGTTAAAGCTTAGAACCTCAATATTAAAAATACATCATAAAACAAAAAAATGAAAAAATGAAAATTATATATTATATAATGGCATTATACTTATTACCAGATGATAGAAGTGGATT
>JAGXRG010000024.1 GCA_018335935.1 Chitinophagaceae bacterium | reverse complement strand
AGATAATCTGAATAGCAAATTAAATAATTATAAAATTAAAATGAATCAATATCGAAAACTTAATAATTATCATAAAAATAACAAGAATAATTAATTTCAAAAAATGAAAAGTAAATATAACAATAGAATGAATAAATTACATAGTTATAAGAAGAGTTATAAAAGTACAAGGGTTATTATGATAAATTTAAAATAGATAAATAGAAAGATGATGATGAACATCGTGGATAATTAAATTCATTAAAATCAACAATTGATGAATAGAAAAAGTAGATATTGCAATTAGAACAAGAACGAAAGGGGTTGTAGAGTGATAACGATTAATTAAAAACCCAAAAAAAGAAGAATACTGATTAATTAGAAAAGTAATAACAAGACTATGAGTATAAAATAAAGACTCTGTAAAAATAGCTTGATGAAAATGAAACAAAGTATAAGTAACTAGAAAAACAAAAGTAATATGAAACCTAGTAAAACATAAAACTTATTAAAGAAAAGAGTGATATTTAAACAAAATTAGACAAGAAGAAAGCTAAAATAACTGAATATAGATTGTAAATCGAAAAACAAAAAGAAAAAATTAGCAGTTAAAAAGAATCGATAGATAAAGATTTAATTACAGTATATTTATAGTTAAATTCAAAAACATAGGAAATGCTAAAACAATAAAATAATTATGAATAATAAATATAATAATTAAATTATTAACTATAAGAAAAAGATTAAAAATTATAACAATATATCAATGTGTTTAATGAAAACTAATAATTATAATAGGATATGAAAGATAGGGATTCAAAAATTATTGATTTAGAAAAGCAACTTAAAGATATGATCGAAAGGTAACAAAGAATTGAATTTGAATAAACTGAAGAAATGAAGCAATAACTAGATGAAAAAAGGATGAAACTTTATGAATAGTAGTTTGAACTCGAAATGAAATAATAGAAAATATAAAACGATTATTATGAATACAAAAATCAATTATAATAAAAAGAAATCGAAATTAAACAATCTGAAGACAAAGAAAATACTATTGATTAAAAACTTGATACACTTATTGATATATTGTAAATTAAATAATAAGAAGCATCATAATTAAAGAACTTTGCAGCATTAGCATTAAAAGAGTTAATGAAGTGCGAATATTAGTTCAATTATAAAGTTTAGGAATAAGAGCTTATTAATTTTCCAAAATCAAAAATAAACAATAATTTATAGCTATAAGATGGAAATATAAGAAACTAAATAAAATAAAACCCATAATTAATATTATAAGACTAAACAGATGATGAATATAATAATATTATAAATTTTTTATAACAATCAACAAACTTATATAAATAATAACATTAAGTATAATAAACAATAATTTAACATCAACCATAATATTAATATAATATTTATAATTATCATGGTTAATAACAATAAAGCCAATAACTATAACAATAATTCTTCCACCAACCAGAATAACAATAATCAGAGAATTAATAAGATGAATAATGAAAAAATAAAAAATCTAAAATATATATAATGACGACAACAAGTAACTATTTTGAAGACAGAATTTAATCCGAAAAAACAGCAAATTACTTTAATTATGAACAAGATACGGATAAATCTCTTGTTTCATTTCAAAAATTCCAAAGAGGTAAAGACGAATAAGGAAAACCAAACTATTACAACTTTAAATAAACCCAATAATATACATCATAATTTAAATATAAAAAATTTGATTTCGATTCAACAATAACACGGCCATTTAAACAAGGTCAATAAATTCAATGTAAAGTTGAAAGTATTCCAGGATTAATATAAAAATTTTATTTACAATTTACAATTCAAAATACACACTCAACAGATACAGCTAATTTACCAAAATCAATTAGTTATCTTATAAAAGAACTAGGTTATTACAATGATACAAATATTGTTGGTGAACAGATAAAACCAGAAATAATTAATTTATACAATTATCTAGAAATTGAATAAGATCAAAACGTTGATTAACAAAAAACAATCAAGGGTATTTCATCGTCAGCAATTTAATTAACAGCTGGGGCAAGTCGTTAATTTATGATATCATTACCAATATTCTACAATATGCAATTTTATCGTAATTTCATAAAAAGTGAAAATAATTTTATTAAATTTAAATTTTCAGATGCGGTTCCAACCAACGTTGGTGGTTAAGGATTAACAATAGCATAAAATGATTTATTATTAACACAATGTTAATTATATGTATAATACATATCAATTATATAATCACTCTAAAGATAAATGTTGTCATAAAATTTTTATGATTTTAGATATGTATACCCAGTTTTTACAACATAGAAGTTTGAATCAATAGCAAGTACATCAAGTTGGTACGACTTTAAATTATCAAGTTATAAATCAATAGCACCATTTATTTTGATATGGGCAACTGAATAATCAGATGATTTAAGTAAAAAGCTTGATTATTATGAATTATCGAAAGTAATTATTGAAACCAATGGTGGAACCGATATTAATGATGTTGAAAATGATTAATTATTGAATAAAATGACATTATCATAACATTTTCCGAAATAAACACTATTTAAAGATTTTGAAAACAAGATATTTTCAATGAACTTTTCATTAGATGCAAAGTAATTGATTATGAATCATGTTTATTCAGGTGGGTTTAACTTTAAAGGTCAGGATTATAAATTACGTGTTAAATTTGCATAAACACATAATAATTAAGTAGAATTGAATGTAATATTCTTTACATATGGTTATTTTAATGTTTAGCCTTCGTAAATCAAATATATTTCAACATGAAATGAAAAAAGAATGTATAATAATAAAATTTTTTAATTAATAATAAAAAACTACCTTTATTTTTAAAAATCATTTCTTTTTAATCAATGAAGAAAACTCCATTTCAAGAAGATCTTCATATGTCTTTATTAATGGTGACAAGATTTCAAATGCTTTAGTATAACAGGTTTCAAGTTTTTAACCAGATAATTATGTTGT
>JAGXRG010000023.1 GCA_018335935.1 Chitinophagaceae bacterium | reverse complement strand
AATTTTTTTTTTTTTTTTTTTTTTTTAATTTTTTTATTTTTTTTTTGTTGTTATTTTTTTTGTTTGATATACAATATATAAAAACTTTTTTCGCATATAGTAGTATTATAAATGTTTTTTTTTCATTTTTAATAATTGCATCTTTTGCTATTAATTAATTTTGTAGAATTTGTTGCAATTTTTCATTTTTAAGAGTTTTTTTATTTTAAATTTAAATTTTTATTTTTTATTTGAGATGCTTATTATAACTGATTTTTTTATATGAAAGCCATTTTTAAGGTTTAATTTTTGTAAAAATGTTAATAATAATAAATATTTAAGTTTTTTTTATAAAATAAAAATAAAAATGTACTTTATTTATCATTTTTTTTTTAATTTTTTTTTAAAATTTTTTTTTTTTTATAAATATTATTGAAATTTTTATATTTTTTTTTTAAACTATGAAAACAGTAATTATTTTATTCAAAAATTTAAATTAGATCCTTTTTATAAAAATTTAAATTTTTTTTTTTTTTCAGAATTTAAAAAAATTAATTATATATTTTTTTATAATAAAAAAAAAGAAGTTTTTTTTTTAAATGCGCAGAAAAAGAAATTTTTTATTTGATTTTTTTTTTATAGAGTATTTGTCAATTTAATAAAAAAATCTATTTTCTTAAAATTTTTTTTTCTTTTGTTAGATTTTTTGAGTTTAAATAATTCTTTGTTAAGTATTATCCGTACTAATATTTTTATAAAATTAATGAGTTAGCTATCATGTTACTAGTTCTAGCAGTAAAAGTGTTAGTTTTAGGCGGTTGTATGTTACCTATCGCTTTTGGAGTTTTAGGTACAGGTATTTTGTTTGCTGGTTATAATTTAGCAGTTTCTAGAAATCCTGAAGAGAATGAAAATCTATTTAATTCGACTTTGATGGGTTTTGCATTAATGGAGACTTTCGTTTTTTTATCTTTTGTTGTCGGTTTTGTTATATATTCAATGTAGAATAAAAAATGTATTATTTTGTATTATTAGTCAAAATTTTGTTTTTTTGTATATTTGCAATATTAACTCGAGGTACTTTACCTAGATATAGATTTGATCAATTTTCGTATTTAAATTGAAAATTTTTTATTTTTATTTTTTTTTTATATTTTTTTTTTAATTTTATTTTTTTAAATTTATTTTTTATTTTAATTGTGCTGCAATAGCTTAGTGGTAGAGCGTTAGGCTGAAAACCTAAAGGTTGATGGTTCAATTCCATTTTGTAGCATTTTTTTTATAAAATGTTATTAATATTTTTATTTTTTTTGTTACTTTTTGTTAATTTTTTTTATTTTTTTTTTGTTATTTTTGGTTTATTTTTATATTTTTTATTTTTTAATAGTAATTTTTACAATAATAAGGTGTTTTTTTATATATTTGAATATTTTTTTGTTTATTTAAAGTTTTTTTATCTACGTTATAATTTAATATTTGGTTTAAAAAAGAATTGATTTGTTTTTATTTTTGTTAAATTTTCTTTTTTTTTTGAAAAAAATTTTTTAAATTTTAAAATTTTAGAAAATAAAAACGTGACAACATTAAATAATTTTTAAAGGTTTGACTCTTAACTATATGTAAATTTATTATTTATTAAAAAAGAAAGTAATTTGTTTTAGATAAAGTTTTTACTATTTTGATGATTTTTAAAACTAAAAGTGTTGTTTAAAATTTTAAATTTTTTTTTTTATTTTTTTTTATTTAATTGAAATTATTATTTATTTTTTTTGTTACGTTTTTATTATTTTTTTAATAATTTTTTGTTTTTTTATAGTAAAAGAAGATTATATTTTAATTATTTTTTTGATTATTTTTTAAAATTTTTTTTAATAAGGAAAATTTTAAAGAAGAGAGTTTTTTTAAAATTTGATTTTTTTAAAAATTTTTTTTTTTATAACTATTTTTGGGAAAGACTTATGATATCTATTCGGATTTTAAACTCTTTTAAATTAAAAGGCTTAAAATTATATTTTTTAAATTTTTTAAATTTTGTTTATTTAAGTTTTTTACGGTGTGATTGTAATTTTTTTTTGAATAATATAAAAAATGATTTAAATATTTTAAATTTTAAAAATCATAAAAATTATTTTCTTTTTTTAAAGTATATTATATACTTTTTTTTTAAATATATTTGTGTTTATTTAGGTATTTTTGGTGCTTTATTTGAAGTAAACGGTAAAATTTCGTTGGCTGGTAGTTCGAAAACAAAAAGATTTTTTTTTTCTTTTGGTAGATTTTGTAATTCTAATGTTAATTATTTGTTATCATTAAGTAGATCGACTGTAAATACGTTGAGTGGTTGTTTAGGGTTATTTTTTATTATTTTTTTTTAATCTTTTTTAATTTGAAGTAATCGTTATTAAAAATTGTTTGTTTTTTATTAAATATATTTTGTGTGTTTATTAGATTTAAAAATTTTTGTAATTTAAAAAATTTTTTCTCTCTATATAATATAAGTAGTTTATTTTTTTCTATTTTTTTAAAAATACTGTTTGATTTTATTGTTAAAAAAAATGATTTTGTAAATTTTGAGATTAATATATTTTTTTTTTTTTTGAATTTTAAACCTTTTAAAGAAAATGTTATTTTTAAAAAAAAAAATAAATTTTTTTTTTTAAAAAAATTGAATTTTTTATATCTAATGTTGGAGATAAAAAAAATTTTTTTTTCTTTTACCGTTAAATATTGGACATTAATAAAAATAAAGAACACTTTTGTTTTTAAACAAAACATAATAATTACAAAATTTAAAAAAAATATAATTATTAATTTTTTTTGTTGTTGTTTATTTATTGAATTTGCCATTTATTTATTTGAGTAATTAAATAAAGGTTTTAAAATTGAAAAATTGTTTAGAATATTTTTTGTAAAAATTTTTTTTATTTGTTTCTGTTTGCTCGAAAGAAAACAAATTTTTTTATTTTTATTTTTATTTCTATTTAATTTTAATTTAAAAAAATTTTTTTGGATAGAAGTATTTTTATAATTATGTATAATGCTTTTTAAAACAAAATTTTTTTTTTTTTTTATAATAAATTTTATTAGATTTTTATTTTTTTTTTTTAACATTATTTGTCTATCTCCCCAAAAACTATATCTATTGTACCAATTAAAGTTACTAAATCTGCAAGATAATGTCCAAGTGTTAATTTGTTTAAAAGTTGTAAATTTTGGAAAGCTGGTGATCTAATTTTACATTTATATGGATAATTTCTATTTGATGATATTAAAAAAACAGAAAATTCTCCCTTTGGTGATTCAATTGATTGTCATGAAAAGTTGTTTTTTATTTGAATGTCCTCACTTCAGTATTTGAAATGTTGAATAATATTTTCCATAAAAGAGTCATTTTTTTTTTTTAAAATATCTTTTTTTTCTATTAATGTAGAAAAATTGTTTTGTTTAAAATTTTTATTATTATTTATTTTTTTTATTATTTGATTTATTATGTTTATCGATTCACTCATTTCATTCATCCTAATCAAATATCTATCAAATGAGTCCCCGTTTTGCCCTATGAAACTCCTAAAATTTAAGTAATAGTAATTAGCATATGTTTCTGATTTTGACAGTCTTAAGTCTCTTTTTATACCAACACATCTACTCATTACTCCGGATAAACCCATTTCTTTGCATAAATTAAAATTATATGTACCAATACCTACTAATCGCTGTTTTCATATTTTATTATATGTCAAGATATTATGCATTTCGTTTAAAGTGTTAAAAAAGTTTTTTGAAAAAAAAAGAATATCATTTAATAAAGTATTTGAGATAGCATTGTTGTTAAAACGGTTTATTGGCCTGTAAAATGCTGCATGCATTCTTGCTCCTGAAACTCTTTCATAGAATTCCATTAATTTTTCTCTTTCTTCAAAAGCTCAAAAAACTGAGGACATGCTTCCTATGTCTAATGCATGACAAGCTACAGCTAAAAGATGATTTAAAATTCTAGTTATTTCGTCAAATAAAGTTCTTATCATTGCCTTATAGTTGTTATAATTATTTTTATTGTTTATGTTTTCTATTGCTAAACAATATGTGTGTTCTTGCGCTAACATTGAAACGTAATCTAATCTATCAAAATAAGGCAATCCTTGTATAAATGATTTATTTTCTATTAATTTTTCAGTTCCTCTGTGTAAAAGCCCTATATGAGGGTCAGTTTTTTCTATCAATTCACCATTTAGTTGAATTATCAGTCTTAAAACTCCGTGTGCTGCTGGATGTTGTGGTCCGAAATTTAAATTCATATTTTTTATTGTTTTTTCTGATTTGATATTTTTTGCATTCTTTATATGTCATGAATTAAATATACTTCTATTCAAAAAATGCTGGAATATTTGAATTTTTTAGATTTAAAAAGAATTATGTTTTCTGTTATTTTTTTAAATTTGTTTTTCTATTTTTATATATTATTCTTGTTTTTTTTGTTTATATTGTTTTTTAATGAAAACGAATTAATATATGTTTCAAATTTTAATAAAGTTAGAGTTGACTTTTTTTTTATTTTTTTTTTTTTATTATTATTTTTATCTATTTCTGGTATTCCACCCTTTTTAGGTTTTGTTGGCAAATTGTTTTTTTTAATTTTTTTTGTTTTTAAACATAATGTTTTTTTATTACTATTATTTAGCTTTTTAAATTTTTTTGTAATTTTTTTTTATATACAGAATTTTAGGTTTTTTGTATTCAATTCTAAACAAAAAATTTTTTTTTATTTTGAAAGGTACAAGAATTATGTTTTTCTTTTTAAAACTATTTGTTTGTTTGGGTTTTTTTTAATTTTTTGTTGATTTTTTGTTGATTTTTTTTGATTGTTTTTAAATATAGTTATGTAAAATTTTATTTTTATATTGGTGTTTTTGTTACATTGTTTAATAAATTTTTTTTTTTTTAAAAAAATAAAAAAATTTTCGTATTTAGAATATTCACCTCAAGCGAAAGGTATTGTTATGAAAGTTCGAATAATGACACCAAAAAAACCAAATTCTGCGAGGCGTCCTGTTGTTAAATTGCATTTATCAAATTTAAAGGAAGCTGTGTCTTATATACCTGGTATTGGCCATAATTTAAGAAAGCATTCTTTAGTTTTAATACGGAATGGTAGAACTAGGGATTTGCCTGGTTTATATCTAAAATGTATAAGAGGTGTATTAGATTTAATACCGGTACAAAATAGAGTTTCTAGAAAATCTTTATATGGTGTTAAATCAGTTTTAAGTAATTTAAAAAAATTACGTAGAAAATTTAGAAAGTTATAATTGTTTTTTTTTGAGAGTAGATTATGTAGTATTTCCTGTTAATGCTGTTGTTTCATGAGCGCGCCAGGGATCTTTTTGGCCTTTAACATTTGGGTTGGCTTGTTGTGCTGTTGAGATGATGCACGCTACTTTAAGTCGTTACGACTTTGACCGTTTTGGTGTTATTTTTAGAGCTTCACCTAGGCAATCTGATATGATTATAGTTGCCGGAACTGTTACAAATAAAGTTGCTCCTGGTTTAAGAAGAATATACGAGCAAGTGTTAGATCCTAAATGGGTTGTTTCTATGGGTAGTTGTGCAAATGGTGGTGGTTATTATAATTATTCATATTCTGTTGTAAAAGGTTGTAACAGATTAATCCCAGTTGATATATATGTACCTGGTTGCCCTCCAACTGCTGAGTCATTGATGTTTGGTGTTCTACAATTGCAAAAATTTTTATTTAGACAAGTAAATGAAGAGGAGAGCTTTTTTAATAAAAAAAAAAAATTTTTTAAAAATCTATTTTAGTAGTTTGTCGTTTTTCTTTAAATTTTATAATAATATATTAACAAACTTTAGTTTTAAAAAACTTATAAAGATAGATTTTTATTTTTTTACTTTTTATAATTTTTTTGTTTATTTTCTTTTTTATTATTTGAAAGCTTTTAGAGTATTTTTATTTTTTTTATTTAATAAATTTTTTTAAATTTTAATGCGTATAAACGAAAAAGTAGTAGGTTTTGTTCAAAAATTTATAATTATAGATTTGGTAATATAATTTTTTCAAATTTTTTTTTTAAAAAATTAAAATTAAAAAATAAAAATAAAAATATTTTTGGTAGAAAATTGCAGATTTTTTATAATTATAATTTTAAAAACTATAAATGTAAGTTAGGAGTTTTAATACGATTTAAATTTTGTGTGGTTTTTGAGTTAATAAAATATAAATATAAAAATTATTTATTTTTTTTTTGTAGTTCGAATGGGATTTTTTTTTTGAATAATGCAAGTAGTGGTTTGTTTTTAGGCGATTACATATTTAATAATTTTTTACCTTATATTTTTTTTAAAAATTTTAAATTAGGTTCTTACAATTTTTTATTTTTTTTTGATAAATATTTATATGTAAATAGTATTTGTGTAAAAAATAAGTTGATTTTTGCGAAAAGCAATGGTACATTTATATACATAGAAAAGATAGATTTTGAGTTAAAATTGTTGTTTTTAAAGTTACCATCAGGTAAAAATTTGATTGTTAATTTTTTTGTTTTTGGTTATTTAGGTAGAAATTTAGGTTATAATAACAAATTTTGTGTAGTAAGTAAAGCTGGTTTAAATAAAAAAATTTTAAAAAAAAACAACGTTAGGGGTGTTGCTATGAATCCAGTAGACCATCCGCATGGCGGTCGTACCAAAACCAATAAACCTGAAGTATCTTTATGAGGTTGGATAGCAAAATTTAAACATTAACTTTATGATAAAAAAAAATTCTTTAAAAAAATTTTTAAATTATGCGTTTTTTTTGAAAATTTTAATTTTTTTTTTTAATTGGAAAGTAAAAATTAGAAATAAGATAATTTTCGATTTGAGTTATTTTATAAATTTTTTTTTTTTTAATTTAAAATTATTTTTATATAATGGCTTGAACTTAAAAAAAATGAAATTTTCAATTTTTGAAATAAATTATAAATTAGGTGAGTTTTTATTTACTAGACGTTTTTTTAAATTTTTAAAAAATAAAAATTTAAAAAAACGTTAAAATAATGGGAAAAGAATCTTGTCCTGTACTAAATAGAGTTGGTTTAAATCTTTTTTGAAGTTCTCAATTAAATGATATAAATTTTTTTTTTTTTTATTTTTGAATTTTTTTGAATTGTTTTTTTTTATTTTTTTTTTTTAATTTGAATAAAAATTTTTTTTTATTTTTTAATTATCTAAAAAGAAATATTTTTTTTTTAAAAAAAAAAAAAAATGTTAAATATAAAATGTTTTTTATATGTGGTTCTTTGTTTTTATTGAAAAAAAATAAATGGTTGATTATAATTTTTAATGTTTTTTTGAAAAATTTTTTTTTATCAATATTTTTTAATTTTTTATACTATTTGAATTATAATATAAAAAATAAATTTTTTTTTTTATAATTAAATTGCGAAATTTCAAAAAATTTAAATTATTTGGTTTTAATTTTTTTTTTTTTTTTAATGTTAAAAAACGTCTCGAATCTACGAGTTTTAATTTAAAAGAACAAAAATTATATATTTTTTTGTATCATAACATTTTTGATTTTTTTAAAATTTTCGATTTTAAATTTTATTATTTTTTAAGTTTACTTTTTCTTCAATTAATATTTTGTTATCGAGGTTTTAGATTTTTATTCAATTTACCTGTAAATGGTCAACGTACTTGGTCAAATGGTAAATCTACTTATTTTGTTAATAAAATATTTTTTGTTTTTAGATATAATTTTTTTAAAAATAAATTTATAAATTTAAAATATAATGAGTTTTATTCTTTTTTTTACATTGAGTATATAAATATTTTTTGAAAAGTTTTTTTTTTTAATGAATGGTTTTTTATTTATTTAAAAAATTTAAGAAATGAAAAAAAATTTAAAAATAATGATTTTCAAAAAAATAAATTCAAATTTTTAAATAAAGATATTTTATTTTTAAATTTAATTAATTTAAAAAAAATGAATGTTAGCTTAAAAAAAAATTCTGATCTAGATTATAATAATATAGGTTTTTTACCTGGTAAGTATAGAAATATAATTTTTTTTTAATATTAAATGGTTGAATATTTTTATTTCTGTTATTTCCACTCTTTTAATATTTTTTTTTTTTTAAAAAAAATTTATTCAATTTTTAAAAAAAAAGTAAATTATAAAATTTTTTTAAAATTAAAAAATTTTTTCTTTTTAAATAGATTTGAATTTTTTTTAAATTTTAATTTTTATCTTTTAAAACACGATTTAAATAAAAATGTTTTTGTTGATATTTATAGAAAAACATATAAAAATATTTTTGAAAATTATAAAATTTTAAAAAATATTTTTTATTTTAAAATAAAAAAAAAATTCAAAAAAAACATACAATATTTTTTTTTTTTTTTTTTTT
>JAGXRG010000022.1 GCA_018335935.1 Chitinophagaceae bacterium | reverse complement strand
CAAAAGTTGCTAAAGCACCAAAAGTTGCTAAAGCACCAAAAGTTGCTAAAGCACCAAAAGTTGCTAAAGCACCAAAAGTTGCTAAAGCAAAATTGGAATCAATCCCAGAAACTGAATCAATAGCAATAAAAGCATAAGATTTGTTCATAGCACATTGAACTCTCCAAACGGGTTTTTACAAAAAACCATTAATTTGGAGGGACGTAGCTTTTTTTTAAAAATAATTAAGTTTGAAAATGGCTATTTTGTTTCTATATCAGAAGGATCTGATAAGATAGGTTCAATGGTAGTTTCATTAGCTACTGGTCCAACACCTGTTACTACAACTGTGATCCCATCCAGATCTGAATCTTTATTTCTGAAATTAACTGCAGAAAGAATCAGTACTAGGATGAAAGGTATTGCAATTGTTTCAGCTTTTATTCAAAAAGAATTAGATCCTAATACTGCAAAAGCTATAATGACTGAAATTATGGAGATGATTCAGAATTGACAGATTTACGAAATTATCTTTCCTTGATAAAGAAAAGCGATGATCTAAAAATTATTAAAAAAAAGGTATCAACAAAATATGAAATTGCAGGAATTACTGCAAAAGTTGATGGTTCCACTGCTATTTTATTTGAAAATATTGCAGAAAGTGATTTTAATTTAGTTGCCAATCTTGTTGGAACTAGAAAAAGATTTGCTCAAGCAATTGGAAGTACTGAAGAAAAAATTCATGAAAATATGATTTTTGCAATTAAAAAAGCAAAAAAACCAAAAGTTATTTCTTCAGGAAAATTCATGGAGAACAAGTCAAAAAACATCTCTATCATGCCTATTGTTACGCATTTTGAAAAAGAATCAGGACCTTTTATCACTTCTTCTATTGCATATGTTAAGAATCCTGAAACTGGCGAACAAAATTCATCATTTCACAGACTGATGCCAATTGATAAAACTCATTTTTCGATTAGAATGGTAGAAGGAAGACATCTACACAGATGTTTTATTGATGCTAAGGAACATAATGAAGATCTTAAAATTGCAATAACCGTTGGTGTGCATCCGGCAATATCTATTGCAGGTGCATATCAAGCTGAATGGGGTAAAGATGAAATCAATATTGCAAATTCACTTTTAGGTGGAAAACTTACATTATCTAAACTTCCTTACACTGGATTACATGTTCCTTCAGGAACTGAAATTGTAATGGAGGGAAAAATTCTACAAGATAAAACTCATCCAGAGTGGATGGTAGAAATGCTACAAACTTATGACCACCATAGATCTCAACCAATTTTTGAGTTAGAGTCTTTATACTATAGAAATAATCCTATTTTTCATGATGTTCTTTCAGGTTTCTCTGAACATCGATTACTAATGGGAATGCCAATTGAATCAAAATTAAATGGAGAATTAAAAAAATCATTTCCTCAAACTAAGCAAGTATCTATGACAAATGGAGGATGTAACTGGTTACACGCTGTAGTTCAAATAAAAAAGAAAAAAGATTCTGATCCTAAAAAAATAATTAAAAAAACATTTGAATCTCACCGTTCATTAAAACAAGTAACAGTTGTAGATGAAGACATTAATCCTAATAATGCTGAATCTGTTGAATATGCAATGGCAACAAGATTTCAAGCTGATACAGATCTATTGATAATAAAAAATGTACGAGGATCTAGTCTAGATCCTTCTAGTGATCAAAAGAACCTAAAGACTGCAAAAATGGGTATAGATGCCACTAAATCCCTTTCAAAACGTCAAGAGGGATTTGAATTAGCAAAAATTCCAAAAATAAATAAAATTAAACTAAATAATTATTTCAAATAGTAATTTGTATAACTGATTAAATTAAATTAGATTAAATCTAAACTGTCTTGTTGCAAAATAACCCTGAAAATTTACCCAAAAAAGAAAAAAGTCCAGAAGAGTCCAGCGCACATGTAATTGTTCGAATGTTTCCTTCAGATGCCAATCCAGCAGGAAACGTATTCGGGGGCGAAATTCTCAAACATATTGATATGGTTGCAGGAATTGTAGCTCAAAGACATGCTCAATCAAATGCAGTAACTGTGAGTATGGATAGTGTAAATTTCATAAAACCAGTTTTTGTTGGAAATGTTCTAAAATTAAATGCGAGAATAAATTACGTTCATAACTCATCAATGGAAATCGAAGTAAAGGCAGAAGCAGAAGATATTGTAACTGGAATTAAGACTATTACAGGTACAGCTTTTGTAACTTTTGTCGCATTGGATAAAAATGGAAAACCTACCCATGCTCCAAAACTCTTACTTAAAACCGATGAAGATAGACAAAAATTTGCAGAAGGAAAAATTAGAATGGAAGAGAGATTAAAAAATCGTAAAAAATCTAGCAAGTAATTTTTAGGGAACAGTTTAAGTGTCTCAAAGACAAATATAGTTTATGACCTCTGAAGAAAAATCAAATCATTGGGATTCTCTTTGGCAAGAATATTCAAAATCTCTTGAAAATTGGAAAACCGTATTTGAACAAATACAAAAAGCAACAAATGAAATGCAAGCCAAATTTAATGAGGTTTGGGAAAAAGCAGCCAAAGAATCTAGCGTAGATACTATGAAGGCGTTTGGTGAAAATTGGCAAAAATCACTTAATGAAGCTGGAATAAAATCCTTCAAAGAATTTGGTGAAGCTTGGCAAAAATCACTTAATGAAGCTAATGCATCTACATTCAAACAAGTTGCAGAAAATTGGCAACAAACTCTAAATTCATCTGGGATGGAAAGCATGAAAGCTTATGGTGAAATGATGAAAAAATTTGCAGAAACTTGGAATACCATGTGGCCCAAATACAAATAATCTTATGAATTAAGAGTCAATCCTATTTTATTTATTAGAAATAATATCTAACAAATTTTTATCACTGCGATTTTAATAATTATGTCCATCTAGTTAGTTCTTTAATTTTTTCTCTAGCCTCAAATACAACTCTTTTCAAAACAGAAATGTAAATTTTAGATGCATCTAAAATACCCACATCTTCATTTCCATCAATATCTAAAAACGTCGAAACAGAAACTTGATTTTTATTTATAATTGGTTCTTTGAAATTTTTTCTTTTATAATTAATTATTTCTAAAAATATCGGTAACTGCCTTCTAATTTCTATCTGTAATTCCTCTTTTGATCCTATTTTTCCATATTTCATATTACATATAATTTCTTGATTAGGATCATTAACGTATCTCTCCTTTGCATTAATCATTATCTTGATTTTTGGAAATCTTTTACCGTCATTTTGAAGCTTACAGCATTTTTTAATAAAATTTGGATAACCACTTTGATGATATTCATCATACTTTTTTTCAAACCATATCCCAAAACTAAGTGCTTTTTGATCATTTTTTTCAGATGCTTTTTCTAAAAAGGCATCTTTAGTATACTCACTTATGAATAATCCAAAATCTCTATTTGCTTCTTCAAAAATTCCATGATATGTGTTATTTATTGAAAAAAGATATGAATTAAAATAATAATTTACATAATATGGATCTGGTTCAAACTGTTTGATCTTTTTTAGAATGGATTCCGATTCTTCAATTTCTTTTTCTATATTCATTATATTTTGCCAGAATTAATTGCAAATTTTGATTGTTTTTTAAGATTTAGTGCAAGTTCTTTAAAGATTTCATTTACACTAACATCAACAAGATTAATCGTTGCGTTTTCAATTACTATTTGTTTTTCAAATTTTTCTTTAATTGCAAAAGATACCGATGACCAATGAAGTATTCCCTTTAATTGCTCTTCAACTGTAACATTTGTTGTTGGAAAATTAGCAGGAGAAAAAACAATCCCGTTTGTCCACTGCATTGTTGGTATTGCACCTCCTGATGATCTGGTACTAAATGCTATTTGCTTTACCCAGTCATCGAATTTGTATTCAATAACCTCGTGAATTACCAATTTTTTCCAAGGTTCTATCGAAATCTCCATTTAAAATCGAATTCAATTAGACCAATTATAATCCTATTTTTTGTGGCTATCATACGTGTAAGTCATTATCTCATACACTCATACCTCTAAATTCATCAATACTATCTATAATGTATGACTAGAGTTATGATAGTTGATGATTCTGAGGAATCTCGTTCACTCCTTAAAGATTTTCTTTTAGCTCATAATCATGATGTTGTAGCTGAAGCTAGCGATGGTATTGAAGCAATTGAAAAATATTATTCTAGTAAACCTGAACTTATTTTCTTAGATCTAGTAATGCCTAACCTTGATGGGTTAAGTGTTTTAAAAAAAATTAGATCTCAAGATCATTCTTCAAAAATTATTGTAATTACTGGAAATGATGATCAGGATATTTTTAATGAATGCACTAAGTTAGGTGTACTTGCATTTCTTATAAAACCATTTAATCTAAATGATGTATTAGATATAATTTATTTTTCAAATGAAATTACATTAATGAAATAATCTAAAAATAATTTAATAAGTTGAATTAAAAAAATATTAAAATTATGTATGAGTATTTTGCCAAGCTTGATTGAATTGTTTTATGGCTTCTTGATATGCTTTAATTGAGTCATCTCCAGATGTTTTTAGAAATTTTTCCCACTGTTCATTGAATTTTTTAATTGACTCGATGTTAGTTTCTTTAAAGATATTTTCAATCATTTTAGTTTGTTGCTTTATGTATTCTGGACCTATTTCTTGCCAAGTATTTTCCCAACTGGAACTGACTTTTTTTAGTAATTCTGTATCTGATTCTAATGCTCTTTGGCAGGCATCATGATATGTCATTAATGTATCGTTTGTAGCTTTTTGCCATTGGGCAAGTGATTCTTTCCATACACTTAATGCTGAATTGTATTCTTTCCAAGCTTTTTCAAATTCTGGCTTATTTGATGTAGTTTTTGTTTGTTTAATTGGTTTAGAAGTTGCTTTTTTTACTGGTTTATTTTTTGACTTGGTTTTTTTGCTTGTAGCCATAAAATATGTTAAAAATAGTAGATGTTAAAGTTTTCAATTATTCTATAACGTGGAAATTATACCTAGTTTATTTTTTAAATTCTGATGCCTTGCTAAAGATTGGTGAGTGTTTTTCTTCCCTATTTTTGAATAAATTATAGTGATATTTACATAATTTTCTGGTTTCTTTTAATCCTATTTTGACTGATTGTTCAGCTTTACTCTTGCATTCTGTTATACTGCATTTCAATACCTTCTGCTACCTATATTCACTAATAAAATTATAAAATTATATAATTACCATGGAAGCAAAATTGCAAATTTATTTTTTAAAAATTAGATGTGTTCATTTGATATCGAGATATTCATGTTAACTTTTTATGATTGTATAATATCAAAAAATTATGTCTGAAGATGAAAAGGGAAAAAGATTTCTTGAATTAATTGATCAACAAAATAATCTTCAGTGGAATATTGTTACAAAATTAACTTTGTTGATTAAATCTAACTGGAATTCATCTCAATTACAAAATGAAATTGAATTACTTGTTGAATCTCATTCTGAAATTACGAAAGAGCTAAACAGTTTAGATATCAATAACAGTATTTTATAATGCTGAATCTACCATTAGTGCAATAAACAAAACTGCCAAATATGGACTAGAGAACTTAAACAAAGTCCATGATGCTTTTTCCATTGGTTTTGCAATTACCCACGCTGATAATATTATCATTAAAGCACCTGAAGCTATAGCAGTCCAAAGATAAACTGGACCAACCATGGGTTCTCCATTCTCTGTTGTTAAAAAGAATGGTGCAATTGAAAAAAGAACCATAACAAAAGTTGAACCCGCAATTGCTCTCGCAGATGTCTTTTCAGACTGTACAGCAGTCAACATTGGAACATTAACTTTATTGTAATCTTCTTTGAAATGTAAAGTCAAAGCCCAAATATGCATTGGAATCCAAATAAACACTAGACCTGCCATTGCTAATCCCATTGTCCATAAATCTGTCATAGTCACTGCTACCCAACCAATCATTGGTGGAGAGCCACCACATAAACCTCCTAAAATAATATTTGTTCTAGAATTTCGTTTTAACATGTATGAATAAACAAGAATATTGTTTAACAAACCAAATGCAATAAAGACTGTTGCCCAAATTCCTTGTTCTAGAGTTGTTGTAAATGAAATTCCAAATGCTAATACAAGCGAGATTCCAGCTAATGCAAGTCCAAAATTTCTTGCTTTCTCTGCAGGGTAAATTCTTTTTGAAGGAAGAGGTCTATTTTTTGTTCTCTCCATAATTGCGTCTATGTCTCTGTCATGATAGTTAGTTAGCGTATTGGCTGCAGCAGATCCAGCAGCAACAGAAAATAGCATCAATGCCCATGTAGGTAAAGAAATTTCAATTCCGTAAATATTGGATGCTGTTAAAGTTGCTCCAAATGCAGTAAAAACTAGCAGATACCAAATTTTTGGTTTAGTTAATTCATAATATACTGCAACACGAGATTCAGATTTTTGCTTTTGCAATGTTAGTCGCTATCCTTTGATGACTTATATGGCATTGCTTTTGAACGTGATTTCATTTCTATAAATGATTCTGATGACTGGATTCCTTCAATACGTCCAATTTTTTCTGATACCATCTTATGCATTTGATCTAATGATTTTGCATACATAGTTACCAGAATATCAAATCTTCCTGTAACTTCGGCAACTTCTCTGACTCCTTCTATTTTGAATAATTCTTCAATTATATGATCTCGTTTTTTTGTATCCATATTTATCCCGGTTAATGCCTTCACATTATATCCGAGTTCTGTATCATTTACGACAATTGTGAAACGTTCAATTAATTTACGCTTTATCAGTCGTTTAATTCTAGAATAAACTACAGATGAATTTACATTGATTTTTTTTGATAATCTTGGAATTGAAATTGAAGCATCATTAGACAACTCGGATAAAATTTGTAAATCTAAATCATCAACTTTTACCATTTAAAACTCTCGAAACGATCTAGATTTCTGGTTCTTATAAAGTTATTATTGTAAAAATTTCAAAAAATACTCTAAATTTTACCTTTTTTGTAAAGCATCTCTGCTAACAAAACAGCTCCTTTTGCAGAACCCATTTTTTTATTATGTGAGAATAACACATACTTTAATCCATGATCAAATAACTCTTCTTTTTCAACTCTTCCTATTGTTGTCGTCATACCATCACCCACACTACGTTCCATTCTTGGTTGAGGTCGCGTTGGATCTTCATGAAATGCATAATACTTTTCAGGAGAAGAAGGAAGTCCTACCACGGTACTCTGATTATTAGCATCATCATAGACTTGTTTTGCACTTTGTGAGTCAATCTCTTTTTCAGTTTCCACAAAAACTGATTCTGTATGACCGTCAATTACTGGAACTCTAGTACATGTACAACTGACTTTAATGTTAGCATCTTGAATTTTTCCGTTTATCAATTTACCTAGAATTTTTCTAGTTTCAATTCTTACTTTTTCTTCTTCTTTTGCAATAAATGGTATGATGTTATCTGTGATATTCATTGCAGATACACCAGGAGCACGACCTGCACCAGATATTGCTTGCATTGAAGTCATCATAACTTTTTTTGCACCGTATTTTTCATAAAGTGGTTTTAAAGTAATTGCTAAACCTGTAGTGGTACAATTTGGCAGAGGTGCAACCCAACCCTTCCAATTTCTATTCTTTTTTTGTATTTCTAATAATTCTGATTGTTCATCATTAATTCCAGGAATTAGAATTGGTACATCTTCTTCATAACGATAAGCTGAACTAGTTGAAATAACTGGTAACTCTGCTGCTATTTGAGTTTCAATATCTCTAGCTGCTTTTGATTCAACTGCTGAAAATACCAAATCTAATTGAGTTAAATCTAACTCGCTAATATTTTTCACAGTCATTTCTTTTATGTATTCAGGAATTTGTCCATCTACTTCCCATGAAATTATTCCACTATTTGGATCTCTGATTGCTTCAAGATATTTTTTTCCAGCAGATCGCTCAGATGCTGCTATCTGTGTAACTTGAAACCAAGGATGATTATTTAATGATAATACAAATTCTTGACCTACTGAACCTGTAACTCCTACAATTGCAACTCTTTTCTTATCCATGATCTAAAAATCCATTCATACAATTAATAATCGTTTTCTGAATTTAAGCAAAACATACTATATTAGCACAGAATATTTCAAATTATGAGAATCAATCCCTACATATCTGAACATAAACGAATTCATCACGGTGGTCCATTTTCAATAAACAACCAAAATTCAGATATTGTCGATTTTAGCTCAAATATTAGCCCTCTTGGGATTCCTTCTATTGTTCGTAAAACAATAAAAAATTTGATTGATTCAATACAAATCTATCCTGACTCAGATTCTATTCAACTTAGAAAAAATCTAGAACGTTATACCAGAATTCCATCGTCTCAAATTGTTGTAGGAAATGGTGCTACAGAAATCATCTATAGTTTCTGTAGATCTTTTTTATCCAATAAAACACATGTTTTGATCCCGATTCCAACATTTGGTGAATATGAATCTGCAGCAAAACTATGTGGGGCGAAAATTACATTTTTTAAAACAATGGATCTAGAAAAAAATATTGATGAATTTATTTCTAAAATTCCAAATAACGGATGCATCTTTATTTGCAATCCAAACAATCCTACTGGGCATCTACTCTCAAAAAAAACATTACAAAAAATAATCATATTGGCAAATAAACAGAAAACTTTAGTTTTTGTAGATGAATGTTTTATTGAATTAGTACCAGATTATGATGAATCTGTTATTTATCTAATCAAAAAATATCCCAATTTATTTATTTTAAGATCTTTGACAAAATCATTTGCATTAGCTGGATTACGAATTGGTTATGGAATAGGTTCAAAACAAATGGCTTTAGTTTTAAATAAAATTAATATTCCTTGGAATATTTCTGGATTAGCACAACAAGCAGCATCTACTGCTCTATCAGATAGATTTTATTTAGATAAAGTTAAAAAAATAATCAAAAAAGAATCTTCGTATCTCATAAATAGCATTTCTAAACTACAAAATTTTCAATGTATTGATACCTCTACAAATTTTATTTTAATAAAAACAAAAATAAAATCAAATGTATTACAAAAAAAACTACTTGAAAAAAAAATTTTAGTTCGTGATTGTAGAACAATTCGAGGATTAAATAATAATTATATCCGAATTGCTGTAAAGACAAGACAAGAAAATCAAAAACTAATCAATGCTTTGGAGAAGTTATGAAATCATTAATGATACAAGGTACATCATCTGGATCTGGAAAAACTACACTGGTTACATCTCTATGTAGAATTTTTTCAGATAAGGGATTTTCAGTAGCACCATTCAAGTCTCAAAATATGTCAAATTATGCATATAAAACAAATGATTTTGAAATATCTCGTGCCCAAGCAATCCAAGCAATCGCAGCCAGATGTGAAATTACCTCAGATCTAAATCCAATTTTGTTGAAACCTCTAGGAAATTACTATAGTGATGTATACCTCAATGGAAAACTGTTTAAAAAAATGCACGCTTCAGAATATTATAAAAAATTTGTAACAACTAAAGGACTAGCGATTGCTACTAAATCATTTAAGATTCTTCAAAAAAATTACGATTTGATTATTTTGGAAGGAGCTGGTTCTCCTGCTGAAATTAATTTGCAAAAATTTGATATTGCAAATATGAAAATGGCAGAAATATCTAATTCTTCAGTATTGTTAATTTCAGATATTGATAGAGGAGGTTCATTTGCCAGCATTGTAGGCACTATGGCTCTTTTGGAGAAAAAATATCAAAAGTTAGTCAAAGGTTTTGTAATTAATAAATTTCGAGGTGATATCAATATACTAAAACCAGGTTTTAAAAAAATTAAAGAAATAACAAATCGCCCGATATTAGGGACTATACCGATGATTAACTTAGATTTGCCTGAGGAAGATTCTTTGAATGCTAATGCCAAGAATATGACTTGGAATAAGAAAAATCTTGTTAAAATAGAAAATGAAATTGATAAACTTAGTAAATTAGTAAAATCAAATTTGAATATTGCTGAAATAGAGAGGATGATCAGTTGCTAATTGAATCAATTCTAATTGTATTTTTTGCGCTCCTATTAGATTTCACAGTGGGAGATCCAAGAAATAAATTTCATCCTACTGCTTGGATTGGATCATTAATTGCAAAATTAACCCCTCATGCAAAAAATTCATCAGAAAATTTAGAAAAACTTGGCGGTATTTTCATCATTTTAATTTCTATTGGAATAGTTGTTTCATTAGTTATTTTTGTGGAAATTGGAATTAACTTAATTTCTATAGATTACATCTACATAATTATTTCAGTAATTGTAGGATGTGTATTGCTAAAATCAACTATTGCAATAAAAGGAATGGAAAAACATGCAATAGCAGTTGTTACTGCACTAGAGCAGGACAACATTTCTTCTGCTAGAGATAACTTATCAATGATCGTAAAGCGAAATACTAAGAATCTTGATAAAAATCATGTATATTCAGGCGTACTAGAAAGTATTAGTGAAAATACGGTTGATGGTATAACCGGACCTCTTTTCTATTTTGCATTTTTTGGTTTACCTGGTGCATTTGCTTATCGAGTAGTTAATACCGCTGATTCTATGATTGGGTACAAGACAGATATTTTCAAAAATATTGGGTGGTTTGGAGCAAAATGTGATACGATTTTGAATTACCTTCCATCAAGACTTACTGGATTAATTATGGTAGTTAGTGCGATGATTCTAGGAAATAACTGGAAAAAATCTTTTGAAATAATGATTCGTGATGGAAAGAAAACTGAAAGTCCTAATGCTGGTTATCCAATGGCAGCTATTGCAGGAGCATTAGGAACAAAATTTGAAAAACTGAATCACTATTCATTAGGTGATGGAAATATTTCATTTACTAAAGATCATGTTAGGTCAGCAATTTTAATAATGAAAGTTACATCGATATTATTTTGTGGCATGGTTGTGGTTCCACTGGTTTTACTTTTATCATATTTAGGTTGGTGGATTCATGCTTAAAGAAATTGGTTCTGTTTTTTCATTTCTGACTATCATTCCAATTGGTAATTCAAATCTTGAAACAATTGCAAAGTACATGTATATTTTTCCAATCGTAGGAATTGTAATTGGTTTAATTGTTGGATCAATAGGATTTGGACTTTCGTTATTTTTAGATCCATTGATAGTAAGTTTACTCGTTGTTACTTCATTTGCAATACTTACAGGTATACATCATACTGATGGTCTAGCAGATTTTGCTGATGGTTTAATGGTAAAAGGTACAAAAGAACAAAAACTTGCAGCAATGAAAGATCTCTCTACTGGTTCTGCAGGGATGGTGACAATAGTTTTGCATATTGTGGGATTATTAATTGCAATATCATTATCTACTGGATATCAATTATTTTTAGCAATTTTACTAAGTGAAATAATTGCAAAATTTTCAATGGTTTTAATGGCAAGTATTGGAAAATCTGCATCTCTAGGTTCCAATTCTCCTTTTATCGATTTGATGAAAAATAAAAGTAAATTGGTAGCAGCAGCTGTTATTACTTTAATCCCTATGATTTTGCTTGGTGGCCATATAGGTTTACTCGTATTTGGAATAGGCGTAACTTTAACTATGTTCCTAGTTATTTTGAGTACTCGTAGTTTCGGAGGAATCACTGGAGATGTTTTCGGAGCTACAAATGAATTGACACGACTTACATCACTTTTGGTATTTGTTTCACTATGATTGGTATTGTGATGGCAGGTGGCAAAGGAAGTAGAATGAGATTAACTGGAGAAAAACTCCTTCTAAAATATAAAAAGCCTGTGATACTTCATGTCATTGATGCTTTAAGAGATTCTAACTGCTTTTCAAAAATATTGGCAATCACTAGTTCTAATTCCCCACAAACAAAGAAATTTTTAGAAGAAAACAATATTGAACTTTTTAATACTCCTGGGGATGGTTATGTGAGTGATCTTAATTTAGTTCTTAAATCATTAAATGATTTTGTTTTGATTACATCTGCTGATTTACCATTTTTAGATGGCGATATTATTAAAAAAATTACAACTCAATGCAGTCTAGAAAATGTTTGGACTGCAATAATTATTACAAAAAAATTTCTTGATTCTTTACATCTTTCATCTGATTATTGGTTTGAGTTTGAGAATCAACAATGTTGTTATTCTGGAATTTCATTAGTAAATACAAAAAAAATTTTAACTATGGAGAATGTATCTGAAAAATTTATAATTGTTGATGACAAAAGAATTGCTTTTAATCTAAATACAAAACAAGATTATGATCTACTCAGCACTACCTGATATCTTGCCATTAATTTTTGCTTTAGAACCTGTTGGCTCTGCAATATTGTTGCCACAAGAATTGCATACGACAACTTGTGATGCATGAGAATATACGACTTGTAATTCACCGCATTCATTACAATTGACTTTCTGGAATTTACTTGATGGCTTTGGAATTTCAACGTGATCTTTTTTCATGCTGCCACCAACTCAAATTTTCTAATTCTAATGCCTATTTTATTATATTTCTTTTTGCATACTGTGCATGTCATTATTGGAGTAACTTTCTTTGTAGTTTTTGCAGGTTTTGCAAGTTTTGGGAATTTTTGTCCACCATACCCTCGTTTACGCTCAGCGTGTCTACGTTCTCCTCTTGCTGAACCCCTTCTTTTTCCAGCCTTGTATATGGAGACCTTTTGCTCAGTATGTGTTTTACATTTTGCACAATACTTTCGCATAACCTTGGGTATGTTCATATGAAAAAAACCGCCTCAACGGTAATTTAAGCATTGAATCTATAATAGGTGCATAATCTAAGAAAATTTGTGACTTCGAGCCTAGCAAATTCGATTTCTTCATTAAATTCAGTAGCTATGGGTGACAAAAAAGCAGATCTTGTGTTAAAAAACTGCT
>JAGXRG010000021.1 GCA_018335935.1 Chitinophagaceae bacterium | reverse complement strand
GATATAGTCACCATTTACATCAACATAACTTATTGGATTATTTGCACAGTAATGATAAGGATTAATTGAAGAAAAGGCGTGAGCATATCTATCTTGTGTTGGCATTCTTCCTATTTGAGCATCGTACATCCTTGCACCATAATCAAATAATTCTAAACCAGAACCGTCACTAAATTCATTTGATTGTAGTTCCTTGCCATTGTATTTATATTTATTCACAAGTGTACTTTCAGCTTTCGCACTTATCCCACTCATTATAAGTCCGAACGACTGATAATGCTACACCATTTTCAAAGAACATTTGTTATCTAAAAATACAATTTTATTTTAATGATGTTTAAAATAATTTTTATTGGCAAAGCCAATGTAATAAAACTAGCGAAGCAACATGCTTTATAAAGCAAGTGTTGATTTTGTTAGTATAGCAAATACATACGCCTAGCCTACGTTTTTTAAGGATAGGCTAGGCTAAGTTGGGAAAGAAAATCCAGTAAAGATTTTACTTTAAATTATTATTTCTCCCGTTAAAAAATTGCCTCGGTAGTCGTTAATGTCAGGTACTAATTGTAATGCATTATTAATGTTTTTATCATATACCATACTAATTTCATAAATGCCATTTGTACAGTTATTAAATTGAGTTCTTAGTACCTCATTTTTTACTTTGCAAACAAAGAATTGGGCTAAATTACCTTTTACATTTATTTTTTCTACAACTGAAAGTAAAAATTGATTTCCAGTATTTTGCAATATTTCCCCTTTGATTGATTTGTTTGTTCCTGATTCCCATGGTTCAAGTATATTAACTCTACACTCCATATTTACTTTATTGTTTTAATTCTTTTACTTTAATAATTTCAGCAGGAATATTGCCTGATGCTTTCCTTTCCAAACCTCCCCCAGGCATTTTGTTTGCGGCATCAATTATTGTTGATTTTGAAAAGGCTCCCTTCGGAACTTTCATTGTAACTTTTACTTCTGGTGTATTATCTAATGCCAAACGAAGAACATTTGTAAATTAAAAATACAATTTATTGTAATGTGGTTTAAATTATTTTAATTGCAAAGCCAAAGTAAAAAACTAAAGAAGCAACATGCTTCGTAGAGCTGGGATGAACCTTTTACCATTTCAAAAATTCTCTAACTGTTTTTTGGCATTCAGGCTGAATATTAGAAATGCTATCTGATTTGCCTTGAACAATACTTATAGAATCTCTAATACTATTTACGTTGTTACTCTTATTTGTTACAATTCTTCAAGCTATCGATATAACTAGGATAAGGTAAATTATATTTTTTATAATCACTCCTTTCGGTTATTAGAATATTATTATTTGGGTTTAATGAGTCAAAAATTACGTAAATTTTTCTCATGAAAGCCCTTTTATAAAAGTTCTCTAACGTGCAATCATAACCTTTTATACGAGTGCTTGATTTATACTTTATGTTTTTATAATAAAACTCAGCATCAATAATTGGAGATGTTCTATTTGATACATAGACATTTTTAATTATTGCTTGAACTATAGTTTTGTTTTTTGAAATTAGATACACTCTAAAAATGCAAAATGAGAAAAAAATAATTAACAATATCAGAAAAATATATAAGTATTTTTTATTATTTTTCATATATTACTGAGTTAAAATATAGTTTATAGTTGAACCAACATTGTTCCCCCATAAATTGCCAAAATAATTTGAGAAAGACCCGCTGCCAAAATCATTAAAAAGCCCCATTCCAAATGTTGAACCTAATCGATTACCTATTGAACCAGTAACAAAATTAGCTCCCCAATTTGTTAAACTATTAGGACCAAGTGGAGCTAAACTTCCACTTGATAAAGATTCGGTAACAGAATTAAAACTTAAGTTTACCGTAGAACCAAGAAGTGAATTTGTAATTGCCGAACCTGTTAGGTTACCTCCAATTAAGGTATTTGAAATAACAGAGGTTATATTAACTTCTCCAAATTTAAATCCGTTAAAAGTGAGTTGGGATGTTAAATCTGCCAAGCCATTAGCAATATTTGATTCTACCTTCAAGGCAAAAGTTTGTTTTAAACTGAATGCAACTTTTCTAACTATTGCCCCAACAGTTGCCTCAGGTGCTGTTGCAACAAATACAGGTGCAACTATTAAGCACACAATACCCAAAGACATTTGCCTCCATTCATTATCTGCCTTTTTCCATTGTGCAAAGTTTTTTTGATTTTGTTGACTTACTTGTTTTAAATTGCCCAATCCATATTGTTGATACTCGTATTGGTCCTGTTTTCTTTGTTGTTGTGTGTAATTATCTAATGCTTTGGCAAAATACCAACCACCTAGTAAATTATTTTTTTCTTTTGGTTTACTAGTAACAACAACTTCTGGTAAAGGCTTATCATCGTGTATATAATTTGGATCGGTGACTGGTAAATCGGTCAAACCCAATTTATCATTTCTACTCAAAGGATTATTTCTTGCAAATTGATATAAACTTTGGCTCATCGATAATCCATCCAGTGCATCTATTTGCCAAAACCTTCCCACTTGTGGGTCTAATAATCTAAAATTAGTTTCATACAGACTAATATCAAACGTGTTATTAAATTCTGTGGCTTCATTAAACTTATACTTATTTTCAGGTGCATTAGTTACTGCCTTACTACTTATGCCACTCATTGTAAGTCCGAACGACTTTTAATGGAACCACTTTTTCAAAGAACAGTTGTAAATTAAAAATACAAGTTATTGTAATGTGAAATTAAAATTATTTTATTGGCAAAGCCATAAGAATAAAACTAGTGAAGCAACTTGCTTGAATGAACTTATTTATATGCTTATCAAGGCCAAACTGCTTTATATTTTTTCAAGCTCAAAAATCACTTCATTTACACTAACAATCGCAGTGTCGTCATCACTTGTTAACAACACATAATCAAATGGGGGTACAACAATAGGATATTTATTTTCGATGCTGATAAATCTGTCAAAATACATATTCTCTATGACAATTTTTTTATTTTTAATTATATCTCTAATTGTTGTATTTGCACATTTAATTCTATGTGTAGGCAGCTTATCAGCATAACAAATTCTACTGCTTGAAGAATTACAATCTGCTCCATTACCATAAGCTTCTAAAAACTCATTTACTCCAGTAAGCTTAGCTTCTACTAAAACTTCCCAATTTGCCTGAAGCCAATTGTCTGTATTCTCTTCAAATCTTCTTGTACTTTCAGGTTCATTAAAAAGTAAAAAGGAATCCCAAGAAGACAAAATAAAAAGCCTAAAATTTTTTACTACAGTATCAATATTCATGTTATTATGGATTTGTTTTAACTTTACTTGTTTCAAGAATTTTTTGTTCACTTGGAGTTGGTGTACGCTTTAACCCTTTAGACCCGGGAATAATTTGACTATTATCAGGAAGGCCTTCTTTCTTAAAATTAACCTGCCTTTCACCAGTTTTAGGATTTCTTGGTTCCTTAACATATTCCTTCACTCTATCATTAGTAATATCTAACCTGGTTTCACCACGTTCTGCTTTAACTCTTGTTTCCCCTGTTTTGGTTTTTCCAATCTCTTTTACTCTTAATTCAGGTTCTTTAGCCTTTGACTCTTGAGTATTATTTTTTTGAACCGACTCTTCAACTTTATTATAAGTATTATCTATTGCATTGGCAATAACTTTCGCACCACCAGTTAACAATGCTCCAACAATTTGCACATCTCGATTATGTACTGCATTTTCCCAACTCTTTGTAGCTGCTTCAGTTCTATTTTGTATTGGTAATGATGAGGGTGGATTAGCTGGAGTTGAAGTAGTAAGTAACCCAATAAGTATTGGTATAATACAAAGTGGACAATCTCCCTTTGGGTCACTATAAATAATTGGATTATTAAAATTTGAATTATAGGGACTCCAATTTTCCATTTCCCATTCAATCTTGGGGTCTATTTCCCACCATCTTCCAGTTTGTGGGTCTAAGTGTCTGTAAAAGGCTTCGTAAATATTTAAACCTAAATCTTCATCAAACTCAATTCCATTATATTTCTTATTGTTTTGGAGGGTACTTTCTGCCTTAGAACTTATGCCACTCATTGTAAGTCCGAACGACTGTTAATGTAACCGCCTTTTTCAAAGAGCATTTGTAAACTAAAAATACTAATTATTGTAATGTGATATTATTTTTTTTTAAAAAGCCAATATAATAAAACTAGCGAAGCAACATGCTTTGTAGAGCTGAGCTAACTCTTTCATTTTTTGATATAAATATAATTACTATCAAACTTAAAGTCTGATTGAACCCATTTATCATTTGTCCAAGTACTCATTGATAAGTGTTTTAATTTATCCTTCTCAATAATCACTTTGTATAATTTTCTCTCCGACCTATGTATCGAAGATTCAGTAAGATTTTTATCATAAATACTTTCTTTTTCATCAAGCATTAAAAACCCATCTTTGAAATAGTAATCTCTAAAGTACACATCCTCCATTTCACAACTGAAAAACTTAAACGTGCTGTCAGTTATAAACTCATAGGTGTTAATGCAATCTTCTGCTATTTTACACTCCCACTTTGTAAATGTTAATTCTCTCTTTTGCTTTTCCTGAGCCTTGAAGGAAAAGCAAAGAATAAAATATAATAACGGCACTAATAAATTTCTCATAATGTTATTGTTTTAATGACATCTCATACAATTTAGGGTGAGGTAGATACAGGTTTAGAGCGTAAATAATAAATTCCTTTAAAGTCTGTTCCAACCGTTTTCATAAACTCATTGTGTGCAGCTCGTGAATTGGGATAACACCCACTCGTTTGGCATCCACTACTATATGCATTTCCCTTAGAGTCAAATAGTGAAGTTTGATAATTATTTCCCATATGAAATAGAACTCCAGTTAATGTTTTTCCATCACTTACTGGATTAGGATTACCATTTAGTGTTGGTAATCCGTCTGTTCCATCTAAGTTATAAATTCTTATTGCCAATTCATTCTTGTATTTTTCAGCATTTCTATGTCCGAATATTGCACTATAAAGCCCTTCTGCCAATGTCCCTGCCTTTGTATTATCGGCAGGAACTGTATTACCCATTATTTTTGCAGAAGGACCTTCTTTATTACTTTCAAGATAAAGGTCAAACTGAGCGGTATTAATTAGTTCATTTCCGTTTGCATCACGATTATGAGTTCCAACAAGAACATTTTTACCTAAATACTTTTCTCCTTCTTTGGTTGTTTCTTGAGAAGTTGAGTTTTCATCCCAATAAATTTTTCCATCCGCACTTTCTACCCAGTCATCTAACCTCCCATCGGGGTCAATTCTATTCAAAGGATTATTCTGTACGTAATTGTATGGTGTTAACCAACTTCTTTCTTTTGCTAAAGGGTCAACAACCATCCACCTCCCAATCTGATTATTATACATCCTAGCCCCAAAATCCACCCATTCCAAACCACTACCATCACTGAACTCTTGGCGTTGTTCTTCTTTGCTATTGTACTTATATTTATTGGCAAGTGTGTTTGCAGCCTTAGAACTTATTCCACTCATTGTAAGTCCGAACGACTTTTAATAAAACTACTTTTTCAAAGAACATTTGTAAATTAAAAATACAATTTATTGTAATGTTGTTTTTTATTTTTTTTAACTTGCAAAGCCAAGATAATAAAACTAGCGAAGCAACATGCTTGGTAGAGCTGGGTAATCATTGTATTATGTTAATTACATTCAAATTTTTCAAAGTAAAGATACCCACCTTCATCACTTGTTTTTAAAAAGTACTTGTTTTTAAAAAATATATCAAGACCTTCAAATAAAGAGATTCGTCCAATTAAACTATCTCCTGACTTTTTTAAGTAAAACTCTTTAGCTCTATCAAAGCCTTTTTTGGAATAAAATTTATTTACTTCTGAGTTTGTATTTAAAATAGAAAAATTATAAGATGATAGGCTTTCAATTTGAATTGGCAATGTAGAATCGCTTAAAAGAAAAAAAGTTAATGCTTCTTCGTATTCTTTAATATTGTAACTAAATTTCAACTTATAATAATCAAATAAATAACAGTTTCTTATCAATATAGTCTTAATGAGATTATTATCTCTAACCTTCACCACCAAAAATGGTGAGGTATGACTCTGGCTAAAAAGGACTTGTTTAAAATATTTTATTCTACAAGTGTCATTTTTAGGACAACCGACTACTAGCAATACTTTAGAACCTGCAAAAAAAATGACTACCAGTATATATAATTTTAGTTTCATTTTACTTCTTTTTTTTAATAGGAGGATACCAAAGAAAAAAGTTTTCAGGAATTTTCAAAGGAATTAAATTAAATACTGGTTTGCCATTAACATCATATGATTTAATTGGATTTTTTTCATCTAAGATGGAATAATATTCTCTTCGTCTATCTTGATTAGTTCTCCATCTAATTATACTTTGTATATTACTGGCATCAGCTTCTGTTTCCCATAAACCATTAGGCAATTTATTAAGATTATTTATATCATTTTTTATTTGAAAAGAATGTCCTAATAACTCGTGACCTAAAGATCCGTATTTATTATAAACTCCATCTTCACCACGTTGATTTGGATTCCAAGTAACTATATTACCGACTGTTTTACCATCCGCATTAACAATCGGATTGTCTCCTTGATTTTCACCACCCTTTTGTATAACGTGTTTAAAGTCCTTATCATTTACAACATCTAAAAAACGTCCAGTTATTTGAGGGTCATTAATATAGGATATTGTTAGTAAGGCATTCAATACTTCATCTACAAATCCTGTTGCATCTGAACCTTGATTGTATTTATTACCATCTGCATCATAAAAACCACATTCCTTCTCTGTAGCTCCGTGCCTATATGTCAAGTTAATCGTCGTTTCTTTTCCATCTTCTCCTTTTTTTGTATAGCTTGTTTCAATATAATCACCATTTACATCAATGAAACGCATTGGATTATTTGCACAATAATGGTATGGTGTCATTTCTAAATACTTATCTGCAAATCTATCTTGGGTATGGAAGCGTCCTATTTGGTTATCATACATTCTTGCTCCGTAGTCAGTCCATTCTAAACCACTTCCATCACTAAATTCTTGTCTTTGTTCTTCTTTACCATTGTATTTGTATTTATTGGTTAGGGTACTTTCAGCTTTAGAACTTATACCACTCATTGTAAGTCCGAACGGCTTTTAATGTAACCACTTTTTCAAAGAACATTTGTAAATTAAAAATACAAGTTTATTCTTATGTGATTTTTTATTTTTTTATTGCGAAGCCAAAAGAATAAAGCAAGTGAAGCAACATGCTTGGTAGAACTGGTGTTATTTTCTTTGCAATATGATTTTAAAAATATGCAGCATAAGAAGCTTTAGGAAAAAAGGTAGTAGCACAATCATATAAAATGTAATAAGATTTACCTGTTTTGGGTGTTACTACTCTTACTCTATTATCAAATAAATACCAAAATAATTGCATTTGTATTGGCTTGTATTTATCAAGTAATTGCTGCTTTTTATCGAAGTATTTTTTTAATACAACTTGTAAACCTTGCTTAGATAGTTTG
>JAGXRG010000020.1 GCA_018335935.1 Chitinophagaceae bacterium | reverse complement strand
TGATCTATCTAAAGATAGTACTGCAATGGCTAGAGTTAGAGAAGCTGCAGAGAAAGCAAAAATTGAACTCTCAACTATTATGGAAACTGACATTAACCTTCCATTCATCTCTCATGATCCCTCATCTGGTGCAAAAAATCTTGAACTAAGACTAACAAGAGCAAAACTTGACGATTTAATTCGCCCAATTATTCAACGATGTAAACCTTCTATAGAAAAAGCACTTGAAGATGCTAAAATATCAAAAACAGATGTTAGCAAAATTGTGATGGTTGGGGGACCTACAAGAATTCCACTAGTGAAAAAATTTGTTGGTGAAGTTCTTGGTAAAGAACCTGAATCTGGTATTGATCCAATGGAAGCAGTGGCTATGGGTGCAGCAATTCAGGCTGGAATCATTGCCGGAGATGTAACTAGTGATATTGTATTGCTTGATGTTACACCATTAACATTAGGAATTGAAACTTTGGGTGGAGTACGAGAACCATTAATTGAAAGAAATACAACAATTCCAACATCAAAAAGTAAAGTATTCACTACTGCAGCAGATAATCAAACAGCAGTAACAATTCATGTGGTCCAAGGGGAAAGACCTATGGCAACTGATAATGTTTCATTAGGAAGTTTTAATCTCACAGATTTACCACCTGCTCCTAGAGGAATTCCTCAAATTGAGGTAAAATTTGATATTGATGCAAATGGAATAATTAATGTAACTGCAAAAGATCTTGGAACAAAAAAAGAAGCTAAAATTACCATTTCGTCTAACTCAAAATTATCACCAGAAGAAATTGAAAAATTAAAAGAAGATGCAGAAAAATTCTCTGATGAAGACAAAAAGAAAAAAGAGAAAATAGATCTAAGGAATGAGGCTGAAAGTTTCATCTACACAGTTGAAAAACTTGTGAATCATGATCTTAAAGAAAAAATTTCACAAGAACAAGGAATCAAAGTCACTGACGCTGTAAAAGAAGTAAAAGAATCTCTTGATAAGGAAATTGAGATTCTTAAACCAAAACTTGATACTTTAAAAACACTGGTAAATGAAATAACAACTGAACTTTACAAAAATTCTGCTCAGCCAAACACAGATCAGCAAAACGCTGGAACTGATGGTCAACAAGATCAAGATAATGCTCAGCAAAATACTGAATCATCTTCCGATGAAAACAAAAACTAACAAATTCTACCGTTTATACAACAATTACAATTAAAGGATGATTTATGGCTGCAAAACGTGATTATTATGAGGTTTTAGGAGTCTCTAAAACATCTACTTCTGATGAAATTAAAGCACAGTATAGAAAATTAGCATTAAAATTTCATCCTGATCGTAATAAATCTGAAGAAGCTGGTGAACATTTTAAAGAAATTTCAGAGGCATATGCTGTACTCTCAGATCCTGAAAAAAGAAAGGTTTACGATCAACATGGTCATGCTGGGGTAGATGGAAGATATAGTAACGAAGATATTTTTCAAGGTGCAGGTGGCGACTTTAGTGATTTATTTGGAAGAAATGGTGGGTTTGATTCCATTTTCGAATCAATCTTTGGTAGAACAGGAGGAACTAACTATAGGCAACAAAGAGGTTCAGACATTCTATATCAAACTACTATTACTCTTGAGGATGTTCTCCATGGAAAAAAAATGGAGATTGATTTGCAAAAAGAAATACAGTGTGAAATATGTACTGGATCTGGATGTAAACCTGGGACAAACAAGAATACATGTTCTACATGTAATGGTCAAGGTCAGGTACGTCAAAGCAGAAGTATGGGATTTGCATCATTTGTAACAGTAGTACCTTGTTCAACATGTAGAGGACAAGGTTCAATCACCCAAACCCCTTGTAGCGCATGTAAAGGAAACGGTAAGAAAAAAGGTAGCAAAAAAATATCTTTTGATATTCCTCCAGGTGTAGATAATGGTGATTATACTGTTCCAGAAGAAGGCAACGAAATGCCAGGTGGAATAAATGGAGATCTAATTGTTAGAATTCGAGTACAATCTCACCAAAAATTCAAGAGAGATGATATGGATATTTTTTATGATCAAGATGTATCTATGGTTGATGCTGCTTTAGGGTGTGAAATTATAGTTCCAACTTTGGATGGAACTGAAAAAATTAAAGTGGAATCAGGAAGCCAACCAAATACAATCATAAAATTAAAAGGCAAAGGTTTGCCACGCATGAATTCCAAAAATAGAGGCGATCAATACGTAAGAATTGTTGTTAATATTCCCAAAAAACTCAGTAAGCATCAAAAAAATCTTTTAGATGAATTCCAAAAAGCAGATTAATAGGTAATAAAATTGAAAATAGCTTTAGATGTGGATGGCGTTCTAGCAGATGTAATCACATCATGGTTAATTTACAGTAATAAAATCAGAGATAATATTTCTAAAGATGAAATAACAAATTGGGATTTTTGGAAAAAATTCAAAATTAATAGATATGATTTTTATGAAGAGTTATCTACATGTTGGAAAAACTGGAATGTGATTCTTCCAACTGAGGAAAATCTGTCAGAAATTACAGAAAAACTTTCAAATCTTGGACAAGTCGATATTGTTACAGCTAGGGAACTTTCAACTGATTCTTTTGTAAAAAACTGGCTCAAGCATCACGATATAACTTATCATAATTATATCTCGGTAATTGATGGTCCATTGAAAGCTGATTTAGATTATGATGTTTTTATTGATGATTCACCATTAAATGTAATTAAATTTTTAGAAAGAAAAAAGAATGTTTTATTATATTCACAACCGTGGAATCAAAATATTTCTGATCCCAAAGTTCAAAGAATTTTTACATTATCTGAAGCTGTTGAAAAATTGAAATTATGATCTAGCATCTTTGATTAATTTTCTTATTGTAACCTGATGACCGCTTCGTATGTGATCTATGTGATGAGTGTTTGCTATTTCTTTAATTTTATCATCGTTATAGAATTTTATGTTATAGCGTCCTAGAATTTTTTTACAATTACTACAATAAATCTCTCTAAATTCCATTTTCTATGTAATTTGTTAATCCGATGTATTTTAACTAAAACAGTATAATAAAGAAACTTATTCAGGATTTCAAAAATTCAGATTGCGGGAGTCGCCCAGCCTGGCCAAAGGCGTAAGGTTCAGATCCTTATCTTCTAGGAGTTCGTGGGTTCAAATCCCACTTCCCGCATTGAATTAGATACTTTCTAATTTTATTTTGATATTTTTTAAAAGAAGATTGTTTACCATTTCGCCTGATGCTTTACCTCTTAATTTCTTCATAGCAATTCCCATTAGTGGTCCAATAGCTCGTTCTTTTTGATTTTTGACAATTTCTTGATTTGTTTCAACTATTTCTGCAATGATTTTTTCTAAATCTGATTCATTAACACCCTCAATTGAAGTATTTTTAATTGCCTCTTCAGTAGTTTTGGCTTTTCCAGACATAATATTTTCAAAAATTATTTCAACTGATTCTTTGGCAATTTTTCTAATATCTAATAATTCAAATGTTTTTACAATGTCATCATTTTGTAATAAATTAGCATTTAGTCCATTTCTTTCTAAATTAGTAATTGTGGAACAAAGTATCGATGCTACAAACGTAGTATTGATTTTAGTTTTTTCAACAATTTTTTCAAATAATTCAATATACCGTGAATCAAAAATCTGTTCTGCTAGTTGTTCATTAATTTCATATTTTGATTGCAAGTATTTAATAGATTCATCCCATGATTTTGGAATTTTTTTTCTTGCATCTTCTAACTCTTTTTTTGAAATTATGATTGGTGGAATATCTGTTTCAGGATACATTCTTGCTGCACCAGGTCTGGGTCTTAGGAATTTTGTTTCGCCTATCTGAGTAGCTAATCGTGTGTCATTTGGTATGCCTTTATTTTTTATATGTTCAATTCGTAAAATTATTTGATCTATAATGATGTCCATCATTTCAAACGGGATAGCTAAAACTAAAAATGCATCATTATCATTAATTTTTAAAAATTCTTTCAAATTCTCTATATCTTTTTCTTCAATACCATAATTTGGTAACTCGTCTGAATGAAAAACTCCACCTAAACCAAAAAATCTCACTAATTCTGCTACTTCTTTTCCTAATCGTATTCCTTCATAAGGTGAATATCCAAACATACCTTTCATGTTTTTAAAGACTATTGTAACGATCTCCTGATTTTTCTTTATAGCATTTTGAATAATTTTTGATTCACATTTTTTAAACTGCTCTGTTACTAATCTTATGTCCTCATTATTATGACTCCATTCTATCTCTTGTAATTTTTTTGAAATTTTTAGTAATCCGTGTTGTCTTTTAGCCTCATATTCTACTACTTTTTCTAATTGTTCTAATTGCTGAACACCTTTTACCTCAATTACAACCCTTCCATCTTTAATTGAAACATTCACATCTTGTCTTATCGAACCTAGTCCTCTCTTTACTTTCTTAGTACTCCTCAAAATTCTTCCTAACCCCAAAGCAATTGATTTGATTTGTTGGGGTTCTGCTTCAAATGGTTCAGTAGCAATTTCAATTAATGGTATTCCTAGACGTTCTAATCCAAATTTTCTTGTAGAACCTTCATCACCCAAATTTTTTGCAGCGTCTTCTTCTAGACATATGGATTGAATTCCAATATTTTTTCCATCAACCTCAAAATTACCTCCTTGTGAAATTAACATAGTACGTTGGAATCCGGTTGTATTAGATCCATCAACAACTGTTTTTCTCATAGGATAAATTTCGCTAAAAATATTTGATTTTAATGTAGAAGCAATAATTAACGCAATTTTTTTTGCATCATCATCTAATTCATGTGGTGGTTCTTCATCTTGTTCTACAAGACAACTACTTGCTGGATTAGCGTAATACATTATTGTTTTTGATTTAGATTTTTCAAATAGTGCAGCAGGATCATATTCACCTAATTCACTCTTTGATGCTCGTAATTTCCTTAGAAATTTTATAAAATATTCATCAGATTCTAATGGTATACAATTACAAAACAACTTCTTATTGGTTGCTAGTTGCTGATGAATTTCAAGTCCTACTTTCACTCCAACTTCATTTAAGGAAAATTCTGACACACTAGTACAACCTCTAATTTGATAACTCCGATGCAATATTTTCAAGCATGATTTTCTTTATTTCATTTCTATCTTGAAAATTTCCTAATGTCCACATTGTTTTTACTAGAGCCACCTCTGGAATCATATTTTCGAGTGGAATTATGCCCAAATCAAGCAAGTCTCGACCACTTTCATACACTGTCATTCTTACTCGACCATCAATACATTGTGAGGTCATGCCTAAGAATATGCCTTTTTCATTTGCTTTTTTTACATTATCATACATTATTTTTCCAATATGCCCTAAACCAGTACCTTCAAAAATTATTCCATCATAATTCATATCAATAATTTTTTCCAAGAGATTAGGATCATATCCTGGATGATATTTGATTAGAGCTACTTTTGTATTGATCTTAATTCTTGGCTGAAATTCTTTTACTTTAAAAAAATTATTTCTTGCATTTCTTTGAACTTGATTATCTACAACAATAAATGCTGGATCATCTCCAACAGTTTGAAATGCGCCCCTTTTGCTAGTGTGATTTTTTCTAACTCTTGTTCCAAAATGACACGCAATTGTTTCATCGTTTTCATCTTGATGCATTACAATATAGACACCATTTGTTTTACAATCAACCAAAAATTTTACTGCACCAATCAAATTTAGAGCTGCATCTGAAGAAGCACGATCAGAGGATCTTTGAGAACCTACAAGTGCAATTGGAATAGGAAATCCTGCAAGTGCAAATGAAAGAAATGATGATGTATAATGCATTGTATCTGTTCCATGCGCTATGATTATGCCTGAATAGTTTGAATTTGTATGCTCTTTTAATTTCTCAGCAATTTTTAACCAATGTTCTGGCATGATGTTTTCTGAATATTCTGAAAATAATACCTCTGCGTCTATATTTGCAATTTTAGAAAGTTCTGGAACTGATGAATTAAGTTCTTCAGCACTTAGAACCGGAGTAACTGCACCTGTTCTATAATCTACCTTACTTGCTATTGTACCTCCAGTAGATAATAATAGAATTTTTGGCAACCTTTGATTTTTTTCCACACTTTCTACTTTTTCAATATTTTTTTTAGGACTAGATATTATCTCTATTTTTTTAATCTTTTCTATTTCTAATCCAATATTATATCCACTTTTTAATTTGAGAACAAGATGTTTATCGTCACTGTGTTCATATCTTGGCATAATTATTCCCAAATATGTCAAATCTGCTAAAATTTTGACCGAATCTCCAACACTAATTTTATTAATTTTCAAAAACTCTAGTGATTTACCCGTATACCCTCTAAATTCTGACATTTACGAGAGTTGGTATGCCTATTTAATAAAAACTACCTGTAATAGGAAGCAACTAGTTTTTCTCCTATCTTGAGGTTCTTCTGTTCTCTTACTTTCTTTACTGCTGCTTCAAAATGTTTCATGGTGACTTTAGCATCTGTAGAACTCTTCTCTATATCTTTGACATCTGGATGTGCATCTAAAAATTCATGAATCACAAGTGATACTGCAGTATTTGCAATTGCAGCAGTATCTGCACCGCTTAAACCGTCTGTCAATTCTGCAATTTTATCAATGTCTACACGTTGTGGATCATTTGGATTATCATTAATTGGTATTTTTTCAGCATTAATTTTCAAAATCATCTTTCTGCTCTCTTTGTCTGGTAATGGGATCTGAATAATTTTATCAAATCTACCTGGTCTTAGTAATGCTGGATCAATCATATCGGGTCTGTTAGTAGCTGCTAAAACAACTACTCCATGCATATTTTCCATACCGTCTAACTCTGTAAGTAATTGACTAACCACTCTTTCAGTAACAGCTGTTTCGCCTCCTGCACCTCTAATTGGTGCAATTGAGTCAATTTCATCAAAGAATACAACACATGGTGAAGCTTGTCTTGCTCTTCTGAAAATTTCTCTTATTCCACGTTCAGATTCTCCAACCCATTTTGATAGTAATTCAGGACCTCTAACTGAAACAAAGTTTGCTTCACTTTGAGTTGCAACTGCTTTAGCTAATAAGGTCTTACCAGTACCGCTTGGACCATGTAGTAAAATACCTCTTGGCATTTTATGTCCTAGCTTATCATAAAGACCTGGATATTTCATTGGCCATTCTACCGCTTCTTGAAGTTCACGTTTTACGTCTTCCAAACCGCCAACTTCTTCCCATTTTACATCTGGATTTTCTATGAAGACTTCTCTCATTCCAGAAGGAGTGACTTCAATCAATGCTTTCTGGAAATCTTCATTATTTACAATCAATTTATCCAAAGTCTCTGGAGGAAGTTTTTCTTCTTCCATGTTAAGCTCAGGTAGTAATCTTCTCAAGCATTTCATTGCAGCCTCTTTACAAAGATATTCTAAATCTGCTCCAACATATCCATGACTGACACTTGATATTTTTTCAACATTAACATCGTCAGATAATGGCATGTTTCTGCTATGTATAGCAAGAATGTCTTTTCTTCCTTTTTTATCTGGAACTTTAATCTCTATTTCTCTGTCAAATCT
>JAGXRG010000019.1 GCA_018335935.1 Chitinophagaceae bacterium | reverse complement strand
TTATCAACATATTTTTTTTCTTTATAAAGAAATGACATGAATTTCTGTTGGAACTTGTTCCAGTAATTTTTTTCTTGTTGTAAAATCCTTAAAGAAGATTTATGTAAAAGCAAAATCCTAAGTTGAGTGTTATAAGCTTCTTCATATTGTAACAAAAGTTGAAATGTAAATTGGTAATTTTTAATAGTACCCTTAGATACTTTTTTCCCTGTATTTGCTAATCGCCTTCCCGAAATCGAAGCTTGAATAAATTTTGTAAATTGTTCCTTTACTAGAATTTGATTTGATGTTTTTTTTCATGTTGTTAAGTTTATTACAAAGCTGCAATTAGATTACTTATTACGAATACTTTTATTGCTCGCAACTAATTTAATTAAGTGTATATGTTTCTTTAATTGGTATAAATGTTTAATAAAGTAATTTTATAAAATATTAATTTATGTAACTAAAGCATTACGCCAAAGCATTAGCATTGAAAAAGTAGAGCAATAAATTTATAAAAAATACCATTAAAAATAAGCATGTAAATAAGCATTGATTTATTGTGATGCTTATTAACTTTTATTGACTTTCATTGATATTGATTGAGATGATGTGATACGTATTGACACGTATTGATTTTTAAAAAGCAATCCAAATTAAAAGTGTAAGACGCTATAAATATTTTAATAAAATATTAGTTTAAGCCTTTGCTTGCTCTTCTTTTTGCTTCGTTAATTCAATTACAAGGACAACAGTAAAAGTTACAACGATAGCCCCAACAATTATCTTTGTACCGTGCTGATGCCAAAATGTGTTGACCTTATATTTAAGAGGTACTTTTGGGAAAGGATTTTGTGCAAGGTTAGTAGAAGGTGCATCTATTTGTTGCAATAGTTTTTTATCAATTATAGGAGTAAAGCCTCCATTGTTGTTTTTTATACAATAAACTTTATTAGAATAAAGTTCGATTATTGTTGCTGGTCTTGATATGGGTTCTATGTTCATATTAATTTATTTTATTTTGTTTATGAATTTTATATATTTTGTTGTTTTCATCACCAATAAATTCAAGCCCATAATCAAACGTGAAAAAAATTATGTTGCCATTTAAACGAGAAATATCTGTAGTATGGTAATGATCGAATATAAAGCCTAATTGTAATAATAGATTTTCATGCACAGCTTCATTTTGCTGATATTGTGCTGAGTTGAAAATCTCTATTAGAATATTGTAATTCTTTTTAAATATTAAATTAAATTCTTTGTAAGGTTTATCTTCAACTTTTCTTTTATCATTATGATAGTCTATACGATGTTGAGGAGTACAATATTTTTGTCTAGCATCTGTTGGAGTGAAAGGATGATTGCATTGTTTGCATAATGCTTCTGAATACCTCCTTTTTGAAATCCTTTTATTTGAATGTGCCATGATTATTTTTTATTGTTAAATAATATTGAATGAAATTATCTTTTGATTTACTCGTCTTATAATAAACCTCTCATTAGTTTTGTGGGGTGGTGTTTTTAAATAATTTGTTTTTTGAAGTCTTGCTCTTTTTGTTAGTAGAAAGGTATAAGTCTACCTGTTCTTTGATGTTATTTGTGTTTTCATCATAAGTTTTAATTCTCCCACTTTTCAACCAATCATCAATGTCACTTTTATGAAAGCTTAAGGATTTTGATTTTTTGTAGTAAGGGATGATCTTTTTTGAAACCCATTTATAAATAGTTGCAAAGGATGGTTTATCTGGTAGGTAATTTTGAAGCTGCTTAATATTCATCCAGTTTTTATCATCACTTGAACTTTCTCTAGGTGATAACTCCAACTTAGATTTAATTAAATCAACGTCACTACAAAGCTTTGTGAAGCTTTTATATAATTCATTAAAGGAAAGTTCTAGTTTAAACATAATAGAAAAATTTTCTGTTCAAAGTGGAAAATTATTCTATCTATATGTGGTTTATTTGCTTATTGATTTGATTCCTCAAGTTTTTGAGGAAAATTGAGTAAATTCCTCAAACTATTATTTATTAATGGGATTGATATAAGCTCTGCTAAAGTTTTTCATGACATTTGTAGTTTTATATCCTACGAAATAATTGCTCAATAATTCGGCATATCTTGTTTGTACTTTAGATGGCTTTTGAGCAATCACATAATAATAATGATAGAAGATATTGTAAATGTCTCCTTTCTTAACTCCTTTTTTGAACTTGAATAATTGAGTAGGGGGTCTTTGTAGTTCAAATGCATGTCTAATGTAATTATCAAAATCAAATTCGGTAAGTATATGTGAATCTACAAGTTCTTTATGGAAGTAATTATATAAACTACATTCATCAACAGAATCAAAATTATTTTTGATTGTGCCGTGGTAATGATTGAAAATATTATTTTCAACTAAAGGTTTATTTTGTATTTCTAAAATTTCTTTTGAGTATGTAGATGTAATCCACATGATAAAAAACCAATTGCATGATGCATAAACTTGAGGAAGAGGTTCTTCTTTTGTTGAATAAAATTGATACTTACTCTCTGGGCTATGTATAAAATCATAATTATTATCCTGGCCATCGATTAAATGAGCATTAATAAAATATTTATAATCCTTGAAGTATTGTTCACTAAACTTAATAATAATTTCGTTATTGACGTTAAACCAAACCATATTTTCAACTTCTTGAAAATAACTACCTGATGGTTGTGTTAGTGCTTTTAAGTGCCTGAGTCTTTTTTCGATGAAATCTAGTTTAAGTTTAGAATTTTCGTAACTAGAATAAAATTCTTTCTTCAAATCCTCAAGAAATTTTGAGCATGATTCATCAAATATTTTTTTTTGTATTTCTCTTATAGAAGTAATGTCTTTTTCACTAAAAGCAGAAATTGAACGAATGGGTGGTAGAGGTTTTTTATTTTTCTTTATAGCACAAGTATTGAGATAAACCTTACCAGACATCCAATTTTTAAATGTATTTTTAATCTCTCTTGTTTCTTTATTTATATGTGGTTGTTTTTGTTTTTTAATTTGTTTCTTAGTCATAAGAAATTTTATTTTTAGGTTGTAAATGCTGTAAGTGCTTCTGTAGTTTTATGTATGGTTTCACTTTCAAAACCTGCTAAATAACTTTTAGTTGTTTTTAAATCACTATGACCTAAAGCCTCGCTAATAAATTCTGTACTAACTCCTGAACGTTTTAAAACACTTGCAAAACTATGTCGAGCATAATAAGTAGTGACTTCCTTGTTTATTCCAAGTTCACTTGCTATTTGCTTCATGTACTTATTTATTGTTTTAATTAATTGCTTAATGATTGACCTTTCTTGTTCAGGAGTCATCCCGCTTACTAAATGTGGGAAAACATAACTTTCAGAATTAATTGATGGTTGTCCCCACTTTTGAATTATTTCTTTTGCTTGTGATTTTAATGAAACTGTTATTCTTTCAGAATTATTTTTACTTCTTTGTGTTTTTGCTCTTACATAATTCAAAATATCATCATCAATATTTTTTCGCTTCAGTAAGCAAAAATCTTTAACATTTAGTCCATTACATAAGTAAATAAATATCCAATAATCTTTAGCCATTTCTTTAGTAGACTTTGGAGTTGCTGCATAATCAAATATTTTTTTTATCTCCACAAGTGTTAGTGCTTTTTTTATATTTCTACTTGTTGGAATTGAATATTTTTCTTTGTTATTTCCGAAGGGGTATAAACTTTTATCAATTCCTTGTTTGTTGAATAATGTTCTTAAACTTCTTAAATAAATGCCAACTGTTGTTTTGCTTTTACCATTTTCAATCATCCACTTTTCATATTTAGTTAAGAATTCTTTATTTATTTCTACAAATTTTAAATTTGGAGAAAATGAGTAAATGCTCTTCATCGCACATTTGTAAGAATCTGCTGTACCTAATCTACTTTCACTTTTTAATTCTGTAATATATTCATTAAATGCAGCTTCTACATTGCCCTTTGGTAATCTATTGGAATAATAAAAATTTTCAAAAATACTCCAAGTAAAATATGGTATCTGTTGTAAAATTTCAATTGCTTTGGTTTCAAATTCTAAAATACTCTGCTTAAGGGTTTTCTCCTTTTCACTTACCCTTTTGCCGTACATTATTTTTTCAAATTCTGCAGTGCTTAAATCAAAGGGTGTTGAATAATAGTTTTGTTTTCTTTCAAATGTTACTCGTAGTTTAACTGGAAATTTTTTATGAGATTTTATTCTGCGAGTATCTAAAACAATTGCAGTTTTAGCAGTTGAACTTTTTGTTGCTTTTATCATTTGCATACAATTTGCATACAAATTTAATAAATAAAGCCAAATAAACAAATAATAAATTGTAGCACTAAATACATAAAAGTCTATAGTAGTATTGTTTATGAGTGTTTTGTATAAGTTTAGTAGTTCTTTATTTTATATTAAAACCTGACTCATAATCAGGGGGTCCCTGGTTCAAGCCCAGGTGGGTCCACAAAAAAGGGATTTAGTAAAAACTAAATCCCTTTTTTATTTGCTTTAGTTTTCTATTATTATCTTTTCTGTTAATTGAGTTATTTCATTCTCAATTCTAATTAAATACATTCCTGATGATAAAGTTTTTGACAAATTAATTTGATGATTTCTTTGTATTTCTTGATATTGAATTTTTTGTTGTTCAATTAATTTTCCTCCTAAACTTAAAATACTTAAGTTGTATATACCATCATTTAAGTTTGTAAGTTGAATAATGAATTGTTTTCCTTTTATTGGATTTGGATATAAAATCATAGAAGCTTTTTGTTCATTAAATACAACTGTAGCTACTTTACTAAACTGTTTTACTCCATTAACAGAAATTGATTTTATTTGATAATAATTTACACCATTAATTGGGTTTTCATCAATAAGTTCATAATTAAAATTACTTAAAGTATTGTTGGGTTGTTTTTCTCCAATTGAACTAAAATTAACACCATCACTTGATTTTAAAATTTCAAATTTTTCTACACCTTGATTATTAAAAGTTGTCCAGCTAACCAGAATATTTTTTCTTATTGCCTCAGCTTTAATATCAATTACACTTCCTGGTAAACTGCTAGGGGATTTGAAAACAATTTTAAACCTGTCAGTTGCTTTACTAAGAGCATTATTTTTATCAATAATGAAATTGATATTATTAGTATCAAGCGTAGAAAGAATTTGTAAAGAATTTAAATATTTATCTTCTAAATAAGGTTGTAAATTTTTGTTATCAATATTTTGAATATAAATCTGTAAGGTATAAAGATCTTTATTTAAATTAGTAGTGTATATGGCTATAGAATCATCAATGGTTGGTAATCTTCTTGTATCAATACTTAATAATTTTGTCTGATTTTTGATAGCAATACCTTCTACACTGGTAAATAGTTTAGAAGCATCTTCTTTGTCTACATTGTTATTAAAGCTAGAATCAAATGCAGCTAAAGTTCCATCTGCTAAAATAGAGTTGCCATTGTTTTTATAAAAAAGGTTAACAGCAATTAATGCTAAGTCTTTCGGACCCCTAAAGGCATTAACATTATAATCAGAAACTTTATCTATTTCTCTAATAGTAAGAGTAGGGTTAGCTGCTGCTGTTCTTACAAAAAATCCTTGACCAGATTGTATATATTGATTTAAACCAACAGTGCCAGAGAAAGGTGCAATTAATGTTACGCCACCACTACTATTTACTGTAACATAACCTCCAGTGTTACTTAAATTTGGATCCCAACCCCAATAAGTATTTTCTAAATTAGTTTTAGGAAGTGTTGCCCAATCAATAGGAGAGGCAAATGGATTGCCTAAGAATGTATAATCGCCAACTATATTAGTAAGAGGTTGAGAACTGTTGATAGTATAAGTTTGATCTCCTATTAAAATTTTTCCTGAAGCTTTGAGTGTTGTAAAATTTGGTGTGCTTGTAGAAACAGAATTTAATCTATCTCCATATACAAAAAAGTAATACGCTACGCCTGCTTTTAGAGGGGTGTATTTGGTATTTTTCCCATGTAATGTTGAGTGGCTCACATATCTATGCCCAATATCATCATAATTAAAAACAGATGGTGTAGATGTATGTTGATCAAAACCATCATTAACACTACCTCCTGTTATAATTGTACCAATATTTGGGGTTGAATTGTTTCCACTATTTTGCCAATTACCCCAAATAGATAATGATTCTTGTCCGGCAGATAAAGTTGTGAGTTCACTAGTGGTTACTGGGCTGCTTAATAATCTGTATTTTCTTCTACCGGGAATATATCTTTCACTAATAAATCTACCACTGCCATAAGTTATAGCAGCAGTTAAAGCATTTGTTGCAACTCTTGCAGTTGATGTGGCATTAGATTGTAAGGTAATGTTGTAGTTAGATAAATCTAGTGTTGTATTGGCACCAATAGCCAATGAATTTTTTAAGGTAAGATGACCAGTTAAGGTTTTAGTATTTCCTCCCGAAAAATTTACATGTTCAAAAGTAAATGAGGGAATATTCTGTGCTCCACTTCCATTAAAATCGAAACTTGTACCAGCAATAATATTTGAGCCAGATGTAAATGTTGCATTTGGATTAAAGCTACCAGCAATACCAATTGTTCCAAGATTTGAAAATGTGATATTATTATTTGTTCTTGAGTTTGAAATCGTAAGGTTATAATAATTTAATGCAGCAATGGTTTGTTCAAAATTTCCATTGTAATGTACAGTACTTGTGCCACAATTAAAGGTTCCATAATTGGAGAAAAGATTGCTGATATTATAAGTTCCATTCCCCTGAATAGTTCCAGCATTATTAATACTAATAAGATTTGTTGTTCCGTTATTATTTAAAGTAGCACCACTACTAATTATTATAGAATCTGAATTTATGACAGTGTTGTTTGAGATGGTAATTACTGCAGCATTATTATAAATTACTTGGGCAAAACAGTTTGTACCCGAATAAAAAATTATGGGAAAAAAGCTTAAAAAATATTTAGTACATATTTTTTTCATTAATTATTGAACTCTTCAGTAGTTTATTTTACTTTTTGAACTATTAATGTTCTAGAATAAAAAGTACCGGTATTAGAAGTTACATTCCATCTTACATCAATGGCTTCACCAGCATTTACACCTGTTATATATCTTGTAATTGAAACAGGTATTATACTTTCTTTCTGAAAACCCTCAGTACTAATTTCAGAATCTGTTATTTTAATTCCATTTTTATATAAAGAAATTGTTCCTTGTTTTCTATCATTAGTATTAGTAAGATTTCCAGTAAAAAAAACCATGTAATCTCCTGCCCCTGGAGTAATAGACATGCCATTTAGTAAAACATCAGTTGTACTAGTAGTGGTTGTTGGAGATGATAAAGATACTTGAGTAATAGTTGGTTCGTTAGCAATGGTAATTCCACCGGCAGAATTAGTAATTTTTATTCCATTACCTTCTGTAAGGTTTGCTGCCACTGGAGCAGCATTCGTAGAGCCAATAAGTAATTGCCCATTTGTTAATGCAGTTGCCTCTCTGATGGCTCCAGAACTACTCACCATAATTCTATTGTTATTTAAAGCGGTTGAAGTGTTTGTTCCTCCATTTGCAATTGATAAAACACCAGAAATATGTGAAGTTAAATTAATTTTTCCCCAACTAGGAGCAGTTGAAACACCACCAGAAATTAATGCATTGCCAGTAGCTACACCAGCAAGTTTACTTAATGTATTTGTAGTATTTGCAAACAATATATCTCCAACAGCATAACTCGAAAAACCAGTTCCTCCTTGAGCTGCAGTAACAGCACTATTTGTTGTTAATATAGTAGCACTAGCATTGGGTAGTGTAAATGTTTTTTCAGATGTTGTTGGGCCAGAAAATTTGGTAAATCCATTACCTGTACCTCCAAATGCTGAGCTAATTAACGAACCATTCCATGTGCCTGTTGTAATTGTGCCAAGGGTATTTATACTATTTTGTCCTGAATAGTTAGAAGCTATATCAATTACAGGATTACTGTTTGTTCCATTAATTGTAATTCTATTATTTGTACCTGAAATATTATTAACTATATTGTTTGCTGTTATTAGAGCTAGCCATGTAGTTCCATTATAAAAATTAAATAAATTACTAGTGGTATTGTAAATTATTAGTCCTTGTGCAGGTGAGCCAATAGCATCTCTTTCTGCTTCAGTCATTCTTGTTATTAATAACCCTTTTGTAGTAGAGTTTAATTCTAGGATACAAGATGCATCTGGTGTTATAGCAACCTCACTTATGCCTACAGCTTGTAAAAAGCATTTAGTAGAAAAGAAAAAAAATAAAAAACACAATAAAGCTAATTTTCTTTGAATCACAGTTTTCAAATGAATTATTTTATTCATAAAATCAACGCAAATTTTACGAGTACCAAACAAATAATAACGTAAACCATTTTATGGTTATTATAGTGATTAAGCTTAAAGAGATTAGAATTAAATTAGAAAATGATTAGAAAATCATTAGAAAAAATATAACATATAGAAAATTAATTCGTTATAATAATTGTAGAATCTATTCTATTTAACCTGTATCTATATGATAAAATGAGTTATTTTTTCTTTACTGTTAGAAGTGTGTTTAGTGTGAATGTGTTAAAAAAGACCTTCATCAATGCTTTAGTTAAAAATATTTTAAATAAAGGAGCATATTGCCTCCCTATTTTTCTATTTTGTGTTATACTTCATTTTAATGTTACAGCTCAAACAAAAACAAGTACAGGTACCGGAAATTGGAATACTGCTGGTACTTGGAGCCCTTCAGGTGTACCTGGTGCTGGAGATAGTGTAATAATAGCTTCTGGCCATATAGTAACAGTAAATGTTAATGCAGTTTGCGGTGTAGTAAATATTATTGGACGGTTAAATTTTGATATTACATCAAACAGAACATTTACAACAACTTCTTCATCTGGTAGAACGGGCAATGTAAGAATGTCTGGTAATATTTATGGTTATGGTAATCCGGCAACAGGGCAAAAAATGGTTATAGGTGGTAGCTTTTTTGGAACTAATCTAACTTATAGCAACTCTCCTGGAGTTTATGAACTTTTATGGGAATTTAATGGTACAGGAAATCAAACATTTTCACATACTGATGATTTTGGAAAATTTATAATTAATTCTCCAACACTAAATTTAGTTGCCAATAGTAGTGTTGTAATGAGTTCTGATATTCATGTTATGGCAGGTACCCTAGACCTTTCAACTTATACTTTAAATAGATGGGGTCTTGGTGGTTCACTTACTTTAAATGCAGGATCTACTATACGTTTAGGTGCAAGTGCAGGAGGACAAACAGGTAGTAATTTCCCAGATCTTTTTCAAACCATGACTCTAAATTCAACAAGTACAGTTGAATATTATGGAACCAACCAAACCGTTTACACGGGAGTAACTTACTCAAATCTTACTTTATCTGGTAGTGGAGAAAAATCAATTACACTTAGTGCTTCCTCTACTTTAACAAATGGCATTCTTAACATTAAAGAATCTACAAAAGCTAGTATTACAAATAATAATATTTTAGCAAATGAGTTATATTTTAATGGCATTCCACAATTAACTGGCACATGGGGTTCAACAGCTTCATCTGCATCTAATAAAACAAATACATGGTTTTCATCTTCAGCTACTGGTTACCTTAATGTGCAAAACTTTGTATGTTTCCCTCCTTCTGCACCAACTGGTTCTGCTAGCCAAAATTTTTGTTCAGGGGCAAAAGTTGCACATTTAATTGCAACAGGTTCAGACATAAAATGGTATGCTTCATCATCTGGGGGAGTCGCTTTAGCAACCTCAACTCAACTTGTTAATGCAACAACTTATTATGCAACTCAAACAGTAAATAATTGTGAAAGTGTTGATAGGTTTGCTGCAACTGTAACCATCAATTCAAATCCACTTTCAGGAATTCAAAATATTGTTTGCCAAAATGAAACAGTCACTTATAGCATTCCTTGCAGTTATGATTCTTTAGTTTGGACAATTACTGGTGGCACTCCAACAAGTTCTAGCTCTCCAACTATTAATGTAACATGGGGAACAGGTAATCGAGGTTGGGTTAAAGTTGAAAAATTTTATAGTGGTGTTTCTCAAGGTATAGATTCTGCAAAAGTTTATATAGATCAAGTGAGTCAATATGTAGCAACACCAGATACTACAATTTGTAATGGAAATAATATTAATCTTAGTTTAAATTATACCAATAAATCTTTACAATTCAATGGCACAACAGATTATGTTAGTATAGCCAACTCTAATTTAATAAATCTATTAACAACAGACTATAGAACTGTAATGCTTTCATTCAAAGCAAACGATATTAATACAAGACAAGTTTTATATAATGAAGGAGGTTCGGTAAATGGATTTTCTATATATATCCAAAATGGAAATGTATATTGTTTAGCATGGGAAGATAATACAGCCTGGACACCTGTTTATACTGCAATTAATGTGGGCCAATGGTATCATATATGTTTTGTTTTTGATCAGAATGCAACTGATGGTACACATTTTAAAGGATATTTAAATGGTAGTTTAATCTCTAGTTTTAATGAAGGCTCAAAAGCTGCTGATGGAGTAAAACCTCACTCAGGCTCAGTAGAAATTGGCAGCAATTTAGCAAACATCCGATTTCATGATAATTCTTTATATAGCAACCAATATTTTAATGGAAAAATAGATGGTTTTAAATTATGGAACAGAGCTTTATCGGCTAGTGAAATTCCTTTAGAGCAATACCATTGGCTTACAACTCCAGTTATTGATGCTGCATTAGATGTGTATATTAATTTTGATAATAATGTTTTAGATCAAGCAAATCCACCAAGTGGAGAAGATGGTGCTTTATATGGTTCTCCTGTGTATAGTGATGATGTACCATTAAGCCCAAGTTTACTATGGACTCCAGGGAATCTTACTACTCAATCAATAAGTATAAGCCCAAGTACAACAACCAATTATAAAGTTAAATTAACAGAACAATTATCTAACTATTGTGCCGATTCAACAACCATTTTAGTTACAGTTAATTCAACAATGCCAACAATAACAGGCAGTACCCCTGCTACAAGGTGTGGAGTTGGAACTTTGAATTTAAGTGCAACTGCTTCTGCAGGTAATGTAAATTGGTATGACGCCCCAACTGGTGGAAATTTATTAGCTACAGGAAATAATTTTACAACCCCATCACTTTCTGTTACTACAAATTATTGGGTTGATGCTACAACAGCTACTTGTACAACCAGTACACGTACTATGGTTACTGCAACTGTAATCATAAATTCATTAAGCAATATTAAAAATATTGTTTGTCAAAATGAAACAGTAACTTATAGTTTGCCTTGTAGTTATGATTCTTTAGCTTGGACCATTACAGGTGGTACACCAACTAGCTCAAGCTCTCCAACTATTAATGTAACTTGGGGTACAGGTAATAGAGGCTGGGTTAAAGTTGAAAAATTTAATAGTGGTGTATCACAAGGCATAGACTCTGCAAGAGTTTATATAGATCAAGTTAGTAATTATACTGCAACACCAAATACAACTATTTGTAACGGCAGCAATATAAATCTTAGTTTAAATTATACCAACAAATCTCTACAATTCAATGGTACAACAGATTATGTAGGTATAGCGAACTCAAACTTAATTAACCTAGGAAACACAGACTACAGAACTGTTATGCTATGGTTTAAAGCAAACGACAATACTACGAGACAAGTTTTATATAATGAGGGAGGAGGTAATAATGGTTTATCGATATATATAGAAAATGGAAATGTATATTGTTTAGTTTGGGAAAGTAATACTCCTTGGACACCAGTTTATACAGCAATTAATACGGGTCAATGGTATCATATTGCTTTTGTTTTTGATCAAGATGCAACTGATGGTACACATTTTAAAGGATATTTAAATGGTAATTTAATTGCAAGCTATAATGAGGGTTCAAAAGCTGATAATGGAATTAATTCTCACTCTGGCTCTGTAGAAATAGCTAATAATTTAGCTAACATCAGATTTCATGATAATTCTAGAAGTAGCAATAACTATTTTAATGGAAAAATAGATGGGTTTAAATTATGGAACAGATCTTTATCTGCCAATGAAATTCCTTTAGAACAATACCATTGGCTTTCAACACCAGTTATTGATGCTGCTTTAGATGTTTATATTAATTTCGATAATACTGTTTTAGATCAAGCAAATCCTCCAAGTGGCGAGGATGGTGCTTTGTATGGAAATCCTGTTTATAGCGATGATGTACCATTAAGCCCTAGTTTATTATGGACTCCAGGAAATTTAACCACACAAACCATAAATGTTAGTCCTACAACTACAACTAATTATAAAGTTAAATTAACTGAACTATTATCTAATTATTGTGCAGATTCAACAACAATAACTGTAACTGTAGCAACAGTACCTACTATAACAAGTACAACACCAGGATTTAGATGTGGCACTGGAACTGTTACCCTAAGTGCTACTGCATCTGTAGGTATTGTAAAATGGTATTCTGCTTCTTCAGGTGGTTCATTATTAGGAACTGGAACAAACTTTACAACTCCATCGATTGCCTCAACCACTTCTTATTGGGTAGAAGCAAATAATAATGGTTGTATATCTACAAGTAGAACACAAGTTATTGCAACTATAAACAACACTGTACCTACAATAACTGGCACAACACCCAATACCAGATGTGGAAATGGTTCAGTAACATTAGGTGCAAGTGCATCTGCAGGAACAGTAAATTGGTATACAGTTTCATCTGGAGGCTCAGCTATAGGAACAGGTACAACATTTAACACTCCATCAATTTCAAGCACAACAACATATTGGGTAGATGCAACTTATTTGGGCTGTACAACGGCTTCTAGAACAAGCGTTGTAGCTACAGTAAACTCAAACCCTATTGGTGTATCTGCAACAGTTGGAACTTTATTTGCTTGTTATACCACTTTAAAAACAGCATTTGATGCTATTAATGCTGGCACACACAGAGGCGTAATTAATATTTTAATAGGAGGAAATACCACTGAAACTGCAACAGCAGTTTTAAATGCAAGTGGAACAGGTTCAGCAAATTATACAAGCATAAATATTTCACCAGATGGTGGAGTAAATAGAATAATTTCTGGTGGCTTATCAGCACCAATTATTGATTTAAATGGAGCTGACAATCTTACTATTGATGGGCTAAATACAGGTGGCAATTCTTTAAGAATTCAAAACCTGCAAACAACAAGTGGTAGTGCAGTGCGTTTTATTGCAGACGCAACTAATAATACAATTACTAATTGTACCGTTGCAGGTTGTGGTAATTCAGCAACTACTGGTGTTATTGTATTTTCAACAGGTACAACCAATGGTAATGATGACAATACAATTAGCAATTGTAATTTAACTGCAGCTAGTACTAACCTACCAGCAAATATTATTTACTCTGCTGGTACTTCAGCAAGAGAAAATGATAACATTTCAATTATTAATAATAATATTTCAGATTATTTTCAGGCTGCTACTACTTCAACTGGTATTTTAATAAGTTCTAATTCTACTAATTGGATTATTAATAATAACAAATTTTTTCAAAGTGCAGCAAGAGGTATCACAGCAAATTCATTAACTCACAGAGCTATACAAATTTTAACAGGAAATGGATATACAATAAATGATAATATTATAGGATTTGCAGATGAAAACGGAACTGGTGTTACTAGTTATTTTAGAAGTAATGGTAGTACTACACCTTTATTTAGAGCAATAGAACTCACTGTAGGTATAGTAACTGCATCAAGTGTTCAAAATAATACAATAACAGCAATTTCATTATCTACGAACAGTGCAACTACAACTTCACCTGGTATATTCTCTGGAATTTCAATTCTTGCAGGAAGCGTTAATGTTGGAACAATAACAGGTAATACTATTGGTGCTTCAACTGGCAATGCTGCTATTTCTATTGTTTCTACAGTTACAGCAGGCTTAGTAACTGGAATTTATGCTACTAGTGTTGGCACGGTAAATATTCAAAACAATAATATTGGGGGATTTGATTTAGGTGGACCAGATGCTGCAATTGGTTATACTTTTAATGCTATTAGCACAGTTGGAACGAATGGAATTTTTACAATCTCTAACAATACCATTGGTAGCATAACTACTGCAAATTCTATTTCAGTAGGATCAGCAATTACAACAACAGGTGTAAATACTTTTAGGGGAATTCTAAATGCTGCAACAGGTGCCATTGCTATAGAAAACAATATTATTCAGAACTGTACTTCTTATGGTACAGCTGCATCTGCATTTTATGGAGTTGATAATAATGGTGGATCTGGTGTGTTAAATATTAATAATAATCAAGTTATTGAAGCAACCAATACAGGTACTGGGGCAATGATTATTTATGATAATTCTACTGTAGTTACAACTTTAAACATTAATAATAACATTGTTAGAAATATAACTAAAACTGCTGCTTCGGGTACTCTTACACTTGTAACTACAACTTCAGCAATTACTTCACAAATTAATATTAATAATAATCAATTTGGAAACACATTAGGAGATTTAGTTACTTATACAACTGCAAATTCAGCAGCATTTGTAGGCATTACAGTAACTACAGCAACAAATACTTCTGCTTTAACCATTACAGGCAATGATTTTAGAGGAATAAACTTTACTAATACTAGTACTTCTGCCATTACATTTATTTCAAATACTGCTGCAACGCTATCTCAAAACATAAGAAGTAATACATTTACTGATTTGAATGTTAAAACTACTGGAACAATAATATTCATAACAAATAGCGTAGTTCTACCTTCAGGAGGATCTGAAACAACTAATAACAATAGTATTATAGGCACTTTTACTAGAGATGCAACAAGTGGTGCAATGACTTTATACACAAACACAGCAACATCTAATGCAAATAGTACAGCAACTTTAAGTGGTAATAATTTTTCAAATATTACAGTCTCAGGTACTGCAACTATTGCTGGTTGGGTCAGTACCGATGCATCAACTAACTCAAGAATTATTGATGGTAATACTTTTGCAAATTGGCAAGGTGGAACTGGAGCTATTACAGCATTAACTGTAAACCTTACTGGTGTTGGAAATCAAACAAAAAACAATACTATTAGAAACCTTAATTGTGCTTGTACATTAATAGGCATAACAACTGGTGCAGGTAATGATAATATTTTTTCGAATACAATTGATTCGTTAACTACAGAAGGTGGAGTAGTTGCTACAACAATTTCGGGTATCAACGTTTCTACTGGTACAACAAAAAATATTTATAGTAATTCTATTTCTAATATTACAGGCAATACGCTAACTACTGGTAGTGTTAGAGGTATTGCTGTTAGTGGAGGAACAACAATAAACTTATATCAAAATACAATTTTTGGCTTAAGTGCAAATGCAATAACTACAGGAACCATTAATGGTATTTGGGTATCAGCAAGCACTACTGCTACAATAGATAGAAATAAAATTTTTGATTTAACTAATTATAGTTCAGTTGTAACAACTGGAGTTGTTTATGGTATTCAAATTTCTGGTTCAACAGCAAGCACAACAAGAACAATAGTAAATAATTTTATTGGAGATTTAAAAGCTCCAAATGCAAACTCAACATCTGAGGTAATTAGAGGAATTGGAATTATTTCAACAGGTGCAACTTCTAACAATTATGTTTATTACAATACCATTTTTATAAATGCGTCTTCAATAGGTACTAACTTTAGTACAACTGGATTGTATCACACAACCAGTACAACTGCAACCACTTCTACTTTACATTTACGTAATAATATTATTAATAATAGTAGTACACAAAGTGGTACTGGCTATGTTGTAGCTTTTAGAAGATCGAATGGAACATCAGGTACACTTGCAAATTATGCAAGTGCTTCAAATAATAACTTGTTTTATGCAGGAGTTCCTGGTACATATAATTTATTATTTTACAATACAACAAACAATGCACAAACTATTACTCAATACAAACAAGGTGTTTTTACTGCAGGTACAATTTCTCCAAGAGATCAATTATCGGTTTCTGAAGACATGCTTTCATCAGGAGCATTTTTAAGTACCGATCCTTCCGATCCTGATTTTCTAAAAATAAATCCTGCAGCCGTTACTTTAGTTGAAAGTGGTGCAGTAAATATAAGTGGCATAACTACAGATAATGGAGGTACCATTCGTCATGGCAATCCTGGTTATTCTGGTACTGGAACAGCTCCTGATATTGGTGCAGATGAGGTTGACTCTTATGTCATCACATCTTTAAGTGGTACTTATAATGTTGGAACTGGACAAACATTTACTTCATTAACAAGGGGTGGTGCTATTTTCTCTTTAATTAATAATAGAGGATTATCCGGAAATGTAATCATCAATATAACTTCAGATTTAAGTGAAAATGGTGTAGAGCCATTAAGTCAATGGGCTGAATATGGTGGAAGTGGTTATACCATCACCATAAAATCTAGTGCTGCAGTTGTTAGAAATATTACAGGAACTGTAAACAATGGTCTTATAAGATTGAATGGAGCAGATAGAGTGCTTATTGATGGAAGTGTTGGAGGTTCTGGACGATATTTAAGATTTAGTAATACTAATACTGGAACAAGTGCTGCAACTTTTACTTTTTTAAATGATGCTACCAATGATACTATAAAAAATTGCATCATTGAAGGGTCAACAACAAACTCTGTTGGTGGTGTTGTGTTCTTTTCAACTACAAATGCAACTACAGGAAATGATGATAATGTTGTAACTAATAATATCATTACAAATGCAGGATCTAGTTTGCCACGTTATGCTATATATTCTGCTGGCACTTCATTAAAAACTAATAGTACGAACACTATTTCGAATAATGAGATATCAAATTTTTATTTAGCAACTGCAACAACAAGTGGAATTAATATTGCAGGAAATAATTCTTCATGGACTATTAGCGGTAATAAAATATTTCAAACTGCTACAAGACTATATACAACAGGAGCTACTCATTATGGAATAACCATTACATCGGGAGATGGATATACCATTACAGATAATATTATTGGCTTTGCAAATAACTTAGGAACCGGAACAACTAATTTAATTGGTAACTCAGTAGACTTAACTGGTTTTCCATCAAGCTACACCACAACAGGAACTGCAAATGCAACAAGATATGTAGGTATTAACTGTACATTTACTGCAGCTGGTACAGTTTCATCAATACAAAATAACATCATAGGTGGTTTTGCTTTATATACTTCAAGTTCAACAGCAACTGCAAATGGAATGTGGTGTGGTATAGCTATAACAGCAGGCAATGCTAATATTGGCACCTTAACAGGTAATACAATTGGTTCAATAACTGGTCAAAATTCTGTTTATGCTGTTACAACAACAACCAATGGTGCTGCTGTTGGAATTTATACAACCACTGCAAATACTATAAACATTCAGAATAATATAGTTGGTGGAATTAATTCAATAGGAACAATCAATACCGTAACTGGTAATTTTACTGGTATTGATGTTGCAGGTGTAGGTTCTTACACAATTTCTAATAATTTAATTGGTAATACTACTGAATCTAATATCAGAACTGGTAATTTATTAGAAGGAGCCAACTTATCTAATACTGGCTCAATATTTCAACAAACTTCTGGTACAAGTAGTGCAATAGTTGGAATTAGAAGTTCCAATACTGGAAATTCAATTTCAATTACTAATAATACATTAAGAGGATTTGCAACATCAACTACCAATCAAACTTTTACAGGCATTACAACTTCAGGAACAATGACAGGTTCAACACCTTCTGTATTAATTGATGATAACTATTTAGGAACTGCTTCAACAAGTTTAATTAATTATACTGTTGCAAATTCTGGCACATTAACAGGAATAAATATTTCAAATACTATTGCTACAACATATTCTATTCAAAGAAATAATTTTCGGGGAATTAATCATTTAGCAACAGGATCTAATACTCATAATTATATTGTTCTTGCTGGTGCTACAAGTGCAAATGCTATTTCAAATATTAACACAAATACTTTCACCAATTTAAATGTAAATACAACAGGTCAAATAACATTTATTACTAATAGTGTAGCCATTCCATCTACAGGTACACAAAATGTAAATGGTAATTCTATTGTTGGAAGTTTTACAAGAAGTGCAGCTTCTGGAAATTTATACTTATTTAATTCCAGTGCTACAACTGTTTCAGGAGGTGTAAGTAACCATAATAATAATAATTTTTCTTATATAAACATTAATGGCTCTGCAAGTAATTTAGGCTGGGTAGTAACTGATGCTGGAGATGCAAGTAGAACATTCCAAAACAATACTTTTTCAAATTGGGTTGGAGGATCAGGAAGTATAACTGCTTATAATGTTGGTGCTAACTCAACAAACACTAACATTAGTACCAATATAATTAGAAATATTTCTAGTTCAGGTAGCATTACAGCAATATCAGCAATATCAGGAAATGGAAATATTACAAATAATACTATTGACTCTTTAATCTCATCTGGTTCAACTGCAGTAATTACAGGAATTTCTATTTCATCATCTGTAATTACAAATAATGTTTTTGGAAACACTATCTCGAATTTAATTAACTCAAATATTAACTCAAGTTCAATTAATGGTATTTCAACAGTTGGAGGAGGTACTGTAAATATTTATCAAAATACAATTTATAATTTAATTGCTGCAACTACAACAACTGGAACAATAAATGGTATTTCTATAGGTGGATCTGCTGGTAACACATTTACAGTGTATCGAAATAAAATCTATGATTTAACAAGTAATGGAACTACAACATCTGGAGGAACTGTAAATGGCATTTCAGTTACAACAAGCATTGATGATGCTCAAATTACTTTAAGAAATAATATAATAGGAAATTTAAGTTTCCCTCAAGTATCATCAACTTTAGATGTTATAAGAGGACTTCATTTAGCTGCCACTGGTCCAAATGCATCTATGTATGTTTATTATAATACTGTTGTAATTAATGCTACTTCCACAGGAGCAAATTTTTCAACCACAGGTGTTTATCATTTAACTAATACTACTTTTAATGTTGGGTCATTAGATTTACGAAATAACATTATTAGCAATTCATCTACTCCAAAAGGAACTGGCTTAACTGTAGCTTATTTAAGATCAAGTACAGATTTAAATAATTATTCTACTAACTCTAATAACAATTTATATTTTGCAGGAACTCCAAGTTCAAGTAATTTAATTTTTTATGATGGAACAAATGCAGATCAAACTTTAACAGCATTCAAATCAAGAATGACTACAAGAGATGCATTATCTATTTCAGAAAACTTAATTACCAATTTAAAATTTCTAAGTCTTACAGGTTCTTCATCTAGCTTTTTAATGATGAATCCTTCAAAAGGAAGTGCCGTAGAATCTGGTGCAAGAAATATTGCAGGAGTAACAATAGATTATAATGGCAATACTAGACAAGGTAATGCTGGTTATTCTGGTACTGGTACGTACCCAGATATTGGTGCTAGTGAGTATAATGGTTTAGTTTGTTCAGGTTTGTGGACTGGCTTTGTTAGTTCTGATTGGAATAATATTTCAAATTGGGATTGTGAAATACCTACAAGTTCAACAAACGTTACAATTCCAAATGGCTTAAGCTACTATCCTATTTTAAATAGTGGGACTGGTATAGCAAATAATATAACCATTGCATCTTCAGCATCTATAACAATTAATGGAGGCACTTTACAAGTTGCAGGCAATATCACTAATAATGGTAGTTTATCTGTTAGTTCAGGATATGTAGAATTCAATGGCAGCACAGCACAAACCATAAGTAATAGTACTTTTGCTTCTAATACTATACCAAATTTAATCATTAATAATACTAGTGGTGTTACTTTGAACGGGCAGCTAAATATTATAGATGAATTAATTATTAATAATGGAAGAATAAATACCAATGGAAATATTGTTTTAAAATCTTCTTCAGCAAAAACAGCTAGAATTCCAACTATACTTTCAAGTGATCCAACTCCTATTAATGGAAATATTACTATGGAAAGATATATTCCTGGAAGAAGAAAGTATCGATTACTTACAAGTAGTGTAACTACTAGTCCTTTAACAAGTTTATCTCCGGGCCAAGAATCATTATCAATTTGGGGTAACTGGCAAAATAGTGGAGATAATGTAACAGCAAATGTAGGCACAATAATAACTGGGGGTTCATTTAATGATGGTTTCGATCAACATACATCAACACCTTCTGTTTTTAATTATGATGATATAGGACATAGATATATAAGTCACTCTACTTTACATGGAAAAAATACAAAATACACTCCTTTAAAGGCTGGTGTTGCATATTACTTTTTTGTGTATGGTGATAGGTTAAATACTGCATCTGCAAGTTCACCAAATCATACTATTTTAAAAGCTACAGGTACAGTTTTAACTGGTGATCAGAACTATACCATCAACTCTACTCAACCATTAACAAATATTGTTGGTGATTATACATTCTTAGGTAATCCATTTGCATCTCCTATTGATTGGGCAACATTACCAAAAACTAATTTAGAAAATACTTATTGGGGTTGGGATCCTAACTTAAGCAGTACAGGAGGCTATATAACAGTTAATACAAGTGGTGGCGTAACATTAATTGCACCTTTTTCAGGAACAGTTGGTTTAAATCAATATATACAATCTGGTCAAGGATTTTTTGTAAGAACAGCAGCAGCTAACCCTACACTTACTATTAGAGAAATAGATAAAGTTTCTGATTATAATACCAATGCCTTTAGAGGTCCGAAAGATTTAGCATTAATTGCAGTAAATCTTTTTTATAAAAACAATGGCAACTCTATTTTAGCAGATGGTGCAATTGTAGCTTTTGATAGTGCTTATAACAATGATAAAGGCAAAGAAGATGCAAATAAATTTTTTACAAGTAATGAAGGATTAGCCATAAAAAATAATAATGAATTATTTAGCATTGATGCTCGAAATCTTCCTCAGGCAGAAGATAGTATTGTAATCAATAATTTTAGATTAACTAAACCTCAATATAGTTTACAAATATTTTTACAAAATTTTGAAGCAGCAAATGTTCAACCTTTTTTAGAAGATAAATATCTTAATACACTACAATCTCTATCAATTACAGATACCAATTGGATTAATTTTAATGTGAATGCCAATGATGCTGCAAGTTTCAATCAAAACAGATTTAAAATTGTTTTTAAAAACAGAAATAATTTACCAGGAATGATTAACAACATTTCTGCTACTAGAATCTACAGAAAAATACAGGTTGATTATAAGGTGGAGAATGAAAACAATGTTGCTAAATACGAATTACAAAAATCAAATGATGGAGTAGATTTTTCATTGTTAGCAACAATAAATCCAAAAGGAGATGCTCCATCTCAGAATTATCAATTTATAGATGAATATCCTTTAGTAGGTAAAAATTATTATAGAATTAAATTGGTATCTAATTCAAACCTCAATTTATTAAGTAAAGTTGCAGTTGTTGATTTGGATGAAGTAAAAGGTTCTATTTACATTTTCCCGAATCCAATAATTGGCAAATCATTTAATGTGAATTTTAAAGATTTGAATGAAGGCAATTATACAATTCAAATCATCAATTCTTTTGGTAAGATTGTTGAAAATCATTCATTGAATCATACAGGTTCTAATAATAATTATTCAATCAACTTTAAAAACACAGTTTCTAGTGGAACTTATATTGTTCGAGTTGTAAATGAATCAATTTTATTAACACAAAAGGTAATCATCAACAATTAATAAATATTAAATCTAAAATATTAATTATTAAATCTTCCTATTTTAACACAGCCAATTCTTTACCCACTTTGGTAAATGCAGCAATAGCCTTATCTAAATGTTCTTGATTATGAGCAGCACTTAATTGAACTCTAATTCTTGCTAAACCTTTTGGTACAACAGGAAAAAAGAAGCCAATAACATAAACACCCTCATCTAACAATTTTGCAGCAAAGTTTTGTGCAACAACTGCATCGTATAACATAATTGGAACAATTGGATGATCCCCAGGCTTAATATCAAAACCTGCTTCAGTCATTTTTGTTCTAAAATATTTAGTATTGTATTCTAATTGATCTCTTAAAGTTGTTGCTGCAGTTAACATGTCTAATACAGCAATACTTGCTCCTACAATGCTTGGTGCTACAGTGTTTGAGAATAAATAAGGTCGGCTACGTTGACGCAACATTTCTATTATTTCTTTTCTTCCACTGGTAAATCCACCACTGGCACCACCAAGTGCTTTACCTAAAGTACCAGTAATAATATCTATTCTTCCCATTACATTTCTGTACTCATGAGTGCCTCTTCCTGTTTTACCTAAAAATCCACTACTATGGCATTCATCAATCATTACAATGGCATCATATTGATCTGCTAAATCACAAATTTTATCAAGCTGAGCAATAGTTCCATCCATGCTAAAACTACCATCAGTAACAATAATTCTGCTTCTGCAAGATGAAGATTCTTTCAATTTATTTTCTAAATCTTCCATATTATTATGCTCGTATCTAAAACGTTGAGCTTTACATAAACGAACTCCATCAATTATAGAAGCATGATTTAAAGCATCACTTATAATAGCATCTTCTTCATTAAATAATGGCTCAAAAACACCACCATTGGCATCAAAAGCTGCTGCATATAAAATGGTATCCTCAGTCCCTAAGAAGGCTGCTAATTTTTGCTCTAATTCTTTATGAATATCTTGTGTACCACAAATAAATCTAACACTACTCATACCATAACCATGTGTGTCAATGGCTTTATGTGCAGCTTTTATAACATCTGGATGAGACGATAATCCTAAATAGTTATTGGCACAAAAGTTTAAAACAGTTTTCCCCTGCCCGACTTCGCCATTCAGGCGGGCGTTTACAACTATTTCTGGGCCTTGTTCACTGGTAATTACACGTTCTTTTTTAAATAAACCTGCAGCTTCAATTTCATCTAATTCTTTACCAATTCTTTGAACAAAATTTTGATTCATATGTTGTGTTTTTGAGAAGAACAAAGTTATTGGATTGGGGAATTATGAAAGAGATAAAATTTACCATCATATTTGCAATTCAATAGTTCAAGTTTACTATGTCAGATTTTGATAAAATGGGGCATGAAGAAAAACCATCATTATGGTTAACTTTTCCTGCAAAAATTATTTCTTATTTGTTTCATCCCTTGTTTATTCCAAGCTATATTTTTATTTTTTTAGTGGTTGAATTTCCTTACGAATTTTCGAATATTACCGATTGGAAATTGAAGATGAAAATATTTGGAGTTTTTTGGATGACGGCATTTTTCCCTGCATTTGCAGTATTCTTATTGTGGCGACTAAAGTTTATTAATAATATTTTTTTACGAACACAGAAAGAAAGAATAATTCCTTACTTTATTACCATGTTTTTTTATTGGTGGATGTACTATTTAAGTAAGAACATGACCGACCAGCCAGCAGTTTTAGAATTCTTTTATTTTGGTATTTTCTGGACCACCATTATTGGTGTTATCATCAATAATTTTATAAAAATTAGTTTACACACCATAGCCGCAGGTAGTGCAACAATGGCATTAATTTTATTTTCTTTTTATTATGAAGTAAACTTAGGATTAGCTATAAGTTGTGCTATTTTACTTTGTGGAATTATAGCTTCTGCAAGATTATTAGTTAGTAATCATACTAATTTTGAAATCTATAGTGGCTTTGGGTTAGGAGTTTTTTGTCAGGTTTTAGGCTACTGGATTTGTATGTAGTTATCTTCAACTATTTCCCCTCGCAGAATAAACAGAAAACGCAGAATTTATATGTTATTTTTCTGAGAATTCACCGTTTCCTGTGAGAAAATTAAAATTGTTGAAATTCTGCCGGACGACTTACAAATATTTTGTGTAATTAATCTTACAAAATTAGCTACACCGATTTCTACTTGCAGAATAAACAGAAAACGCAGAATATATATGTTATTTTTCTGAGAATTCACCGTTTTCTGCGAGAATATTAAAATTGTTTAATTCTGCAGAACGACTTACAAGTATTTTGTGTAATTAATCTTACAAAATTAGCTACACCCATTTCTACTTGCAGAATAAACAGAAAACGCAGAATTTATATGTTATTTTTTGAGAATTCACCGTTTTCTGTGAGAAAATTAAAATTGTTTAATTCTGCCGGACGACTTACAAATATTTTGTGTAATTAATCTTACAAAATTAGATACACCGATTTCTACTTGCAGAATAAACAGAAAACGCAGAATTTATATGTTATTTTTTGAGAATTCACCGTTTCCTGCGAGAATATTAAAATTGTTTAATTCTGCAGAACGACTTACTAGTATTTTGTGTAATTAATCTTGCAAAATTAGCTACACCCATTTCTACTTGCAGAATAATCAGAAAACGCAGAATTTATGAGTATTTTTCTGAGAATTCACCGTTTTCTGCGAGAATATTAATATAATTCAATTGATATTAAAATATATTTTTATCTGATTCAATTGGAATGTTTCAAGTATTTGTGAAAATAATTGAGAATTACTTTTCATTATATTTTTTCGCTGCAGCAATAAAACTTACAAATAAAGGTGCTGGTTTTTGTACAGAACTTTTTAATTCTGGATGAAACTGAACTCCAATAAAGAAAGGGTGGTTGGGTAATTCCATTATTTCTACTAAACCTGTATTGGCATTAGTACCACTGCCAATCATTCCTGCAGCTTCAAATTGTTCTAAATAATCGTTATTAAACTCGTATCTGTGTCTATGTCGTTCTGTTATTTCTGTTTCACCATAAATCTGATGAGCCAATGAATTTTCTCTCAGTTCACATGGATAAGCACCCAAACGCATGGTGCCACCCATCATTTTAATTTTCTTTTGTTCTTCCATTAAACTAATTACTGGGTTTTTAGTTTCTGGTTCCATTTCAACACTATGAGCATCTTTTATTCCTAACACATTTCTAGCAAATTCAATTACAGCCATTTGCATACCTAAGCAAATACCAAAAAAAGGCAAATTGTTTTCACGAGCATATTTCACAGCAATAATTTTTCCTTCAATACCTCTATGTCCAAACCCAGGAGCAACTAGTAATCCATCTAATCCTTTTAATTTATCTTCTACATTTTGTTCATTAATAAATTCGCTATGAATGTTCACTACCTGAACTTTAGCTTCATTAATAGCACCTGCATGAATAAAGCTTTCTAAGATACTTTTGTAAGCATCTTGCAGTTCAACATATTTTCCAATCAAGCCAATGGTAACTTTTGTTTTAGGATATTTTAACTTGTCTAAAAAAGATTTCCAATATTCTAAATCTGGTTCAGGATATACAGAAATGCCTAATTTTTTCATACAAATAACATCGAGTTTTTCTCTCAACATTAATAATGGAACTTCATAAATGGTAGAAGCATCCATAGCTTCAATTACAGCTTCTGGCTTTACATTACAGAATAAAGCAATTTTATTTTTAATATCATTTCCCAGAACTTCTTCAGTTCTACAAACAATAATATCTGGGTGAACCCCTGTTTCACTCAACATTTTTACGCTGTGCTGAGTTGGTTTAGTTTTTAGTTCTTTGGCTGCTTTTAAATAAGGAATTAAAGTAAGATGAACCACCACAACATCATCTTCAGGTAATTGCCATTGAATCTGACGAACAGCTTCTATAAATGGCAAGCTTTCAATATCGCCAACAGTTCCTCCAATTTCAGTTAAAATAATATCATAATCACCACTATCACCTATAAGAAACATTCTTCTTTTAATTTCATCTGTAATATGCGGAACAACTTGAACAGTTTTTCCTAAAAAATCTCCTGCTCTTTCTTTATTAATTACAGTTTGATAAATTCTGCCTGTAGTAACATTATTTAGTTGTTTTGTATTGATGCTTAAAAATCGTTCATAGTGACCTAAATCTAAATCGGTTTCTGCACCATCTTCAGTAACAAAACATTCGCCATGCTCGTAAGGATTTAATGTTCCCGGATCTACATTAATATAAGGATCAAATTTTTGAATGGTTACTCTAAAGCCTCTTGCCTGCAAGAGTTTTGCTAAACTAGCAGCAATTATTCCTTTACCTAAACTGCTCGTAACACCACCTGTAACAAAAATATATTTAGCCATAGCTTACCCAAAGGGAATTTATAGTTTTAAAATGTAAAAGAAATGACCAAAAAATTCTGAAGAGAAATGGATGTAAAAATCCTAGAGGTCGTGCAAACTTACAAGTAAAAAATAATTAATGAAATTTTTTATGCTGAGTTTTTTTATGTTGTAGTATTTTCAATTACAGCACCCCAGTTTTTATCGTATTTCACAAACCAACTTAACCATAAGGTTCTTGATAAACGCATTAAAAAAGGTTGTATTAATATTAATCCTACAATAGCTGTCCCCATGCACCAAAATACCCTGTCATCATTAATAGAAAAACCAATTAAAACATACCAAGCCACAAAAACACTTACCACAAAAGCTACAGCTAATGCATAACTTACATAAGAAGTGCCATAATAAAACCCTGGCTCAATTTCTGTTTTTTGATTACAAACAGGGCAAGATTTGTTCATTTCCAAGGTGCTTTTTAATTTGTAAGCACTTTTTGTGGTAAACAAATTGCCTTTTCTGCAACGCGGACATTTGTTCCTTAAAACACTCGATAAATAAGGAATACTAATATAATTACTCATTGGTTTGCAAAGTAAATAGAAATAAAATAATGTATTTGTGTTATAAGTTACATTTAACAAAAAGGGTTGTGAACACTTATCTTCGCTAAAATTTTAATATTGGTATGTTGCAAATAAGTGTAATAAAGAGTAATCCGGCATTAGTGAAAGAGAGATTAGCAGTAAAACATTTTAAGAATGTTGAATTGATTGATGAAATTATTGTTTTGGATGATGATAGAAAGAAAACACAAGTAGATTTTGATACAACACAAGCAAAGATTAATGCAGCCTCGAAAGAGATTGGAAAATTGATGGCTATCGGGAATAAAGATGAAGCTGAAAATTTGAAGTTAGAGGTTGGAAGTTGGAAGCTAGAAGTGAATAAGTTCAATGAAGAGTTAATTGCAATAGAAAAAAAATTGAATGATACTTTGGTTCAACTACCTAATCTTCCTTCAGAAAAAGTGCCTTTAGGTAAAACACCTGAAGAAAATGTAAATGTAAAAGAAGCAGGAATAAAACCTCAATTAGCTTCAAACGCTTTACCACATTGGGATTTGATTAAGAATTATAATTTAGTAGATTTTGAAATAGGAGCAAAAATTACTGGCAGTGGATTTCCTTTGTATAAAGGACAAGGAGCTAAGTTTCAAAGAGCACTTTCTCAATACTTTTTAGATTTTAATACTGCTGCAGGATATACAGAATTTATTCCTCCATATTTAGTTAACGAAGCAAGTGCATATGGAACTGGTCAGTTGCCAGATAAAGAAGGTCAAATGTATCATGCAACAGCAGATAATTTTTATTTAATACCAACTGCTGAAGTACCAGTAACCAATATATTCAGAGATACCATTGTTAAAAAAGAAGAATTGCCTATTAAAATGACTGCATACTCTCCTTGCTTTCGAAGAGAAGCTGGAAGTTTTGGCTCAGATGTAAGAGGATTAAACCGAGTGCATCAATTTGAAAAAGTAGAAATCATTCAAATAGTAGAACCCGAAAAGAGTTATGAGGTTTTAGATGAAATGGTAGCTCATGTTGAGAAACTTATTCAATCTTTAGAATTGCCTTACAGAATTTTAGCTTTATGTGGAGGAGATATGAGTTTTGCTTCGGCTCTTACTTATGACTTTGAAGTATTTAGTGCAGCACAACAAAAATGGTTAGAAGTAAGTAGTGTAAGCAATTTCGAAGCTTTTCAAACTAACAGAATGAAATGCAGATTTAAAAATACTGAAGGCAAAATGCAATTTGCCCATTCATTAAATGGCAGTTCATTAGCATTACCTAGAATTTATGCTGCATTAATAGAAAATAATCAAACAGAAGAGGGTATTCTTATTCCAAAAGCTTTACAACCTTATTTTGGAAAAGAAAAAATTACAAAGTAGTTGGGTATTCAACTTTAACTAAAAATAATCCATGTGCTGGTGCATCAAAAAAAGCACTGGCACTATTTTTTTGTTCTATTAAATTCTTAAATTCTTCAATGGATATTTGTCCTCTTCCAACCTTAAGCATAGTAGCAACTAATGCTCTCACCATGCCTCTTAAAAAACGATTAGATTGTACATTGTACACCCAACAATCATTTTCTTGTATCCAATGCGATTTTGTAATTGCACAATTGAAATTGTTAACTTGAGTATGCTTTTTAGAAAATGCAGTAAAGTTTTGATATAGCATTAACAAGTTTGCAGCCTCTTGCATTAATACAAAATCTAGAGCATAAGGATAAAAAAAAGCCTTATCTTTTAAAAAAGGATTTTTTTCTTGGTAGATATAATATTTATATTCTCTGTAAAGTGCATCAAATCTGCAATGTGCGGTGTTGTTCACTTCTTTTAATTCTAATAAAACAATATCATCTGGTAAAATGGCATTAAGGTTATATATATGTTTTTGTAGAATTTCTAATGTTGTATCAAAGTGAAAATAATTTTCTATAGCATGTACTCCAGCATCTGTTCTTGATGAACCTGTTAAATTAATTTCAGTCTTGTAAAAAACTTGTAAAGCCTTTTCAACTTCTGATTGTATTGTTTTAGCATTTTGCTGTATTTGAAAGCCATTAAACAATGTGCCTTTATAACATAATTTAAGAAAATATCTTTTCATGGCTAAGGCTTAAGTAAATCCATAAACTCTTGTAACATTGACTCATCTTTAATTTCATTTTTTAAGAAATGAAAATTTTTGATATCGGAAACACTGTTAATTGCAATTTTAAAAAATTCAAGCTTTGCTTTATCGTACATAAACATAACTGCTAGTCTTTGAATTTGACTAGTAGAGTAACATTTTTTACTTAAAATATTTTGAGCTATTGATAGCTTGTTTTTAATTACAGGGTTGCGTTGAAGCTCAATAATAAATTTATTAAAATCAATTTCAGAGGCTAATTCTCTACAAGCTACTTCTTTCAATTCAACTACATCTAAATTTTTACTTTCCATTTTCTTTTCTTCTACCAATGGTGGAATTATTGCTTTTACTGTATCGGTTTTCACCACTTTTTTATAAGGTATAAATACATCAATAGTATCAATATGACTACCTTCTTGAATTAAATATTTTTGTTCAATACCAGTAAGCGTTTCTGCATGTTTAACTATTTCTATTTTAGTTTCATTTGGTATTGTTTTGTTTTCTCTGCTGCTATCAATTTTTATAGTTTCATTAGTAGTTAATAAATGTTGGTTTTGCAAAGAGTCAATTTGAATTGCTTTTACTATTTCAATTTGTGTAGTATCTGATTTTGGTAATGTTAAAATAACATTCAGTGATGTATCGAGTAAAATTGCTTTTGGTGTTGAATCTGATTTTGGTGTAGTGATAATTGTATTAGAGTCGGTTTGATTTAAAGGTTCTATGGTTTGTTTATAATCTATAGTGGTAGTTGGTACTATTACTACTGGAATATTTGTACTGCCATCAATCTGTAATTTATCTTGTTCTTTAGTAGTAAAATTTAGAATATCAAAAAGTACCCAATCGTTATTTGCATTTTGTTTTATTATAAAACCTGCGTCGTTATTGTCAAGATAAATAGTGAAACTTAAATCCTTTGCTTGTTCTATATCTATTTTAAATGAAATAGGGCCATTATCGAGTTGAGTTAAATGAACATAATTTTTTTTAGCACTTGAAATAATTTTATTTTGATAAGTTACAGTGAATGGCTTTTTATTTTGACTTTCTAAGTAAATAAAATGATGGTTTTGGGCGTATAATCCAAAACAAAATAGCATTAAAATATTAAAAATTACCAATTTCAACATTTACTTGTTTTTACAAATTAAATTCAATTATTCAATAATAATACATTCGTCATTAAAATTAGTCGTTAATCATTTTTTAACTAATTTATTTATGCTCAAACATATCTTTACCAAAACAAAAACAATAATGAAAAAAATTGCTTTAATAATTGCATTAGTCATCAGTAGTTGTGCTATTGCTCAAGTACATTCAAAGGGCAGAGATGAAGCCTGGAAAAAAAATTATAGAGCGTTTCCAACAAAAGAGAATGATTTGGTGCACACCAAACTTGATGCAAAGTTTGATTATGAAAATGCTCAACTAAACGGTAAAGTTTGGATTACCTTACAACCTCATTTTTATGAAACAAAAGAATTGGTTTTAGATGCAAAAGGCATGGATATTCATTTGGTAGAAATGCTTAAAACAGGTTCAAAAAATATTCCATTAGCTTATTCGTACGACGATAATTTAACCTTAAAAATATTTTTAGATAAAACATATAAATCATCAGAAAAGTATACCGTATACATCAGCTATACTGCAAAGCCAAATGATTATGAGGCTAAGGGAAGTGCAGCAATTAAAGATGCTAAAGGATTATACTTCATTAATCCTAAAGGAGAGGAGAAAGATAAACCTACTCAAATTTGGACTCAAGGAGAAACAGAAGCCACCAGTGTTTGGGTACCAACTATAGATAAGCCCAATCAAAAAACAACTCAAGAATTTTACTTGACTGTACCAGATAAATATGTATCACTTTCAAATGGTAAACTTATTTCTCAAATTAAAAATAAAAATGGTACCAGAACTGATTACTGGAAGATGGATCAACCTCATGCTCCCTACTTATTTTTTATTGGAGTAGGCGATTATGCTGTAATAAAAGAAAGTTACAAGGGTAAAGAAGTGAGTTATTATGTTGAAAAAGATTATGCAAAAGTTGCTAAAAGAATCTTTGGCAACACACCAAAAATGATGCAATATTTCAGCAAGATTACAGGTGTTGAATACCCTTGGGTAAAATATGCTCAAATAGTAGGAAGAGATTATGTGAGTGGGGCTATGGAAAATACCACAGCAACTTTACACCAAGAAAGTGCACAACAAAATGCAAGAGAGTTAATTGATGGAAACGAATGGGAAAGTACCATTGCTCATGAATTATTTCATCAATGGTTTGGAGATTATGTTACTGCAGAAAGTTGGAGTAACTTAACTGTAAACGAAAGTTTTGCAGATTATAGTCAGTATTTATGGGCAGAATATAAAGAAGGAAAAGATGCTGCTGGTGAAGAAAATGATAATGAAATGCAAGCATACTTAAGAAGCAATAGCAGTAAAAAAGATTTGGTTCGATTTTACTATGCCGATAAAGAAGATATGTTCGATTTAGTGAGCTATCAAAAAGGGGGAAGAATTTTAAATATGTTAAGAAACTATATAGGTGATGATGCTTTCTTTAAATCATTAAATAAATATTTAACAGATAATAAATTTGGTACAGGCAATGCACATAAACTTCGATTAGCATTTGAAGCTATTACAGGTAAGGATATGAATTGGTTTTTTAATCAATGGTATTTTAATAGTGGTCACCCTAAATTAGAAATCTCTTCATCTTATAAATCAGATGATAAAAAAGTGCAAGTTATAGTTCATCAAACTCAAGATAGTTTAAAATTATTTCAACTTCCCGTTGCCGTTGATATATATGAAGGTAAAGCCAAAACTCGCCATAATATTTGGGTAAAAAATATTTCTGATACTTTTTATTTTAATTCAAATTCAAAACCAGCTTTGATAAAGTTCGATGGTGATAATGTTGTGTTGGCTGAAAAGAAAGAAACTAAGTCATTAGCAGAATATATTGCTCAATATCATTTGGCAGCTCAGTTTTTAGATAGAAAAGAAGCTATAGATTATGCTGCAAAAAATAACACTAGCGAAGATGCTATTCAATTATTAAAATCAGCCATTAAAGACCCTTATTATAAATTAAGAGTTAGAGCTATTAGAAATTTACAAGATGTTAAGGTTGATGTAGCGACTGTAAAACAAATTGAAAAAATGGCAATTGAAGATGCTTACAGTTTGGTTCGTGCAGAAGCTATTGAGTTTTTAGGAAATTTAAAGGATTCGAAGTACCAGAACATGTTTTTGAAATCAGTTAGAGACTCTTCATATTCTATTGCTGGATCTGCACTTAAAGCTTTAGCTGATATTAATGAAAAAGCAGCTCTTGAATTAGTACCTGAATTGAAAAAAGATATGAAGGGTAAATTGAAAATTGCTGTAAGTAAAGTTGAGTTGCTCACCAAAAATGATGATGATTTTGAGGAAATGTTAAAGCAATATGAAGGACAAGGAATAATGGAAAAATTTAATGATTATGGAAATTTTGCTTTTTATGTTGGAAGATTACAAAACATTGAAACCTTTAAAAAAGGTGTAGATGCACTAGTAAAATTCAGAAATATGGTGATACCCTTTGGTCAAGGGATAAAAGAGCTATTAAACAAGTATTTAGTAGAAATTAAAAAAGCTAAAGAAGCCAATAAATTTAAGGATCACACACAAAATTTAGATGTGCAAATTGAATATATTACTGAAAAGCTAAAAGATTAATTTACTTGGAAAAAAAGTAAAAAATAATTTGTTTATTAAATATTCTTATTATATTTGACACGGTTTTTCATAGGATATTGGATTTTAAAAACGGGGCTGGATATTTATCCTGGCCCTTTTTTTATGTCTTTACTTTTACATCGACTTTATTTCTGCTACTAAATCTTGTAAAGCTTTTTTAGCATCTCCAAATAACATAGATGATTTGGGTTGAAAAAATAAATCGTTTTCAATACCCGCATAACCAGGCTTCATACTTCTTTTATTAATAATAGTATGTTTTGCATATTCAACTTCTAAAATAGGCATACCATAAATAGGTGATGAAGGATCTTTCTTAGCTGCAGGATTCACTACATCGTTTGCACCTAAAATTAAAACAACATCTGTGCTTTTAAATTCTTCATTAGCTTGTTCCATTTCTAATAATTTTTCATAGCTCACATCAGCTTCAGCTAATAAAACATTCATATGGCCTGGCATTCTTCCTGCAACAGGATGTATGGCATACTTAACTTCAACACCTCTATCTTGTAATAATTTTTCAAGTTCATGACAGCTATGTTGTGCTTGTGCAACAGCTAAACCATATCCAGGAACAATGATTACTTTATTAGCATAACCCATTATGGTTGCAGCATCATTTAATGAAATTTCTTTAAAATTTCCTTGAGATTTAGAACCAGATTCTCCATTGGTTTTATTTCCACCAAAACTTCCAATCAATACATTTTTTAAACTTCTATTCATGGCTTTACACATGAGTAAAGTAAGTAAAGTGCCTGCCGCACCAACTAAAATTCCCCCAGTAAGCATTACTTTATTATCGTATAAAAATCCTCCACAAGCTGCAGCAACACCAGTAAATGAATTGAGTAATGAAATCACTACTGGCATATCAGCACCACCAATGGGTAAAACAAAAAACACTCCATATATTAAGGCAACAACTGCAATTACGTAAAACCAATAATAATTACTAGCGTTTATATTATTTAAAAGAAATGCTGCTAAACCTAGTACAATAACCAATAAAATTAAATTAATGATATGCTGACCAGGAAATGAAAAATCTTTAATACTACCATTTAATTTACCCCAGGCTATTACACTACCTGCAAATGAAATGCTACCAATGATTAAGCCTAATAAAATAGTGAGTAAAACAGCAGTTTCAATTGAGCCTACAACTATAGCTTGATGTAAGTGACCAAATTCTATAAAAGATATTAATGCAGCACAAGCACCACCCATACCATTAAATAAACTAACCATTTCTGGCATGGCAGTCATTTTTACTTTTTTTGCAGCTAGAGTGCCTATAATTGAACCAACAACAAGTCCAGCAAAAATCCATGCATAGTTGCCCAAGCGTTTTCCATCTTGTTCGTACAAAAAAATAGTGCCAATTATGGCAATACTCATACCTGCAGCAGCCACTAGGTTACCTCTTCTTGCTGTTGTAGGATGTGCTAACATTTTAAGGCCAAGAATGAAAGTAACACTGCCAATTAAGTAACAAAGCGTAAGTATCATAAATTAAAAACTAAAAATTAAAAAAAATAAAAACTAAAGAAATATTTAGTCTTCTAACTTTCTCAAAATAGCTGCAAAAATTAATATTAATTGATTTGCATCTTCAATTAGTGAAAGTTTTATCTGTTCTAAATTATCATCATTATTTGTTGAAATATGAGATAGCCAATAAGAAGATTCTTTTGCTTCTTTTTTGCTAATCTTTATTTTCATTTGTTTATCCTTTCTACCTAAGCTATCATTTGCTTCTATATAATTTGAACCAACTGAGCCAGCAGAACTAACTAACTGTTTTATAAATTCTGCATTTATAATCTCCTTTTACACTTCTAACAAAAATCTCTAACGTTAAAAGAAAATTTTTGTGTTCTTTTTTCTAAATCTAAATATTTACTTTCCAATAGTTTAGTTTTTAAACTTTTAGAATTTAATTTTTCTGTTTAGTTTTTTTCTTTGCAAACATTTCCAACATTCTATCAGTTACAACAAAACCCCCTACCACATTTAAAGTACCTAAAACCACAGCAATAAAACCAAGAATTAATGCAACATAATTATTAGCATCTGCCTGTCCCATAACAATAATAGCTCCAATAATCACTACACCATGAATAGCGTTTGCACCACTCATTAATGGAGTGTGTAAAACACTAGGCACTTTTTCTATGATTTCAATTCCACAAAAAATCATTAATATAACTATGTAAATGATTTGTTGGTGTTCACTAATAAATGATAAGATTTGTTCCATATTATTTTTTTAAGAAATGATTTGAGCTACTCTTTCGTTAATAATTTTTCCTTGATGTGTAATACAGGTTCCTACAACTAAATCGTCTTCAAAATTTAAATTAATTTGCCCTTCTGAGGTGAGTAGTAGTTGTAAAAAATTTAAAATGTTTTTGCCATACAATTTGCTGGCATCATAAGGCATGGTACTTTGTAAATTGCTATTGCCAACAATGGTAACTCCATTTTTAGTAAGAATTGTTTTATTGTTTTTGGTTTGAAGTGTATTACCACCAGAAGCAGATGCTATATCTATAATAACACTTCCGTTTTTCATATTCACAATCATGTCATCAGTAATTAAAATGGGAGCTTTTTTTCCTGGAATTTGAGCTGTAGTAATAATTACATCAGCTTTTACAACAGCTTCTGCAATTCTTTGTTGTTGTTTAATTTTATATTCTTCGGTTTGCTCTACTGCATAACCACCTGCTTTACTAGCATCTAAAGCACCTTCAACTTCAATAAATTTTGCACCTAAACTCATTACTTCTTCTTTTACTGCAGGTCGGGTATCAAAAACTTCAATAACAGCACCTAAGCGTTTTGCAGTTGCAATTGCTTGCAAACCTGCTACTCCTGCACCTAAAATTAAAACTTTAGCTGGAGCAACAGAACCTGCTGCAGTCATAAACATAGGAAAATAGTGAGGCAATAAATTTGCTGCTTGTAAAACAGCTTTATATCCTGCAATATTGGCTTGACTACTTAACACATCCATGCTTTGAGCTCTTGTAGTGCGTGGAATCATATCTAAGCTAAAACATGTTGTATTATTCTTTAAGCAGGATTGAATAAAACTGATATTGTATAATGGTTGAAACACACCTAAACAAACCGTATCATTTTTTAAAACATCAACTTCAAACGGATGTATTGAAAGAATTAAATCAGCTTGCTGAATTATCTCGTCTCTTGTAACAATAGTAGCAGCTTTTTTTAAATAGTTTTCATTTGTAACAAATGAATTAACACCTGCATCTGTTTCTACTAAAACTGTAATATTTTTTTTGATTAATGTTTCTACTTGATCTGGTAAAAGTGAAACACGATTTTCGTAATGGGGTTCTTTCAAAATTCCTACAATCATTCTTAAATTTTTGCTTTTCAAATTTAATTGAACAAATTCAATTCATTATAATAAAATGTTATGATTGATTTCATGTTCTTCATTAAATAAATAACATTAACTTTAAGTTTTTGAAATCAGCAGAAAATATAATTTCATGATGCTACAACATTTTAAGTTTTATAAAAAAGAAGATGTACTTGCTATTACTAAGATTAGAAGGTTCGAAACTAAGTTAGGAGAACAAGTTCAAGTAATAGCCAATGCAAATGATTTAGAACAGTCGCTTAAAGGTAGTAAAGCGAAATTTGTATTGTTTGGTGTGCCTGAAGATATTGGAGTAAAAGCCAATGGAGGTTTAGGAGGAGCAGATAGTTGTTGGGTACCTTTTTTACAATCTTTTTTAAATATTCAAAGCAATGATTTTTTAGATGGTGAAGAAATTATTTTACTTGGCCATTTTGATTTCAATGATTTAGCAAACCTTATTGAATCGTATGCTTTAAAAGATGATGAAAGATTATCAGCATATAGACATGCTGTAAATACCATTGATACCGCTGTTGAGCAATTGGTACATATCATCACTCAGAATAAAAAAATGCCAATTGTTATAGGTGGTGGTCATAACAATGCTTATCCATGTATTAAAGGAGCAGCAAAGGGTTGGCATAAAGCAGGAGTATTAGAAATTGCAGAAATTAATGCTATAAACCTAGATGCTCATGCTGATTATAGACCTATGGAAGGAAGGCATAGTGGTAATCCATTTAGGTATGCTGAAGAAGATGGTTATTTAGAAAAATATTGTGTAGTGGGCTTACACGAAAATTACATTACTCAAAATACTTGGATGGATTTAGTAAATAATCCATTTTGTGATTGCATTACTTACGAAGACATATTTGTACGAGAAAAAAGAAATTTTATGCAAGCCATAGCTCATGCTGCTGGTTTTACAGAGGAAACTCTTTGTGGCATTGAAGTAGATTTAGATTGTATTGAACATATTTTAACTAGTGCTTCTACACCTGTGGGTATTAGTCCTTTTCATGCAAGGCAGTTCATTAATTATACAGCAAGTACATGCAGACCTGCTTATTTACATATATGCGAAGGTGCTACTAAGTTGAGTGATGGTAGAACAGATACTCAAACAGGAAAATTAGTGAGTTACTTAGTGAGTGATTTTGTTAAAGCAATTTTAGATGTCCTTAATGATATTGATTAGTAAGAGTGAATTTAAAAGATTATTGATTTGAAGATAAAACATAATATTGAAAATCTTATTGTAGGATTTGACTTGGAAACTTTGGATAAGAGCAAAGACATTATATATGCCTTATCAAAAAAATTAAACATTATTTATTTCAATCCTTCTTGGTTAAAATTTGCTATAGAGAATGGTGCAGATTTAGACGCTATAAAAAAATACACTATTGATACTCCTATTTCAAAAGCTATTCCTAATATTTTCAGAAAATTTTATTTGGAAAAATTTAAAGAAAGTTTGGCAACTGGAAAGGTTTGGAGGTTTGATTATGAGTGCTCATCGGCTGAAACATTTAGAACTTTTAATCAAATCACTTATCCTTTAAAAAATGGCGAGGGTTTAATTGTTGTTAATAGAATTAGGGTTGAAATGCCCATGAGTAAAACTAATAGAATTTCAAAAAAAGCCTTAGAGAATAGTTATTTGCATGATACTGGTTTTATTAATCAATGTTCTAATTGCCGTTGTGTGCAAAGTATTAGTGATCCTGAAGTTTGGGATTGGGTGCCAGATTGGGTTAAAGATATGCATCCCAAAACATCACATACCATTTGCCCTGTATGTTACGATTATTATTGGAAGTATTATAAAATAAAATTCAGTCCAAGTGGTTTTTAACTTTAGTGCTCAAAATATTTTTCAAGTGCTTTATATCTATGGCTAAAAATATTTTTTACTTGTTCATCTACAAAGAGTTTTCCTGCAAACCATCCAAATATAGATTTGCCAATATCGTAATGTAGAATATCTGTCATTAAAGTTCCTTCTTCAACTGATTTAAAATGATGTTCATGGTGCCAGATATTGTAAGGCCCTTTTCTTTGTTCATCTACAAAATATTCTTGTTCTTTTATATGGGTAATTTCTGTACACCAATTAATTGAAATATTTAAAAGAGGTTTTATTTTATAAGTAATCATTAATCCTTCATACATTCTTTCTGGAACATCAGAAGTGATTTCAAATACTAAGTCATCTGGAGTTACTTCATTTAAATTTTTTGGAGTGGCAAAAAAATTCCAAGCTTGTTCTAAGCTAATTGGCAATAATTGTTCTTGTACTAATTTTTTCATTTGTTTATTTTCTAAGTATAAATTCTAAAGGAATGTGTAACCTTTTACTCCAAGCATTTTCAGTGTGTGCTTCGCCTACAAATTCTTTGGTCATCCAATTATTAGAAGCAAACCCCTTTTTTTTCATGATATCATCAACAACTAATTGGTAAGGCTTATAAAAGCTATCTAAAGTAGCAGTTCCATAATCGAAATATATGTTATGATTTTTTGGAGATGGAAGATGTTGCTGAAGGTATTGTTGAAAGGCATTTGCAATTTCATTTGTATTTCTTTGTAAACTACCAATCCAGTGAGTTGATAAGCATGCAGCTGCACCAAAAATTTCAGGGTAACTACAAATGGCATACATAGAAATTAAACCACCCATACTAGAACCAGCAATAAAAGTATTTTCTCTGTTAATGAATGTTCTATAAGTCTTATCAATAAAAGGCTTTAGCTCTTCAACAATAAATTTTAAATAATTATCAGCTTGTGCTTTGCCATGTAATTCTTTTTCAATAATACTATCTTGTAAACTTTGGGTTATATAAGAGAGTGGTTTTGCAGGAAAATATTCTGAGTGACGGTATTTACCATTGTTCCAAATACCAACAACAATGGTATTTTTTATTTTATTTTCTTGAAGTAAAGTAGTAATAGTTTCATCAACCTTCCATTCTTGTTTATTCCATGTAGTGTTGCTATCAAAAAGCATTTGACCATCGTGCATGTACAACACAGAAAAAGCTGTTTTGCCATCATAGTTAGCAGGCAACCACACATCTACATTTCTTGCATCAACATATTGACTTGTAAAATTTTCTATACGAATTAATTTTCCACTTTTAACTTTAGGTATTTGTGCAATAGCAACAACATTAATAATTAAAGAAATAATAACTACAAAAAAGCACTTCATAAATCAACTTATTTTTTCTTATTAGTTTTTTCTATATCTCTATTCATTTCTATCATATCAACAGGTTGAGAAAAATCGCCCAATAACCATTTGCTATAATAGTCTGCTAACAACCAAAAAAAGTACTCATTCATATCGGTATATGCATGTCTTTGTCCAGGGAAATTAAAAAAGTCGAATCGCTTATTGGCTTTAATCAATGCATTGGCCATTCTTATTGTGTTAGCAGGATGAACATTATTATCAATATCACCTGTTGTTAATAATAAACGGCCTTTTAAATTACTTGCTAGTTCAGGGTTTTTTTCAATATTATACAAAAAAGTAGTATCTCCTTTTTCGTTTACAGTTTCTTTAACACCATGATGTTTTTCGCTCCACCATCTGTTATAAACTGCATTGTCGTGATTTCCGGAAGATGAAACAGCTACTTTAAAAAAGTCTGGATATACTAGCATTGCAGCAGTACTCATAAAGCCTCCACCAGAATGTCCATGAATACCAACTTTATTAATATCAATGTATGTGTGTCTATCAGCTAATTGTTCAATAGTTGTTTTTTTATCGGCCAAACCATAATCTCTTAAATTACCATAGCCATAATTATGATACCATTTTGATCTGCTTGGATGACCACCTCTATTACCAACAGTAATAACAATAACACCAATTTGTGCTAAGCGATCTGTTCTTGTATTTGGTACAGCAAAAGATTTATTTACAGCTTCTGTTTGTGGACCTGGATAAACATAAGCAACTATAGGATATGTTTTACTACTATCAAAATTGAATGGTTTGTACATTACTCCATATAAATCTGTAATACCATCATCTGCTTTTACGGAAAAGGTTTCAGGAAATTTATATCCAGCAGCTAAAAGATTACTTAAATCAGCTTTTTCTAAATCCATAATTTTTTTACCATCTGAATTATACAAAATAGATGCAGGAGTTGTATTTACTCGAGAAAAATTATTTACAAAAAAAGTATAGTTATCGTTCATTTTAGCAGCATGATCAAAATTGCCGGAGTTCAATAATTTTAATCCTGAGCCATCAAAATTAATTCTATAAAGATGCGTGTAGTAAGGGTCTTCATTATCTTCTCTTCCATTAGCTACAAAATACAGTATTCTTTTCTTATCATCAATTCCTACAATTTCTTCACAATGAAATGAACCATTAGTAATTTGATTTTTTAAATTTCCTAAACTATCGTATAAGTAAAAATGTCCCCAACCATCTCGTTCACTCCATTGAATAAGTTCATTTGTGTTGTTAACAATTCCAAGCTTTTTGGCTTCAACATAGGTATTCATCCTTTCTTCTATCAATACCTTAACTGTACTAGTATTAATGTTTACTTCACAAACATCAATTCTCTTTAAATCTCTGCTTGTTCTATAAAAATAAAACTTGTTGTTAGTGCCTAACCAAACATTTGGTCTATAATCATCGTCTCTGGTATTTACTTTGTTGTTGGCCGACCAAATACTTATATTTTGATCTTTAAATTGTTTAATGTCTAATACTTTTTTCGATTTATCTACCATATTAAATAAATAGACATATTCAATAGGAGATTCTTTTTCACCAGGCATTTGGTATTTATAAGATTCTAAAGTTGGTCGTGGTTCTGCAACACTATTAATCACCCATAGGTCTTTTACTTTTCTAGAATCTATAATATTTTTTACAAAATGTTTTGAATCGGGTGACCATTGTATTTGTGCAGGCTTACGTTTGTTTTTGTTTTTTTCTTTTTCAACATTTGTTTCGTTTTGATAATTACCATATTCAAAATGTTCAACTCCATCAGTAGTAAGTTGATGTTCAACAATGGTTGAGTCGTCTTCATTTTGTAAAGCTTTTTCATAATTGGATTTATCCATCCAATACAAATTGTATTTCTTAGCAAATACTATGGTTTGCCCATCAGGCGACACAGAAGCCCAGCGTGGATTTCGTTTCGGCTTTTTGAATTCTGTTAATTCAACTAACTGCCCAGTGTTTAAGTTGTATTCAAAATAAAAAATCTTCTTTTCTTTTTTGGGTTTGTCGTTAGCTTTTTTATTCGAAGAATCTTTTGCAATTGAGCTGTCTTTCTTTTCAATTTCTTGAGAACTTTTTACTTCAAACTGAATCCAATTTTCATCTTTAATAAAACGTAAACTATCAATTTCTAAATGCTGGGCATCAAAAGGGTCTTTAACTATTTTAGTTATTTCTGCAGCCAGTTTAGCATTATCGAACAGAAGTTTTTTTTCAGCTTTTGTTGGGTCAACGATATACCAGTTTTTACCTTTTGATGTTTCAAATTCGTACCAAAAACGATCACTTTGTTTAAGCCAATGAGGATCTACATTTAAACTAAAAACCATTTTCTCGAGACGTTTTGCTGAAAATTTTGCAGCCAAATTGTAATTGGCTTTACTAGCAGTTTGTTGAGAAAAACAATTTTGAGATATGACGATTAAAGCAATAATTCCAATGTACTTTTTCATTCAGTTTTATTTTGGCAATGAAAATAAGTAATAAATATGTTGCTCAGTTATTGAAATTAGAAAAGAACAGCAGCTTTTGTTTTAAAACATTAATTTTAAAGTTCATTTTTAAAAGTTGAATATGAAGAAGTATATAGTAGCTATTCTGTTATTGAACCTATCTTATATAAACGCCCAAGATTTAAAATATTATTTGCCAGATAGTATTAATTACAACCCATCAATTCCAAAACCTAAAGATATTATTTATCATGAAGTAGGTGAGTGGCATGTTACACATGATAGATTAGTAAACTACATGAAAGCTATTGCTGTTGCAGCTCCTGATAGAGTGAAGTTCGAAACGATTGGGTTTACATATGAAAATAGACCTCAAGTTTTATTAATTATTACTTCAAAAAAAAATCATGATCGGTTAGAAGAAATAAGAAAAGAACATTTGCAATTATCTACTCAAACTACACCAAAAAATATTGAGAATATGCCTGCTATAGTATGGATTGGTCATTCTATTCATGGTAATGAATCAAGTGGTGCCAATGCAAGTTTATTAAGTGCTTATTACCTTGCTGCAGCAGAAGGCAAACAAATTGAAGCGTTATTAGATAATGTAGTTATTCTTTTTGATCCTTCGTTTAATCCTGATGGGCTACAAAGATTTTCTACTTGGGCCAACCAACATAAAAGCAAAAATTTAGTTACCGACCCTAACTCTAGAGAATTTAATGAAGTTTGGCCAGGAGGAAGATTTAATCATTATTGGTTCGATTTAAATCGTGATTGGTTGCCTGCAGTGCATGTTGAGAGTAAGAATAGATTAAAATGGTTTCAAATGTGGAAGCCCAATATTTTAACTGATCATCATGAAATGGGAAGCAATTCTTCTTTCTTTTTTCAACCAGGAGTTCCAACAAGAGTGAATCCTTTAACACCTGAAAAAAATCAAGAACTCACCACTAAAATTGGAAAGTTTCATGCACAGTTTATGGATAGAATTGGCTCTTTATATTTTACAAAAGAAGGGTATGATGATTTTTATTATGGTAAATGTTCTACTTATCCAGACGTGCAAGGTTGTATAGGTATTTTGTTTGAACAAGCTAGCTCTCGTGGTCATGCACAAGAAACCAGCAATGGAATTCTTACATTTCCTTTCACTATAAAAAATCAATTCACTGCAACATTATCAACGCTTGAAGCTGCAAAAAATCTAAGGAAAGAATTATTAGCTTATCAAAAAGAGTTTTATCAGCAATCATCTGCAAGAGCTGCCAATCATTCCATTAAAGCTTATGTATTTGGAGATAAAAAAGATAAAAATAAAACCAAACTTTTTGCTGAAATGTTGATGAGGCATAATATTCAAATCAATCATGTTTCAGACGATTGGGGAGATAAAGATTTTGATAAAGAAAGTTCATATACTATATCTCTTAATCAACCTCAGCATAGTTTAATTCGTGGAATTTTTGATAAAACCTTAGAGTATAAGGATAGCTTATTTTATGATATTACAGCATGGACAATGCCTTTAGCTTTTGGAATCAACTATAAAGAAATAGCAGAAAACAGAATAGGTAAAAAGGTGGATGTTTTAAGAGAAGTGAAAGGAGAAGTTGTAAGTAAAAAATCATCTTATGGATATCTAATTGAGTGGGATGATTTCTATGCCCCTGCAGCATTAAATGAGATGTTGAATGATGATATAATAGTTAAAGTAGCCACAAATACATTCGAAATTTCTACCAATAATTCTAATAAAAAATTTAACTATGGTACTTTATTGATTCCTGTGCAGCTTCAAAAAATTAATCAAGAAAAATTAGCTGATAAATTACAACTAATAGCTGAAAAGTATAAAATTAGAATACAAGCTGTTGAATCAGGCAATGCTATTACTGGCTCTGATTTAGGAAGCAATAAGTTTATCACTATTACTAAACCATCTATTGCAATGTTAGTAGGCACTGGTGTTAATGCTACTGATGCTGGAGAGGTATGGCATGTTTTAGATCAAAGAATGAATATGAATGTTTCTCAATTAGAAATTGGAATGTTTAATAGAATTAATCTTTCTAAATACAATACTTTAATCATGGTTGGAGGTTCTTATGGCGATTTAAATAAAGAAAAATTAAAAGCTTGGGTTCAAGCAGGAGGAACATTAATATTAACCGAAGAAGCAGTGAGTTGGTCTGCCCAAAATGGAATTAGCGATATTAAATTAAAGAAAATAAAATCTGCAGTAGATAGTACAAAAAGAGATGCTTATATTAATAGAGATCAGGTTGAAGGAGCTCAACAATTAAATGGAGCCATTTTTGGTGCAGAAGCAGATTTAACACATCCATTAGCTTATGGTTATAATAATAAAACTGTAAGTATGTTTAAAAGCAATAAAGTGTTTATGGAAAAAAGTAAGAATCCTTATGCCACACCATTTTATTATAATACTAATCCTTTGCAAAGTGGTTGGTTGAGTAAAGAAAATACAGAAGCTATTAAAAACACAGCATCAGTAATAGTGAATACTCTAGGAAGTGGAAGGGTTATCAATATTGCTGACAATCCTAATTTCAGAGGGTTTTGGTTAGGTGGCAATAAATTATTTATGAATGCCATTTTCTTTGGAAGAATCATTGATGCAGCAAGTGGAAGAATGGAGGAGTAAGTTTATAAAATATTAGCTAGAAGTTGTATTTTTTGTTCCAATCTTATCTTTTTACAAAGAAAAATATATTTCGAATATTTTGTTTATTTCGTTTAATATGCGATATAACTAATAAAATATAACTATGAGAGTATTAGAGCAAATAAGAAAACCTTCAAAACTTGATCAAAAAATTGCAAGCGAATCTTACAATGTTTTAGCTTCAGTTATAGAACAAATTAACTCTGAACAGCCAGAAATTGAAATTGAAGAAACAAGTGAGAAAATTAAGATTCCGTTAAGTGCTTTAAAACTTTTAGGTGATATTTTAAAAGCTATGGGTCAGGGTAAATTAATTTCACTTGTTCCTATTGCCACTGAAGTAACTACTCAATCTGCTGCTGAAATTCTTGGTTGTTCAAGACCTCATTTAGTAAAGCTACTTGAAGAAGGAAAGATAGCGTTTACTAAAGTTGGAAAGCATAGAAGAATAAAATTTGATGACAATATGAAGTTTAGAGGAAAAATGAAGGAACAACAAAAACAAAACATTATTGATATAATGAATTTAGACGAAGAAACTGGTTTATATAATTCATAGTGTTCGATTTACAGTTGTTTTAGATACTAATGTTGTTTATCCTGTAATTATTAGAGATATTCTATTTTGTTTGCCTACTATGACCTTTATACTTCAAAATGGAGTGAACATATATTCGATGAATGGAAAAGAGTAATGATTGAAAAAGGAGTTTTGGAGGAAGAAGCAGACAAAAGAATAGCAAAGGCAAATTCAGCGTTCCCAGATGCTTTAGTTACATAAATTAATATTTTATAAAATTACTTTATTAAACACTTGTGCCAATTAAAGAAACATATATACTTAATTAAATTAGTTGAGAGCAATAATAGTATTCATATTAAGTAATCCAATTGCAGTTTTGTAATAAACTTAACAACATGAAAAAAAACATCAAATCAAATTCTCGTAAAAGAACAATTTACTAAATTTATTCAAGCTTCGATTTCGGGAAGGCGATTAGCAAATACAGGGAAAAAAGTATCTAAGGGTACTATTAAAAATTACCAATTTACATTTCAACTTTTGTTACAATATGAAGAAGCTTATAACACTCAACTTAGGATTTTGCTTTTACATAAATCTTCTTTAAGGATTTTACAACAAGAAAAAAATTACTGGAACAAGTTCCAACAGAAATTCATGTCATTTCTTTATAAAGAAAAAAAATATGTTGATAATACGGTGAACAATGTTTTTAAAATAATTAAGATATTTTTTAATTACCTACAA
>JAGXRG010000018.1 GCA_018335935.1 Chitinophagaceae bacterium | reverse complement strand
CAGTTGGTCTAGTAAATTCTCGAAGTCCACTTGGGCATTCTGGACACCTTAAATTACAAGAAGTGGTAGGCTCAAATGAAATTGAAACAGGCATTCCCCATTGAATGGGTTTGGAAATCAATTTTGAGAGATTAAAACTAGTGTAAACCTTTAATCCATTCCAGAAACGTCTTAATGTAAGTTTAGAAAGTAAATTTAAGCTGTCGTTTAGGTTAATGTAAGGCATTGTTCAAATTTATACATTTCACAATACCAATAGTCCGGTTTGTTAAAAAAAATTAACTTATGCGATAGTGGAATTATCAAATATCATCCGTAACTTAATGCTGCATAAGTGTTCAAGCTATTTAACAGTTCTTTATTAAACAGATTGAATATTGATGAGTCTTATATATAGAACAAATCATTAGAGAATCATTAACAGATGAATGTTCAAATTGGCACGAGGTTTGGATTTATATAAGAAATACAAAATGATTTAAATTTTTCTCATAAGCAGTTAGTTTTGGTTGAGGCCCCTGTTTCTACAGGGGCCGACTTTTTTTAGAACTATCTAGTGCTAGCCAATAATCCGCTTTAATAAAGGCCTTGCTAGCAGAAAAATGATACACCCAGTAAAGTCTGCTAGAATATCTAATTTTTCAAATGATCTGCCTTCAATTAATTCAGCTTGAATAAATTCTATTGCAACCCCATAAATTGCCATTAGCAATACAATTATTAGGGCTATTTTCTTTTCCGATGAAGCAAAATGATGGGATAACCACAAATAGGCTGTGATACATAAAACAGCAAATATACCTGCGTGTATTATTTTATCGAAATGGGGAATATTGAGCCAATATACACGGGGCACTTTGTTTGCTGGCAAAGTAAAAAGAAACAAACTAGTGATAAAAAATAGGCTAAATAGAGTTGGCTTAATAAGCCCATTTCTCCAGAACCTTTCTGAGTTGTTCAATGGTGAATGGTTTGGTTACAATGTCTTTCATGCCTAACTGAAGGTATTCAGCCTCAGCCTCTTTAACTGCATTGGCCGTCATTGCAATGATAATTGGAATTTTTGCTTTTCCACTGGTTAATATTTTTTCGGTTGCCTCAATTCCATCCATTTCAGGCATATGAATATCCATGAAAACCAAATCGTAATCAAATTTAGCAGTCATTTCAACTGCTTCTTTACCATTGTTGGCAATTTCGATGATATAACCAATTTTTTTAAACATTTTAGTTGCCAACAATTGGTTCATATTATTGTCTTCGGCAACCAGCATTTTCAATGGCTTTATCTCTGTACCACTAATGGTACCGGCCGTATTTCTTTGTGGTTGTTGCTGGTTTTTTCTAACCAAATTTACTTGAACAGGAATAATAAATTTGAAAGTAGATCCTTTGCCAACTTGACTCTCCACCCAAATTCTACCTCCCATTTCTTCTATAATTTTTCTACAAATGGATAATCCTAAACCAGTGCCACTGAATTTTCTAGTTGCTGTAGAATCAATTTGATTAAATGGAATGAATAAGGTTTGAATATTTTCTTCGCTGATGCCTATTCCTGTATCTGAAACAGCAAAATGAAGTTCTTGCAAAGACTCATCAATATGATTAGCCGTCACATCAAGTTTAATGCTTCCGTTTTCAGTAAATTTTATTGCGTTACCTAATAGATTAATCAATACTTGCTTAATTCTGCTTTCGTCGGCAATAATTTCATTTTCAACAGAGGGATGGATGGTTGAGCTAAGTGTAATATTTTTTTTGAGTGCCATTAAACGAGGGCTACTAATTGCAGTTACCTGTTGTACAATATTTTGCAAATTGCATGGGCCTTCAAACAACTCTAATTTATCTGCTTCAATTTTTGAAATATCTAAAACGTCATTTACAATCTCTAGGAGATGGGTACTGCTAGATTTTAATGAAAGCATTAATTCTTCTTGCTCAGCATTTAGCGGGGTATGCTGTAATAAATCGATGGTGCCAATAATGCCATTTAAAGGGGTTCTGATTTCATGGCTCATATTAGCTAAAAACCTTGATTTCGCTTTTGTTGCAGCTTCTGCTTGTTGTTTTGTTTCAGATAAATATTCTTTGGATTCTTCTAAATCGTTAGATTTTTTAATTAAATTATTTCGATCAATATCATAAGTACGTTTATACAAGCTAACGCTTACAGCTATTATGATTAGATACAGAATGGTGGTAATTAGAATATCTATTTGCTTGATTTCATTAGAAGGATAAGCTGTTAGCCATTCTGGGTTTTTTATTTCTAATACATACAAGCCAATAATTAAAAGTATAGTGATGATTATAAAAGGTAAGTGGAATCTCTTTGGGAGTATCATCATGGCCGCTACAACACTCATTAAGTAAGCTGTTTTAGTAGGCCCTTCTATTCCTCCATTGCTAAACCAGATGGGTACAAAAAATAGAAGGCTAAATACAATATAAATAACTCCTACGGGAACAAATTTTTCTTGGTATCTAGAAATATAAAAAACATAGTATGAAATCATTGCTAAACATAGAATCATGGTTAGTAATAAAGTATCTCTTTCGAGTAGAATATTACTAGCGAGGCTAATAATCATGGCAATAAATACCATGAAGGAAACGAGGTTAAATATTTTATTCTCCAGCGAAATAATCGCTTTTTTTAACCCAAGAATTTTTTTGATTTGATCTATGTTCATATAAATTATACGGATTAAAGATAACCGTATTTCGGCACTCTCTTGTTATTCTAGCCAACTTTACCAGCAACATACATTTCTGAGAGCGTAGGAGTTTCACTGCCTCCTGATTTTTCTAAAGTAATGGCAAACATAGAAGCTGCAGGTATATTTTTCATTTTACAAAGGCCGGCACAATCACTGAGTACACCAGCATCAACAGGTTTTCCATCAACAATCGCCCAAAGTTGGTATTGTTTGCCACTTGCTGGTTGAGGCAATTTATTGGGTAGAATATAAACGTCTTTCGATTTCATGTCCCAAAAAACAGTTGCGTAATTCATTTCCTTACCAGCAATACCTGGCATAGAAACTTTTTTCATATTGGGGTCTGTCATCATTTGCATGCTGTTGTACATATCCAAACTTTTCGTTTGCATAATTTGATTATTGGCTTGCAAAGTATTTTTCTCTAGTACAAGAGCTTGGTATTGTTGAGTAGTTTCTTTGAACTTGCTATAAAAATAGATATTCATACCACCGCTAATCACTAAAAGAATGATTGAGGCAGCAGCAAGGAATCGACTTGACTGATTCATTTTCACTACAGGTGTTTCATTCAATGGAGTTACCAATGCTTGGGTCTTTTCAACTACTTTATTTTTTTCGGAGATAAATTCTGATTGTAAAGCAGTAAAAATTTGCTGTTTTAAATGAGGCGGTGGAGCAACTGCTTTGGCTAAAGTATTGGCTTCTAAGGCCAATTCAAAATTGGTTAAAGCTTGCTTAATCTCAGGATACTGTAGACATAATTGTTCCAACTCAGCTGCTTCAGCTG
>JAGXRG010000017.1 GCA_018335935.1 Chitinophagaceae bacterium | reverse complement strand
AAATGAACCATTCACTAAAAATATTCCTCCGGGTGCAGTTAAAGCATCTTGTAAAGTCCATTCACCTCCAACTCCATCAAACCAAACCTGACCGATAGATTTTCCACCAGTTGTAATGGTTTTACCTGTTGTGGTTGCCTTAAATGTGATGCTATTGGTACAACAAAAAAAGTTACTTGTATTCATTCCCGGCACCATGGTTAATGAACCATAGATATATAGTAACTTATTGTTCATATTTAATGTTGGAGTATTCGTTACACCTGTCCAATCCATATTATTGCAATAGATAATATTATTATCGGCAGTTACTGTTTGACTTGCTCCAGTAAACGAATTGGCATCGAAAAATACATTATCGGCAGATGTTGGTACAACAGTATGAAAAGTACTGCCTCCCGAACTTGTAGCCCAGTGTGTAGAAACTTCAGACCAATTACCAGAACCGCCTACCCAGTAATAATCCACTGCATAAGTTAATTGACTTACTAGAATACTACAAATGAGTATTACATTTTTTTTCAAATTCATAAACAATAGTTTTTGTGTTTAGCTTTAAAATTTATCGGGTTAATAACCCTTTTTCAAAACCATTTTAATTCTTTAAAGAAAATAACTTTAATAAAGACCCACGAACAATCAACAGCAATTTGAAAAGAAATAAAAGAAAAGAAAAATTAGTAGTGTGCACATAGCAAGTCACGCTGTGCGATTATACGTCACTTTGATAATCAGATATTTATAAATAAAATGTTTTAGTTTGGTTTGCTAAAAAAACAAACTAATGTAATGTAAATATTACAAAAACTATTTGGCTACAGACCGTATAAAGTCTGAAGGGGTGCCTCCATGAAACTTTTTAAAAGATTTATATAAATGAAATCTGGAATTAAATCCAGACTTTTTAGCTAATGCTTCAATTGTATAATTTGTATAATCACCTGAATGTACCAAGTCTATAAAATATTTAATCCTGTTTTTATTAATTAAATCTGTGAAACTCATTTGATAATGATCATAAATCATTTTATTAAGCTGATCGCTTGAAGCATTTAATTTACTTTTTAAGTCTTCAAATGTTGCTTCTTTTTTTAAAAAATATAATTGAGTAAAAAAAATAGAAATAAAAGCTTCAATAGATATTTCCGATTCTTCTTTTATTTTAAAACTGCTACTCAATTTAATTTTTAAATCGCTATTATTTAAAAATTTAGGTCTCAGTAATAAAAGAATTAAACTAAAAAAATTCATGATTAATAAAATCAAAAAATAAATATTTTGATACGGATTTTTGGATAGTTGATTCAATACAAAACAAATCATATTCAACATCAGAAATACTAATAAGTAAAATGTCCATTTTCTCAACTGAAGAAAATAAATATTACCTGAATCGTACTTTTTAAAGATTTTTATCATTGTTCTTATGATAATTGTTGATGCTAATAAAACAAAACCAACTTTTAAAATTTTGATTATTGTACCTGCACCCTCGATTGAGCTTAAGGGTATTTTGACATCTACCGGTACAATTAAAGTATAATAAATCTGATAAGCAAATTGTATAAAAAAAACAACTACCCCAATTAGTATGATAGGCCATTTTAATTTGTTTTCATAGATTAATGCAAAAAAACTAATAATAGCACCAGCAAGTAAAGAGGTTGGCATTTCTATAGCCCACCTAGTATAATGATAATGGTAAAAGTATAATACCCCCAAACCTCTCCAAGCTAAAGCAATAGCTAAAATTAAAATTACAATTTTGAGCCCTAAAGGTCTTTTAAAAAAGATAAGCACCTCAATAAACAGAATAAATGCCTGAATAAATACTCCAAAGGCCAAGTAATTAATCGAATGTTGAATCATGGAAAATATACACTGAAAAAATCATAAAGCAGATTAACTATCTTTAGATTACGAGTTAAAAGATAAATATAATAACAAAGATAGATAACAAAATAAAAAAGGTTGCTTATAAAAGCAACCTTAGAACAAATTCTATTAAAATGTTTTTATTTTTTCAAATGTTTTTCTCTATACTTTTTTACTCCATAAGCAGCACCAGCAGCAATAAGAATTGACGCTCCACCATCAAAAGGTACACCAGGGTCTCCACCAGGATCTCCTTGTGCTATGCAAAGTGTTGGTAAAATAATAGCTATTAGTAAAGTTAATATTAGAATAAATTGTTTGTTATAATTTTTCATAACTCGGGTTTTTAAAGTTTGCAGTTAGTTTAGATTAATTATTCTAATATTATTTTTTCTGAATAAATTATAGCTTCTTTATTAGCCAATTTTAAAACGTAGTTTCCTTTGGCCACGTTGCTTGGCAATTGTACTGTTTGTGTTGCATTGCCACCATTGTGTTGAATTACTTTGCTATACAATACTTGACCAATTATATTGATGATTTGCAATTCATAATCTCCTTTATCAATATTTTGTAATTGAAGGTTGATGGTATTACCTTTTAGTGGATTTGGATAAATAGCTACCTCACTATTTTTTACTCCAAATTTTACTAGAACAATATTGCTATATTGTTTTTTATCATCATTGCCAATACTTACTACTCTATAATAATTTGCAGATTGACTAGGAGCATTATCAATACTATTGTAAGCCTTGCTATTATTAGCGTTCACAGTATTTAAAGTTTCAAAGTTTCTACCATCTGTACTTTTTAGCACTTCGTATGATGCAATGTTTACTTCGTTTTCCACTGTCCAATCTACAACAACTGTAGTTGCTTTTTGAGTGGCTTTAATTGATGTAATTTTTACCGGTAAAGGATTGGTATTTCTAAATACTACCATAAAACGATCTCCTGTACTTGCTGCATTCGCATCTACCGTAAAATTGTAATAAGTATCTGCTGTTAAACTAACAGGAGTAGTGGTGTTGGTATAAGTATCTTTTAAAAATGCTTCTAGACCTGAGTTAGCATCAAAATACTCTGCTTTCAATTCTAATTTGTAATTGGTTTGGTTCATGTTTAACAAACGCAAGAACATGGTGTCGTTGCTAGTAATGTATGGTCTTAATTCAATTGCATAATTATTATTAGCTCTACGTATTGCAATTCCATTGGTTGGGCTATTAAATTTAACTGCATCTTCATTTGAAGGAGTTGAAGAATAAGAAGCACCAAAAACAGTAGCTACACCATCATTTAAAACATCAGTTGTTGAAGGAATTAGAATATTAGCTCTGAATACTTCTTGGCCATTTGCATTGCCACGACCAAAAACATTAAAATCACCAGTAACTTTATTGCTTTCACTAAAGCTTAAGCTTCCACTTCCAGTGCTATAAACAAAAAATGATGCTCCGTTTGGAATAATAGTAGAATTACCTGAATAACTTCCACCTTGAGGAACAGTGGTACCATCATTAGTTGTTTGATAATTTCCTTGTCCATTCATACCGGTTAATAATGGATCCCACATATAAATAATATTATTAACATTTGTTTTTCCAATAGAAGCAAAATCAATTGCACTTGGGTAAGGATTCGTTACAAACCAATATCCAGTTGCCATACCAGTGTATCCAAAATTTCCAGACCCTTGTACTAAAGTTCCTGTAGCTTTTAAAGTTGTTTCAGCAAATCCCGATGTAACATTAGAACTTCCATAAGGTCCGGTAGCATATACTAAAAATGGTTTTGGACCAGTTGCATCAAATAATACTTGGGTTTTAGTATTGGAGACTGGGGTATAACCTCCACTTCCACTACCTGAATTTCCACCAGTATAAGTTAAAATATTTGCAGTTCCTCCTGCAGCTGTAAAACCATCAGTAGCTGTATTTGCACCAGGCTTCCAAAGTTCAACACCTGTTGAACCAGCTGGAGTACCATTGTTTTGCCAATTGTTGTAAATTGTATTATTTGAACTGCCAATTAAAGGAACAGATAAACTACGCCATTTTCTATTTCCTGGTATATATCTTTCAACAGTAACATTACCCGAAATTACACCAGTGCCTGTGATTGCTGCAACTCTTGCAGTTCCTGAAGAATTTGAACGTAAATGTAAAAATCCACCAGTGGTTAAAGTTCCATCAGTTAAAGTAATTGTATTAGTTACTACTAATTTATTACCTAAAGTAACTGACCCACTAGAAGCTCTATTTATTGTAAAACTATTTAAAACATTGGTGGTTCCATCAGCTGTTTGATCGAAATTTAATGTACCTAAAGCACCAGAACCATTTAGAGTTATATTGGAAGAAGTGGACCCTGTTAAAGTACCAGAACCCGTTGCTGTACCATTTAAGGTAAGCGTATTGGCAGCAATAGAAAGTGAGCCTGCTGTAAGAGTTAAAGTATTACCTACAATAACACTGCTCGATAAACTTACATTGGCTCCACTTGTTTTATTTACAGTTAAATTATACAAATTGGCTGGCGTGGCAGTATTTACAATAGTATTTGTTGTTCCTGTAAAAGCAACAGTGCCTGTTCCTGAACTAAAAGAACCAGATGTTCGTGTCCAATTACCTTGAATAGTTAAAGTGGGTGTATTTAAGTTTAAAACTAATGCACCCCCATCAATTAATAAATTGCCAGGAGCAGTTCTATTTGCATTTAAATTAACAGTGCCCGAACTGATAGTAATATTATTAGGCACTTGAGTTGTTGACCAAGAATTATCACTTGCTCCAACATCATAGGTTGCACCACTACCCTGATCAAATTTTAATATGGCAGCGGAACCATAAAAACCTGTAGGTGGTGCTGATGATACATATCCACCAGTACCCACTTTAAATGTTCCGGAAATGCTAGAATTGGCACCAAAACTTACACCTACATTTGAAGTGCCTCCAGATTTTTCAACTGTTATGTTTTGAAAAGCAACTGTCCCACTCACCGTATGCCCAGCATCACCACCTGAAGGAGAACCTGTAAATATTATAGTTGAAGTCCCAGCTCCATTTTGCCAAGTTCCATTATTTATAATTGTTGCTCTTCTTGAAGCTGCAGTTGTGCTTGAAGAATTAGAAATAGTCAAAGTTCTTGCAGAACCATCAGTAGCTGTGAATGTGCCACCACTATTAATATATATTCCACCTGAAGAATAGCTATTATCTAATGTAACTGTTGCCCCATTTTGAATTTCTACAGGAATAGAAGTTGCATTAGGAACTGAGCCAGATTGCCAACTACCTGTATTACTCCATAAACCACCAGATCCTGTTGTTGCTGATGCAACAATATAAGAGTATGATGCATCTCCTTCAGTCCAAGAAGTTGAATAACCTGATCCATCTGAACTGCTTGCAATTCTTCCCCAACTATTCGCTAATGAATTGTCGCTAATGTAGAAAATGTACCTAATTGTTGTTCCTGCAACATTAGCAGTACTTGGAATTGTACCAACCCAAGTACGATTTGGGCTAAAAAAATTAGAAAAACTACAACTTACGGAAGTACCAACAGTTTTACTAGGTTGAGAACCATCTGTAGTGTAAACTAAGTAAACACTTTTACCGTCAGTAGCAAAATTAAAATTTACATAAACTAAAGTATTATCTGCATTTGATATATGAAACTTTGAAGCATTTGTTACCGAACTACCTTGTCTCATAGTTGAGGCAGCAGAGTATCCACTTGGAGTATAAGGCAATGTAGTTGCAGGGATATGTCCTTCAAATCCTAATTGAGCATAGATAGTTTTAATTGAAAAAAACAAAAACAGAAAAAGTAAAATCTTCTTCATAAAATATTAATTAAAAGTTTAATAACGAATGTTAGTTTATTTTAGTAGTGTATTTTCTACACACTTTAAAAAAGTGTGGTTAAAATTAAAGCAATTCTATTTGTTTAAAAAAATAAAATAATAAATATTTTAAACTTCTGGTATTCTTGAAACCTGAAACTCTGCTTTCTGCTAACTTCGTAGCATCAACATGTCTGCCAAAATTCAACTTATTCCTGCTCAAAACATTGATGCCCAACTTTGGGATCAATGTGTGCATCAAAACCATGCTCCTATTTATTTACAATACTCATACCTCAATACAATGAGCCTAAATTGGATAGGTTTGGTCTTGGGTAATTATGCAGGCATCATGCCTATTTGCTATAAACAAAAATGGGGTATTCGATACAGTTACACACCTGCATTCATTCAACAATTGGGTTGGGTGGGTGAGAAAATTGATTTTAAGATATTAGAAAGTACGATTTACGAATTTGTAAGGTATGGTGATGTTATGTTGAATCATGAAAATGATTTTAAACTACAAAATATCACTTCAAAAACTAATTTAATTATTCATCTAAATCAATCTTACGACAACATTTCTTCCTACTACTCGAACGATTTAATACAAAATTTAAAAAAAGCTAGTAAGGAAAATCTGAAATATTTAAGTTCAAATGAAATTACACAAGCTATTCATCTTTACAAAAAATTATACTCAAATAGATTAAGTAAAACTACTCAAATAGATTATGATAATTTTTTAAATCTTTGTCTGCACCTAAATGAAAATGGCAATTGCTTTGTTAGAAAAGTAGTTAATACTGAAAATGAATTACTCTCTATCGCTTTGTTATTGAAAGATGATTGTAGAATTTACAATATTGCTAATGCTACCACTGATTTAGGAAGAAAAACGGCTGCCAATCATTTCTTAATAGATCAAATTCTGAAAGAGTTTTCTACCACAGATTTAATTTTTGATTTTGAAGGCAGTGACTTGCCAGGGGTAAAATCGTTTTATGAAAATTTTGCACCAATCCATCAGCCATATTATCATTGGCACTTTAATAAACTATGGTTTTTACCAAATAGAAATTAAGCTTGTTGTAATAAATTTTCGGCAATAATTAAATCAATGGGGGTGGTTACTTTAATATTATTTTTTTCTCCTTCTATTAAAAATATTTTAGTCCTAAAACTCTCAACAACAGTTGCCTCATCAGTAAAAGATTCTTGATATTCTTGCTGAAAAGCTGGTAATAAAATACTGCTTAAAAAGGTTTGAGGTGTTTGAACAATTTTTACCAAATTTCTATCTACAATTTCAGGATAGTTTTCTTTTTCTATTCTAATACTATCTGTAGCAGTAATAGCTGGTATGGCAGAACCTAATTGCAGGGTTTGCTCGTAACATCTTTTTATCAAATCTACTGTAAGCATACAACGAACAGCATCATGAACAAAAACAACAGCATTGCTTTTGACTTGCTTTAATCCATTTTGTACTGAATGAAAACGAGTTGATCCACCAGCAACTATTGTAAAATTTTTTTCTGGTAATTGGTGTGCACTAATAATACTTTTTCCTTCGGCCATATAATTTTCTGGCAACACTAAAACAATTTGAATATCAGGATAAGCCTGCAAAAATGCTATAATGCTATAATATAAAATAGGCTTATTGTTCAACATTAAAAATTGTTTGGGAGTAGCATTTCCCATTCTTTGTCCACTTCCACCTGCAACAATAACAGCATATTTTTCCATTTGTCAAAAATAAGTAAAGCTTGCACATTGTAATATTTTATACAAAATCTATACTAACATTGTTATTATGAATTTGAAACTAGTTTTTTACTTTTTAGTTTTTAGTTTTTTAACCTCATGTGTAGCTACAAAAAACAGGGATTATCATTTCAATCAAAAATATGCTGCTACTGCTGTTCAAGAAGATCTTGCAATTTTGAAACAAACACTAGAAGCCAATCATCCTTCATTATATTGGCATACTTCAAAAGATAGTATTGATTATTTTTTTAATCAGGGAATAGAAGGTGTAAAGGACTCTTTAACAGAAATACAAATTAAAAATTATATTGCTAAGGTTGTTAATAACATTAAATGTGGACATACATCTGTTCGTTTTTCAAAACAATTTTTACAACTGGCCGAAAAATATAAATACCCTCAGTTTCCTTTATCCATAAAAGTATGGAAAGATAGTTTAGTGGTTTTAGCAAGATACAATAAAGCAGATTCCATGCTCAAAACAGGAACCATTATTACTTCCATCAACAACAAAACCAGCAAAGAAATTATTCAACACATGCTGCCCTTTGTACATGCAGATGGAGATGCAATTAATTTCAAAACCCAACTCATCAGTACTAATTTTCCGGCATGGTATAAAAATGTTTTTGGAGTAGATAGTTTGTATAAAATTGGATTTTTAGATAGTAATCGTGCTGAACAATTTGTAACTATAAAACATTTTGATCCTAAACCTGATACTTCAAAAAAAACTGAGAAAAAAGAAGTAGCAAAAATTACTAAATCACAAAAATTCTTACGCTTTAGATCTATGGTTATTGACACGAGCTTAAATACAGCTTTTATAAGATTGGCAAGTTTTAGTAATGGTAGATTGAGAAAGTTTTTTAGACAAAGCTTTAAAACGATTCAGCAAAATAATCTTAATAATTTAGTAATTGATTTACGTAAAAATGGTGGTGGAAGTGTGGAAAAAAGTGTGTTGCTGAGTAAATATATTGCCGACCACAAATTTAAAATTGGTGATACCATCGCAGCTAAAACAAGAAGTTTAGCTAATAAAAAGCATATTAAAAGTGGATGGTTTTATTGGTTAGCCTTGCAATTTGGTACAAAGAAAATGAAAGACGGGTTGTATCATAATCGTACTTATGAAAAACATTTTTTTAAACCCAAAACCAAAAAACATTTTGATGGTAAAGTCTATATTATTCAAGGTGGATATACTTTTTCAGCAGCGACTATGTTCATTTCTTCAATTTATCATCAAAAAAATGTAACTACAGTTGGAGAAGAAACAGGTGGTGGATTTTATGGCAATTCTGCTATGTTGTTACCGAATATAATTTTGCCTAATACTAAGCTTAATGTTCGCTTACCATTATTTAAATTAGTGATGGATAAGGATAGACCCAAAGGCAGGGGCATTTTTCCTGATGTTTATATTGAACCCTCATCAGAAGCTATTAGAAATGGTATTGATTTGAAAATGGAGAGAATTATTGAGATGATTAGGGAATCAAAATTTTAACGTCATTTCGAATTCCGATTCTGTCGGAATGAGAAATCTATTTATTTGAACTATAAGATTTCTCGTTCGTTACCTCTCTCGAAATGACGTAAAACTGCAATCGTCATTTCGAAGGTTCGTGCCTGAGAAATCTGTTATTAAATTTTCATTTCATTTTTGAATTCCGATTCTGTCGGAATGAGAAATCTATTTATTTGAACTATAAGATTTCTCGTT
>JAGXRG010000016.1 GCA_018335935.1 Chitinophagaceae bacterium | reverse complement strand
GTTTTATTCTTTGTATTTCTTTTAATAGGAGCCACTAGTAATACCTACAGTCAATATCAGAATGCAACAGCTCCGAGTCAGGTCGATAATCAAGTAGAAGATAATATGGAAGAAGTAGAATCTTTACCTGATGATCCCGATCCATTGAATGTACCATTTGATGGAGGAGCATCTATTTTAATAGCAGCTGGGGCTGCTTATGGAGCAAAAAAGTATAAGGAGAGAAAAAGAAAAGTTGAAAAGTAAATAAGTTGGTTTGTTTAAAAGCTAGTAGAGTCTGAAAGACAGAAAAGTCAGTAGTGACCGAAAGGCTCTTAATAAAAAATTCCAAAAAAACCAAAATACAAATCCCTCAGCATTTATTGTTGGGGGATTTTTTATTTCCCCTCTCGAGAGGCCTGCCTGACGTCAGGCAAGGGATTAAGGGTTGTGTTTCTTCAAACTTCGAACTTAAAAATTTAAACCATTAGCCAATAAATGCTAACAATCATTAGTATTTATTTTATTTTCTAAACACCTCTAACGATATTTGCTCATTAATGAAATTTCTATGAATCTCTCATTCGATAATACAAAAATTGCTTTTGCTTACAAATCCACTAAGGAATTAAAAATGGCTAAATTTTTATTTAGCACCATGCGTTATCCTTTATTTGTACCTATTGCAACACGACTAACGCCTTTCTTTTTAAAAATTAAATTGCCTATTAATGGCCTAGTTAGATCTACCATTTTTAAACAATTTGTTGGTGGAGAAACCTTACAAGAAACTGCTGGAGTGGTTGATAATCTTAAAGAATTTAACGTTCAAGTGATTTTAGATTATGGAGTTGAAGGAAAAGAAGGCGAAGCTAATTTTGACCAAGCCACTCAGCAATTTATTGACGTAATAGAATATGCTGCTACACAACCCAACATCCCATTTATTAGTATAAAAGTTACAGGATTAGCTCGTTTTAAATTATTAGAAACTTTAAATGAGGCCCCTCGTTTAAGAAGTGGTATTCATGATAATGAAATTGAAAATGCAGAATGGGAAAGAGTGAAAGACAGACTTTATCATATATGTGATGTGGCTAGTCAGAAAAATATTGGTGTTTTAATTGATGCTGAAGAAACTTGGATTCAAGATCCTGTAGATCGTTTAGTAATGGAGCTGATGCAACAGTTTAATAAAACAAAAGCTGTTGTTTATAACACGATTCAGTTATACCGTCATGATAGATTAAATTTTTTAAAAATTTCTCATGATATTGCTCAACAACAAAATTTTATACTTGGAATGAAATTGGTTCGTGGAGCTTATATGGAAAAAGAAAGAGCTAGAGCAACTCAGAAAAAATACATCGATCCTATTCAACCCAACAAACAAAGCACAGATAAAGATTTTAATGCAGCAGTAGAATTTTGTTTAGAAAACATCAACTCTATTGCAACAATAGTTGCTACACATAATGAACAAAGCAATTTAAAAGCAGTTGCTTTAATGCAAGAAAAAAATATCTCCATAAATCATGCTCATGTACATTTTTCTCAACTTTATGGCATGAGCGATAATATTACTTTTAACCTAGCCAATGCTGGTTGTAGTGTAAGTAAGTATTTACCATTTGGTCCTATTAATGATGTTGTTCCCTATTTAATGCGTAGGGCTCAAGAAAATAGTAGTGTAGGTGAACAAACAGGCAGAGAATTAGGTTTAATAAAAAAAGAATTACAACGACGAAAAGCCAATAAAGAAGCTTAGTATTCTCCAATATTAATTTATTGTAAACCTTGTGTTAAGCATTATTAATGTTCAGCTAACACTAAGGTAATCTCATAGGTAGATTTTTGCACTGAAAATTAAAATCAGTGAAACAAATTCTATTCTTAATTATTACTTCTTTATTCTTCTTTCAAGTTCAAGCTCAGCAAACAGCAAAACTAACAGGTAAAATTGTTAATGAAAACAATGAACCTGTAGTAGGTGCTTCTGTTAAAGTTATTGGTGGAAAAATGGGTGCAATAACCAATATTGATGGTGACTTCAGTTTGGTATTACCAACAGCAAAAAAATATGTTTTAGAAATAACAGCTATTGGGTTCAATACCAAAAAAATTACTGATGTTGAAGTTTTTGAAGGTAAAGTGAACGAAGTAAATATTTTGCTTCAAAATAAAGCTAAGGTTTTAGATGATGTTGTGGTTCGTTCTTCATCATCAAGAAAAGAAAGCATTAATGCTTTAATTAGTTTTCAAAAAAATACCAATACAGTTGCTCAAGTAGTTTCTGCAGAAGCTATTCGTAGATCTCCAGATAAAAATACAGGTGAAGTGTTAAAAAGAATTCCAGGAACTTCTGTTCAAGATGGAAAGTATTTAGTAGTACGTGGTTTAGCCGATAGGTACAATATTGCCATGCTTAATGGTATTATGTTAGGTAGTACAGAGCCTGATAGAAAAACTTTTTCATTCGATATTTTTCCTTCATCTATTATAGATAATATTATTATCAATAAAGCTTTTGTTCCTGAATTACCTGGTGAGTGGGCTGGTGGATTGGTTCAAGTGAATACAAAAGATATTCCATCAAAAAACTTTTTAAATATTCAGTTTTCAACAGGTTTCAATACTCAAACCATAGGAAGAGATTTTTATACTTATCGTGGTGGTAAGTATGATTTTTTAGGATTTGATGATGGTACAAGAGCTATACCTAATGGTGTACCATTAAAAAATGCTTTCAATAATTTAGATCAAACACAAAAAACCGAATACGGTAAAACATTTAATAATATTTGGAGTACTGAAACTACCAATAACCAATCTGTTGCTTTAATTAGTAAAAGTTTTCAGATTTCTGGAGGCTTTACAAAGAATCTTGGAAAAAGTAATAATAAACTGGGAGCTGTTTTAGCATTGAATTATAATATCTCTCCAAAAAGATTAGAAAACGATAACCGTATTTATTCTATTACAGGTACAGATGCAAGTTTGAATTTTGATTATTACAATCAAAAATATTCTCAAGATGTTTTAATGGGTGCTTTAGCCAATTTCACTTTGCAGTTAGGTAATAACAGTAAAATCTCATTAAAAAATATTTTAAATATTAACACCAGTAATTATGCTACGATGCGTACTGGTAAAGACTTTGAGAACGATCCTATTAATGGAGAAAATATTCGTGCAACAGAGTTAGCATTTAAAGCCAATACATTTTATAATGTGCAATTAATAGGCGAACATAAGCTTACTAAACAAAACATGCGTTTAAAATGGTTTGGTAGTTTTAATATTTTAGATCAATATGTACCAGATCAAAGACGTATTCAATACAATCAGAATGTTGTAGTTCCTAATTCGCCTTATTTATTATTAGTATCTGCTTCTAAAACATCGCAAAAAAGTGGTAGTAGATATTTTGGAACACTGAGTGATTATATTTATTCTGCTGGTGGAGAATTGAGCAAAAGTTTTAACGAGTTTAATTTTAATCAAACTATAAAAGCAGGTTATTTACTACAAGTAAAAGATAGGTTGTTTGATTCTCGTCCTTTTGCAATCTACTTGCCCATTGATAATCCTCAATTGAGAAGTTTGGACGAGCATACAATTTTTAGTCCTCAAAATTTTGGTAATGGGTATAACAACAAATTTGCTTTCAACGAAATTTATGGAGATCAATATAGATATCAAGCCAAAACAATTTTAAATGCAGCATACATTCAATTCGATAATCAATTTTCTAGAAAATTAAAAGCTTCTTGGGGGGTTAGATTAGAACAGTATGATCAAAAAATGAATAATGGTAGAGAGAAAGATCCTAATGCTATTCACACTATTGTAAACGATTTTTTACCGGGTATCAATATCACTTATAAATTAAATAACTTATCTAATTTAAGATTATCGGGCTCACAAACAGTCATTCGCCCAGAGTTTAGAGAATTGAGTCCATTTGCGTTTTTTGATTTTGACTTAGGAGCAACAGTAACTGGTAATAGTATACTTGAAAGAACTAAAGTAACCAATTTCGATTTACGATACGAGCTTTATCCAAGAGCAGGAGAAATCTTTACAGCAGGGTTGTTTTATAAACAATTTAAAAACCCAATTGAATTATTTTTTAATCAAACAGGGGCAGGAAGTTCAAGTACTTTCAATTATATCAATGCAGATAAAGCAGAAGGCTATGGTGCTGAATTAGAGTTCAGAAAAAAATTAGATTTTACTAAAGCTCTTGAAAACTTCACTATTCAAAGTAATGTTTCTTATATATACAATAGAGTTACAAGTGCAGGAACGCAGTTGAACAGGCCCATGCAAGGACAAAGTCCTTTTTTAATTAATGCTTCCATTCAATACGATTTACAAAAAATTGGCTTAAACACTACATTATTATTTAACAGAATTGGAAGAAGAATTTTATATGTAGGTAATAATGATTTTCCACCAGTTTGGGAAAATCCAAGATCACTATTCGATTTACAAATTGCAAAAAAAGTATTGAAGGATAAAGCAGAAATTAAATTAAATATTTCAGATATTCTTAACCAAACTGCTTTTTACTATCACGATACCAATGATAATGGTAAATACGATGCATCTGATGCAACAGCTATTAGAAGAAAGTTTGGAACAAATATCAGCTTATCATTCAGTTACAATTTTAATTAAATTATAAAAATCATAAAAAACTACAAATGAAAAACTTGTTCATTTTAATCGCATCAATTGGTTTACTTTTTACAAGCTGTAGAAAAGTAGTGTTCGATGAACCCTCAACTTCAACTATTACAGATAATACCATTTTAGAAGGAAAAATTACTGCAAATAGAACTTTAAAAACTGGGCTTACTTATAAATTAAGAGGCTTTGTTTATGTAACCAATGGTGCAACTTTAACCATTGAGCCAGGTACAAAAATTGTAGGAGAGTTGAATAAAAATGGTGGACTAATTATATGTCGTGGAGCAAAAATTATGGCAGATGGAACCGCTTCTAATCCTATTATTTTTACATCAGAAGCGGTAATACCACAAAGGGGAGATTGGGCTGGTGTAATTATTTTGGGTAAAGCACCTACTAATAATTCATTTAACGGGGTTGATGGTATTGGTGAGATAGAAGGAGGTATTAATAATGCTGAAGGGCTTGGTTTATATGGCGATGGATTAGCATCTAACCCTGCAGATAATTCAGGTATTTTAAGATATGTAAGAATAGAATATGCAGGTTATGCAGTATTGCCAGATAAAGAAATTAATGGCTTAACAATGGGTGGTGTAGGTAATGGAACAATTATAGATTATGTGCAAGTTTCTTTTGCTAATGATGATAGTTTTGAGTGGTTTGGTGGAACTGTAAATTGTAATCATTTAATTTCTTATAGAACTTTAGACGATGATTTTGATGTTGATAATGGTTTTACTGGTAAAGTGCAATTTGGTATTGCTTTAAGAGATAGTGCTATTGCAGATATTTCTAAAAGTGAAGCTTTTGAAAGTGATAATGATGCTAATGGTTCCGATAGAAAAACTTTTTTAACAGCAGTTGGTACAAGTTTTCTACCTCAAAGAACGAGTGCTATATTTAGTAATATAACTGCTATTGGACCTAAAGCAACGCCAACCTCTGTAGGTAACAGTTTATTTTTAGCTGGTGCTCAAATTAGAAGAAACTCTGAACAAAGTATTGTAAATTCTATTTTTATTGGTTGGAATGGTGGTTCATCAAATGCATTATTAATTGATGCTTCAAAAGGTACACCTACAGACCTAAACTTAGAACCTAATGGAGGTTTAAGTTTTAGAAATAATATTATTGCTGGTCCAACTAATAATGCCATTTCTTATGCAGCTAGTGCAACTGCTCCAACTGGTGCAACAAAGGCTTCAATCATAAGTTGGGTTAATACGCCTGCTTATAACAATACAATGCTTAATGCAAATACTGATGTACAATTAGTAGCCCCGTTTAATTATTCAAATCCTGATTTTAATCCTGCAAATGCTAGTTCTCCTGCAGCTAGTGGAGCAGCTTTTACCATACCTAAATTAACTACAGGCTTTACCAATGTTAGTTACAGAGGTGCTTGTAATGTTGGTGATGTTTGGTGGAAAGGCTGGACTAAATTTTCTTTACAGTAAAATTTATTTTTAGTTTTAATAGCCACTTTATAAAGTGGCTATTATTATTTATAAAAGATGAATGCTAAATATTTTTTTGTGATAACGTCTCCTTTTAATTATTTAGTTTGTAAAAAAATAATGACCCAAGCTAAAGGAAGTTATTAACAAAGGCTTATAGTTTCGAGACACGAACTAGGGCTTGGGTTTTAGATTATTAATGTTAAAAAATGAAAATGAAAAACAAGTCAACTTGACTAAAACCATTCATATCAGCACTTTTTTAGCAAGAAGTTTTTACGACTTTAAAAATGGAACTCATTATGCTTTTGATACCAGTAATTTTACTAGAAAGCATTAATTATTTTGCATCTAATGTAAAAGCAATAGTTGTGCCCACATTGGGGGTGCTACGAACTAAAATAGTTTTACCATGTGCTTCTATAATGTGTTTGCAAATGGCTAATCCTAAACCACTGCCACCTGTATTTCTACTACGGCCTGCATCGGTTCTATAAAATCTTTCAAAAATTCTAGATAAATGTTCTTCTGCAATGCCAATGCCATTATCACTAATTTCTACTAACACATTAGTATCATCAGTTCTATAAACGCCTGCATAAATAGTACCATCTTGCTTGCCATATTTACAAGCATTTACAACAAGATTAGTGAGTACTTGTCTTATTTTTTCTTTGTCTGCAAGAACATTTATAGGTGTTTCGCAACCTTGTTTTATACTGGCTTTAATATTTCTTTCTTGTAGTTTTATAGATAAATCTTCAAAAACTTCGTTACATAAATCTTGAATTACAAATTTGGTTTTTTGTAAAGGTTGTTCACCAGTTTCTAATCTACTTATTTCATCTAAATTATCTACTAAATGCACCATGCGTTCTACATTCTTAAATGCATTATTTAAAAATCTTTTGCTTATAGATTCTGTTTCAAACTCAGGTAATACTGCTTCTAAATATCCTTGAATAGCAAAAATGGGAGTCTTTAATTCATGTGAAAGATTTTGTAAAAACTCTTTTCTGAACACTTCATTTCTATTGGCAATTTCAATTTCTGTAGCGTGTTGTACTGCCCATTTTTCTACTTCATCACTTACTTCATCTATACTTTTTTTAGGTAAGATATATTTATAATACGATTCAATTTTTTTATTGGCTTTTGTAGTATAAATAAGTTTATAGATGAGTTTAATTTTTCTATAAATAAACCAATTTAAAATATATCTTAAAAAAAGAAAAATGCTAATGACTAAACCAATAAAAATTGCTGCAGATAATAAAAAGTCATTAGTAACAATAGCAAAAATAAAACCAACTACTAAGGAAATAAATATGGCAGCTATAAAACTTAAATATTGTGGAGAAAGGTTTTTTGTTTTAAACATTATAAAGTTATGATACTTCAAATTTATAACCTACACCTTTAACAGTAGCTATGCAATCTACTTTAATTTTCTGACGAATTTTTCTAACATGTACATCAATGGTTCTATCACCCACAATAATTTCACTTCCCCAAACCATATTTAAGATTTCATCTCTTAAAAAAACTCTTCCAGGTTTGGAGGCTAGGAGCCTGAATAATTCAAATTCTTTTTTAGCTAGAATAATTATTTCTCCATTATGTGAAACTGAAAATTTATCTGAATCAATAATAAAATCTCCAATTTCAATAATATTATTGATGCTGGTAATATTGGTTCGTCTTAATAATGATTTTACTCTGCTGACTAAAACCTTTGGACTTATAGGTTTGTTTACATAATCATCGGCCCCTGATTCTAATCCTTTAATATGTGTTTGTTCATCATTAATTGCAGTCAGTAAAATTATAGGTACTTCGTTTAAGCTGGGGTGTTGTCTTAAAATGCTACATACTTCAATGCCATTTTTATAAGGCATCATAACATCTAAAATAATTAAGTGTGGCTGTAATTGTTGAGCTTTAAGAATAGCTTCATTACCATCTTTTGCAGTATAAATGGTAAAACCTTCTTTGGTTAAATTAAATCCAATAATTTCTAAAATGTCCGATTCGTCATCAGCAATCAAGATCTTTTTTGATTCGGTATCCATTCTTAATTTAATTTACACAAAATTAAGATTACATTTTAAAGAACATCTTTATTAATATTAAGTAATTGTTAACCACTTGTTCATGTAATTTTGTGTTAGATGATAAAAAATGTTTTAGTATTTATATGTTACATTTTAAGTAGTTGTGCATTAAATGCACAAAATTGGAAATTTGATGCTCCCAATATTCCTACCATCAGAAAAATTTTTCACGATAAAATTGATGTGGCTCAAAGAAATATATTAGGATTAACCTGTAAAAAGGATTCTGTTTTTTTTGCAACAGATAATAATGATTTTAATTTATACACTACAGCCGTTTTAAAAAACAAAATAGATTTTTTACAGTATACCATTGAAACAGACCCTAGCTTTTTAGAAACAGAAAAGTATAAATGGTTACGTGGAATAGAAGAAATGTTGCAAAGCTTTATTGATCATTATAAAGATCAAACTTTTAATAAAGTTTATTTGGTTAACCTAATTAATGCATTTGATGATGCTATGCAATTACATCGTTCTAATAATAGTATTGTAAGCATTGTAGACGAAAACGAGTTAGAAGTGGGCACTATTTTAATTTCAAATTTTGCCTTAGAAAATAATAAAGGTATTGATACTAGTAAACTTATTCTTGTATATAAGCTTTGTAAACGAAATCCTTCAAAAACCTTGCAAATTCTCAAAAACTATCCAAATTTACCACAAGCAGATAGTTTAATTATAGATTTTGCCTTTCTAAATCCACAAGAGTTATACAACTATGCTTCTGCCAACACACCATTAGGCAATACAATAAGAGCAATACAACATCCAATGGTTGCTGCAATTGTTGAAATGGCTATTTCTAAAGATGGCAGATTTTTATTTCCTTTTTTAGACGATGTTTTATTGAACCAAATTTCAATCGATAGCATTAGAAAAACTATAGACGATCAAGAAGCTTATTATAAGTTATTAGTAAAAACTCAAGAACGATACGAATTACTGAAGCAACAAGGTAAAAGAGTATATGCATTTGAAACACTCATTGATAAGTTAAGAGCTAAGGCTATAGAAATATATATAACACCCATTAATGCTTTACATGATGAACCAAATCCTAATATACGATTTGCAAAAATTCAACATTTAAATCCACAGGAATTGTATTTCTTGGCAGTTATGGGAGAGGAGGAAGTGTATACGAGTAGTTTTATTAATGGAATTTATCCTAAAATAATAGAAGGTTTAGGAAAAATTAAAACAGATAGCCTTTTTAAAATGGTACACTATGCTTATTATAGAAAGTTTATTAAAATGTGTGCTTCTTTTAACATGCTTGAAAACTTTTTGAGTAAAATGGATCAGCCGGTAGCTGAAAATTTAATGAAGAGTTTTACCAACCATTTAGATCAATATTATGGATTAGAAGAGGCGGTAAATGTTGCCGATTCTTATGCCAGTATTAAAGACAGCACAATTAAAAATATTATTCTGAGCGAAGTTGTAAAAAATTATCAGCAGTTTAAAAATACCGAACAGAAAAAAGGAAAAGTAATTTATGGATTATTGTATCAAATATTTACTTCTATAGATTCTACTAAAAAGAATAATGTTCAAAATTTATTTAATGTGCCTTCTGTTACTCAAATTAGTAATCTGCAATTGAAAGATAGTAAAGGCAGAATACAAGTACAGCAATTTTTCTATGGAGATAAAGATGGTAAAAATGTGTATAATAATTTCGTTAATAATTTTAAATCTTATGGATGGCAAATTATCAATAAGCCCGAATGGATAGAAGTGAATTCGACTAGTGGAACACCTATAACTATATATGCCAATAAACCATTAAATGAAGAAGATGGGTTAGATGATGCAGCACAAACTAAATTATATCAGTACTTAGATTCCATGAACATTTATCCAACCCTAGCCATACATCGTGGTCATAGTTATTATGTAAAAGCCAGCATTAATCAAATTACGAGCTATGCAAAATTGGTTTTGTTGGGTAGTTGTGGTGGATATTTTAGTTTAAGTAAAGTATTAAATACTTCTCCAACAGCACAGGTCATTGCCAGTAAACAAATAGGTACAGGCGTTATTAATAGTGCGTTAATAGAAATAATTATGGAGCAGCTAAAACAAGGTAAAGACTTGTATTGGCCAACTGTTTGGAAAACCTTAGAACAAAAATTTTCTAATAGAGCAGAGGTTAAAGAAAAGTTCGACGACTATATACCTCCTTACAAAAACTTAGGTGCCATTTTTATGATGAGTTATCATAAAGCCATGAATACTTTGCAATAATTTTATTGTCTTCTAATAATTCTAAACGAGCCAAAAATACTTGACCCTTGAGTAACATTAAGTGAATCTGCTAATGTGCCGTTAAATGTTCCACCAATATATTGTCCAACATTTCCATATTCGTTAATGTTAATGAAAATATTATTTGTGTTATTATTAAAATAATTAATGTTCTGTGCTGTTAAATTAATGCTGTTTCCAAGAGATGTAGTTGTGTATGTACCAGTTGTTGCAGCATTAAAATTCAGATTAAAACTTGATGTTGGATTATTAACCGTTCTTTTAATAGTAGTGGTATAATTCGATGAACCACCAGGAGGAATAATTCTTGAAGCATCTAAGGAATCTGTATAACTATCTACAGAACCCTTAAATGTGAATCTCAAAAATTCAAAATTACTGGTGTTGCAAGCCAAGAGGTTTCCTGTATTTACATTTGCATTAAATACTTGTATTAAATAAGGTGTAGCATTTTGATGTTGGTTAGCATTATTTAAAATATTTATCATTGCAAAACTGCTTGAAAAGGGGCTATAACATTTTTCAACTAATTGACTAAAACTTCCATTAATAATATTTGTATTATATGTTTTTCCATCAAGAAAAATTGTTGCAACCCCACTTGCTATCGGAAGAATATTACAATCAATTGCTGTTCCGCTTATGGTTAATGTATGAATTGGAGGAGCAGTAATTGTAACTGTTCCTGCATTAAAATCAGCAGCATATGGACCAATAAGAGTTGAATCTGCCAGTACATAAGTTCCACAACTATTTAAAACATATACCTTTCTTATTAAAGCTTTATTGGCTTGAATAATAGTATTTAAAGTTGAGTTTGAAGGATAAGTAGTCATAGTAGAATCACCAGTAAAACTTACATAATACTGTGATAAGCCAACACCATTAGGGTTTACAAAATTGGCAATATATCTTACACCTGCTTTTAAACCACATGCTGCAACTTGTCCTATATTATAGGTTCCAGCATTATTAATGTTTACAGTAATTGGATTCAAGTTTTTTGTAAGAGTAGCTAAATCAAAAACATCAACCAATGCAGTACCAGAATAATTAGAGCTACAATTAAATATAGTGTTAGTGAATAAGCCATTTGAAATATAAGTATAGTAGATTTTATTTTTGTATCTAATCAAAGCATAGCCATTTGCAACTAAATTATTGTTACAATCTTTTACTGTTCCTATAATAGTGACTGTTGAGTTTGGTACATTTACTACATGAGTACCACCATTTGTATTTTGAGAGAAAGGTCCAACAGTTGTGGTAAATAAGACTGTGTTTGAACAATTACTCATTACTTTAACGATGATTTGTCGATTAATAGGAATAGTACCCCTCAATGAACCATTACTAGCAGTTAATCCACTTCCACCACCACCACCCCAACCACTACTTGTTATATAGTAAACTCGATAATTAGATAATGCATTTCCATTTTGATCAATAAAAGTAGAAGTATAGGTTATTGGTCCACCACCCCAATCACAATTCCACCAAGTAAAATGTGAAACTGAACCAACATAAGTATTTCCAACTTTTGTTGCTGAGCCTTCTTCTACCCACATACCTTTTGTTTCATCAAAAAACCATAGAGGGATTGATGCCGGTGCAGTTACTTGTGTTGCGGATACTATTGGAAAAGAAATAATGGCATTTTTATTTGGAGCTAATTGTAATGCTTCACCATTAGTTCCATTCAGCTCAACTGCCATCATTCCATAAGTGGTTAACTCTTGTTCATCGTTATTTAAATTAATACCTCTCAAAGCCCCAGGCATTTCATTATAGCAATGTTCACTCGAAGGGTCAAGAAAATAGGCAGAAACATTTACAGTACCAGTATAGTTTGTGCCAGATTTTGTAACAACAGCATTAGAAGGAAAAATTATTGAACCACCAGTTGCAATATTTATTGTTCCTCCATTTGCATTTACAAAACTTCCACTTTTAGTTTTAGTTACGAGTTGTATGAAAACATGATTCACCGAATTTGCAATAGCCATTATAGTTCTACTACCAGTAAAATAACCAAACTTTGAAGCTTTTATAAAACCTGCATTTTCGCTTAATGTAGCTTTCGAAATAATAAAATTTCCGTCAATATCTGTGTAGGTTGTTGAAGAGCCTATGCTCACTTCTACATTCTCCAATGGGTTGCCATCTTGAGCTATTATCGTTCCAGTTACAACTGTTGTTATTTTTGTTGCATTATCAAATGGTACATTAGGAGGAATAATATTTTTTACAGTTATCTCATTTTTAATACAACCATTGAAAAATGTAATTATGATTATTATTAGGGGAAGAACTTTTTTCATAATTTCCAACTTGAATTATTTAAGTTATAAAATTCAACATTTGAAATTATAGTATTTTCTTGTATTAAATAAAAAACGGCCTTAAAAGGCCGTTTAAAATAATAAATATTATACTTTATTTAGGAGATTTTAAATCTTTAATTCCAACACTCCACTCAATTTGTTTTTCTCCTTTAGGGTTAAAGAATTCAATTTTCATTATTCTGTTTTTTCTTTCTCCGCTAAAACTTACTTTAGAATAATTTTGCATATCTTCTAACCCTACAACTCTATATGGGTTATCTTTTTCTTCCTTACCAAATTTATGTGAACCAGATGTAAGTGGCGATGCTGTTATATCGTAGAGCGGATATGTTCCTGGTCTTTCAATTTTAATCACTTCACTATGGTGTCTGTCACCAGTTAAGAATACTAAACCATTAATGTCATTCTCTTTTATAAAATCCATTAACTCATTATATTCTGCACTGTAATGTCTAAAGCAATCATAAGGGCTCATTGGGTTCAAAACCTGACTACCAGTTGCTATAATTCTAAAAGTAATATTGTTATTATTATTACTTTGTAATAAGGCATTCTTTAACCATTCCATTTGTACATTACCAAACATCTTTTTATCTAAATTTACTTTTCCATTAATTGAATCTTTTGTTCCATCATTACTCCTAAACCATCTGTCATCTAATAAAAATACATCTACATCATTCCAAGTAAACTTAGTATAAATACCTTCATTATTCTGACCATATGATGGGTTACACCAGAACTTTTTAAATACCTCTCTGCTAGTTTCTTTTAAGGGGTAACTTTTATCTGCATCATTCCAACCATAATCATGATCATCCCAAATGGCATAATTAGGCATGGCTTTTAAAAGGTTAGCATAAATGGGTATTGCTCTTTCACGAGCTGGTCTATCATGTAATCCCCATTCACTATAATAATCTACTTCTCTTGTGTACCAATTGTCACCCAGCCAAAGCATAAAATCTGCTTTTTCTTTAGCCATACTTTCAAAAATAGAAGAATCATTGCCATAAGGTTTACCAAGTCTATCATATTTTGGTTCATTAAAATAAGTGCAACTACCAGTTAAAAATGAAAAATCTGGAACTTTCATATATTTTTCTCTCCATTGCCAAAGTGTTTGTGTGGTAATAGTTCCAGTTTTTATAGTATCCTTTTTTTTGTCAACCAAAACGCAATACTTATATGTAGAGCCAGGTTCTAAATCAAACAGTAATGCTGTAGCAGTTTTAAAAAGGCCAGAATTAATATTGAAAGATGATGTTTGCATTTTGGTATCTCCATGCTTATAAAAAACTAGCTTGGCTTCTTTTACATCATTAGTAAAGTGCATCCAAATTGTAGATGTTCTTAAATCAGTATGTCCAATCATAGGACCAGAGATTACTTGTGCTTGTATATCTAGGCTAACAAGCAACAAAATAGCCATCGTTAATTTTTTCATGGTTCAAATGTATTTCATTGTGCAAGTCAGTGTTTCAATTTGTATGTTTTTTTGTTTTTTTGAATGAAGAATAAGTAGAAGGTATTAAAAACTATTAACGACTTGAAAGTTGAAATTGTAATTGATTTGTTATTGCAGATGAATCAGATTGAAATAATTCACATTAATAAGCACTTCAGTATTCAGTTCAACCGATGCTCTTTTGCTTAGTTTTTATTTTTATTCAACCTATATGAATATTTTTTTAAAAATTTAAACCTTATCCACAAAGGGTTTCAGAATAAATTAAAAATATTATTGAAAAAATATTTGGCAGTATAAAATATCCCTCTACTTTTGCACTCCGCTTCTGAAAAATAACACATCAAAAGCACAGTTCTTTAACAAAAACAACGAGGAAAAAGAGAAAAGAATTTTCAAAATAAATTTGGCCAACAATTCTAACTACAATATGTTTGCACCCCGAATTTAAAAATTCAAAACAGCTCTTAAATAATTCTTCAAAACCAAGTAAAAAATATTTCAAAAAAATAAAAAAAATATTTGGTAGTTTAAAAAATACTTCTACTTTTGCACTCCCAATTAAAAAAGGGTGTCAAAAAAAGAAACAAGTTCTTACAAAAAAGATGAAGCAAAAGGCTTAAGATTCAAAATCTTATCATCTGCAAAATCATTAAAGAATTAGTAAATTTTATTAATTCAATTCTGATAAAAGTTCTTTGAAAGTTTGAAAGTAATAGCAGCATAAATTTAGATACAAAACTAAATTCTATGTAAGGTTACAAGCATCAATTTAATTATAACTAACGTTAATTTCACATGAAGTTAAAGTCAGTCAAACTCATTTACAATGGAGAGTTTGATCCTGGCTCAGGATGAACGCTAGCGGCAGGCTTAATACATGCAAGTCGTGGGGCAGCAGAAGTAGCAATACTTGCTGGCGACCGGCAAACGGGTGCGGAACACGTACACAACCTTCCTTCAAGCGGGGAATAGCCCAGAGAAATTTGGATTAATACCCCATAATATATATTATAGGCATCTATAAGATATTAAAGCTTCGGCACTTGATGATGGGTGTGCGTCTGATTAGGTAGTTGGCGGGGTAACGGCCCACCAAGCCTTCGATCAGTAGCTGATGTGAGAGCATGATCAGCCACACGGGCACTGAGACACGGGCCCGACTCCTACGGGAGGCAGCAGTAAGGAATATTGGTCAATGGACGAAAGTCTGAACCAGCCATGCCGCGTGAAGGATTAAGGTCCTCTGGATTGTAAACTTCTTTTATATGGGACGAAAAAAGGGCATTCTTGCTCACTTGACGGTACTATATGAATAAGCACCGGCTAACTCCGTGCCAGCAGCCGCGGTAATACGGAGGGTGCAAGCGTT
>JAGXRG010000015.1 GCA_018335935.1 Chitinophagaceae bacterium | reverse complement strand
TTTGATTATTCAAGATATTTAAAAAAAAAGTATTCAAACTGTTGTTGCCACTTTGAAGAATATTTCTTTCTTTCATATTTCTATAAAATTTTACAGAAATCTTTCCAGATTCAAATAATTCATCTGAAAGTGATAAAACATCAATTGGAGGTAATTTTTTCGAAAAATTAAACGGTTGACTTGTTCCCGAAGTGCAAAAAATCAGTATAAATGAAATACTCCATAATAGAGATTTCTTCTTTTTAAAATACATGCAGTAAAAATAACTGAAAACTCAATTTCTATTAAAAACTTTGTTTTTAAAACTTACTACATTAGAAATCTGTAAAAATATTCTTAAAAAAAGGTTAGAATTATGCAACAAGTTGTTAAAATTGCTGTCTAGATAAATATATTATTTAACCAAACAAACAAACAAATGCGTAAATTACTATCCATTTTGGCTGGTTTTGCACTATTAATTAGTACAGCCCAAGCCCAAAACCGAACCATCTCTGGTAAGGTTACAGATGAAAAAGGTGCTGGTATTGCAGGAGTAACTGTCACTGTAAAGGGTACTACATCAGGTACCACTACAGGAACTGATGGTAGTTATTCATTTTCAGCACCAAGTACTGCTAAAACTTTAGTATTCTCAGCAGTAAACTTTGCAACTAAAGAGCAGGCAATTGGAAATTCAAACTCAGTTTCAGTTAGTTTGACTTCTCAAGATGATGCGTTATCTGAAGTTGTTGTTACTTCATTCGGTATTAAAAGAGACAAGAAAACTTTAGGTTATTCAACTCCAACTATTGCAGCCGAAGATTTAACTCAAGTTCGTAACACAAACATTTCAAATGCCATTGTTGGAAAAGTTGCTGGTGTTAGAACTCAAGGTACAGGAGGTAGTTTTACAGGATCTTCAGTTTTAATCAGAGGTTATACTTCAGTTACAGGAAGTAGTGCTCCACTTTATGTTGTTGATGGAATGCCAATTGATAATGGTGGTGGAGGTACTGCCTTACAAAACGGAACAACATCTTCTAACAGAGTTGTTGATTTAAATCCTGATGATATTGAAGATATGACAGTTTTAAAAGGTGCAGCTGCAACTTCATTATATGGTAGTCGTGGTGCTGCAGGAGTTATTTTAATTACAACAAAAAAAGGGAGAAAGAAATCTAAAAATTCTGTTGAAATCAACACTTCTTACAATGTAGTTACAGTAAATAGACTTCCTGAGTATCAAAATGAATATGCACAAGGTACTGGGGTTAATCAAACATTTACATCTACTGGTGGTATTCCTACAACTGGTGTATATAACAATTTAAGTGCACAAAGTTGGGGTCCAAGAATTATAGGCCAAACAGTAACTAACTTTTACGGTGTTTCAGAACCATTGAAGGCTTATCCTGATAATGTTAGAGACTTTTTTCAAAATGGTTACAATTTACAGAATACTGTAAGTTTTACTGGAGGAGGAGATAAAACTTCATTTAGAGTATCTTATAATAACACAAGAGAAACTTATGTAATCAAAACAAATGAATTAAGTAAAAATGTTTTAACAGCAAATTTAAGTTCAGATGTTTCTTCTAAATTACAATTAACTACTTTCTTAAGTATTAATAATACACAATCAAACAGATCTCAACAAGGAAATCAGTTATCTAATCCTTTATTTAGAGCTTGGATGACACCAAGAAGTTTTGATTTAACCAATTCTCCTTACTACACTCCTAGTGGTGCTCAATGGTATTGGGGAGGTGAAGACAATCCTTATTGGGCATTAGAAAATGTAAGATTTAATGATGAAGTAAATCGTTTCTTCGGAAATGCTGGTTTACGTTATCAATTTAATAACTGGTTAAATGCAAATTTAAAAGTGGGTGGTGATGTTCAAACTTTTAAATCACATGGTTTTGATGAAATTGGTATTCGTGGTGGAGGTAATACAAGTTCACAAGGAACTGGTGGTATTATTGATAACAGAAACTATTCAAGAAGTTGGAACTCTTATTTAACTATTAATGCTCAAAAACAATTTGGGAAATTTAATGTTTTAGGTACAATAGGTAATGAAATTGTAGATAACTACTCTCAAGGTCTTTCTGTTAGAAGTACAGGATTATCTATTAGAGGTTTCGACCATATTAGTAATGCAACAGTTTTAAACATACCTACAGTTAACACTGCTCAATCTAGAACTATTGGTCTATTTGGAGATATTAGCATTGAATATGACAGATGGCTATCATTAAACATCAAAGCACGTAATGACTGGTCTTCTACATTACCTACTAATGCTAGATCAATTTTTTATCCAGCAACTGCTTTAAGTGCTGTTATTACAGATGCTATTCCAGCATTAAAATCAAATATTCTTTCTTTCTGGAAAGTTCGTGCTAACTATGGTGTTGTGGGTAGAGCTGCTCCAATTTATTCTACAGATAATTATGCAGCTCCAGGTGGTGCTGCTGATGGATTTGGACCAAATATTGCTTATCCATTTAATGGTATTACAGGTTATACTATCAGCAATGCTGCAGGTAATGTAAAACTTAAACCAGAGTTTACTACTGAGTGGGAAATTGGTACTGATGCAAGATTTTGGAATGATAGAATTCGTTTAGAAGTAAACTACTATCAACGTAAGTTAACTGAAGGTTTATTCTCTGTTCCTGCTTCTGCTAGTTCAGGAGTTACTTCAGTGTTTTCTAATGCTGGAGAAATTGAAACAAAAGGTTGGGAAGTTACTATGGGAATTACACCAATCAAAACAAAAAATTTCTCATGGAATATAGATGCAAACTATACTCAATTTAGAAGCATTGTTACTAAATTAGCTCCAGGTGTAAGTGTAATTACATTAGCTGGTTTCACTACTCCAAATATTCGTTTAATGGAAAATGAAGATTATGGAGTTATTTATGGCAATATGTATCAAAGACACTCAAGTGGAAAAATGATATTACAAGCAACAGGTGTAAATGCTGGATTACCTTTACCAACTTCGGGTGTATTTAAAATTGGTAACTCCACTCCTATTTATACTATGGGTATCACAAATACATTTACCTATAAAATGTTCACTTTTGACATTTTACTTGATATTAGAAATGGTGGTGATATGTACAGCAGAAACTTAGCTGACTTAAGAAGAAATGGTGTAGCTGCAGAAACAGGAGCTTTACCGAGATTTGATAAAGACAATACAACACCTCTATACAATTATAAATTTGATGGTGTTGATGCAAGTGGAAACCCAGTAAATGTTCCTATTAGAGCTGAACAATATTGGGGTAACTCTGGTAAATATGTAGCTGCTGAAGGTTTCATGGTTAATACAAGTTGGGTTAGAGTTAGAGAAGCTAATTTAACAATGCGTTTACCAAAAAGTGTAGTTGATAAAACTCCTTTTGGTGCAATTGAATTTGGCATATTTGGTAGAAATTTATTCTTATCATCTCCTGATTATCCACACTTAGATCCTGAACAAAATGCTTTAGGTGCAAGTAATATTCAGGGTTTAGAATTTAACGCAAACCCTTCTACCAGAACTTTAGGAGTAAACCTAAGATTAACTCTATAAACACATAATTAACTTTTAAAATATTTCAAAATGAAAAAAATAATATTATATGTTTCTGCAGGGTTATTACTAGGAAGTGTAACCTCTTGTCAGAAATATCTCGACATTAACCAAGATCCTGATAGAATTGTTGAAAACAAAGCTCCAATGGATTTACTTTTAACTAATGTAACTGTAAATACAGGCTTCACTGGTGGATCTGACTTATTTCGTTATCCTGCTTTAATCATGCAACAGTTTACAGCACAAACTCAAGGTGGTGAGGTACAAACTCAACAATATGAGAAGTATTTGTTACAAAGCAGTGATGTAAATAATTTATGGAGTACATTCAATGCAGCTATCCTAAACGACATAGAAGTTATTATTAAGCAATCAACAGCTAATAATTCTCCTCACTATCGTGGTGTTGCTAAGTTATTAAAAGCTTATAACTATCAACATTTAGTAGATGCTTTTGGTAATATTCCATTCTCAGAAGCACAACAAACAAGTGCAAACACATCTCCAAAGTATGATGATGCAGCAGCAATTTATAATTCACTATTAACTTTAATAGATGAAGGATTAGCTGATTTAAATCAAACTACATCTGCTTTTGTACCTGGTACAAATAGTACCATTTATTCTGGAAACTTTTCAACTAGAAAAGCTAATTGGATTAAATTCGGAAATACTTTAAAACTCCGCTTATTAATTCATTATTCTAAAGTTGATAAGCCAGGAATGGTTTCTAAAATTACTGCATTAGTTAACAATCCATCTGCAACTTTCTTTGCTTCAAATGCAGATAATTTTGAAATGCCATTTTTTAATGTTACAGATCGTCAGAATCCAATTCATCAATTTGAAATCAGACGTCCAAATTATTTATTTGGAAATAAATATATGATCGATATGATGAATAGCAAATCTGATCCACGCAGGGCAACATTTTTTGTTCAGTTCCCAGCTGGTTCTGGTAATTATTTAGGAGGTACTTCAGGTGCACCACAATCACAAAACTTCTCAAGAATGCATACGTATTTAAGAGGTGCAGCAAGTGGAGGTGTTCCTACTTCAAGTGGTGCATATAACCCATTACCTACCAATACACCTGCAGGTATTACCTATGATGGTACTGCTCCTATTAGAATGTTAACCTATGCTGAGTATAATTTTATACGTGCAGAAGCTGCAGTTTATGGTGCTCCTGGTGTGGCTCAAACTTTCTTCCAAGAAGGTATTAGAGCTAGCATGCAAGCTGCTGGTGTAGCTGCTGGTGACATAACTACTTATTTAGCTACCAATGGTATATTAACAGGTACTACTGCACAAATGGTAGAACAAATCATCAACGAAAAATATATTGCAAGCTATGGTGTAATGCAAGAATGTTGGTCTGACTGGAGAAGAACTGGTTTCCCAACTATTACAAAAGTTTCAAATGCTGTAACACCAGAAATTCCTAGAATTTTGCCTTATCCACAAAGTGAGGCAGATGCAAATAGAAGTTTCCCTGGTCAAAAATCAGATTTACACTCTACTGCAAATAGAACTTTTTGGGATAAATAACCTAAAAATAAATTGCATACTCAATTTCAAAAAGCCTGAATTTATTCAGGCTTTTTGCTTTTATAGGTTTTATTGTTAAAAACTCATTAAAAAAATATTAAAAAAATGTGAAAATATCAAAACCTTTATTTAATCTTGTGAATTAATTAACCAAACAAAAAACAAATGAGAAAAGTATTTTCCTTTTTGGCTGGTCTTGTACTTATAGTTGGTACAACACAAGCACAAAACCGAACCATTTCTGGTAAGGTTACAGATGAAAAAGGTGGAGGTGTTGCTGGTGTTTCAGTAACGGTAAAAGGCTCCACAATTGGTACTACTTCTGGAACAGATGGTAGTTATTCATTAAGTGTCCCCACAACAGCAAAAGTGTTAGTTTTTACTTCAGTTAACTTTTCTACTGAAGAAAAAAATATTGGCACGGTAAACTCTATTTCGGTTTCTTTAAAAAGTAAAGATCAGAATTTAGCTGAAGTAGTTGTAGTAGGTTACGGAACACAAAAGAGAAAAGAAATTACTGGAAGTATTGCTAATGTTAGTGGTGCCGATATTGCTAATAAGCCAGTTCAAAGTTTTGAACAGTCTTTAGGTGGTAGAGCAGCCGGCGTTCAGATTACCATACCAAATGGTGTTTTAAATGCTGCCCCTGTTATTAGAATCAGAGGTACTAATTCAATTTCACTAAGTTCTTATCCATTAATCGTAATTGATGGTATACCAGCTTTTACAGGAGATGTGAGTGCAACTAATGCAGCAGCAAATCCTTTAGCTTCAATTAATCCAAATGATATTGAAAGCATAGATATTGCAAAAGATGCAGCAGCAACAGCAATTTATGGTAGTAGAGCTTCAAATGGTGTTGTTTTTGTAACTACAAAAAAAGGAAAATCTGGTAAAGCAAAAGTTGCATATAGTGGTTCTTTTGGATGGAGTAATGTTCAAAGATTACCTAAATTATTAGATGCATTTCAATATACAGAATTTAAGAATAAAGCTTTAGTTAACGCTAACTCATTTAATGCTGCTACCAATTCATTTTATTTAACTAATGATGCAAATGGAAATCCTATTAATACCAATTGGTATGATCATGTATATCGCCAAGGTATACAAACTGATCATTCAGTAAGTGTTTCGGGTGCAAATGATGCAACAAAATATTATTTTTCTGCAGGCTATACAAAACAAAGCGGTATCATTAGAACCAATGATTTTATTAGAACAAATATCTTAATGAATATTGATCATAAAGCTAATAAACACATTGCAATTGGTGGTAAAATTCAATATTCTAATCAACAAAATAATGCTGCTGTAAGTGCAGGATCTTTAGGAGATGCTTTTGCTACAGCTGGTTTAGGTAGGGTTCCTTTAATTACAGCTCCAAACGTTGCCCCTAAAAATAATGATGGAAGCTATAATTTAAATGGACAACTTATTGGTGTAATGGGTAATAAAGTAGGACAAGTTGGATTTTTTAATCCAGTACCATCATTAGAATTAAATAGAGGTAATTCTGAAACTAATCAATTTCAAGGTAATGTTTATATTGAAGCAAAACCAATCAATGGTTTAACTTTAAAAACTATTTATGGAGTTGATTACATCTTCACTGATAATGATAGCTATTTTAATCCTATTACTGGAGAAGGATTTGCTTCAAATGGTTCTGTTACGAGCACTTTTTCAAAAAATAAAAGATGGGTATGGACTAACACTGCACAATTTGATAAAACCATCAACAAACATGAGTTTAGTTTATTAATAGGTAACGAACATCAAAAATCTGATGGTGTTGGATTTGGTTTAAATAGAATCACAGTAAATGATCCTGCTTTCACTAACATACAAGGTGGATGGTCTACTCCAAATACAGCTGGTTTAACTATTGGTGAAAACTATTTATACTCAGAGTTCTCTCGTGTTCAGTATAATTTTAATAAAAAATATTTTGTTACTGCCAATTTAAGAAGAGATGGGGCATCTCAATTAGGTGTTAACTCTAAATTTGGTACTTTCTGGGGAGTTTCAGCTGGTTGGAACATAAGCGATGAAGCATTTTATACTAGAGCCAAATTAGATAAAATATTTAGTTCATTACGATTAAAGAGTAGTTATGGTAAAGTTGGTAATATTGGTGGTTTAGGAAACTTTGCTTCATTATCTACTTTTGGTTCTGGTTTATATGGTGGAAACGGAACAACTGTATTTCAAAGCTCTGGTAATTCTAATTTAACTTGGGAAACTAGTAAGAAAACTGATATAGGTATTAATTGGGGAATCTTAAATGATAAGATTACAGGTGAATTAACCTTCTACAAAAATAATATTGATGGTTTATTATTATTTGTACCTGCTCCACCTTCTGCTGGATTACCTTCTACCTTACCACAAAACTCAGGTTCAATGTATAACCAAGGAGTTGAGTTTTCTTTAAGCTCTACCCCTATCAGTAATAAAAACTTCTCATGGACAACTTCATTTAACATTGCATACAATAAAAATGAAGTAACTTCTTTAGCTCCTGGATTAACTCAAATTGTATCTTCAACTGGGGGTTTAGAAAATCCAAGTATTACCAGACCAGGATTACCTATTGGAATGTTATTTGTAACACAAACCAAAGGTGTAGATCAAGCTACAGGACGTAGAATATTTGTTAATGCTGCCGGAAGAGATGTATACTTTCAACATGTTGCACCTTCTGGTCAAAACAGATTCTCATACTCAGATGGATCTTTAGCTCCACAAGTAAGTTCTGCAGATGCAAAACCATTATATAATACTAATCCGAAATATGTTGGTGGTTTCTAAAATACTTTAAGATTCAAAAATTTTGAACTTAACTTCATCTTTACTTATCAATATGGTAGCCATATCTATTGGGGTACTTATGCTGGTTTAAGAGATCAAAGATTTTGGAATAACTCAACTGATGTTTTAAGAGCATGGACAAAATCTGGAGACATTACAGATATGCCTAAATCTATATTTGGTGATAATATTTCAAATGGTTCATCTTTCCCTTTAGATGTTAATGTATTTTCTGGAGATTTTATCAAATTAAGAAATATTGCAGTTAGTTATTACTTACCAAAATCAGTAACCGATAAATTAAAAATTTCATCGGCACGCTTTTATGTGAATGGTAATAATTTATTATTAATTACTGATTATCCTGGTCCAGATCCTGAAGTTTCATCTAACGGAAATGGTTCATCGAATTTTGGTATTGATAGAAATACAGTTGCAAACCAAAGAACCATTACCGTTGGAGTAAATGTTTCATTTTAAATTTTAAAAAATTATCATCATGAAAAATATTATAAAAAAATTATTTTCTTTTGTAATCATAGCACTCGTAGCAAGTGCTTGTCAAAAGGAAGATGCTCTAAATCCAGTCCCAACAAATGCCATCTCTGATTTAACTGCATTCGATACTAAAGATAGAATTGAAGGGCAAGTTAGAGCAGTTTATGCCTCCATTAAAAATGCTGGTATGTATGGTGGACGTTATCAAATATTTAATGATATACGTGGCGAAGAGTTTCATAACGAAAGAACTAATGTAGTTACCGGATTTGATGTTTGGAATTATACTCCAAGTAACAGTTCAACTAACAGTGTTCAGAATCATTGGTCTAGAGCTTATTACGTTATCAATTTAGCCAATATTTTTATAGATGGAATGGCAACTAAAGGAACAGCTGTAGTTGGAACCACACTATCTAATAATTTCATTGGAGAAGTGAGATTACTCAGAGCTTTAAGTTACTACTCGTTATTACAACTTTATGCTCGTCCTCATTGGGATGGTAATGGTTCTAAACCTGGGGTTCCTTTACGTTTGAAAGGGAATACTGGTGGAGGTGATTTTGCATTAGCCAGAGCAACTGTAGATGAAGTATATCAACAAATTTTAACTGATTTAAATTTTGCTGAAACTAATTTACCTCTCACTTATCCAACAGCTATTTTAAATACTACAAGAGCACACAGAAATACCGCTATTGCTCTTAAAACTAGAGTGCTATTGAGTTTAAGAAGATATGCAGATGTAATTACCGAAGCTAATAAAATAGTTAGTACAACTGCACCTTTTACAGCAACATCTGGAGTTAATCATAGTTTACAAGCTAATATTAGAACAGTTTTTACTGCTCCATTTACAACTTCTGAATCTATTTTATCAATGCCATTTGCTGCCAATGAAACACCTGGTACACAAAATCAATTAGGCTTTTATTATGGACCTTCTTCATTTAATGGTGGTAGCGGAGAATATTCTTTATTGTCTACAGGAATTATTTCAGATCCAGGTTGGAAAACAACAGACAATCGTAGAACTTTTGTACAAGTATTTTCTGGAAAAAGTTGGTTGACAAAATATCAAATACCTTCAACATTCATCGACTTTGCACCAGTTATGAGATACTCAGAAGTTTTATTAAATTTAGCAGAAGCAATTGTACGCTCTTCTAATACTGTTGATGCTAGAGCAATTAGCTTATTGAATGCAGTGAGAGGTCGTTCTGATGCAACAACTATATTTACTCCAGCTAATTTTGCAAACTCTACTGCACTAGCCGATCAAATAATGATTGAAAGAAGAATTGAGTTTTTAGGAGAAGGTTTGAGAGGACCTGATTTAACTAGACTAGGATTACCACTTCCTGCAAAAGCAGCATCTGGTGTACCTTCAGTTCCTCCAACAGGACAACAATACATTTGGCCAATATCATCTTCAGAATTGTTATTAAACCCATTGTGTACAGATAACTAATATTCACTTATTCTGTGATTGATAAAAAGAAAAGGTTACTAAATTAGTAACCTTTTCTTTTTAATTAAAAATCTGCTATTAATTGAAATTTATTTCTCTCTAATAATTTATCATCTTCATATAACTCGAAATTGTACCAACCTGCTTTTAGAAAATTAGATTTTTCTATGATGAGTTTTTGAAGTTTTATGTGCTTTAACTTCATTATTTCTTGCTTTGCTTCATTATAAACAACCAATTTATATTTATGCTTTTTAATTAGTGGTAAGTCAATCACAACATATCCTTTAGTTGAAGTGTAAACAAACTCAGAAGGTTGCCAAGCAGGGTCTGGTATAAATTGTTTCCAAACTATAATATCGTTTTCATAAGCATATAAAGTATCTTTTGTTTTAGAGATAATAGAATCTTTAAATTTTGAAAATGATTTATCATCTAAAATATTATATAAAGAATCTGTAGTTCTTTTATATACGACAAACATTTTTTTAGATGCTAATGGTGTTGCTTTTATTGAGTCTAATAAAAATATTTTATTAGAAATTATTTCATTTTGTTCAATTTCTTTTTTTAAATTTTGTTTATTGATGAAGCTACTATCCTTAATGGAAGCAATCGGTTTATCAACAGTAATGAGTCGGTTTAGTTTATTATTTATTTCAACCTTATTTATTTTAATTTCTTTAAACTTTTTCTCATTTCTATTTGTTGGAGTTTTAGAAATTGTAAATGCATAATTTCCTTCATCATAAACATATAATATTCTATAAAATGTTTTAAGTTGTGGTAAATAATCATGATCAACATAAGCATTTTCGGGTAGTTCAGGAGATAAAGATGAAAAAATTGTTTTAAAATATTTTAAACTGTCGTAAGATTTTTGAATGGTTATTTGTGTACAGTTTTCTAAATTATTTTTCCAATAAACTCTAACTTTTGTTTCAGTAAGTAGAGTGACTTCAAAATCTGGTAAAGGTAATTGTGCCTTTAATTCCAAAGAAGTAAAAATTATTAAAACGAGTATCAATAAACGGTTCATGAATACAAATATATATGGGGCTTTTTAATGAAGTGAACATCCTTCAAATTTCTAAACAATTAATAAAATAAAAAAGGTTCAAAGCATGTTTATGCTTTGAACCTTTTTTAAGATAAGATATCTATAAATTTAATTAGTCAACTAAATTTGGTTTTACTCTCCAAATATCATAGTTATCAAATTTTCTTTTAACATCACTATTTCCTGCATTTGAAGAAAAATAAATGTAACCATCACTTCCAAATTCAGGTAAAGAATTCCAAGTTTTTCCAGATGTCAATTGTTTAACATTACCTCCTCCTAAATTCATTAAAAACAAATGTTGAGAATAATCTTGATTTGGTTTTAAATCCTCTCTTTTGGTATGTTTTTGGAAAACAATCCATTTTCCATCTGGTGAGTATCTTGGCCATTGATGATTAAAATTACCACTAGTAAGTTGTGTTTGTTGACCAGTTGTTAAGTCATATGTGAAAATTTGAGAATACAAACCAACCATTTTAGAAAACACAAAAGTATTAAGAGTTGGGTGTGGTGTTGGGTCGAAACCAGTTCCTAATAGTGTAAAGTTTAAACCATTTGGTTCTAACATAGCAATTTGATATTCACCTCCTATTTTAGTATGGAATAGAATTTTACCAGCTGCTTTCATAAATGAAGCATTATCATCTGCATCTCCATTTGCATTAGGAGATATATAACTAATTCCACCTTGATCAATTTTTGATTTTGCTATAACCGGTTTTGTAGGAATGGCATAAGTAAAATAAAAACCTTTACTATCTGCCATCCAACTCGGACTATGGCAACCTTCAGTTAATAAAGGTGTTGTTCCTTGTTGACCTAAAGTTTTTACGTTAATATGAAATCTTTTAGACCCAACTTGTACTGGATCTACAGAATAGTAAAGAATTTTTTTACCATCTGGACTAATTGAAGCTGCAAATTCTTGTAAATTATCATTCGTTATTCTTGTTAATTCCTTGGCATCTGGTGTAATTGCTGGAGTAAGATCTGTTATTTGAGCTGCTGGTGCTGGAATAGGCTTGTAAGTAGAAGAAGCAGTAAATAAAAATGCAAAAAATACAATTGCAGTTACTGTGTAAAAGATTTTTAACTTTTGTTTCATTTTATTGGTTTTGATAATTGATTAATAAGTATTTATTTAAAATAATTGCAATAATATATGCTAATATATCAAAAAAATCGCCTGTACCAAAAATAATATTGAAGTATTGTAGAATTTCAGTTAAAATTGGTAATGAGTAAGTTATAAAAAGAAGATAAAAAGGAATATTCTTGTAACCACCCCAAATAAAGCAAAGCATACTTAGAAAAGCATATAACCAAAAAAAATCTGGCAACGAACCGGCAAGAATTTTTATCAAGGTATACTCATACAATTGTGTTGAAGGTTGGTATTTCCAGTTGATAATATTTTCAGCAATAGTAGGGTTTGGTCTAATAAACAGATAAATCATAATTCCCAAAACCAATGGAAGAATTACATGTAATGTATGGAGTTTAAATTTATCTTTTATTACAAACAATTTATTAGTATTTAGAATTCTTAAAATTCAAAAATAAAATGTTATTGATCATGGAACAAGTTTAAAATAATAATCGACCTTGTGCTAAAGAACTATTTCCTTGCAAACCTCCACTATGAATGATTAAGATATTCGATTTGGATTCAAAATGATTTTGTTTCAATAAATCATGTACTGCATAAAATAATTTTGAAGTATAAACAATATCGGTAGGCATTTCTTCTCTTTGCCATAAATAGTTCATAAATTCTATTAATGCTGTTGGATGTTTTGCATAGCCACCAAAATGATATTCATTAAATATTTTTAAACGATTTGTAACTGAATCATCAGCTATTTGATAAATTATTTTTCTTTCTACTGCTTCAAATCCTTTTAAAACATTAACTCCTATACATTGTTGATTTCGATTTGTAGCTTTTAATAAACCACTAATCATAGTGCCAGTTCCAATTGCACAAGCTATATAATTGTACTTTTTTATTTTAACTTGATCTAAAATTGTTGAAGCTCCTTTAATACCAAGTACTCCTTCCCCACCCTCAGCAATAATATATGCCTGTTCAAATTGTTCTACTAGTTTTTCTTTATATAAATATTCTTTTCTACCAACAAAATGCAAGTCCATTCCAAAGCTTTTAGCTTGTTTTAATGTAGATGAAAGTATAGTAGTTTCTTCTCCCCTAATAATTCCAATACTTTTAAATCCATAATGTTTACAAGCAAATGCTGTAGCCAAAATATGATTAGAATAAGCACCACCAAATGTTACAATCGTATCTTTTTGTTGTTGCTTTGCATCTTCTAAATAATATTTTAATTTATACCATTTATTCCCTGAAACAATTGGATGAATTTCATCTAACCTTAATACATCAATATACACTCCAAATTCTGATGAAAAGCTTTGCAATTGCTGTATTCTGGGCACTTTTAGCGTCTCATTCATTTTTTATTACTTCAAATATTAAAATATGAATTGCAAGGTTAATCTTTTATAAAGAATTAAACTACACTATAATTCTTTAGCTTTGCTTTAACTAAAGTTGCTATGAAGAATATTAAGCTAATAGAAATTCCTTCAGAAATTGGTGCTGGCACACGAGGGGCAAGCATGGGTATTGATGCTATTAAAATTGCTTCTCTAGATTTTATGAGTAATTTTTTTATTCATTTTCCTTCAGAAACCATTCCAACAGAAAATAAATTGTTATACGAGCCCATTGAATCGCCATATGCAAAGCGTATTAAAGGTGTTGTAACCATGTACGAAAGAATAAGCAAAAGTGTTGCAGATACTATAAAAGCCGGTTTTTTCCCGTTAGTATTAAGTGGAGACCATAGTACTGCAGGTGCAACAATTGCAGGTCTTAAAATGGCAAAGCCTAAAAGTAAATTAGGTGTAATCTGGATAGATGCTCATGCAGATTTACATACTCCTTATACCACACCAAGTGGTAATTTACATGGTATGCCATTAGCAATTTCTATTAATGAAGATAATACTGAAAGTGGTAGTCATGAATTAGATGCTTCTACAAAAGCACAATGGAATGCATTGAAGAATATTGGGAAAATTGCCCCAAAAGTATTGCCAGAAGATATTGTGTTTATTTCATTGCGTGATTATGAGAAAGAAGAAAAATTCATTATTGATAAGTATGGAATGAAGGTTATTACTACTGCTGAATTTAGAAGAAAAGGTGCCGAAAATGTTGTTAGAGCTGTAATGCGTTACTTAAGCGATTGCACAGATATTTATGTAAGCTTTGATGTGGATAGTTTAGATTCAGCAATTTCAAAAGGTACTGGAACACCTGTTAATAATGGTTTAAAAGAAAGAGAAGCAGAAGATTTAATTAGTAAACTAATGCAAGTTAGAAAAATATCTTGTTTTGAAATTACTGAAGTGAATCCAACATTAGACAAGGAAAATTTAATGGCTGAAATAGCATTTAATATTTTACAACGTAGTGCAAATATGTTAATGATGAACTAACATTAGTTTAGAGTTATTAGTTCAGAGTTAAAAGTTTACAAAAAAGTATTGAAAAATATTTTTAACTATAAACCATAAACTTTAAACTAACATCAAACTGCATCCTCTTAAATCGCTATTATCTAATCTTCCATAAATTGTAAAACTACCATCTTCAAAAACTTCTCCAACATCATCAGTAGCTATAAATGCACAACTATATAAATTAGCTAAATCAATAATATTGATGATGCCTTTTCCTTCACTTTTAATTTCAAGTGGATCTTCTTCACTTCTCACAACAACTTTCATCCAAGGTGGACAATAATATCGATCATTCCCTCTAGAATATGCTTGAGATAGCAGTTCTGTCATCCCATATTCACTATGAATTTCTTTCAATTTAAATTTATCTTTTAAAATCTCATGCACTTCAGACTTAGTAAATTCTTTCTTTCTTCCCTTCATACCACCAGTCTCCATAATAATAGTATTATTTAATGCCATTGGAAATTGTTCAGCAAAATCTAATAATGCATAAGTAACACCAAAGAGAATAATTTTTTGATGCGTTTCATTGAGCTTTTGAAGTGATGAAGCTAATTCTTGATACTGATGTAAATAAAAGCCTGAATTATTGTGTTTCGAAAGTTGTATCAATTTATTAACCATGTATACTAAGGAAGAATTTCCTTTTTCAAGATATGAAGGTAGTAGCCCTATAACACAGTAATCTTCAATATTCCCATAAAAAGACTGAAAAGTTTTTAAAAAACTTTTCTCATAGAGATTTAAATCCTTTATGTAATGTTTGCTATTAATGGTTTTTGTTGTACCACTACTTTCAAAAAATATTTCTGGTTCAAAATTTGTAGTTGCAACTTGATGAGATTTGAAGAAACTAATGGGTAAAAATGGATATTGATCAGTATTATTAAAATGATTACACCATTCTTGATAAACAACATTGTTTTGGTATTGAAACTTATATACCAAGTCTATTAACTCAGATGCATCTGATTTACTAATATTAAAAATTCTGTTAATTAAGTAATTCGAATCCAAAACAATTGATGAATTAATATTTATATTTGATTAATGAAAAGTTCGTTTGCAAAAATATTAAGCTTAATAGTAATATCTGCTATTGTTTTTTCTTGTACAAAAAATGATATTAAAGACAAGTTGGGTTTAAATTTTGTTTCTGTAAATAAAACAACATTTAATACTTCTGAATTTGTAAACTTCAAGTTCAACTTTAATCATCCAACTAGTGGAACTGCAAATGATACTTTATTGGTTAAGCGAAGATTTTTGTCTTGTCAATATATTAATAAAGATAGTTTTAAATACGTTGTTCCTGAATTTTATGCAACTGCAAATACACTGGGCACTTTTGAATTTAATTTTCAATATGGAGCTGGAGGATCGTATAATGGATGTACAAATGGTATTGTAAGTAGAACAGACTCTTTATATTACACTTTTATTTTAATTGATAAACAAAACAACAGAAGCGATTCTGTACTATCACCAAAAATTATTCTTAATAAATAATCTACCTTAAACATTGAAAAAACTGATTTTTTTCGGTAATTATTTTTATGGATTATGTGTGGTTTTTTTGTCCATTGAAGCAGTTTTGCAACAAAAGTTAGCACTTCCACCTATTACATATTTTGCATTTGTTTTTTGCTTAACCATTTTATATTACACTAAAGCTTATATTTCTGAAACAGTAAATTCATTGTCAAATGAAAGAACTATATGGTATGTTTCTCATAAAAATCAAATAGTAAATAGTCAAATTTATGTAACTGTATTTTCTGCTGTTTTAGCTGTATTACTTTTACCTAATATATTAGAAGGATTAAAAAATTTAAGTTTAAAAGATTATACCTTAATTGCAATATTTCCGATTGTTGGTTTATTATATTATGGCTTTACAGAAAAATTTAGTTTAAGGTCAACACACTGGTTAAAACCTTTTATTATTGGTTTTGTTTGGAGTGGTTTAGTTACACTTGCTCCATTATTTTACTTTCAACTTCAAGATAATACACATTTAAATATTGATTTTTATAGCGGACTTTTATTTATTAAAAACCTTATGTTTATTGCTGTACTTTCTATAATGTTCGATATTAAAGACTATGCTACAGATTACAATCAACAACTAAAAACCTTTATTGTAAGTTTTGGTTTAAGAAAAACAATTTTTTTTATTTTAATTCCATTAACTGTTTTAGGGTTTATTAGTTTTCTATATTTTGCAGCTCACTATTCATTTTCACTTCAAAGAATATTATTTAATGCAATTCCATTTATTTCACTAATTGTTGTAGCATACAGCATGCATCAACGAAGAAGTATTTTCTATTATTTATTTATTATTGATGGTTTAATGATTGTAAAAGCATTATGTGGCATTTTTGCTGCAAAGTATTTTTCTTAATTTAAAAACTCATTTAATCTAACTCATCAATGAATAATATAACATCTATAGCAGTATTTTGTGGTAGTAAATCTGGCAATAACCCAAGTTTTATTCAACAAACTGAGTTAATTGGTCAGTTTTTAGGTGTAAAAAAAATTACTTTAGTTTATGGTGGAGGAAAAATTGGCTTAATGGGGTGTATTGCCAATGCTGTGTTACAAGAAAATGGCAAAGTCATTGGAGTAATACCAAAAGTTTTGGTAGAATGGGAACAACAACATGATGGCATTACAGAATTATTGGTAGTAGAAAATATGCACGTTAGAAAAAAAATGATGTATGAAAAAAGTGATGCAGCTATTATTCTTCCTGGGGGTAATGGTACATTAGATGAATTGTTTGAAATGCTTACTTGGAACACTTTAAAAATTCATGAGAAAAAAGTTTTCATTTTAAATATCGACGGATTTTATGATGCTCTAATCCTTCATTTTAAGAAAATGCAAGATGAAAATTTTTTATACGAAAATTGGCAAGAAAGAATAATTGTTTGCAATAATGCAGGTGAATTTATTAGCTACTTTTCAAATAATCATTAATATTCTAAAGGATTTCTTTTTCCGATAGAAATATAATTTTTGAGATTAATCCAAAAAGCCAATATCATATATACAATTATTGGTGAACCCATAGTTAAAAAAGTGGCATAAATAAACCAGGTTCTAATTTTAGATGATGCAATTCCTATCTTCTCCCCAATAACAGTGCATACTCCAAATACATTAAATTCTACTATTTCTCTAAACTTTTCCATGAGTAATTAATAACAACAAAAATAATTTAATGTAAAATATAACAAAAACCTTTCACAAGCAAATTTGATTATTGTAAATTTGCACAATTAATAATTAATTAATCTAATTCAACCCATTATGGCTTTTGATATTGACATGATTAAGAAGGTTTATGAAGAAATGCCTTCTAAAATTGCAGCAGCAAGAAAAGTTTTAAATCGTCCTTTAACTTTAACAGAAAAAATTCTTTATAGTCATCTGCATGCAGATATGAAGCTAGAAGATAATGTAAGAGGCAAGTCTTATGTAGATTTTGCACCAGATAGAGTTGCTATGCAAGATGCAACTGCTCAAATGGCTTTACTACAGTTTATGCAAGCTGGTCGACCATCAGTTGCTGTTCCTTCAACAGTACACTGCGATCATTTAATTATGGCAAAAGATGAAGCAAAAAAAGATTTGCAAGTAGCAACACAAGAAAGCAAAGAAGTTTTCGACTTTTTGGCTTCAGTAAGTAATAAATATGGAATTGGCTTTTGGAAACCAGGAGCTGGAATTATTCATCAAGTAGTTTTAGAAAACTATGCTTTCCCAGGTGGAATGATGATTGGAACAGACTCTCATACTGTGAATGCTGGTGGATTAGGAATGGTAGCTATTGGTGTTGGAGGTGCAGATGCTTGTGATGTTATGGCTGGCTTACCTTGGGAACTTAAATGGCCGAAATTAATTGGTGTTAAATTAACAGGAAAATTAAGTGGTTGGACAGCTCCTAAAGATGTTATTTTAAAAGTTGCTGGCATCTTAACTGTTAAAGGTGGAACTGGTGCTATTGTTGAATACTTTGGCGAAGGTGCAATTGCTATGAGTTGTACAGGTAAAGGAACTATTTGTAATATGGGTGCTGAAATCGGTGCTACCACTTCAACATTTGGCTATGATGAAAGTATGGAACGTTATTTACGTGCTACAAATAGAGCTGATGTGGCAGATATGGCCAATCAAATTAAAGAACATTTAACTGCCGATGCTGAAGTGTATGCAAACCCTGAACAATATTTTGATCAAGTAATAGAAATTAATTTAAGCGAATTAGAACCACATTTAAATGGTCCATTTACTCCAGATTTAGCTACTCCAATTTCTAAAATGAAAGAAGCTGCAGCTGCAAACAATTGGCCTACTAAAATTGAAGTAGGTTTAATTGGTAGTTGTACTAATTCTTCTTACGAAGATATTTCTCGTGCTGTTTCATTAGCAAAGCAAGTAAATGAAAAAGGGCTGAAAGCGAAATCTGAATATACTATTACTCCAGGTTCTGAGCAAGTACGTTACACTATTGAAAGAGATGGATTTTTAGAAATTTTCGATAAAATGGGTGCAACTGTTTTTGCTAATGCATGTGGACCTTGTATTGGTATGTGGGATAGAGTTGGTGCAGAGAAAAAAGAAAGAAACACCATTGTACATTCATTCAATAGAAATTTTGCAAAAAGAGCAGATGGAAATCCAAATACAATGGCTTTTGTTGCTAGTCCAGAATTAGTAACAGCACTAGCTATTGCTGGAGATTTAACTTTTAACCCTTTAACAGATTATTTAACCAATGAAAAAGGAGAAAAAGTTAAGTTAGATGAACCAACAGGAATGGAATTGCCAGAAAGAGGTTTTGCAGTTGAAGATGCAGGTTTTCAAGCCCCTGCTGAAGATGGTAGTCATGTTTCTGTAATTGTAGATCCTGAATCAAAAAGATTACAATTGTTAGAACCATTTCCAGCTTGGGAAGGAACTGATTTAAAAGGCCTGAAATTGTTGATTAAGGCTAAAGGAAAATGTACAACAGATCATATTTCAATGGCTGGCCCATGGTTAAAATTTAGAGGTCATTTAGATAACATTTCAAACAATATGTTAATTGGTGCTCTAAATTATTTTAACGAAAAAACAGATTCAGTAAAAAATCAATTAACAGGCGAATATGGTCCAGTGCCTGCAACACAAAGAGCATATAAAGCTGCAGGAATTGGTACTTTAGTTGTGGGTGATGAAAACTATGGTGAAGGTTCATCTCGAGAACATGCTGCTATGGAACCTCGTCATTTAGGTGTTAGAGCAGTTTTGGTAAAAAGTTTTGCTCGTATTCATGAAACTAATTTGAAAAAGCAAGGGATGTTGGCTTTGACTTTTAACGACAAAAATGATTACGATAAAATTCAGGAAGACGATACCATTGATATTGTTGGATTAACATCTTTTACTCCTAATACACCACTTACTATTGTTTTAAATCATACTGATGGAACAAAAGATGAAATTGTTGTGAATCATACTTATAATGCACAACAAATAGAATGGTTTAAAGCTGGTGCTGCTTTGAATATCATTAGAAAGCAAATCAGTTAATATAATATAACTAAATCCTAAAATCCTGTTATAACAAGTAGCAGGATTTTTTTTACCATAAATCATTTTTAATTTTTATGATATATAAAATTCTAACAGTTGCAGGTTTAGCAACTTTCGAAATATATGTGGCTATTCCAACGGGTTTTGCATTTGGGCTTTCCTCATTAACTATTTTCTTGGCATCATTTATTGGAGGAATTGTAGGTGTTTTTGTTGCAGCTTTTTTGGGTCAGAAAATTGAACATTTGATTTCAAAATTTAAGAAAACAAATCAACCAAAAAAAGAAAACAAACCCAATTTTGCCCATAAAATGTGGGATAAATTTGGCATTATTGGATTAGGTTTTTTTGGCACCATGACAGTTGGAGCTCCTATAAGTATTGCTGTTGGTGTTGGATTTAATGTAAATATGCACAAATTAGCTGTGTGGTGTTGTTTAGGCGTTTTAGTACGTTGTATTATTTTTACAACTATTGGTCATTATGGGATGAAACTTTTTTAAATAAATTCATGAAAAAACTTTTAGCAACACAAATTGGCAAATTAAGATTATTAGGTTTTGGAGAAGCTATCTCTTGGTTATTATTACTGGGTTTTGCTATGCCTTTAAAATATATTTGGAACGAACCAACTGCTGTTAGATATGTAGGTTGGGTTCATGGAATATTATTTCTACTTTATATTTCTCAGGCGTATAAAGTAAGCCAATCGCATAATTGGTCATTAAAAAAATTAGCAACTGCTTTTGCAGCTGCTTTCCTTCCATTTGGGACTTTCATTTTTGATAATCAACTCAAAAAAGAAAAATAGGTATTTAAACTTTTAAAATTATGCAACATTCCATTTTAATAATTGATGATGAAAGATCAATAAGAAGTGTATTAAAAGACATTTTAACTAATGAAGGCTATAAAGTAGAAGAAGCCGTTGATGGTGAAGAAGGTTTAGCACAATTTGCTAAATCAAATTTTGATGTAGTAATCTGCGATATCAAAATGCCAAAAATGGATGGTATTGAGTTTTTATTAAAAGCAAATGAATTGAATAGTGATATACCAATCATTATTTTAAGTGGTCATGGAAATATTGAAACTGCTGTTGAAGCGGTAAAAAAAGGAGCTTTTGACTTTATTTCTAAACCTCCAGATTTAAACAGATTATTAATTACAATTCGAAATGCATTAGATAAAACTGTTTTAGTAAAAGAAACTAAAGTATTAAAAAGAAAAGTACATAGAATTGATGAAATGATTGGTGAAAGTAAGGCTATCAATCATATTAAAGAAACAATAGAAAAAGTTGCACCAACTGATGCTAGAATTTTAATTACTGGTGATAATGGCAGTGGTAAAGAATTAGTAGCAAAATGGGTTCATGAAAAAAGCAATAGAAACAACGCACCTCTTATTGAAGTTAATTGTGCTGCAATTCCATCTGAACTCATCGAGAGTGAGTTATTTGGTCACGAAAAAGGTTCATTTACATCTGCAATAAAACAACGTATTGGAAAGTTTGAACAAGCATCTGGTGGTACATTGTTTTTAGATGAAATTGGAGATATGAGTTTAGATGCTCAAGCCAAAGTGTTAAGGGCTTTACAAGAAGGAAAAATTACAAGAGTAGGTGGAGAAAAAGAAATTAATGTTGATGTAAGAGTTATTGCAGCAACCAATAAAAATCTTTTAGAAGAAGTAGATGAAAAAAAGTTTAGACTAGATCTATACCACAGACTTTCAGTGATTAAAATTCATGTGCCATCTTTAAATGAAAGAGTTGATGATATTCCTCTTTTAGTAGAAAAATTCTTAACCGATATTGCTGCTGATTATGGTCAGTCTAAGAAAATAATTGATGAAGAAGCTATTAAACAATTACAACAACACAACTGGACTGGTAATATTCGTGAATTGAGAAATGTAATTGAGCGTCTTGTAATTTTATCAGGAAAGTCAATCACAGCAAAGGATGTAAAAACTTTTTTATAAATATTCACAAACACTTTTTGTACATTCATCAATTCCCCTATTTTTGCAGCAAATGGAGGGTATAGCTCAGTAGGTTAGAGCGACAGATTGTGGTTCTGTAGGTCGTGGGTTCGAGACCCATTACTCTCCCTTAAAATTCCTCTTTTTAGAGGAATTTTTCATTTAAACTAAAATCTATTTCATGAATTGGTGGCTTTGGCTCATTCCTATTATTTCTGCTTTCATTGGATGGATCACCAATTGGGTGGCTATTAAAATGTTATTTCATCCCAAAAATCCTAAGAAAATTCTAGGCATTACTTTTCATGGAATTTTTCCTAAACGACAAGAACAATTTGCACAGCATTTAGGAAAGATTGTAAGTAAAGAATTGATTTCTTTTTCAGAAATAGAATCAAAAATTACACATCCCGATAATCTTAAAAAAATAATGCCATTAGTAGATGAGCATATAGAACATTTTTTAAAAAATAAGCTATCTGCAAGTATGCCTATGATTAGTATGTTTATTGGTGATAAAACAATTCAACAATTGAAAGAAACTTTTATGGTTGAATTAGAAGAACTATTTCCAATACTCATGAAAAATTATATGGGCACTTTACAGCAACAATTGGATTTAGAAAAAATAGTAGTAGAAAAAGTTAGTCAATTTTCTTCAGATAAATTAGAAGATATTCTTTTACAAATCATGAGTAAAGAGTTTAAATTTGTTGAAATAGTTGGTGCAGTGCTTGGTTTTACTATCGGTTTACTACAAGTACTACTTACAATTTTACAATCTTAAGAACGTTTAAATATTTTATTCCATTAAAAGAATTTTATGGCAAAAGCAAAAAGTAAAGCAACTAAAAACAAAAAGAAAACTTCAATCCTTAATGAAAATTCTTGGCAGTTTTTAAAACAATATATCAATACCCCCTCTCCTGTTGGATTTGAAACTGGTGGACAAAAAGTTTGGTTAGATTATATTAAGCCTTATACCGATTCTCAAATGGTAGATCCTTATGGAACAGCAGTAGGTATTATTAACCCAACTACCCCATTTAAAGTTGTTATAGAAGCACATGCCGATGAAATCAGTTGGTTTGTAAATTATATTACTAATGACGGTGTTATTTATTTAAAAAGAAATGGTGGTGTAGATCATCAAATTGCACCTTCAATGCGAGTAATCATTCATGGTAAAAAAGGCCCGGTTAAAGCAGTTTTTGGTTGGCCTGCTATACATACTAGATTATCTAATTCAGATGCTAAAGAACAACAACCTAAAACAGATAATTTATTTTTAGATTGTGGTGCTCGAACAAAAAAAGAAGTAGAAGAACTTGGTGTTCATGTAGGTGCTGTAGTAACTTATTCTGATGGATATGATGAACTGGCGAATGGTTATTTAATTGGTCGTGCATTTGATAATAGAATTGGTGGTTTTATGATTGCTGAAGTGGCACGATTATTAAAAGAAAATAAAAAAACTTTACCATATGGTTTGTATGTTGTAAATGCAGTACAAGAAGAAATTGGTTTGCGTGGTGCAGAAATGATTGCCAGAAGAATAAAACCAAATGTTGCCATCATAACCGATGTTACACACGACACACAAACACCCATGATTAATAAAATTGTAGAAGGTGATGTTGCCTGCGGAAAAGGCCCTTCTCCATGTTATGGCCCAGCTGTGCATAATAAATTATTAAGTTTTGTGCAAGATGTTGCTGAGAAGAAAAAAATTAATTTGCAAATGAGAACCGTTAGTAGAAGTACAGGTACCGATACTGATAGTTTTGCCTATGCAAATGATGGTTGCCCAAGTGTTTTAATTTCAATTCCATTGCGTTACATGCATACTACAGTTGAAATGTTACATAAAGACGATGTGGAAAGTACAATTCAATTAATGTACGAAACACTATTAGCTCTTACTCCAAAAACCAACTTAAATTATTTTTAGTACCATTGTAAAAATTATTAGTAGAAGTATTCATGAGTGATCAAAAAAACACTACAAGAATTGCCATTTTAGATTTGTACGATGGTGCAGAAAATCAAGGAATGCGTTGTATTAGAGAACTAATCAATCAATGGAGCGATGAAAATAAAATTGATGTAGTTTTTGATGAATTTAATGTTCGACAACATCTTGAAATGCCTGATTTATCTTATGATGCATACATTTCGAGTGGTGGACCTGGTTCACCTATTGAAAGTATAAATTCAAGTTGGGAAAATGCTTATTTTAATTGGTTAAAAGAAGTAGAAAATTTTAATGCTGATGAGGAAAATTTGTACAAGAAAAAAGTCTTCTTTATATGCCATAGTTTTCAATTAGCTTGTAGATATTATAATATTGGAAATGTTTGCAAAAGAAAATCTACATCATTTGGAATTTTCCCAGTTCATGTTGTTGGTTTCCCAACAGATGAATTAATATTTGAGGGATTAGCAAATCCTTTTTATGCTGTTGATAGTAGAGATTATCAGGTGATAGAACCTAATTATGATATAATACAACAAATGGGTGCTTCTATTTTAGCAATAGAAAAAGATAGACCTCATATTCCTTTAGAAAGAGCCATAATGGCTATAAGGTTTAATGAACATTTTATTGGAACACAATTTCATCCAGAAGCAGATGCTATTGGTATGAGCATGTATTTACAAAGAGATGATAAAAAAGATACAATTATCAAAAATCATGGAGAAGAGAAATGGGAAAGCATGGTAGAACAATTACAAGATCCAGATAAAATTATTTATACTTACAATCATGTAATACCAAATTTTCTCAACTCTTTAATTGGTGATTTAGTGTATTAAGTTAATCTGCCCTTTTAACCACTTGAGCTACTAAATCAGCTTCTGTAGCTACTTTTCCACCAACATAAACAGTACCTTTCATTTCACAAATTCCTCTACGAATAGGAGAAATAAATTCCATTTTTAATAGCATGGTATCTCCCGGAACAACTTTTTGTTTGAATTTACAATTGTCTATTTTCAAGAAATAAGTATCGTAATTACCTTCAGGCATGGCGTTAATACATAATATGCCTCCTGTTTGTGCTAAGGCTTCAATTTGAAGTACACCAGGCATTACAGGATTATTAGGAAAATGGCCTGGAAAAAACCATTCGTTATAACTTACATTTTTAATACCTACAATATGTTTATCGGATAATTCAATAATCTTGTCGACCAATAAAAATGGATGTCGGTGTGGTAAAGTTTTTTCTATTTGCTGTAATGTGAATATAGGTGGCAGTGTTGGATCGTAAACAGGTACATCTTTAACATGCCTATTTTTCTTAATGTATTGCTTAATTTTTTTTGCAAATTCTACATTTGAGCTATGGCCTGGTCTGTTGGCAATTATTCTACTTTTAATAGGATAGCCTATTAAAGCTAAATCGCCTATTACATCCAATAATTTATGACGAGCAGGTTCGTTAGGGAAACGTAATTCTAAATTATTCAGATAACCTTCACTTTTAACTTCAATTTTATCGCGTTTAAATGCTTTTGCTAAGCGATTCATTTCATCATCAGTAATGGGTTTATCAACTACAACAATTGCATTATTAATATCTCCACCTTTTACCAATTCATTATCTAACAACATTTCTAACTCATGCAAAAAACAAAATGTTCTACAAGGTGCAATTTCGTTTTGAAATTCTTTAATAGATTTTAATCCTGCATGTTGTGTCCCTAAAACAGGACTATTAAAATCGATTAAAGTGGTTATTTGATAATCAACTGCAGGCATGGCCACCATTTCAACTCTTTTGGCTTCATCGTAAAAGAAAATATTTTCATCAATACTATACCAAACCTTTGCAGCATCTTGTTCTATAACTCCTGCTTTTGCAATCATATCAGTAAAAGGCTGACTGCTACCATCTATAATTGGAATTTCTGGACCATTAATTTCAATCAAACAATTATCTACTCCCATTCCTACCAATGCAGCTAAAACGTGTTCAACTGTACTAATTTTTGCATCCCCAACTTGTAAAGTTGTACCTCTACTAGTATCAGTAACTAAATCGCAATCAGCTTTAATAATGGGCTTATTAGGCAAATCAACTCTTTGAAATTGTATGCCAAAACCAGGATTCGCTGGTTTTATTGTCATATCTACTAAAACACCAGTGTGTAAGCCAGTACCACTGATAGTTGTAGCTTTTCCTAAAGTATGTTGTTTATCGGGGTTAAATTTTGTATCCATTCCTTATTAAGTTAATTCGTTTGTTTTTTAATTAGTTAATTGGTTGTTTAGAAATTTGTTATTAATTCAAAAAGTTGTTTAAAATTAAACTAATAATCAAATAAACCAATAGACTAAATGATTTCTCCTTCTAAATCATAATCGTAAGCTTTTATAATTTTTACATTAACAAAACTTCCTATTTGTAATTTCTTTGAACTATTAATCACTACTTCATTATCTACTTCTACACTATCAAATTCAGTTCTACCTAAATATCTTCCTGCTTCTTTCTTATCGATTAAAACTTTAAAAACTTGTCCAACTTTATCTTCGTTTTTAGTTAAACTAATTTCTTGTTGTACTTCCATTATTTCTTGAGCTCTTCTCTCCTTTTCTTCTGCTGGTACGTCATCAACTAAATCATGTGCTGATGTGTTTTCTTCGTGACTATATTGAAAAATACCAACCCTATCGAACTGATGTTCTATAAGAAAAGATTTTAATTCTTCAACATCTTCTAAGGTTTCGCCAGGAAAACCTGTAATTAAAGTAGTACGAATACAAATTCCTGGAACAGCAGCACGAATATTACGAATTAATTCATCCATTTCAGCTCTTGTAATATTTCGCTTCATGGCCTTTAACATATTATCACTAGCATGTTGTAGAGGAATATCCAAATAATTACAAATGTTTTTCCTTTCTCTCATTACCTCTAAAATTTCCATTGGAAATTTATGAGGATAAGCATAATGCAAACGAATCCATTCTAAACCTTCAATATCTGCCAATGCATTTAAAAGTTTTGGCAGAGCTCTTTCTTTATAAATATCTAAACCATAATAAGTGAGTTCTTGAGCAATTAACATTACTTCTTTAACACCTTTTTTTACTAAAGCTTTGGCTTCACTTATTAATTCTTCAATAGGCTTACTCACATGTTTGCCACGCATTAAGGGTATAGCACAAAACGAACAAGTTCTGTTACAACCCTCACTAATTTTTAAATAAGCATAGTGTTGTGGAGTGCTTAATAATCTTTCTCCTAATAGTTCAGTTTTATAATTTGCATTAAACTGCTGAAGAATCAAAGGCAATTCTAAAGTTCCAAACCAAGCATCCACTTCTGGAATTTCTTTCTCTAAATCTTGTCTATATCTTTCACTTAAACAACCTGTAACATAAACTTTATCTAATCTTCCATCAATTTTGTGTTGTACTTGTTCAATAATGGTATTGATACTTTCTTCTTTGGCTTTATCTATAAAACCACATGTATTCACTACTACAATATTGTGATCATTCTTTTTGTTTTCATGAACCACATCAATTTCATTGGCCAATAACTGACCACTTAACACCTCACTATCAACCAGATTCTTACTACAACCTAGAGTTATGATGTTTACTTTATCTTGTTTTAACGACTTCACTTTCATTGGGCGGCAAAGTTAATGGTTGAAACGGATGATACAAGGTTCACTGTATTTAAATAATAGTTTTAACAATTAGTGAAAACACTATTTTTGATATTCATGACTGCTGTAAGAAAACATCTCACTCAAAGTATTATTTGGCGAGGCTTTTATTTTATAACATTATTATTGGTAAATATTGTTTTATCAAGAGTGTTAAAGGCTGAGGGAGCAGGTATTGTTTTTTACTTAACCAATTTATTTGCCTTTGGTGTTTTAGTTTTTAGTGCCAATCTTGATGGTGGATTTACTTTTTATGCATCTAGTAAAACTATTGCTCATGAAAAACTTGCCAGTTTAGCAATTCTATGGACGTTAATTATGGGATTATTAGCTTATTTATTAATCCCTATTTACTTTAAACATTTTGATTCAGATATTCTCTATAAACAACTCAATAAGAGCTATTTAGGAATATACTATTTGGTTGGTGTTTTATTCATTAACTTTTTTACAGCTTTATTCTATAGCAACAATAACTATTTTGTGCCTAATGTTATTTTAGGCCTATCAAATTTAATGTTTATTGGTTTAGTTTATTTTGGAGTAGTCACAAATGCAAGCAATTCTGATATAATACAAGACTATTTTCAATTTATCACTTTTCAAGGAAGCTTATTATTGATTGCCTATTTTACTGTTTATAAGGTAATTCCAAAAATAGAATTACCCAATAGCAGAGATCTCAAAGCATTATTCCATTATTCATCTATTTCATTGCTAGGGAATTTTTTATTCTTTTTTGTGTATAGACTCGATTATTGGTTTGTTAAAGATTGGTGCAAGCAAACTGGAGACTTAGGTAATTATATTCAAGCCTCAAAACTTGCTCAAATGCTATTGGTTTTACCACAAATTTTAGCTAGTAGTATATTCCCTCAATTAGCAAGTGGTAATAATACAAAAGACATTATTGAAAGTATTACTAAATTATGTAGATTATTTATTGTTGTTTTTGCTATAATTTTTTTAATAATTTTTTGTTTTGGAAAAACTTTATTCCCATTTGTATTTGGAGTAAGTTTTTCATCCATGTATTGGCCCATGTTGATTTTATTACCTGGAATTTTATGTTTATGTTGTTCAACACTTTTATCGGCTTATTTCTCTGGAAAAAAACAAAATCAAATTAATTTATATGCTGCAGCCATTGCATTAACTATCATGCTCGTATCAACTTTTTTATTTAAATCATATTACACAATAATTATTGCTGCAGGTATTAGTAGTATTGCTTATTTTATAGAAGCATTTTATTGCTTTATCCAATTTTCAAAACACGAAAAAATTAGTTGGAAGCAGTTTTTTAAATTTTGTAAACAAGATTGGATGTGGATTAAAAATTTATTTGCAAGATAAAACCGACAAATTGTCGAATTTTTAATGTAGCACTATATTTGTTTCTAAAACCTCTTATCTTTCGAACCTGAAAAAATATACCATGAATTTACCCAACGAATTTGAGAAATATGCTGTAAAACATAAAGGCATTAGCAGTAATACACTTCATCAATATAAAACTAAATTTAATCCAACTAATCTTACTCCATATATCATTGAAGAAAGACCTTTAAACATTGCACAAATGGATGTGTTTAGTAGATTGATGATGGATAGAATTATTTTTTTAGGTCAAGGAATTGATGACTATGTTGCAAACATTATTACAGCCCAACTTTTGTTTTTAGAAAGTGCTGATAGAACCCGTGACATTCAAATGTATATCAACAGCCCTGGAGGCAGTGTTTATGCAGGAATGGGTGTTTACGATACCATGCAATTTATTAGTCCAGATGTGAGTACCATTTGTACTGGAATGGCAGCAAGTATGGGTGCTGTTCTATTATGTGCAGGAGTTAAAGGAAAACGTACTGCGTTAAAACATAGTAGAATTATGTTGCATCAACCAAGTGGTGCAATTGGTGGTCAAGCATCAGACATTGAAATCACTGCACGTGAAATCAAAACTTTAAAACATGAGTTGTACGAAATAATTGCAGAACATTCTGGTAAAGAAATAGAAGTTGTAGCCAAAGATTGTGATAGAGATTTTTGGATGAAAGCCATTGATGCTAAAGAATATGGCTTGGTAGATGAAGTTTTATTAACCAATCCACGAAAAGCAAATAATAAATAAAGTTAAAAACATATACGATGAATTATATTTATATGAATGATGAAGATGAGTCTCCAAAAGAAGAAAAAAAAGATGAATCTTCTGGAATCTTGAACAAAAAACTTGAGAAATTATTTTTCGAGAAAAGATCCATTTATTTATGGGGACCAGTTGATGATAAAAGTGCAAAAGATGTAGTAACAAAATTGATGTTATTAGAAGCTGATAAACCAGGTAAAGAAATTAAATTTTATATTAATAGTCCTGGTGGTGTAGTAACTTCTGGCATGGTAATGTACGATACCATAAAACTCATAAAATCTCCTGTCAGCACAATTTGTATGGGTTTAGCAGCAAGTATGGGCAGCATACTTTTAAGCTGTGGCACCAAAGGAAAAAGATTTATTTTTCCAAGTGGAGAAGTAATGATTCACCAACCTAGTTTAGGAGGTTATTATCAAGCCACTTCTGCAGACATTGAAATTCAAGCAGATCAAATAAGAAAAACAAAAGAATTAGGTGCTAAAATTTTAGCTGAAAATTGTGGTAAAACAGTTGAACAAATTATGCAAGACTTTGATAGAGATTATTGGATGAATGCACAAGAAGCAGTTGATTATGGTATTGTTGATGGAATTTTAGATAAGATATAATTTTCATATTAAATATTCAAAGGTTAACAACAAATTTGTTAACCTTTTTTCGTTTATAACATCATTTATATAGAAAGCTTAACTTTGCATTGTAAAATTTAAACATGTCGAAACCCAATATATTACATTGTTCTTTTTGTGGCAGATCGAAAGATGAGGTAGGAATTTTAATTGCTGGACAGGAAAGTCATATCTGTGAAGAATGTGTAGTACATGCTCAAGAAATTGTTGAACAAGAATTAGGAGAACAAGCTCAAACAAAAAAGACAAAACATCAGAATAAAAAACTGGTAGTTAAAAAACCTAAAGAAATTAAAACTTTTTTAGACCAGTATATTATTGGACAAACAGATGCTAAAAAAATTCTTGCAGTTGCTGTTTATAATCATTACAAAAGAATTGTTCAAAAACCAAAAGCAAACGATGATGATGTTGAAATTGAAAAAAGTAATATCATCATGGTAGGAGAAACAGGTACGGGCAAAACATTATTAGCAAAAACCATTGCTAAAATGTTGAATGTACCTTTTGCTATTGTTGATGCTACTGTTTTTACAGAAGCAGGTTATGTAGGTGAAGATGTTGAAAGTATGCTTACTCGTTTATTACAAAACTGTGATTATAATGTTGAAGCTGCTGAACAAGGAATCGTGTTTATAGATGAGATTGATAAAATTGCACGTAGACAAGATAATCCTTCAATTACAAGAGATGTAAGTGGTGAAGGTGTTCAGCAAGGATTGTTAAAGATGCTTGAAGGCACAGAGGTTTTAGTACCACCTCAAGGTGGAAGAAAACATCCCGATCAAAAAATGATTAAAGTAAACACTTCAAATATTTTATTTATTTGTGGAGGTGCTTTTGATGGCATTAACCAAATTATTGCAAGAAGAATTAATACTAATGCTATAGGATTTAATGTGAATAAAGAATTGCAAGATTATCAACGCCAAAATTTATTACAATTTGTAAATGCTCAAGATATAAAAGCATTTGGAATTATTCCAGAATTATTAGGTCGTTTACCCATTATAACTTACCTCAATCCTTTAGATGCTGAAACTTTGAGAAGTATTTTAACAGAGCCTAAAAACTCATTAGTAAAGCAATTTAATAAATTGTTTGATTTAGAAAATATTAAATTAAATATTGAGAATGAAGTTTTAGATTTTATGGTTGCCAAAGCTCTGGAATATAAACTTGGTGCTCGTGGTTTAAGAAGCATTTTTGAAACCATCTTAAATGAGGCTATGTTTGAATTGCCTGGATCTGAAGAAAAAGAATTCAATTTAACTCTTGAATACGCAAAAAGCATGTTTGAAAAAAGTAAAATGAGTATGCTTAAAGTTGCTTAAAAAAATATTTTATGAACGAACTAATAGAAAGATTAGTAAAAGAAGCCAACATTACTCCAGAGCAAGCTACAAAAACTGTAGAGTCTTTATCGAACTATATTAAAGAAAAATTTCCCATGTTAGCAGGGGCTGTAGATAATTTGTTCAACAGCTCTGCAGACTAATTCAATTCATTCTTCAACATCATTATCTCAACCTTTTGCAATGCAGCCACTGCAACTGCATCTGTAATTTCATTATTATGAACCATTGCAAATGCTTGGTTTAAACTAATTTTCTTTACTTGTAATTGTTCTGTTTCTTCTGGTTGTGATTTTTGTTGACTCAGATTTTTTGCTATGAATACTATTGCTTTTTCATCACATACCGAGTTGGATAAGTACATAGAAAAAATTTCTGTCCATTCTTCAGCAACCAAACCAGTTTCTTCTAATAACTCTCTTTTTGCAGCAGTTAAAGGATCTTCGTTAAGTGGGCAACCACCTTCAGGAATTTCCCAGCTATACATATTTAATGGAAATCTTTGTTGTCCTACTAACCATGTATTCCCTTCATCATCTATAGGAACTATGCCAATTGCAATATTTTTAAAATGCACTTTACCATAAATACCTTCTCCCCCATTTGGATTGATTACATTAAAATGTGTAACATTTATCCAATTATTTTCATATACTTTTTCTTCATTTAATATAGTCCAATTCTTATTTTCCATTATCGATAAATATTTGGTACAAAGATTGTACTTTTATTCAGCATGAAAAAGTACCAAGCGATAATTAAGTTTAAGATTGATGAAGACTTTATGACTTTAGTCCCACCTCATAGAACCTACATTAATTATTTAATTAATAATGGCATTATTGATATGTATGCAGTAAGCATGGAATCGCAAACGGTATGGATTACATTAAATGCAAAAACTAAAAATGAAGTTGATGTAATGCTTACCAAATCTCCACTATACAAGTATTGGAATTATGTTATAGAAGAATTATTTGTTTACGATAGTCAACAATACCGACTTCCTAAATTTCAATTGAATTAAAAAGAGGAGACAATTTGTCTCCTCTTACTTTTTCTACATCTTTATATTTAGAATTAAATTGAAATTAGTACCTGCCATTGGAAAGTAATAATTTTCTGTAGTTTGACTCCCTCCTGCAATATAACTAAAAGTATAGCCATTTGGCTGATACATTTTATTGAAAATATTATTCAAACTAAACATCAATAATGTTTCAGAAAATAGTTTATTCTTTAAATTTAAACTTGCTCTAATATCCTGAACAAAAAATGCTTTTAGCATTCTAGATTCATTTTGTGTATTATCTAAATATTGCTTTCCTACATATTTATTGATAAAACTAAGTTGTAAATTTTTAGACATATTAACATTAAGAATATTATTACTTATAATCGATGGTGATAAAGCAATATTTGTATTTGAATGCTTAATTTCTTTTTGTCCACCATTATCATAATCATCTATAAATTCAGAAAAAGCATTGATTTTATTTCTGCTTAAAGTTAAGTTAGATTGAATATTCAGCCAATGATTAAATATATAGCTGCCTTGCAATTCTATACCTAACCTATAACTCTTATCTACATTAGTTCTAGTATAAGCTCCAACTTCATTAATCTTTCCTGTTAATACCAATTGATCTTTATACTTCATATAATATACAGTAGCCCCAAAACTGTAATTAGATTTTTTTCTTTCAATTCCAAATTCAATATCATGCAATTGTTCTGCTTTTGGTTGATTGTTGATACTTGCTTCAAAATCGTTTCTATTAGGCTCTTTATTAGCTACGGCATAACTCAAATAAGTTTGCCATCCATTTTTACTATATGATAACCCAAATTTAGGATTGAAGAAATTAAAGGTTCTATTGATATTTAAGGTTGGATTATATCGAAACCCATTCATAGTATAATCTACCATTCTATATTGTAAATCTATAAATGCATCTAAATTAGTTGTAATGGTTTGCTGAAGTTTGGTATAAAAACCAAAGTCAGATTTTTTTGCATCTACATCATAATATTTATACCCATTAGGTACAGCTCCATTAGCTGCCCAAATAATCTGGCCAAAATGCAACCCTTTGTAATTACTCCAGCTTCCACCAACTGTTAATGTAGTTTTATTTTTTTTATATTGAGCAGAAAATAGTTGACCATAAAAATCATTATCGAGCCATTGCTGACGAACTAAATCAGTCCTACTATTATTGGGATTTGTTAATCCATAATTAGAATATTTCTGGTTGGCTTTATAATTTTCGTAATAGCCAAATCCTTTGGTATAAAATAAAGCTGTACTAATATCCCAAAATTCATTAATGTTTTTATTATAAAATAGCTGATAGTGAGTTTGAGTATAATTATCTGTTTCGTTGTTATAAGGTTCACCTGATTTGTCAGTACCTGATACATTGAATCTAGGATTGATGGAAAGCATGTTTTCACTAACTCCATTCCATGCTTGATAAGTTTTTTCTTTTCCAGAAAAAATATTAAATCTTAATGAAGATTTTTCAGTTGTATAAGCAGCAGAAACAGCAAAAGATTGCAAGTTACTTTTTGCTCTTTCAATAAAACCATCACTTTTAATTTGGCTCAATCTTGCATCTATGGTAAAATGCTTGTTAATTATACCGCTATTAACAATAACAGTATTTTTCCAACTATTAAATGAACCATAACTATTGTTTAATTCAACTGATGATTTTGGATTAAATTGATTAGTAGATAAGTTGATAGTTCCTCCAAATGCCCCTACACCATTAGATGAAGTGCCTACTCCTCGTTGAATTTGAATTGAATTTAAAGACGATGCAAAATCAGGTAAGTCAACAAAAAATGTACCTTGACTTTCAGCATCATTAAACGGGATGCCATTAAGTGTAACATTAATTCTTGAAGCATCAGTTCCTCTAATACTTATTCCAGTATAACCTATTCCATTACCAGCGTCTGAATTTACAACAACTGATGGTGTTTGATTGAGAATAAATGGTAAATCAACACCTGTGTTTAGTTTTTCAATATCTCCTTTTTTTAAATTGGTTTTAGTAAAAGGAGCATTGTCAGCAGATCGAATGGAAACCACTTCTAAATCTAATAAACTCGAAACCTTTTTTGTAAGTTCTATTAAACAATCAATTGGAGCATTTGAAACATTGATGATTTTGCTTAAAGACTTGTACCCAACACAAGTAAGTTGCAATTCATAAACACCTGGTTGAAAACTTTCTTTAAAAGTAAAAGTTCCATTTTTAGTTGATAATGCAGTTTCATTGTTAATTTGAATACTTACAGATTCAAGTGGCTCTTGGGTTTGTTGATCAATAATTTTACCGCCTACATTATAAGTACTTACTTGTGCTTGCAAGTAAAAACTCATTACGGTGAACATCATTGTTCCTAATTTTTTTTTCATTGTTGATTTTTAAATGAATGAATAAATAGGAACAGGAGAAACTACGTGAGGAAAATAAAGCTAACTTGCCTTCCCTTCGCAGGCATTACCCTGTTCAGGTTCTACGGGTCTTATCTCAGCAAAAATTATTAATTAATTTAAGCACCCCGAGGAATCTTTTGCAAATGTATAAAATTCTATTATTTTTTATTTACTTTGATAAAATTATTTAATATGAAAAGTTTAACACTATCAGCTTTTATTTTATTAACATCTTTTTTCTCTTTTTGTCAATCGTCTAAGGATAAAGTTTTTACTCAACAACATAGAGATATTGAAAATTTCACAGGAATAAAAGTACAAAATGCAATTGACGTAAATATTCAACTTGGGAATGTAAATACTGTTACAGTCTTTACTTCTGAAGCAGACGATCAAAGTAAAGTAATTACAGAAGTGATCAATGGAATTCTACATATTAAACTAGATGGAAATAATTACAAATGGAGAAACAGATCAATTAAAGTAGACATAACCATGCAAACAATTGAAAGTTTGAATGCTTCTGGGGCTAGTAGCATTAAAGTTGTAGATAATATTGTAGCTAAAGAGTTAACCATAAATTTAAGTGGAGCAAGCAATTTAAAAGCAGCAATAAAAGTATTAAAGTTAAATGCAGACATTAGTGGTGCAAGTGATTTAAAACTTTCTGGTATTTGTGAGGTTGCAAATATTCAAGCAAGTGGTGCAAGTAGTGTTAAAAATTATGACTTAAATTGTGAAGATGCAGATTTAAAAGCTAGTGGTGCAAGTAATATTAAAATAAGTGTAACTAAATCAATAAAAGCTAATGCTAGTGGGGCTAGTAGCATTCATTATAAAGGAAGTCCATCAGTAAAAGATGTAAAAAATAGTGGAGCTTCGAGTGTAAAAAATAAAGAAGATTAAAAATATCTTTGTCGGTAAAATATATACCCCTACATTTGCACTCCAATAAATCGCGAGGTAGAGCAGCGGTAGCTCGTCGGGCTCATAACCCGAAGGTCAGAAGTTCGATCCTTCTCCTCGCAACAAAAGCCCCATTTTAATGGGGTTTTTTCTTTTTATACAAACAATTTCAAATAAAATTATTAACAACGGATTACAAACATCTAAAAAATATAAGCTTTTCATATATTCACAGCCCTAATGATTAGTCCTAACTCTATAGAACAGATTAAAAGTCGCATTGATATTATTGATGTAATAGGCGAATATGTTAAACTAAAAAAACGTGGAGCAAATTATTTAGGCAATTGTCCTTTTCATAACGAAAAAACGCCATCCTTCACGGTATCTCCTACAAAAGAAATTTATAAATGTTTTGGTTGTGGTAAAAGTGGAAACACTATTACATTTTTAATGGAGCATGATAAGCTGAGTTATGTTGAATCTTTAAAATGGCTAGCTAAAAGATATAATTTAGAGATTGAAGAAACTGAACAATCTCCCGAACAGCAATATGTTCAGCAAACTAGTGATAGTTTATACATCATTAATAATTTTGCACAACAATTTTTTCAGAAAAAACTTTGGGAATCTGAAGAGGGAGAAACTATTGCATTAAGTTATTTAAAGGATAGAGGATTTAACAATGAGATACTAAATAAATTCCAAGTTGGCTATAATCCATCTTCTAAAAATGAACTTTCACAAGCTTTAATTTCAAATCAATTCAACAAAGATTTATTTCCAAAAACAGGGTTATCTATTTTAAGAAACGAAGAGGACTGGCAAGATAATTATAGAGGTAGAATTATCTTCCCTATTCATCAAAATACAGGAAAAATAATTGGTTTTGGAGCAAGAATAATTGGTAAAAATGATAAAGCCCCAAAGTATATCAATACTCCAGAAAATGAGATCTATGTAAAAAGCAAAGTTTTATATGGTGCTTATTTTGCTAAACATTCCATTGATAAAAATGATGAATGCTTATTAGTAGAAGGATATACAGATGTAATTAGCCTACACCAAGCTGGTATTGAAAATGTGGTTGCCAGTGGTGGAACTAGTTTAACAACTGATCAATTACGATTAATTAAAAAATACAGCAATAATCTTACAATCATTTATGATGGAGATGCTGCAGGTATAAAAGCTGCTTTGAGAGGGCTAGATATGGCTTTGGAAGAAAGCTTGAATGTTAAGTTGGTACTGATTCCTGATGGAGAAGACCCAGATAGTTTTGTTAGAAAAATTGGAGCTGCTGCTTTTGAAAAATTCATTACTGAAAACAAAAAAGACTTCATCATTTTTCAATTGCAAGTAATGATGGATGGTGTTGGGAATGATATTGCAAAAAAAAATGAAGTAGTAAATCAAATTGCAGAGTCTCTTAGCAAAATTAATAAGGTAGAAGATTTTATAAAGCAACAAGAATATATTAAGCAATGTTCTGCAATACTTCAAATAGATGAAATTGGATTAATAAATCTAGTTAATAAATTCAAAAGAGATAAGATTAGCAAGGATGAAAAAATTATACCCTTTAACGAAGCCAATGCTATTCTCCAGCAAAGTTCTAATTCATCTAACACTAAACAAACTGAAATCAATCTTTTTGAAATTGATGATTTGCATGAAAAAAATTTATTAAAAATATTATTAGAATATGGCCTAAAGCCATGGAATGAAGAATTAACAATTGCAGAACATATATTTGAAGAATTGGTAAACTTTGAGTTTGAAAACAAACAATTAGAAAAAATATTTGAAATGTATAAAAGTCAATTTCAAAACAAAGAAGAACCTGATACAAAAAAATTTATTTATAATGAGGATAAACAGATTGCAGATTTAGTGGTTTCAATTACAATGACTCCTTATGAATTAAGCAATAACTGGGATAATGTGTTAGAAGGAATGAATATTTTAAATAGAGATACCAGCATTCAAGACGTAGCCATGAGTTTAAATTATTTTAAACTTAAGAAAATTAAAAAAATGTTTTTACAAAATCAAAGCGATATAGAAAAAGCAACAAGTTTTGAAGAACAAAAACAATTAATTGAAGTACACAAAAATTTGAAACAAATTGAAATTGAAATTACAAAACAACTGGGCACTGTAATTTTAAAATAAACTAAAATGGACTTAACTAAACTGCACTTGCTTACGAGGAATTTTATAGTTCAACTAAATGATCAGGGTATCATTGTAGATTTAATTCCTATGGAAGCAATGCCTTTAGATTATTCTTCTAGAGAATTATTACAATTAAAATTATCTAAAATTATTCACAAATCTTGTATTCAAAAATTCAATGATACCTTAGGCCACGTAAATTCAAGGCATGTAAAAAAGATAGATATTTTATTAATAACAAAATTTAAAAAAGAAGAATGGTATAAACTCTCATTAATTCGTTATAAAAAAAGTATTATCATTTATTGTAATGAAATACATCATTATAAATTAAATGAAAGTAATGATGCATTTAAACTTCTTGCAGATAAAGCTCCTATTCCAATTGTTGGTTTAGAATATCCGAGTTTGAAATTAAATTATTCAAACAAAAGCTGCATTAATGAATTAGGATTTAATTATAATGAAATTCAAAATTTTTCACAATGGCATAAAAGAATTTTATTTAGTAATGAAGATGATAAAAGAAAAAAGGGTATTGAGAGAACCCAATATTTAGAAGATATGATTAAAGGGGCTGTAAAAAATGCAAAACCTTTACGCCGACAACTCATAACCAAAAATGGAGAAGTAAAAAGATATGATGTTAGCTTTTCTGTTTTAAATGAAAATAATCTCTATGCATTTTTTCACGATATCACAGATCAATATAATGCACAAGCAGTTCTTAAAAAAAATCAAAACAAATTACAAAATTTAATTGAAAATTTACCTATTGCCATATTAAGTTATGATTTAAATAGTAATGCCATATTCGCTAACAAAAGGAATCGAAAATTATTTGGTAACACAATAAATAAAATAAAGAAAATTGAAGATTTTGCTAATTTCATAATACCTACTTCTAAAGAACCTAAAGCACAATTACTATTTAAAAAATCGATTGAATTTCTAAAACAGAAAAAAACAAATGAATCCTATCAATTAGATGACTTTGAATTTTGCCTGATGTGTGATGATAAAAAATTACACACATTCAGGATTAAGCAATCTATTATTGAGCAGGTATTAGTTCTAATTTTTAAAGATATTACTGAGGAACGAAAAGCTTATAAACTATTAGAGGAGAGTGAAAAAAATTTCAAGGCATTAGCTCAAAATATGCCAACTGCAATTGGTGCATATAATATAAATGAAAAAATAATTTTTTTAAACAAGCATTTTACTAAACTAACCGGTTATACAAAAAAAGACATCCCAACGCTAAAGGATTGGTATAAAAAATCGCAGCCCGATAAACAAATTAGAAATGAATTGTATAATTTTTGGAATGCTTTATTAAAAGATTATAAAGAAGGTATAATAAAAGAAAAACCAGTAATTATTCGAAAAATCAAATGTAAGAACGGTAATTTTAAATATTTAAATTTTTTATTCAGCATAGTAGAAGATACTTTTTATGTTCAGGCTATTGATGTTACTGGCGAAACCTTTGCAAAGCAAGAGTTAGAACAATCTCATCAACAGCTTAGGTCCTTGGCAGAATCTCTACAAGACGAAATTGAAAAAGAAAGAAAACACATTTCTAGTGAAATACATGATGAATTAGGTCAACAAATTACTAGCATTAAAATGCAGTTAGGTAATTTATGGAAAAAAACTGGTAAAGAAAACTATGACCAAGATTATAAAAACATATTAAAAAGTATTGATAATTCTATAAAAACTGTTAGAAATATTTCTACTAAATTAAGACCAAGTATTTTAGACGATTTAGGATTAATAGCTGCATTAGAATGGCAAATAAAAGAATTTTGTAAATCAACCAATACTAAAGTTGTGTTTAAACATACAATTGATGAAGCTGAATTAGACAAATCAACACAACTGCATTTCTTTAGAATTTTACAAGAATCTTTAACCAATATTAACAGACATGCAAATGCAACAAAAGTTTCTGTAAATTTGAACGCTACCAAAGAACAAATTTGCTTATCTATAACAGATAATGGTAATGGCTTTAACATTAATCAACCAACAAAATCAATGGGGATATTATTGATGAAAGAAAGGGCTTTAGCAATAAATGGATCTTTTAATATAAAAAGTAAAATTAAAGTAGGTACAACAATAAAAATATGTTTACCTCGAATTAAATAATAAACTATGAGAATTTTAATTGGAGACGACCATAGCGTTGTTAGAAAGGGTTTAATTCAAATAATTCGTGAAGAATTTCCATTAGCAAAAATCATTGAAACTGCTGATGGCAAAGAAATGAACGATATTGCAAAACTTACAAAATTTGATATTATTATCTCCGATATTTCAATGCCAAATCGTATTGGATTAAACTTTATTAGAGAATTAAAAGAAACTCAACCAACTACACCTATTTTAGTTTTAACTATGCATGCTGCTGAGCAATATGAGCTTAGATGTGTAAGAGCCGGAGCTTGTGGTTTTTTGAATAAAGAAAGTGCAACTGAAGAATTGGTTGCAGCTATTAATTCATTATTGATTGGTGTTAAATATATATCTAAAGAAGTTGCAGAAACTATTTCAAAAACAAGACCCAAAAATCTAGTGAAATTCCCTCATGAAACATTATCAAGTAGAGAATTTGAGGTCTTTAACTTAATGATTGAAGGAAATTCTTCAATTTCTATTTCTGAAAAACTTTCAATAGGCCCTACTACTGTAAGTACTTTCAAAAAAAGAATCTTTCATAAACTAGGGGTAAATACTTTAGCAGATCTTATCAGATATGCTGTAGACAATCAACTACAATAATTTTTCATCATTCTTACCTAGAAGCAATTGATTATTTATAATGTGTAAAAAGTACATTTTAAATAAATACATTATTATTGCATCTCATAAATAGAAATAAATTATATGAATTTCAGAAATTTTCAAGTTCCTTACACAATTAATCAACAATACGCAAAAAAGGCTGCATACTTTTCAATGGAGTTTGCAATTCATCAGCCATTAAAAATATATAGTGGTGGACTAGGGTTTTTATCAGGATCACATTTACGAAGCTCATACGAACTTAATCAAAATATGATTGGTATAGGTATCTTATGGAAATATGGTTATTACGATCAAACCAGAAACCAAGATCAGACTTTATTACCAACTTGGATGGAAAAAACACCTACTTTCTTAGAAGAAACTGGTATTAAGTTTCAAATAGATATTCATGATTCTCCGGTATGGGTTAAAGCCATGTATTTGAATCCGGAAACATTTAAAACTGCTCCCCTATTTTTATTAAGTACAGATTTACCTGAGAATGACCATATCTCTCAAACAATAACCCATCGATTATATGATGCAAACGTTTCTACTAAAGTTGCTCAATTTATTTTATTAGGAGTTGGTGGTGCAAAATTAATTGATGAATTAGGTTTCAATCCAGATGTTTATCATTTAAATGAGGCACACGGAATTTCAGCAGCTTTCTATTTATTACAAAACAAGTATAAAAGTGTAAGCAAATTAAAAGAACATTTAGTATTTACCACCCATACACCTGAAGAAGCTGGTAATGAAAAACACGATATTTATTTGTGCCATAAAATGTCGTATTTCTGTGGATTAACATTAGATGAAGTAAGAAAATTAACAGGATTAAAAGACGATCAATTCAATCATTCACTTGTAGCTCTTCGTTTTGCACGTAAATCAAACGCTGTTTCTAAATTACATGGTGAAGTTAGTAGAGCCATGTGGGGTAAGTTTGAGGGGGTGTGTCCAATTACTCATATCACTAATGCTCAAAATTTTAATTATTGGAGTGATGAACCTTTATATCGTCATTTAGCTGCAGGTAACAATTGGGGTATTGATGATAGAAAATGGTATTTAAAAAGAAGAGCATTTGAAACTGTTGCAGACCAAAGTGGAAAATTATTCGATCCAAATGTTTTAACTATTGTATGGGCAAGAAGATTTGCAGGCTATAAAAGAGCCGATTTTTTAACCAGAGATATGGTTCGTTTCGAAAAAATGATCAACAATAAAAAATATCCTGTTCAAATTATTTGGGCTGGAAAACCATACCCAGTTGATTATCCTGCTATAACAGAATTCAACAATTTAGTTTACTTAAGTAAAAATTATAAAAACGTAGCTGTATTAGTGGGCTACGAACTTTTGTTGAGTAGAAGATTGAAACAGGCTGCAGATATTTGGCTCAATAATCCTCGAGTTCCAAGAGAAGCTAGTGGTACTAGTGGAATGACTGCTGCTATGAATGGTGCTATTAACTTAAGTACAGATGATGGATGGATCCCAGAATTTGCTAAACCTGGTATTAACAGTTGGGTTGTACCAAAAGCAGATTACGATAACATGAATACACATGAACAAGATGATTATGATTTAAATCAATTATACGATTTATTAGAAAACGAAATCATTCCAACTTACTACGAGAATAAAGATAAATGGAGAGATGTTGTAAAAACGGCAATGGTCGATGTTCAACACCAGTTTGGATCTAATAGAATGGCACATGAGTATTACGAAATCATGTACAAATAGTTTATCATTTTATTTTAAGTTTTTTAATTGTATTTGCTGAAATTTGCAGTACAAAATAATTACACATGAACATAGGATATTTTAGTTACCCAGCTCCTGTTAATGAGCCAGTTTTAAATTACGCCCCTAATAGCCCAGAAAAAAATCGCCAGAAAAAAGTTTTAGAAGAATTAAAATCTACTGTGGCTGATATTCCTATGTACATTGGTAATAAAGAAGTAAGAACCAATAAAAAAGTTGCTATACATCCTCCACATGAATTAAAACATACGTTAGGTTATTTTCATGTAGGTGAGGAAAAACATGTTAAACAAGCCATAGATGCAGCTCTTGCTGCTAAAGCATCTTGGGAAAATATGAGTTGGGAAAATCGTGCAGCTATTTTCTTAAAAGCAGCAGATTTATTAGCAACAAAATATCGTCCTTATATTAATGGTTGTACCATGCTAGGACAAAGCAAAAATGTGTATCAAGCAGAAATCGATGCAGCTTGTGAGTTAATTGACTTTTTACGTTTCAATGTTCATTTTTTAAGTGAAATTTATAAACAACAACCCGTTTCATCTCCTGGAATGCATAACAGAATGGAATGGAGACCTCTTGAAGGATTTGTTTTAGCTGTTACACCATTCAACTTTACTGCAATTGGTGGCAATTTACCAACAAGTGCTGCTATGTGTGGCAATGTTGTAGTTTGGAAACCAGCCAACACACAAATTTATTCTGCTCAAATGTTCATGAGAATTTTAAAAGAAGCAGGATTACCAGATGGAGTAATTAATTTAATTTATGTTGATGGCCCTACAATTGGCAGGGTTTGTTTTAATCATAGAGACTTTGCTGGCGTTCATTTTACAGGAAGCACAGGAGTGTTTAATAATATGTGGGAGACCATTGGTAAGAACATGAATTTGTATAAATCTTACCCAAGAATTGTTGGTGAAACAGGAGGTAAAGATTTTGTTATTGCTCATAAATCTGCAGATGTTGATGTTTTAGTTGCAGCTCTTTTAAGAGGAGCTTTTGAATTTCAAGGTCAAAAATGTAGTGCAGCTTCTAGAGCTTACATTCCAAGTAATATAGCAAATCAAGTAAAGAAAAAATTAATTGCAGGTGTGGCTTCTATGAAAATGGGAACCACAGAAGACTTTACCAATTTCATCAACGCTGTTATTGATGAAAAAAGTTTCAACAATATTAAAAACTATATTGATAAAGCAAAAAGAAGCAAATCTGCTACCATTATTGCAGGTGGTGTTTGTGATAAGAGAGAAGGTTATTTCATCCAGCCCACAATTATTGAAACAACTGATCCTAAATTCACAACTATGTGTGAGGAAATTTTTGGTCCAGTTCTAACTATTTATGTTTATCCAGCAAATGAATTTGAAAAAACTTTAGAGCTAGTAGATAGTACTTCTCCCTATGCATTAACTGGTGCAATAATTGCAAAAGATAGAGCTGCTACTGATTTGGCTACAGCAAAACTTAGACAAAGTGCAGGTAATTTCTATATTAACGATAAACCTACTGGTGCAGTTGTGGGTCAGCAGCCTTTTGGTGGAGCCAGAGCTAGTGGTACCAATGATAAAGCAGGAAGCTTGATTAATTTATATCGTTGGTTAAGTGCAAGAACAATCAAAGAAACATTTAATGCAGTTACTGATTACAGATATTCATTTTTACAAGAATCTTAAACAACTAAGATATAACAATTTTGATTTAGGATTGTTTAGAAAAAAATGATTTTGATATTAAGAATAATTGAAAATTATATTCAAATGAAAAAAATTATTGGTTTTTTATTAATGATTTTATTAAGCCATACTGTAATAGCACAGGAGGAACAAGAAACAGAATTTAAAAGATGGTTTGCTGGTGGCTCAATAGTTCTAGGATTTGCAGGAGGAACTAATAGTCAATTTACTATAGGAGCTAATCCTGAAATTGGATATTCATTATCTAAAAATTTTGATGCAGGAATTTGTTTTAATACAATTTATTCGTCTTTACGCTACAATGAAGGTTGGTCAGAAATAAAACAAAATACTTTTAATTTTGGAATTGGATTATTTACTAGACTCCATTTAGGTCAACAATTTTTTATTCAATTACAACCAGAATTAAATACAATAAACTATAAAATTACCGATAGCCAAAATCCGAATTTTACAAATGAAGGAAAGTTAAACTCAACTAGTTTGTTAGCAGGTATTGGTTATGGCACAAGAATAGTTGGACAAACAAACTTTTTTACAGTAATTCTCGTCGATTTAAGAAGAGAATTATACTCTCCATATAGAAGTCAAAATGGAGATATTGTTCCAGTTATAAGAGGTGGCTTTAATTTTTATTTTGGGAAGAAAAGATAATATCTTAGCCTCTTTGTTGCATGGCTTCATAAAGAATTATTCCAGCAGCAACAGAAACATTTAGACTTTCAAATTTTCCTTTCATAGGAATATAGAATTGTTCATCACATATTTTCATTAATGCAGGATAAACCCCTTTCTCCTCTCCTCCTAAAACAATACAACTAGGCTCTTGTAAGTTTAAAGACTTTAAGGTAGTTGTGGCCTTCATTTCACTGGCAAAAACCTTAATTCCATTCATGTGCAATTCATCTACACATTTCATTAAACTATTTACTCTACATACATGCACATGTTCTAATGCACCAGCACTGGCTTTTAAGGCTTCTTCATTTAATGCACCAACACCCTTATCAGGTATAATAATGGCATGCACTCCACAACAAAGAGCAGTACGAGCAATTGCACCTATATTTCTAACATCAGTTATACCATCTAACATTAAAAATAAAGGTGTGTCTCCATTACTTACTGTAAAATCAATAACTTCTTGAACAGAATAATATTTTACAATAGCTGCAAAAGCAATAACCCCTTGATGATTTGATCTGGTTAAACTATTTAATTTTTCAATAGGTACAAATTGTAATGGAATATTGTGCTCTTTACTTAATAATCTAATTTGATTAGCAGTTTCACCACTAGCATTTTTTTGTAATAAAATTTTATCAATAGCTACACCAGCACTTATGGCTTCTACTAAGGGCTGTTTACCAATTATGGTTCTCGTTTTTAATGATGACATGCTGCAAAGTAAATATTAAATGTTCAATAAGTATCTTCGTTTTAAATTTTTCAGTAATGAAATACATAAAAACTATTGAAAGCAAAATTTTTACCTTAGAACAACTAATTCGTCAAATTCAATCCTGGCGTGTATTAGGTAAAACTATTGCTTTTACAAATGGTTGTTTTGATATTTTACATAGTGGTCATATTTTCTCTTTATCTCAAGCTGCTAAAGAAGCAGATTATTTAATTGTTGGCGTAAATAGTGACGATAGTGTAAGAAGATTAGGCAAAGACCCCAACAGGCCTATCAATAATGAAAATAGTAGAAGTCAAATTTTAGCAGCGTTGACTATAGTTGATGCTGTTATTGTTTTTAATGAAGATACGCCCTTAGAACTCATCACTTCTTTAATGCCAGATGTAATTGTAAAAGGAGGAGATTATACTATAGAGCAAATTGTAGGAGCAAAAGAAGTAATAGCAAATGGTGGCAGAGTGGTTATTAATGAAATTGTAGAAGGCTTTTCTACTACTAATATTATTAAAAAAATTGCCTTGAATATTTCTAATCAAGGCAATTAATTATTTAGTTTTTAACGACTATTTCTTTTTATTCTCTTTATAAGTTAGAAAAGCTGCACCAATTAATAATAGCCAAATTATACCAGAAGAAATAGTACCAATAGTTAATGAACTATAAAATGAACTTGGTTTAAATTCAAAAGTAATTTTATGTTCTCCGGCAGGTACACTTAAGCCGCGTAACACATAATTGGTTTTTACTATTTCTACTTCTTTACCATCAATATAGGCTTTCCAGCCAGCTGGATAATATATTTCACTAAAGACAGCGAAATTCGAAGAATTTGATTTTGAAACATACTCAATATAATCATTTTCATTTTTAATTAAACTGATAGAAGCACTTGAGTCAATTGTTGCATCAAACTTCACCAAGTTTTTTTGGGCTTCATCAACCACTGCTGAATCTTTGGTATTTAAAGAAGTTAATGTATTCATTACAGCTCTTGGTCCTTGTTTAAATATAACTCCTTTTACAAACCAACAATTACCTAAAGCAGTTGGATTTGGATATAAGGAAGCTTCTCCAGTTTGAGGATCTGGCTGAATTACATATTTTGCATTCAACATATTCATTACTGGTAAACAATTAGGGAAATTATACAGTTGATTTTCTATTAAATCTTGGTAAATACTCAATTTAGCTGCATGATATCCACCTATAGAATTGTGATGATATGCAGATTTAGCATCAGCATTAAATGCACCTTGTATTCCCTTCATTAAATTAAAAACACGATAATGTGAAGTGTCTTGATTAATTGCTAAATCAATTGGTGTTGCTTTAAAATTGGCATCAGAATAATCTGCAGCATCTTCAAATTTATCGGCATTAAAATATTTTAAATCCACATTAATCACATCAATAAAAGCAAAAGCACCAATAACAATAACAGTAACTAAAGAAGATATTTTACTTTTAATAAAGGCCCAAATTGCTATAGCTGCAACTAACATAAAGCCAATACTTCTTAATAAATCATCCATGAATAAACTCTTTCTATCTTCTTTTAGTGCATTTAAAAACGATTTAACAGCTTCGGTAATACTTGCTTTTTGTTGTGCATCTTGAATATCGCCAACTTGTTTTAGCAAAGCTTTATCAGTTTCATTCATAAAGTCTGAAGAGAAATATACTAAGACCGCAAATACCAATAATCCAGCAACAACATATAAACCCTTCTTATATTGTTGAAAAAGTGAATCTTTATTTTCTGTATCTATAATCTTTTGTAAACTCAAGGCAGCCAACATGCACATCAAAAATGTTGGGATAACTAAAATCATGCTTGGAGCCCTGAATTTATTGTACATGGGTAAATTGTTCAACATCCAAGAATTAAAGCCATCAAAATATTTACCCCAACTGAGCATGATGGTAAATAGGCAAGCACACAAAATCCACCATCTATATTTCTTATCAACTATTACAAAACCAATTAATGCTAAAAAGCAAATAATGGCTCCAATGTATGGAGGTCCTGATGTTCCACCTATTCCACCCCAATATGCACCTAAATAATTTTGTAATTCTTGAGCTAATTGTGGTGGCAATTCTCTTAATTTTTCAATTGCTTTTGATTCTTCTTCTTTTACTTCTAAACCACTACTTCCTCCATAAACACGAGGAATCATCATAGCTAATGGTTCTGTTTTATATAAACTATAGCTAAAAGCATAATCTTTATTCAAACCAGTTTTTGTAGCATTACCTTTCCCTTTTTCTTCAGCTAAAACACTTCCCCCACGAATTGAATATTGACCATATTCACTGGTTGTTTTTAAAATAACAGCATTTACACCAACACCAATTAGAGCTGCAAAAATGGATAATCCGGCTGCCATTATTAAATGCTTATAATTTTTGTTTCGTATGGTATCTACTAAAAAAGCAACACTCATAAAAACAATAATTATTAAAGCGTAATAGGTAATTTGTAAGTGATTGGCAGCAATTAAAGTTGCTGTAAAAAAAGCTGTGAGAGCTGTACCAATAATATATTTTTTATTGAACAATAAAATGATAGATCCTATTAATGCAGGCAAATAGGCCAATGCTAACATTTTAGTTTCGTGGCCTGCAGCAATAATGATTGGATTGTATGTACAATAAGCATAAGCCAACGCTGTACTAACTGCAACATATGGATTACAACGAAGTATTAATGCTAAAAAATAAAAACATATACAAGCTAAGAAAAAGAAATGAGCTGGATTAGGTAAACCTAATGTTAGTACGTTATTGATATAATGAATCGATAAAGGATTTTCAGCTTCAAGAGCAATTTGATAAGCAGGCATTCCACTAAACATGCTATTTGTCCATAAAGGAAAGTGACCATGTTTTTCTTTAAACTCAAATGAACTTTGAGCCATTGCTTTCCATTGTGTGGTATCATCTTGCTGTAAAACTTTGCCTTCTAATGCAGGTTTACAATAAATAATGGCCACAATAGCAAAAATGGCTACAGCAATTATGTGTGGTAATACAAGTTTCCAATTTATTTTTTTCATCAATCAAATTTTATGATAGAGCAAATTAATGATATTTGAAGCAAAATAGTTTTATGCGAAGCTTATTATTTATGAATCGGTTTGCTCTCATTTGTAATTTATGTTTTTTAGCCATGTTTATTTTACAAGATATTGAAGGTTTAGATAAATATCAATTAGTAGTGAGTACTGTATTAATTTTAGCGATTTGTGCTTTTATCATTAATATAGTTACCTTGGTTGTTGGCTCTATTTTTTATTCATTAGGCAAAAAAGTAGGTTTCCCAAAATTTTTATACTTAATTAATGTGGTTTTTTTTCTTTTGCAGTTTTATTATTTTATTATCTCAAACTAAATTGTATGGAAAGAATTGAAAAGTTGATGAATTTTTTGAAAGATAGTCCTAATGATAATTTTTTAAGACATGCTTTAGCCTTGGAGTATATTAAAATTGGAGAAGATGAAAAAGCAAAAAATCTATTCATTAATATTTTAAATGAAACTCCTGATTACGTTGGTTCTTATTATCATATTGCAAAGCTTTTAGAACGTTTAGGAGAAACAAATGAAGCCATCTTTTACTATGAAAAGGGAATGGATGTTGCTAAAAAATTAAAAGACAATCACAGCTATAATGAATTACAAGCAGCACATGAAGATTTAATTGATTGATGAAATAAAAAAAGCTGCATCTTTCAATGCAGCTCATTCAATTTTTTAAATCACTTCGTTAGAACGTCTTTTCGAGTGAGGAACGAACGAGAAATCTGTTGAATTAAATGAGATTTCTCAGCAAGAACTTCGAAATGACGAATGATTAAAATAAATAAGATAAAATCGCTTTACATTGATATATTTCGGTTGGTGGGACACCAACCGATAAGAAAATTGATTGATGAAATAAAAAAAGCTGCATCTTTCAATGCAGCTCATTCAATTTTTTAAATCACTTCGTTAGAACGTCTTTTCGAGTGAGGAACGAACGAGAAATCTGTTGAATTAAATG
>JAGXRG010000014.1 GCA_018335935.1 Chitinophagaceae bacterium | reverse complement strand
AGTGGTAACATAGTATTAGCTAATGGTGCAAACAGTATGAACATTAACAACTTTACTGCAAGTATTGGTTTAACTGCTGGTCAGTTATCTAGTGGTGGTACAGGTACACAATCTTTCACTGTTGGTGCTACACTTGATGTAAGTGCTAACCAAGCTGCTGGATTGTACACTACTGCTACTCCTTTTAATGTAACAGTTAACTACAACTAATTTTTAAAACATTCACACAAATAAAAACGCCTCACATTTGTGAGGCGTTTTTTATTAAAACTATTTCAATAAATTAAAATCTTTCTAATTCAGAGAAGAAGAAATTGCCTTCAATTGCAGCATTCTCATCACTATCACTTCCATGAACTGCATTTTCACCCATTGAAGTTGCATATTTTTTTCTTATAGTACCTTCTTCAGCTTGTGCAGGATTAGTAGCTCCAATTAATTTTCTAAAATCAGCTACAGCATTTTCTTTTTCTAATATAGCAGCAACAATTGGTCCACTACTCATAAAATCTACTAATTCGCCATAAAAAGGTCTTTCTTTATGCACAGCATAAAAAGCACCAGCTTGTTCTTTAGTTAATTTGGTCCATTTCATGGCTTTAATTGTAAATCCGCCAGCAATAATATCGTTAATGATAGCACCCGTGTGACCCTTACTTGTTGCATCGGGCTTAACCATGGTAAATGTTCTGTTTGTCATATAAAAAATTTTGGTCGCGAAGATAAGGGAAGCATATTATTAGAATTAAATACATCATACTTAATAAGACATCATTAACTTTATTTTAATTATGGCTGTTAATCATTCAAATCAAATTCTTCTTACAGAAAATAATTCTACAATTGTTCTAGATATTATTAAAAATAAAAAAGCTCTATATATTTTAAGGGCTATTAATCATCCTTTAAGATTATCAATCATTGAATTATTAGATAAGAAACACACTTTAACTGTAACTGAAATATATACTCAATTAAATATACAACAGGCGGTAATATCTCAAAATCTTGCAGTTTTACGAAGAGCTGGTTTTGTGACAACAAAAAAAGAGAGCAAATATGTTTATTATATGCTCTCTTATAAATATTTAAGTCATTTTACTAAAAATGTATCCCAATTATTGAATACAGATTAATTACATTTTTTTAGCATCTTCTAAAAACTTAGCAAGTCCAATATCTGTTAATGGATGTTTTAATAAACCTAATATTGAATCTAAAGGACAAGTACAAACATCTGCACCAGCTTCGGCACATCTTATAATATGATTTGGATTTCTGATTGAAGCTGCTAATATTTCTGTTTCGAAACCTTGTACAGAATAAATATGTGCAATTTGTTCAATAAGTTGAACACCATCCCAACCACCATCATCAATTCTACCCAAAAAAGGAGATAAGTAAGTGGCACCAGCTTTTGCAGCCAAAATAGCCTGACCTGCACTAAATACTAAAGTGCAATTGGTTCTAATTCCATTATCAGAAAACCATTTGATAGCTTTAATGCCATCTTTTATCATAGGAACTTTTACTACAATGTTTGGATGTATAGCAGCAAGTTTTTTACCTTCTTCAATAATTTCATTAGTTGTAGTGGATAAAACTTCTGCACTAATATCACCATCTACCATTTCGCAAATGGTTTTATAATGTTTTATGATGGCTTCTTCTCCTTTAATGCCTTCTTTAGCCATTAAAGATGGATTTGTAGTAACACCATCTAAAATGCCTAATTCATTAGCTTCTTTAATCTGTTCGAGATTTGCTGTATCGATAAAAAACTTCATGTTATTGATAATTTATTGATTGTTGATTTATTGATTGATTATTTTTTGATTGAGCTTTGTTTGAGCTGTTTTTCTTGAAGTACTAAGAATTTTTGTGAGTTCCTCTGCTTCAACTAAAATTTCTTTTAATTTATTAGGATCTATGATTGTTAAATCTGAAATTACTTCTAACCAAAAATGCGTTTCATCAATTTCTTCTACAACTATACTAAGTTTTGAAATAAAAGCTTTTTTAGATTGGGCTCTGCATGCAGCTCGGTAATTTGCTGCTACTGAAAATGCAGAACGAATAATTTGTCTAATAATAATCTCAGAGATGAGTTCTTTTGGTAGTACTCTTGAAAGATTTACAATTCTGTAAGCAAAAGATTTTAATCTTTTTTGTAATTCTTGAGCATTCATATAACAAATAAATCATCAATGAACAAATCAACCAATCAAAAATAAAAAAGGCAGGCTTATTACATCGCACCGCTCAACCACTTATCCTTGCTGTATTCCTACCCTGGGGAGTTTCTGCAGGAGCTGGTCGTGTAAGACCTGCCAACTGCAAATGTAAGGGAACATTTTTTTTTACCAAATGAGATTTCATATAAAGTTTATCATTCTCTAACAGAGGTTAAGAGATTTACTTTTATATTTGTGTCAAATTAAACGACATGAAAAAATATTTACTCTTTGTTTTATTTATTGGCTTAAGTATTAATGCACAATCACAAATTAAATTTCTCGAAGATTTTAATTATACATCCACAGGTGTTCCAGCAGATGACAGTTTAACTCATGCTTCACTTGGAGGTGCTGTTTGGACAAAACATAGTGGAACTGGTAACAACATATTATGGAGTTCAGCTGGTTTAACTTATACTGGTTATGCTGGTTCAAATATTGGAGGTTCAGTAAGTTTAGCACATGGTTCTGGTTCAAGAATTGATGTAAATGCAACAGTTGATAGTATTGAAACAGGATCTGCTTATGCCTCTTTTATGTTAAACGTAACTACTGCAGGCGGAGCAACAGGTGATTATTTTGCTCATTTTTTAGCTGGTTCAGGTGCTGCACCTGGTAGCGATTTTAAAGCCAGATTATTTACAAAAGATGGTGGAGTAGCCGGTACTTTTAAATTAGGAATTTCAAAAGGATCATCTAATTCAGGGGCTGTATATACAACTGCTGATTATAATTTAAATCAAACTTATTTAGTTGTATTAAAATACACTTTTAATGCATCAACTTTAGATGATGTTTGTAGTGCTTACATTTTTGCATCAGGCGTACCAAGTACAGAACCTTCAACTGCTGATATTACAGCAACTGATATGACTATTTCAGACATTGCAAAAATCAAAGGATTTGCTCTTCGTCAAGGTTCAACTGGTACCGGTGCTATTATATTTGATGGTTTAAGAGTTGGTACAGATTGGATCTATGCTCCACTACCTATCAAACTCAACTCATTTAACGCTGTTGGTTTACAAAACCAAGTAAACCTAAGTTGGTTAACTTTTTCTGATCAAACAGGTGGAAGTTTTGAAGTTCAAAGAAGTATTGATGGTTCTAGTTTTGAAAATATTTCAACTGTTGCTGCTAATAACCTAGGAAATTCATCTTATGAAATAACAGACAGAAACCTGCCTTCAGTTAAAACTTTATACTATCGTTTAAAAGTTGTAAATGCTGATGGAAAATTTGAATATTCAACCATTCAAAAAGTTACATTAAAAGATGTTAAATTAACAGTTTCTCCTAATCCTGCATCAAACGAAATATTAATCAATGCTTCAGAAAACATTAAATCTGTTGAAATATTTGATATTCGTGGAAGAAGAATTATGTTGAAGGACAATATTAACTTAAATCAAACCCGAATTAATGTTACAAGTTTTGGAGAAGGGTCGTATATTGTAAAAACGCTTATTGGTTCTGAGGTTTCTACACAACAAATCATGGTTAAACATTAATTAAATAATTTATATTATTAAAAAACCGATTCATTTGAATCGGTTTTTTAATGCCCTTTAATGATTAATTTTTTAATATAAATCATCCAATTTCATCTTTAAATATTTCATTACACTTCTATGTGTACTTATTAAACTAATTAATACTCCCAAAATAATCATTCCACTAAATAAATAAATTAAATAAGTAATATCTCTTAGTTGAACTAAATAATAAACAAAGTGTTCAGATAAATAAATCAACCCACAAACAAATACAATGGCTATACCAGATGCAATTAATGCATTTATAATTGCTTGCTTATTTATAGGTTTTACAATAAAATCTCGTTGAGCACCCACCATTTGCATAGTCTTAATTAAAAAACGATTGCTATACATAGAAAGTTTAATGGTATTGTCAATTAAAACAATGGCTAGCAATGTAAATATGATAGCCAAAATGGCTAAACTAATTAATACCCATTTTAAAATGGGGCCCATTTTTTCAACCACACCAGCAGGGTATAAAATACTTTCAATAATGGTACCATGTGTATTTTCAATTGCAGCCTTAATGTTTAATAAAGAGTCTTTTTCAACATAATCACTTTTAACATGAAAGTTAAAAGAAGCAAATAATGGATTTTCTCCACCTAATAATTCTTCATCATACCTGTCTTCAGAAGCTTGTAATCTTTGTTTGGCAGTTTCTTTATCAACAAATTCAACATCTTTTACATAGGGTTGATTTTCTAAGTATGACTTTAATTCTGCTGTTTTTTGATCTGTTGCAGAGTAGTGCAAATACACTTGCACTAAAACATCTTCTTTTAGAAGTTCAGCATATTTTGTTGCACTTGAGAAAATCCAACCAAAAATTCCAATAATAAATAAAACTGCAGTTATGCCTAAAATAGCCATGAACTGAGATGGTTTAGATTTAGTACTGGCATTTTTATGTTTACTCATTCTAATTACTTTTAAAACTGATTACAAAAAACAAATGTACTGCAAACACTTACATTTGCAGCACTTATAACGTATGTAAATGTTATAAATTATAACAATTTTAGTATTTATTTATATATGTATTTTTATTTTGAAGTCAGCTGTAACAAATCTAATCAACTTTAGTTGTTCCAAAATTTCGGAACACTCTTCAATAATAAAAATTCATTCAACAAAATAAAGAGTAGAAAAAGCAATGGAATACAATTTTAGAAACATCGAAAAAAAGTGGCAAGAGCAATGGAAAGCCGATAAAGTGTATCAGGTTTCAAGTGAAAGTGAAAAGCCAAAGTATTATGTATTGGATATGTTTCCTTATCCAAGTGGTGCAGGTTTACACGTTGGTCATCCTCTTGGTTATATTGCGAGTGATATTTATAGTAGATACAAACGTTTGAAAGGATTTAATGTATTGCATCCTATGGGTTTCGATAGTTTTGGTTTACCAGCTGAACAATATGCTATTGAAACGGGTCAGCATCCTGCAGAAACTACAAAAAAAAATATTGCAACTTTTAAAAGTCAGTTAGATAAAATTGGTTTTTGCTACGATTGGAGTCGTGAGGTTCAAACCTCTGATCCTAATTATTATAAATGGACTCAAAAATTATTCTTAGAATTATTCAACAGCTATTTCTGTAATACTTGTAAACAAGCAAAACCAATTACTGAGTTAGTTGCAAAATATGAAGCTCGAGGTGGAAGTAATTTTACTGCAGAACAATGGAAAGGTTTTTCGAAAGCTGAACAAGAAGAAATTTTAATGAAACGCCGATTGGCTTTTAGTAAATATGGGGAAGTAAATTGGTGTGAAGCGTTAGGAACAGTTTTAGCTAATGATGAGGTAGTGAATGGTGTAAGTGAACGTGGTGGGCATCCTGTGGTGAAGAAGAAAATGCGACAATGGTATTTACGCATCACAGCTTATGCTGATAGATTGTTAGAAGGTTTAGAAACAGTAGATTTCAGCGAAAGCATGAAAGAAATGCAACGCAATTGGATTGGTCGTTCTGAAGGAGCAGAGATAGAATTCAAAATTCAAAATTCAAAATTCAAAATTGACGTTTACACCACAAGACCAGATACTATTTTTGGTGTTGATTTTATGGTGCTAGCACCTGAGTTAGATTTAGTAAAAGAAATTACTAGCAATGAACAAAAAACTGCTGTTGATGAATATATTAATTATGTAAAAAGCAGAAGCGATAGAGAACGTCAAGCAGAAGTAAAACAAATTACTGGTTGCTTTACAGGTGCTTATGCTATCAATCCTTTCAATCAAAGAAAAATACCTATTTGGATTTCAGAATATGTATTGGCTGGTTATGGCACAGGAGCTATAATGGCTGTGCCTTGTGGCGATGAACGTGATTTTAAATTTGCTCAACATTTCAATATTCCAATTACAAATATTATTGGTGAATATTTCACAGGCAAAGAAGCTAATCCAACAAAAGAAGCCATTTTAGAAAATAGTGATTTTTTAAATGGATTAGTTATGAAAGATGCTATTGCCATAGCCATTAATAAAATTGAAGAACTTGGCATTGGCAAAAGAAAAGTAAATTATAAAATGCGTGATGCAGGTTTTAGCAGACAACGTTATTGGGGCGAACCTTTTCCTATTATTTGGAATCAGGGCGTAGCTATTCCAATTGCTGAAACTGAATTACCACTTGAATTGCCACATGTTGAAATATATGGTCCTGGCCCTGAAGGTGAAGGTCCTTTAGCTAATATTGAAGATTGGGTAAATACACCTGAAGGAAGAAGAGAAACATCTACCATGCCAGGTTATGCAGGAAGTAGTTGGTATTTTTTACGTTACATGGATCCTCACAATACCAAAGAGTTTGTAAGCAAAAAAGCTGCTGAATATTGGAATAGTGTTGATTTATATGTTGGAGGAACAGAACATGCAGTTGGGCATTTATTGTATAGCAGAATGTGGACTAAAGTCTTATTCGATTTAGGTTATATCAACTTCGATGAGCCTTTTAAGAAATTGTTGAATCAAGGGATGATACAGGGTAGCAGTAGGTTTGTTTATAGAGTAAGAGGAACTCAAAAGTTCGTAAGTCAAAACTTTAAATTACAATACGAAGTTGATTCTATTCATGTTGATGTAAATATTGTTGATGGAGTAGAATTAGATATTGAAGCATTTAAAAAATGGAAGAATGGAGAATATGCAAATGCTGAATTTATTTTAGAAGATGGAAAATATATCTGTGGTGTTGAAACAGAAAAAATGTCCAAATCAAAATACAACACTGTTAACCCAGATGAATTGTGTGAAAAATATGGTGCAGATACTTTTAGAATGTACGAAATGTTTTTAGGTCCAATAGATCAAAGCAAACCTTGGGATACCAAAGGCATTGAAGGTGTTCATCGGTTCATTAAAAAATTATGGCGTTTGTTTTTTGATGAACTCAAAGGCAAAGTTTGGAATACTGAAACTCCAACAGCAGAAGAATTAAAAGTGTTGCATAAAACCATAAAGAAAATTGAAGAAGATACCGAACGATTTTCTTTCAATACTGCAGTAAGTGCATTCATGGTTGCGGTAAATGAATTGTCAGACTTAAAATGCCACAAAAAAGAAATTCTAGAACAAATATTAATTCTTTTAACCCCTTATGCACCTCATATTGCAGAAGAATTATGGCATGCTTTAGGTAACGAAACAACTATTTTAGATGCAAGTTTCCCCATTCTTAATGCTCAATTCTTAATTGAAAGTTCAAAAGAATATCCTATTAGTATTAATGGAAAACTAAGAACAACATTGAGTTTCCCAATCGATGCCAATCAACAAGATGTTGAGCCAATTGTTTTATCAAATGAAATTGTACAAAAATGGTTAGAGGGTAAGGCCCCTAAAAAAATAATTTTTGTAAAAGGAAAGATGATTAATGTAGTAATTTAAGATTTTGGTTTCATTAAACTATCCATAGGATATACAGCTTTCATAGAGTCCATAACATTGCTTGCCCAATTAGTTAAAGTTACTCTTTCAGCAATACTTAAATTAGCATCGTTATGAATTAATACGTATGATTTTAAAGGCATTTCTTTTCCTTTAACTTCATCTATTATTTCTTCTAGCTTGTGATATTGTTTTCTTAATCTATAAGTTGCAAATTCATCGAAATTCAAGTGTTTTTTTCCATCGTTAATATGACTGTTTAGCCATAAGCCCACTGGCTGAACATAGCTGTACCAAGGGTAAGTTGTATTATTACTATGGCAATCGTAGCAAGCTTTTTTAAAAATAGTATTTACATTTTCTGGTACAAGAGCAACCGAAGAAATAGTATGTGATACAATAACAGGATTCGAATTACTTGCTGGCCTATAAAATTGAATGGCTATAAAAATAGCTATTATAATTATGTATAATTTTTTCATAAACTAAGCTTTATTTTCAATAATATCTATTAGAGATTGTTGATGATGTGTTACATGATGTATTGTGAAAAATAGCATTTCTCTTAAAGTTAATTTGCCTAATAATGGATGTGGTAAAATATAAAGATCTAAGTCTTTTTCATCCAACTTTAAAGTTAAAGCACAAAGTCTTTCAACCGTATTTTTTATTTTGCCTAAAACAATTGCTTTATGTTCAAAGGGAATAGGTTTAGGTATAAATCTTTTAGTTGCTTTTCCACCTAAAGCCAATTTCTGGTTGTATTTACTTACCAATTCCTCAAAAGATTTACTTTTTCTATTATTGGTACTAAAGAACAATTTCAATAAAAACTTTGGGAGTTTTAATGCCAGAACAACTGGGTTTACACTTTTAAAAATATGTTCAGCTTGTTGACCTGCTGTCCATTTTTCACCAATAGTTTTTTCAAAATCTTCTTTACTAAAACCCTCAATTAACTGAATAAAATTTTGGTGGTTTTGCTGTAATAATGCTACAATTTCTTGCTTATTCATCTACTAATATTTTTCCTGTCATTTCTTTTGGTATTGCTAAGTTCATGATTTTAAGAATAGTTGGAGCAATATCGCCCAACTTTCCTTCTTTTAAACTTCCTTTATAGTCATTACTAATCATAAATAACGGCACTAAATTTAAAGAGTGTTGAGTATTCGGACTTCCATCTTCATTAATCATATTATCTGCATTGCCATGATCTGCAGTTAATAAAATGGTATAATCTTTTTCTAAACCAGCAGTTACCACTCTTTCTACACATTGATCAACTGTTTCAACAGCTTTTACTACAGCCTCAAAAACACCAGTATGGCCAACCATATCTGCATTAGCGTAATTTAAACAAATAAAATCGGTGTTTCCTTTTTTAATCTCAGGAATTAATTTGTCTGTAATTTCAAAAGCACTCATTTCAGGTTGTAAATCGTAAGTGGCTACTTTCGGTGAAGGAACAATCATTCTTGTTTCACCATCAAAAACAGTTTCTCTTCCTCCACTAAAAAAGAAAGTAACGTGAGGATATTTTTCTGTTTCTGCAATTCTAATTTGAGTTTTATTGTTAGCTGCTAAAACTTCTCCTAATGTGTTATTCAAATTATCATTATCGAACATCACGTGTACGTTGTTATAAGTAGCATCATACTCAGTTACTGTTGTATAATGTAAATTTAGTTTGTGCAAATTATATTCGTGAAAGTCTTGCTGTGTAAGAACTTGAGTAATTTCTCGGCATCGATCTGTTCTAAAGTTAAAGCAAATTACAGCATCATTTTCATTGATGATTGATGATTGATGATTGATGATTTGAGAATCATCTTTTTGGTTTTGAATTTTAAATTTTGAATTTATAATAGGCTTTATAAACTCGTCAGTAACTCCATTAGCATATGATGCTTCAATCGATTTTAAAATATCATCACTTTCTTCACCTATTCCATGCACCATTGCATCGTAAGCAAGTTTAATTCTTTCCCAACGTTGATCTCTATCCATAGCATAATATCTGCCTGTAATAGTTGCAATAGTTCCAACATTTTTATTTAAATGTTCTTGTAATTCTTTTAAAAACCCTAATCCACTTTTGGGGTCACAATCTCTACCATCTGTAAAAGCATGAATAAATACATCTTTTAAATCATGTGCTTTACAAACATCTATAATAGCTTTTAGATGATTGATGTGAGAATGGACACCACCATCACTCACCAAACCCAATAAATGCAATGATTTGTTATTAATTTTTGCATATTGAATGGATGCTAACAAAGCTTTATTTTGTGCAAACTCACCAGATTTAATGGCTACATTAATACGTTGCAATTCTTGATACACAATTCTTCCAGCACCTAAATTTAAATGACCCACTTCACTGTTGCCCATTTGTCCATCAGGTAAACCAACTGCTTCTCCACATGTAACTAAAGTGCTGTTAGGATATTTATTGTATAAAGAATGAACAAAAGGAACATTGGCTTGTTGTATAGCATCTGACTGTTTATTTTTTCCCAAACCCCATCCATCCATGATGATTAAAATAACTTTCTTACTCATGCTGTAAAATTAGCAGATTGTGTTGTGATTGTAAAAATCGCTCAACTCTTTTATAATAATTATATTTTTGCAACCCAAATTAGAAAACATGAGTAAAGTGCAAATAGGATTGGTTCAGATGAGTTGTGTTGCAGATGTAAACACTAATGTTCAAAAAGCAATTGAACAAATTAAAGTAGCTGCCGATAAAGGAGCTCAAATTGTTTGTCTGCAAGAACTTTTTACTTCACTATATTTCTGCGATGTTGAAGCATACGAAAACTTTGAGTTAGCAGAAAGTATTCCTGGCAATACAACCAATATTTTGTGTGATGTTGCCAAAGAAAAAGGAGTGGTGATTATTGCTTCTTTATTTGAAAAAAGAACTTCAGGCATTTATCATAATACAACAGCAGTAATTGATGCAGATGGAACTTATTTAGGGAAGTACAGAAAAATGCATATTCCTGATGATCCTGCATATTACGAAAAATTTTATTTTACTCCAGGCGATTTGGGATATAAAAATTTTGATACCAAATTTGGAAGAATTGGTGTGTTGATTTGTTGGGATCAATGGTATCCTGAAGCTTCTAGAATTACAGCTTTAATGGGTGCCGAAATTTTATTTTATCCAACTGCAATTGGTTGGGCAACTTCGCAAGACGAAGCCACCAATACAGAACAGTATAATGCATGGCAAACGATTCAAAGAAGTCATGCAGTTGCTAATGGAGTGCATGTAGTAAGTGTGAATAGAGTTGGGTTTGAACAAGAAGGAAGAATGAAGTTTTGGGGTGGAAGTTTTGTAGCAAATCCTTTTGGAACTATTTTGTACAAAGCATCTCATGAGGAAGAAGAAACAGCTGTTGTAGAAGTAGATACTGAAAAAACTGATAGCTATAGAACACATTGGCCTTTTATGAGAGATAGAAGAATTGATAGTTATGGGGAAATTACTAAGAGGTTTATAGATTAATGTTAAATGTTTAATGTTTAATGTTGAATGTTTAATGTTTAGTGTTTAATGTTTAGTGTTTAATGTTTAGTGTTTAATGTTTAATGTTTAGTGTTTAGTGTTTAATGTTTAATGTTTAATGTTTAATGTTTAGTGTTTAATGTTTAATGTTTAGTGTTTAGTGTTTAGTGTTTAATGTTTAATGTTTAATGTTTAATGTTTAATGTTTAATGTTTAAAAAATAAACTTTTAAAGTTAGTAATTTTCTAATCTTTCAATAATCAATAATCAATAATCAATAATCAATAACTACTCTGAAAAAAATAATGAATAATAACGAAATTATCTCTCCAAAACAACAAGGATTCTTCTTTCCGGCAGAATGGCATCAACATACTGCAACCTGGTTAAGTTGGCCTCATAAGGTTGAAAGTTGGCCTGGTAAAATTGATACCATTTATAAACCCTATTCACAATTTATTAAAGCTATTAGCCAAGGCGAAATAGTTTGTATTAATGTGAAAGATGCAAAAATGGAAAACTTTGCAACTCGTTATTTGAACGATGAAGGTGTTGACTTAAGTAAAATTAAATTTTATCACCACCCAACAAATGATGCTTGGTGTAGAGATCATGGTCCTGCTTTTCTTATTAATCCAAAAGAAAATAAAAAAGCTATTGTAGACTGGGGTTATAATGCATGGGGAAATAAATATCCTCCCTACGATTTAGATGATATTATTCCAACTTTAATTGGAGAAAAACTTGGCCTAAAAGTTTTTAATCCTGAAATTGTAATGGAAGGTGGATCAGTTGAGTTTAATGGTGCTGGAACTATTTTAACTTCTACATGTTGTTTATTAAATGAAAATAGAAATCCACATTTAAATCAAGAACAAATAGAAAACTATTTAATTCAATATTATGGTGTTGAACATATACTTTGGGTAGATGAAGGCATTGTGGGTGATGATACTGATGGACATATTGACGATACTGTTCGTTTTGTAAATGCAGATACAGTTGTAACTGTAGTTGAGCATGATAAAAAAGATGAAAACTATCAGCTCTTACAAGACAATTTAAAAGCCTTACATAAAATGCGTTTGCAAAATGGTAAACAAATGAACATTATTGAGTTGCCTATGCCAAAAGCTGTAATCTGGGAAGATCAACGTTTGCCAGCATCTTATGCCAATTTCTACATTTCAAATCATGCAGTTATTGTACCAACTTTTAGAGATGAGAATGATGAAAAAGCTTTAGAAATAATTAGCAACTGTTTCTCAGATAGAAAAACCATAGGCATAGATAGTAAAGATGTAATTTGGGGCTTAGGTAGTTGGCATTGTTTAAGTCAACAAGAACCCTCACTTTAATTATTATTAATAATATCTGTTAAATATTCTTCAATAGCTTTTTTTACTTCTGCAGTTTTTAGCATATGATTATTTACCATGATAGAAAAGGTAAATTCTTTGCCAGAATTGGCAATTAAATAACCTGATAAAGAATAATTATTACTTAAGGTTCCTGATTTTGCAAAAATGTTATTGCTGTAATTAGTAAACATTCCTTTCAAAGTTCCTTCATTACTTTTTGGAAAAATATTTTTGATTCTTTCCCAATCGATTTCTTTTTTCAATGTATTTAAAATAAATACAAAATCTTCAGGTGTAATTAAATTATACCTGCTTAAACCGCTACCATCAACCCATTTTGGTATTTGTGGTAAACTGTTTAAATCGTTGTTTAATACAAATTGAATGAGTTTGTTTTCGTTCATTTCATTGAAGAGTTTATCACTCATCATTAGTAATAATTGTTCTGCAATAAAATTATCACTGTTGGTCATCATTTCTTTTAATACATCATCTAACCTTTGTGAATAAAGGGTTTTAAGATTATTTTTTATATAAATTGGTTTGCTGTAAACAGATTGTTGTAATGTATCAGTTAACAATTGAGCAGTAAGTCTGTTGCTTAATATTTCATTTTCTGCGTAGGTTGTAAAACTTATTTTCTTCGTGTTGTTTTTTCCAGGAGAAAGTAAAAAATTATTAGTTCCTATTTCTCTTTTTACTTTAAACTTATCATCTCCATTACTAGCTTCAAATGATTGAGAAATTAGTTTTTGAAAATATTTAGGTTCGGTTTGAATTCCATTCTTATTATTAAATATAACTATGTTTTCATAGATTGGAAAACCATTTCTTTCAGCCATATAGGGTTCTAAATAATCGTCTACCGACCATCCATTCGCATATGCAGATGTTTTGAAATTAGTATTTAGTAAATATATTTTTTTACTCGATTTAGATTTTAGCCATTGAAAAACTTGTTGGTTAGCAAATTTTGGATTAAGAAAACTGGGGTCACCAGTACCTTGAATTTGAATAGTGCTATCATCTTCTAAATAATTCAACCCTGCTAAACTATCTCCTAAATATTTTAATGCTGCATAGCATGTTGCAATTTTTAAATTACTTGCTGGTATAAAATATTTATCAGCTTGATATGAATTCAAATATTTATTATTTGCAACATCAAATACAGAAATACCTACATGAGCGTTTTTAAGTAAGCTATCTATTAAATTAGATTTAGGGGTAACTATCTGGTCAGTAACATTTGTAAATTTATTTTCTAGTACTTTTTTTGGAGTTCTACAAGCTATAAAAAGAAAAAAAAGTGTGCAACCCTTTATAAAAGTTAAAAAACTCTGTAAATTATTATTTTTCATCAGCTATTTTTAAATTTTGTGCAAAATCATTTGTAATTATAGGCTAATATAATTCTAGAAAAACGATTTATTTTCAAAATTATATCAGCTGCATTTACCTATTTTTGAACTATGGTAGAACAAAAATTGAGCATTGCCTCCTTGCAAGATCAACAATCTTCCCATATCAACTCTAAACTAATAGTTGAAGTGAGTAATCAGCATATTGCTATTATTGAAAAAAATGCTCAATCTACTCAAGCATTTGAGTACTACGAAATTAATGCAACACCAACAGAATGGGAAAGAATTTTTAATGCCATAAAAAATATGAGTAAAATCTTGAGTAAAACTTATAGTGATACTACTGTCTATATAAATAATTCTGAAACATTAATTGTACCTGCAAAAAAGTATAATAGAGAAAGCACTGAAACGTATTTGATTGCTATTTATGGAGATAATAATCAAGTCATCACCAATGCAGATTTAGTGAATATTGAGGATAACCCTGTTACAGTTTATCGTTGTGCTGCAAGTTTAAATCATACCATAAAAAATCATTTTGTTTCATTCACTTATAAAAATGTTTACACAAAAATTTTAGAAAATTTATTTGGTAAAGAAAGAATGTTAATGGAAATGATTAAGGTTCAGTTTTACCAAAAAACAATGTTAGTTGTTGTTATTTATGATAATAAGTTAATGCTCATTCAAACTTATAATTATTCTAGTCCTGAAGATATTATTTACTACTTATTAAATATTGTACAAGAGTTTAATTTGAGTGTTAAAAGCACTCCTGTAGAAGTTTCTGGATTAATTGATGTTAGCTCTCGTCATTTTGAATTATTAGAAAATATTTTTGGTAGGTTATCGCTCGAAGTGATTGCCAATGATCATTTATTTACAGAACACTTTAATGGTAATCAAGCTCATTGGTATACGCCATTTTATAATCTTTCAGTATGAGAATTATTTCAGGTAGGCTAGGGGGTAGACGAATTCAGCCTCCCTCAAATATGCCTTACACAAGGCCAACAACAGATATAGCAAAAGAAGGTTTATTTAATATTTTACAACATCGATTAGATTTTGAAGGCATTAAAACTTTAGATTTATTTGGTGGTACAGGTTGTATAAGTTATGAGCTGGCTTCTCGTGGTGCAACAGATTTAACTATTGTTGAGAAAGATGTTACTATGCATGCATTTATAAAAAAAAACATAGATGCTTTAAACATTATAGGAGCTAAGGTTTTTAAAATGGATGTATTTAGTTATTTAAAAACTTGTGCAGAACAGTTCGATTTTATTTTTGCTGGTCCACCTTATGCATTAGGAACTATAGATGAATTGCCTAAAATAATAATTAGTCAGAATTTAATTGCAAATGATGGTTACTTTGTTTTAGAACATACACCTAGAAATAATTACGAAAAGTTTGAAGGATTTAGTTTTGTTAGAAATTACGGAACAACATTGTTTAGTTTTTTTGTTTCTGGTGAATCTTAAATATTAATATTATGGCACGACCAAATCAAAATGATTATCCTCCTTTTTATCATAATTATATTTTAAAAGTAGAAGGTGAATCAATTCAAGAAATTATTTCAAACTATTCTAAGCAGTTTGAAGATTTTATTCAAAGCATCCCTTCAAATAAACAATATTTTGCTTATGCTGAAGGCAAATGGACAGTTAAAGATGTTTTGCAACATTTAGTAGATGCAGAACGTGTATTCGTTTATAGGGCAACTCGTTTCTCTAGAAAAGATAAAACTGAATTGCCAGGTTTTGATGAAAATATGTATGCCCAAAATGCAAATGCAAGCTCAAGAGATTTCAATAATTTAATAAATGAAATTCTTGCATTAAGAATTAGTACAGATGTTTTTTTGCAAAGTTTAACTAAAGAACAACTACCGCTAACTGGATCTGCAAATGGAAATGAAATATCAGTAAATGCTATAGCTTTTATCATTTTTGGTCATTTTCTTCATCATGTCAATGTTTTAAAAGAACGATATTTATTATAATGTTTTTGCTAAATTTAGAAGAACTTAAAAATATATTATGGCACATTTAATTGCTGATAGCGGTTCTACAAGTTGCGATTGGTGTTATGTTAATGGTAATAAAAAACAAAAATTTAGTACTATTGGCATTAGTCCCTATTTTTTATCAGAAAATGAAATAGTAGAAATTTTTAGTTCTGTTCGTTCTAAAATAAAAAATCAGCAGGTAGATAAAATTTATTTTTATGGAACTGGGTTAGGTAATATAAATAATGTAGCCATTATTAAAACTGCACTTAAGAGAATTTTTAGCAAAGTTAAAATTGAAGTTAATACAGATTTAAATGGAGCAGCCCGTGCTTTATTACAACACAATAAGGGCATTGCTTGTATTTTAGGTACAGGTTCTAATGTTGGATTTTATAATGGAAAAAAAATTACAAAAACGAGTCCTGCATTAGGTTATGTTTTAGGTGACGAAGGAAGTGGAGCATACTTAGGGAAAAAAGTGCTACAATATTATTTGTATAACACTTTCGATGATGAACTAAAACTGAATTTTGAAAAAAAATATAATACTACATCAATTGAAATTTTAGATAAAACATACAAACAAAAATTACCTAATAGGTATTTGGCCAGTTTTGCAAATTTTTTATCTGAAAATAGAGGTCATTTTATGATAGAAAATATTATTGAAGATGGCCTTCATGAATTTATCTATCAACATTTGTACAAGTTTGCTGAAAGCTGGACCTATCCAATATGTTTTACTGGTAGTATTGCATATAGTTTTAAAGATGCAATAAAAGAAATGTTTCAATTATATGAACTCAAGTTAGGAAAGATTGTAAAAAAACCAATTGATGGTTTAGTAACTTATCACGATCAATAATTTTGTACTATTGACTTCAACCATTAATCAACTTATATTATTATTAGGTTCTAATTTAGGAAACAGAATTTTGAATCTTGAGAAATCAAAACTTCAACTTGAAGAAGTTTTTCAAAAACCCATTGCCATTTCTTCTGTATATGAAACTGAAGCATGGGGCAAAACAGATCAACCCAATTTTTTAAATCAAGTCATTATATTTAATGTACAAATTGCTGCTCACGATTGTTTAAAAAATATACTTCAAATAGAAAAAAAACTTGGTAGAGAGCGGTTAGAAAAAATGGGTCCTAGAACAATAGATATTGATATTTTGTTTTTTAATGATTTAATTGTAAGAAGTAATCATCTTACCATTCCACATCCTCATTTACAAGATAGGAGGTTTGTTTTAGAACCATTGAACGAATTAATACCAAACTTTGTTCATCCAATTTTAAACAAATCTGTACAAGTAATGTTACAAGATTGTAGAGATACTTTAAATGTGAAAAAGTTTTAGATTGCCAATACAGTTCAAACTCTATTTTTGACCCCAAGGTATGAAGTATTCATTTATTACAGTAGAAGGAAATATTGGTGCAGGAAAAACTACACTTACTAATTTATTAGCACAGCATTATAATGCCAGAACTGTACTAGAAGAATTTGCAGATAATCCTTTTTTGTCTAAGTTCTATGAGAATCAACAGCAATATGCTTTTCCGGTTGAGTTGTTTTTTATGGCTGAAAGATATAAACAGTTAAAAGAAATGATTCATACCAAGGAATTGTTTCAAAGTTTAACTATTTCAGATTATTTGTTTACAAAGTGTTTACTTTTTGCAAAAGTTACTTTACCTGAAGAAGAATTTAGACTATATCAAAAATTATTCGATATTATTTCTTCTCAACTACCATTTCCTGAAATTTTAATTTATTTACATGCACCTGTAAGTAAACTTCAAGCAAATATTAAAAAGAGAAATAGAACATTTGAACAAAATATTCCAGATGAATATTTGTTTAACTTACAAGAAACTTACACTAATTATATAAAACAGCATAATATAAAAACAATTTTTATTGATGCCAGTAATGCCGATTTTGTAAATAATCCCAAGCATTTAGATGTAGTTTTAAATGCTTTGGAAAAAGATATAGAAAGTGGCCAACACTATTATTCTTTGCCTTAATTAAGAAATATAAAAAAACTCATAGTTATTATCTATGAGTTTTTTTAAAACTATTTAATAGTTCTATTAAAAACTAAGCGAATAAACTAATATTTAATGCAGATTTTATAACAAGCTTTCCCTTGCTTTGTTTTGCTGTTTCAATAATTTCTGTAAGCTTTTCAACTGATTTATTAAGATCTTCAATTCTTTTTATGGCAACTTCATCTGATACTCCATTTCTAACAGTTGAGCTTAAATTTTTAATTTTATGAAATTGAATTTTGCTTTTATATATTCCTAATAATATTTCATTTGCTTCATCTGCAGAAAAATGGTCGTCTAATAAACTAATTTCATGTTGCATAAAAATTTTGATTAATTGGTTAAATTATAAAAACTAAAACAAACTAAGATTATATTGTTTGTTCAGCAAAAATGCTGTATAATCTGCATTAACAATATTTATATTTGTAATATATACCATAAATATAATTAATGAATTACACACTTAACCAGTTACAGATATTTCTAAAAATTGTTGAAACCAAATCAATAACAAAAGCATCTGAGGAATTACATTTAACCCAACCAGCTGTATCTATTCAATTAAAAAACTTTCAACAACAATTTGATATTCCCCTTACTGAAGTTATTGGTAGAAAAATTTACATTACAAAATTTGGGAAAGAAATAGCTCAAGCTGCCCAAGAAATTATCAATCAAGTAAATGCAATTAATTTTAAAACAATGGCTTATAAGGGGCAATTGACTGGTAAGTTAAAAATTGAAGTGGTTTCTACCGGTAAATATGTAATGCCTTATTTTCTTTCAGATTTTTTACAATTAAATAAAGGTATTGAATTGAATATGGATGTAACTAATATGAAAAGTGTTACTGAAAGTTTAGAAGATAACACTATCGATTTTGCATTAGTCTCTCAATTGCCTAATTCTATAAATATTGATAAGTTAGATTTATTACAGAATAAACTTTATTTAATTGGTAACGCTTCTCTAAAAGTAAAAGAAGGTGATTTAAAAGATCAACTATTCAAAGAGCTACCATTTATTTTCAGAGAAAAGGGTTCTGGAACAAGGCAAATAATGGAAACATATATTAATAAAAAAAAGGTTTTCGGCTTTAAAGAAAATTGAACTTACCTCTAATGAAGCAGTAAAGCAAGCAATTATTGCAGGTATAGGATATTCTGTAATGCCATTAATTGGAATTAAAAATGAGCTACAAAATAAAGAGCTACAAATTATTCCTATTAAAGGGTTACCTATAAAAACAACCTGGAGTTTAATTTGGATGAAAAGAAAAAAACATTCACAAATTGCAAATGCTTTTTTAGAATATATGAAAAAAGAAAAAACTAATATTATAAAAAATAAATTTTCATGGAACGAAAATTATTAAGTTGCGTTTATTTTTTTACTTGAATGATATACTTTTCCTTAAAATATTCTTCAGAAAAAATATCATAAATACTCATCATTTTTGGGCGAGTTTTACTTTCAGAAATTTCGTTATGTAAATCTCCACCTTTTAAACAAATTAATCCATTAGCAACTTCATTTATGCCTGCAGGTTTTATTAAAGGTTTTGCCCAAGTCCATAATTCCTTTAAAGGAGCCACAGCTCTGCTGATTGCAAAATCAAATTTTCTATTTTTTATATCTTCAGCTCTTGTATGTTGAGTTGAAACATTTTGTAAACCAATTGCATTGGCAACTTCTTCAACAACTTTTAGTTTCTTACCAATACTATCCACCAAATGAAATTTTACCTCTGGGAAAAAAATAGCCAAAGGTATTCCTGGAAAACCGCCTCCACAACCAATATCTATAATATTTGTTCCTTTTTTAAAGTCAACTATGGCAGCAATGCTTAAAGAATGTAATACATGATGTAAATATAATTGGTCAATATCCTTTCTTGAGATTACATTAATTTTTTCGTTCCATTCTTTATATAATGGTAATAACTGTTCAAATTGTTTTTGTTGTGTTTCTGAAAAATCTGAAAAATATTTTAATAAGGTTTGCATAATGATTATGAACAGAATTTTTGTTACTTAATTCCACCTCCTGGTTTTGGTAAAGTAGCTTTTGGTTTAGGTTTATCTGCAGGGTTTTTTAATAAGTCAATTTTACTTTTATCTTCTTGAGGTTTAGGAATGGGTCCTGCAGGATTTTGTTCTTCTGGTTTTTTGGGAGGATTGTTTAAATCAAAATTACTTTCTGCTTTAATATCGTTATTTTCTTTAAACTGATTTGGTACGCCATAGTCTTGAGCAGTTCCATTTCCTACGTCTTCTAAAACTGTTCCTGTAGTGGGTTGAATACCCATAATATTATCATAGTTAATATCATTTATTGAAACATCGGGCCTTGAAAATTCTGCAGATGGATCAATGCTTTGAATATTTGGGTCGTGACTTACTTTTTCATAAAAATATGCCCAAATAGGCATGGCTGCTCTTGCACCTTGCCCATCATAATTTGATGAATTAAAATGTATAAATTGATCATCGCAACCCACCCAAGATCCTGCTAGTAATTGAGGTGTATAGCCCATAAACCATGCATCTGTATTGCTATTGGTGGTACCAGTTTTTCCTGCAATTTCTCCACTAATATCATAACTTAATTTTAAATTTCTGGCTGTGCCATAATCAACTACTCCTTTCATCATATTCACAACATGATAGCTAGTTAATTCACTAATGACTTCTCTACGTTGTGGACTAAAAGTTTCTAAAGTATTTCCATTTTTATCTACAATGCGAGTCATGAAAATTGGTTTCACATTAAAACCTCTACCTGGTAACATACTATAGGCTTGCATCATTTCATACAAAGAAATTTCACAGGCACCCAATGCCATAGAAGGATTGGCTCCTATATTAGTTTGTAAACCACATTTGTTATTTAAAAAATCAACAAAAAGTTTTGCTGCATTATTACCAGTAGGATCTAAGTTTTTTAATATATATGCACTTGCACAGTTTCTTGATTTTGCTAGTGCATCTGCCATAGTAACTGTGCCACCTGAACAACTTTTTGGTGTTGCAGGAACACTACCAAATGCACCAAAATGTTGTTGAACATCTTGAACCATGCTATTAGGTGTTAAACCACTATGTTCTATTGCAAGACTATATAATAAGGGTTTAATAGTACTACCTACTTGTCGTTTAGTATTAAAATTTACGTGATCGTATTTAAACGTTTTAAAATCTATTCCTCCCACCCAAGCTCTAACTTCACCACTAATTGGATCCATAGCCATGAAACCTGCTTGTAACATTTGTTTACAATAAACAATAGAATCATAGGGGCTCATGATGGTATCTTTTTCTCTCTTGCTATTCCAAGAAAATATTTTCATAGGAATTTTTTCATCAAAAGATTTTCTAATTTCTGAATCACCCATTCCTTCATTTTTAGAGTTGTACCATCTATCGCTATGTTTAATAGCTGCTTCAATTACATTTTCGTAACCTTTCCAAACACTTCTGTCTTTTATATTTTGTTGTTGATTTAATAATTTTTGCATGTAGCTCATATGCTTTGCTACTGCTTCTTCTGCATATAGTTGCATACGAGGGTTTATGGTTGTATAAATCCTCAATCCATCTTTATACAAATTATAATTTTCACCATTAGATTTTTGATGTTCCTCGCACCATTTTTTTAATTCTTCTCCTAGAACCATTCTAAAATATGGTCCCAAGCCATTGGTTTCATCAAGCTTTTTGTAATTACTCATATCAATGGGTAATTGCTTTAATGAATCAATAACATTGGGTTGTAAATATTTGTTTCGGGCCATTTGGTCTAAAACAATATTTCTTCTTTCAATAGAGTTTTTAGGATTTCTTCTTGGATTATATAACGATGGGGCATTCACCATACCAACTAATAGAGCAGCCTCTTCAACAGAAACTCTATCGGGTTCTTTTTGAAAAAAAGTTTTAGCAGCATTTCGTATGCCATATACATGATCGCTGTATTCTACACTATTTAAATAAAGTGCAACAATTTCATCTTTAGTAAAATTAATTTCAAGTTTTACCGCAATTATGGATTCTTTTATTTTTTGTATAAAGCGAAGTAAGAAATTTCGTGTTGCCCAGTTTTCTGTAAATAAATTTTTAGCAGTTTGCATGGTAATGGTACTTGCACCTCCATCTCTACCTAAACCTCTTACAGCTCTACCTATTGCTCTTAAATCTATTCCACTGTGTTTATAAAATCTTTCATCTTCAGTAGCAATTAATGCTTTAACGATATTTGGTGAAATATCTTTGTAATCTACATTTACTCTATCTTCTAAATAATATTTACCCATTAAACTTCCATCCTGAGCATATACTTGAGAAGAAAGTGATGCAGATGGATTTTGTATGTCATCAATTGAAGGCATTTTACCAAAAACACCCCAATTACATAGTAATAAGAAAATGATAAAAGCTGCAAAGCTTCCAAAGAAAAATTTCCAAAATATTTTCACCGATTTTTTCATACCAAACCCTTTTAAAATTTATCAGGAAAAATACTTTTCAAAAACACTTTGTATTTTTCCATATTATTATTTGCTTTTAATATTTCTAAGTTATTTAAACTAATTAAACTAAAAGAATATTTACTGAGTGGCATCCATGGAAGAATAGTATTCATTTTTGGTTGCACATACTCTATATAATACATGCTCATTGTAGCATTAGATAATGGTCCTATAAGCATTAATGTATATTGTCTATTTAGTTTTAAAGACTGAATAAGGATATCCTTTGTTGTAGGATGACCTACATTAAAACTGTCTAACGATTTTTTTGTTTCATTAATAAATGCATTTTCAACATCGGTTAAAAGTAAAACTGCATAATGAGGTGCATTTAAATCTTTTGAAAATGGTTTTCCAATCAAACTTGAGTCAATAGTGTAAGCATCTTTAGCAGCTTGTGCAATTGAGTCTTGAATAAACCTTCTTCTATAAATTGCAGAGCTATCAAATTTACCTAAAGTATCTAAAGTGTTTAAATGAGTAATGATTTGTTGTTTTCTGTTCAACACATCAATCATTGTGGCAGCTTTTTCTTTTAATGCTTTATCTGCATTGCTTTTGATTATAGTATTTAAAATATCAATAGCTGTGCTATCTGCATGTTGTTTAATATAATAAATTGATTCTATTAATGATAGTTGGGGATTCCAATATTTGCCTTTGTATAAACTATCTGCATGTTTTTTATTGATTACAGCTTGCTGATAATTTTCTTGTAAAAACAATTTATAAATATCACTATATGTTTTTGTAGCATTAGTCTTTTCAGGATCTGCAGTTTTCTCTTTAATTATTTTATTTAATGTACCATCACCATAATCAAGATTTAAAGCTTCAATAATTACATTGCTTTTAAATATTCTATTGGTGTTTTTGTAGCAATAAGCCAAATTAAATAATGCTTTTTCTGTATGTGTGTTTTCTGGAAAGCGATTCAATAAATCTTCATAAGTAAGAATAGCAGTTTCACAATCATCTAAAACATCGCTAAAGGTTTTGCCATTCTCGTATAAAGCATCAATTATTATTTTATTTGATGCTTCTAACTTTTCTTCTGTTAAAGGAATAGCATTGTATAAATATTCTGGTGTTATTTCAACTGCTGGCTCATTTTCATTTTCTGATATTGCAGAAATATTTCGATTGGTTTTATCTGGAATATTTGAAGGATCTCCCATATCTAAAGCTACATCAACAACATCAGCTTTATTTGCATTCAATTTAGATGCATTTCTGCTTTTAGATTCTTTTGCTTCAACTGAATTTTCAGATTCTATTTTTCCAGAAACAGCCGCTGCTCTGTTCCAATTGTCAACATTGGGTCTATTGCCCCATCTAGATTTAAACTCTTTAATGCCTTGAGATTTTAGTGCAGCATTATCGAAGTAAAATTCACCAGGATTAGTAGAAATTGAATTAAATATAGATGATGAAGTGGTTACATTATCATTGCCAAAATCAAAACTGTTAAGATCATCTTTTAAACCTTTTTCTTTTTTATATTTTGAATAAATCTTTTTTAATACTTCATTTAAATCTTTTGGAGAAAGTTTTGCAAGTACTTGTAAACTATCTTGTAAATGAATGGCATCAATATTTTTGGCAATTATTCTTAATGCTGGTTTTCTTGCATTTACTCTAAATAATGCAGAGCTATCAATAAATTTAATGTCAATACTATCATAATAAATATAAGCTGGCTTATATTTTTTTAATGTGTAGTTTAAATCTGCTAATGCTAAAAAACTTTTATTTTTTTGTGTTGGATTATCTATGCTAGTTGTAGCACTTTTATAATAATATGCTGTGGCCAGTTCTTTATTATTTAAAGCAACACTTAAATTACCTGCAGCATAATATATAATGTCTTTATAACTTGAAAATTTTTCTTTATTAGCCATTTTATTCAACTGATCTAAGTTGCTATTATTAACTAGATGATTTATTGCAGTATCTGAAAATTGTTGAAGCATATACAATCTGGCATAAACTTCTACCATTGGATTTGAAGTGTGTTTTATTGCTTTTTCGAACCATTTTTCGGCTTCTGAAAACTTTCCTGAACGTTGATACATTTGACCACATAAAAACTCCCATCTAGCTTTTTCTGCTCTAGTCTTAGCATTTCCTAAACTTTTTTCTAAATATTTTGCTGAACTATCGTAACTTTTTTGGTTATAATAGCAGTAAGAAAGCAATTCATATAAATCAGTTTTTAAGCGTTTCGGAAACTTAGGATCTTCTTTTAGAATTGCTAATAATGCATTGGCTTGGCCAGGTTCATTTTGTTCAAGATAATTTCTACAAATCCAAAGTAAGGCTTCGTTTCTTTCTAAAGGGCTACGAATAATTTTTTGAAGAAAAGGTCTTTTCTTTTCATCTGTGGCAATAGAAAAAATACCCTCATCATTGCTACTATTACTTCCAATAGGAATATCATAACCATCATCTTTTGGAGCGTATACATAATTTAAATACTGAAACACATGATAAGCAGAGTCGAAATCTTTTCTCAGTACATAGGCTTTTCCTAAAAGCATGTATAAGTCATCTACCCAATCAGATCTTAAATCGTGTAATAAAATACCAGCATTACATTTATAAATAACTGAATCTATGTTTTTATCAGTAGCTGTTGTATTTAAAGAATAATTGTAAAATGGTAAAAGCTGAGTATAATCATCTGTAAAAGTTTCTTTAGCTTTCTCAATTATTTCATTCAACTTCACATTAGCATTAAAATAGTAATTGTAATGTGTAAATGTGTTGTTAAAAAATCGTTTCACACCTTTAATCTTGGTGTCTTCTGTTTTTTCAGCATTTAATAATTTGTCTTTGTATTTTTCTGGTTTTTGTTTTTCTAAATCAATAGATGTGTTAGGTTGTGTACAAACCCTATTCGAAATTAAAAAAAATACTAAATAAACTAACGAAACTTTAAAAGATAATTTCATACTTAATGTGTAAATAAACCGATATTTAAAAGTAGAGTTATTTTTACATAATCAAAGTTTTTAGCAAAACGATAGATATCTTTAATTTTGTTTTAACAGATGACAAAGCTAACAGAAAATACAACAATAAAAAGACTAAGAAATAAGTATCGTTTAGTTGTAATGAACGATGATACCTTTGAAGAGATTGTAACCTTCAAATTAACTCGTATTTCTGTGTATGTAGCTTTAAGCACAACATTTATATTATTGGTTGGTTTAACTACTGTTTTATTAGTTTTAACACCCCTAAAATATTATATTCCTGGATATGGAAATAAACAAACATTAACTCAATTACAATTATTAAAATATAGAACCGATTCGTTAGAACAGGCCATAACTTTAAAAGATAAATATTTAGAAGGTATAACCACAGCAATTTCTGGTGGACAAACACTTGAACTGGATACTACAAGTTTAAATATTCAAAAAAATGAGGCATATGATGACCGATTTACACCTGTTGCACCTACTAAAAAGTCTAAGAAAAGGAGAAAGCGATAACTTATGAACTCAACAAAACAACCTTATAAATATGTTGGTTTAGCATTGGAAATATTGGTTAGTATTTTTTTTGCTTTTTTTGCTGGAAAATGGCTAGATGCAAAGTTTAATTTTTCCTTTCCCTTTGTAACTATTGGTTTATCAATTCTGGTTATTATCAATATTGTTTTAAATCTTATTAAAGAAGTATCTTCCAAAAAATAATTATGAAAGAACAAGAATCTTATTTTAAACAAACTATCCCTTTATTTCTTTTTTTTATTTTAATCAATTGTGCAATCATACCATTAAAAAGCTGGTTGTATAAGCATCAAATTAATACAGATGTAGTGGTTGCAGCTAATTTTTTATTGTTTCTTTTAAGTGCTATTAATATTGCTTTACATAAAAAAGCCCTTCAAAATAAAAATCCTAATGTAGCAATCAGAAGCATAATGGGTGGAACATTGATTAAGCTGATGTTAATTTCAATTGCAATTTTTATTTATTTAATGGTTGCTGGAGAGAAAAGAAATTCTTATGGAATTTTTACTGGAATGGTTTTATATCTGGTTTATACCATTATAGAAGTAAGAATTGCAACAAAAATGAAGAGTAATAATGGCAAAAACTGAGCATCCAATGAATGCTTTGGCTGCCTATTTACCTGAAGGCAGTTTTGAAGATGTAGTTTACTATATTAACCTTTACAGCGTTCATTTAACTGTTACTAAAAAAAGAAAATCTGTATTAGGAGATTATAGGCATAATTTAATAAATAAAAACCATAGAATAAGTATTAATGGTAATTTAAATAAGTTTGAATTTCTGATTACACTTTTACATGAAATAGCACACTTGCTTACATTTGAACAGTTTGGCAATAGGGTAGATGCACATGGAAAAGAATGGAAAATGCATTACAAAAATTTGTTGCTACACTTTATTCAAAAAAAAATATTTCCAACTGATATAACTAACGAGCTGTTAAAGACTATTCATAATCCAGCAGCAACAGCAAATGGCGAAACTGCATTACTAAGTGTTTTAAGAAATTATAATCTTATAAAAAAAGAAAATGTATTAACTATAGAAGAATTAACAGAAGGTATTTTATTTGAGACTGAACAAGGAAAAGTTTTTAGAAGAGGTGCAAAAAGAAGAAAGCGTTATGAATGTGTTGAGATAAATTCGGGCAAGTTATATTCTTTTAGTGCCATTGCTGAAGTTAGATTAATTAAAAAATAAACTACTTCATTATATGTTGTATTTCTAAATTTAATGTCACCAATTCTTTATTTCTAATTACTACAACTTTTACAGTATTTCCTGCATTTTGTAATAAGTTTTTATAGGTTTGCAAATTATTTGTAAAATTATTTTCTACAGCAAAAATAATGTCGTTAGGTTTAAAACCACTTTTATCTGCTGGGCTGTTTTCAACAACATCTTCAATAACAATATATCCATTAACTTGATACAATCCTAAGCCGGTATAAGAATAATCAAAATCATCAAAAAAATGTGTATTGGGCTTTATAAATATTTCTTGATTTGGATAGTTCAGAATCAAATTAAATCTTCTTAAAATATCATTTCCTAATACACCACCCATTTTAGGGTAACTAGTAATATTAAAGTCATCTCTAAAAATATAAATGGGCACCCATCTAAATTTATATGGGCCAACTTCAACACTTTTAACTACAGTTGTTTTCATGATTTTTTTCCCACCCAAACCTTCAGCCTGAGTGATAAAAAGGTTTCTTTTCTTTTTTAGTATGGTACTGTCTTTTACATAATCTTCACTTAACAACATATTTAAACCAGCCCCTGTATCAAAAATAAAATCAGTTGTAGAAAGTACATTATCTTTTATTGTAGTTGGAATTATTGGTAATGAATAAAATTGAGGATGCAACAGATGGCCACCCCTTGGATAATTTACTTTACCCGGAGTGTAAATTTCAATTAATTTATTGTCGTAATTGATGGTAACAATAAATCTGCGTAAAAAACTTAATCCAATTACACCATCAACTTTAATTCCATACGAGCTACTCAATATGTCATAATTGTTAATATGAAAATCTAAACTATCAACTTGTAATCCTGGAAATTTTAAAGATTTTTTGTAAACAAAATCAACTTTTTTAGTGCCGGCAATTCCTCTAATAGTTCTATTAGTTTTAGTACTTTCTATACCTATTAATTCAATAGTTGATGAGTCTAATGAAATGCCACCACTGCCTGTATCAAATACAAAATTTAATGAGTCTTTAATATCTTCAAATTGTGCTTTTACTATTACTGTTCCACCAGAAAGCATGATAAATGGGAACTGTGTAATTTTTTGAGATGCTGTGAAATTGGTTTTATGAAGGTTAATACAACTGCTACATAAAATTAAAATATAAATTAGGTTAAAACGTTTCATAAACTGTTCTAATATAGACAATTTTTATCTGAAGCTCGTTGTATAACAATTAAATTATTTAAGTGGAGATTTATTTGCCCCAGCCCCAAATTAAAAAAGGAACAAAGGCTTTAGCCCAAGTGGGTACATCATGTTTGCCATCATTCATTTGAAGGTATTCAATGCTATCATTAGCATAACCTTTACTTTTTAGTTCTGCTATAAGATCTAAGGCATCATCTATACTATCAATAATGCCATTATTGTTTCTATCAGCCTTTTCATCTAAAACACCTGTTTGAATAAAGAATTTTAGCCAAGGAAACATTGTTCCATGTTTAACTTGCAAGTGCATCAATCTATCATGGTTATCATCATAACCTTCATCATAAGCTTTTCTTCTCCACCATAAACTTCCACTAAAAACACCCACTCTTTCAAATTCTGCAGCATGATTCCAAACAATATCTAAAGCACTTAATCCACCTAAAGAAAAACCTGCAAAAGATTTTTCTTTGAATGATGAAATTTTGAATTGAGTTCTTAAAGACGGCAATAATTCATCTAAAATGAATTTGGTATACAAGCCTGCTTTACTGCCTCTGCCCTTATAATCTGCAGCATAACTTGTACCATATTCTTTTTTTCTTTCTTCTGAAGCATGTATGCCTACACAAAAAACTGGATGTATTTGTTGAGAACTAATTAAGTTGTTTAACAGTTTATCGAAGGGCATTTTGCTGAGATCCTGACCATCGTTTATTAATAATAAACTTGGATTATTTTTTAATGATTCTGGGGTGTAAAAAACTTCGTAAATAACTTCACGATCTAAATAATTAGAAAATAAATTATGTTCTTCAACAACAACACTTGATGCTATTTCAATATCTTTCGCTAATACCATACAATTATTTAACCTCTTGTTCAAAAATAGGGGAATCGTATTCGTATTTAATTATTTGTAAAATAAAAATGACAAATTATTTTGAATCTATTTTTATTTGATTTATTATTGTTCCATACACCATAACACCATAATTATGAAAAAAATAGGTATCCTACACGGTAAAGAAAGAAGTTTTCCTGAAGCTATTGTTGAAAGAATTAATCAAAAAAAAGTTGCAGGAATTTCAGCCGAATCTGTTGTAATTGATAAAGTAATGCAAGGAGAACCTAGTGATTATGCTGTTATTATAGACAGAATTAGTCAGGATGTTCCATTCTATAGAGCGTATTTAAAAAATGCAGCTTTATGTGGAACTGCAGTTATAAATAATCCATTTTGGTGGAGTGCCGATGAAAAATTTTTCAATAATTGTTTAGCTACTAAAATTGCAGTTCCAGTTCCTAAAACTGTAATACTGCCATCAAGAGATTTACCAGATGATACTAGTGATGAAAGTTTTTCTAACCTAAAATATCCATTAGATTGGCGAGGTATTTTTGATTATGTTGGTTTTCCTGCCTACATGAAACCCTTTGCTGGTGGCGGTTGGAAGAATGTTTATAAACTTGAAAGTATGGATGATTTTTTTGAAAAGCATAGCGAAACTGGTCAGCTAGTGATGATGCTTCAAGAAGAAATTATTTTTGAAGAGTATTATAGATGTTACTGTATAGGAGGTAAATATGTAAGAATTATGCCTTATGAACCTCGTAACCCTCATCACTTACGTTATGTAGCAGATTTTAAACCTGATGCAGAACGATTAGCTTATATGGAAGAACTTGTTTTACGAATTAATAAGTTTTTGGGGTACGATTTTAATACTGTTGAATTAGCTGTTCGTGATGGAGTGCCTTATGCTATTGACTTTTGTAACCCTGCTCCAGATGCAGAAAGAACTAGTGTTGGAGAAGAGAACTTTGAATGGGTGGTTGAAAATGCAGCAAATTATGCCATTGAAAAAGCTCAAGCTCAAGTTCCAAACGAAGACAATTTAACTTGGGGAGAATACATTAAACGAAGTAGTAATAAACAAAAACTGTTTTTCATTTAGTATAATTACTCCAAACTATTTTCTAATAAAAATTATTTATGGCTAGTATTAATTATCGTCATTTTACTATTGGTGTAGAGGAGGAGTATTTTGTTATAGATCCTAAAACAAGAGAACTAACTAGTCATGATCAAAAAATAGTTCATGAAGGACATAAAATAATTAAAGATAAGGTTAAGGCCGAAATGCATCAAGCTGTTGTAGAGGTTGGAACAGATATTTGTAAAGACATTGAGGAAGCGTATAAAGATGTAGCCACTTTAAGAGGAACTATTGCACAAATAGCAGGCGACTTAGGCTTTGCTATGGGAGCTTCTGGAACACACCCTTTTAGCCATTGGAATAATCAGTTGATAACAGACCATGTAAGATATCATCAAATTGTTAATGAATTACAAGAAGCTGCAAGAAGTAATTTAATTTTTGGCTTACATGTACATGTTGGTATGGAAGATAGAAATATAGCTCTACATATTGCCAATAGTGCCAGATATTTTTTACCTCACATTTTTGCACTAAGTACAAATTCTCCTTTTTGGGAAGGAAGAATAACAGGATATAAATCTTTTAGAACTAAAGTTTTTGATAAGTTTCCAAGAACAGGCATACCAGATTATTTTGAAAGTATTGAAGCTTACGATAATTATGTAAATCTATTAATTAAGACTAATTGTATTGATAATGCTAAAAAAATTTGGTGGGATTTAAGAGTACATCCATTTTTTAATACTGTTGAGTTTAGAATTTGTGATGTACCCATGACAGTTGCTGAAACCATTACCATTGCTGCATTATTTCAGGCTTTATGTGCAAAACTTTATAAATTAAGAATGCAAAACTTAAATTTTATTATTTATCAAAGAGCATTAGTTAATGAAAATAAATGGCGTGCTGGCAGATATGGAATTGATGGAAGTTTAATAGACTTTGGTAAAGAAACTGAAGTTAATACTAGATTATTAATTTATGAATTGTTAGATTTTGTAGATGATGTTGTTGATGAATTAGCCAGCCGATATATGATTAATAATGTTCATAAAATGCTTGAGAATGGTACCGGTGCAGACAGACAAATAAAGGTTTTTGAAGAAACTAATAGTTTAGTAAGTGTTGTTGATTATATTAATAGTCAGTTTTTAGTTCCATAATATTTTATAGAGCTTTTTGTGCAATGGTTTTTGCTGCAATATGTGCTGTTGTCCATGCTGCTTGAAAATTAAAACCTCCTGTAATTCCATCAATATTTAAAACTTCTCCAGCAAAAAATAAATTATTTATTTTCTTGCTTTGCATGGTATTTACCTCAACCTCATTTAAATCAATTCCACCACAGGTAACAAATTCTTCTTTAAAAGTAGTTTTACCAGAAACTATAAATTGTTGATTAGTTAATAAATTAATTAAATTATTTTCTTGTTTAGCGGTTAATTCTGCCCATATTATTTCAGTTTTAATTTGTGCTAAATCAAGAAAATATTGCCACAATCTGCTTGGTAAATTAAAAGAGTTTGCATTAATGATTTTTTGTTTTGGTTTATTATTTCTTAAGTCATCAAAAAAAAGCTTCACAGTATCAAAATTTTTATTGACCCAATTTATTTGTATGTTAAATTGATAGTTTAATGCAGCAAGATTAATTGCAGCAAAAGCAGAAAGTTTTAAAACTGCTGGTCCGCTAAACCCCCAATGAGTAATTAATAATGGTCCATTATTTTGAAACTTTGTTCCTGAAATTTTAATGTTAACTTCTGGTATACTAATACCCATTAAAGACGTAATTGCATTTTTGGGCAAGTTGAAAGTGAATAATGAAGGTACAGGTGAAATAATGTTATGTCCTAGTTGTTGAAGCCAACTAAATTGATTGAGTTTAGGGTAACCACCAGCAGCAACACATATAAAATCGGCAGTTATATTGCTATTATTAGAAAGTGTAATGGTAAACTCTTCATCTTTTTTTGTAATGTTTTGTACTTCCTGATTTAGATTAATTTCTATGTTATGTTGATCTGCTAATTGTAAAAAGCAATCTATAATTGTTTGAGAAGAATTAGTTGCCGGAAACATTCTTCCATCACTTTCAGTTTTCAAGAGTACATTTTGAGCTTTAAACCAATTAATGGTGTCGTTAACATTAAACCAATGAAAAGCCTTCTTCAAAAATTTTTCACCTCTTGGATATTTTTTAGATAATTCATTACTATCAAAACAATGATGTGTAACATTACATCTACCACCACCGCTAATCCTCACTTTACTTAAAACCTTATTGCTTTTTTCAAGAATTATAATCTTTAATTCAGGATTTTGTTTTGCTGCTTGAATGGCACAAAAAAAGCCAGCCGCACCTGCACCAATAATTACTAATTTATTTTTTGAATCAGAATTCATGAATAGCCATTTGTAACAAATTTGATTGTTTTAGAAATAGAATAATACATTTGCCTTCAATTTTGATTAAACTTTTTACTTAATTAATCATCTCAGTGCTTATTTGATTTACAATATGAAGTATTTTAAACGTTTCATCTATTTTTTTACTCATTTATATTTTCTATTTTTCTTATGTGGCCTTTTAATTGCTTCAATAGGATATTTTAAGTCAGAATCTACTTATGAACGTGAAGTTTATGGTGCTATAGCACAACATATAACCAAGGATAGTATAGGCAAACACAATAAAGATACTTTTTTTATTAGAGCATTAAATTTGGCAAATAGTTTTGAACATAACCGACTTGAGGTTTTTGGTGGACACCAATTTAAAGGCATAAAAGCAAATTTCTTTAGACCAAGCACAATGGATTTACTTGTAGGTAATGGTGCTTGTGGTAGTGCATCTGTAATATTATCTAGAATATTAAAATCTTATGGATACAATATAAGATTTGCTCAAATGAAAGTAAATGGAAAATTTGGTGGCCATATTATTATTGAGGTAAAAAAAGATAAAAACTGGATTGTTCTTGATCCTCTTTATAACTTATATTTCAAAAAGCCTAATGGTGAGATGGCGAGTTTTGATGATGTTTCAAAAAATATTAATTACTACAAAAATCAATTCCCAAAAGGTTATAATATGAATTATCTTTTTGAAGATGTTCAATATACCAATTGGAATAAAATTAAATATATTAGTCCATTAGTTAAATCAAGCTTAGATTTTTTCTTAGGGAAAGAAAAAGCCGATCAAATTTCAATACGAGCCTATATTGTTAGAATTTATGAGGTTTTTTATAAATTAGCTTTGTTTGCATTTATTCCAATATTTCTATTTACACTCTGGAAATTCTGGAATGTAGAATTAAAACGTAAGTAAGATTTGATTTTTTAACTTCTCCCATTACATTTGTGCCCAATTATTAATTATGGAGTATAGTAAATTAATTTCTGTTACCAAATTATCTGGTTTGTTTGAATTAGTCAGCAGTAAATCTGATGGAGCTATTATTAAATCATTAGAAGATAAATCAACAAAATTTGCCAGCAACAGAATTCACAATTTTTCACATTTAGAAAGTATAGAAATTTATACAACAAGAGAAAATGTGAACTTAGTAGATGTATTTAAAGCAATGGAATCATCCACTGAATTATTGCCAAATGAAAAAGATGCCTCTGCCATGAAAGAATACTTTAAAAAAGTGTTTCCTTCTATGGACTTTGAAAGGGTTTATGATAGCGATAGAAAGAAAATGGTTAAATGGTTTAAAATATTAAAAGATAATAATATTGAAATAAAGTTGTCTGAACCTACCGAGACTGAAGAATAATTTTTTAATATGCAAAGCCATCTGCAGAGATGGCTTTTCTTTTTTTACTAACTTCACGAAATGCCAAAGATTTTTCTAATTTTTTGTTTATTGTTTTTTCAAATTACACAAGCCCAACAATTTTTGCAACCTTCAAAACCTGCAAATCGTTGGGTAGATAGTGTTTTTAATGAACTTACACAAGAACAAAAAATTGCCCAATTAATGATTATTAGGGCTCATAGCAATTTAGGCAATGAACATGTAAATCGTGTTACAGAATTAATTAAAAAATACAATGTAGGTGGACTGTGCTTTTTTCAAGGGGGGCCTGTTCGACAAGCAAAACTCACCAATTATTATCAGCAATTAGCAATAACACCCATGTTAATTTGTATTGATGCAGAATGGGGTTTAGGTATGCGTTTAGATAGTGTTATAGCTTTTCCTAAAAATTTTGCATTAGGTGCTGTTCAAAATGCAGCAACAATTTATAAGGTTGGAAATGCAATAGGTAATCAATGTAAAAGATTAGGCATTCATGTAAATTTTGCACCAGTTATTGATGTTAATAATAATCCTAATAATCCAGTGATTAATGATAGATCTTTTGGAGAAAATCCAGAACATGTGAGTACTCATGCAACTCAGTTTATGAAAGGATTACAAGATGCGGGTGTAATGGCATGTGCTAAACATTTTCCTGGTCATGGAGATGTGGCAGTAGATAGTCATTTAGACTTGCCCATTATTAATAAAACCGTTAGCCAATTAGATTCTGTTGAGTTATACCCCTTTAAACAATTAATAAAAGAAAATGTGTCTAGTGTTATGATGGCCCATCTTTATGTACCATCAATTGATTCAACAAAAAACCTTGCTACATCATTATCTAAAAAAGCTGTCAATGATTTATTGAAAAAAGATTTGAAGTTTAAAGGATTAAGTTTTACAGATGGGTTAGAAATGAAAGGAGTAACTAAATATTTCCCTAATGCTGAAATCTCAGTACAGTCGTTGATTGCTGGTAATGATGTTTTGTTATTACCAGAAGATATTGAATTAAGTATTAAGAAAATTGATAGTGCAATTGCAGATGGAAGAATTTGTAAAAAAGATTTTGAAAAAAGCGTTAAGAAAGTTTTGTTGGCTAAATATAACTTAGGACTCAATACTACAAAGACAATAGACACACTAAATATTGTTAGTGAATTAAATGCAACAACTAATAGTCTAATTAAAGAAATTGCTGAAAATGGAATTACTGCTTTGAATAGCAATCTTTCAAATTTGGCAGTTAATGATAATGTTAGAAAAATTATTCATATTAGTTTGGGTAATGGGTTTGAAAATTATTTTTCTAATATTTTGCAAAAAGAGTTTAATGCAACTACTTTTTATTTTGCCATTAATCAACCTGTTAATCCTAAAATTGTTGATTCTATAGAACCTAAGCCAGGTGTATATATAAAGGATGAAGTTTCAAAATATGGTTATGCTAAAAGTATTTTAGATTCTATTTCCAAAAGAGATGATTACGATGCTATTATAGTTAGCATTCAGAGTTATAATCGTAGGCCAGCAAACAATTTTGGCTTAGGTGAAGCTGATATATTTTTATTGCAAAACTTAATGAAAAATCCTAAAGCAAATGCTTTCTTTTTTGGAAATCCTTATGCCATTAAAAATGTTTGTGGGTATAAAAATATTGTTGCCTGCTACGATGAGAATGAAGCTACACAGCAACTTTCAGTTGATATAATTCTAAATAAATTTAAACCTAAAGGTAAATTACCTGTAACAGTTTGTGATTAATTGTATTCGTAACGATAGCTCATTTCACCAATTTTTTCACCTTGTTTATTAAAACCAACTTCCATTTCTTTAAGTTGTTTATTGTTATAAGTGTATTTCCAAACAAAATAATTACTACTTCCAAAAGGTATTTGAGTGAATTGAACCAATTTGTTTTGTTCATTATATTCGAATAAAAACTCTGGCAACATTCTATTTGCTTTTAAATTAAACTTTACTATATCGGTTAGTTGGTTTTTGTTGTTATAATAGTAATAATAAGTTTCAATTGTTTTATTTTTTCTTATCCACCTTTCTTCAATAACATTATTATTTTCATCTGAAATAAAAATAACTTTTGTTGTGTCAGTAGCATTTTTAACTTTAAGCATTGATGATAAATTACCATTTGAAGAATAGAAAAATTGATGGCTTTCTTCAAATCCTTTATTTAGTGAAGTATCAGTGCTAGTTGAAATAATCTCTTTAAGCTTGCCTTGCTCATTATAGTTATAGTAAATAATTGAATTAACATTTTTAATCTCCTCTTCTTTTCTGGTTATTTTATTATTACTATAATGTTGTTTAGAAGTGTTAGTAGATCCAATAGATAGCTCAGCTTCTGTTATTGCGATAGCCCAATTATCTTTAAAAGTTTGTTTAATTTTTACACCTTCTTCGTCGCCAGAATTTGAAGTAATTACTTTTTTTACACCTGCATTTTTTAATAATGTATAATTGCTATTAGCTAATTCATTCAATATAATATCGCTATAATAAAACTGACTAAAAATTGGGTTATAAAATAAAACTCCAACAATTAAGATTAATAAATTCTTGTTCATGGGGTAAAAATAGCAACTTAAGTTTCATCATTGAGTCAAAAAGTGCATTTTTACTTAAACAATTGTTAACTAATGGTGTTTAAAATTTGTGATATCATTCAGCTTAAATCATGAGCAATACTTCAAATTTGTAACATGAATACAACCGCAGTAAAGTTTTTAGAACTTAAGAAAATAATGGATGAATTAAGGTCTAAATGTCCTTGGGATCAAAAACAAACCATCCAATCTTTAAGAACAATGACAATTGAAGAAACTTACGAACTTTCTGATGCAGTTTTATCTGAAAGTTGGGAGGATATAAAAGAAGAGTTAGGAGATTTAATTTTACATGTATTATTCTATTCAAAAATAGCAGAAGAACAAAACAAATTTACAATTGAAGAAGTGCTAGAAACAATAGCAAAAAAGCTTATAAATCGTCACCCACACATTTATGGCAATATTATTGTTAATGATGAAGATGATGTTAAAAAAAATTGGGAGAAAATAAAACAACAAGAGGGTAAAAAAAGTGTTTTAAGTGGAGTGCCAAGCTCAATGAATGCGTTGCCAAAAGCATTATGTATTCAAGAAAAAGTAAAAAAAGTTGGATTCGAATGGAAACATATTGATGATGTTTGGATGAAAGTTGAAGAAGAAATGCAAGAACTAAAGCAAGCCATTAAAGAACAAAGTCAAATTGAAATTGAAGAAGAGTTTGGAGATGTTTTGTTTAGTTTAGTAAACTATGCACGATTTTTAAAAGTAGATCCAGAAGTTGCTCTCGATAAAGTAAATAAAAAATTTATAGATCGTTTTGCAAAAATGGAAGCAATGGCTTTGGTTGATAATAAGCACTTAGCTGATTTAAGTTTGGAAGAAATGGATAGTCTATGGAATTCTATAAAAAAACAACAACGTGATTAAGGAGTTAAAGCAGATTTTATTTTTAAAAAAGCGTTATTTACTTCTGGTAGGTATAGCTTTTTGTTTTGCTTCTTACATTTTACAAAGAATAGTAACTGAAAGTTTTTCACCACAAAATGTTGCTAAAAAAATAGAACATAGTATTCAGGAAAAAGAGAAGTCATTTTACAGTATTATAAACGATACTACTTTTCTGAAGCAACTTAACTGTAAGCAAAATAATAATTTTCTTTATAGATATAATAATGAACCATATGGAATTTTCGTATATACCATTCAGTCTGATTCCTTACTAAAATTAAAAGCTTGGAGTACGAATAAATTTAATTTAAATGATGCAGATAAATGCATTATAGATAGTGTTTATGTTACAGAATATGAGAATGGATGTTTTGAAATTATTCGAAAGAAAGTTTTAACTCAACAAAACAATTTTGTAGTAATTGCTGTAATTCCTATTAAGTGGCAATATTTTATTACCAATAAATATTTAACACCCAAATTTGATGGCTTTGGTCAGTATTATAAATATTATCAATTAGAAAAAAAGGTAAACCCTAATCCCATTAAAAGTAATAATGGAAATGTATTGGCTTATTTAAAAAAAACACAGCAAGGGCCAATTATTTACTATACTTGGTACATTATTTTATTACGTCTTTTAGGATTAACTGCATTCTTAATTTTTATCAATAATTTTTGTAACGATGTTGTCAAGAAAGTTAATTTCAAAATTGGTTTTGGAATTTTAATTGGTGTTATAGGCATGCTAAGACTGTTGAGTTATTGCATTCAAGGATTTTGCTTCAATTTCAAAAAGCTTTCATTATTTGATCCATCAATTTATGCTTCTAATTTTTTGCACAGATCTCTTGGTGATTTATTAGTGAATTTATTATTGATTTTTTGGGTTGTTTCTTTTTATAAAAACAATTCAATGCTCACTAATAAAGTTCGATTATGGAACCGAATACTCCGACTTGGAGTAGTATCTTTTTTAACATTTGGTGTAGTAAGTGTGTTAAAAAGTTTAGTGATTGATTCTAAAATTTCATTCAATGTAAGCAATTTTTTTAGTCTAGATATTTATACTGGCGTTGCTTTAATATGTATTTGCTTATTATTTATTAATTTTTATAAGATTGCTCAATTGCTATTACAACCAATTGAGATGAATAAGCAAAATATTATAATCATCATTTTTAGTTTAGTCATTTTTGCATTTCCTAGTGGAGCATTATTATTGAATTATAAAAATGATTTTCCTTGGTTATTCTTAATAATTATTTTAATTGGATTTGTTTTTGTTTTACTAGAAAAAAATGTATTTGTTCGACAAAAAACAAGTTCTGATAATAGTGTAACCCTATCATTAAAATGGATCTTATTTTTTACCTTTTTAGCATCTTCATTAATTATCTACTTCACTAAAAACCTAGAATTAGAACAAAGGAAAAAAGTTGCTGAGAAAGTTTATCTACAATCAGATGCTACAGTTGAGAATTTATTGAATATTGCTGCTACAGGATTTAGTAATGCCTTTTTTGTTTTTAATATGGATCGATTTAAAAATGAAAAAGAAACTAAATTTTTACGTGATAGTTTAGTCGCTGAAAATTTTTCTGGCTACCTCAATAAATTTAATACTCATATTTATATGTTCGATAGTATTCATAAACCTATCAACAATATTGATACATTAAGTTATAATACACTGAGCTATTATATTTCAAATGCAAAGCAAATTATTCCGGATAAAAATCTATACAGTTTTCAAGGCACATCAAATGCAAAAACATACTTATATAAGAAAGAACTTTATAATGTTAACGACAAAATAGCACATACTTTATTCATATTATTTGAAGAAAAAAAAGAAAAAAATAATAGCGTTTTTCCTGTACTGTTTAAACAATGGCAGGTAGATGATCTGTTAACAAATTATGCTTATGCTATATACAATAATGGCAAACTTATAGATCAAGATGGTAATTACAATTTTGGTTTATTGCATCAAAACAAAAGTGAAAAATATCAGTTTAGAAAAGAGCGTTCTAAAAGCATATTGGTATATCAGCCAAATTCTGAAAAGACAATTATACTTGTTAAAACTGATAGAGATTTACTTGATTTTATTACTTTTTTTGCTTACCTATTCTTATCATTTTTATTTATCATTTTCATTTTCTTAGTCATTAATAGAATTGTGCTTTCAAAATTTAATTTGAAAGTTTTATTGAATTCAATACAATTAAACATTCGTGCACAAATAAGAGCAGTAATTATTTTTGTTTCATTATTTTCTTTCTTAATTATTGGGGTTGTTACAATTTTATTCTTTATTGATAAGTTCAATCAAACAAGTCAGGATAGATTAGTAAAGTCATTAAATAATATTTCAACTCAGATTGTAGATCTATATAAAGCCGATACCAATTATTTAAAAGCCAAACATGAGCCTGAGCTAACCGCCTATGCAAAGCAGCTTGGTGTAGATTTTAATTTATTTGATTCAACGGGAAATTTACTTTTCTCTACACAGCCTTATATCTATAACAAAAAGCTAGTTGATGCTAGAATGAATCCAATAGCATATCAAAAAATATTTTTTAATCATGAATCTTTATTTAGAAAAGATGAACAAATAAGTGAATTAAATTATAGCAGCTTATATAAGCCATTGGTCAATCATGAAGGTAAAATTGTTGCTTGCATAAATGTGCCATTTTTAAATGCAGAGGAAGAATTAGAAAATGAAATTTCGAGTTTTATTTTAACCTTAATGAATTTAAATGCATTTATATTTTTAATTGCTGCAGCCATTGCTTATTTCATAGCAAATAGAATAACAAGTTCGTTCAAGCTCATTGCTAATAAAATGAAAGAAGTTAACTGGAAAGAGCAAAGTGAAGAAATTGTTTGGACTAAAAAAGATGAAATAGGCATGTTGGTTGATGAGTATAATGTTATGGTTCGAAAGCTGCATGAAACTGCACAAGCATTTGCATTAAGTCAGAAGGAAATGGCCTGGAAAGAAATGGCACAGCAAGTTGCACATGAGATAAAAAATCCTCTTACTCCAATGAAATTAAGTTTACAATACTTACAAAAAAGTATAGATAATGCTGATCCAAATGTTAAACTACTTTCAAAGAAAGTTTCTAAAACATTAATTGAACAAATAGATCAACTTAGTAAAATTGCTGAAGATTTTTCTCAATTTGCTAATATTGGTAACAACAAATTAGAACAATTAAATTTAACTGATGTTATTAATAATGTAATTCAACTGTTTAATATAGACGATAAAGTTCATATAGAACATCATCAATTGCAACTACCAATTTTAATTTATAACGATAAAATTCAAATGGTTAGATTGTTTACAAATATTATTAAAAATGCTGTTGAAGCAGTAACGGGTAATGAACTGGCACAAATAAGCATCAGTTATGAATTACTTGGAAAACACGTTAATATTGCTATACAAGATAATGGAGCTGGAATCTCTGATGATATTGCTTCTAAAATGTTTACTCCAAATTTTACAACAAAATCTTCTGGAACAGGATTGGGGTTAGCTATTTGTAAAGGAATTGTTGATCACTCTAATGGTAAAATTTGGTTTGAAACTTCGGGTAATGGAACAATTTTTTATGTTCAACTGCCTTTAATGTGAGTTTCTTTTTAAGTGTTGTTGCACAATAAAATTTTCAAATTGTTCTAATGAGAAACTACTCAAATTTTTCTCAGGGGTTAACAAAGTTTTTTGAGCCACCAACACACCATATTTGCAATCATCAAATCCTTCAATATTATGTGCATCTGGATTGATAGAAATTAAAACACCTTTATCTAATGCTTTATCAATCCATTTCCAATCTATGTCTAATCTTCTAGGATGTGCATTCAGTTCAATAACAACATTATTGTAGGCACAAGCATCAATTATTTTTTCATGATCAATTGGATAACCGTTTCTGCTTAATAAAAGTCTGCCTGTTAAATGTCCCAAAATTGAAGTGTATGGGTTTTCAATGGCATTTATTAAACGCATCATGGCTTTATCTTCTGGCATAGATAAATTTGAGTGAACTGAAGCAATAACAATATCAAAAGTCTGTAAAATCTCATTTTCATAATCAAGACTTCCATCATTCAAAATATCACTTTCAATGCTTTTAAAAATTTTAAACGGGGCAAGTTTTTTATTTAATTCTTCAATTTCTTGCTGTTGTGCAATAACTCTTTCTACTTGCAAACCTTGAGCATAAAAAGCAGTTTTACTATGGTCGCTGATTACTAAGTATTCTAAACCTTTTTCTTTTGCAGCATAAGCCATTTCTGCTAAAGAATTGCTACCATCACTCCATCTACTATGGCAATGAATGATGCCTTTAATATCATTTGTATTTATTGATTTGGGTAGTAAATTATTTTTTGCAAGTTCAATAGTATTAATAGTTTCTCTTTTATAAATAGGAATGAAATCAACTTGATTTATTGCAAATATTTCTTCTTCATTTTGATAATTCTTATTAATGTCAAGTATCAAATTATTTTGCCAATAACTTAAAAATTCTTTTGAACCATTTTTTAAGAATTGTTGATATGCTAATTTGGTTTTGTTGGTTAAATAAAATTGTAATAACACATTCTCAGCTCCTTTAAACGAAATATGCATTTCATCTTCAGTTTGAATTTTGTAATGATTAGTTACAAAAAAATCAACTAATGTTTTTTTAGTTGATGTGGTTACCCATTCAATTTTATCTATAATGTTTAACTGTCTTTTAAAATCACCAACCATTACAAATTGCTCGTTTTTAAATTGAGCTTGTAACATTTTATCGAAGCTCATGGCATAAGTCTCAATTTGTGCATATAGATAATTTCCAAATGTGCTAAAATAAAATTCAATTGAGTTTTTTATACTGAGTTGTGTTTTTTCTCCAAAACCTTTGAAAAGTGTTAACCTGTTTTCATTACAAGCATAGAGCAGTTCTCCAACAGTTTCAATTTCCATTTCTTTCCAAACTGTAGCAATTTTCTTTGGACCTAAACCTTTTATATTTTGCAACATTTCAATAATTCCAGGCGGAGTTTTAGAAATATATTCATCTAATATTGAAAGTGATTCAGTATCTAATTGTTCTACAATTTTATTTGCCACACTATCACCAATACCTTTGATGGCAGCAATTTTATTTCTATCAACACTTGATAATTCTTGTGGAAGATTTTCAATAGTAAATGCAGCTATGGAGTATGATTTTGATTTGAAGCTATTTTCTCCATGTATATCCATAAGTTTAGATAGCAAGGAGAAATTATCGGCGATGGCACTATTTGTCATGCACCAAAAATAATCAAATCAAAAAAGTAGAAGAGAAATAAATTAGCGTAATAAATCACATGGTTTTAAGCCAGTATGTTTTTTAAACGCTGCTGAGAAATGCGAAATTGAAGAATATCCCAATAATGCAGATACATCTGTAACACTCAATCCTTTTTCGTATAACAAATATTTTGCATGCTCCATTCTTTGTTGTTGAAAAAAGTCGAATATAGTTGTACCAAAAACTTCTTTAAAGCCTTTTTTCAAATAGCATTCATTAATGGCTACCATTCTACTTAAATCTTTTATGGTTATTGGGTTGCCAATATTTTGCAATAAAATTTCTCTGCTATTATAAATGGCTTGTAAACTGTGTTCATCTTGTAGAAACTTACAGCTAAAGCCTTCTTGTTTTTCATCAACTAAACAATCTAAGCTATACAATAACAACTCATGAATTTTTGCATTTAAGAAAATATTTTCAAGAGCACCGGTATAACTATGATTTAATAAAGCATCTAGTACATTTCTTTTTTTAGCACAAAGAGGAAATAATTTTGTAAAAGCTGCGGGATGTTTAAATGCTAATACTTCATCTTTTCTATTACTCAATTTTACATTATGCGTAAATTGGTGTAAGAATGTTGAAGAGAAGTGAAAAACAAAAACATCAACCGTATTTAGTTTGCCATTGCAATTTTCAGTTGGTTTTTGTTCACAATGACCACATCCTTTTTCTTCGCAATATCTATTACCCGAGATACAAAAACGTAATTCTAAATAATTATCATTTGGTTTTTGTTCGTTGTAATGATACACCATCATACCTGTATCATCAGCTACCCAAGGATGTTGAGCATAATAACGATTCATATTAAAAACTAATGAACCTGGAATATTTTGTTCTTTATGATACAATAAATCCATTGTAGGTTCAATACCACTTCTGTAAGCTGTTTTAAGTATGTCGAGTGTTTTTTGCATTGTTGTTGGCAAATTTAGTGTATATACATGTAAATTACAAGTTTTTCTTGTTATGCTTAATTAAAATGTGGATTTTTTATTGATAAAATATTGTTGTAATCTTGTAACACTATGATTTTCAATATAAGAGTATATGGTATTTTATTAAACAATCATAACCAAATTTTATTAAGCAACGAGTTTATTAAAGGCAAACATTATACCAAATTTCCTGGAGGTGGATTAGAATTTGGTGAAGGTATTAAAGATTGTTTGATTAGAGAGTTTAAAGAAGAGACTGAATTAGATATTCAAATTGTTGAGCATTTGTATACTACAGATTTTTTTCAGGTTTCTGCTTTTAACCCTAATCATCAAATTATTTCTATTTATTATAAGGTTAAGGTTAGTGAAATTTTTGATATAAAAAAACACATTGAAACTATTAATCAAAAAACACAATTAGAAAAAGATAATAATAATGCTGAAGTATTTAAATGGATTGATTTAAACAATTTGAGTGAAAATGACGTTTCTCTACCAATAGATAAAATTGTAGTTAAGCTACTAAAAGAATTTAATTAATCATTTATCAATAAAAAATTAATAATTAGAACTAACCCCTGTATAATTATATGGCGTTATTTTTTTAAGTTCATCTTTCACTTTTTTCGAAACTTTTAATCCATTAATAAATTCATGTAAAGAAGTTTTATTGATTTGATCTTTTCCTCTGGTTAATTGCTTTAAAGCTTCGTAAGGGTTTGGATAATTCTCTCTTCTTAAAATAGTTTGAATAGCTTCTGCTACAACAGCCCAATTATTATCTAAATCTTTTTGAATAGCCACTTCGTTCACAATTAATTTATCAATCCCTTTTTTAATAGAGAAGATGGCTAAAACACTATGAGCAAAAGGAACACCTATGTTTCTTAAAACGGTACTATCGGTTAAATCTCGTTGTAAACGAGATATAGGAAGCTTAGCTGCCAAGTGTTCAAACAATGCATTAGCAATTCCTAAATTGCCCTCTGCATTTTCAAAGTCAATCGGGTTTACTTTGTGTGGCATTGCAGACGAGCCTACTTCATTAGCTTTTGTTTTTTGTTTAAAGTAATCCATACTTACATAAGTCCAGATATCTCTACAAAAATCTATGAGGATAGTATTGATTCTAACAATAGCATGACATTGAGCTGCTAAGTAATCGTAATGTTCAATTTGTGTTGTGAATTGCAGACGTTGTAATTCCAAATCTTTTTCAACAAAGTCGTTGGCCAATTGAATCCATTTTTTTTCTGGAAATGCAACATGATGTGCATTAAAATTTCCGGTTGCACCACCAAATTTTGCAGTAAATGGAATATGGGCTAATAAATGAATTTGGTGTTGTAATCTTTCAACAAAAACCATCATTTCTTTACCCAAAATTGTTGGAGAAGCAGGCTGTCCATGTGTTTTTGCTAGAATGGTTACATGCTTTAAACTTTTAGCTAATTGATTTATCTGGTTTTGTAAGTTTAAAATAGTAGGTAAATATTCATACTCAAAAAAATGTTTTAGAAGTTTAGGTATAGCTGTGTTATTAATGTCTTGAGAGGTTAATCCAAAATGAACCCATTCCACTAAATTTCCTTCACCATTTTTTTTAATGATATTTTTTACAAAATATTCAACAGCTTTAACATCATGATTAGTGATGGCTTCAGTCTCTTTTATTTCTAATGCATCTTGTAAACTAAACTGATCACATGCCTCCAATAAATTTTGTTTGGTTTTGTTAGAAAGCTTAAAGAATTTTTTATTAGACAGAAAAATAAAATATAAAACCTCAACTTTTACTCTATACTTCATTAAAGCATATTCAGAAAAATACTGATCTAAGAATGCTAATTGCTTTCTATACCTTCCATCAATAGGTGATATAGCTGTAAGAGAGTTTAATTCCATGAGTTGATGTTTTTTAAGTATGTATTTTAAAATACATTTGCAACAAAATTAGCAGAATTGAATAAGATTAAGGTAGGAGCAGTTAGTTATTTAAACACAAAGCCTTTACTATACGGATTTAAACAGAGTAACATTTTACAGCAAATTGACTTGATTGAAGACTACCCTTCAAAAATTGCTGCAATGTTGTTGAATAATGAGATTGATTTGGGATTAGTACCTGTGGCTATAATTAATCATTTAAACGAATACCATATTGTTAGTGATTATTGTATTGGTTCAATTAATGAGGTTGTTAGTGTAGCTTTATTTTCGGAGCAACCCATTGAAAAAATTACACATGTTTATTTAGACTATCAAAGTAGAACTTCAGTAAATCTTACTAGAATATTGTTGAAACATTTTTGGAAACAAGAGGTTGAGTTTATACATGCAACAGAAAATTATATAGAACAAATAAATGGTACAACAGCAGGATTAATTATTGGTGATAGAGCTTTAGAATCTTTATCTAAATTTCAATATCAATACGATTTGTCAAAGGCATGGAAAGAACATACTGGCTTACCTTTTGTTTTTGCAGCATGGGTTGCCAATAAAAAAATGTCCAGTGAGTTTATTCATTCTTTTAATAATGCAAACTCTATGGGTATTGAAAAAATTGATGATGTTATTGCTTCACTTGATTTTCATTCTTACGACTTAAAGAAATATTTCACTCAAAACATTTCTTATACAATGGATGATGAAAAAAGAAAAGGGTTAGCATTATTTTTAAAAATGATGCAGGATTTATAATATTAGTTTTGCAATTCTACCCTTGCTTCCTGCCAAGAAAATTGCATTGCCCTTTTTTGCTTTTTGTACCACATGAAAACCCTCAGAACTAATTTTTTTCCAATTCATTCCCTCGTCTTCACTTAGGTCAATTCCATTTAATCCGCATGCTATGACTTTATTTTTATGAATAAACGTTACACACGATCTATATCCAGATGGTGGTGTTTTAGGTGTGGTAACTTTTAAAGTTTTTAAATTAACCAATACACAATTCTGAGTAGTGGTACTGTCTTTTGTAAAATCTCCTCCAACAATAATGGCTTTATTTTTAATAATTGAGATTGAATTTGCTCCAGTTGATTGAATGCCTTGAATAATTGGCAATTCTAGTTGTTGCTCATTTAAATATAAATTGCTACTAGTTCCACCAGAAACATAAATTGTATTATTCTTAAAAAGTTGAATATTTGTTCCACTCGAAGCAAAAAATGCTTCACCTTCTTTAAGAGAATTAGAATTAAAATTTAAAGATGTTGTCCAAGTTTCTCCAGCATCTTGAGTAGTTGCAATGAAGGGTTTATTGTTTATAGGATCTCCAATTACAACTCCATTTTTTTCATCCTTAAAATACATAGCATCTAAAAACATTCCTTTCGTAGAATCAAAAAAAACAGTCCTCCAATTTTTACCTCCATCAATTGTTTTTAAAATGAAAGCAGGTTCTGTAATACACATAATGATGGCTGTATTACTATCAAACGCTTCAATATCTCTAAAATCTTTTTTTTCAAAATTCGGAACTTGAATCCAATTAAAGTTTTTACCAGCATCAACACTTCTAGCCACCATTCCATTACTTCCACTTGCCCAAACAATATTATTATCTACCACAGATAGGCCTCTAATTGAGGTTTTATTTCCACTAGTTAATACTTGCAATTCTTGAGCATTCAATTGAAAGTGAGAGCATATTAGTGCCCAAATAAATAATATTTTATAAAGATGCTTCATAGATGTTTTATTGAAAGAAATGAGTTAACAAATATCCTTCCATTTGTTTTGAATTGGAGTGATATTTAGGATTATATGAAATAAAATCTATTAAAAGTCTTTTTTCAAATCATATTTTGTGAAAAAAACACCTGAAAATGCCAAAAAACTGCTGAATTTCTTATATGCTCAACCCCTATCTTTGCCAACCTAAAATTAAAAAATAATAGTTATGCAACTGAAAGGCTTAGTGCGATTTTTTGCCGTTCTACTCACCATTATCTGCTTATACCAACTTTCATTTACATTTTTTGTTCGTAGTCACGAGTCTGAAATGCAAAAAAAAGCTGAGACTTGGGTTAAAAGAAATTTTGTTTCTCCAGAAGAAAGATATCCTAGTGCAACCGATGCAGCATTAAAAGCTGTTTATGCTGATAGTTTAAAATTAGTAACTGAAAACAGATTACAAGTTTTATTAGATAGTACTAAATCATCAAAAATTGGATGGTTTGGTTTTACAACATACAGAAATGCTAAAGACAAAGAACTTGCTTTGGGTTTAGATTTACAAGGTGGTATGAGTGTAACTATGGAAGTGAGCATGGATGGTTTAATTAAATCATTAGCTGATTATCCAAAAGATGCCAATTTCAATAAAGCTTTAGAAAGTGCTGTAGCTAAAAAAGCAAATACAGGTGCTGATTTAATTAGCCTATTTGTTGAAGAATATAAAAGCTTAGGTTCGAGTAACAATCTTGCCAATTTCTTCATTAATAAAAGTAATGGAAAAATTAAGTTTTCATCTAACAATAATGATGTTGTAAGTTATTTAAGAGATAAGTCTGTAGAAGCCTTCAAAAACACCACTAACATTATTCGTAATCGTATAGATAAGTTTGGTGTAGCTTCTCCAAACATTAATCCAGATGAACAAAAAGGAACTATTAATATTGAATTAGCAGGTGCAAAAGACCCTGAAAGAGTAAGAAACTTTTTACAATCTACTGCAAACCTTCAATTCTTTGAATGTTATAGAGTAATTGATATTGCCGATAATATTCGTGCTGCTGATAAATCTTTAGAAGATTATTTAGTAGGTACCAAAACTAACACAGATTCAACTAAGAAAGATACTACTACTACTGCAAAAGTAGATAGTAGTAAACTTAATCCTTTATTACGTTTGGTACAATTTGTACAACCTTATGATGATAAAGGAGTGCAAAAATGGCCATCTAATTTAGGTTATGTTTTAATAAAAGATACTGCTACGGTTAATCAATATTTAGCTCTAGAAACCGTAAAAACTAAATTTCCACCAAATGCAAAATTTGTATATGGAAAATTAGAAAGAGATAGAGATGATAAAGATTTAAATTTCTTATCACTTTATGCCATTAAAACTTTAGATAATGACCAAGCTGAGTTAGAAGGTGATCATATTACTGGTGCAAGACCAGATTATGGTCAAAGTGGTGAAGTTGTTGTTTCTATGGAAATGGATGCAGTTGGTACTAATATATGGGGTAAAATGACTGAGAGAAATATAGGAAAACCCATTGCAATTGTTTTAGATAATACAGTGTACTCTGCACCAAATATTATAAGTGCAATTAAAGAAGGTCGTTCTCAAATTACAGGTAGTTTTTCTGTACAAGATGCTACTGACTTATCTCAAATTTTAGAAAGTGGTACTTTACCTGCACCAGCAAAAATTGTTCACCAATACATTATTGGGCCAACTTTAGGAGCTGAAGCAGTTAAAGGGGGTGCTTTAAGTTTTGCAATTGCATTTGGTGTCATCTTCATCTTAATGTTATTATATTATAACACTGCTGGTTGGATTGCCAACATTGCTTTAATCTTAAACTTATTATTTACAGTTGGTGTATTAGCATCATTAGGATTTACTTTAACAGCTGCAGGTATAGCAGGTTTAGTACTTACTATTGGTATGGCTGTTGATACTAACGTAATTATTTTTGAACGTATTAAAGAAGAACTCATACGAGGTAAGAAATATGATGTTGCAGTTAATGAAGGTTATAAACGTTCTTTAGCACCAGTATTAGATGCCCACGTTACTGTATTTTTAACTGCTGCAATTTTATTCATTTTTGGTTTAGGACCTATCTTGGGTTTTGCAACTACTCAAATGTTAGGTATTACATTGAGTTTATTCTGTGGAATCTTGGTGTCTAGATTAATTACAGATATGTATGCAGATGAAAAGAAAGATCGTCGTTTCCAATACTTCACTGCAGTTTCAAAAAGAATTTTCAAACATGCATCTTATAAATTTATTGAGTACAGAAAATATGCCTATGGCTTATCTTTCGTTGTATTAGCATTTGGTATTGCTTCTTTATTTAATGGTTTTGATCAAGGTGTTGAATTTGCAGGTGGTAGAAGTTATACCATTAAGTTCGATACTAAAATAGATCCAGATGCTTTAAGAGAAGATTTAAAAACCACTTTTGCTGGAGAGATGCCTATTGTTAAAACAATTGGAACTGATGGTAAAAAATTAAATATCACCACAGCTTATAAAATTAAAGAAGCAGGGTTAAAAGTTGATGCTGAAGTTGAACAAACCTTGTTTAATGGTTTATCTGGCAAATACTTACCAGAAAATACCACTTTTGCTAAATTCTCAACTTATCATAAAGAAAGTTCACAAACTGTATTGCCAAGTATTTCATCTGATTTAAAAAGAGGTGCAGTTAAAGCGGGGATTATTGCTATATTTTTAATTTGTTTCTACATCTTCATCAGATTTAGAGACTGGCGTTATAGCTTAGGAACAATTGTAGCCTTGTTACATGATATTTGTGTAACCTTAGCAGTGTTTTCTTTCTGCAGAGAGTTTGTTTCTTTCCCATTAGAAATAGATCAACATTTTATTGCTGCATTATTAACAGTAATTGGATTCTCTATGAATGATACAGTGATTGTTTATGATAGAATTAGAGAAGACTCTAGATTATATCCAACAATGCCTAAAGAACAAGTTATAAATACTGCAATTAATCAAACCTTGAGTCGTACTATTATGACTTCATTAACTGTTTTCTTAACCATTTTAATTTTATTCTTATTTGGTGGTGAAGTAACAAAAGGTTTCTCATTTGCAATGTTAGTTGGGGTTATTACAGGTACATATTCTTCAATTTTTGTGGCTGCTCCAATCTTGGTTGACTTTGCAAAAAGTAAGCCTTTAGGTAAGGTTGAAAAGAAAAAATAATTTCTAAAATATAACAAACTATAAAAAGGTTTTGCGTAAGCAAAGCCTTTTTTATTTCAAATTAGAATGTTATTAGAATTAAATTAGAATGCAATTTGAATTGTGTTAAGCTCATGGTATTAAGGATGTGATTGGCTATTTTGCCAAAGGTCAGAAGCTAAAAAGCTTATTTATTCACCTTAATTTTTACCATGAGAAAAATCTATTCATTACTAATTCTACTATTTTTCAACTTCACTGTACAGTCTCAAACTGACTTTTATATTGGAGCAAATTCTGGTACAAATACTGGCTCAATTTATCCAGCACCTTTGCAAGATTATTGGGAAGGCAGTAGAGCACAGTATTTATACACAGCTTCTGAACTTCAAACAGCAGGTATGGCTGTAGGTAATATTTTTGGTATTAAAATTAATGTTACTAATTTAAATGGTGTAGCAATAATTGAAAATTATACCATCAGTATTGGTACAACAACTACAACATCTTTATCTGCTTCTACTTGGGAAACATTAAATGGTAGTTCAGGCCCTGTTTTTGGTCCAGTAAATTATACTCCTGTATTAGGTATTAATGAGTTTAGTTTTCCTTCTCCTTTTTATTGGAATGGTTCAGATAATATAGTTGTAGAAATTTGTAATGGAGATGCAAATACAACTAGTGGTACTTTTTGGTCAGATAATGCTTTATCTCCTTGGACAACTGGACTTAGCTTTAATGGCTCTCATACATATGCTGCTGATAATTTAGATAATCTTTGTGGTTCTGCAACAACTACCAATAGAGGTGATCAAACCACAAGACCAGATATTACATTTACTTGGAATTCTGCTAATGTTTGTACAGCACCACCAACTGCAGGTATTGCTAATGCATCAGTAACTACTGCATGTTCGGGTGTACCTTTTACCCTTAGTTTAAGTGGCTCAAGTATTGGAACTGGTTTAACCTATCAATGGGATTCATCTGCTAATGGGACAACTTGGTTTCCAATGCCAGGTGATACTACTTCTACTGTTAGTCAAGCCCAAATCTCTAGTTCATACTATAGATGTAGAGTAACATGTAGTGGAAATACTCAAAATTCTAGTCCTACTTTATTAATTGAAACCCCACCGTTAGTAAAGGGCTCCTTTACTATTAATGCAGGACAGCCTTCAGGTGGTGGTAATTTTCAATCTATAACAGAAGCTATTAATTCTATAAGTTGTGGAATAGATAGTACAGTAGTATTTAATATATTACCAGGTAGTGGTCCTTATATGGAGCAAGTTATTATACCAGTAATTAATGGGGCAAGTTCAACAAACAGAGTAATAATTAATGGTAATGGAGAGAGCTTAAACTATACAGCTACAGGCACAGCAGATAGAGCAGGTTTAATATTAAATGGAGCCGATTTTATTACAATAGATAGTTTAAATGTAGATGTATCATCAGGAAGTTCACATGGTTGGGGAGTTGTATTAACCAATCAGGCCGATAGTAATATTATTAGAAGATGTACAATTACAACATCAACCTCATCAAATAGTTCTAATTATTCAGGAATAATTATTAATGGATCAGCCACAGGAACAGCTAGTCAGGGTAATAATGGTAATGGTAATTTAATTGAGAAGAACAAGATAGTTGGAGGTTATTATGGTGTTTATATGTATGGTAGTTCATCTAGTAATAATGAAAACAATCAAATTATAAATA
>JAGXRG010000013.1 GCA_018335935.1 Chitinophagaceae bacterium | reverse complement strand
GAGCTAATACTACAGTACCACCAGAACTAGTAACAGCAATGTTACCAAAGTTCATATCTACATTTTTTACAATGCTGATTGGAGTTACAATTGTGGCTGAGGCAGATGCAGAAGCAGTTGATTGAGCATTTGCAGTTGAGATGGTAGCTGCTATTACTATAATAGACGCTACGATTTTTTGAATGTGTTTCATGTTTGTGTTGTTTAGTTGTTTAAGGAGTTTGACAAAGCAAAAATCAAACTAATACTACACCTGCACAATCCCTTAAACTAGGGGGGAAACCTTGAAACACTTATAAATAAAGGATTACAATATTAAATAATTGAAAACTGAAAGCTACAACCAATAAAAAAGGTTAACTGTTTTGTTAACCTTTAAAAAATATTCATATAAATAATTACGATCTTTCTGCGTAACGCATCCATCTTTCTGGAATATCATTATTGCTTGCAGTTAAATAATCTTTTTTAGAACATGGAATAAATTTTCCATCATGAGCTTTCATCCACCATCTGCCTGTTTTTTTACTTTGTAAAAAAACTGTGTCTATATCAGATAAAACCAAAGAATATTCATTGAACTGATCTTTATTATCAATGTCTGCTTCCATTTTACTTTTATAAATTCCATCCATATAATACCAAAGCATATGACTAATTTGTTTGGCAGTTAAACCTTCTACATCATTAGCTGGATAATAACCATAAATACCTACTGTGTTTACAGATTTACTTAAACCTGCAAATTGCATTAATTTACAAGCATCTTCACCAGTAAACCCATTTGGTGTTAATTTATTTGCTGGTGCATGTGCATATTGAATTGCACTAATATCAAAAGAAAACAAATTAGAGTTTCTTATGGCTGGTTCCATTTCATCAATATTATCTCTTACAGTACCTACTCTATAACAATCGAATCTTAATTTATCAATGGTTTCTAACATATGCGGATGACATAAAAAACTTTGGAAACCTATATGTGTGTAATGCTTTACAAAATTGGGCTCACTTGTAAGCATATCCATTAAAAAATTATCTGCAAGTAAAACACTATCCATATTTAAATCAATGGCAGCATCTACACAAACAGCTTCTACTAGCTTTTCCATTGATACATAAGCACCATATTGTGCCATAGTAATATCATGACTTCCACCCAAAATAACTACTTTTTTATTTTGTTCTAAAAGTTCTGTAACTACTGTTTGTAAAGCTGCATAAGTATCTTGTAAACTAGCACCCTTTTTTACGTTACCCACATCTGCAACATGCACATTATTATGCCAATGAAAAAGTTTATAAAATTCTTTTCTAATTTCATCTGGTGAGGAGCTATTATCATATTCTAATCCATTTCCCCTCATTTCTCCACAGCCAATTATTACCATTTCGGCTTGACTGATATCAGGAAATTCTTCATCATGTACAAGAATATGTTTACCAATTTGTGTATCTCTAAATCCTTCATCATTGGAGAGATATGCAAGGTTAATTGGTTCTAAAAAATCGACTGTTGTTTGTAAAGACATATTAAAATTAAAGCAACGAATTAAATTAAAAATCTACACCTAAAGCAAAATATCCTATAGGTTTTCCTACAAAAACACCTTTCATAGGCCATGCTACATCAAACTTTAAAAAATATCCGAAAACTGTGCTTCGTAATCCAAAACCATAACCACCAGCAAAGGGGCCTAAACCACCAGCATCAATTTTAACTGTTATTGGATTATTTGGTTGTGTATATATTTCTGTTGGTCTTGTTATACCATTATATTTTCCATTCCATGCTGTACCCAAATCTAGAAATTGAACCAATTGCAAATTTCTCAAAAAAGCATTGTTAATAGGCTTATTAAAAAATGTAGTAAAAATGGGTAATCTAATTTCGCTGTTGATAACAAAAGCATTATTACCATTTGCAACATTTTGATTATAGCCACGCATATTTACTGCTAAACTCTGAAAAGCATAAGATTGATCTTGTGCTGGAGGGTTGTTATTATTGAATTGTGGACTAATCCAACCATCAACACCACCTAAATAGTAAATAATTTTTTTATTGCCCCAACTAATATCTGCTGCTGCCCTAACAGCCCAAATGCAATTTCTATAAATTGGTAAATAATGACGAGCATCAAAACCAAAATTGAAAGTTTCTTGTCCGGGAATAAATTTTTTATCGGCACCTGGTAAAATGAATTCCATGTATGCTTTAAATCTTAATCCTTCCCAAATATTCATGGTTGGATTGATGGTATTATCATGCACATATTCTATTCTTCCCAAAACATTATAAGCTGTAGAATCGCGAACAATTAATCCAATAACATCTGGAGCTCCAAATGCTGCAAGGTTAGCTGGTTTTAAAGTAATATGATCTCTTCTTATACCCATATTTATACGTAAACTTCTTACTTCATCAAAAGGATAAGACACATTACCTTGATAAATATTGGTTACTAAATCTGCATTATACACTCCATTACCAGGAGTTACCAAATATCTATAGGCGTTTGTTATATTACTTCTGTAATAATTAAAACCCCAATCGAGGCGTTTTTTTAAATTTTGATACCCTACAAAAATTTCTTTATCAGAAAAATTTGTTCCTAATCGAACACCAGCTGTAATACGATGATCTTCGAACAAATCAAACACTCCAGCTTTAAAAGCAAAATTTAGATTATTACCATTACTTAGTTGAATAGGACCAAAACCGCCACCATAAGGCTGATATCTGGTGACTAATAAATTATTGGCAATACCACTTTGCAAATTATCTGCTTGAAACTTTAATTTGGTTTTAAAAAGTCTGGCTTTAGCAATAACTTGTGGTGTATTTGCTTTTTCTATGATTCTTGCTAAATAATTTGAATCTCTCTTTTCATCAGCAAAAGGAGTTTCAAAAAAATCTTTTTGTTCTAAAACAGCAGAATCTATCTTTTGTTTACCATAAATATTTGCTTTGCCTTGCTGAATTTTAGCATCATTCATTACTTTTTTCATGTATGCAGTAGGTGGTGCAGTTACATTTCGTTTTAACAAAGCATCTTCATTAATTCTTAGTTTGTATAGATATTTATAGTTTCCTTCTCTACGAGTTTCACTAATTTGTCCATTATTACCAGCAACCCTACTTTCAGTTAGTGAACTTTGATAATTAGTAATTGGAAATGTATAGGTTGAATCTTTAAATACTTGAAAATAGGCAATACTATCTGGTTCTTGCTTTTGCCAAGCAACTAAAGCAGAATCCATTTCTTTTATAGAAGGGTTCCGTAACATTTCATCTCCTACAAAATATAAAGTATCTAGCCCTTCTCTTTTTGTACTGAAAAAACCTGCCCAACGATTTCCAACTCCATTTTCATCAGAAACAAAGCTGAAGTGATTGGTGTTATACTGCATAGGCATTGTAGCATTGCCAAATTTAACATTGGTAAGTTGTGTAATTTGTTTGGTTGCAGAATTGTTTAAAATATCGACTAAAAATATATTGAATTTATGCCTGCTGGGTTGTACAGTATCTGCATTAGGGGCATCTGGTGAAGGACGATTTGATGAAAAAATTATACCTGTTCTATTGGGGAAGGAAACAATAGATGGATTTAAATCATCGTAAATATCATTCGTAATTTGTGTGGCTTTTTGTTCTTTTATTAAGTAAGTATAAATATCGGTATGACCATTTTTTGTTGCACTTAATACCAGTGTATTATCGTTTAACATGTAGTTAGCATCTAGAATTTGATCAAAGTCGGTAATTTCTTGTTTATATTTTTTGTACCTAGAAACAATATCATAAACAAACATTTTGGTTTTACCAGATTCCCAATAAATACAAATAAAACTATTGCCTTTAACATCCCAAGCAAGTATAGGATAATTGGGATTAATATCACCTTCGTTGGTTCTAACACCTTTCTTTAAAATAGTCTTACTCTCATAATCTTCAAAATACTGAACACTATAAAATCCTTTTTTAAATTCTACTACTACATAGTTTTTATTTTTAGGATTTGGATTGGCCTGAAATCTATAGTAATCAGATTTTGAAACATCCATATCTGCAATAATGCTTCCTTTTGGTGCATTTCTTCTTCGTCTAATATCTGTATAATATTTGTCTTGTTCCTTCTCCATAAACTCGGCCAAGAGAGGTTTAAACTTCATCTTAGCAATTTTTTGAGAAGCGGTATTTAAGTTTTTATATACACGAGCCAAATACAAAAAATAAGTAACACTTTCTTTTTTGTAGTTTGTAGCTATATAATGCCAAAAGCTATGACCTGCAAGTTCTGGTTTAGCAAATGCAAAATGATAAAAAGTTCTATAATCGCCATTTAACATTGCAGATTTTAGTTCATCGTCTTTCTCAGTACTCCAATGTTCAGCAGCATAAGCTATATATCCATCAGTTAACCATTTAGGTAAATCTAATAAAGCCTGATTGCTGGCTACTTCGCCAATATCATCTCCAAATAATAAATTGTTTAAAATAATTTGTGCAATACCCTTACGAATCATCATTTTCAAATGAGTATGATTTCCATCGAAATACACCAACATTTTATTATTAGGCAATATGGTTACACCATTTGAATTTTGTGTTGTAGCACCTAAACCAATATTAGACTGACGATATTCATCATAACTATTGTAAACAAAAACTGTAGCTTTTCCACGTAATGTAGATTCCATAAAGGTTTCAATACTCATAAGTTCTGACTCAGCCATGCGAGAAACGAAATTGCCTAATTCTGTACCACCTTGGGTTACATAAACATCAAAATTCTGACCCTCATAAAATTTCCAATTGAACTTTTTATATTGAATTCTGTTTTTACCAAACTCTACAGCATTCACCTGACTTTTTGAAAGAAATGGTGTTAGAAATATTGATAATAAAAATAGAGATACTATTCTTTTGATTTGCATAATCCGATCTACTTTAATAAGGTAAAGATAAAGCCTATAACATTGCAATACTATAATATTGATGTAAGAATTAAAATTACTAGTTTAGTTTAAACTTTTCTTAAAGAATATGTTAGAAATTTGATAATTCAACAAATATCGCAAATGAAGAAAGTATTGATTGCCTCACTTTTTATTTGTAGTGCTTTACAAGCTCAATTAACAAAGTATGTAAATCCTTTTATTGGTACTGGCGGAACTGGTCATACTTTTCCTGGAGCAACTACACCTTTTGCCATGGTGCAATTAAGTCCTGATACAAGAATTGATGGCTCTTGGGAAGGTTGTAGTGGCTATCATTATAGCGATTCTATCATTTATGGATTTTCACATACCCATTTAAGTGGAACAGGTGTGAGCGATTATGGAGATATTGCATTTATGCCTTACTTCTCAAAAACTAGTCAATTCGAAAAATTAAAAACTCAAAATTTTCAATCAAAATTTTCTCATAAAAATGAAAAAGCAAGTGCAGGCTATTATAGTGTTAAGTTAGATGATATTCCTGTAAAAGTTGAATTAACTGCAACCACAAGAACAGGTTTTCAACGATACACTTTTAATGAAGATGGTTATGGATATATTGTGTTGAATTTAAAACACAGAGATGAACTTGTACAAGGCAAAATTGAAAAAGTACGAAATACGAACTACGAAGTACAAAGCAAAAACATAGAAATAAGAAATTTAAAATACAAAGGAATTAGGGTTAGTAAAGCTTGGGCAACGAGACAAGAATTGTATTATGGTTTTGAAGTATCGTCATTTCGAGTGAGGAACGAACGAGAAATCTCTCTAAAAAAGGCAGATTTCTCAGGCAAGAACCTTCGAAATGACGAGAAATATTTAATTGATCCGATTAATGAATATATTGTTATAGAAGCAAACAATGAAACCAAATTAATTCTAGAATATAAAGTTGTAAAAGGCCAACAAATATTAATAAAAACAGGCATCTCAACAGTTGATGCAGATGCTGCCTTAAATAATTTAAATGTAGAAAACCCAAATTGGAATTTTGAATTAATAAAACATCAAGCAAATAATAGTTGGGAAAAAGAATTGAGCAAGATTGAAGTAGCGGATTCCAAAATTCTCAACTTATCAACCTATCAACTTAACAACTTATATACTTTTTATACTGCACTCTATCATTGCATGATTCACCCAAGTATTATGAATGATGTGGATGGAAGATATAGAGGCCGAGATGGAAAAATACACCAAGCAGAAGGCTTTAATTACTACACAGTTTTTAGCTTGTGGGATACTCATAGGGCTTTACATCCTTTACTAAACATTATTGATAAAAAAAGAAGTCATGATTTTATGATTACATTTTTAAAACAATTTGAACAAAGTGGTAGACTGCCCATGTGGGAATTGTGGAATAATGAAACTGATTGTATGATTGGTTTTCATAGTGTGAGTGTAATACTAGATGCTTATAGAAAACAAGTGATTACTAAAGATGAGCTTAAACAACTTTGGCCAGCTGTTAAAGCAGAAGCAATGAGCAATAGATTTGGTTTGGATAAGTTTAGAGAAAAAGGATTTTTAAGTGTAGAAGATGAAAGTGAAAGTGTAAGCAAAACTCTAGAATACGCTTATGACATGTGGTGTGTGAGTGAAATTGCAAAAGTGCTTGGCAATGACAATGATGAAAAATATTTTAGAAAATATAGCAATGCTTGGCAAGAATTACAAAACTCAGAAACTGGATTTATACAACCACGAAAAAATGGAAATTGGTTACAAAATTTTAACCCTTACGAAGTAAACAATAATTATACAGAAGCCAATGCTTGGCAGTATAGTTTTTATCATCCTCAACATCCTTTTTACAGTGAAATAATGTTGGACAGTTTGTTTAAAGCTAAACCAAAAACTGAAGGAAGAACACAGCCAGATATTACAGGATTGATTGGACAATATGCACATGGCAATGAACCAAGTCATAATTATATTTATTTATTAAACAGCAAAAAAAGAATTAAGTATTTAAAGTATGTATATGAAAATTTTTATACTAACAACCCAGATGGCTTAATTGGCAATGAAGATTGTGGACAAATGAGTGCTTGGTATGTAATGAGTGCTTTAGGATTTTATCAAACTTGCCCTGGTACAAATAAATTAAGTGTAGGATTACCTGTATTTAATAGAGCAAAAATTAATTTAGAGAATAATAGTGCTTTCATAGTAACTAATAAAACACTTCAATCCTCAACTATTGAATCTAATTTTTTCGTTGATCAAAAACCCGATAAAAAAATAATTAATCACAATACATTTTTTCTTCATGCACCATTAATCAGCACAACAAATCTTAAACCTTTTGTTGACTCAACTTTGGTTACAATTAACTTAGTGAAAAATAGTAATCAACTTAATAATATTATTTACTTTACCCTTAATAATGATAGTTTTAAAAAATATACTTCTCCCTTTTTTATCAAAGAAAATTCGATGGTTAAAGCTTATGTTTCTAACTCAAAATCAACTTCAAATCAATCAATAGCATACTTCTACAAACGTCCACACAACTATTCTATTCAACTCAATTGTAAATACAACAAGCAATACACAGCTGATGGTGATGATGGGATTATTGATGGACAATATGGATATGTAGATTGGAGAAAAGGTGGTTGGCAAGGTTATCAAGCTCAAGATTTTGAAGCCATTATTGATATGAAAGAAGTAAAATCACTTTCTGAAATATCAGCTAATTTTTTACAAGACACTCGAAGTTGGATTTTGTTTCCTACTAAAGTTGAGTTTTATACTTCAAATGATAATATCAAATTTACACTTGTTCAAACTTTAGAAAATAATATTCCAGCAAATGATTATACTATTCAAAGTCAAAAGTTAAAATTCAAAAGCCAAAATGAAAATTTATTTGCAAGGTATATAAAAATTAAAGCAACTAATTTTGGCAAATTGCCTGAATGGCATGCTGGTAAAGGAGATGATGCTTTTATTTTTATAGATGAAATAGAAATAAAATAAGTTGACAGTTGACCGTCAACAGTCGACAGAAAAAAATCAACAATAATCAATCAATAAATAATCAATTATTAATGTTTACAATCAAACAATTTACTTTTAGTCCAATAGAAGAAAACACTTATTTACTCTACAACGAAAACAAGAATGCCCTCTTAATAGATCCAGGTTGTTATTCCATTGCAGAAAAAAATACTTTAAAAAGATTTATAGAAGAAAATGAACTCAATTTAAAAATGTTATTGAATACACATTGCCACTTAGACCATGTTTTTGGCAACAAATGGGTGAATGAAACTTATAGCTTAAAACCTATTATTCATAAAAATGAAGAAGCAATGATGCAATATGCATCAATATCTGGAGAAAAATGGGGTTTGCCTTTTGACAATTATGTTGGTGAAGTGGAATATATTAAAGAAGACGATGTGATCAGTTTAGATGATGATGAATTAAAAGTTATTGAAGCCCCTGGTCATAGTCCTGGTCATGTTTGTTTTTACTCAAAAGCACAAAATTTCATTATTGGAGGCGATGTTTTGTTTTATGAAAGTATTGGCAGAACTGACTTTCCCATGTGTAGTCACGAAGATTTAATAAGAAACATAAAAGAAAAAATCTTCATCTTACCCGAAGAAACAGTTGTATATGCTGGTCATGGAATTTCAACAACAGTGGGACATGAAAAACAATTCAACCCTTTTATTGATTAAAAAATAGCAGTCTTATTCGTCAGTGTGCAAATCTGTAAAAAATTTTCAAAGTTTTTCAGTCTTTTCTTTTTGCAACTATTTTGGCTAAATTGCAGCAAACTTCATGAATCATGAATAAAAAACTGTCAAGCTTTTTATTAATTGCTATGAGTATTACTGTTTTTTCTTGTGTGCCTAAGAAAAAAACTCAGCCTACAACTGTTGAACCAGTTAAAATACAAACTCCAAAGACTGAACCAGATTTAGGTGTTTTAGTTCCTTTTACTCGTGAACTATTTTTCAAACTCAGGGATAATGGACTTGATATTAAAAAATTAAAGTTCTATGTTGATAATACTATTGTATTAAACAAAGTAGCAACCAATGGAAATTTTGAAATTAATGAAAAAGGAATATTAATTAATAAGAAAGGTGTAGCTGAAAATATTCTTAAAATTACACCTCAAGTTGCCGGAATGATTGAAATTGTTGAAGCAGATGGAGTAAGAATGAATTTTGGCAGACCAGGAAGCAATATCAAATTCATTAATAACGCTCAATCTCCTAAGTTTTTTACATTTAATGGAGATAAAATAGACAAAGCATCTGGTTCTGTAGAAGTAGCTTATAATAGTAGTACTTACAAAGCTACATGTGAAGGTTGTAGTTCGGTATCTGATATTAAACTTATGATTAAACAATTAGATATTGAAGCAGGAATGGGTAAAGGAACTATTGAGCCTGGAGTTGGAAATAATAGAAATTTAAATTATTAAAAAATATTTATAAATTAAAAAAGGTCAATTCATTTGAATTGACCTTTTTTAATTTCAACTACTACTCTATTTTGTTTTTACAAACTTTAAAGTAGAGGTTTCGTTATTTTTATCAACAATCATTTTCACAATATATGTTCCTGCTGATAATTGATTCACTTTTAAACTTGTAATATTAGTTCCAGCCTCAACATTGAGTCTATTTATCATTAATTGTTTTCCATAAATATCTGTCACTACAATTGTGATTTTTTCAGCACTAGCTGCATCTATTGAAACCGTAATATCCTCAGTTGCTGGATTTGGATAAAGAGCTGTTAATTTAATATTATTAATTCTATCTGCTTTCAATAAAATTACATTACTCAATTTAGATTTTCCATCAACATCAATTTGTTTAAGTCTATAATAATTGCTAGTTGAATTTACTTTATCATCAACAAAACTATAATGTAATGGTGTATTGCTATAACCAAAATCTCCTTTAGAGTTTACAAAGCCTATTGCACTAAAGTTAGTACCATCAATACTTTTTTCAATATCAAATCCTTTATTGTTTTGTTCGGTAGATGTGGTCCAATGTAAAGTATTTACTTGATTTCCTTTAGTTCCAGAAAACTGAGTTATAGAAACGGGTAAAGAACAGTTTACAATAATATTAGCCGTGTCTTGTGTAAAGCAACTTGATGCATTGGTAGAAAATACTGTATACTTTGTTGTTACATTAGGTCTGGCATAAACAACAGTTCTAAAGTCTCCAGCTGTATATGGGAACAACATATTTTGATCTGTAAATAAGCCAGTAGTTGGGCTCCATGTGAAGCTTCCAGTACCACCACTTGCATTTAATGCTTTAGCAGGACTATCATTACATTGTGAAAAGCTATTTGGTGAGACAGAAGTTGCAGGTGGTAAATTTCCTGCCGAGCTAGTAACTTTTATAGCATTAGCTCTCTCACTTTCGGCTCCTGTACCTGAATTTTTTGAACGGACAGTAAACCAATATTCAGTTGAAGGAGTTAGCCCTGTTACTGTAAAAGAATTGGTGGGAACATTATTTCCTACTAAATCAAAGTATCCTGTAGTTGTATTTAGTTTATAAACATCATAATTAGTTGCATTTAAAGTATTACTCCAATTTAAAGTAACCTGGCCAGGATTACAACCAGTATTATCTCCATAAAATCCAGTTGGAGTTCCTAAAATTTTAAAATTTGCATCACTGGCATCATTTAAATCAAAAGTGCTAACTCTAACCTTTGCATTAGATGTATTAATACCACTAGGAATTGACCATGCCAATCTGGTAGTATTAGAACCTACAACACCAATATAGTTCCAAGTTGCACCATTATCTATTGAATATTCAACAGTTTGATTAGAATTAATTCCAGCATTATTCCATGTTATAGTTTCTGTAGTTCCTGGGTTTAAAGTTTCGCTACCATTAGGATAAGTAACTTCAATATAAGGTTGTTCAATAATCCAAGATAAGGCATAAGGTTGAGCACCTCCAACAGGTACTGAAAGTCCAGTTACATTAATGGTATAAGTGCCAGCAACAGGAAAGTCAATCTCAACTTGTTCAATATTACTCACTACATCAACCCCTTTTGTTGCACTATTTCCTGGATTGTTTTTATCTAAAATCCAAGGGTAATGTGTTGTTCCACCATTTTCAACTGTTAAATCTAAATTGTTTACTAAAGCTGGATTAGCATTTGAACTTCCTGCAGGATCGTTCCAAGTAATCATCACTCTCAACTTTGCTGTATTGGCAGGAACTGTAATACTTGATGTATTTGTAACTCCTGTAGCTACAGTATTTAAGAAATAACGATTAGTTTCTAAAATTCTAACTGCCTCTAAAGCATTAATTCTTCCATAACCATATTTATAATCTGGACCTGTATTACCTAAATCAAAAGCAGAATTCATGATTATGTTTTTGATTAATGTGGACGGAGGAAGATTGTTTGAATTGAGTTGTTTATATCGTTGATATAATAAGGCAGCAGTGCCTGCTACACCAGGTGCAGCCATTGATGTTCCAGAAATGGTGCCATATCCATTTAAAGGCAAATAAGTAGAAAATACACTAGAGCCAAAAGCAGAAATTTCTGGTTTTACTCTTCCATCAGAAACTGGTCCAAAACTACTTGAACCTGAAATATTTTCTAAAGTTGTTATGTTAGCTACTAATAGACTATTCTTTGCAGGTTTTCCACTACCTGTAATTGTACCCCAACCACCTGAACAACTTGACTGTGAATTACCAGATGAGTGTACGTGCAAATGATAGTCGTAATTATTTAAATTTAAATCCGTGCTTCTACTTCTACTAGAGTAAGTAACACTTGCCCCTGTTAATCCACAAGTTGCTGAACCTCCATAGGAATGATTACTTACAGCAAGATTATATGCAGGAATTGCTATATCCATTTCAATCTGAACATCACCATTAAAATTATAACTATACAATTTTGCATCTGGAGCCATACCTCTTGCTTTAGGATCAATTAATCCTCTTCCTGTCATTATTCCTCCAACGTGTGTTGCATGATCACTTGCTGCAGATGTTTCAACCAATGTAACCCTGCCAGTTGGTGAAAAATCTAAATGTGGACTCACTTCTCCTCCATCCCATACACCCATATTAACCCCATTACCTTTTAAGTTTCTAATTCCATCATTCAGAATATTTGCTCTGTGTAATGTTCTTCCTAAAGTATTTTCAAGTCTATCTTCTGGCTCAATTGGTTCAACCCATTGCACGAATGGAAGCTCTATTAAATTATTCAATTGGTTTATTGGTGTTCTTAAGACCATAGTCCTAAATTTAGGAGCAACGCTTTTTATAGAAGTATTAATATTTTGTAAAGCTGTTTCAATTTTACTCGCAGAAATATCATGGTATAAAATAATATTAACATCAACAAATCCATTTTGTTGAATGGCATGAACCGGAATATTATTATTGATTAATTCAACAGCAGCTTTTTGTGCATTATTCATTTGAAATACACTACGTATATGGTGTTGCTGAAGTATTTGCAGCTCAAAATCTCCTTTTAAAACAGCAGTAAAACTTAAATTCGGGATATACTCTACCAATTCAATGCCTGCTTTTTGTAACTCTTTTTTTGCTTCTTCAGTTGGTAGCTGATTAAACTGCAATACAACAAAATATTGCTGATCAAATTTGCTTTTTTGAAAAAGTGCATCTTCTTTCTGAAGTGAATTAATATTTTTTTCGGGAAGAAAATTGCCTGATTTAAAAAGCACGTTATAATCCATTGACTTTTGTGCCTGAATAGATGTTGCGAAAGCAAATAATACTATTAAGGTAAAATTTAAAATTCGTTTCAAGTGTTGGTTTTTAGTTGTTGAAAAATGTAGGGTGCAAAATACTTAAAATAAGGTTAAAAACAACTTAAGTTTTAAAACCTAAAAGTGAATAGTGAATAACTTATTAAAAATGTGATCCCAGAAGGATTCGAACCCTCATCATCAGAGCCGAAATCTGATATTCTAATCCATTGAACTATGGGATCAAAGTAATTATTTGCCAAAAATAAGAATACACGGTAAACAAGTTGTGATTATTTATTCTGCAAGTGTCCAGGTAGATGATCTTCCCAAAAATGCAAAACCACAGATGTTTCCACGAAGTTTTAAGGTTTTACCTTGGAGTGTTATTTTACCACAGTATTTTTTCCCATTATTGGGATCATAAATCGTACCATCAATATAATAATCTTGTTCTGCAGTTTTTTCAAAAGCTTTAAGAATAATTAATCCTAATAAAGGTTGGCTTTGCTGTTTTTCGTCTGAATTATTAATATCTGTTCGTGGTTCACCCTTATCATTATTAGGTTTGGCTAACCAAACTATTTTACCATAAAACTTACCATCAACAGCCTTGTAAATTTGAATTTTTGAAGATTTCTCATGATTAAACCAAACTCTTTCTAATGGATCTTTTTGAGCAAATGATGAATTTAAAAAAAATAAACTTAAAATAGCAATTAAATACTTCATATAAAAATTCTTAATAATTATAAAACATTTGAGACTCATTACTAAACAAAGTAACGATAAGCATAGAACAAACTATTTATTTTTTAAGATAATTTATTTTTATAAGATAACACAATCATCACTACTCCAAAAAGTAAATAAACCATTCCTGAATATAAATTAATTTTATGATTTTCTGGTTGAGTTGTATTTACTAAAAAATGATAAAGCAATAACAAAATTCCCACCACAGAAAAAAACAAACCAATTACAAATCGTAAGTCAAATAATTTTTTCATACATATTTTTTTAATAGAAGATAATATTTAAAATCAAGGTTACCACTAACACTATAATGCCTAGCATTAATGGATTTTTATACCAAACTTTTTCTTGATCAGTTTGCTTAGGTGTTAAACTGTACACTAAACCCACCAATGAATTTTCGGGTTTTGGTTTTGTAATTAAACTTACCAATACCGTTACAATAAAACATATTACAAATGCAATCCATGCAATATTAAATGCATGACTAGTGCCAGAATAATAAGTATGCAAATTCATTATCCATCCACCCTTACCTTCAGCTGTGGTTAAACCATGAGTTAAGGCAGCTCCCACTGTACCACTTAATAAACCATAAAATGCACCATTAGCAGTGGTTCGTTTCCAAAACATACCTAATAAAAAAGTTGCAAATAAAGGAGCATTTACAAATCCAAATACTAACTGTAATAAATCCATAATACTGTTGTATCCTCTAGCAACATAGGCTGTAATAATTGATAATAATATTCCAACAACTGTAGTTGCTTTTCCTACCATTAAATAATGCTTTTCACTTGCTTCTTTTTTAATGTAAGCCTGATAAATATCGAAAGTAAATACTGTATTAAATGCAGTAACATTACCTGCCATTCCAGACATGAAAGATGCAATTAAAGCAGTAATACCAACTCCTAAAATTCCACTAGGATAGAGTTTAGAAAGCAGGGTTGGCAACACCATATTGTAATCGGTTTCTCCACCAGCATTTACTGGTAAATCGAAACCCACTGAAGTTTTTTGTAATGCTAAAATGATGATACCAGGAAGTATTACAATAGCAGGCATTAATATTTTTGGAATACTTGCAATAATAGGCGTACGCTGTGCTTCATTTAAATTTTTTGATATCATGGCTCTTTGTACAACTAAAAAATCGGTACACCAATAACCAAAAGCCAGCACAAAACCTAACCCAAAAACTAAGCTAAATGCATCTACACCCATTGGGTTAGTTTCTGCACTACCCATTCCTTTCCACATATGCAGTTTTGCATTATCAACATTTTGTAAAATACCATCAATACCTCCAGCTTTATCTAATCCTAAATACACCAAAGGTGCAATACCTAGCACTATTAAAAAAAACTGCAATACTTCATTATACACAGCACTAGTTAATCCACCTAAATAAGTATAGACTAAAACAATTCCTGCAGCCATTAAAATAGAAAAGTCAAAATTCCAACCAAGAATAACATTCATTAACATAGCTAATGCATATAATGAAACTCCAGAAGAGAAAATTGTCATAGCAGCAAAAGAAAATGCATTGAATCCTCTTGTTTTTTCATCATACCTTAAAGCTAAATATTCAGGTACCGATCTGGCTTTACTGCCATAATAAAAAGGCATCATAAATACACCTAAAAAAATCATAGCTAAAGCTGCACCTAACCAATAAAAGTGAACGGTATAAAGTCCATATTTAGCTCCATTTGCAGCCATACCTAATACTTCTTGTGCACCAAGATTAGCAGAAATAAAAGCCAAAGAAGTAATCCAGAGTGGAATACTTTTATTACTCATTAAAAAATCGTTACCCGTTTTAATTTTCTTCTTTAATACATACCCAATAGTTACAACAAACAGAAAGTAAATGGCAATAACTGCATAATCAATAAATACTAATTGCATTGTACAAGTTTTAATTGTTTTGGTTTGAATAATGAATATCTGAAATTGCTCTTAATTTTTCTGCAGCATATTCTGCAGTAATATCTCTTTGTGGCATGCCCAACATTTCGTAGCCTACCATAAATTTTTTTACAGTAGCAGAACGAAGTAATGGTGGATAAAAGTGCATATGCCAATGCCATTCTGGTTGCTTTCCATCATTCACAGGAGCCTGATGAATACCTGCTGAATAAGGAAATGAGGTTTGAAAAAGATTATCGTATTTACAAGTTATTTTTTTTAAAATAGATGCATAAGATAATTTTTCTTCATCAGAAAATTCATGTAAATATTGAACATGTCTCTTGCTTATAATGATGACTTCATAAGGCCAAACAGCCCAGTATGGAACTAGTGCAGCAAAATGTTCATTCTCTACCACAACTCTTTCTTGCTCTTTTAATTCAATAGTCAAATAATCACTGAGCAAACTTTTTCCATGTTGCTCAAAATAGTTTTTTTGTTGTGTGCTTTCTTTAGATATTTCTAAAGGAATAGAGGAGGATGCCCATATTTGACCATGAGGATGTGGATTACTGCAACCCATAATCTCTCCTTTATTTTCAAAAATTTGAATGTATTTTATGGATGGATTTGTTGCTAAAGCTTTGAACTCTTCTTGCCAAAGATCAATTACATTCATAATTTCATCTTCATTCATTAAAGGCAATGTAAGACTATGATTGGGCGAAAAACAAACCACTCTACAAATACCAGATTCACTTTTTGAAACTAATAAATTATTCTTATTAATTTCTCCAGCTGGTGTGCTTTCTAATAATGCTGAAAAATCATTGGTAAATGCAAAAGCTTCTTTGTAATCAGGGTTTACAGTTCCATCTGAACGTTTATTACCAGGACATAAATAACAAGCAGAATCATAAGCAACACTTTGCAGTGTGTGTAAAGACTCAACTTTTCCTTGCCATGGACGTTTCATTCTATGTGGTGAAACCAACACCCAATCGCCTGTTAGTTGATTCATTCTTATATGTGAATGTTCTTTACTACTAAACATATTTAAATTATTTCTGAACCATTTTCAATTGAAGCTATATAATAATCGAGTTGTAAGCCCATAGCATTTTCATAAGCAGGTTTTATATCTGCAATGAGTTGTTCTATTGTATTTTCGTATACCAGATTAATTGTACAACCTCCAAAGCCACCTCCCATCATTCTTGAACCAATAACTTCATTTCTATTCTTAACAAAGTCTACTAAAAAATCAAGTTCTTTACAACTCACGCCATACATATTGCTTAATCCATCATGGGTTTCAAACATTTTTTTTCCGAGTGCATTTATATCACCTTTTTGTAAATCTTCACAACCAGTTATCAATCTATTTATTTCTTCTACAACAAATCTGCTTCTTTGATGAATTGTTTTATTTTTTGGCAATACATGTTTATTCAACATTTCAAGAGTAACATCTCTTAAAGAAGTAACTTCTGGGTGGTGAGCTTGAATCCAGACTACTGCTTGCATACACTCTTTTCTTCTGGTGTTATATTCAGATGAAGCTAATGAATGTTTAACATTAGTATTTAGCAATAATATTTTTATGCCTTCTAATTTAAAAGGCACATGTTCATAAGATAAATTTCTACAATCTAATTTCATCAAATGATCTTTTTTTCCCATGATGGAAGCAAACTGATCCATAATGCCACAAAAAACTCCTGCATATTCGTGCTCTGCTTTTTGGGCCATTTCAACCATTGTAATTCTATCAAGTTTAGTTTGTAAAAGTTCGTTCAACCCAAATACAACTGCACTTTCAACTGCTGCAGAAGATGATAAACCAGCACCCATTGGAACATCGCTAGACAAAACAGCATTAAATCCGGGTAATTTTACTCCACGTTTTACAAACTGAGCTGCAGAGCCTAACATATAATTGGGCCAATTAATATCAGCAACAGGTTTTAAACTTGCAACATTGCATGTAAATTTTTCATTAAGATCTAATGCCACTAGATGAATTTCATCATCATTACGTAATGATAGAGCAACCGTTGCAGCTTTATCAATTGCACCTGGCAAAACAAATCCACCATTATAATCTGTATGTTCACCTATAATATTTACCCGACCAGGAGATTTTACCAACAATGGTTCTTGTTGAAATAATTCAACAAAATAGGCTTTAAGTTTTTGATGTTTTGTTTGCATGAAATGTAATTCTCTATTTTTCTATAATATATATACAGCATTTTAAGATAAAAAACTCCTGTTCAATATTAGCAAGGATTTTTTAAATCATCGTTACTCTTTTAAATGAATTTAGTTTTCAATATTTTCAAAAATGCCTAAAGTTCAATAAAGGAGTCGAAAAGCAACTTTAGTATTTAAACATGTTAAGATGAAAATTCACAAGCCTGCTAATAATTGAAAAAGTTAAATATAGATGAGAATTTCTTTGGGAGTGAAATAAACTTTTTTGTGAAATTCATATTAAATCTTTGTATTACAAAGCATCTTTCTTCCAAGCATTTTAAATCTCAAAAAGAATTCGTTGAATTAAAAAGTCAGAAAATAAATCAGCAATATTAAAAGATAAACTTTAAAGAAGATTCAGTGGATAAAAAAACAGAGATTGAATTTGGATAATATATTAAACTAAATTCTCAACAAAATACATATCTATTTCACCAACATTTTTTGCATGAATTTTTCCTCTATAAGAACATGAATATTCTTCTTTTATTATTTCGTAGGTTGATGCTGAAATATTTACTCTTCCAGGTTCTCCATTGCTTTCCATTCTACTTGCAATGTTTACTGTACTTCCCCAAATATCATAAGCATATTTCTTTTTACCAACAACACCAGCAACTATTGGGCCTACATGAATACCTATTCTTAACTCCCATTGATTTAATCCTTTACTTATTCTATTTAAATTATATTCTTTAATCCATTCTTGCATTTCTAAACTGGCTTTTATCATACGTAAAACATGACCTTCTTTTTCAACGGGTATACCACCTGCACACATATAAGCATCTCCAATAGTTTTAATTTTTTCTAAATTATATTTCTCAACAATATTATCAAATGCTACAAAACATGTGTTTAATTCCATAACCAATTCTTGTGGACTTAATTTTTCTGCAAAACTCGTAAAGCCTTTAAAATCGCTGAATAAAACAGATACTTCATTATAATGTCTTGAAATAGCTTTCCCTGTGGTTTGAAGTTCGTTTGCCACTTCAGCAGGTAAAATATTTAATAATAATCCTTCAATTTCGTCTTTTTGTTTATCTAAAATTTTATTAGTTTTTACTTTTCTTAAATAGTTACGATAGGTATTTATTGCTATAATTAATATAAGAAATAAGCCCACTAAAAAAGCATTCTTTGCAAATTTCTGACGCTTTATATCAGCTTCTTGTAATTCATTATCTTTTGTAAGTAAATCAACTTCACTTTGTTTCTTTTTGATATCAAAATCGAATTGAAGACTTCCTAATTTTTTATCTGTCTCAATATTATATAAGGTGTCTTTTATTGCTGCATATTTGAATTGATAAACATATGCGTTTTTATAATCATTCAATTGATTGTACGCATTTGAAAAACTTTCATAAATATTTTTGAGTTCACCAGAAAAACCATGCTTAAAGGCAATTGTTTCAGCCCGTTTTAAATAAACTAATGCTTTTTTAAAGTCTTTATTCGAAATATTGGTTTTAGCTAAGCCCATTAAAGATTGAACAATATCTAGACTTCCATTAAGTTTTTCTGCAATTGTTAAAGCTCTATTATGATATGAAATTGCCAAACTATAGTTTCCTTGCCTATTATAAACCTTACCTAAATTATTATAAGCATATGGACTATTCTCGGAATTATTATAAGCTTTTGCAGATTTGTTAAAATAAATTAAAGCTAATGAATCATTATTTCTTACGTAATAAATTTCACCTAAATTAGCTGCAGTTGTACCAAAGGTTTCATTATTTTTTAATTCTTCACTCAATGGTAAAGATTTCAAAAAATAGTACAATGCTTTGTCGTGTGTTGCAGGCTTTTCAAAATAAACTCCACCTATATTATTTAGAGCTGTGAGAATTCTTAGTTTGTCTTTAGTTTTTTCTGCTAGTTTTAAAGATTGTAAATAATATTCTAATGCATTGGTTAAATCTTTTTGATTAAAATATATGGCTCCTATATTATTTAAAATATTAGCTTCGCCAACTTCATCTTTTATAGCTTTAAATATTTCTAAAGCTTGTTTCCAATAATCTAAAGCATCCACATCTTTCCCTTGGTAATAATATGCAATTCCAATATTTTTTAAGGCATAAGCTACGCCTTCTTGAAAATTTACAGAGATTGCCATTTGTTTTGCTTGTTCAGCAATACTTATAGCTTTTTCAGGTGCTTCGCTAAAATTATCTGTACTCTGTTTTAATAATTGATTGATTTTTATTGAATCTGCACTTGAATATTTTTTAATTTCGGTTTGAGAAAAAACAGAGAGTGAGTTTACTAAAAAAATAATAAAAAAAATATTTTTGTAGTTCATTGTTTGAAAAGATAGCATTATTTTTTTATTATGTAAAAAGAGGCCGAAGCCTCTTTTAGATTATAGTTTAATAAATCGCAATATTTCTGGGCTTTTTTTATTATTTACTCTAATAAAGTGAACTCCTTTTGCTAAGTGAGAAATATCCATTTCAATCCTATGCTTTGAAAGTAATCGAATATTTTTTTGTAAAGTAGCTTTACCAATTACATCCATGATAAAAATATCATTTGTAGACTCAATTTCATTTACAGTTTCTACAATAATTTTATCTGTTGCTGGATTAGGATAAATTTTAGAATTCGTAATTAATGGTTTTAAAATTTGTTGAGCAATAGGATTTACTTGCCTTGAAGTACTACCACAAATATTGATTTTAATATCATCAATTTGACCATAAAATTGAGATGCATTATCTCTTATATCTCTTCCTATAGTTGTTGTAATATTATTATTCAAATTTACTACAACTGCTGTATTTCCTGTTGCTTGCAATATATTATCTACAAATAACCTGATTATTGTTCCAACTCTGTCTGCTTTAATTATATGCCAGTTTCCATCATTAACTAATGTGTTAGAAAATAAATCAATAACAGGAGATCCATTACCAAAAAGTAGGAAATATGCTTTACCTGCATAAAAAGAACTTGGTGAATGCAAACTATGATAACCTCCTATTTTTAAAATATATTCACCATTTATTTCTCCATCTCTTTGTTGAATGATAACCATTGGTCTTTGTTCACCTGGCAATGTTTTAACCCAAGCACTAACTGAAAAATCACCAGTTCCAGAAACTGAACCTGAAGTACCCAAAGAAATATAAGAAGGGGTATTAGTGAAATTAAAACTACTATTACCTGTTTCATTATCAAAACCATTAGAAAATGTAACACCACCTACATTAGTTCCAGTTGCATTTCCTTTAGAATCTGCAAAATTGCCATCAGCTTTCCAATGATGTTGTAAACATGCTTCCTCTACAATTACATCAAATGAACATTGACTTGTATTTCCTGAAGCATCTGTTACTCGATATGTAACAGTTGTTGTACCGATTGGGAAAGTAGCACCACTTGCTAAACCTGCAATTCTTGTTGTTGTTGCTCCAGTACAATTATCATTGCCAACAGGTGTAGTATAATTTACAACAATTGGAGTACTTGAATTTACTGTAATATTTGATGGGCAAGTAATTGTTGGTGTAATATTATCAACTACAGTAATATTTGTATTACAAGTAGATGAATTTCCACTAGCATCTGTTATTTGCAATGTAACGGGATTAATACCAATATTATTACAGCTAAATTCAATTTGAGAAACAGGTTGTACTGGAGGTTGAAATCCTAATATTTCATAAACATAATTACATGAGCCTCCACCAAAACGAATACCACCAATTAAAGGTACTTCGCTATAATTAATATCTATAGCCAATACTTTATTCTGGCTGTTATAATGTCCAGAAGTATATTGAACTGAAAAGTTTACATTGTTTCTTAAATAAAATGCATTGAAAACATTGCTCACTACACTTCCTCCAATTGTTATATTTGAACTACTATTTATTACACTTGCAGGAATAGTTAAAGCGACATTGCCATTTACATCTAGTATTTCAATATCATAGGTTAATCCTCCATGTACAATAAATATTTCTGGTCCTGCTCCTGGTGTAATTGGTGCATCAAATATTACTTTATGATTTACACCAACAGGATCTGCACAATCTTGTAATGCAGTGCCTAAATCAAAATCACCCAATACTCTTAATGCAGTTGATTCACTCATTGAAGTAGCAGAAATATCCCAGAATCGATTAGCATCACCAGGTCCTGCTGTTAAACTAGATAAAACCAGCGAAGATCTTATAGCATTTGCAGGGGTTAAAGTTTGTTGTTGTCCATTATAGGTATAAGTGATTCCTGTAATACTTCTTCCAGTTCTAGTACCACTATTTACAGTAACAGATCTTTGTCCATTATTATTACCTCCACCAACTAAAAATTGATAGGTTAATGGAGCATTACAATTATCTGTGCTTCCATTATTTACAGCTGAAGCATTTACAGTTGTAGTGCCACCTACACCTAAATTAACTGTAATAGGTTGGCAAATAGCTGTTGGTGCTGTTTGGTCGTTAACAGTAATAGTTTGTGTGGCTGTTGCAAAATTGCCAGATGGATCTGTTGCTTTATATGTTCTTGTAATTAAATAATTATTTGCATTTGTTTGATTACTTATTACATCACTTACATGTGTTACAATAGCTGAACAATTATCTGATGTAGAAACTAAATTAATATTTGGTGTAGGTACTGAAGACGAACAATCTACAGTTATACTTGCAAGATTACCTCCAATTTGATAATTCAATGTAAGTATTCCACCTTCCCAGAATGATTGCCAACCTGGATAACCTACAAAATACATTTTCAATGTATTTTGTCCTCCATAAACATATGCTGGAATACTACCTGTATAATTTAGATTAAAGTAATAAATAGTGGTATAATCAATCAAACTTTGTGGACGATTAATTAATCCACCACCAATATGGGTATCTGAAACATACATTTGAGTTACTCCATTTGTATTACCCCAACCCTGGTCTCTTGCTCCATAAGATAAACTGGCTCCAGTAATAACAGCACCAACTGGTAATGGATCGTTAAAATACTTAATCATAGGATCCCATGATGAATTAGGAGTGCTTCCTCCTGCTGGGAAATTTACTTGTGTTGAACTAGTTGAAGTAGAAATTATTACAGGTGCTTCAGTATCATTTACAGTTACAGTAAATGTACAAACAGAAGTGCCAATTACATTTGTTGCAGTGGCTGTAACTGTTGTTGTACCTACAGAGAAGAAACTGCCAGATGCATGACTATAAGTTATTGTTGAAGCAGGGTTACCAATGGTTTCAGTAGCAGCAAATGTTACATTTGCACCACATTGACCAGTTGAATTATTTACAGTAATGTTTGCAGGACAATTAATTGAAGGTGCTACTCCTGTTACAGTTAATGTTCCATCAATATAATTTATGATATAATTTGATGGTCGGGTACTATCTGAAACTACTTCATATTCATTACCCAAGAATCCAATTAAGAAATCTGGTGCAGGAGGGGCTATTAATTGTAAGCTTGGTGTTATTGAATATGTTCCTGCAGATAGGGTGTTATTTGTAATAATAGTTCCAGCTGCATTTTTAATTATATAAGATGGAGAACCAGTTATTACATTACCAACACTATCTGAATTTTTAAATCCTTCAATTGTATGTCTATAACTAGTTGTAGTACCAGTTGTTGTAATGGTATCTTTTGCTGTAACCGTTAATACAGCTGGAGTAATATTTAAAATACCTGTTTCATAAGTAATTTCAAAATTTTCAGCCATTAATGCTGCTGGAATTATGAAATGCTGACCTACAGTTGTACCTGTAATCATGCTAATGGCTTTAAATGCTTCAATAGGTTCTTGAGCCGTGCTTGTATCTATTGAGAAATCAACATCAGTTTGATCTAAAATAACTGCTACATTTTTATTGCTCGAATCTGTATCTGTTGCAACTGTATTTGAGTTAACTATAGCTCTGCTATTTACAATGGCTCTTGAATTTACTATGGCTCTACTATTGGCTAATGGCACACCACTATAAGTTCCATTCACTATAGCTCTAGAATTTACAATAGCCCTAGAATTTACAATAGCCCTAGAATTTACAATAGCTCTAGAGTTTACTATAGCTCTACTACTTGTTAATGTTGAAGTTGAGGTTTGAGTTGAATCATCATAATTGAAATCTAATACAACAGATGCTGGAACATCAACAACTTTTGTAGTGTCAACAACTCTAATTGTATCATAAACATAAATAGTATTTGCACCATTTACAATAGCTCTACTGTTAACAATTGCTCTTGAATTTACAATCGCCCTAGAATTTACAATCGCTCTACTACTCACTAATACACCCATATTTACAATAGCTCTACTGTTAACAATAGCTCTTGAATTTACAATCGCTCTTGAGTTTACTATAGCTCTAGAATCTACCAAAGCAATGTGATTTGAATCTAAAATAGATTCATGATAGAATTTCAATGAATCAGTTAATCCATTTTTATTTGCAGCAGTTATATTAGCTGAAGGATCAATTACATAATTGAATTTTATGTTATCTATCTTATCTCCATAAATTAAGCTTTTATCTTGTGGAGTTACTTTGATATTTAATTTCTTTACAGTAATTAAACCATTTACAAATTCGTAATTATATAACTCTAATAAACTAATATCAGTTGGGGTTAAATTATTATTATTGAATGGTGAAAGTGGTTGAATAAAATAAAGCCCAGAGTTTGTTAAACTATTTACTGGTGTATTAAATTGTAAATTATCTAATTTTAAATCAGCCAAAGTTAAACTAGTAGAATCGAGTGGTTGACCATTCACAGTAACTTTAAAAGTGAATGAAGGTAGAGATTCACCATACTTCTTAGTTTTATTATCTGCAATTACTTTAATATTCTTTTTTGGAATATCGAAGAACCTTAAAGTATCAGATAAACCACCATCTAATTGGCTACTCGTAATTGAAGCTGTTGATAATTGAATTGTTGGATTACCACCAACATAAGATGGTATGGTTGCAGTTGCAGAATATTCATTAATTATTGTTGTAGGAATGGCATTATCTCTAAATAGAATTTTAGTTTCAGGAGACAAATTTTCTCCATGTACTTTAACAGTTGTACCTGCTGCAAAACTTGAGTCTCCAACTGATTCTAAAGAAATTAATTTTGGTTTTGGTTTTGCAAATGTTTTTAACATGGCATCAGCTTGAATCAGCCCAGCACCTGATGCTTCATCCAATCCAGATCCGTACATAGCTAATGCAGTACTTTGAATGATAGATTTTATTTGAGATGGAGTTATATTTTGATTAGAAAATTTTTGTTTTGCTTCAATTAGTAAAGCTGCAGCACCAGCTACATGTGGAGCTGCTGCTGAAGTTCCAAAGAAATTTGGAAAAGCATCACCATCAATATTCTGACCACCCATATTCACAGTGGTATTTACTCCATTTGGTGCAGAAATATCTGGCTTGTTTCTATCAACATTATCAACTTTAGTACCCCCTCTTGATGAAAAAGAAGCAACAGTAGGCTCTCCATTATAAGGAGGGTTGATTGGAAAAATTGCACCACCAACTGTTAGTCTTCCATCAAATTGTGGGGTATTTGTATAAAGCACTGCCCCAACTGTGATTGCTCCAGCAGCATTTGCTTGTCCAACGATTGTACCTGTTCCAGAACCTGAAACTGATTCAATGGCTCCATCACCTCTAAAAATAATATACTTGAATTTTACATTACTGCCTGCTGATTTAATGATTATTAGGTTAGTTTCAGTATTTTCATTTACAACAAAAGGCAATACTTCAATAGGATCACCTCCTATATTATTTCTATTAAACCCAAATAATTTAGAGCCTTCATTATTTGCTAAATAAATATCTAAGTCAGTTTGTGCACCAGAATTTCCACCCAAAGAATAGACATTATCATCCCATTGCAATACAATTGTATAAGTTCCTGGAACTAAAGTTAATTTTTGATAAATTGTACCCCCAAAATCATGAGCTTCTCCATCAATTCCTATAGGAGCTATTGTTGAGCTAAAACTGTTTTCATATGATTTTGAACCATAATTTCCAGCTGCTGAAACATAAGTCACACCATTTGCTACAACTTCATCAACTGCTTTTGCCACAACACCATCTTTATAGAATGGTTCTGTTATATAAGTAATGTCATCAACAATTACATTACAACCATTAGAAGCTAATTCTCTTATGCCTTCTGCAAAATCACCAGGACTAATAAACCCAGTTCTAAATGCTAATGTAGATTTTGGTGCAATATCGTGTACAATTTGTAACATTGCTCTACCCTCATCAGATTTTTTACTAAAAGGATAATCTAAAAGAACTTCAACAGGTGTTGTATTACCATTTGGATTTGTAGTACCTGGTAAATCACCATTTGATACATCGGCTAAAGCTGGATTATTTGGTAGTGTATTATAGCTATCTGACATAACACCTACTTTAACACCAGAGCCATGAACATCAAATCCGCTTTTAACCATATTTGATCTCATTGCAATATCACCTTGCGAAGTTGTTAAGCCAGATTTAGTTAATGGTTGATATAAAGGTCTTGAAAACCTAAGTAAACTAGTTTGTTGATTTAAATTTAATAAGTTTATAATAGGAAGACTACCAGTTATAGTTAAAGAACCATTTCCATTATTAATAATATTAGTCAATCCTTGCGTTTGCAAGTAAGCTAATAATGCAGCTTCTTGGCCTTGTAATGCAATAGCTTCAATAGTTACATTGGTGCTATCTATTGTAAAAATATTATTTGCAGGAATACTAGTAATTGGACCAATATTAGTTGTTAACTGAGTCAATTCAGCTCCAATTAAATCAGTAGTTTTCCCTGATTCTGGTGGTGGATAATATGGAGAAATATTATTAGGATCGAATACTAATGGAGTAAATTTTATTTCAACATCTTTTTCAATATATATTTTATCTCCACTCCATAATGCTCCTTCTAATTTAGTAGTAGTAGATTTTCCAGAAGATTTAATTTTAATTTTTCCATAAGGCACCCAAACCGTTCCAAGCCAAATACAATTATCATTTCCAGTACCGTTCTCTAAAAAGAATGCATTTTTAAAATCATTAGTATCATCATCATCAAATAGGTTTGAATGAACCTCTGTATAAATTCTATTGGCGTTACCTCCGTTAATTAATGAAGCTGTTACATTTTTTAAATCTATTTTTTCTTCAACAAAAATTCTAAAATGGCCTGTCGCACTATTTTTGAAGTTGAACTTAATTTTTACATTATTCTTTCCTTTATTAGTAATAGATTTAAAAACATATGTTCCTACACCATCCAGAATTAAAGTTTGTCCTTGATCTAGAGTTACATCTTTATAAATTCCAGGTAAAATTGTTTGAGAGCCATTAATATTTAATGTGCCACTTTTAAAAGAATTAATAATTGGTAAGGATGGCATTAAAGGATAAGAAAATACTCCTTTGGTAATACCTCCTGTAGGAACTGGACCAGAATAAGATGAACCACTAGGTTGCTTTACTGAACCAGTTAAAGAATTATTGTTATTGCTTAATTTAATTTTACCCTTAATAAGTAAATTGCCTGTAATATTGATGGTTTTATCGCCCTTTAAAATATCACTATTTGAATTTGAAAGATTATTTGCGGTAATATTTCCAAAAAAATTAGATTCTTTATCTAGATCTATTTTTTCTGCACTAAATAAATTGGCATAAATATTAGACTCTTTTTTTAAATTGATATCTTTTTTACTACCAAGATTACCATTACCCGTAACTTTTATTTTATCACTTAGTTTTAAATCTTTTACACTATACAATACAAAATCTTTCATTTGTAATTGTTGTGAAGTCTGTGAAAAAAGAACTGGACAGTAGGTAATTAGAAATAGTAAGGTGCAAACAAAGTAATACTTTCTCATTTGAGTTAATTTTGAAATTAAATAAAACTTGAGAAAATGCCTGCTTTGTTAATGTCTAGATTCTTTATTAATCATCTAAATACATTTCCACAAGAAAGAAACACAGAATTCGAAGAATTTATACCTAGTCTAAAGAGTAATCTTTTTACAAAACTTATTGTAACGAAACTTAAAAGTACAACTAATTATTAACATTTTCATTTTTTTTCTTAATTTAGAGTTAATACTTAATCATTTAGTAGTTTGTTTTTCAATATTTTCTAATAATATTTATGCCAAATTTTTTAAAAGCAGAAATTGATATAATTACAAGATTGAAGAATGAATTATCTCCCAAATTAATATATCATAGTTATTTTCATACATTGGATGTAATGAATGCAGCAATGCAAATTGCAGAAGCTGAAAATATTGCACAAGATGAAATTAGTTTATTACGTATTGCAATTGCCTATCATGATTCTGGATTCATTGAATTATATAACGGGCATGAAAGTAAAGGTTGTGATTATGCAAGAGAGGATCTACCAAAGCTAGGGTTTTCTCAATATCAAATTGATTTAATATGTGGAATGATTATGGCAACTAAACTTTCAAATAAAGCAAATAATAAACTTGAAGAAATAATTTCTGATGCTGATTTAGATTATCTTGGAAGATTCGATTATCCTCACATTTCTGAAAAACTGTTCAAAGAATTACAATTGAATTCATTAATTGACTCTCTTGAATCTTGGAAAGTCATGCAACAAGAATTTATGACCAAGCATAATTACTTAACAACTTATAGCAAAGAAAATAGAGAAGCGATTAAATATAAAAATTTAGAGGCAATTAAACTATCACAAATTAGCTTTTAGTAGAGAGTTCAAATATTTTATAATTTGCATCACGTAATCTTTTACTTAAGTTTTGAACTACTGCCTTTATAACTTCAGGACTGAATTCCAATAAATCATAAAATGGTTCTTGATTTATTTTATAAAAAATACTTTCTACTTGTGTTGTAACTGTTGCAGATCTTGTTTCAGTATCTAATAAAGCCAACTCACCAAAGTAGTTATTATCTTTAAGTATGGCAAGGGTTTGATCACCCTTATGCACCTTGACCTCTCCTTTATAAATTATGTACATACAATTTCCAATTTCTCCTTCTGTAACTACATTAATATTTTCATCAATAACTTCCTCTTCCATTAAATGTGCTATCTCTGCTAGAACCGATTCTGGCGTTTCAGAAAATATAGAAACCGTCTTTAAAAGCAAAACTCTTTCAATCAATAAAAGTCTATTTTGATTTGTATTTTTCATTGTTGAATAATCTAATTGTCATTTAAAATTGAAATTATATGTTCTGCAGTATTTTTCAATACTTCATTTTTCGAATAAGCAAATGGCTGTAAAAATTCTTTCGATAAAATATTTTTAGAATCTTTAATATGATATAATACACAAGCTTTAGTCCAATTACTGTATGCATAATTTACATCGAACAAAATATTTTTTGTAAGTACTGTTTCTGACAGTTTACTTGAATTATAATTAACCTCTAACTGTAAACATCTGTCATTAATAGAGGAGTTTTCAAAAACTAGTGCAAAGAGTTTTCCATAGTCTTTTGATACAGTTAATTGAATTATTTCTATAGCATTTGCAATTGATTCTTTAGTGTTTATATAAAATCCATTTCGAACTTTATTTATTGTTTCAATATCATGTAAACAAGAAAACCAATATAAACATTTATTTCTGATAGTGTTTAGTTCTAATTCAAAAGCATTTGTAACTACAGAATTAATATCTTTAGTGAAATTAACATTAAATAGAATTTGAACTGCACTATCTAAATGTTGTTTAATTAATTGATGAATTTCTTGAGTTGACTTAGTTGATTTGGTTTTGTTTTGATTTAAGCTAATAATAATTGCATCAGCATTTTCAGGATAAGTTTCTAATAAGTTTTCTAATAAGTTTTTTGATTCTATTGAATGAACTTTTCCTAGTAGCAAAATCAATTTTCTTGCTTTAACCCCATGACATTTATTTTCAATTAAAATTGGCTCAATTTTTTTTACAACCTTTGAACCAATTTTTGCAAGAGCTTCTAAAATATCAGTATCATTTTTATTAATATTAAAATCTTCAATTAATTTAATAATTACTTGTTCTGTACCTAATGCTGCACTTGCTGATCTAGCTGATGATTTAATTTGCTCATTTTCACTAAACATTAATTCTATCACTTTATACTCGAACTTCATCATCTTAAGTTTAGCTACAACTTTTAAAGCATTTATTTTATTTGTGTTTCCTTTATTATGAAAAAGTTGATATAATACTTGTTCTGCCTTTTCTTTATCATCTATTTCTAGTTTTGGTATGGTAGATAAAGTTGCAGCAAAAACTACATCAGCATTTGGATGCTTAATAAAGTCATCCATTTTGAAATTACTATCTAAAACATTAATAGTTGTTATAATTTCTGGAAGAATTAATTCCTTTTCTTCCTGAGTTAAAAAAGATTGTAAAGAAGGCAACATCTCAATTGCATTTGAATCTTGAATTATTGCAAGGGTTGCCAAATTCACATTTTTAGCATTATGCTTTAATCCTTCTTCAAAGTAGATTTTCTTTTGTATGGATTGTTCAGAAACTAATTTAAGAACTGAAATAGCTTCTGTTTCATCTCCATTTATTAATTTATTTAATAAATAATTAAGTGAAGCTTTATCAGAAATTATTATTTCTCTTTCATTAAGAGATTTATTACTAATTGCAGTATGCAATGTTCTTAAATAATCTTTTTCTACTGACCAAGTAAAAAATGCCCAAAATAAAATCAAACCTATAATTACATAATTTAAATAAATAAAATCTATACTTTGAGTACTTGTAAATATCCAAAGAAAAACTCCAGTTATTAAAAAAGCAAACGGGTCCATTAATCCCTTAATAATAGTATGTCCTTTTAATCTTTGATTCAATGGTAAAGGCTGTAGAACTGCTAATAATACTGGGGTTTGAATAGCAGATCTTAAAACATCTGTTATTACCGATAATACTCCAAATAAATAAAAAGTAAATTTATTGCCTTCAAATTGCTGAATTAAATAAAGTCCAACTGCACAAATAATAAATAATATTAATGGAGGAATCATTAATGCATTTCTTAACCCTATTTTATCTGTCATTTTGTTTGCAACTGCAATCTTTAAACCAAATGTAATTAATCTGGTAATTGCTAAGAATATAGCAAAAAAGCTAACTAAATCTTTGTCAGACTTAAATTCGGCTTTTACATATCCATAAAAAATAAAATTTACAATTAAAAAAATGGCAAATGAAAAAAAAGAAACAATAGCAATTTTTCGTATCAGTATATTTCCTGTAATTACTGTATGTATACTTTTAATACTGGAAGTAAAAAAGTGCTTACTCTTTTTTAAGGCTGGTTTATTAGTATGAATGTGTTTAAACAAACTTCCAACAAGCAATGTAGATATTAAAGTTAAAGAAGCCGCAACTAATAAAAGGTTTTCAGTTCCTATAAATGGAATGATTAAATAAGCAGATAAAAAACCAATCATTTTTGCTGGTATATCTCCAGCACTAATTACACCAAATAATCTTTTGCTTTGTCTAACATCAAAAACTTGAGCAGCTAAACCCCAAAACTCTAAATTATTTAAAAGGTATAAAATATTATAAGTAGCAAGAAATAAATACAAATACCAAACTTCTAAATTATAGCTATAGAAAATTCTAAAAAGTAAAATAGCACATGTATTAAACACAACAACAGTAGTTACTAGTTTTTTAATACTTAAAGCATGCTCTAGTTTATGATATATAAATCCTGCTGTCCATAATAATAAAGCAGAAAGTACATATACTTTTGAAAGATCTGTAGTTGATAAATGGTGTAAGAAAATTGATATAGCAGCAGTGAAATATAAAGCAATTCCTGATCCTTGAAAAAATTCGAAAACAAATAAGCTTCTAACTAATTTACTTTCTGATTCTCGTACAAGTAGATAATTTAGTATGGTTCTTTTCGATTTCAGTATTTTATTAAAGTTTGTTTCAAATGTAAAGTGATAAAATTGTTATTTGAAATACTAAAATATTGAAATTAAGTCTTAAGCTAGCATTAGTTATTAATTAATGTTTAATCATATAAAAGGTAAACTTCATTAAGATAAGTGATGAAAGTATGAGAAAGTAATATTGGTCTTAGCTACTTAATGTTGGATTTCTGGACTAAAATAAATAGACATAAACTATGTTTAACGATTAATAATCTTCGTGAAACACGTTTTTGAACTTTCGCGAAACATTTACGAAACAAAACAGGGGAAAGTGCTACTTAAAGACAAAAAAAAGAAGCACAATTACTTGTGCTTCAAAGATTAAGTGACCGCGTTAGGATTCAAACCTAAAACCTTCTGATCCGTAGTCAGATGCTCTATTCAGTTGAGCTACGCAGCCAATTCAGATTGAAAATCTCAAACTGGGCTGCAAATATAATGTGAAGCTGGCTAATGCACAAATCATAAATCTATTTTGCAAAACTTTTGTGGCCTTATATTGCAAACTCATTTGTTATTATGTGTGGTATTGCTGGCATTATTTCTACTCAAAATGAATTTATTCAACATAGTCATTTGCAAAAAATGGCTGATACTTTGGCTCATCGTGGACCAAATGCTGAAGGCTTTTGGATGAATGAACAGCTAACAATTGGTTTTGCCCACAGAAGATTATCAATTATTGATTTAAATATTAATGCCAATCAACCTTTTCAATACCAACATTGTACTATAGTTTATAATGGAGAAATTTATAATTACTTAGAATTAAAAGAATTTCTAAATACCAAAGGATTTTCATTTACAACTCAATCAGATACTGAAGTCATTCTTGCAGCATATTTATTTTGGGGGAAGGATTGTTTGAATGAATTTGATGGCATGTTTGCTTTTGCCATTTATGACGATGAAGAAAAAGAAGTTTTTATAGCTAGAGATCGTTTTGGCGAAAAGCCTCTGTATTATCATCTTCAAAAAAAGAAAGATCAAACTCATTTTTATTTTGCCAGTGAAATGAAAGCTTTTTGGTCTATTGGTGTTGAGAAGGAAATTCATCATCAACAAATGTTGAATTATCTTACTCTTGGTTTTACTTCAAATCCAAGTGATCCTTCTCATACTTTTTACCAAAACATCAACTCCTTACCTGCTGGCTATTACATTACAATTTCACTAAATAAACAAACCATCTCTCAAAAAAAATGGTATAATTTAGAAAAAGATCAAAGTCTGAAAGTCCGAAAGTCCGAAGTAGTAATTAATCAATTTTCAAATTTATTGCAATCATCCATTCAAAAAAGATTAAGAAGTGACGTGAGTATTGGCACCAGTTTAAGTGGTGGAATTGATAGTTCTTCCATCATAGCCACCATTCATCAACTTTCTCATCAAGAACAATATCAACCTACAACTTTTACAGCTTCTTTTCCAAACTTTATAAACGATGAAACCCTATACAGCAAAAAGGTTGCTGAAGCTTTTGACTTAAACCAGTATTTCATTACACCAACTGCAGAAGATTTAATTTATAAGTTCGAACAGTTAATGTATCATCAAGAAGAACCATTACAGAGTAGTAGTGTGTTTACGCAGTTTATGGTTTATGAAAAAGCCAAAGAAAAAAATATTTCTGTGTTACTAGACGGACAAGGTGCAGATGAAATTCTTGGGGGTTATAAAAAATATGTTCATTGGTTTTTGCAAGAATTGTTGTTGAAGAATATTTTTAAATTTCCTACAGAAAAATCATTATTAAAGACAAATGAATTTTTGGAACAATGGAATTACAAAAACTATTTTGCTGCATTAATGCCCGATGTTACTGCTGGTCAGCTCACCAAAAAAGCCATCCAACAGCAAGTACAAAATGATTTTATTAATAATGAATATTTGCTACAATTTCAGAATAAAAAAAGTCTTCAAAAACCCGTTATTAATAGTTTGAATGATATCTTACACTTCAGCACCATACATTTTGGCTTACAAGAATTGTTAAGATATGCCGATAGAAATTCTATGGCTCATAGCAGAGAAGTTCGCTTGCCATTTTTAAATCATGAGCTAGTAGAGTTTATTTTTTCTCTTCCCTCAAAATATAAAATCAACAAAGGTTTTACCAAATGGATTTTAAGAGAATCTGTAAAAGATAAATTACCGAATGAAATTGTTTGGCGTAAAGGAAAAATAGGCTACGAACCTCCACAAACTGAATGGCTTCAGCATCCTAAAATGAAACAGATGATTTTAGATAGCAGAAAATTGTTAGTAGATAAAAATATTCTCCATTCATCTATCATGGATCAAAATATTCAAGCATCAAATGCACATGATACTAATAATATGGATTGGCGAATTCTATGTGCTGCTGCTATTTACAAATAAACTTTAATATTGGATGGTGAAAACAGCATCCAATAAAGCCAATTGGCGTGTGTCTTCACACGCCAAAAACTATTAAACAAGATTCTATTTTTAACTAGAAAATTAAATTTCAAACTACATCTTTGCAAATACAATACATATTATGAAATTAGAAACTAAAATTATACATGCTGGTATGACTCCAGATCCAAGTACAGGTGCTGTTATGGTTCCTATTTATCAAACCAGTACTTATGTACAAACTGCTCCTGGAGTGAATAAAGGTTTTGAATATGCTCGTAGTCAGAATCCTACTCGTTTTGCTTTGGAAGAAGCTTTTGCACAAATTGAAAATGGAAAATTTGGCTTGGCTTTTAGTAGTGGTGTTGCAGCTACAGATGCTGTAATTAAATTACTAGCCCCAGGTGATGAAGTGATTGCTGGTAATGATATGTACGGAGGTACTTATAGATTATTTAGCAAAGTGTTTGAAAAATTTGGTATCAAGTTTCATTACATTAATATGCAAGATGCTGAGAATATTAAATCTTACATTAATGCAAATACCAAATTAATTTGGGCTGAAACGCCTACCAATCCTTTAATGAATATTGTAGATATTACTGCTGTTGCAAGCATTGCAAAAGCAAATAATATCTTGCTTTGTGTAGATAACACTTTTGCTTCTCCTTACTTACAAAATCCATTAGATCAAGGTGCAGATATTGTAATGCATAGTGCTACAAAATATTTAGGCGGTCATAGTGATGTTATTCAAGGTTGCTTAGTAATGAATGATGCTGATTTAAGAGATAAACTTTATTTCATACAAAAAAGTTGTGGTGCTGTTCCTGGTCCACAAGATTGTTTTTTAGTGTTAAGAGGAATTAAAACTTTACACTTACGTATGCAACGCCATTGTGAGAATGGAGAAAAAATTGCTCATTGGTTACGTAATCACAGCAAAGTAAAAAAAGTGTATTGGCCAGGATTTACTGATGCTCCAGGGCATGATATTGCTAAAAAACAAATGAGAGGTTTTGGTGGTATGATTAGTTTTGAATTGAAAGATGAAAGCAAAGAAGCTTATACAAAACTCTTATCATCTACTCATTTATTTTCATTAGCAGAAAGTTTAGGTGGTGTTGAAAGTTTAATTAATCATCCTGCAAGTATGACGCATGCTTCTATACCAAGAGAAGAAAGAATTAAAAATGGTTTGAGTGATGGATTAATTCGCTTAAGTGTAGGTATTGAAGATGCTGATGATTTAATTGAAGATTTGAATAAAGCTATTGGGTAGAATCAAACCCAACAACTTCTTTCAATTCTTCCATTACATTAAAAATAATGGGGCATCTGCTGTAATGCATAAACACTGTAAATAACCTTTTTTGAAAGTAAGGTAAATGCAATGCAGGAAATTCTCTACAACCTTCAAACCTCACTTCATAAATACTACATGCATTATCTTTTAAGAAATGACAAGGAATGGTATTGATAAGCATTTTACCTGCTTCACTTTTTTCTATATACAAATCATCAAATTCCTCTCTAGATTGATTTAAAAAAACAGAAGCTTTATCAGCCTCTTCTTCATTAATATTTACCATTAAAGACTTACAGCAATTACCACAATCTGTACAATTAATTTGTGGTGTAACTATTTTTTCTAACCGAAAAATTTCCAGATCTAAAGCTTCACTGTCTAATCTGCTCAAGAATTCACTAAACCGATCATTGATTTTTTCATCATGTGTTGATTTGGCAAGAATTGTATTGAGGTCGGTTTCTATGGGTTCCATAAAATTGTATTAGGAAGATTTATGTAATACATTTGCCAACCTATTTATTCAAACTTATAATAATATGACGATAGAACAAATTAAAGATTTGAGGAGCCGTGTAGAGGTCCTGAGGAGGTTTCTTTGACTATGCTAATAGAACACAAAAAGTAGAACAAGATAAAGCCGTTTCTCTTTCTTCAGGTTTTTGGGATGATAATGTTCGTGCTACTGCAATTCTTAAAGACATTAAAGTAAATGAATACTGGATTAAATTATTCGACAGTGTAAGCAATGCTGTTGAAGATTTTGTTGTGTTATTTGAATTTTGGAAATCGGGCGATGCCACTGAATCTGAAACTCAAGAAGCCTACACTAAAGCTGTTGAAGCCATTGAAGATGCTGAATTTAAAAGCACTTTAAATCAACCCGAAGACGAGTTGCCTGCTGTTATGCAAATTAATCCTGGTGCTGGTGGAACTGAAAGTCAGGATTGGGCAGAAATGTTGTTACGCATGTATAGAATGTATGGTGAAAAACAAGGTTGGAAAATTTCTGAACTCGATTATCAAGAAGGTGATGGTGCAGGTATAAAATCTGTTACACTTCAGTTTGATGGAAATTTTGCTTATGGATTTTTAAAAGCTGAAAGTGGAGTACATAGATTGGTAAGAATATCGCCTTTTGATTCAAATGCACGTAGGCATACCTCATTTGCCAGTGTGTTTGTATATCCATTAATTGATGATACCATTGAAATTGATGTGAATCCTTCAGATATTGAATGGTCATTCTCTAGAAGTGGTGGTAGTGGCGGACAAAACGTAAATAAAGTTGAAACTGCTGTTCGATTAAAACATATTCCTTCTGGTATTATAGTTGAATGTCAGCAAGCTCGTTCACAAGGAGAGAATAGAGAATTAGCCATGAAAATGTTGAAGAGTAGATTGCATGAAGAAGAATTAAGAAAACAAGAAGCTGCAAAAAATGCAACTAATGCAATCAAGAAAAAAATTGAATGGGGAAGTCAGATTCGTAGTTATGTTTTACACCCTTATAAAATGATTAAAGATCATAGAACTGATTTTGAAGTAGGCAATGTTCAACCAGTTTTAGATGGTGAATTAGATGGTTTTATTAAAGCTTATTTGATGAGTCTTAAAGAATAATTATAAATTGTAAATTGTTAGTGGCAAATGGCTAGTTGCAAGAAGTTAAATTTTATACTTTCTTAACTTAGATAATTTATTAATAAAAACCCATTAACCACTTGCCTCTAGCCACTAACCTTCTTCTTCTTCGATTTACTTGCAACTAAATTCGTAAGCACCAATTCATAATCTAATTGTCGTTTATCAAGATTAGCTGCAACAACAAGAACAGTAACCTTATCTCCCATTTTAAAAGTTCTGCCACTACGTTTACCAACTAAACAATAATCACTTTCAACCAATCTAAAATCATCATAATCACTTAAGCTAACTAAACTAATTAAACCTTCGCATTTATGTTCCATAGTTTCTGCCCAAAAACCAAATGCGGCAACACCGCTAATTACAGCTTCAAAAGTTAAGCCTACTCTATCCTTCATAAACTCAACTTGCTTATACTTATTTCCTGCACGTTCACTATCCATTGCAGCACGTTCCATAACAGAACAGTGTTTGCATTTTTCCTCCATTTTCTTATCGGGCTTAATGTTTTTTGCTAAAGCACTTTCAACAACTCTATGCACTAACACATCAGGATAACGACGAATAGGTGAAGTAAAATGGCAATAATGCTCAAAACCTAAACCATAATGTCCAATATTTTGAGCTGTATAAACTGCTTTCGCCATCGTTCTAATACCTAAGGTTTCTAATATTTGTTGTTCAGGTTTTCCTCTGGCATCATCTAATAACTGATTAAAACTTTCAGCAATTTTTTGAGGTGATGATGTATCGAATGTATGTCCATACTTTTTAGCAAAAACCATGAATGGTGCTAATTTCTTTTCATCTGGCGTATCATGAATTCTATAAGGAAAAGGTACCGCTTCGTTATTGATTTTTATTTTAGCAATAAATTCTGCAACAGCTTTATTAGCTAACAACATGAGCTCTTCAATGAGTTGATGAGATTCTTTACTTTCTTTAATCATTATGCCAATAGGTTTGCCTTTATCATCTAACTGAAACCTTACTTCTTTTGAAGAAAAATTTATAGCTCCTTTTGCAAATCTTTTTTTACGAAGTGTTTGAGAAATTTTATTCAACAACAATACTTCATCTTTATGTTTTCCTTTTTTAGTTTCAATAATTTCTTGCACATCTTCATAAGTAAAACGATGATCAGAATGAATCAAAGTTTTTGATATAACTGTGTTCTTTATCTCTGCTTTTTCGTTAATGTGAAAGATGGCTGAAAACGTGTATTTATCTTCATTTGGGCGAAGAGAGCACAACTCATTACTAATTCTTTCTGGCAACATAGGGTTCACTCTATCTGGCAAATAAACAGACGTTGCTCGTTTATAGGCTTCTTCATCAAGTTGAGTATTAGGCAAAACAAAATGACTTACATCGGCAATATGAACTCCAATTTCGTACAAGCCTTTACTAATAGTTTTTAAAGAAATAGCATCATCAAAATCTTTAGCATCAACAGGGTCAATAGTAAATGTAAGTGTGTTTCTAAAATCTATTCTTTTCTTTACTTCTTCTTTTGTAATCACTTCAGAAAGCCTATGTGCTTCTTCCATTACCTCTTCAGGAAAGCTAAGTGGAAAGCCAGCTTCAGCCAAAATTTCTTTCATGGCTGCATCATTTTCATCATCTTCTTTCATAATACTCACTACTTCGGCCAAAGGTTTTTTATCTGCTTTTTCCCACTTCAATAATTTAGCCACCACTTTTTGTTTATGTGTTGCACCATTTAATTTATCTAAAGGAATATAAAAATCTGGAACTGGTTTATTAGTTGATGGAACAAAAAATGCAAAGTTGGTACTGAGTTGTATATGTCCAATAAACTCTGTTTGTTTTCGAGTAATCACATCAGTAATCTTACCTTCTTTTCTACCAGAGTTTTGATTTTCTTTCGTCACTTTTACTCTAACGGTATCTCCATTTAAAGCTGTATTAAAATCTCCTGGTCTAACAATTACATCTCCATCTTTATTAGGAACTACCACATAACCTAAACCACTTCGGGTGATTTCTAAAACACCTTTTACCAAAGCTGTTGAAGATGCTGTAGTATGTTTTCTTTTATCTCTTTTGTTTGATTTAGACATGTTGTTGTTTGTTGTAATGATTAATTATGTACGACTTTACTGCTTTATTAAACTCATTACCCTCTTCGAATAGAAACTGATGCTCAATGGGAAGCACATAAATTGGAATATGCTCTAACTCTTTAGCAAATTTTAAAAATCGAACTGCATCTTTTTCTGTTGTAATGATAATTTTATTGGGCTCATCAATATCATTAAATTTAGCTTTAATATTATTTAAATCATCAATATTAAAAATATGATGATCATCGAAATTCATTTGATAATAAGTTTTTGAGTACTTCAATAATAAATCTTTTAACGGTTTAGGGTTGGCAATTCCACAAACCAATAACACTTCAACATCTTCATTAATATCTGTAGTTTTTTCTCTATTAAAAATATGGTAAGGTTGTGCATAAGCAATAGTTGTAAAAAAAACTTGCTGACCAGGCCAAGGGTGAATCTCGTATAAAATTTCTGTTTTTTTCTTTTCACTTAAATCTTCTGGACATTTAGTAACTACAATAATTTGAGCCCTTTTATAAGCACTTTGCTCATCTCTTAAATCGCCAGTTGGTAAAAAGAAATCTTTAGTAAAGCGGTTTTCATATTCTGTCAATAAAATATTAAAGCCAGCTTGTATTTCTCTATGCTGAAAAGCATCATCTAAAATAATAGCTTGTAGGTTGGGTTTATCTTGCAATAAATGAGGAATAGCAACAATTCTTTCTTCACCCACAGCAACTGCAATATCAGGAAATTTTAAATGAAACTGCATGGGTTCATCCCCAATCTCTAAAGCAGTAGTTTTATTGCTTGCTAAAACATACCCTTTGGTTTTACGTTTATAGCCTCTACTTAAAGTTGCTATAGCATATTCATCTTTTAATAATCTTACCAAATACTCAACCATTGGGCTTTTTCCTGTTCCTCCAACTGCTAAGTTGCCTACACAAATGATGGGAAAATTAAAGCTTACACTTTTTAATTTATTAGTATCGTACAAATAATTTCTTACAGAAATAACAAAGCCATAAATAATAGCAAAAGGCAATAATAGAATTCTGAAAGATTTAAGAAAGAAGTCGTTAAAATTCATAAATATTATCGGGTGTAATGCAATAAGTTAAAGGTACATCAAAACTATTAGTGTCTTCAATTTTATCTATAGGTTCAAAGTAAGAAAATCCTATTTTAATGATATCTGTTCTGCACTGTGCAAGAAATTTATCATAGAACCCTTTTCCATATCCTACTCTATAACCAGAGTTATCACAAACTAATAAAGGCACAAAAGCCACATCAATATCTAAAGGATTTATTACTTCACCAAATTTTGGTTCTGTAATGCCTAATTCATTAGTTGTATAAACGGTGTCTTCATTAATCAAAATGGCTTGCATTTCATTTTGATTAAAATTAGATGCTGGATACGTTATGTTTAAATCAGGAACAAAGTGTCTTAGGTAAGATGAATATAACAATGTATTGGGCTCATTTTGATGAGCCATTGGCCAATAGGTAAACAAAGTTTGAAAAAAAGGAAGTGGTAATTGTTGAAATTGCAATAACAATAAATCATCAAATTTCATTTTATCTTTCGATGAAATTTGCTTTCTTAAGTCTTTATATTGTAGTCGAATCTCAGCTTTATTCACTTTGCAAAGTAAATTATGTTTTTAATAGATTGTGGTTGTTCATAAACATAATTAAAAAAATGGTTTTATGTATTGATGCGTACCCTTATTTTTGCACTGAAATTTAATATATGTCTCATCAAGAAGAAATAAAAAGTAAAGATTTTACCAAGAATTGGGTAAACTCATCAAGATTTGTATTTTATTTATCTGTATTTACAATTGTAGCATTCTTATTTGGTGCTAGTGTAAGACTATATCAAGAAAGATATAAAGGTACACCAGATATTGAAATACAAGGAAGCACAAAATATACTCCAGAGTACAAATAAAAATTTTTGAAAAAAAATTTTGCTATAAAGTTTGAGAGGCTATTTTTGCACCCCGAACAAAAGTTCTTTAACAAGCGGAAGTAGCTCATTTGGTAGAGCACGACCTTGCCAAGGTCGGGGTGGCCAGTTCGAGCCTGGTCTTCCGCTCAAAAAAATCTTGTTGATGGTGACAAGATTTTTTTATCGCCCTGGTGGTGGAATTGGTAGACACGCAGGACTTAAAATCCTGTGGACAGCAATGTCCGTAACGGTTCAAGTCCGTTCCGGGGCACAAAAAAGCTTAGTATTTATTTACTAGGCTTTTTTTGTTTTGGGGATGATATTTTCGTGTTTTCGAGTGAGGCCACGAACGAGAAATCTCATCATTACAACTTCAACAGATTTCTCATTCCGAATGGGTCGGAATTCGAAATGACGTTCAATAGGTCTAGTCTTTTCGAGTGAGGCCACGAACGAGAAATCTCATTATCACAATTCAACAGATTTCTCATTCCGAATGAATCGGAATTCGAGATGATGAGATAATAAAACTACTTATCAGCTTTTTTTTCTTGTATTAGTTTAAAATAACTTACTAAAAATTTTTCATCTTTAATTTCTCCTTGAACTTCTGCTTTTCTAATTTTATTACAAAATCCATCATTAGCATGGGCATCTCCATGGTCATCTATTGAAGTTCCTGTAACAAAATAAGCTTTGCCATTTATTCTTACTGCTAAATCGCATGATTTACCTGGTAATCCAAGCTGACATTGACCACATGCAGTCTCTACTACTTGAACTGGTTTAGTAGTGTCTTTTGTTAAAATATTTATCTGACTAAAAATAATTGATGAAGACAGAATAGCGATAGTTGTTAAAATACTTTTTTTCATATGCTAATTTAGATTTAAAGTTATTACAAAACGGGTTAGTTATTTGATTTTAATAATTAAGGTTAGTTTTTGTTATGATATTCATCACTTTTAAACTTCATACATTTTCTAAACTTTGCCATTCAACAGAAACTTAAAAATGAATTACATTTCGGCTGATGAAGCTTTACAATTAGTACACTCAAATAATAGAGTTTTTTTACATGGCAGTGCTGCAACTCCTATTCATCTAATTAATAAGCTGATAGAACAAAAGCATAGACTCCATAACGTAGAGTTGGTAAGCATTTCACAGCAAGGAGTTAACTTAAATAACCCTGAATTAGCTGGTCATTTTTTTATGAATTCCTTATTTGTTTCTGAATGTAATCGTAAATCTGTGAATAGTGGATTAGGAGATTATATCCCGGTTTTCTTAAGTGAAATTCCTCTTTTATTTTCTAGAAATATTTTACCACTTGATGTGGCTATTATTCAAGTTTCGCCACCAGATAAACATGGCTATTGTTCTTTAGGAACTTCTATTGATATTGCACGTGCTGCAACATTAACAGCCAAAAAAATAATAGCTCAAGTGAATCCTAATATGCCTAGAGTGCATGGAGATGCATTTGTACCTTTCAGTTCATTTCATGCTGCAGTTTGGGTTGATGAGCAATTGCCAGAAACCAACTATGCTGATAAGTCAACTGAAATTACTGATAAAATTGGAGCAATTGTTGCTGAGCTTGTAGAAGATGGTGCTACTTTACAATTAGGAATTGGAAGTATACCAGATGCTGTTTTAAAAAATTTAGGAACACATAGAAACTTAGGCTTGCATACTGAAATGTTTTCTGATGGCGTTATTCCACTCATAAAAAATGGAGTTATCAATAATAGTAAAAAGAAAATTGTGAATGGATACTGTGTTACATCTTTCATTATGGGCACAAGACAATTGTATGATTTTGTAGATGATAATCCATTCATAAAAGCTCTAGATATCAACTTTGTTAATGACCCTAGGACCCTTAGCCAAAATCCAAAAGTTACTGCTATTAACAGTGCCATTGAAGTAGATATAACTGGTCAGGTTTGTTCAGATTCTATTGGTACTTATCAATACTCAGGAATTGGTGGGCAAATGGATTTTATAAGAGGAGCAGCACTTTCTTTGGGTGGTAAACCTATTATAGCCATGCCTTCTGTTACTCATAAGGGAATATCTAGAATAGTTGCACAATTAAAACCCGGTGCTGGTGTAGTTACCACTCGTGGTCATATTCATTGGGTTGTTACAGAATATGGTGCAGTAAATTTATTTGGAATGAATATGGAACAAAGAGCTAAAGCACTTATTAATATTGCTCATCCTAATCATAGAGAGGATTTGAGCAAACAATCTTTTGAAAGATTTAAGCACTAAAATCAACAAGAGCTTTTTCTAACTGATTGAGACTAATTTTTTGAATCACAGCCTTACCAATTTTTTCTAAGAGCACAAATTGAATTTCATCTTGAACTCTTTTTTTATCCATGATAATAAGTTCTAATACTTTTTTAGGATTGAATTTTAATTCTGTTGGCAAGCCATATTGTTGCAACAGTTTTTCAACTGATTGAGTTTCTTTTAATCTTAATATTTGTTCAGATATTTTACAAGCAAACATCATCCCAATGGCTATTGCCTGACCATGAGAAAGTTTATAAGGCGTTTCAATGGCATGGCCTAAAGTATGACCAAAATTCAAGAGTTTTCTATTACCTTTTTCAAAAACATCATCAGCAACAACTTTTAATTTTTGTTTAGCATTTTGTTGTATTAATAAACTGGTTGCAGTTTTTTTTGAACGATAATATTTAATATTTCTTCCATTAAGTTCTTGAAACATCTTTTTATTGCCAATACAAGTATGTTTTATTATTTCAGCAAAACCATTCTGCCATTCTTTTTCGGGTAAAGTGTTTAAAAAAGTAATATCATGCAATATAAATTTTGGTTGATGAATTGTTCCTACCATATTTTTAAATTCTCCAACATCAATTCCATTTTTGCCACCAATACTAGCATCAACTAACCCCAATACAGTTGTTGGCACAAAACCAAATTCAATTCCACGCATAAAAATACTTGCAACATAACCTGTAATGTCGGTTACAACTCCACCACCTATACCAACTAAAATTGTTGAACGATTTGCCTTAAAAAAAATCAATTGCTGAATAATACTATCAACAGTTTTTTGAATTTTAAACTGCTCTCCAGATTTAATAACAATTGTATTTAAGTTTTTGAATTTTGATGTATGATGTTCAAAAACATTTTCATCTGTTATAATAACTGTATTTGAAGCATCAACCATATTCTTTAACTGATTGAATTTACTTTCAAAATAAAATTGTGTAGGAATTTGTTTGTATTGATATGGTTTTTGAACTTGCAATTGAACAAAGTTTAGCTATTCATGATTTTATTCTGATGATTAATACTCTCTAAATGTACTGCTTCGAAATACTTTTTAATAAACTCATCACTTAAACCTAAAGATTCATTTTTTTCAAAAGCTCTTTGCAAAATATCATTCCATCGTTGAGCTTGCAAAATGGTAATATTATTTTCTTTTTTATATTCTCCAATTAAATCTGTAATCTTCATTCTATTACTTAAAACTTGTAATAATTCATCGTCTAATTGATCAATTTGCTGACGAAGTTTTTGTAACTCATTTTGCTCATCAACATCAAGAGTTGTTCTTCTCCAAATAATATTGTTAAGTAATATATCTAAATTGGTTGGAGTAATTTGCTGAGCAGCATCACTCCAAGCTTCACTTGGGTTTACATGACTTTCTATCATTAAACCATCATAACCTAGATCAATACTTTTTTGTGCAAGTTCTTGCAATAAATCTCTTTTACCACCCATGTGGCTTGGATCGCAAATGAATATTAACTCAGGAAATCGTCGCTTCATTTCAATAGCTAAATGCCACATGGGTGCATTTCTATAAACTGTATTTCCATAAGAAGAAAATCCACGATGAACTAATCCTATTTTTTGAATTCCAGCTTTTGCAATTCTTTCAACAGCACCTTGCCATAATTCAATATCTGGATTGATAGGATTTTTAATTAAAACTGGAACATCAACTCCAACTAATGCATCAGATAATTCTTGAATACTGAAAGGATTTACTGTTGTTCTTGCACCAATCCATAATACATCAACATTATATTTTAAAGCTTCTTCTACTTGTTTAGCAGTAGCTACTTCAACAGTTGTAGGTAAACCAGTAATTTTCTTTGCATCTAAAAGCCATTCAAGTCCAATACTACCTACACCTTCAAACATACCTGGTCGGGTTCTTGGTTTCCAAATTCCAGCTCTAAATAGATGTACTTTTTTTAATGCTGCTAATTGAGTTGCAGTTTCTATAACTTGTTCTCGTGTTTCAGCAGAACAAGGACCAGAAATAATTCCAGCAGATCCATCTTTAGGAAAGAAAAAATTATTTGCTGATTGTTTATCCATGTAAAATGGTCACTAAATAAAAAAGAGATTTAATATTGAAATTAATTAACGAGAGTTAGCATCATTCATTCTAATTTTTCTACCTCTATAATTTTTACCATCAATAGCTTTGATCATTTGACCTGCAGCATTTCTATCAATCTCAATCCAGCTATTCATTTCCTTCATATCAATTTTACCCAATACTTCTTTCTTTAAATCACTCATATCAAGAACAAATTGTAAAAAGCTAGATTTATAGAAACCATCTTTGGTGCCAAGATTTACAAACAATCTAGTTGTATTTCCTCCACCACTAAAATTACGTTGTTCTCTTCCATCTCTACTTTCTCTACCTCTTCCTGCTCTTTCATCCATTCTTGAATTGCCCCTTTCTCTTGTATTTTCTCTTCTATTATCACCTCTTCTTTGTTCTCTTAAATTTAAATCTTCACTATTTTCATAATATTTCAAGAACCTATCAAACTCAGTAGCAGCCATTCTTTTAAGAATATCTTCTTTACTTACATCTGCAAATTTTTCTTGTAACATAGGCAAGTAAGAATCATAATCGCCATGGCTAATATCTACTTGTAATAGTTTATCCATGAAATGATAAAATTGCTTTCTACAAACATCTTTACCTGTTGGAATTTCTAACTTATGAATCGGACTTTGAATCAGTCTTTCAATATTTTTCAATTTAAAAGATTCTCTTGCATGAACTATACTCATACAAACACCAGTACTTCCTGCTCTACCAGTTCTTCCACTTCTGTGTGTATACACTTCGGTATCATCTGGTAATTCGTAATTAATTACGTGAGTAATTTCTTTTACATCAATACCACGTGCTGCAACGTCTGTAGCAATTAAAAGTTGTAATGTTTTATCTCTGAAAGCATTCATTACTTTATCTCTTTGAGGTTGAGATAAGTCTCCATGTAATGCATCAATATCATATCCTTCTCTTGTTAACTTTTCTGCAATATTCTGAGCATCAAGTTTAGTACGAGTAAAGATTATACCATACATGCCCGGATTAAAATCTATTAAACGTTTTAAAGTTTCATAACGATGCTGAGCTTGTGTTACAAAATATTGATGATCTATATTTTTGTTTGCAGTATTTACTTTGCCTACTGTAATTTCAAAAGGATCTTTCATATACTTCTTACTCACCCTTTTAATTTCAGCTGGCATAGTTGCACTAAACAACCAAGTACTTTCTTTTTTTGGGGTGTTTTGTAAGATGAATTCAATATCTTCTTTAAAGCCCATGTTAAGCATCTCATCTGCTTCGTCTAAAACCACATATTTAATTTCTTCTAAATTGATGGCTTTTCTTTCTATTAAATCAATTAATCGACCAGGAGTGGCTACTACAATTTGAACGCCTCTCTTTAAATCACGAATTTGCATGCCAATACTTGCTCCTCCATAAACTGCCACAACATTCATACTGGGCATGAATTTTTTGAACAAGTCTAATTCTTTTACAATTTGTAAACACAGTTCTCTGGTTGGACAAACTATTAATGCTTGAGCGTTTCTTTGTTTTTCATCAACTAAATGTAATAAAGGCAAACCAAATGCAGCAGTTTTACCTGTGCCGGTTTGTGCTAAACCAATCATATCTTTTGTTCCACTTAATAAAACAGGGATTGATTTTTCTTGAATGGGTGTTGGGTTCACATAACCCAAAGAGTCGGTTGCTTGAACTAGTCTCTCGTCTAAACCTAACTCACTAAATGTTATCATTTCTTAAAAATTTCGTGCAAAGATAATCTTTTACGTGTGGAGACATGCTTTTAATATGCTAACTAAACTGTAAAAGGTGATTGAATATGTGACTTATTCTTGATATTATCTCATCATACAGCTATAACTTCGCTGATAATTATAAAGATTATGCAGAGAATTTGTCTTTTCCCTGGAACTTTCGATCCTGTTACATTGGGACATTTAGATATTATTGATAGAGCTTTGCCTTTATTCGATAAAATTATTGTGGGAATTGGTTTTAATACTGGCAAAACGCCCATGTTTACAGCTCAGCAAAGAATGGATTGGGTAAATGAAATTTATAAAAATGATGATAGAGTAGAATGTGTTACCTATGAAGGTTTAACGATTCATTTTTGCCAAAAAATTGGTGCTCAATTTATTTTAAGAGGAATAAGATATGTGAGTGATTTTGAGTACGAAAAAACTATTGCCGATGCTAATAGAACTTTAGATAGAAATATTGAAACAGTTTTTTTAACTGGTGAACCTAAGTTTACTTCAGTAGCTTCTACAATTGTTAGAGATATTATTAAAAATGGTGGTAATGCTTCTCCTTTTTTGCATGATGTGGTTACAAATTCTTTAAAGTAATCTTCTAAATTATTTTTCAACATGAAGATTCATTACAATCTTGAACAATTACCTGTTTTTAATAAAGCTGTAATCACCATTGGAACTTTTGATGGTGTTCATACCGGTCATAAAAAAATATTACATCAACTAAAAGCTGAGATGGAGGCTATACAAGGAGAATCGGTTGTAGTTACTTTTCATCCTCATCCTAGAAATATTGTTGGCGATACAACTGGTGTAATGTTACTAACAACTCTAGAAGAAAAAATTGAATTGTTGGAAGCAGAAGGTATTCATCATTTAGTTGTAGTTCCATTTGATGAAAATTTTGCCAATCAGTTAGCCGATGAATACATTGTAAATTTTCTTTTCAAAAAACTTCAACCACATACTTTAATTATTGGTTACGATCATCAGTTTGGAAAAGGGAGAAAAGGTAATTATGAATTGTTGGAAGAATATGGTAGAAGATTAGGATTTTTTGTAAAAGAAATTCCTAAACAAGTTTTAGAACAATCTGCTGTAAGTTCTACCAGAGCAAGAAAAGCATTATTGCATCAAGAAATTGAAACAGCAACTGAGCTTTTAGGGTATCCTTATTTTTTTGAAGGAACTATTATTCGTGGAGACCAGATTGGCAGAACAATTGGTTACCCTACAGCTAATATTCAGATAAATCATGAAGATAAATTAGTACCTGGAGATGGTGTATATGCAGTAAAAGTTGAAATAAAAAACAATACATATTCACATCAATCTTTTGGTGGGATGATGTATATAGGAAGTAGGCCAGTAGTAAATGGAAAACGCAGAGTAATAGAAGTAAATATTTTTGAGTTTGATGATGATATTTACGATGCCACAATGAGGGTTAAAGTAATAGCTTATGTTAGAGGTGATATGCCTTTGAATGGTTTGGAAGCCCTAAAAAATCAGCTTGCTATTGATCAGGTGAATTGTGAGAAAGCTTTGGCTTAATTGTCTTGGTGAGGAACGAACGAGAAATCTTATTTTCGTTTAACAAACAGATTTCTCATTCCGAATGAATCGGAATTCGAAAGGACGACAACAAATTCCCAATCCCCAATTCCAAATTAACTAATCAACCAATCAACCAATCAACTAATCAACTAATCAACTAATCAACTAATCAACTAATCAACTAATCAACTAAATAACCTACTTCTTCCAATCTATATTCAACAAGGTTCTCAACGCAACAAAAGAAGTAAAATCTTTTTCACTTGCAGTTGTTTCGAATTGTTCGTAGCGTAAACCAATGTCTAATTTTTTAGTTACTAAAAAACCAAGTCCAAAAGAAAAACAAAGTCCACCCACATCTCCTTTAATATTATTATCTAATTTTTTAACAGAAGCAAACGTATAGCCAGCTTCAATTTCAGAGTTTAGTTTGCTATTCAAAAAAAGCTTATACCCTACTTTAGGTACAATTAAAGTTAGAGAGGGATGAGCAACATTAATATTTGCTGGAGCCCCTTGAACATTTAATACTTCACCAATTGGACCAGATCTTCCAGAAAAAGCCATCAATTCTAGAGTGCCTGTAATGAAGTTTTTTTTATTGGTTGGAAATAATATTTTACCACTTCCTCCAAAACCTAAATTATAAACTTTATAGGCTTGTTTGGTGGCCATTACTGCACTTTCTGCTGCAATTGAAAATTGAGCATTTCTTTTTTGTGCAAATGTAAAAATTGAGCTAAGGATTGAACTGAGTAAAAAAATCTTTTTCAATATAATTTAATTGTATTTGTAAATATAATAGTTAGATGCAATAAAAAACCCTGCATTTTGCAGGGTTTAAAATTATTAGAATAAACTAAATTATTTACCACCAAAGCTGTAAGCTAATCTAAGACCTAAAAAACCTAAATTTTCTCCAGATTGAGAAATATTCTCATATCTAACAGAAATGTCGATTGGTCCAGAAATCATACCTACATTGGGAGCCCAAGTAAATGCATTCATTGACTCACCATCAGATGACATAAAAGTAATTCCCACTTGAGGTTCAAAATAAAATCCACCAGAACCTTTTATTAAATAACCTGCTTTTACTGGTATAGTATTAAAGGCTGGTAATTTTCCAAAACCAGGAACATCTTTACCTGAAAAGGTAACATAACCGATTGATCCGGTTAAGCCGCTTGATAAAATAGCTTTGGCACTAATACCAACTCCAAAATTGTGCGATTCTTTAAAATCTCCTGTTGGCATTCCTGCTTCTAAACCAACATTAAATTGCATGGTTTCTGAACCAGCATTTTGAGAAAATGCAGCACCTGTAATTACAGTTGCAATGATTACTGATAATACTTTTTTCATATGAATAAATGTTTAAGTATCAAATATATACTTCAAACTCTAAAAAAAATATAAAATAATTTAAACATTTAGAACTTGTACTATGAATTAAGAAAATAAATTAAACAAATTGATAAAAAGTAGATTTTAGAATCTTTCACATAAAAAAACCTGACATTCTGGAGGTTTCAAAAAAATTAAGATAGATGTTATAACCCAAAACCTAATCTTACTCCAAAAAGGGAAAGATTGCTATTATTTCTTGTCATTACTTCATATCTCAACGAAAAGTCAATTTTACTATCAGTAATAAATCCAATACTTGGAGCATAAGTAAAAGCTCCTGATGAATTATTGCCAGTGAAAAAGGTATACCCAATTTGAGGTTCTACATAAAATCCCCCATCAAATATTCCACGAATTCCAGCTTTTACAGGTATTACATTAAAGGCATCATTTTTAAAACTAGACCCCAAAACGGTTACTGTTTTTCCCGAAAAACTCATATAGCCAACTGAAATGGTAAATGCAGCATTTGCAGAAAGTTCTGCAGCAACTTTAGCACTCGCACCAATAGCAAAACTGTGTGTATTACTAAAGTCACCAGTTGGGAGCCCTGTTTCTATTCCTAAACTAAATGTAGAATTTGAAGTTGATTTACTGCTTGATGAAATGTCTTGTGCCATAACTTGTATTGCAAGAAAACTTGCAAATACTAGTGTAATAAAATTTTTCATAGTAATTTTTTTTAGTTTATCTAGCCAAATTAACAGCTCTTTTTTCTCTAATTACTGTTACTTTAATTTGGCCAGGATAGGTCATATCGGTTTGAATTTTTTGTGCAATTTCAAAACTTAGTTTATCGCTATCTGTATCTGTTACTTTATCTGCCTCAACAATAACTCTTAATTCTCTTCCAGCTTGTATGGCATAAGCTTTTTCGACACCTTGATAATTCATGGCAAGGGTCTCTAAATCTTTAATACGTTGCAAGTATTGTTGCATCATTTCTCTACGTGCTCCTGGCCTTGCACCACTAATGGCATCACAAGCTTGAATGATTGGAGAAATTACATATTGCATTTCCATTTCATCGTGGTGAGCACCAATGGCATTTACAACTGCAGGGTTTTCGCCATACTTCTCGGCTAATTTAGCTCCTAATAAAGCATGACTTAATTCTGTTTCTTCATCAGGCACTTTTCCAATATCATGTAATAAACCTGCACGTTTTGCAAGCTTAGGATTTAAGCCTAATTCACTAGCCATGATGGCACAAAGGTTTGCAGTTTCACGACTGTGCATTAATAAGTTTTGACCATAAGATGAACGGAAACGCATTTTACCTACAATTCTCACCAATTCTTTATGCAACCCATGAATACCTAATTCAATAACTGTTCTTTCACCAATTTCAACAATTTGTGCTTCTAATTGCCCTCGAGTTTTTTCTACCACTTCTTCAATACGTGCAGGATGAATTCTACCATCAGCAACTAAACGTTGTAAACTTAAACGAGCTATTTCTCTACGTAATGGATCGAAAGATGAAAGCAAAATAGCTTCTGGTGTATCATCAACAATTAAATCAACTCCAGTAGCAGCTTCAATGGCTCTAATATTTCTTCCTTCTCTACCAATAATTTGTCCTTTTATTTCATCAGACTCTAAATGAAACACAGTTACAGTATTTTCTATAGCTTGTTCTGATGCAGTTCTTTGAATACTTTGAATGATGATTTTACGAGCTTCTTTATTTGCTTTTTCCTTAGCGTTCTCAATAATTTCTTGTTGCAATACTAATGCACGAGTTTGTGCTTCATTTTTTAAACTTTCTATTAATTGCGTTTTTGCTTCTTCGGCAGTTAGGTTAGCAATTTTTTCTAAACGCTTTATATGTTCCTCTTGATGCTTTTCGAGTTCTGTTCTTTTCTGATTTACAATTTCAATCTGACGATTCAAATTTTCTTTGATAGCTTCATTTTCTTTTACTTGCTTATCAATTGCAGCATCTTTTTGGTTTAAAGAAATTTCTTTTTGTTTAATTCTGTTCTCTGCCTCGTTGATTTTTCTGTTGCGATCATTAACTTCTTTATCGTATTCTGAACGTAATTGAACAAACTTTTCTTTGGCTTCAAGCTCTTTTTCTTTTCTAATAGTTTCAGCTTGAAGTTTAGCTTCTTTAACAATATCTCTAGCCTGACTATTTGCTTCTGCTATTTGTTTTTCAACTTCCTGTATTTTCTTTTGAGCTTCTTCTAATTCTTTTTTATTGTTTTTACTAAAGGCCAGTTTGCCCACAACGCCTCCAATGACTAAAGATGCAATGCCTATAATTATGCTGATGGGATCCATTTGTAATAGTATTTGTTTTTAAAGATTCTATATGTTTAATTAACTTACTCATGTTGATATGAGGTGGCAGCGAAGATAACAAAATAGCATCATGAAAATATCATCACTTAAATAATTCTAAATAACAGCTTTACACAATTTAAATTTTAAGATTAAAAAACAAGATTTAACAAATTAATATGGTTACTTTTAATGTGAAAAGTAATTTAAATTAGGAGTAAATGTTTCAATGAAAAAATTGAAGAAAATAGCGATATGTGTTCTTTTGTATTTATGTTGTATAAACAACAATAAATTAATTGCTCAAACTGGAACATACGATACTTTAAAAGTTTATGCCTGGGTGAGCCCAGAAGGTGATACATTACCCTTAACCTATTTAAGTTGGATTACAGTTGAAACACATAGAACTTTAACTGCTGCTGAGAGAAGAAAAAAAGCAGAATGGACCCGATTAAGAAATGCAGTTTATGTTACTTACCCTTATGCTTTGGCTGCTTCTAGAATTATGAATGAAATTAATGCTAAGCTAGTAGGTGTTAGTGATAAAAAAGATAGAAAAGCAATCATTAAAACCCGAGAAAAAGAATTAAGAAAAGAGTTTGCTGATCGATTAACCAATCTTTCCATCTACCAAGGAAAAGTTTTAATGAAATTGATTTACAGACAAAGTGGAAATAGTTGCTACGAAATTATAAAAGATTATAAAGGAGGATTTTCAGCAACATTTTATCAAACCATTGCAATTATTGTTGGCACTAATTTAAAGCAGAGCTATGAAGCCTATGGTAAAGATTATGAAGTAGAACAAATTGTTCAAGAGGTTGAAAGGATGTATGGACTTAGGGGATAATAATTAATTATAAATTATTAATTATTAATTATTAATTGTAATTTTAACTCTCTTTTTTCCAACTTCCAAATTCCAACTTCCAAATTCCAACTTCCAACTTCCAAATTCCAAATTCCAAATTCCAACTTCCAAATTCCAACTTCCAACTTCCAACTTCCAAATTCCAACTTCCAAATTCCAACTTCCAAATTCCAAATTCCAAATTCCAACTAACTACTAACTACTAACTACTAACTACTAACTACTAGCAACTAACTACTAGCAACAGCCTCATAAATTCCTCTCTCGAAATCATTCTTGCTCCAAAACTTTCTAAGTGTTCTGTATAAACCTGACAATCTATTAATGCTATGCCTTCATTTTTTAGTTGTTCAACATATTTAGCAAAAGCAAATTTGCTGGCATTTGAAACTTTCGAAAACATACTTTCACCAAAAAATATGTTTCCCATTTTTATTCCATACAATCCACCCACTAATTCATTGTTTAACCAGGCTTCGGCTGAATGAGCAATACCTTTCTCATGTAATTGATGATACACTTTAATAAACTCGTCATTAATCCATGTTCCATCTTGACTAGGACGAGAGATATTTTTACAATGAGTAATTACATCAACAAAAGCTGTATTAACTTTAAATTGAAACTGATTTTTTTTAAGTGATGACAGAAGCGATTTGCTAATTTTAATTTCTTCAGGAAACAATACAAATCTTGGATTGGGATGCCACCACAATGGTAAATCGCCATCATACCAAGGAAAAATTCCATTTTTATATGCTAGCAAAAGTCTTTCAACAGAAATATCTCCACCAATTGCTAATAACCCATCACTTAATGCTTCATCTGGTTTTGGAAACCACAATTTATTATCGAGAACTGCAACTGACAATTAAATAATTATTTAAACCAACGCCAAATATCAAGTCCTAATGCATATGCCATTAATCCTAATAATAAAACCATTCCAACAGTTTGTGCATATTCCATAAACTTATCAGATGGCTTTCTGCCAGTTATCATTTCTACCAAAGTAAATAAAGCATGACCACCATCTAAACCTGGTATTGGCAATAGATTCATGAATGCAAGAATTATAGAAAAGATGGCCGTTAATGTCCAAAAGCTTTGCCAATGCCAAATCCCACCAAAAGTGTTAGCAATACTAAAAACACTACCTAACGAATCTTGAGCCTTTACTTTTCCTTTAAATAGTTGGCCCAAGCTGGTAACATATTTATTTAAAGTAGAAAAACACTTTTTTGTTCCAACAGATATTGATTGAAGAAAAGTATATTTTTTAACTGTAGTACCAAGCATTTCTTCAATAGTTTTTGATGAAACACCCATTAATCCATTTTCATTTAATTCAACTTTAGTTTGAATGGTATCTTTTCCATTTCTCAACAATGTAATTTTCAAAGGAGTTTTTGTCATTCCTTTTTTCAATTCGAAGTATTCGTTTAAATATTGTATAGAAGAATCTTTTACTGCAATAACCTGATCTCCTTTTAAAATACTTCCACTAATTATTTTACATTGTGGAGAAACTGAATCTATAATATAAGGCACTCTAGGTTCGATAAAACCATTTAACCTACTTTTATTTAAATCATTCACAAACCCTTCTGGAATCTTTAATTCTAGTTCATTTCCATTACGATTTACAGTAACATTTTTTGCATCGCTTAAAGCAATTTCACTACCAATAGTATTGAAATTATCAATTGATTTTCCATCTATAGAAACTAATTTGTCGCCAGATTCTATACCCATTTTTCTTGCTAAAGAATCGGCATAAACACCATATTTTACATTTTGGTTAGGCACATATTCTTCTCCCCAATACCACATAATTCCAATAAAAATTACAATTGCTAAAAGAATATTTACAATAATTCCACCTAACATTATTATAAGTCGTTGCCAGCTTTTTTTGGAGCGAAATTCATGAGGTTGAGGAGGTAGCTTCATTTGTTCTTTGTCCATGCTTTCATCAATCATTCCACTAATTTTCACATATCCACCAAAAGGAATCCAACCAATACCCCATTCAGTATCGCCTTTTTTTGTTTTGAATAAACTAAACCATGGATTAAAAAAAAGATAGAATTTTTCAACTCTACATTTAAACCAACGGGCGGGTAAAAAATGACCCAATTCGTGCAACACAACTAAAATGGAAAAAGATAAAATAAACTGACCAGCTTTAACTAAAATACTGCTCCAATCAATCGCTAATAAAGTCATACAAGAAAAATAAAAAGTAAATTATAATTTGATAATATTGGCTGCGAAACTACGTGCTTCTGAATCGCTTTCAAACAATTCTTCAATGGTTGGGTTTTCAATAAACCGAATAGTATGAATGGTTTTATCAATCACATCTGTAATATCTAGAAATCCAATTCTGTTTTTCAAAAAAGCATATACTGCAATTTCATTGGCTGCATTTAACACACAGGGAATATTTCCTCCTTTGTCTAAAGCTTCTTGAGCTAATGCTAAATTTCTAAAAGTTTTTATATCTGGCTCATCAAAGGTTAAAGTATTGGGATGCTTAAAATTGTATCTTGGAAAATTGTTTGATACTCTTTGAGGAAATGCCATAGCATATTGAATGGGCAATTTCATATCGGGCAAACCCATTTGAGCTTTGATACTGCCATCTTCAAACTGCACCATGCTATGAATAATACTTTGAGGATGAATAACCACTTGAATTTGTTCTGGTTTTAAATTGAACAACCACTTGGCTTCAATCATCTCTAAACCCTTATTCATCAATGTTGCTGAATCGATTGTAATTTTTGCACCCATACTCCAATTAGGATGTTGTAATGCATGTTCTCGTTTTACATTAACCAAATAATTTGGCTTTTTTCCTAAAAATGGACCTCCACTTGCTGTAAGAATTATTTTATCAATCTTATTTCGAGTTTCTCCAACTAAACATTGAAAAATTGCAGAATGTTCACTATCTACTGGAATAATTGGAACTCTTTTTTCTGCAGCTTTTTTCATAATGATATCACCAGCAATCACTAAAGTTTCTTTATTAGCTAAAGCAATTGGTTTGCCAAGTTCTACTGCAGCCAAAGTTGGCTTTAAACCTCCATACCCAACAATTGCAGCTAACATCATATCATAAGTTTGAAACGACGCCACTTCTACTAATGCTTTTTCACCTGCAAAAACTTTTACTGTTGTATTGGCAAGTGCCTCCTTAACTTTTAAGTATTTTGTTTCATCGCCAATTACAACACAATTTGGATTAAATTTTATTGCTTGTTCAATTAATAAAACATCGTTAGTTTGAGCAGTTAAAATTTCTGCTACAAATTTATCTGGGTTTGCTTCAATTACGTCTAAAGCTTGGGTACCTATAGAACCTGTAGATCCAAATATTGCAATTCGTTTTTGAGAAGATGTTGACATGTTCTGTATCATGTATTGCAATATTAATTAAAAACAAGTACTAAAAATTGTTGAGTTATGTTAAAACCCTAAGAATTATAATTAACTGCTATATCTAAAACTTGTTGCATTGTTTTTACATAATGAAATTTTAGCCCTTTTATATAACTGTTATCAATTTCATCAACATCTTTTTGATTTTGATAACACATGATGATTTCTTTTAATCCAGCACGTTTTGCAGCTAATATTTTTTCTTTAATTCCTCCAACTGGTAAAACCTGTCCACGTAGAGTAATTTCACCAGTCATAGCCAAAAATGGTTTCACTTTTTTATTTGTGAATGCTGATGTTAAAGCTGAAAGCATTGTAATTCCTGCACTTGGTCCATCTTTAGGAGTAGCACCCTCAGGAACATGAATATGTATATTTTTTGTTTTAAAAATTTCTGGGTTAATCCCCAATTTTTTATAATTAGATTGCAAAAATGTTAAGGCTGTAGAAGCACTTTCTTTCATTACATTACCCAAATTACCCGTTAATTTCAAGTCGCCTTTACCATCACTTAAAGCAACTTCTATAAATAAAATATCGCCTCCAACATATGTCCATGCTAAACCAACAGCAACACCAGGCATATTGGCTGTTTTATAAATTTCATTACTATATCTTGGCTTTCCTAAAATAGATTCTACATCTCCAGCAGAAACAGTTGGTTTTATTTTTCCTTTAGAAGCGTAGTTTTTAGCCAAATTTCTCATGATAGAAGCAATTTGTCTATCTAATTCTCTTACCCCACTTTCTCTTGTATGATTTTCGATAATTTTCTCTAGAACCACATCAGATACCTTGATATTAACTTTTTCTAATCCATGAGCTTCTTTTTGTTTAGGAAGTAGATGACGCTTAGCAATTTCAATTTTTTCTTCAATGGCATATCCACTTAAATCTATAATTTCCAATCTATCTCTTAATGCTGGTTGAATATTTTGTAAATTATTAGCTGTAGCTATAAACAACACTTTACTTAAGTCGTATTCAAGTTCTAAATAGTTATCGTAAAAATTATTATTTTGTTCTGGGTCTAAAACTTCTAATAAAGCTGAAGAAGGATCGCCACGAAAATCTTTACCAATCTTATCAATTTCATCTAAAATCATTACAGGATTACTGCTTTTACATTTTCTGATGTTTTGCAAAATTCTGCCTGGCATAGCACCAATATAAGTTTTTCTATGCCCTCTAATTTCACTTTCATCATGCAATCCACCTAAACTTAATCGAGAGTATTTTCTACCAACAGCATGAGCAATACTTTTTCCTAATGATGTTTTACCAATACCTGGAGGACCCACAAAACATAATATTGGGCTTTTCATATCGCCTTTCAATTTTAATACAGCCAAATATTCTAAAATTCTGCTTTTAATTTTTTGCATGCCATAATGATCAGCATCTAAAACTTTTTTAGCATTTTTTAAGTTATAATTATCATCAGTATATTCATGCCAAGGAAGATCTAACATTAAATCGCAATGATTATACACTACTGAGTAATCTGGAGTATGAGGATGCATACGTTCTAGCTTAGCAATATTGCTTTCGAACATTTTCTTGGCTTCTTCGGGCCATTTTTTTAATTCTGCTTTTTTCTTTAAATCAGCAATTTCACGTTCATTATTATCTCCACCTAACTCATCTTTAATGCTTTTAAGTTGTTGTTGAAGAAAATAATCTCTTTGTTGCTTATCAATTTCTAAACGAGTTTTATTAGAAACCTTTTCCTTAAGTTCTGCAAATTGCAATTCTTTATGCAGAATTTCTATGAGTTTTTCTGCACGAGATTTAATATCGTTATTTTCTAATAAGCTTTGTTTTTGGGCAATATCACTATTGAGGTTACTTGAAACAAAATTGATTAAGAAAGATGGGCTCTCAATATTTTTTAAAATGATTGAAGCTTCTGTTGGTAGATTGGGTGAAAGCTGAATTATTTGAGCTGCAATATCTTTTATGGTTTCAATTTGTGCTTTGAAACTATCATCTTTTACTAACTCAACATCATCTAGTTTTAGAATATTGGCAACAAAATAAGGTTCTGTAGATACAACACTTGTAATTTCAAATCTTCTTTTGCCTTGTATAATAATGGTTGTACCACCATCTGGCATTTTAATTAGCTTTATAATTTTAGCAATTGTGCCAACTTTACATAAATCCTTTACTTCAGGATCTTCAATTTCTGTATCTTTTTGAGAAACAACGCCAATTAACTTATCTCCTTTGTAGGCATCATTTACTGCTTTAATACTCTTATCTCTACCCACAGTTATAGGTAAAACTACACCAGGAAATAAAACAGTATTTCGTAAAGGGATAATTGCAATACTCTCAGGAACAACAACTTCCTTTTCATTTTCATCGTTTTCAGATAATGGAATTATAGGCATGAAATCATTCTCATCTGTAGGCAAAAAATAATTCTTTTCTTTCATCATTGGTTTCTAAATTCTAAATTAGGGGTGCTAAGGTAGTTCAATATTAATGCCACGAAAACTAATGAATAGAAAATGTACAAAATGGCAGAAAAGAATAACTTAATAGATTATGAAACAGGGGGTTTTAACACAATATTTAAACCATAATAACCAATCATAATTAATGAAAGCCAAAAAAATAAGTTTAAAATATTGCTTAATTTCCAAAATTGTAATGTTCTTTTAGATGGAGCATCGTGTAAATGATATATAGAATATAATCTTATAAAACTTGTCCAAAAACTAGGCTTTCTACTTATATCTGTAATTGCCAACCAAGTAATAATTTTAATCAAAAAGGATCCGACAAAAACAAAAACTAAAATTGAAAAAAAATCTTCGTACATAAAAATCAAATAGATTAAATAATTAAATAAAATTAAGTATTAAACTATACTTTCAATTGTACAATTTTGTACATTATAGTTTTTTAATAACTCCGAATATACTTTAATTAGTTGAAAATCATGCTTAGTATAAATGAAATAATTAATAAATATTGGGGATACGAGAGCTTTAAGGGCTTACAAGAGCCAATTATAAATGCTGTATTAGAACAACAAGATGTTTTAGCTTTATTGCCAACAGGTAGTGGTAAGTCTTTATGTTTTCAAGTTCCTACAATGGCATTTGAAGGAATGTGTATAGTGGTTTCTCCATTAATAGCATTAATGAAAGATCAGGTTAGCAACTTACAAAAAAGGGGAATCAATGCTATAGCTTTAAATAGCAGTTTATCTCAAAAAAATGTAATTCAGGTTCTAGATAATGCAATTCTAGGTCATTATAAATTTTTATATGTTTCACCGGAAAGATTAGAAAATAGTTTGTTTAAAAATTATATAGCCGATTGTAAAGTTGATTTAATTGCAGTAGATGAAGCACATTGTATTAGTCAATGGGGTTATGATTTTAGACCACCTTATTCTAAAATTGCTCAACTAAGAGCCTTATTTCCTGCAACACCTATTATTGCATTAACCGCTTCAGCAACAAAACTTGTTCAAGATGATATTGTTAAAAATTTACAATTAAAGAGCCCAAAAATATTTCAACAATCTTTTGAGCGACCACAACTATCGTATTCTGTTTTTAAAGTAGAAAGTAAAATAAACAAGCTTATTGAAATATTTAATAATGTAAAAGGAAGTGGAATTGTATATTGTAAAAACAGAAAACAAACTAGTTATGTAGCAGAATTGTTGAATTTACAGAATATTGTTGCAGACTATTATCATGCTGGATTATCTCAAGATCTTAGAAATCAAAAACAGGAATCATGGATAAAAAATGAAATTAGAGTTTTGGTTTGTACCAATGCTTTTGGAATGGGTATTGATAAACCCGATGTTAGAGTTGTAGTTCATTACGATGCACCTGATTGCTTAGAAAATTATTATCAAGAAGCTGGAAGAGCTGGTAGAGATGATAAAAAAGCCTATGCTGTTTTATTACATGATAATATAGATATGAAAGTATTTGAAGAATTGAGTGAAATAAGATATCCAAGTATTGCAGAAATAAGAAAAGTTTATCAAGCTTTAGCTAATTATTTACAACTACCTATTGGAATTGGTGAAGGAAGCTATTACGATTTTGACTTAATTGATTTTGTTAAGAAATTTAAATTAGATAGTCAGCTTGTATTACACGTTTTAAAAACCCTAGAACAAGAAGAGCACATTAGTTTTAATGAACAAATTTTTGTTCCAGCCAAAGTTGAAGTTTTGGTTGATAAAAATATTTTACAACATATTGAAACAACTCATCCAACAGTTGAAAAAACTTTAAAAACACTTTTACGTTCCTATGCAGGAATTTTAAATAATGAAATTGCTGTTAGCGAAAAACAACTTGCCAAAGTGAGTCATCAATCTTTAGAAAAAATAAATGATGATTTAAAACAATTAAAACAACTAGGTATTATTCAATATCATGCTAAAAAAGAAACGCCTCAGATTTATTTTATTAATAACAGAGCAGATGTAAATAGTTTGCACATTAACCATGAATCTTATTTTAAACGAAAAAAAGCATTTGAAAAAAGATTATCACAATTCTTAAAATATATTGGAGAGCAGCATCAATGTAGAGCAAAAATGATTGCTGATTATTTTAATGCCCCCACAAATAAAGATTGTGGTATTTGTGATAATTGTTTAAGCAAAAAGAAGACTTCAATTTCAAAAAAAGAACTAGAATTTATTACTGAAGCTATAAAAAATTCACTTTCAGAAAAACCTAAACTAATTACTACTGTTGTTAAAGAATTAAAGCAAATTAATAAAGTAAAATTATTAGAAGTAGTTAGTTTTTTACAAGATCAAAATATTATTCAAGTTAACCCAGAGCATAAACTATTATTAAGCTCAAAAATTAAAAATATTTAGTTACAGCTTGTGCTTCAGCTATACATTCATTCCAAATTTCAGCCACAATATCTGCTGCAGGTTTTATTTGTTTAATCATACTACTCACTTGTCCTACTTCAAGTTCTCCTTCATCAAGTTGTCCTTCGAACATTCCTTTTTTTGCTCTACCTCTTCCTAATATTTCATTCAATTCTTCAGCACTAGCACCTCGTAATTCTGCATCACGAATTTGTTGAAAAAAATTATTCTTCATTAATCGTACAGGAACTGTTTTTTTCATACTCAACATCGTATCTCCTTCTTTTGAAGATAAAATTGCTTCTTTAAAATTTGAATGTGCTGAAGCTTCAGGTGTACAAATAAATCTACTACCAATTTGCACTGCATCAGCACCCAAAACCATTGCTGCTAACATTTGTTGGCCATTAGCAATTCCTCCTGCAGCAATTAATGGAATAGAAATGGCCTGTTTAACTTGAGGTATTAAGACTAATGTTGTAGTTTCTTCTCTCCCATTATGCCCACCAGCTTCAAAGCCTTCAGCAACAATAGCATCGCAACCTGCTGCTTCTGCTTTTTGAGCAAATACACTACTGCTCACTACATGAACTACTATAATACCTTCATCCTTTAAAATTTTAGTCCATGTTTTAGGATTTCCTGCACTTGTAAAAACAATAGGCACTTTTTCTTTGATAATAATTTCAATATGTTTTTCAATGTCTGGATATAATAAAGGAACATTAACAGCATATGGTTTTTCAGTAGCAACCTTACATGATGAAATATGATGTTCTAACACATCTGGATACATACTTCCACTACCTATAATACCTAAACCTCCAGCATTACTTACAGCTGACGCTAATTTCCAACCACTCGTCCAAACCATTCCTGCTTGAATAATTGGTTTCTCAATATTAAATAGTTGTGTAATTCTATTCTTTAACATGATAATTATAAATTATGGTAACCTCTTAAAACTATAACCTAGCTCACTAAAATACTGTAACATTCTAGGTAAAGTAAATTGTAGTTTTTCGAATGCTTTCTCACTATCATGAAAAACCACAATTGATCCATCTTTAGTTTTTGTTATTACATTTTTTAAACAAGTTTCTTTAGAAATGGATGTATCAAAATCTCCACTTAAAACATCCCACATGATTATTTGAAAACCTTTTTTAATTAAATAATTCGATTGGTTTCTTTTTATTTTTCCGTATGGAGGCCGAAAATAATTACTTTTAATTACTTTACTAGCTTGCATTACATCATTAATATAATGTTCATTACTGGTTTTCCATCCATTTAAATGTTGTTGGGTATGATTGCCGACCAGATGCCCTTCGTTAATAATTTTTTCATAGATTTCAGGATGAGTTTCAACATTTTTTCCTATACAAAAAAAACTTGCAGTGGCATTATATTGCTTTAGATTTTCTAGAACAAAAGTTGTGATTGTGGGATGAGGACCATCATCGAAACTTAAATAAATATTTTTTTCATTTGTATTTATACTCCAAACCAGCTCTGAAAACAGTTCCTTAATAATTCTTGGAGTTTTTACTAAATACATAAAATAATTATTCAGTTCAAAAATAACAGCATCGGCATTAAAACTATTACAATAAACAAATTCATTTTTACAATGCTAATTATTTCTTATTGTTGATTTATGGAAATGTTCACACGCTAAGATTTTTATCTATTTGATTAGCCTTTTATTTGCACAAATTAAAAAAATGTTACAAAAAGGACAAACAGCACCAGAGTTTACATTACCAAGCTCAACAAGAGATATATCTGTAAGTTTACAAGATTTAAAAGGTCAAAATGTTTTGATTCTTTTTTTTCCTTTAGCTTTTACAGGAGTTTGTACAAAAGAACTTTGTAATGTTAGAGATAACATTTCTTTTTATAACAATACCAATGCAACTGTTTTAGGAATTTCAGTAGATTCACCTGCAACTTTAAATAAGTTTAAAGAAGAACAAAGCATCAACTTTACTTTATTAAGCGACTTTAATAAAGAAGTTTCTACAGCTTATAATTGCATTTATGAAAATTTTATTGGTTGGATGAAGGGTGTTAGTAAAAGAGCAGCATTTATAGTAGATAAAGATGGTATAATTCAATATACTGAAGTGCTTGAAAATGCTGGAGAAATGCCAAATTTTGAAGCTATTAACAAAATTTTATCTGAGCTTAGTTCAACTTAAATTTTGTAACATTAGCAATAACTATTAATTTTATGCCGTTATAGGTTATAATTTGATGAAGTATTTCTACAAAATATTATTATTGTTTTTTGTTTTTTGTTGCATAAATGCAAATAGCTATGCATCAAATGATGGAGTATTTCCTGATAAAATCATCAGGTTAGTACAATGCTATCCAAACCCTGCAGTAGCAAGTATCAACTTTGAAATTCCTATTCAAACAGAAAAATCTTATATACTTTCAATCTACAATTTCATTGGTAAAAAAGTAGATGAAATGAGATTAAATAATGGCAGAACCACTGTTCAATTAGATAATTATTTTCGTGGTTTATATGTTTATCAAGTAAGAGATAAACAAGGCGAACTTATAGAAAGTGGTAAGTTTCAAGTAATCAGATAATTTAGCTTTCTCCCCACTGATATCCCTTTTTATTAATACCTGCTAATTGCAAAACTCTATCAGTAACTGTAGTTGCTAGTTCTTCAAAAGTTTTAGGATTACTATAAAAAGATGGAGAAGCAGGACAAATAATTCCACCTGCTTGTGTTATAGTTTCCATATTTTTTAAATGAATCAGATTATAGGGAGTTTCTCTTGGCAAAAGAATCAGTTTTCTTCTTTCTTTTAAAATAACATCAGCTGCTCTAGTAATTAAATCGTCACTTATTCCAGAAGCAATTCTTCCAATCATACCCATACTACAAGGTGCAATAATCATTATATTATATAAAGCCGAACCTGATGCAAAAGGAGCTGTAAAATCATTTTTTTCATAAAAAGGAAGTCCATAATTTTCGTAATCTTTATTCCCCAACTCCATTTCCCAAACTTGTTTGGCATTGTTGCTCATGACTAAAGCCAAGTTACTCCATTGCTCTTTTACTTGCAATAAACTTTCAATTAAAACCTTAGCATAAATAGAACCACTTGCACCAGTAATAGCAATTACTATTTTGTTATTTATAGTATTTTTCATTCTTGCAAAACTACACAAAAAAAATGCCCACAAATTGTGAGCATCTTTTAATCGTTTTCGAAATAGAGAGTTTATTTACCTACTACTTCACCTTCAATAGTTAAAATTGAAGGTTCTGGAATATTTAAAAATTTAACAGTAACTGTTTTTGTAAATGGGCCAGGATTAGCAGCATTAAAAGTTACTTTAATGGGTGCCGATTTACTTTTCATAATTGGTTTCTTTGTATAATCTGGAGTTGTACAACCACACTGAGCTGTAGCTTGTTCAATAATTAAAGGTTTGCTACCATTATTCTTCAATTCAAAAACATAAGTAACGGGAACGTTTTGTTTTATTTTACCGAAACTATGCTTTACGGTATTAAAACTTACTAGCTCATTAGTTTTTGTGCCTTGAGCATTAGATAATAACCCAAAACCTAAAAAAAGAAAAACACTTAATAATTGCTTCATAATTTTTTATACTACTTGATTTAATTACCAGATGCAGGTTTTAATTTATTTACTGCTTCATTAGCTGGAGCAGATTCAGTTGGTACAGCAAAAGTTTCGCCTTTAAAAGATACCATTTTTGTTAGGCTACCATTTAAAGTTATGGTTACTGACTTAGAAAAAGGAGCTGCACTACCAGGTGCACCACCATTAAATCCTAATCCAATTTTTACAGTTTCGCCTGGAGCAAATTTTTTCTTTTGTTCATATTCAGGAGTTGTACATCCACATCCTGGTTGAACTAAAGTTAACTCTGCTGTTTCGTTACTTACATTTTTAATAAATAAATCATACTTTGCTACTTTGCCAGCAGGAATTTTGCCAAAATCATAAGCATCATTCTTAAATTCAAATAATTTGTTTACATCAACAGGTGCTGCAGGTTGTGTAGCAACAGCAACATCTTTAGTTTCTGACTTTACATTTTCTGTTTGTGCAAAAACGCTGATTGTAGTAAATAATGCTAGGGTAAAAATAAAAGTTCTTTTCATAATTAATTTTTTATCGTTGTAAAGTTAAATTGTTTTAAGGTGGTTACATTTAAAATAATATTAAAGTTTCAGTGTTGCGTTCTTACTTTCAAAATTAATGCCACAATAATCTGAAACAAATAATATTAAAATTAAAGAACGCTTCTGCTTAAAGTTTATTATTTTAGCATTGATTTTTAGCCTATTTCTTTTCCACAAACCTGTTTTTCAATTTTTGTAAATAGCTATCACTTATTTTTGATTTATGGAAGAACCAATTACTATAACATATAACAATGGTGTACTGTCTTACGAAGCTTTTAAAAATCAAGTTTTACAAGATTATAAAATAGCTTCTATAAGCAGAGAAACCAGTATTTTAGGTAGAAGAGAAGTACTTACTGGAAAAGCTAAATTTGGCATTTTTGGTGATGGAAAAGAACTGGCACAAATAGCTATGGCTAAATCTTTTCAAAGTGGAGACTTTAGAAGTGGATATTATAGAGACCAAACTTTTATGTTTGCTAGCGGCTTGGCTAGTGTTGAACAATTTTTTGCTCAACTATACGCTGATCCAGATGTTAAAAATGAACCATTCAGTGCTGGCAGACAAATGGTAAGTCATTTTTCAACCAGAAATGTAGATGAAAATGGCAATTGGCTAGACTTGGCAAATAGGAAAAATATTTCTGCAGACATGGCTCCAACTGCTGGTCAAATGCCAAGAGCAGTAGGATTAGCTTTAGCCTCAAAATCATTTAGAAATATTCAGCAACTTTGGAATCAACACCATTTAAGTCATAACGGTAACGAAGTTTGTTTTTGCACCATTGGAGATGCGTCAACCAGTGAAGGTCATTTTTGGGAAAGCATCAATGCTGCAGGAGTTATGCAAATACCATTAGCAGTTTTTGTTTGGGACGATGGTTATGGAATTTCTGTTCCAAATAAATACCAAACAACCAAAGGTTCAATCTCAAATGTTTTACAAGGATTTCAAAAAGAAAAAAATACAAACGGCATAAATATTTACAAGGTAAAAGGTTGGGATTATGCCGAAATGTGTGAAGTGTTTGAAGCAGGAATACAAAAAATGAGAGAAACGCATACCCCTGCAATTTTTCATGTAGAAGAAATTACTCAACCTCAAGGTCATAGTACCAGTGGGAGCCATGAAAGATATAAAACTCCTGAACGTTTAGAATGGGAAAAACAATGGGATTGTAACAAGAAATTTAAAGAATGGATTTTAGAAAATGCCATTGCTTCTGTTGAAGAATTAGATGCCATTGAAGAAGAAGCCAAAAATTTTGTTAGAGAAAGTAAACAAAGTGCTTGGGAAAAATTTCAACAACCTATACTTGAGCAAGTTAAAAAAGCTGTTGATTTAATTGCACATACTACTGTAAGCGATGTTGGCATGTATCATCAATTACAACAATATGCTGCTAATTTAAAAGACATTAAAGAGCCTTTACGTAGAGATGTAATGCAAACTTTAAATTTAGTAATAGAGTTTGCAGAAGGAAAAATTAATGTAGATGAAATTAAACAATATTACCATCAACTCTTGGTAGATAATAAAGACTTGTTCAATTCGTATTTATACAATCAAGGTAATAAAAGTGCTTTAAGAGTTTCAGAGGTTAAACCTTGGATTTCTTTTGATTCACCATCATTAAATGGTTATGAGGTTTTAAACAAATACTTTGATGCATTGTTTACCAACAACCCTTTAGTAGTAGCATTTGGAGAAGATTTAGGTTATATTGGAGATGTAAATCAAGGATTTTCTGGACTACAAAAAAAATATGGTGAAGAAAGAATTTTTGATACAGGAATCAGAGAAACTACTATTGTTGGTCAGGCCATAGGAATGGCAGTAAGAGGATTGAGACCTATTGCAGAAATACAATATTTAGATTATTTATTATACGCTTTACAAACTTTAAGTGATGATGTGGCTACACTTCATTATAGAACAAAAGGTCAGCAAAGTTGTCCATTAATTATTAGAACCAGAGGACATAGATTAGAAGGAATTTGGCACAGTGGTAGTCCGATGGGAATGATTATTAATTCACTTCGTGGAATGTATATCTGTGTACCAAGAAATATGGTACAAGCTGTAGGAATGTATAATACTTTATTACAAAGTAATGATCCAGGAATGGTGATTGAGTGTTTAAACGGTTATCGTTTAAAAGAAAAAATGCCTGCAAATATTTTAGAGTTTACCGTTCCAATGGGAGTTACTGAAACTATTCGTCAAGGTTCAGATATTACTATTGTATCTTATGGTTCAACTTTAAGAATCATTGCTGAAGCTGCAGAAAGATTAGAAAATCAAAACATCAGTTGTGAAATTATTGATGTTCAAACTTTATTACCTTTCGATATTCATCATAACATCTTACTTTCTCTAAAAAAGACCAACAGAATTTTATTTGTAGATGAAGATGTACCAAGTGGTGCAACTGCATATATGTTTAATAAAGTTATGGAAGAACAAGGTGGCTATAAATGGTTTGATGCTGCACCAAGAACCTTATCAGCACAAGCACATAGACCAGCTTATGGTAGTGATGGAGATTATTTTAGCAAACCAAATGTTGAAGATGTAATAAGAGTGGTGAATGAAATGATGGCTGAATAATTACATTAATTCTAATTTTTCCAACAGAATTTTTGCCATTTTATAAGATGCCTCATAGCTGTAACCAGCAATATGTGGGGTGATAATGACATTTTGGTGTTGTAATAGAAAATCTAGTTCTTCTTTTTCTTTTTGAGTGTAAGAATTCAATTTTTCATTTTCTAATACATCTAAACCAGCTGCTTTAACTTTTTTATGAATCAATGCATGAATAAGTGCTTTTGTTTCGGTAACACTTCCTCTACAAGTATTTAAAAAATAAATGGGCTTTTTAAATGAATTAAAGAAAGGATCATTAGCTAAATGTTTAGTAAGCTTTGTTAGTGGCAAATGCAAACTCACTACATCTGCGTGTTCAAATATTTCAGATATTCCTACTTCTTTAATATAATGATTAGAAAAATTCTTTTTACTAATGTCATTTGCTAAAACTGTAACATTGAATGACTCTAATAATTTTGCAAATGCACTTCCAGTATTACCAAATCCAATAATACCAATAGTTTTGCCATAAAGCTCCTCACCTCTGTTTTCATCTCTTAACCAAAAGCCATTACCAATTTCTTTTGAACTTTTATGAATATTGTTCATTAAGTTCAATAATAAAGCTAAAGTATGTTCAGCTACTGCATTTCTATTTCCTTCAGGACTACTTACACATTTGATATTTTTTGAAATTGCATATTCAACATCAATATGTTCCATGCCGCTTCCTAATCTTCCAATCCATTGTAAAGACTTTGCATGATTGATGAAATTTTCATCAATATGAATTCCTGTTGCAACTATTAGACCTACCATATCATCTGTCTGTTCAATTAATTCCCTATAGCTAATATTGGGTTGCTGCAATACTTCAAATCCTTTTAATTCTAATTGTTGAATTAAAATTGTGTGACAATTGGATGCTATAACAACTTTTTTACTCATTTCATTCTATAGGTTAATGCTGCAAAATCTTCAATACTCAACTGCTCTGCACGTTTGGTAAAAATTTCTTCTTGCAAAATTTCTGCATCGAATAAAGTCTTAACAGGATTACGTAACATTTTTCTTCTTTGATTGAAAGCCGCTTTTACCAAAGTAATAAATTTCTTTTCACTGCTGAATTGTAAAGGTTCCTTTTTTCTAGTAAGTTTTATTACGCCACTCACAACTTTAGGTGGAGGATTAAAAGCACTTGCAGGCACATCAAACAAATAATCTACTTGATAATAAGCTTGAATTAATACACTAATAATGCCATAAGATTTATTACCATGTTTTGCTGCAACTCTTTCTGCTACTTCTTTTTGAAACATTCCAATTACAAAAGGCACTTGTGTTTTCCAATCGAGTATTTTAAAAAGAATTTGAGTTGAAATATTATATGGAAAATTTCCTACGACTATAAATTCATCAGAAAAAGGAGCATTTATTTCTAAAAAATTTTGATGAATAATTTGATTGATGAGTTGAGGATAGTGCTGTTTTAAATACAATACTTTTTCATCATCTAACTCAACTGCTTTGAAGTTTATATTTGGAATCTCTAAAAGAAATTTAGTTAAGGCTCCAGCTCCAGGACCAACTTCAACCAAATTGTTTAATTCTAATTGTTTAAGTTCATCAATTATTTTAACACAAATATTTTCATCTTTCAGAAAATGCTGACCCAAACTTTTCTTTAAAGTATATTCCATTAGTGCAAAAGTATTGAGTAAAAGTTTAAGGAAAGAGTTTGCAATATTGCAAAGTGAGTTTTTCTATAAAGAAAGACTTTCAATGCATAAAAAAGCTGCATTGCTGCAGCTTTACTATTTATGAATTTGCTTTAAGTTTTTTAATAGCTTCAGTTAATTTTGGTACTACTTCAAAAGCATCCCCCACTATACCATAATCAGCAGCTTTAAAAAATGGTGCTTCAGGATCTTTATTAATAACCACCATTACTTTACTTCTATTTACACCAGCTAAATGTTGAATAGCTCCAGAAATTCCGATTGCAATATATAAGTTTGGAGCAATTTGAACACCTGTTTGTCCAACGTGTTCATGATGTGGTCTCCAATGAGCATCTCCTACAGGTCTGCTACAAGCAGTTGCTGCACCTAATACTTTTGCTAAATCTAATAAAATTCCCCAATTTTCTGGCCCTTTCAATCCTCTTCCACCACTAACTACAACATCAGCTTCTGTTAAAGGTATTTCACCACTAACTTTATTTACTGCAGTAATTTTTACTTTTGAAGTTGCCACTTCTAAATTCATTGTTGAAACTTCAGCAACACCTTCACCAACAACAATATTAAAACTATTAGGATTTAACGATATTACTTTAATAGCAGACTGCACTGCAATATTTGCAAATGCTTTACCACTAAACACAGATTTTTTTACAACAAAACCATTAGTTGTATCTGGTAATGCAATAGCCCCAGCCACTAAACCTGCTTTTAAACGAACTGCAACCCTTGAAGCAACAGCTTTACCTGTTGGATTATGTGAGAAAACTACAACACTAGCATTAGTTTGAGCTGCCGCATCTGCTATTGCTTTTGCATAAACTTGTGCATCAACATGATTTAAAGCTTCTTGATTAACATGATGAATTTTATTTATTCCATATTTTCCTAATGCAGCCAAATCATCATTTACAGTACCTAATATTAATCCTTCTGCAGCTACACCTAATTGTTTTGCTAACTGAGCACCATAACTTAAAACTTCGAAAGAAGATTTTTTAATGTGATTTTCAGTTTGATCTATGAATATTAAAACAGACATATTTTTATTTTGATAATTTGATAATTAAATTGCTTTTGCTTCTTCGTGTAATAATCTAACTAGTTCATCTACATTATCTGCATCAACCAATTTCACTCCTGCTTTTGCTGGTGGCAATTCGTAACTTGAAACAGATGTAAGACTTTCTACATTTGTTGGCTCAACAACATTCAAAGGTTTTGTTCTTGCAGCCATAATACCTCGCATATTAGGAATACGTTGCTCTGCAACACCTTTTTGACAACTTACTACAACTGGCAAACTCACTTCACACACTTCTTCTCCACCTTCAATCTCTCTAGAAACAGTTGCAGTTTGAGCATTAACATCAAATTTTGTTGCTAGTGAAACATAAGGCACATCAAGCATTTCAGCAACCATTCCTCCAATTGAAGAACCATTGTAATCAATAGTTTCTTTTCCAGTAAAAACTAAATCGTAAGAATTTTTCTTAGCAACTTCTGCAATTTGAGCTGCTATAGTATAACTATCATTACTATCAATGTTCACTCTAAAAGCTTCATCACCACCCAATGCTAAGGCTTTACGAATAATAGGATCGCAATCTGCTAAACCAACAGTTACCAAATGAATTATTATTGAAGCATCCTTCTCTTTTAATTCAATAGCTCTCACTAATGAATACCATTCATCATATGGATTAATAATCCATTGTACACCATTTTCATCAAATTTAGTATTACCATCTTTAAAGGCAATTTTTGATGTAGTATCGGGTGATTTACTAATACAAACTAAGATTTTCATTGTAACAATTTTTATTTAGTTGTTTATGCAACTATATGCAAAAGTAAGGGTTTTTAAAACTTGGCAAAGGTTATTGAATTATTTTTAAGAATGATTATTTTTTGAGAAAAGAATTAGCATTAATAGGTATCAATTGCTACTTTATAAGTTGGATCTTCTATAACATTTACATCTATTATTTCTTCAGCATTTGTCAATAACCTTTTACAATCTGAACTTAAATGTTTTAAGTGAATTTTTTTGTTGAGTTTTTGATAACGTTCGGTTAATTTATTTAATGCTTCAATAGCCGACATATCTACAACTCTACTCTCTTTAAAATCTATTATAACTTCTACAGGATCGTTCAACACATCAAACTTTTCATTAAAAGCAGCAACTGAGCCAAAAAACAATGGTCCATAAATTTCGTAGTGTTTTATTCCATTATCATCAACATATTTTCTGGCTCTAATTCTTTTTGCATTATCCCATGCAAAAACCAAGGCGGCAATAATTACACCTATAATTACTGCTAAAGCTAAATTATGTAAAACAACAGTAACTAGTGTAACCATAACCATTACAAAGACGTCAGATTTTGGCATTTTATTAAAGGTTTTAAAACTGGCCCATTCAAATGTGCCTATTGAAACCATAATCATTAATCCAGTTAATGCTGCCATAGGAACTTTCTCAATTAAACTTGAACCAAACATTACAAATACCAATAACATTACTGAAGCTACAATTCCTGAAAGTCTTGCTCTTGCACCATTAGATACATTGATTAAACTCTGACCAATCATAGCACATCCACCCATACCTGAAAATAATCCTGATAAAATATTTGCTGCACCTTGAGCTACAGCCTCTTTATTTCCACGCCCTCTAGTTTCAGTAATTTCATCCACAATATTTAGGGTTAATAAACTTTCAATCAGTCCAACTCCAGCAACAATTGCAGCATAAGGAAAAATGATTTGTAATGTTTCAAGACTTATTGGAATATTAGGAATATGAAAAGGTGGAAAACCTCCCTGAATAGAAGCCATATCACCAACAGTTTTAGTATCAATACCTAAAAAATATACAATTCCAAACACTATTAAAATTGCTGTAAGTGATGCAGGTATGGCTTTAGTAATTTTGGGCAAACCCCAAATGATGAACATGGTTAAAATAACTAAAGATAATAAGATATAAAATGCTGGTCCTGTTAACCAATTACCTGAAGCATCTTTAAACTGATCTAATTGAGACATGAAAATGATGATAGCTAATCCATTTACAAATCCAAATATTACAGGATGAGGAACTAATCGAATAAGTTTACCTAATCTTAAAATTCCAGCTAACATTTGAATGAATCCTGCAAGAATAACTGTTGCAAAAATGTATTCAACACCATGACTTTTTACAAGTGTTACTAAAACCACTGCAACAGCACCTGTGGCACCTGAAATCATGCCTGGTCTACCACCAAAAACAGAAGTTACAAAGCCCATCATAAATGCTGCATACAAACCTGTTAATGGAGATAAACCAGCAATCATAGCAAATGCAACAGCTTCTGGCACTAAGGCCAATGCTACAGTTAAACCAGATAAAATTTCTGTTCTATAATTTACTTTTTGAGAAAAATTGAAAAGATTTAAATACTTATGCATGAATAAAAATTATTCTCTACAAAAAAACTTAACACCATTGGGAAAAGAATAATAAGAGAGAAATGGAAATAATGAAACACGAAAATAATCATTTAGTTTTTAAGAAGGTCTACAACGCCCTCTTTCTCTAAAATCATATACCCTAATCGATCATCACTGATACCATCTTTAAGTTGAAAGCTGAAATCCATTTCATTATTCTTAATATTAGTTTCAAAAAACTTGAATTGAATGTTTTTATAATCTATAAGCTGTTCAGCTATTTCATATAAATGAGTGGATAGGATATACAAGCCATTTTTTCTTTTTTGCAATCCATCAATTACAGTAATACTACATTTCATGGCATCATGAATATTGGTCCCTTTAAAAAGTTCATCAATTAAAATCAACCATTTTTTATTATCGTTAATTTTTAAAACGGTGTTTTTTATTCTTTGAACTTCATTGTAAAAAAAGCTTTCATTTTTTACTATGTTATCTGCAATCTGAATGTTACTTAAAAGTCCATCAAAGAATGATAATTGAAGACTTTTAGCTGGTACGCTCATTCCTAAATGTGCCAGATAAACTGCAATACCAGTTGATTTTATAAAAGTACTTTTACCGGCCATATTAGCCCCTGTTAAAAATAAAAAGTTTAAATCCTTTTTTAAATTAAAACTATACGATACTGGTTTTTGTAATAAGGGGTGATATAAGTCTATGGATTCAATTAGTGGTTCTTTACTTTCAATAAATTTTGGAAAGCTGTATCCAAAATTTTCAGTTGCAATTGCTAAACTTAGGTAAGCATCAATTGTACTATAAATTTCAGTTAATTCCTGACAACTATTTTTAAAATCATTCCTAAAAAAAGAAGCATATTTTAAAACTGATACATCAGAAAGTTCATGTTTATTTTCTTGAAGTATTTGCTGTATTATTTGTTTTTGTAAAATTGAAGTAATGCTATTAACCCATGATCGAATCTTTTTACATTTTGCAGCTAGCAAAATTTTATTTATTTCATGCAAACCTTTAACAAAATCTATAAAATGCTCTACCGAGTATTTAGTAAGAAAGAAATCTGGTTTTGAAAAATATTTATAAACTTTAGTATTGATTGCCTTTGCAGGATGTGGATAGCTTTCTAAAGGTGTTAAGTAAAATTTCTCAATCACCATTAATGTTCCATTAGTTATAATTTTAGGAACTTGATGATGAACATTTATTAAAAATTGAATGGTTTGTTGAGTATCTTCAATAGCTGCAATACTTGAAAGTGGTTTGGCTAAAATTTGTTTTAAAATGCTTTTTCCTTCAGTTGTTTGAGTAAAGTTTAAATGATGAAAAATTGAATACTCTTCTTCACTATTAAAGATAGAAAGGTCTTGTAAAGTGGTTTTGTCTATTTGCATATAGCAGTAGTTATAGCTTAATTCCTTTCAAATTTCAAACGCTCGCCTTTTATAGATTCATTAAAGCCATGAATTCCATAAACCATATGACCATTTACAAAAGTATTTTCAATTGTTGCAGGCACAGTAAAATTTTCAAATGGACTCCAACCACATTTATACAAAATATTCTCTTTAGAAATCCTGTAAGATTTATTTAAGTCTACCAATACTATATCTGCAAAATAGCCTTCTCTTATATAACCTCTTTCTTTAATTTGAAAACACTCAGCAACAGCATGACTCATTTTTTCAACAACCTTTTCAATACTGATTTTTCCTTGCTTTACATGGTGCAACATAATTTGTAATGTATGCTGAACCAATGGTAATCCTGCATGAGCAGCAAAATAATCATCTACATTTTTTTCTTCCCAAGTGTGTGGTGCATGGTCAGAAGCTATAATATCAATTTTATCATCTAACAAAGCTTGCCAAATGGCTTGCTGACAATGTTCATCTTTAATTGCAGGATTACATTTAATTTGATAGCCTAATCTTTCATAATCATTGCTATTGAAATGTAAATGATGTACACAAACTTCACTCGTAATTCTTTTATCTTTCAAAGGCAACATATTACCAAATAATTGAATTTCTTTGGCTGTAGTGATATGTAGTATATGTAATCGTGTATTGAATTTTTTGGCAAATTGAATGGCTTTTAAAGAAGATTCAAAACACACATCCTCATCTCTAATGATTGCATGATCAGAAGCTGTAAATTTTGTTTTACTATTTTTTAGTTTTTCTATATTAGCTTTAATGAGTGCCTCTTCTTCACAATGAGTGGCTATTAATACTTCAGAACCTGCAAATATTTTTTCTAATAATACCGGATTATCTACCAATAAATTTCCTGTAGATGAACCCATAAATATTTTTATTCCACAAACATCATTTTTCTTTTCATTTGTTTTCATTAGCTCATCGTAATTCTCATTACCCGTACCCATAAAAAAAGAGTAATTAGCCAAAGATGTTTGTGAAGCTATTTGATATTTATCTTCTAAAAGTTGTTGTGTGAAAACTGGTGGATTCGTATTCGGCATTTCCATAAAACTTGTTACACCACCAGCAACTGCAGCTTTAGATTCAGTATAAATATTTGCTTTATGTGTTAGCCCTGGTTCACGAAAATGAACTTGATCGTCAATAACTCCAGGAATTAATATTTTTCCTGTTGCATCAATTTCCTCAACTTTAAAATTCACTTGAATATTTGAACCTACTTTTTCAATTCTTTCATCCTTAATTAAAACATCTCCAACCACTCGTATACCTTCATTAATGATCTCTGCATTTTTTATTAGGTAAGTACCCATAGAATCTTATTTTTGATTGATAAAGACCAAAGATGAAAAAAATATTTTTCTTTTTACTCAGTTTATTTTTTTTACAACAAATAAATGCACAAGCCGACTTTATAGAATTGGGGTCCAGACAATATAATTTACTAGAAAGACTTGAAATAAAACTACAGAAAGATTCTGTATTAAATTTTAGTATGGTTAAGCCTTATGATAGAAAAATTATTACTGAACGTTTAGAATATATAGATAGTTTACAAAAAACAGGAAAATTGAAATTATCGAAAGTTGATCAATACAATTTAGACCTAGCTTTAAAAAATAATTTCGATTGGAGAAAAAATTTAGGTGATACCACGCTTAAATTTAAAAATCTTTGGGGCAAAGAACATAAAAACAACCCTTATTATTTTGGTGTAAAAAGAGGAGACTTTTCTTTTTATTCTCACTTTATGTATAATTTTCAATTAGGCAAAGAGAGTGCTTCATCTGCTAAACTTTACAATAATTCACGTGGTATTTTTCAATGGCGTGGACAAGTATCTAAGCGTATTGGATACTATACTTACACAACAGATAATCAATTAAGAAATCCTTTATACGTAAGAGAGTATAGCACTAAAAACTATGCTGTACCTGGATTTGGTTATTTTAAAGGCGATGTTTCAGCAGGTTCCGTAACACCCATAGATGCTTTTGAAGTGAAGGGTGGTATTATGATGAATGCTGCAAAAGGAATTGATTTGCAATTTGCGTTCGATAAAGTTTTTATTGGTAATGGTTATAGAAGTTTAATTCTAAGTGATTTTAGTAATAACTATTTATTCTTAAAAGTAAATACGCGTTTTTGGAAAATTAATTACACCAATCTCTTTGCTCAAATGATTAATAGAGATGGTGTTTTTGGAGATACAGTTTATCCCAAAAAATTCATGACATTTCATTCTCTAGACTTACAAGTAACTAAATGGTTAAACATTGGTTTTTTTGAGAACATTATGTTTGGAAGAAAAAATGGATATGATTTAAATTATTTAAATCCCATGATTTTTATGGTTGCTATGGGTCATCAAGTAGGCAGCCCTGATAAAGCAACAATAGGAATGAATTTTAAAGCCAATGCTATAAAAAATACACAGTTTTATGGACAGGTAATCATTAACGAATTTGTTTTAGGTGAAGTATTGAAATATAGCAAAGGATGGTGGGCAAATAAACAAGCACTACAGCTGGGTTTTAAAACCATTGATTTATTTGGAGTGCCTAATTTAGATGTTCAAGGAGAGTTAAATATTGTTCGACCATTTGTGTATACATCTAAAGACAATTTTAGTTCTTACACACATTACAATCAAGCATTGGCACATCCTTTAGGAGCTAACTTTAAAGAACTTATTGGCATAGTTCGTTATCAACCAATTCCTAAATTAGCATTACAAGCCAAAGTCATTTATTTTAAACAAGGCCTAGATTCAGCTGGTGTTAATATGGGCAATAATATATTATTGCCATACACTACCAGACCTTATGATTATGGTTGGAGAACAGGTTCAGGAGTTGCAGCCACAGGCTTGTTGACTCATGTTTCAGCAACCTACGAACTATTACCCAATATTTTCTTAGATGCAGATTATATTATCAGAAACTATAAAAGAGTTAATAGTGCAGATATGAACACAAATATTTTCAATGTTGGATTTAGAATGAACCTAAGAAAAAGAGAATTTGATTTTTAAATCAATCTTATTCCATCTTTATCAAAACTTATTACTCTTTGCTTAAATAGGTTTCCTGTAGTCATTTTAAATGTCTTTTTACTCATTCCAAAAAAAGCATAAATATCTTCTGGCTTAGATTTATCGTGATAAGGAAGAAAGCCATTGTTTTCCTTTAATAATCTTAATATTTTTTCCGACTCATCCTCTACTTTCATAAAACCAGGCTTACCCAAAGCCACATCAATCTTATATTTCAGTTTTCCATCTTCATCTGGTTCGTGAATTTTTTTGATAAACCCTTTCAATTGATCGCCAATATTAATTTTTTCAAAAACATCGTTATGGTGTAATAATCCCGAATGAATATTATTAATAATAACCACAAAACCTATATCAGTTTTCCTATAAACAATTAAATCAACTAAATCTAATCGTTTAACAGTAAGGTTTTCGTTATCGAAATAAACATCAAGTTTTTCAGAAGCAACTATTCTATTGGTTTGTTCATCAATATAAATTTTTACCAAATATTTTTTACCCACATGCATATCAGCCAATTGCTTGGTCCTTGGCACAAAAACATCTTTCATAATTCCAATATCTAAAAAAGTACCATGTGGTGTAACTGTTTTAGCTTCTAGCATTGCAATATCGCCAACTTGTGCTTTAGGTTGCTGAGTTGTTGCAATTAGCCTTCCTTCATTGTCCTTATAAATAAAAACTTTAACAATATCACCCACTTTTAATCCTTCAGGTACAAATCTTTTGGGTAAGAGAATGCCATCAAGTTCATCCTCTAAATAAACACCAAAATCAACTTCTCGTAAAACCTTTAGTTCATTATATCTTCCAACATTAATCATAATAGTATCAAATAATTGCTTTATTCAATCAAATATACAATACTACTATGTTTGTGATTAGAATTATTGATAATTCTAAAGTTTGACTCTTTGAACTTATTTTTGAAATGTGAATACAGCTAAAGACATACAATTAATAGAATGCCCCAGAGATGCCATGCAAGGTTGGAACCATTTTATTCCAACTGAGAAAAAAATCGAATACCTCAACACCTTGTTAGAAGTAGGTTTTCACACTTTAGATTTTGGAAGTTTTGTTTCGCCTAAAGCCATCCCTCAAATGGCAGATACAACTGAGGTTTTAAAAAAACTAAAGATTCAAAATTCAATCACTCAATTACTTGCTATAGTAGCAAATACAAGAGGTGCAGCCGATGCTGTTTGTTTTGAAGAAATTACTTATTTAGGATTTCCCTTTTCTATTTCTCCAACTTTTCAAGAAAGAAATACCAATAGTACACAACTAGAAAGTCTACAAAGGATTGATGAAATTCAAGAGCTCTGTATTAAAAATAAAAAAACTTTAGTGGTGTATTTAAGCATGGCTTTTGGTAATCCTTATGGTGATGAATATAATCAAGAGCAATTATTATTTTGGACAGATGTAATGGCTAAAAAAGCAATAGAAATTGTTTCACTTGCAGATACAGTGGGTGTTTGTACACCTGAACAAATTGAATTTGCATTGCAAACTCTAATTCCAAAATATCCATCCATCAATTTTGGTGTGCATTTACATGCTACACCAACCCATTGGAAACCTAAGCTTGAAGCAGCTTTAGTTAGCAATTGTACAAGATTTGATGGAGCCTTAAAAGGTATTGGTGGTTGCCCTATGGCACAGGATGATTTAGTAGGCAATATGGATACTGAAAAAATGATTGCATATTTTGAAGAACAAAAAATTTTAAATAATCTTAATAAAGAAGCATTAGCAAAAGCACTTTTATTGGCTAATGAAATTTTTGTATAAATGAAATTTAGAACTGAACTAGACATTAAAAAACTAGAACCTAGCATTACACATAAAAATAAATTAATGTTAGTGGGCTCTTGTTTTACAGAAAATATTGGAGAAAAATTACGTAAACACAAGTTTGAAATCTTCGAAAATCCGAATGGCATTTTATTTAACCCAGTAAGTGTAAGTGAGGCTATCATTAATGTAATTGAAAACAAAGTTTATACTGAGAAAGATTTGTTTGAATGGAATGAAGGCTTTCATAGTTGGCAACATCATAGCAGATTTTCTGGAACTTCTATTGATGATGCTTTGCAAAAAATTAATTCAACAACAGAAGCTGCACATCAGTTTCTGAAAAAAGCAGATTATATTTTAATCACATTAGGCTCTGCATGGGTTTATACACTTACAGAAAAAGCTATTAATGCAACAAAGGGAACTGTTGCAGCTAATAATCACAAAGCACCAAACGATTGGTTTGAAAAACGCTTGTTAAGAGTTGATCAAGCCATTTTAGTTTTAGCAACCATGCTCGATAAATTGGGTGCATTTAATCCTAATATTAAAATCATTTTTACTATTAGTCCTGTTAGGCATTTACGTGAAGGCCATATTAATAATAATAGAAGTAAAGCTGTACTAATACAAGCAGTGCATGATTTGTTAGAAAAACTTCCTAAGCTCAATTATTTTCCTGCTTATGAATTGGTGATTGATGACTTAAGAGATTATCGTTTTTATGCAGAAGATTTAGTACATCCTAATTATTATGCAACACAATATGTTTGGGAGAAATTTGTTGATGCTTGCATGAATGAAGACACAAAAAAATTGATGGAAGAAATTGCAGAAATTCAAACTGCCTTTCAACATAAACCTTTTAATCCATCAAGCAATCAACATCTAAATTTTTTAAAGAATTACTTCACAAAAACTAAACAGTTGCAAGACCAATATTCTTTTATTGACTTCAATGCTGAATTAAAGTATTTTGGTCAACATTAATATTTTCATGATCATTATCTATTCTGAACATATCACCAATCGATTGCAATATATTGTAACTACTTTGTTGGGTGATGATGTAAGAATAACCAATAACAGCAATGCTTTCAACAATTTTGAAGGAAAGAAAATTAATTATTCAACTAATAATAATTTAGTTGCAGACTTATGGATAAAACCGGTTGATTTACTTTTTGAAACACATATTTCATCACAACATATTGATTGTTTTTTATGGAAGAATTTAAAAGTCTTTTATACAACTCAAGGCTCTGTTCCATTCGATGTATTTGCTGCTAGTTTTTATTTAATGAGCAGATATGAAGAATATTCATCAGCATATAAAAAAGATAGCTATGGCAATTTTCATCATGAAAATTCTTTAGCCTGGAAAGAAGGATTTCTTCAAGTTCCACTCATTCATTTATGGTTAAAAGAAATTGAAAAAGAGTTTGGCATTGTTTCAAGAAAAAATCAATTTAAAACAATTCCAACTTACGATGTAGATATTTCTTTTGCTTACCAACACCACCCTTGGAGTGTAAAATGGGGTGGATTATTAAAAGATTTATTGTATAAAAGAGGAACCTTCAAAGAAAGATTACAAGTGTTATTGGGCTCAAAAAATGACCCCTATCAAGTTTTTCATTGGTTAAATAAAATGCATCGGCAGCATCAATTTAACCCGATTTACTTTTTACTGGTTTCTACTAAAAGAAGCAAGTTCGATAAAAATCCTTCCCCAAAAAATAAGCAGGTAAAACAATTTATTCAAGAGCTGGCAAAAGACTGTGCTATAGGCATTCATCCTTCTTATCAAAGTAATTTCACTTCAGAAAAACTAAAAAAAGAAATAGAAATATTAGCATCAATTACAAATAATAGTATTACAAAATCACGACAACATTATTTACAATTACAATTTCCTTTAACTTATAAAAAATTGATTCAGCAGGGGATTAAAGAAGATTATACTTTGGGTTATGGAACACATAATGGTTTTAGAGCATCTTACTGTTATCCTTTTTATTGGTATGATTTAGAAAATGACACAGCAACTAAATTGCTTTTACATCCTTTTTGTTTTATGGATGCCAATTTTATTTTTGAGCAAAAACTTCAACCAGAAGAAGCTTTAATTGAGATGAAAAAATATTATGAAACCGTAAAATCTGTAGATGGAGATTTCATCTTCATCATGCACAACCATTTTTTAGCAGAGCAAGAACATTGGAAGGATTGGAGGAAAATTTATAGTGAATTTTTAACCTTTATTTCTGTTGGCAGTAGCATCTAGAGTATCATAAAACTCTTGTCCATATTTTCTAATAATAGCATCTTTCAAAAAAATATAAGCAGGCACTTTTAATTTTTTACCTAAGCTACAAGCTGCAGCACATAAGTCTTCACGAGGTTCGTAATTCACAAATTCCAAATCTGGATCTTGTTTACTTTTTGTAATTTTTATGGGGAATAAATGACAGCTAATCGGTTTTTTCCAAGTAATTTTTTGGTCTAAATATGCTTGTTCTATTGCACACATTATGGTGCCTTTTGCATCACGAATACCATAAGCACAAATAGCATTATTAATAGTTGGTGTTACCCAACCAAAACTTTTATCGTATACATATTTACCTTCTTTTTCAATGACTGCTTTACCTTCTTCAGTCATGTAGCTTTTAATGATATCATAATTATTTACAATTTCATCTAACTCCTCATCAGTTAAAGGTGCACCAGCATCACCATCTTCACAACAAGCACCTTTGCATTTAGCTAAATCGCAAACAAATTGCTCTTCGATTACTTCATCGCTTATCAGTTTATTATCTATAATTATCATAGTATTTTCGTTTTTATTAGAGAGACTCTAAATTATTACAGCAAAATTGTACATAATAAAATGATTTATGAATAAAAGATTTACTTGTACAACAAAAAATAATTTGGTTTCATCAAAATAAAATTTTTAAATTTGGTGTAGAAGTTTATTCTTTAAATTATCGCTCTTAGGATATGAAAACCAACTTGCTTGAAAATATTTTCAGTAACTTAGTTAGTCAAAAAAATCAATGGTCAATGGTCAATGGTCAATGGTCACTGGTCACTGGTCACTGGTCACTGGTCACTGGTCACTGGTCACTGGTCATTGGTCATTGGTCAATGGCAATTCTTATAATATTTGGCTTTTACAATTTTCTTCTTAATCTATTTTTTTCTTCTTCTCATTTACTGCTATTAGTTATTTGTTTCTTCACAAGGGGTAGTCCTATTCATTATCATTTATTCCAAAATCAATTTGAATCAATTCATTTTTTTTCAACTCAACTTAAATTAATTATATGAGAAAAATTCTGATAAATTACTTTCTTGTGTTCATGTTCATTACTTTTTTAAATTCAGTACCCTGTTTTTTAACAGCCCAATGTTATAACCTAACCTATTCATCAATTATAAATAGTAACCCAACTGCTAACATTGGTACTGGTGTTTATTATATGGATAATGATGTTTACATTAATAGTAATATAACTATAACCGATGCTGAAATATTGGTGGCTCCAGGAAAAAAAATTATTATTAACAATGGTTCATTAACAATAAATGGTTGTCATTTTTATGGCTGTACAGAAATGTGGGGTGGAATAGAAATGCAACAAAATGCAACTTTAATTATTGATAAAACTACCACTCATAATAACACACTTATTGAAGATGCAAATGTTGCTATTGATGCTTTTGTAACACATACTGGTTTTATTTATAACAATTTTTTAAGTGTTAAAAACACTATCTTTAACCGAAATAAAATAGGTATAGATTTAAAAGCTTATCAAGCAGATGCTATGGATATGGTACCTTATAATATGGAAATTAGCAGCTCAATATTTACTTGTAGAGATATTCCTTTTACTCCACAATCTAACAATTGGGTAAGTATTTCTAATTTTAAAGCTAAAGCCTACATACCTTATAAATCCCCCTATATAAACGATAACTTATTTTCTGCAACCAATACTAATGCCTATTTAAAATTACCTGCAGCTACCAATACAAAAAGTGAGAGAGGTGTTACTATAGCTTTACACTACCCTTATAAAGGGCTATTTAAAATAGGCAATACAAATAATGGTGAAGAAACTATTTTTGATAACCAAACCAGAGGTGTACAAATTTGGGATGCTGATGTAAGGGTTAATAACTGCACTTTTCAACACACACCTGGTTCTAACCCTAATACTGAAACTTATGGATTATTAGCAGAACATTACGATGAAGCTAAATACAGATTAATTACAACACCTACCAATGCCAATAGAAACATGTTTGTTGACTGCAAATATGCCATAGTAAGTAATTATATTACAAATGCTATAATTGAAGGTAATACCATTATTAGTAGTAAAACTGCTGCTTTAAACAATGTTCAAGAAGGTAGAGAAGGTATTACAGTAAGAACAAGTACTATAGAAAATTTTTTAGCAACTCACTATAGTAATGAAGTGAGCATTAAAGGAAACAGAATTATAAATGTAGCTTATGGTATAACACTTAATTATGAAGATGTTCCTTGGAATATGGACCCTGCTAACCCCATTCCAAATCCAACTAATCCCTACATTCCTTATTTATTAAATAAAATAGAAATTTATTATAATGAAATGGGAATAAGTTTAGACCCATTAGGAACTCCTATTCCAAATCCTAATTTTTTTATTAATCAAGGCATCACTTGTAATGTTAATGTTGGAACTGGAACTCCACCATTTAATACCTTGATTTGGCCATTGCGTTTGTATAAAAACTCCATGACTTTAGTAAATAATGGAATTTTGTGTAAAAATTGGAATGCTAAAGATATTAGAGCGATAGAAAATGAAATTATATTATACGACGGTAATACAGGTTTTAACCAAACTACTCCTCAATATGCACTTCGTTTTGAAGGAGGAGCTTCTCAAACCAATAATTTAGTATATGCAAATAATTTTAATGCACTTGCAGGAGTTAATAATAGTATCATAAAAGAAGGAGTTACTCTTTTAAATACTAGTGTATATACCATGAAATGTAATGGATCTGACTCACTTAGCTCACATTATTTAATAAATGGAGCTCATAATCCATCAGTTTTTCAAATTAATAATCTTTCACCCCAAACTTACACTGTTGGGCTTGCTCAAAAAGGGTTACATCTTGCCAATGGGGGAATTATTGGTACCCAAGGTAGTGTAACTTATGCTAGTGATAATTTGTTTTCTCCTAATTCAGGTAGTACTTGGTTTAATAATGGAAATTTAATGTCTTATTGCAATGGTTCCAATGCCCAATTTTCACCTTTTTATTTAAGAAAAAATAATAATTTATATGATTTAAGTTTGTCTTCTGGCAGAAATCCTGGTTCACTTTTACCTCTTTATACACCAACTAATGGAACAGTTATAAATGCTCCAGCAACAAATAGAGATTGCCCAGACCAAGAACCTCGTCCTGCAGTAATACCTGTTGGAGATGATTTACACGAAATTAACATGCCTAATTATGGTGAATTTGATTTTAATACAGAAGAAGAACTAATTGCTTTAAGTAGTGATGAAATGAGTATTAAATTAGATGAAATGGTAGCACTTGCCCAAGGCAATACCCTACAAACCAATCTACCTGAGGCAGATGAAAGATTATATGTGCAACAATTACAGTTATATCTATATCTAAAATCTCCAAATGGCATTAAAGAACAAAGAAATGAATTACAAGAGTGGGTTAATGTTTGTAATGGGAATAGTTTTGGCACTATTCTTAATATAAGTGATGCTATTGCAATTAATGATATCACTACAGCACAAAACTTATTAAACAATTGGAATAAGATTAATAAAGTTGATGAAAATTATGCTACCTATCTTAGTTGGAAAATAGATCAAATGCAAAATAAAAGTATTGACATAAATGAAGTTGAAGTTATGAGTTTAAAATGTCCATTAACAGATGGCAGTGTGGTAATTGCAGCACAGTGTTTGTACAATAGTTTAACTAACGAACATCGTTTATTCGATAATAGTTGTGGTTTAACTTATAATGAAGAAGGAAATAGAGCAGCGATTACAACAAACACAAAACCACTAACAACAAACAATCTTTTGGTTTACCCCAACCCTTCTAAAAACTTTATTAATGTTTTAGGAGATGATATAGAAGAAGCTACTCTAATAGATATAACTGGCAAGCAATTGCAAATTCAAAAAGCAAGAGCTAACACTATTACATTTAACACTTCTAATTTATTACCAGGTTTATATTTGATAAAAATTAAAAATAATAAAGGCAATATTAAAATTGAAAAATTTGTAAAAGATTAAGACTAAATAAAGTGTTGCAGTAAAGAATATACTGCAACACTTTATAAGTTGATACCCATGCGATATCTCTTAGCCATACTATTTTGTTTACTATTTCAGTACAGTTTTGCTCAACAACAATATAATCTTGTGCCAAATTGGAGTTTTGAGGATAGTGTGATTTGCCCCAACAATTTAACTGGGGATCCAATTCCAAATCCTTGGTATTCCCCAACAAAATTTGAATGTAGAAAAATAAATGGTTATTACTCAAATAGGTGTAGTCAAGTTAATTGGGCGTCTGTACCTTATAACTACGATTCATCAAACTCTCCATACTCGTCTTATCAAGAGACCAAAACAGGGGATGGTTATGCTATTATACCTACTTATAAAGGATGGTTATATATACAAAATCGTTTAAAACAACCATTACAAGTAAACAAAAAGTATTGGTGTAATTATTGGGTAAGCACTGTAAACATTTCAAAATATGCATCAAACAATTTAAGTATGCTTTTAACAAATTCACCAGTGTTTGCAGATACTTTAGGCCTTAACAATTGTAATGGCTTATTAGCAGCTAGTCCGCAGATTGTAAATTATGGCAATCCTATAATATGTGATACATTAAATTGGGTTCCAATTAGTGGTATATATTCTGCTATAGGTGGAGAACAGTATGTTACCTTAGGTAATTTTAAGCCCGATAGTTTAACAAAAAGTGTATTAATAAATAATACTATTTATGCTTTTGATGCTGCTGGTTATTATGTAGATGATGTTTCTGTAATACCCTTAGACAGTTTTAATTTAAAAGCAGATGCAGGTAGAGATACCACTATTACTATTGGTGATAGTGCTTTTATTGGTAGTTATACCAATGGTATAGATACATTACGTTGGCAAATATTAGGCACCAGCAACACTATAGATTCTTTACGCCCGGGTTTTTGGGTAAAACCTTTAGTTAATACTTGCTATATTTTAACCCAAACTGTTAATGGTTTTACCAGTAGTGATACAGTTTGTATAAATGTTAATCCATTGCCTTTAACAATTACGAATTATGAATTACGAATTATCAATGAGCAGTCATTGCAAGGCACGAAGCAATCTATTATAAATTTATGGCAAACCGCAAACGAAATCAACGTTTCGCATTTTAATGTTCAGCGTTCTATCAATGGCATCCAATTTGAAAATATTGGACAAATAAAAGCCCATAATAATAACTTAAATGAATATGAGTTTATAGATAACAATTTACCGTTAACAGTTGACAGTAGACCGTTGACTCTTTACTACCGTATAGAAAGTATTGATAAAGATGGAAAGAAACAATATAGTGAAGTTAAAAATTTGGAATTAGGTATTAGGAATTCGAGAATTGTAGTTTACCCTAATCCGGCAAAAGATATGATTAACATACAATCAACAGAGGGTGTAAAAGAAATTCAATTGTTTGATATGTTTGGCAGAGAGATTTCTCTTCCGAAAATTCGGAATCAAAATAACGGAAACAATATTCAGCTTGCTTTAAATATTCAACAATATTCAAAAGGAGTTTATATTCTAAAAGTCATTACTAATAAAAGTAATGTTGTTTCCGAAAAATTAATTATTCAGTAGTATTCAAAATAAAAAACCCCGCAATAAGGCGGGGCTTTTCATCAATAAATATAGTTTATTCGCCAACCACTTCAAAGTCAATTTCAGTAACATTATTATTACCAAAATCAATTGATGCTTTATAAGAACCAAGTTCTTTAACATCATCAACTATTGAAATACGTTTGCGATCAATTTCGTATCCTTTTTGATCACGAATGGCACGAGCAATTTGTAATGAAGTTACACTACCAAATATTTTACCACTTGTACCAGTTTTAGCACCAACCTTTACAGGTGATTCTTTTAAAACTGCTAATACACTTGTAATTTGAGCCAACATAGCTGCTTCTTTTTTGCCTTGTACTTTTAATCTTTCGTTTAATTGAGCAAGGTTAGAAGGACTAGCTTCTACTGCATATTTTTGTGGAATTAAGTAATTACGAGCATACCCGTTTTTTACTTTAACAACTTCATTCTTTCCGCCTAAAGTGTCTAATTCTTTAATTAATATTACTTCCATTTTTTGTTTTTTTAGTCCCCAAAGCCCAATCTAAGATTGTGACTGTCTTCCAAGTAAATGAAATTAGGGAAGGTTACTAAATTTTTCTATTTGTATAAATCGGTTACGAAAGGCATTAAAGCCATTTGACGAGCTTTTTTAACTGCATCACTTACCTTACGTTGATATTTTAAAGAATTTCCACTTAAACGACGAGGTAATAATTTACCTTGCTCGTTTACAAATTTCTTTAAGAAATCGATGTCTTTATAATCAACATATTTGATTCCGTATTTTTTAAAACGACAGAATTTCTTTTTAGGATTTTCTTGTTTAATTGCGGTTAAATATTTTATTTCATTTCTTGCCATCTTATACCTCCGCTTTTACTTGTTTAGAAAATACGCCATTTCTTTTGTTTTCATTGTACTCAACGGCGTTTTTGTCGAGTTTTGTAACCATGTGTCTCATTACTTGCTCATCTCTCAATAAAGCAATTTTCAATTTTTCGTTGAAATCAGATGTAGCTTTAAATTCATACACCCAGTAAATTCCTGTTGTTTTCTTTTGTACAGGATAAGCAAGAGATTTTAATCCCCAAGGATTGCTATTTACAGTTGTGCCTTTAGCATCTTCAACCATAGCAATGTACTTTTTCTGAGCAGCTTTAAATTCTTCTTCAGAAAGTACAGGAGTAAAAATCACCATTAATTCGTAACTGTTCATTACTCTGTTTTTTTTATTTAAAAATTTGGTTTATCCCAATGGACATTTCAGTTTAACACTAAAACGATTCTGCCAAAACAGAATTGGGGCTGCAAAAGTAGGGAGTTACACCCAAATTAGACCAAAAAATCCTAAAATATTCATTAATAACCCTTGCTTAACACTACTCAGCAAAGTATTTATGAAAATAAGGAATGGTTTCAATGCCTTTATAATAGTTTTCTAAATTGTATTTTTCGTTGGGACTGTGTAAGTTATCATTATCTAAACCAAAACCCATAAACACAATTTTGATTCCTAATTCTTTTTCAAGAATAGAACAAATAGGAATACTTCCTCCACCTCGAACAGGAATTGGTGCTTTGCCAAAAGTTTGTTCTACAGCTTTTGAAGCAGCTTTATAGCCTTTGCTATCAATTGGTGTCATATAAGGTTCTCCTCCATGATGCAAACTAGCTTTTACTTCAACCCCAGCAGGAGCAATAGATTTAAAATATTTGATTAAGATGTCAGTAATTTTTTCTGAGGTTTGATTTGGCACTAATCGAGCAGAAATTTTTGCAAATGCTTTTGATGGAAGTACAGTTTTTGCACCTTCGCCAGTATAACCTCCCCAAATACCATTCACTTCAAGTGTTGGACGAATGCCTGTTCTTTCATAAGTAGTATATCCTTTTTCTCCCCAAAGAGCAGTAACACCCAGTTCATCCATATATTCTTTAGCATCATAAGGAGCAGCATTTAACAATTCTCTTTCTTCTTTTGTTGCAATGGCAACATCATCATAAAAACCAGGAATGGTGATGTGATTATTTTCATCATGACAACTAGCAATCATTTGTGCAAGTATAGTAATTGGATTGGCAACTGCACCTCCATAAGTACCACTATGCAAATCTCTATTAGCACCAGTTACTTCAACTTCTATATAAGACAATCCACGTACACCAGTATCCAATGAAGGGTTTTCCATGCTTAACATAGAACTGTCACTAATAAGAATAACATCAGCTTTCAATAACTCTTTATTCAGTGCAACAAATTTTCCAAGATTTGGAGAACCGATTTCTTCTTCTCCTTCTATTAAGAATTTAATATTAGTTTCCATAGTATTCGTTTTCACCATGGTTTCTAATGCTTTTACATGCATATAAAACTGACCTTTATCATCGGCAGAACCACGTGCAAACACTTTTCCATCTTTAATTACAGGATCAAAAGGACCACTATGCCAAAGTTCTAATGGTTCAGGAGGTTGTACATCGTAATGACCATAAACAAGTACTGTTGGTTTTGCAGGATCAATCATTTTTTCGCCATACACCACAGGAAAGCCATCAGTATCCATCACTTCTGCTTTTGAACAACCAGATGATAATAAATTTTGTTTTACAGCTTCAGCACATTTCAACATATCTGCTTTATGTTCAGATTTTGCACTTACTGAAGGAATGCGTAATAAATCGAGCATTTCATTTAAAAATCTATCTTGATGTTGTTGTTGATAATCGTTCCAAACTTGCATATTATTATTTTATGTATTGATTTAAAAGGATGACAAAAATAAATAAGTTCAAATGAAGTAAAGGGATTATTTGAGAATGGTTGATTAGGAATTGGGAATTAGAAAATTGGATTAATGAACCTTAAATTGTTGATGTTACAAATTGCAATAACAATTGCAATTCTTTCTTCGTAATATTTGGTTGAACACTTTTGTCATAAATAGCAACTAAATAGACTTTAGACTGAATTATTTTTACAAATGTAATAATTCGAGCACCCCCACTTTTTCCTTTGCTTTTACTTTGAATTGCTAAACGAATTTTGTAAAAATTATTTCCTAGAGAGATTCCTTGAGTAGGTTTTGTTTCCAGAGTTTGTATTAGAGCTAATAAATCATTTTTAAGGGAAGGATACTTTTTATAAAGTTTTTTAAACTCTTTTTCAAAAGGTAATATCGTTTCTACTTTAAAGTTCATTTAAAAATGCTTTAGCATCTTTAGTTTTAGCTTTACCCTTAGATGCTAAAATAGCTTGATAAGCTCCTTCAGCAACATGTTTTAAAGTTTTCTTTTTTGCTGTGTCTTCTTTTTGAACAGTAACAAAATCAAAGCTTTTTAGTAGTTCCATAATAAACTTATACTTTCTTGCATTTACTTCTATTGTAACTTGTTTCATAATACAAATTTAATTTTCCTTACAAATTTAATTAATTTTTATTTTGTTTTTGTGGTTCAAGAAAATTGAACATAATAATTGACAATTGTTTGTTATTACATTATTTTTAAAAAAGAAAGATTCTTAAAATATCTTTACAATTAAACCTATAATTTGAGTACTTCAATCCTTTTAATCACTCCACCATTTACACAATTAAATACACCCTATCCTGCAACGGCTTATTTGAAAGGATTTTTGAATACAAAAGGCATTTCAAGTCATCAAGCAGACTTAGGAATAGAAGTTACTTTAAAATTGTTTTCGAAAAAGGGATTGTCTTCAGTTTTTGATTTATATCAAGAAAAAGAAGAAACTTCAAAAAATGCAAAGAGAATATTTTCTTTAAAAGAAGAATATATAAATTCCATTGAAGATGTAACTCTTTTTTTGCAAGGAAAAAATCCAACCATTGCTCATTTTATTGCATCAAGAAATTTTTTACCAGAAGCAGATAGATTTTTACAAATTGATGATACCAGTTGGGCCTTTGGAAAAATGGGCATTCAAGATAAAGCCAAACACTTTGCTACTATGTATTTGGAGGATTTATCTGATTTTATTAAAGAATGTATAGATCCTCATTTTGGCTTTAGCAGATATGCTGAAAAGTTAGCAAGAAGTGCCAATAGTTTTGATGAGCTCTATCAATCTTTACAACAACCATTAAGTTTTATTGATGAAATATTAATCGAGACTTTAAATCTTAAACTTCAAAACTTAAACCCAAAATTGGTTTGTATTTCTGTTCCTTTTCCTGGTAATGTTTTTGCTGCTTTACGATGTGGTCAATTCATCAAAAAACATTATCCTAACATTAAAGTTGCATTTGGTGGAGGATTTGCCAATACTGAATTACGTGATATTAAAGACAGCAGAGTTTTTGAATTTATAGATTTTATTACGCTTGATGACGGTGAAGCTCCAATAGAAAATTTATTAAATTATATTGGTGGAAAAATTTCTCAACAAGAATTAAAACGAACATTTCTTGTAGAGCATAATCAAATCATATACATCAACAATTCTTCTTGCAGCGATTATAAGCAACATGAAGTTGGTACACCAGATTACAATGATTTATTGTTAGATCAATACATCAATGCAATTGAAGTTATTAATCCCATGCACAGTTTGTGGAGTGATGGAAGATGGAATAAACTCACTATGGCTCATGGTTGTTATTGGGGTAAGTGTACTTTTTGTGATATTAGTTTAGATTATATTAAAATTTATGAGCCTATTACTGCCAACTTGATTTGTGATAGAATAGAAGAGCTTATTCAAAAAACTGGCAATAATGGTTTTCATTTTGTTGATGAAGCAGCCCCACCTGCTTTAATGAAAGCTGTGGCTTTAGAAATTATCAGAAGAAAATTAGTGGTGAGTTGGTGGACCAATATTCGTTTTGAAAAAAGCTTCACTAGAGATTTATGTTTATTACTTAGAGCTTCTGGATGCATTGGTGTTTCTGGAGGATTAGAAGTTGCCAGTGATAGATTATTACAACTGATTCAAAAAGGAATTACTGTAGAGCAAGTTGCTAAAGTGAATAAAAACCTTACCGATGCCGGTATTATGGTACATGCTTATTTAATGTATGGCTTTCCTACACAAACTGAACAGGAAACTATTGATAGTTTAGAAATGGTTCGACAAATGTTTGAAGCAGGAATTTTACAATCTGCTTTTTGGCATCAGTTTACCATGACAGCTCACAGTCCTGTTGGATTAAACCCAGAAAAATTTAGTGTTAAAAAAGCAAAAGAAGTTGCCATAACTTTTGCAAATAACGATGTTGAACATATTGATGAAACAGGCACAGAACATGAAGCATTTAGTTTTGGTCTGAAAAAATCTTTACACAACTTCATGCACCAAACTTGTTTAGATTATCCACTACACAAGTGGTTCGATTTTAAAACTCCTAAAACAACTGTTGCTCCAAATTATATTTCTACTGTGTTAAATAGTATTGAACTTCCTAACCAAAAAGCCACAACAAAAATTATTTATTTAGGTAAAACTCCTTCTCTAGAAATCATTACTAAATCGAAAAAAGGCAATCAATGGGAAGTTGCTAGCTTAACTTTTGAAACTAAGAAAGAGACTATTTCTATTTCAGTTGATAGTGAACAAGGAAAATGGCTACACTTATTACTTCCAAAGCTTTCTATTGAAAATATTAAACAATATTCTTTACAAGAAGTTAAGGAAGATTATGAAAAGAATGGTTTAGAAGATTTTGAATTATTTTGGGATAATAAACCCATGAACACTTTGCACAATGTTGGATTATTGCATTTATAAAATAAAATATCAATTAAAGTTTATGACAAATAAAAATAAAACTACAGCAACAGAAGTTGATGTAATGGATTTCATAAACAGTTATGTGGATAATGAACAAAAGAAAGCAGAAAGCTTTCAATTAATAAATTTATTAAAAAAATGGTCGGGCTTTGAACCCAAAATGTGGGGACCCACAATTATAGGCTTTGGAACCTATCATTACAAGTATGCTAGTGGTCATGAAGGAGATGCTCCAATACTTGGTTTCTCACCTCGAAAACCTGCATTTTCTTTATATGTTTACTCAGCAACAGAAAACAGCAAAGAGTTGTTAAATAAATTAGGTAAATATAAAATGGGCAAAGCTTGTATATATATAAAAAAACTTTCAGATATTAATATTGATGTTTTAGAAAAGCTTAGCAAAATATCTATTGCTTATATTAATGAGCACCATGAATGTGCTTGCAGAACAGATAAATAAAAAGCAAAAGTCCCGATGAATTTCATCAGGACTTTTTACTTCGTACTTCTTAATTAGTAGTTCTTACTTAATTTCTTCAGCTTTTAAGCCGGTATTTACTTTAACATCATTCATTGTAATTCCTATTTTCACTCCAACAAAAAGAGTAATTTTAGTTGGAAGTTGAACTCCATTATACGTTTTATATTCACCAAAATCAGTATAGATGGTCATTTTGCCTTGTGGCCCTGCATCTTCAACATGTGAATATTTTAATTTTAAACCAGTTGCAACATCATAATAGTTAGTGAAAGTTCTTCCTTTTGCAGAAGTAATTTCTATTGCATAAGCATCTTTTCCATCAACGTCTTCTATTCCTTTAACTACATATTTATAATTATTTTTTATATAATATAGTTCGTTAATTAAACTAGCTTCTTCATCTAGTTCTTCTTTTTCATCTTCTTCAACAGGAATAGTTTGACCTTGTTGAGATTTTGCATACTCCCCATTAATAGCTGATTGAGAAATTATTGTCATAGGCCCAGCAGCCATTTTCATAGAAAAGCTATTCGGTAAAATATATTTTTGAGTTACTGCAAAATCCATTGGGGCACCATCTATTTTAGCAATACCAGTCATATTAACATCTTTTATTGCATCAATTGCAGTTTTGCCACCTACAGCAGTAATGTATTTATTGATAATACTTTCACCAGTAATTGAAGCATCAACAGCTTTATTTGTTGGAGCAGTTGTTTCATTACCATTAGCATCAAAATACTTTACTTCTCCATACTTATCTAATCCTTTAGCTATTTCTTTGGCATTACCAACAATTACTATGTACATATTTTTTGGTGTAACATATTTGTTGGCCATTTGTTGCACCATTGCAATGTTTACTGAAGCAAGGTTTGATAAATATTTTTGATAATAATCTTTTGGCAAATTATATCGGGCAACATTTAAAGCAAAACTTGCAACAGTACTTGGTCTTTCTAATGAACGAGCAAAACTTCCATTCAAATAATTTTTTACGTTTGAAATTTCTTCTTCAGAAACTGGTTCTTTTCTAATTTTATTCAACTCAACAAAAAATTCTTGAATTGCACTATCTGTTTTTTCGTTTCTCACAGAAGCATCTGCACTAAATGATCCTACTAATTTATCTGTATTAATTCTAGAATAAGCACCATAAGTAAATCCATGTTTTTCTCTTAAATTATTGAACAATCTAGCTGTTCCACTTTCACCCAAAATGTTATTCATTACACTCGTTGCAATAACATCTTCACTACCTGGTTTTAGTTGTATTGGAGCATTTAATGAAATTACACTTTGAACAGAAGCAGGTCTGTCAACTATTGCTACTATTGGTTTTGCAGGTGCTTTTGGCATAGCATAAGTATAAGTTGGAACAGTTCCTTTTTGCCATTTACCAAAATATTTTGTAGCTAACTGTTTTGCTTTTTCAGTTGTAATATCACCTACAAAAACCAAATAAGCAACATTAGGTTTCCAATAGCTATTATAGAATTTTTTAACATCATCTAATGTAACTTTTGTAACAGTTTCTTCTGTTTCAAATTCGCCATAAGGATGATTAGCACCATAAACTAATTTACTCACGACTCTATTTTTAATAGCATTAGGATCATCTTTTTGAGTTTGTAATCCAGAAATAGTTCTTTTACGAATTTTCTCTAATTCATCTGCAGGGAAAGAAGGATTTAAGACTACATCTGCCATTAATGAAAATGCTTTTTCAAAATTATTTGTAAGCGAGTTAACACTTGCACTTGTTGCAGAGGTACTCAAATCTGCTCCTAAAAAATCAACTTCTTCATCTAATACTTCTTTTGTTTTTGTGGTGGTTCCAACACTCATTAAGCTACCAGCCATTGAAGCGTAACCAGCTTTATCACCTTCAATAAAAGGATCTACATCTAAAGTTAAAGTAGCAGAAACTTTAGGTAATTTACTATTTTTTACCACAAAGATTTTTAATCCATTGGGTAACGTAATCATTGGAGGTTGATTGATATTGATGGTTGGTGCTGGACCTGGCTTTGGAGCTTTTGATCTATCTATTTGAGCAGTTAAAGTAATGGGTAACATTACTAATGCAATTCGAATTATATTTTTTATTGTATTCATTGTATTTTTTTTAAAAGATGATGTTGTTAATGTAATTGACTTAATACTTTAACCCTTCTTTTTAGGCACATAAGTAAGTACAACACGATTATCTTTATTTAAATATTTTTTTGCAGCGTTTTGTAAGTCTTCTCTTGTTACTTTTTTAAATCTGTCAATTTCATTATTAATTAAGTTAGCATCATTAAAGTACACTTCATAATTAGCTAAGCTTTCTGCAATACCTGCCATGCTTGAATTTCGTTGTACAAAATTGCTTTCAATTTGATTCATCACTTTTTGAAATTCTTTCTCACTCACCAAATTAGTTTTTAAATCTGTAATAATAGAATCCATAGATTTTTCTAACTGCTCAACAGAGTTGCCCATATTTGGTAAAGAATAAACTATAAACATACCTGCATCTTCTAAAGCAAAAGGAAAAGCTGCAGCTGCTAAAGCTTGTTGAGATTGGTTCACCAATATTTTTTGCATTCTTGAACTTTCTCCACCCGATAAAATTGTAGATAAAACATTAAATGTGTAATAATCTTCTGTGCCTTGTTTTGGCGTTCTGTATGCTTGTAATAGTAATGGTAATTGAACATTATCTTCAATAACATCTCTTACTTCTCCATTCAAAGGAGGTTCAACTATATTAGGTCTTTGAATAGGTGTAGTACCTCTTGGAATTTCGCCAAAATATAATGCAATATTCTTTTTAGTTTCTTCAATATTAAAATCGCCAGCAATTGATAATACACAATTATTAGGCACATAATATGTTTTATAAAAATCAATAAACTCTTGTAATTGTGCTTTATTTAAATGATCCATACTGCCAATTGGCATCCAACGATATGGATGTTCTTTAAAAGCTCTTCTAAAAGTTTGATCTAAAATAGTTCCATAAGGTTGGTTGTCTACTCTTTGTCTTTTTTCTTCTTTAACCACCTCTCTTTGAGTTTTAACACCAATTTCTTCAATTTTAGCATGCATCATTCTTTCACTTTCTAACCATAAGCCTAAATTAATTTGATTAGAAGGAAGAAGCTCGTAATAAAAAGTTCTGTCTTGAGAAGTATTGGCATTTAAAGCACCACCTGCTCCGTTAACATATTTATCAAATTCTCCTCTTTTAATATTTTCACTTCCTTCGAATAATAAATGTTCAAAGAAGTGAGCAAAACCTGTTCTTCCGGTATCTTCATTTTTTGAACCAACATGATAGAGAGCAGTAACGGCAACAACCGGAACAGAATTATCTTGATGCAGAATTACTTTTAAACCATTGGGTAAAGTATATTTTTCGAATTTAATTTTTGGTGCTTGTGCTAATGAACTGGAAGTTATACCAACAAGTACTAACACATAGAGTAAGGCATTTTTCATTTAAATCTATTTTTAGTTTAATTACTACAAAGAAACAATCTCCTTTTTATTTTTTCAATAAAAATTTGTGAAAGGTATTTATGCATGATTAATTGAAGAAATGCAAGAATAAAAGCCTATTTATTTTGAATGGTCAAGCTGAGGAAAGGCGAATTAAATTACTTTATTGTGTGATTTTAAATTAATGAAACAAAAGTTACACTAGTTTAAGGGATATATTAATTTACAGTTTTACAAGAATTTCGCTACTCGTATTGTTGTGCAAACTAACAATTTATACTTCAATAAGCCACAATCTTAAGTTATGAGTTTAAATTCTACAACCAGCCATTTGCCAAAACAACTTTATTTAAAAGTTATCAAAAACATAGCAAAATCAGTTAGTGTGTGCAAATTGAAATCTGAGCAGAACACGAAACAACCTTCTAATTCTCAATTTATAAAGCCAAAATTTACAATGTTTAAAACGCTTAGTATAGCATTATTGTTTTTGCTAAGTTTTTACACCAGTAATACAAGTGCCCAAGTTACATGGTCTGTTTTGGCTTCTGGTACACAACATACTTTGGCCATTAAATCAGATGGCAGTTTATGGGCCTGGGGCTTAAATAATTTTGGACAATTAGGAGATGGTACTTCAGCTAATAAAAACACACCTCAACAAATTGGAAATGCTTACAATTGGCTTTCAGTTAGTGCTGGATACTATTTTTCCATAGGGTTAAAAACTGATGGAACAATTTGGGCTTGGGGGCGTAACGATTACGGTCAATTAGGAAATGGAACTAACACAAATTCTAATGTTCCAATTCAAGTGGGTTCAGCCTCAAATTGGGCAAAATTAGCTGCAGGGTCTTTTCATTCTTTAGCCATTAAAACAGATGGAACTTTATGGGCCTGGGGTGCTAATAATCATGGACAATTAGGTAATGGAACTACTACCAATTCGAATGTGCCAATTCAAATCGGTACTGCTACTAACTGGCAAAGTGTAAGTGGTGGCTATCAACATACTATGGCTATAAAAACTAATGGCACTTTGTGGGCATTTGGAAGAAATGAATATAAATCATTGGGAAATGGCAGTACAGCTGGTAGTACAACACCAATACAAATTGGCATTTCAACCAACTGGCAAAAAGTGATTGCTTCCGGTTGGCATACAATGGCAATAAAAACAGATGGAACACTTTGGGGTTGGGGTTATAATAGTTTTGGTCAGCTAGGAAATGGAACAACAACTAATATTGATAATCCTACACAAATTGGCTCAGCAACAAATTGGATTGATGTTTCAGGCGATAATTTCAAAATTGGTTTACAATCTAATGGCACACTATGGGCTTGGGGTCAAAATAATTATGGTCAATATGGCAATGGAACTACAATTGCTTCTACTAGTCCTATTCAAATTGGAAGTCTTACTGATTGGACAAGTATTTATGCTGGTGGTGAATTTTCAAATGGAATAAGAGATAACTCTTCATTCATTTGCAGTGCAGGAAGAAATGATCAATTTCAATTAGGTGATGGTACTGGAACTGCAAAATCTTCATTTGTTTGTAAAAAAAGCCATATAAGCTCTAATAATGATTTATCAAATCTTACAATAAGTTCAGGAAGTTTAACTCCAGGTTTTGTATTAGCTACCACTGCATATTCTGTTAACGTTACCAGTTCTACAAATACTGTAACAGTTACACCAACTGCTGCAGATACTTATGCTACTTTGCAAATTAGAGTTAATAATGGTACTTATGTAAATATTAATTCTGGAGCCGCCTCTAGTGCTTTAGCTTTAAACTTTGGTGCAAATCCCATTGATATAAAAGTTACAGCAGAAAATGGTACAACTAAAACTTATACAATTACTGTTACAAGAAGTAATTATACTGCAGTTACAGATAATGGTTTTTGGGATCAATCTTCGACTTGGGATGGGAATCAAATTCCACCAAGTAATGCAGATGTAGTAATTAATGCAAATATTACACTTGCTGCTAGTGCAGGAGTTATTAATGTAAACAATTTTACTATTAATACAGGTAAAACGCTAACACAAACTTCAAATGCTACATTAAATATTAATGGTACATCTACATACATTGGAACTGCAAAAATGATTGTACCTACAAATGGAGCAGTTAGACAACAAGTATCCTCTAATCCAGTTGTTTTCCCTGTTGCTCCTGATGGATCAAGTACATCTGTACCCTTAACTATATCTAATAGTGGTGTTACAACAAACTACACTGTAAATACAATAGTGTCTGCTCCTGCTGGTGGCACTGTATCTCCTTTTACTGCTTCTAGAACTATTCAACGCCAATGGAATATTACACCAAGTGCTGCACCAGGTAGTGCAACATTAAGTTTCCAATATAATAATGGAGATTTACCTGTTGGCACTTCTAATACAACCAAAAAAGTTTTATTACATTATACAGGTGGTCAGTGGACAACCGTTACTGGGGTTACTTCAACACCATCAGGCTCTGGTCCTTTTACTGTAACATTTAATTATACAGGAAGCTTTTCTCCTTTTTCTTTTGGAGATGATCCTGCAACCAATGCAGATTTAGACAATTTAACCATTAGCCCTGGATCATTATCACCAGCTTTTGCTGTGGGCACTTATTCTTATTCAGCTTGTATTTCAAATGCCTTGACAAGTATTAATGTTACACCAACTGTAGCTGCTGGTTATGGTGGAACTGTTGCCTATCAATTAAATGGCACTGGTGGATATATACCAATGACAAGTGGTGCTGCTAACAGTATTTCTTTAGCTTCTGGAACCAATACTATTGATGTAAGGGTAACTTCTCAAGATGCTAGTAATACAAATAATTATATTATTACTTTAAATAGAACGCCTGAAGCATCAATTTCTTATAGTACACCTTTTTGTAAAGATGTGACTTCTGCTACTGTTACCCAAACTGGACAGGGTGGTGGAACTTATAGCTCTACTACTGGATTATCAATAAATTCTACCTCTGGCGAAATCAATCCTAGTACAAGTACTGTTGGCACATACACAGTAACTTATTCTTTCACTAATGGTACTTGCTCTAATACTGCTACAACTTCTGTAACTGTTAACCCTTTACCTACAATAACTCATAGTGTTGCTGCTGCAGATGTTTGTTATAATGCATCAGCTCAAACTACAACTTTAGCTTATTCTGCAACAACTGAAACTCCAACAACTTATAGCATTACTTGGGATCCTTCACCAGCAAATAGTTTTGTAACTGTTACTGATGCTGTTTTAGGAGCAAGCCCAATAACTTTAAATATTCCTGCTGCAACAGATGCTGGAATTTACACAGGTAATTTGACTGTTAAAAATGCAAATGGTTGTGAAAGCTCAACTTCAACAACATTTACAATTGAAGTTAAAGCTCAACCAACAGCTTCTACAACACCATCTGGTACTCAACAAGTTTGTGCCGATCAATCTTATACTTTGGTAAGTGGTGAAGCAACTACTACTAATGGTACAATTTTATGGACAGTAAATGGAGCAACAAATTTACCATTAAATGTTATTGTACCTGCTGGTGGTAGTAGCTGTACAGGATTAAATGGAACTTATACATATATTGGAACAAATGTAAATGGTGCTCCACAGTATAATTTAAATGGATCTGCAACACCTAATTTATTTATTTATTGGACTGGTACTAAATGGGCATTAACATATTCTACAGCACCTGCTGGTCCTGGAACACCTGGAATACCTCATTATTGGCAAAATTCATCTGGAACAATTTCAAGTTTCCCACTTACTGGATGGGTTCATGAATATTCAGTTTGTTCACCAACAAGTGTTACTATGACCTCTTCTGGTTCTTTAGGTGGTTCAATCACTGCTGGTGCAACAACTTTAACACCTACTTATACACCAACTGCACTTGATGCAGGAACAACAGTTACATTAACCATGACTGTTTCAAATGCACCATGTACTGCAGCTACTGCAACTTATACAATTAATGTTAAACCTGTACCAGTAGGTAGTGCTACTGCTCAATCTATTTGTTCTGGCACTGCAACTAACGTTGCATTAAACTCAACTGTACCTGTTACAACATTTACTTGGACTGCAGCACAAATTTCTGGAGTAGCTTCAAGCATTACAGGATTTAGTGACTGTACAAGTGGATGTGGTACAACAATAGCTCAAACTTTAACTAGTTCTAGCAATACATTAGGCGTAGTAAGATATACTGTTACACCAACCTCTCCTGATGGATGTCAAGGAGCATCATTTACTGTTGATGTTACAGTTGTTCCAGAACCTAATGCTGTTGCAACTCCTGCTGCTCAAAGCATTTGCTCTGGAGATGCTATAACACCTATTGCATTAACAGGTAATGTTGTTGGTACAGTTTATAACTGGATAAGAAATACTCAACCAGAAATCACAGGAAGTATTGCTACTAGTGGTTCAGGAAATATTTCTGGAACTTTCAGCAACTCTGCTACTAATGCTTTGGTGGTTACTTTCTCTGTAACTCCAGTTTATACAAGTGGTTCAACTGTTTGTACAGGTCCAACAATTCCTGCTACAGTAACGGTTAAACCAAGACCAACAATAACCAGTACAAACACTCCGGTAGTAATTTGTACAGCTGGTACTGCTAACTTAACGGCAACTTCATCTTTAAGTGGAAGCACTTTTAGCTGGTACACTGTACCAACTGGTGGAACTGCAATTCCTGGGGCTACTGCTGCAACATATAGTCCTAGTGTTTCATCAAATACAACTTATTATGTTGCTGTAACTAATGATGGATGTACTTCAACAGCAAGAACAGCAATAGTTGCTGCAGTTGGAGGTATTTATACTGCTGAACCTTCTAAATGTGTAACAGGTGGCAGCACTCCATTTACATTCTATATGGGTTGCCCTGATGTAGGTGCAACTTATAAATGGAATTTTGGTGATGGCTCTGCAGTTGTTACTACAACATCTACAGCAGCTCAAACACATAATTATACACAAGCCGGCAATTTCCAAGTAACGTTAATTAAAACATTAAATGGAATTGACACTTATTATACTTTAACCGTTTCTGTAAACCCTATTCCTGTAGTTAACTTTAATACTACATTGAATACAGGTAATGGAAGTAGTTACACCTTTACTTCTACCTCTACTATTAGTAGTGGTAATATGAATTATGCTTGGACCTTTGGTGCTAATTCAACGCCTCCAAGTTCAATTGTGAATAGTCCGCAGGTTACTTATTCTGTTGGTGGAAATAAAAATGTTACCTTAACTGTAACTAGTGATGCTGGTTGTTCTAGTGCAATTACAATTCCTGTTAATGTAACTATTACATCAGGGGCTAGTACTCCTAACCCTGCATTTACTACTGCAAGTAACACAACTCAATGTATTACCGGTAATACATTCACTTTTGACAGACCTTCTGGTGACCCTGTAGGTACAACTTACTTATGGACATTTGGTGATGGTGGTACTTCAACTTCTAGTAACTTAAGTGTTACAAAAACTTATGCTGCTCATGGTGTTTACTTGGTTCAATTAAAAGCTACTTTCAATGGTATAGATTATTATAGCAGTAAATCAGTTACTGTAGGTCCTTTACCTTCTGCAAGCTTTAATACTACTAACAATGGTAATGGTTCTTATACATTCTCGAGCAGTTCAACAATAGCTCAAGGAAATATTACTACTTATGCTTGGAGTGATGATAAAGTAACTCCTGGAACTTTTGTACAATTTGGTACTGGTTCTAGCATTCAAAGAACTTTTGCTACTTCAGGTTCTTACAATATTCGTTTAACTGTAACGACTGATGCAGGTTGTACTGCAACATCTACCATTGCAACATCAATTATTGGTGGTTCTGGTGGCCCTGCAACTAGCAATCCAACTCCGTTCTTTACAGTAAGCCCAACGCAACAACCTTTAAATACATCTGGTGGAACTACACCTAATAACGTATTTACATTCACTAATGCTTCTACTGATGCTACTAGTGGAGTTTCTACTTATACTATTAACTATGGTGATGGTGGTGGATTTGTATCATTTGCAAATCCTGGCTCAACAACACATACTTACAATACACCAGGTACATATACTGTGGTTGTAAAATCATTCTTAGATGCTGTTGAGAAAACTCAATATCAAACTCAAGTAATTGTTCATCCAATGCCTGTAGCTAGCTTTACTTCTAGCAACACTGGATTAACATACAACTTTACAAGTACCTCAACTGTTTCTACAGGTAGTATAGCAAGTTATTTATGGACTATTAATGGTGTAACTTTCACTACTGCGAGTCCTCAATATACCTTCCCTTCTGCAGGTACTTATACAGTTTCTTTACAAGTAACTACCGATGCTGGTGCAGTAAACACTTTTACCAATAATGCATTTACTGTAAGTAGTGGTAGTGGTGGTTCTGGATCTCTTACTTCATCATTTACTGTTAATGGTACAGATAAGTGTGATTATGCAGTAACAATTGGCATCCCTTACACTGAAGTTAAACATAGCTTTACCTTTACCAATACTTCAACAGGTACTGGTGGTACTGTTTATACTTGGTATTTTGGTGATGGTACATCAACTACTGGTGCTGGTCCTCACACAAAATCATATGCTTTACCTGGTTACTATAATGTACAATTAAAGGCAACTACTAATGGTAATGATGTGTGGTCGAGCCAACAAGTTATAGTTCGTTATAATCCAGTTGCTGACTTTAATTATTCAAATAATGGCTTTAATTATAATTTCTTTAGTACTTCTTCATTAACTGAAGGTAGTATGAGCTATGCTTGGACTTTTGCTAATACAGCTACCTCTACTTCAACTGTACAACATCCTCAAGTAACTTTACCTGCAGGAAACACAAATGCTACTTTAGTTGTAACTAGTCAATGGGGTTGTATTAATAGAGTTGAAAAAACTACTGCAATCAATGTAACTGGCACAGGTGGTAGTGGTGGTACTGGTGGTTCATCTTCATCATTTACTGTTGATGCAACTGATAAGTGTGATTATATAGTAACAACTAATAACACTAATCCTAACCCTTACACTGAAGTTAAACACAGCTTTACCTTTACCAATACCTCAACAGGTACTGGTGGTACTGTTTATACTTGGTATTTTGGTGATGGTACATCAACTACTGGTGCTGGTCCTCACACAAAATCATATGCTTTACCTGGTTACTATAATGTACAATTAAAAGCAACTACTAATGGTAATGATGTGTGGTCGAACCAACAAGTAATTGTACGCCATAACCCAGTTTCTTCATTTACTTACTCAAATACTGGTTTTAATTATAATTTCTATAGCACATCAACCTTAACTGAAGGTAGTATGAGTTATGCTTGGTCTTTTGTTAATACAGCGTCTTCTACATCAACTGTACAACATCCTCAAGTAACTTTACCTTCTGGTAATACTGATGCTACATTAATAGTAACAAGCCAATGGGGTTGTATTAACAGAACTAGAAACACAACTTCAATTAATGTAACTGGTACAGGTGGTGTAAGTACTACACCTAATCCATCGTTTACAGTGAATACTAGTCAACAATGTTTAGCTTCGAATAACTATGTGTTTACTAATACTGGTACTTATCCTTTAAGTGGTGTAACCTATTTATGGACATTTGGTGATGGAAATACTTCAACTTCATTTAGCCCATCGCATGTTTATACTACTGCAGGATACTATAATGTTGTTTTAAAAGCTACTCACAATGGTCAAGATTACTATAGCAACCAACAAGTGATTGTTAAACCAACACCAGTTGCAGGATTTACATATACTGTAAGTGGTAGCTTGTTTAGCTTTACAAGTACTTCTACATTATCTCAAGGAAGTTTAAGCTATGACTGGACATTTAAAAATAATGTGGGTGCAACCATTGGTGCTTCAACCAATCAAAACCCTCAATTTACATTCCCTGTAAGCCCGAATTTTTATACTGCTACTTTATTAGTAACTAGTGATGGAAATTGTACTTCAACAACTACTCAAACTATTTACAATACAGGTGCAGCTGCAGGATTTTTAGTGAACAATGCTACACAATGTTTAACTGGTAACAGCTTTGTATTAACTAATACATCTGCTGTAGGTTCTGGTGTAACTTATAGCTGGTCTTCAACTCCTGCAGGTGGTACTTTCTCAAGTACAACTGCTCAAAATCCAACATTAACTTATGCTAGTGCTGGAACTTATACTGTTAACTTAACTGTGGATAATAATGGAGTAATTACATCTACATCTTATACTAATAATATTACTGTAAACCCTAGTCCAACAGCTGACTATAGCTTTAGTGTGGGAACTGGTGGCACTACAAGTGAAGATGTTACATTTACAAACCTTTCTACAGGTGCAGGTGCTACTTATGCCTGGACAGAAGGTGCAACTACGCATTCAACTGATCCAAATCCTGTTATTAATTTAACTTATGGTACACATCAAATAACATTAACTACAACTTTAGCAACTGGACCATGTACAGCAACTGTTACAAAAACTGTAACTGTTGGTACTGCTCCTATAGCTGTAATTGGTGTAAATGCTACTTCACAATGTTCTAGTCAAGCATTTACATTCAACAGCTCAAGTTCAACTATTGGAAGTGGTGCTGTAACTTATGCATGGAATTTTGGTGATGGCACAACTGATAATACAGCTACCCCACCTGCTAAAACTTATGCAAATGCTGGTACCTATACTGTAACCTTAACTATTACAAATGGTGTGGGATCTCATACTGCAACTCAGCTTATAACAGTATTAGCTTCTCCAACCGTAGGATTTGATATTTATAATAACAACCCTTCTGTTGGTAACAACTATCTATTCAATAGTACATCATCTTTCCCTTCAGGAAATATGACATATGCATGGACAACAACTGGTGGTTCTCCTGCTAGTGGTTCAGGAAGTAATATCAATGTTACTTATGCAACTGCTGGTGTTTACACTGCTACTTTAGTTGTAACTGGTTCAAATGGTTGCTCATCTGCACCTTTAGCTAAAACAGTGCAATACTGTCCTAAAATCACTGCAGACTTTACAAGCAACTCAACAGCAAACCAATGCTTATTAGGTAATAGTTATGCATTCACAAGTGCAATAACTGAAAATACAGGAGGATCTGGTACTGTAACTTATGCATGGGATTTTGGTGGCACAGGTACTGGTGCCAATAATGTGGCTAACCCAACTTGGTCTTATGCTAATGCCGGATATTATAATGCTACTTTAACTGCAACATTAACTACTGCTGCTATTGGAACTTGTCCAACTACAGTAAATAGTACAGTAATCAAATATGGTGTTGCTAATATCACTATCACACCAACCATCACTGGTTCAACTGGTGCAACTCGTTGTGGAGATGGTACAGTAGTATTAACAGCAACTGCATCTTCAGGAACTTTGAACTGGTATAATGTTTCAAGTGGTGGCTCATCTTTAGGAACTGGTAATAGCTTTACTACTCCAAGTTTAACAACTGGAACTACTAGCTTCTGGGTAGCTACAACAGAAAATGGTTGTACTTCTGCAAGAACTCAAGTAGATGCAATTGTAAACGCAGCACCAGCAGCAATTACAATAAGCCCTGCTAATACAACAAGATGTTCTAATGATGCTGCAACTCTGTTAACTGCTAATGTTGCTGCAATCTGGAGCCCTACAGCAGGATTATATACTGATGCTTTAGCAACCATTCCATATACTGGAACAAGTGTTGCAACTGTTTATGCTAAACCTAGCAGTTCAACAACATACACTGCTTCGAATACTTCTGGTGGTTGTACAACTACTAGCAATAACGCGGTTATGACTGTGAATGCTTCTCCTGTGGCCTACTATGAATTGTATTTAAATACAAATCTAACTCCAACCGGACCAAGCAATCCATTAGTAAGATGTTTTGATGCTAATGATGACTACTCATTTAGAAGTTTATCAACTGTAGCAAGTGGTAATATTACATTGGCATGGAGCTTTAGTCCTGGTAATACTAATATTACATTTAGAGATGGTCATGCAGGAAACTATGTTCAACCAAGAATATTGTATACTGCTGCCGGTAATTATGATGTAATCTTAACTGTAACATCAGATCAAGGTTGTCAATCAACATATAATACACCGATTACTTTAAATAACCCACCTGTAGTGTCATTTACTACTAATGTTAATTACAGTAATCCAGATATTTATGCTAACCCACCTGTAACTGTTGATGCGAGTGCAACTACTGGTGCTACAAGTTATGCTTGGTCAACTACTGGAACTGCAACACCAACACTGGTGGGGCAAAATACAGCAACACCAACTGCATTTACTTATGCTACTGGAGGCACTAAGAATATTACATTAACAGCTACATCTGCTCCAGGTTGTACTACTACAGTTACAAACCCTGTAACCATAACTATTACACCTAAAGCAGTTATTTCAATAAGAAAAACTACAGCTCAACAACCTAATCCTTTTACTGGCTCAATAGGATCAACACCTTATTCTTACTTTAGAATTACCGGATTTAGTAATCCAGCTAATCCTAGCTCAGTAGTAACAGGTAGTGTTTTACAAGCTAATTCAACTTTAAAAGTAGAATATTCAACTGATGGAGGAACAAACTATACGCAATACGCACTTGTTAATGGTGCTGATGTACAATTTGCAATTGAAACTGCTATAGAAACAACCTATATTTTTAGAGTGACCTTAACAGTAACTAGTGACTTAGGCGTAAGTGATGTTTCTATAGCAACATTCAGTCCAGATGGTACAACACCTACTACAATTCCAGTTAATCCTGGTTATACTTATACAGGAAGTGTTACGAATTATAGAGGCGTGAATAACAATACTTCTATACCTGTTGTTAACCTACCAAGTATAGATCCAAGATTTATTTCACAAAAAGTATTATTATACCCTAACCCAACTAATAACCATGTTAAAGTTGAAGTGGCTGTTCCTGAATATACCAATTCAGTAACGGTTAAAGTATTTGATATGAATGGCAGATTAATTCAACAACAAAGACAAGATGTTCCAATGAATAGAAATAATTCAGTTATCATTCCAATGAATGTGACGAATATTTCTTCTGGAACTTATACAGTTGTTGTGGCTGATGATAAAGGAAGAATAATAGGTAATACCAAAATGGTTAAAGCCATTCAATAATATTCGAAGAGTGTTTCGTGTTTAGTCTTAAGGAGTAGGCTCCCTGGTTGTTCGGGGAGCCTTTTTTCGTACTGCAATGCAGTAAACTATTAAATAAATAATTGAATTGTTATTCTAATAACATTTTAATATCTCTTTGAAAATTAATTACTTAATTTCAATTAACGGAATAAATCATAACTGCTTTTCATCTATTTCCTTTTGTTTCTATATGTAGAGCTATTGCAACCTTGTTATTATTCTTTTTTATTTAATAATAAGTTTAAACAATTCTTATTATAATTTTTAACCCTTAAAATGATTCAAAATGATTCAAAAACAATTTTTTAAAATTCGAAGTTTATTTTTTCTGTTCAGTTGCATTGCTAGCTTTTCTCTTTATGCTCAAAGAGTTAATTTAGATGATTTGAAATTAATCTCTCCACACTTACCAGCTTTAATAATATCAGAAGATGGTACAAAGGATGTTTTAGTAGGCAATCAAATTACCTTACAAAAAAAGTCAACCATTTCGTCTATAAAGAATATTGAAAAATGGATGGAAGAATATCCTAAAGAACTTTCTATGTTTAAAAAATTAGCAAATGATTTTTTTAGGTTAAACAAAGAAGAAAATATATCAAAAGATAAAATAGAAATTTATAATGACTTTAAATCTATCTGGTTGTTTGTCAATCAATTTGACAAACAAAATTTTTAAAAAAGATATCAGCCCTAAAATAATTAATTCAAAAAAAAACAAAAATGAAAATAATTCATAAAATAAAAAGAATAATATATACTCTACTAACAATTTTTATATTTCAAATGAGTGTTTCGGCACATGGTGTTCAAGTTGCTTGGTGTTTACAAGATAATGGTTTTATTAGAGTATTTATAGAACACTGGCATGGAGATTTACCGAATAATTTTAATGCTGGACAAGTTTCCGTTACTTCATCCTATGGTACAACTACAACAACCCAATGGCTTAATCCTACTGGTACTATTAATAATACAACAATTAATAATTTATCAGATTGTGGAGCTAATATTAAAGTACTTTCTGCTTGTAGTGGTGAAGCCAATGCATATAATGATTGGGCTTACTACGATTTTGCACCAGTTGTATTTGATGTTTTAACTTCAATAACAATCAATGGAGGAAATAATATTTATTTCGATGAAGCTTGCTCAAATTTATATCCAACTTCACCTATTCTTGAAACATTTCATGATACTTATGGCCCAGCTTTAACTTGTAACAATGTAAATGTTAGCAATAGTTGTGGTGGAATTGCAAACTATAGTGTAACAGCAGTAGATAACAGAGATCCAAATCCTACAGTAACATATTCTATACCTAGTGGTTCTTATTTTCCTTTAGGTACTACTACTGTTAATGTAACGGCAAGCGATGATTTAGGAAATTTAAGTTATTGCAGTTTTGATGTAATAGTTAGTGCACCTGATGCTGACGGGGATGGACATAGTGCAATAGGAGCAGCATGTGGAACTCAAGATGATTGTGACGATAATGACCCATCTGTATATCCAGGAGCTCCTGAAATTTGTGATGGAAAAGATAACAATTGTGATGGAGTAATTCCAAGCAATGAAATTGATCATGATGGAGATGGATTATCAGTTTGTCAAGGAGATTGTAACGATAATAATCCTAACATTCATCCAAATGCATCAGAAATTGTAGGGAATAACATTGATGATAATTGTGATGGATTGGTTGATATTTTACCATATTGTATTCCGTCAGGATATGGATACCAGTGTTCATATATGTTTATTTCAAATGTATCTTTTGGTACAATTAATAATTCTAGTTCTTGTAATGGTGGTTATTCTGATTACTCATCAATGCAAACAACATTAACACCAGGATCAAGTTATACCATTTCTATTAATGGTGCAAATTACGATCAATATGCTTCTGTATTTGTAGATTGGAATAAGGATGGTGATTTTAATGATGCTGGCGAACAAGTAGCCTCTTATGTATATTTACCATATCATGGTTCTCTAGGTTCAGCTACGTTTACTGTGCCATCAAATGCAACAGGAAATTATAGATTAAGAGTGATTTCAGAATATTCTTATTACTATAATCCAGGGAATTCTTGTTTTACAGGATATTATGGCGAAGCCGAAGATTATACTATTTCAACTTGTCAAGATCCGGTGGTTACTTGTCCTGCAAATATTACTGTAAATAATGATGCTGGTCAATGTGGTGCAGTTGTAAACTATCCTGCAGTAACTGGTACAACTGGTGCAACAATTACTTATTCTATAGCATCAGGTAGTTTATTTCCAATAGGAACAACAACTGTTACTGCTAATTTAAATAATAATTGCGGCTCTGCTACTTGTTCTTTCAGTGTAACAGTTGTAGATAATGAAGCTCCAAACGCAATCTGCAAACCAGTAACAGCTACATTAGTTAATGGAACTGCAAGTATTACTATCGCGGATGTAGATAATGGAAGTTATGACAATTGTGGTATAGTTACATTAAGTTTAGCAAATTCAAAAACTTCATTTAATTGCAATGACCTTGGATTAAATAATGTTACTTTAACTGTAACAGATGCTAGTGGCAATACTTCAACTTGCAATACAACAGTAAATCTAATAGGAGAAATTCCAACTTGTAGCATTACATCAGTACCAACTAATACAACCTTTACTGGAGGAACATCAACCAACTTGTATTTAGGATATGGAGCTCAAAGCACCACATTAAGTGTTGAAACACCATCAAGTGGTGCACCTTATACTTATTCTTGGACTGGTAATAATTTAAGTAATACCAACACATCAAACCCAGTATTTACACCAACTGTAGCTGGCAATTATAGTTTTACTGTTCTAGTTACAAATAAATATGGATGTACAACAACTTGTACTATTGATATATGTGTTACAGACATCAGAGTATTTGATAAAAACGGTAAAAACACAGGTAAAGTTTATGTATGCCATTTACCTTCTGGAAATCCTGGTAATTCACAAACACTTTCAATTAGTGTAAATGCTGTACCTGCTCATATTGGTTTACATGGTGGAGATAGACTAGGTACATGTAATCAATTACCTTGTGCTCCAAATTCTGCATCAAGATCAATTGTAGATGACAACAATTTATTAGTTAGTCCATTAAGTGTTAAAGTATTTTCGAACCCATCAAGTAGTTCATTTAACATTAGAATAGATAGTAAATCAGAAGGACAATTAATTGCCAGAACTGTAAATATTTATGGCCAGTTAATTGAAGTTAGAAACGGAATTAATTCAAACTCAAATTTAATTCTTGGCGAAAACTGGAATAAAGGAGTTTATTTACTAGAATTAACTCAAGGATCTGAAAGAAAAGTTGTTAAGCTTATCAAATTATAGTAAAACTTACAAATAAATTAAATTAAAAAAGTGGCGAGATAATCTCGCCACTTTTTTTTTGATTCGGATTAGAATTTTTCTAGTGATTTTTTATCATATTTTGATTCATATATTTTTAAAGCGAAAATTTATGCTGTAAGAAAATCTTTGAAAAATAGGATTGTGATGGAATAATTCCTATGGATGGAATTGCATTATTTGGTGTTCATGGTGATAAAGATTTTTGGGAAGGGGATTCTGGCAGAATATTAGAGATGGAATATTATTTTAGGATTACCCGTTTTGCTGAATTAATTCAACTTACAAAAGATGATATAATTGAAGAAATAGCAGAATGCTTAAACGAACTATTAAAACCTTAATTACAAATTAATATGAAACAATTACCTATTCCATTTGCAGAAACAGCAACAGTTAACATTTTAAAAAACAAAGAAAAAATTGTATTCATAACAGTTTTAGAAAACTACATAAACAATTGAACAGTTTCAAGTTCTTCTGTATAGAAGTAATATGATAACAGGTATGCTGTTTAATTTTGATTTTGAAACCAGCCTATCGTATGTTAATGCAAGTTTTAAGTTTGATGTTGATTTCATTCAAATCAATAATAAAGGTGCGAAAACAAAAAAGCCTGTAAACACTAATTTTTTACAGGCTTTTGACTTCTTTTGAAAAGATTTTAGTAGAGCGTACGGGAATCGAACCCGTGATTCCTCCGTGAAAGGGAGGTGTCTTAACCCCTTGACCAACGCTCCATTTTGAATTGGGTTGCAAATATAGAGGTGTAAACAAAGATGCCAAATTTTTTTAGAGTCTATTTTTAAAAACTCGTAAAAAACTTGGCATCTTTTAGGGTTTAAAACTGTTTTACAGTTTTAAAATAACATTATTAAGGTTTAATTTTTATAGGTTTAACATTGTTTGGACGAATATTTCTAATATTTTTATCAGGAAGTGTGTTTCCATGTCTTCGTTGCCATTCTCTTCTTAATACTTTATGAAATTCAGGTTCTACTTTAAAACACTGTTTTGAGCGGATTTCACTATTTAAAACTCTTCTAAAATCTTCATGATATCTTTTCATAATGTTTACTTTCCTTTCTTGAAAGGCTAGATCATCTGCCTTAAAATCTTTTCTTGCTTTTCGTATTTCAGTAGAGTAACTATTATATATAGGCCAAAACTTTTGTGCTTCATCTGGAGAAAGATTTAACTCTTTAGTAATATAAGCCATTTTAAGTGCATCAATAGATTGTGCCATTTTACTATTTTCAATCATTTCATCTTGCTCGTACATTTCATTTTCCTGAGCAAATACAGGAACAGAAAGAGATAAAAGCAATATGAGTAAAAAGTTTTTCATTATAAGTAATTTAATTAATTGATATATTATTTTCTTTAAAATATGAGTCTATTTCTTCATCTGTAACATATTTCAGTTCTTCATCTAAATTGTCTAAATTAGTCCAAGGCAAACTTGTTGATTTATTTGTTGATTGATATGCTATCAATTGTTCTTCTTCCAAAACCTGATTTAATTCTTGATCACTGATATGATTAATACTTTTTTCAATATCAATCTGTTTTACTTGTTGATGAAGTGCTAAACTTTGTTGACTAGTATTATGCTGTTGAAATAAACCACCAACTGCAATTACAGAAACTATTACTGCAGCAACAGCATATTTTAAATAAGTTTTTACAAATTTGAATTGAACAATTTTTGGCTTTTGCTGAACAAGAGCTTGAACTTGAAAAGAACTAAAATAGTTTTCTGGTACTTGATAAACGTTCTTTTTGCTGATTTGTGTTAATAATGGTGCAATGGTAGCCAATTCTTCATTACAAGTTTCTACACTAGATTGGGCTTTAATTTTACCCAAAATTGTATCAGAAAGATTATCGAAGTAATTATTTGGCACCCTATAGAAAGCATTTTTCGATTGAATTTTAAGTAAAATGCTATCTGCCAGATGATTAAAGTATCCTTCTGGAACTTTATAAGTATCTGAATTTGTGCTTTTTATTTGATTGAGTATGTTATAATCGTCGCCCATAACGTTATTCTGACTGTATTTGAACGTAAAAGTTTAATAATTTCTAATAAAATCTTCAATTTTTTTAGCTGCATGATGATAACTAGCTTTCAATGCTCCTTCACTGGTTTCTAATACCCTACTCATTTCTTCATAAGGCATTTCATCATAATATCTTAGGTTAAAGACAACTCGCTGTTTTTCGGGCAATTTTTGTATAGCCAATTGCAATTTCCATTCTAGTTTTTTAACATCAAAGCCTTCACTTGCTGCAACTTTTTCACTTAACCCGTTTTCCTCATCATCAATACTGGAGGCAGATTTTCTTTTTTGTTGTTCAATAAAAGTCAAACTTTCATTGGTTGCTATTCTATATAACCATGTATAAAGTTGACTATCTTCTCTAAAATTTTCAAGGCCATTCCATACTTTAATAAACATGTTTTGTAAAACATCGTTAGCATCTTCATGTTCTACAACCATTCTTCTAATGTGCCAATATAATTTTTCCTGATATTTTTTTATAATAGCAGTAAAGGCTTTTTCCTTACTATCGGTTTGCTTAAATAAAATTAAAAGTTCTTTATCCTCTTGTTGAATCATAATCAGTTATTGGGGTTTCGATATATTTAATCCTTAAAAGTTTAATTTAACCCAAGCTATATTTGCCAAAACTAACATTTGTTCGTATGCAAAATTTAGAGTTTAATAGAAATGAAGATTGGATGAAGTTACTAATTAGTAACAAAAAACAAAAATATGAAATCATTAAACTTGGTGGTGGAAAAAAATCTATGGCCAAACAAGCTGAAAGAAACAAACTAACAGCAAGAGAAAGAATTGAATATTTAATTGATAAAAGTTCCAACTTTATTGAAATTGGAGCTTTTGTAGGATATGAAATGTATGAAGAACAAGGGGGCTGCCCAGCTGGTGGATGTGTTGCAGGCATAGGATATGTAAGTGGAAAACAATGTGTAATTGTAGCAAATGATCAAACTGTTAAAGCTGGTGCATGGTTTCCTATTTCTGGTAAAAAGAATTTGAGAATGCAAGAAATTGCTATGGAAAATCACTTGCCAATTATTTATTTGGTGGATAGTGCAGGTGTGTTTCTACCCATGCAAGATGAAATTTTTCCGGATAAAGAACATTTTGGAAGAATCTTTAGAAACAATGCAAAAATGAGTGCAATGGGCATTACTCAAATTGCTGCTGTTATGGGTGCTTGTGTTGCTGGTGGTGCTTATTTACCTATTATGAGTGATGAGACTTTAATGGTTGAAGGCAATGGAAGTATTTTTTTAGCAGGAAGCTATTTGGTAAAAGCTGCAATAGGCGAAGATATTGATAATGAAATATTAGGCGGTGCTGATACACACAATAGTATTAGTGGAATAGCAGATTATAAATTTAAAACCGAAAAAGAATGTTTAGATTATATTAAAACCTTAATGGGAAGAATTGGTGAAAATGAAAAAGCAGGTTTTAATAGAATAAAATCTTACAATTCATTTAAAGATGCAAAAGAGATTTATGGTATTATGAGCGAAAACAATCTTAAACCTTATGATATTGTAGAAATTATAGACAGAATAGTTGATGCAGATGAAAATGGAAATTCTAGTTTTGATGAATTTAAAAAGGATTATGGTAAATCAATAGTTTGTGGATATGCCAGGGTTGATGGTTGGGCAGTTGGTATTGTGGCTAATCAAAGACTCATTACCAAAACAGCAAATGGTGAAATGAGAATGGGTGGTGTTATTTATAACGATAGTGCAGATAAAGCTGCCCGTTTTATAATGAATTGTAATCAGAAGAAGATTCCATTAGTGTTTTTGCAAGACGTAACTGGTTTTATGGTAGGTAGTAGAAGTGAACATAGTGGCATAATTAAAGATGGTGCTAAATTGGTAAATGCAGTAGCTAATTCTGTTGTTCCAAAAATTACAATTATTGTTGGTAATAGTTATGGAGCTGGCAATTATGCCATGTGTGGTAAAGCATATGATCCAAGATTTATTTATGCTTGGCCAAGTGCTAAAATAGCTGTAATGGGTGGTGATGCTGCTGCCAAAACTTTATTACAAATTCAAGTAGCTAGCGAAAAATCTAAAGGTAAATTAGTAAGCGAAGCAGATGAAAATGAATTGTTGAATAAAATAAAAGACAGATACGAAAAACAAACTTCACCATATTATGCAGCTGCAAGATTATGGGTAGATGATATTATTGACCCTATTGAAACCAGAAAACTAATTTCAGAAGCTATTAATGCAGCCAATCATAATCCAAAAATTGAAGAATTTAAAACAGGAGTTTTTCAAGTTTAAAACTAGCTAAGAATTTCTCTGGCTATAACTAATTTTTGAATTTCACTTGTACCTTCTCCAATAGTACAAAGTTTAGAATCTCTATAAAATTTTTCTACAGGAAAGTCTTTGGTGTATCCATATCCACCAAATATTTGCACAGCATCTGTACTAATTTTTACAGCTATTTCGCTGCCATAATATTTAGCCATTGCACCTTGTAAAGTTACTTTACCTCCATCATTTTTAATGGCACAAGCTTTTTCTAACAGCAAATCAGCAGCTGCAATTTCAGTAGCCATATCTGCTAGTTTAAAACTAATTCCTTGAAAATTTGCAATGGGTTGATCGAATTGATGTCTTTCTTGTGCATACTGTAATGCTGCTTTATAAGCACCTTTAGCTATTCCTACAGATAGGGCTCCAATGGAGATTCTTCCTCCATCTAAAATTTTCATAGATTGTTTAAATCCCTCTCCAACTTCACCCAATCTTTGTTCATCACTAATAATACAATTATCAAAAATCATTTCGCAGGTTTCACTGGCACGCATGCCTAGTTTATTTTCTTTCTTTCCTGCCATGAAACCTTGTGTTCCTCGTTCAACAACAAATGCAGTTGCATTATTTTTTGCTCTTGGTTCACCTGTTCTAGCTATTACAACAGCAATATCTCCGCTTTTACCATGTGTAATCCAACTTTTTGTTCCATTTAAAACCCAATTATTTCCTTCTTTAACCGCAGTAGTTTTCATATTTCCTGCATCACTACCTGTATTAGGCTCAGTTAATCCCCAAGCACCAATATGTTCTGCAGTTGCTAACTTTGGTAAATATTTTTTCTTTTGATTTTCATTTCCAAAAGTTAAAATATGGTTTGTGCAAAGAGAGTTATGTGCTGCAACACTCAAGCCAATAGAACCACATACCTGAGAAATTTCTTGTATTATAGCATTATATTCAAAATAACCGAACCCTGTTCCACCATATTCTGCAGGAACTAAAACACCCATCATACCTAGTTTTCCTAATTCCTTAAAAATATGAACTGGAAATTCTTGACTCTCATCCCACTCCATTAAATGTGGTTTTATATGTTGTTGGGCAAAATCACGTGCAATTTGTGCAGCTTGTGTAGTAAGTTCAGTTTGTTGAAAATTCATAGCTATATTTTAACTAACACTTGTTAGTTTGCAAACATAAACCAAACTCAATGGATAAAAAACTTAATTAATTATTATCAAAAAATATTATTGAGTGAATATTTTTGATGGCATCCTTATATTTGCCAAATAATTTTAAATCATGGAAGCAAAAAAATCAACAAAAAAATACTGGATTTATTTTACCATTTGGACTGCAATACTTTTATACATGTTGATTACACCAGATGTAAGACAATTTTTTTGGCTAGCTTTGCCTGGAGTTTGTACTCATTTTGCTAAAGGAATGGATATTATGTAAGCTATTACTTTTTTATATAAAAAACCTCATGAAGTTTCATGAGGTTTTTTTGTGGAATCTAACTAACAATAAAATGACTCATTCTACCTTTTGTATCTAATTTCAAAGTAATTAATTGATTATTTTTTTCGAAAGCTACATAATAATTTTTAAACCCTTTATCATCTGTAAATTCAATACATTCATAAAAATTATACTTAGGGTAAGGGTAATGTTGTAAAATATAATTCAACGCTCTAGCAGGTAATGTTTTTAGCTCAACCTTTTTACTCTCCCCTATTAAATTTTCATCTAAATCAAAATATACATTTTTTGTCTCTCCATCAATCTCAAGGTTAACCTTAATAAAATTATCTTTCAATTTGCAATGAATATTTTTTGCAGTTGAAAATTTTTCTTTCAAAGAAGAAATAATAGTGCAATCTAAATTGACTTTTGCAGCAAAAGTATTTGCTGAAAATATAAGTGCTAATACACTTACAAATATTTTATTGTACATAGTTTTAAATTTTGTGTTTCTAAAATTGTTTTACAAACACAAAACTATTTTTAACACCAAATGCTTTTTTGTGAATGTGACAATAGTGAAAATAAGTTTTCAATTATGGATGAGTGGCATTTGTAACAAACTTTGACTTTAATGATAATAAAGCCAAACTCAGTACAGCAAAGACTTACAATCGATTTCTTAAAAATATTTAAATTGTGGTAAAGAAAAAGTTAAATATTGCTATTGGTAGTTTAAGATTTTGATTACTCATCCTAAGATTTCTTTTTCTTTAATTTTTTTCATGCTAAAATTCACAAGAAAAACTCCAATTAAAGTAATTAATGATCCAATAAAAATTACTGCTGTAAGTTTTTCATTTAATAGAATTGCTCCAGTAATCATAGCAATAATAGGATTAATATATGCATACAATACAGCAATAGCAGGGTTTAAATATTTTAATGAATATATAAATGCAATGATTGCAACAATAGAACCAGCAATTATTAAATAGGTAATGGCCAGCCAAGAAGTGAGTGATATTTCACTTATGCTGATGATATCTTCAGAGCTTATACTAAAGATTCCAACAATTATTGAACTAATTAACATTTGCCAACCCATACCAAAATAAGGATTCATTTGAATATACTTTCTAGAAATTAAAATACTACTCAAACTCCAAGCTAGCATTGCAATAATGGCCAATACGATTCCAAAAATATATCCTTGTGGATGTGCACCAAAAGCATTATCATAAAACACAAAAACTATTCCTCCTATACCTAGTAAAATTCCAATAATAGTTAAATAGTTTATGCTTTTATTTTTAAAGAAGAAATATTCAATAATAACAACACTCAATGGATATAAAGCTCCAATAAGTGCTCCAAGTCCACTTGAAATATATTTTAAACTCCAAGTACTTACAGCGTTGGCTAAGACAAATGTGAGAATGGCTAAAAAAAATAATTTCTTAAATTGTTGAACAGTTGGTAAAGCTTCTTTTTTAAATAAAAAGAAAACAATGAAAATTGAACCAGCAATAAACTGACGAATAGAAGCTAATTCTAATGGTGGCAATCCCTTTAAACCAAATTTCATAGCCACCCATGTAGTGCCCCAAATTAAACTTGTTGCTGCTAATGCTATATAAGCTTTATTCTTTTGACTTAATGCCATTACAAATTCATTTCAAACGCTCCTTGAATGGAACAAATATGATACTGCAAATGTAGGCTGTCGCACTCCCTTTTCCACTGATTGATTTTCCACAAAGTATTACTTCCATCAAAAACAACTTTGGTAAACTTTGAATTACGATAAAGTTTTGCAATTGAAATCTTAGGATTCTTTGAAATAACCACTACATCCCAATTTGACTGCTTTGGAAAACAGATAATGGAATTATCAAGCAATAATATTTTGCGATGTTTAGATAATATTGAAGACTCTCGGATTATAATATTTTTAAGCACACTATCGGTTCTAATTCTATGTTTTATTCTTGCTGGCTGAACATGAAAATTTCTTAGAAAACCATCTTTAATCAATTCATCATCTCCTATATAAGTATATTTTCTTCCTTCAACAACATCTATAGCCTTATGATTAGGAACATTATAAACAATAAGTTTCTTTTGATGATACTTATCAATAAAATCAATACTTCTACTTGCTATAAATAATAAAATAAAAAAAAGACAATACAATAAATACTTGTTCTGTTTAAGAAATATCCAATAAACTAGAGTTATAAAAAAAATAAATAACAAAATGGTTTGAAGAATACTAATTTGAATAAAACTCCAAGTTGCAAACGGAATTATATTTACATGAGTAACAAAATCGTTTAACACTTTAATTAAATTTTCAATTGCATTTCCTAAAAAAGTACTCAACTCTTTTTGCCAACTCACTAACAACAATATAATTTCAGTATATAGAATAAAACCTGAAAGGGGTACTGCAAATAAATTAGTAAATAAGAATAGATTAGGGAATTGATGAAAGTGATATAATACAATTGGCAAAGTGAGTAATTGAGCAGAAATTGTAATTGCATTCAAATTCCAGAAGGCGGTTAATAATTTATTTTTAAAATAAAAACTTCTTTTAATAATTGGTGAAAAGATTACAATACTTAAAACAGCAGTATAAGAAAGTTGAAAACCTACATCCCATAAACTAAATGGATTAATGATTAAAATAATTAAAGCTGATACCACCAAACTATTATAAATATTAGCTCTTTTACCAAATACATCGCCAATTGCAATTACAGAAAACATGATGGCACTTCTTAATAATGATGCTGGCAAACCTGCAATAAAACTAAACAGCCAAAGCACAACAACTACTGTAATTAATTTCAATACACTACTCCACTTGTATTTTTTTAAAGGCTTAAATAACAAAACAATTAATGCATAAATCATTCCTAAATGCAAACCACTAATGGCAATAATGTGAACTACTCCAGTATTGCTATACATTTTAACCATATCCCTGTCTAATTCTTCTCTATAGCCAATAAGTAAAGCCTCTGCAATTCCTACTTCTTGTTTGCTTTTAATATTTTGTTTTAAAATACCTAGAAAATGAGTTCTACATTTTAACAACCAAGAATTAAACCATTGCCTGTGAGTAGAAGGCAGTTTGATATAATCTTCTTTATTTAAAAAACCCTGATATGATATATTTTGAAAAGCACAAAATTGAGCATAGTTAAATCCACCAGGATTACCAGAATTAATAATCTCTCTGATATTTCTGGTAACAATAATTTGATCGCCATAATGTAAATCTGGAGGCACAGCTTCTTTCTTAAAATATAAAAGCATATCTCCTTCAACTGCTTTCCAATACTTATTTTGCTTAATAGCATCAACACTCACTTTTGCTTTATAACTTTTATTTCTTGGAACAATGTTATCTTGAAACGTAACTATAATTGGAGTATTTTCTTGAAAATAATTCCCAATCCAATAAGGCCGATTCTCTATGAATTTAAACCAAGAAATTAATGCTCCCAATGACACAAAAACAATATTGAACAGTATACCTTTAACCCAACTAAATTTGAATTGAATAAAAGCATTAAAAATTCGAAAAAAGAAACTTAAAATTAATGAGCCTACAAAAAAATAAGTAATCCATTGCAGTGTAATTTTACAATGAAATTGTAATAAAATACCAATGACTAAAGCAATTAAAAATCTCAGACTTGGTATTAATTTAAAAATAGGTGCTGTATAAGATTGCATAAATTAATATTCATAGGTTAAAACCTAAACCTTATATCTAACTCTAAATTATTATTTTATGAAAAAAAACCTACTCTTTTTTCTGTTTTTTTTATTGGGTTTTACAGAAATTATTTTTGGGCAAACACACAATAATTTTATTAAAGTAAAAGGCACCCAATTTGAATTAAATAATAAACCTTACTTTTTTATTGGAACAAATCTTTGGTATGGAATGCACTTAGGATTCTCTGATAAGAAACGATTACTAAGAGAACTGAATCAACTTCAAGAACTAGGTGTTACTAATTTAAGAATAATGGCACTTGTTGAAGGCCCAGATACTGAACCTTACCGAATAACTCCAGCAAATAATTATACAAAAAACTTAAGAGAAGATATTACAAGAGGATTAGATTTTTTGTTGGATGAAATGAAAAAAAGAAACATGTATGCCGTTGTTTGCTTAAGTAATTTTTGGCCATGGAGTGGGGGTTTTGCCCAATACTTACAATGGGCAGGTAGTATAGATACCATTCCTTATCCAATGGATACTTTAGGCAATCAAGATTGGGATTTGTACCAACAAGTTACTTCATCATTTTATTCAGATACAGCAGCAAAAAAAACATACCTCAACAATATTCAAAAAATCATCAATCGAAAAAATTCAATTTCAAATATTTTGTATAAAGATGACCCTACAATTATGAGTTGGCAATTATGCAACGAACCCAGAGGAATGAAAAATGTTGCTGCTTATTTAAAATGGATTGAAGAATCTGCAAAATTTATTAAACAATTAGATTTTAACCATCTGGTTTCAGTAGGTAGTGAAGGTTTAACCACCACTCCAGAATATAATGGCTTACCTTTTATAGAAACGCACCAAAGCCCTTTTATTGATTACACTACAGCTCATCTATGGGTTCAAAATTGGAATCTTTACAACCCAAAAAATCATGCAGCAACTTATAGCTCCGCAATAAAAAAAGCTAAAGAATACATTGAAAACCATATAGCCCTCTCCACAAAACTCAATAAGCCTTTTGTTTTGGAAGAATTTGGAATTTCTAGAGATGAAGGAAATTTTAATATAAGGGCCACAACAAAAGTGAGAGACGATTATTTTAATTTCATCTTTAACATCATCTATCAAAACATTAAAAACAAAACGGCAAGTGGAGCAAATTTTTGGGCTTGGGGTGGAGAAGGAAGGCCTACTAAATATGGAGGTTGGTGGAAAAATGGAGATCATTTAACTGGCGACCCCCCACATGAACAACAAGGTTGGTATTCTGTTTATAATATAGATTCAACAACCCTTTCTATCATTAAAAAATATAATATTTTACTACAAGATGTTAAATAATCTTAAATGGGGTTAATGAATGCTATCTTTAAAAATAATCGTAGTTTATTTGCACAAAATTTTAAAAAATGATCAAAATAGCAGTTGCAAAAGGTGATGGAATTGGTCCAGAAATTATGGACGCCGTTTTAAAGGTTTTTAATGCTGCAAAAGTTCCATTAGAATATGATGTTGTAGAAATGGGTAAATGGGTTTTTGATAAAGGTTTTAATAATGGAATGACTCCTCAAGCACAAGAAACTATCGAAAAATTAGGAATTCTTTTCAAAGGACCAATGGAAACGCCAAAAGGTAAAGGCGTTAAAAGTGTAAATGTTACTGCTCGTAAAACGTGGAATACTTATGCTAATAAAAGAACTTTTTTAACCTTACATGGTGTAGATACAGTTTTCAGTAAAGCAGGAATACCTATAGATGTAACCATAGTTCGTGAAAATATTGAAGATACTTATGGTGGAATTGAACACATGCTTACACATGATGTAGCATTAGGCAGAAGATTTATTACTCGTCCCGGAAGTCAGCAAGTAATTCGTTATGCATTTGAAATGGCTAAGAAAAAAGGAGCTAAAAGAATTACATGTGGCCATAAAGCCAACATTATGAAACTTACTGATGGCTTGTTCTTAGAAGTGTTTTATGAAATTGCAAAAGAATATCCTGAACTTAAAGCAGACGATGTAATTGTAGATGATTTGTGTATGAAGTTGGTAACTCGTCCAGACTTATTCGATGTAGTAGTTTTAACCAATTTGCAAGGAGATATTGTAAGCGATTTATGTGCTGGTTTAGTAGGAGGCTTAGGATTTGCACCATCTGCAAATATTGGAGATCATATTTCAATTTTTGAAGCAGTACATGGAACAGCTCCAGATATTGCAGGGAAAAATATTGCTAACCCAACTGCATTATTATTAAGTGGAATTGGAATGTTACAACATTTAGGTTTAAGAGAAAGTAGTATTCTAATTGAAAACGCCTTATTGTACACACTTGAAAGTGGAGTTCATACCGGAGATTTTGGAGATAAAAATACAAAAGCATTAAATACAACAGAGTTTATAAATGCCATCATTAATAATTTTGGAAAAGCCCCTAAACATAATCCAAAACCAGAACTAACAGATGTGCCATATTCATGCACAGTTTTAAAATTGGCACAAAATCCTATGTTAGAATCTCCTGAAAACAATGAAGAAAAAATTGTTGGAGTTGATATGTTTATTGAAAGTAATGAACAACCAAATGCTGTTGCCAATTTGTGTAATGAGTGTTTAGGAGATTTATTTAAACTTACCACCATTAGTAATAGAGGAACTCAAGTTTGGCCAACAGGTAGTGTATTTACTAATTTAATCAACCAATATCGTTGTCGTTTCGAAAGTATTGATGATAAAGCCTTATCTCAACAAGATATCATCAATCTATATACAGCACTAAGCCATAAATTTAAAGTTTGCTCTACAGAAATTTTAAATATGTGGGATGGTAAAAGAGCATATAGTTTGGCACAAGGACAATAAAATGACTGACAAATTTGCCTAATCTATCAAATGGCAAAAAAATTGACAACACTTTACAAACCTATAAAATAGTTATGCAAGAGAACGAAAATGTAGAAATAGAGAAAGATCAAGTTGAAAACATTGTAAATACTGACGAAACAACAGTATCTCAAGAAAATGAAGCCCCTGTAGCAGATGAAACTCCCATTTCAGAAGTGGAAAAGCTACAAATTGAATTAGCCGAACAAAAAGATAAATATTTAAGGTTAATGGCAGAGTTTGAAAATTATAAAAGAAGAACCTCTAAAGAAAGAATTGATTTAATTCAATCTGCAGGTAAAGATATTTTAGTTTCGCTTTTAGATGTGTTAGACGATGTAGATAGAGCAGAAAAACAATTGAATGCTAATGATGATATGGCAACACAAAAAGAAGGTATTCAGTTAGTTTTTAACAAAATTAGATCGACTGTTTTTTCTAAAGGTGTAAAACCTATGGAAAGTGTTCAGCAAGAATTTGATGTTGAAAAACATGAAGCCATCACTGAAATTCCAGCTCCTTCAGAAGAACTTGTTGGAAAAGTTATTGACGAAGTTCAAAAAGGTTACACTTTAAACGATAAAATTATTCGTTTTGCAAAAGTGGTAGTAGGCAAATAACTAGTTGAATGGTTAATTGGTGCATATGTTTTAAAACCAGTCAACCTAATTAACTAATCAACTTATAAACAAGCAATGAAAAGAGATTATTACGAAATATTAGGAGTGGGCAAATCTGCAAGTGCAGATGAAATAAAAAAAGCATATCGCAAAACTGCTATGCAATATCATCCAGATAGAAATCCTGGAGATAAAGCTGCTGAAGACAAATTCAAAGAAGCTGCTGAAGCTTATGAAGTTTTGAGTGATGCAGATAAAAGAGCAAAGTACGATAGATACGGACATCAAGCATTTGGTCCAGGAACAGGTGGTGGCGGTTTCCACAATACCAATATGGAAGATATTTTCAGCCATTTTGGAGACATTTTTGGTGGCAATGATATGTTTGGTAGTTTTTTTGGTGGAGGAGGAAGAAGTAGTGGAAGATCAAGTCAATCTACTGGTCAACGAGGCAGTAATCTAAGAATAAAGTTAAAATTAACTTACGCTGAAATTGCAAGTGGAGTAACCAAACAAGTAAAAGTAAAAAAGCATGTGGCTTGTAATACTTGTGGGGGTAATGGTGCAAAAGATAAAAGTAGTTTTCAAAAATGTGGTACTTGTGGGGGCAATGGTCAAGTAAAAAGAGTACAAAACACATTTTTAGGACAAATGCAAACGGTTACAACTTGTCCTACATGTAATGGTGAAGGTGCTACAATTACTGCAAAATGTGGCTCATGTAAAGGTGAAGGAAGAGTTTTTGGAGAAGAAATGATTAATATAGAAATTCCTGCTGGCGTTCAAGAAGGCATGCAATTAAGCATGGGTGGAAAAGGTAATGCAGGTGAAAGAGGTGGTTATCCTGGAGATTTAATTATACAAATACAAGAAGAAGCTCATCCTGAATTAGAAAGAGATGGATTAAATGTAGCTTACGATTTACACCTAACTTTTCCTGATGTAGTTTTTGGAACTGAAGTAGAAGTGCCAACAATTACAGGAAGAGCCAAAGTAAAAATTCCTGCAGGTACACAAAGTGGAAAAATATTACGATTAAAAGGCAAAGGTTTTCCCGAAGTTCAAGGTTATGCCAAAGGTGACCAATTAATACAAATTAATGTTTGGACACCTCAACATTTAAGTGCTGAAGAAAAAGAAATTTTAGAAAAGTTAAATGAAAGTCCAAACTTTAAACCTAACCCCGATAAAAAAGATAAAAGCTTTTTCGATAAAGTAAAAGAAGCTTTTAGTTAATTTAATACAACTAAAAATAATAGAGCCACAACAAATGTTGTGGCTCTATTTATATACCAAAGAAATTCAATTAAATTTTTACCATCCAATTGTGAGTATCAGGAATACGAGCGTATCTGATATCATCCATTTCTTTTCTAAGTTTTGCAGCAATTTTAAAAGTTTCAACATCAAAAGGCATTCTATAATCGCCATAGCCTAATTCTTTAATGGGTGCAATTGTTGCAGCTGTACCACAACCAAAAACTTCATTGAGTTGTCCTTTTTTATAAGCTTCAACTATCTCATCAATACTCAATCTTCTTTCTTGAACTTCAATGCCCATTTCTTTCAACAATACAATAGCACTGTTACGTGTAACACCATTTAAAATAGTTCCTTCACTTAATTCTGGTGTAACTGCTACACCATCAATAATGAACATTACATTCATCATGCCTACTTCTTGTAACCATTTATGCTCAAAAGGATCTGTCCATAAAACTTGATCGTAACCTTTAGCTCTGGCTTCTTTTGCTGCAATCATACTGGTTGCATAATTACCAGCATTTTTAGAAAAACCAGCTCCACCTTTTACAGAACGAGAATATTTTTCCTCAACATAAATTTTCATGGGTGATGTGTAGTATGGACCAGAAGGACTTAATAAAATTAAGAATTTATAAGTATCTGATGGTCTAACTCCTAATAATGTATCAGTAGCAAACATTAATGGGCGAATGTACATAGTATGATCTTCCTTAGAAGGAATCCAATTTTTATCAAGTGCAACCAATTGCTTCATGCCTTCCATAAAAATTTCTTCAGGAATGGTTGGCATACACATACGAGCAGCAGAGATATTAAATCTTTTAAAATTATCGTAAGGTCTAAAAATATAACCTTCACCATTAGCATCTTTATAGGCTTTAATTCCTTCAAAAATGCTTTGTCCATAATGCAATGCTGCTAAAGAAGGTTCTATTACTAAAGGCTGATAAGGTTTAATTTCAACATTCTTCCACTCGCCATTCTCATAATCAGCCTCAAGCATATGATCGCTGAAATATTTTCCAAATGGAATATTCTCCAAATTAATGTCTTTTAACTTACTACTTTCTACTCGTGTAATGTTAATATCAATATCTGTTTCCATAGCTATATATTTGATGCAAAATAAAGCAAAAAACTAACAACTGTTAACATAAAAATGATCTATGAGTTTTAGCACGACTAAATTACCAACATTTCTGATTACTGATTTATTTAAAAAAGTATTGATAAGCAGTACAAACAACAATTTACCTGCCCCAGAAAATATGGAATTTGAAGAGATTAGAAAACCATTAGAATTTTTAGGAGAGAATAAAAAAGGAATTGCAATTGTTATAAACGATGCAAATGCTGTTTACATTACAGATGATAAATTACAATTATTAACCAATTTATTGCTAGCTTGTAATTTAAGCATTGCTGATGTTGCTATCATAAATATTGCTAATAAAAATATCAACTTTACAACTCTAAAGACATCTTTAAATATTGAGTATCTTTTAATGATGGGAATTGATATTCAAGCTTTCGAATTGCCTTTAATATTTTCAAAAAACAAAGTTCAACATTTCGATAAAATAAGTCTTTTAATCACTGAAAACCTAAGCGTTTTAATTGGTAATAGTAATGAAGTAAAAAATGAAAAAAGAGCTTTGTGGAATGCTTTAAAATTGATGTTTAATATAAAATAATCATGTCAACTTTAATATTCGCTACCAACAATAAAAACAAGGTTGAGGAAATAAGAAAATTAATTGGAAATCTTTTTGAAATTATTACTTTAGAAGAAGCAGGTATTCATATTGATATACCAGAACCTCATGATACTATTGAAGCTAATGCTGCAGAAAAATCAAATTTCATTTATCAATTAACTGGCAAAAATGCATTTGGAGAAGATACTGGATTGGAGATTGAAGCTTTAAATAATGAACCTGGAGTTTTAAGTGCTCGTTATGCTGGTGATGAGAAAAATCATCAAAAAAATATAGAGAAAGTTTTAACCAATTTGCGAGGAATTGAAAATAGAAGAGCCCATTTTAAAACCATCATTTCATTAATGCTCAATGGCAAGAATTATATGTTCGAAGGCATTTGCAAAGGAACTATTACTGATGAACCAAAAGGTCAACATGGTTTTGGGTACGACCCTATATTTATACCCGAAGGCAGTAACAAAACTTTTGCTGAAATGAATCTAGATGAAAAAAGTATTTATAGCCACAGACGAAAAGCAACAGATCAATTAATTGCTTTTTTATTAAACTAATCATATTTTCACTTCCAACTTTTTATATGAAAAAAAATAAAATTGCTTTGTTTAAACAATTAGTGGCTATAAGTTTTGTAGCTTTTTTTATCAGTTCTTGTTCAAAATCTACTGATACAGTTACGCCACCAAACACTACCAATACTGCATCAAAGTTAGATACCATGAATGTTGCTTATGGTATAGAAGCTGCACAAAAAATGGATATTTATTTACCACCAAATCGTTCAGATGTCAATACAAAAGTTTTTGTAATGATTCATGGTGGAGCTTGGACAGCTGGTGATAAATCAGATTTTAATTCAACTATTCCATCCATTCAATCTGGATTAAGCAATTATGCTATCATAAACATAAATTATAGATTAGCAGTTCCGCCATCAACAAATTTATGGCCAACACAAATAAATGATGTAAATGCTGCTTTTGATTACATTATAGCTAATGCTAATTATTATCATTATAACCCCAACAAAATTGTAGTTATGGGTGCAAGTGCAGGTGCACATTTAGGCATGCTTAAAGCTTACAAATACAATTCTAACAATAGAATTAAAACTGTTGTTGATTATTTTGGACCTACAGATATGGCAGATTTGTACAATTTTCAAGTTGGTCTGCAAAAACAATTGTTCGAATTATTTATGGGAGGAACACCTACTTCGGTACCAACTGTTTATACTAATGCTAGTCCATTATTTTCGGTAAATGCATCTTCCCCTCCAACAATAATATTTCATGGTACTGCTGATAATGTTGTACCTCTATCTCAAAGTACTCGTTTAAAAACAGCTTTACAAACAGCGAGTGTTACTCAGCAATATACAGAATATGTTGGTGATGGTCATGGGTTTAATTCTACAAATTCTAGTGATGCTTATACTAAGTTTATTGCCTTTTGTTTGGCTAACAACCCTTAAACAATATTCACTTCACATTCAAGCTCAATTCCAAATTTTTCAAACACAGATTCGTTGATTGCAGTACTTAAATCAAAAATTTCTTGTCCTTTTGCTGTACCATAATTTACCAAAACTAGAGCTTGTTTGGCATGGCACCCATAATCAGCTTTTCGAAAACCTTTCCAACCACATTGTTCAATTAACCAACCTGCTGCAACTTTAAATTGATTTGCTTTTGATGGATAAATTGGAATAGATGGAAATTCTTTTTTAAGTTGACCAGATTGCTCTTGATTTATTATAGGATTTTTAAAAAAGCTTCCTGCATTACCAATTTCTTTAGGGTTAGGAAGTTTAGAGCTACGAATATTTATTACAGCTTGAGAGATAGCTTTCACACTTAAAGAGGTACAGTTCATTTTTTCTAACTCTTCTTTTATTGCACCATATTCTATATTGAATTGTGGATTTTTTTTAAGTTGTAAGGTAATATTTAAAATGATATACTGATTTTTTAATTTGGTTTTGAAGATGCTTTCTCTATAATCAAAAGCACAATCATTTAAATCAAACTTTTCAATAGTTTGTGTAGGAATATGATAGGCTTCAAGCTCATAAAAAACATCTTTCAATTCTACACCATAAGCACCAATATTTTGTAAAGGTGCAGCACCTACGCTTCCTGGAATTAAACTTAAATTCTCTATTCCGGCATAATTATTCTCTATACAATACAAAACCAGTTGATGCCAGACCTCTCCTGCTGAAGATTTTATGTAATAATTATTTTGATCTTCATGAATAACTTCAATTGACTTCAGGTTATTTTTTATTATAAGTCCCTGAAAGTTTTGAGTAAATAAAATATTACTCCCTCCTCCAATAACTAAATAAGGCAATTGATTTTTGTTGGCAAAGGATAATGCTTCTCGAATATCATCTACTGATTCAATCTCAGTAAAGTATTGAGTTCTTACATCAATTCCAAAAGTATTAAATGCTTTTAAAGAAATATTCTGAACTATTTCCATATTAAATTATTCGTTACAAATTAACAACTTCAAACTTAAACATTGGCACATAAAAAAGGCTGTCTCATTGAGACAGCCTTAAAGGTTTTATTTGGGATGAGATTAATATCTGTTATATCCACCGCCACCAGAGTTACCTCCAGAGCGATTTCCACCACCGTATCCACCGCCACCGCGATTTCCACCACCATATCCACCGCCACCGCGATTTCCACCAAAACCACCACCACGGTTTCCGCCACTACGACGTTCACCTTCTGGGCGAGGTTGAGATTCGTTAACAACAATTTTACGACCATCAACTTCTGTTTCGTTTAATGCAGCGATAGCAGCTTTGCCATCTTCATCGCTCATTTCAACAAAACCGAAGCCTTTGCTACGATCGTTTTTAAATTTGTCTGTAACAATTTTTGCAGAAATTACTTCACCGTGTGGAGTAAATAAATTGTTTAAATCCTCATTGGTCATGTTCCAACTTAGGTTACCAACGTAAATGTTCATTTTGTAAATGATTAAAAGTTAAAAATTATCCATTACCAGTAACCCTTTAGTCCTTTTGTATTTACAAAACACATCGAAGAAACTTGGAACAACTTGTAAAGGCAATGCGAATGTAGTAAGATTTATTGTAAAACAAATATTTTTTGACTTAATTTATAAATAACTACAAATCTCTTTTTGAATTGCTGTAAACTCTTCTGCTGAGAATTTCAACTTTGGATTTTCGAAATTCATATCATTTGTATGGTTAATTGGTATTAAATGTACATGTGCATGAGGCACTTCTAAACCTACAGTAACCATATTTACTCTATTACAAGGATAGGCTTTTTCAATAGCTTTTGCAATGGGTTGTGCAAAAACCAAGATTTCAGCCAAATAATTGTTGGGCAGATCAAAAATTTTATCAATTTCAACCTTTGGCACCACCAAGGTATGACCCTTTTGTAATGGGAATATGTCTAAAAAAGCATAAAAATTTTCATTCTCTGCAATTTTATAGCTGGGTATTTCTCCTTGAATAATTTTTGAAAAGAGGGTCATTATTAGATCGTAATATTTTCAACTTTGAATTTTAAAATCCCAGTAGGTGCATGAACTTCTGCTATTTCACCAATTGCTTTACCTAACAATCCTTGTCCAATAGGTGAAGATGCTGATATCTTTTTTTCTTTTAAATCCGCTTCCTTTTCTCCAACAATTTGATAAGTTACTGTTTTCTTGTTGGCAATGTTTGTAATAGTAACTTTTGTAAGTATGGTTACTTTACTGGTATCAATAGTTGTAGGATCAACAATTTTTGCTGTAGCAATTACACCTTCTAATTGTTTAATACGTGCTTCAAGCATACCTTGTGCTTCTTTTGCTGCATCGTATTCTGCATTTTCACGCAAATCTCCTTTTTCTCTAGCTTCTGCAATAGCTTTTGAAGCAGCCGGACGATCGACGCCTTTCATTCTTTGCAGTTCTTCACGCATCTTATCAAAAGTCTCTTGTGTAACATATTCACTCATAAATCTCAATTTAAGTTTACAAAGGATATAAAAATACAACGCCGTACATCATATTAATGCACAGCGTTGAAGCACAAAGATAAAGTATTTAAACAAATATTTAATAGGTTTTTTTATTGGATTGAAGTAAGCATTTTTGCTGACTCAGAACAAGATTTATGGAGTCAAGAATAGATTTTTATTTTACAATTTCAACAAAAGGTAGTGCAGAATTTAAAGATAGAGGTAGCAAATTTATTGCACTAGCTTATCCGATTAAGAACAAGGAAGATTTTAAGTTGGCTATGCAAGAAGTAAAAAATCTACATCCAAAAGCTAACCATTATTGTTTTGCTTATAAAATAGGTTTAGATAACACAAATTTTAGGTCTTCTGATGCTGGTGAACCCAATGGTTCAGCAGGAAAACCCATATTAAATGCTATTGAATCTAAAAATATAACAGATGTATTAATAATAGTTGTGAGGTATTTTGGAGGAACATTATTGGGTGTACCTGGACTTATAAATGCTTATAAAACCACAACATCTTTAGCTTTACAAACTACTCAAATAGTTCAAAAACCTATTTTACAATATTTCGAGTTAGAGTATGACTATACTCAAACCAATGCTGTAATGCAAGTACTCAAAAAACTAGATGCCACTATAATTGAAAATAATACTCAACTTTTTTGTCAATTAAAGATTGCAATTTCAAAATCAAGAGTAGCCGAATTTCAGTACAGTTTCTCCGACCTGCATCAAATAATCATAAGAGATTTATAATTAATGACCCTGATTAAATATGCAAACAATTCATTTTCAATATTTAAATTCAAATTTTGACATTTAAACTTAACCCAAATGTTATTGAAGCAATTATTTAAGAATTTGTTATTTCTTCAATTCACTAATGTATTATAGAACTCCTTACCTTTGCCGCTCGAAAAAATAAACAATTAAGCGAATGTGCTAATTTGTAACCAAGAAAAATCAGTTCTTTTTTCGTTACAAAATTCACATTTAATATTCAAGAATTCACAAAATAAAAAAATGGCAGACTTAAAATTTCAACGCAACTTTGGTATTGCAGCACATATTGATGCTGGTAAAACCACAACAACAGAGCGTATTTTACGCTACACAGGTATGATTCATAAAATTGGTGAAGTACACGATGGTGCTGCAACAACTGACTGGATGGAACAAGAAAAAGAACGTGGTATTACTATTACTTCTGCTGCTGTTAGCTGTCAATGGAAATTCCCAACTGTTAAAGGTGTTGCTGATGCAAACACTAAAAGTTATTATTTTAATATTATTGATACTCCGGGTCACGTAGATTTTACTGTAGAAGTAGAACGTTCAATGCGTGTATTGGATGGCTTAATTGCATTATTTAGTGCTGTTGATGGTGTTGAACCACAATCTGAAACGGTATGGCGTCAAGCAAATCGTTATAAAGTACCAAGAATTGGTTTTGTAAATAAAATGGATAGAAGTGGTGCCGACTTTTTAATGGTGGTACAACAAGTTAAAGATATGTTAGGTGCAAAAGCTGTGCCTTTACAATTACCAATTGGTGCTGAAGATAATTTTACTGGGGTTGTTGACCTTATTAAAATGAAAGGTATTATTTGGCATATGGAAACCGAAGGAATGACTTTTGATGAAATTGATGTTCCTGCTGATATGGTAGAAGAAGCTAATGAGTGGAGAGCTAAATTAGTTGAAGCTGTTGCTGAATATGATGATACTTTAATGGAGAAATTCTTTGAAGATCCTAATAGCATTACAGAAGATGAAATGCATGAAGCCATTCGTAAAGCTTGTATCGATTTATCAATTGTTCCAATGATGTGTGGATCATCTTTCAAAAATAAAGGTGTACAAACTGCTTTAGATGCTGTTTGTAGATATTTGCCTGGTCCATTAGATATTGAAGATACAGTAGGTACTAATCCAGATACTGGCGAACAAATTACAAGAAAAGCTGATGCTAAAGAACCTTTTGCTGCATTAGCTTTCAAAATTATGACCGATCCATTCGTAGGTCGTTTAGCATTCTTCCGTTGCTATTCTGGTCATTTAGATGCAGGTTCTTATGTATTAAATGTAAGAAGTGGAAAGAAAGAGCGTATTAGCCGTATCATGAAAATGTTTGCTAACAAACAAAACCCAGTAGATTTTATTGAAGCTGGAGATATTGCTGCTGCAGTAGGTTTTAAAGAAATTAAAACTGGTGATACTTTATGCGATGAAAAACATCCGATCACTTTAGAAAATATGTTTATTCCTGAACCAGTTATTGCCATTGCCGTTGAGCCTAAAACTCAAGCAGACGTTGATAAAATGGGTATGGCTATTGCTAAATTAGTTGAAGAAGATCCTACATTAAGAGTAAATACTGATGAAGATACTGGTCAAACTATTTTACGTGGAATGGGTGAGCTTCACTTAGAAATTATCATCGATCGTATGCGTCGTGAGTTTAAAGTAGAAGTAAATCAAGGTGCACCTCAGGTGGCTTACAAAGAGTCATTTGGTCAAGTGGTTACTCATCGTGAGATTTTGAAAAAGCAATCTGGTGGTAGGGGTAAATTCGCAGATATTCAATTCGATTTAGGACCAGCTGATGAAGAATGGTTAGCAGCAAATGAAGGAAAACATTTCCAATTTGTAAACGACTTATTCGGAGGTTCTATTCCTAAAGAATTTGTTCCTGCAATTCAAAAAGGATTTGAAACTTCAATGGTTACAGGTGTTTTAGCTGGTTACCCAGTTAATAATATGAAAGTTAGAGTATTTGATGGTAGCTATCACGATGTGGATTCTGATTCTATGAGTTTTGAACTTTGTGCTAAATCTGCATTTAGAGAAGCAGGAAGAAAAGCAAAACCAACTTTACTAGAACCTATTATGAAAGTGGAAGTATTAACTCCAGATCAATACATGGGTGATGTTACTGGTGACTTAAACAGAAGAAGAGGTATGTTAGAAGGAATGGATAGCAGAGCTAACTTACAAGTTATTAAAGCAAAAGTTCCATTGAGTGAAATGTTTGGATATGTAACTCAACTACGTTCATTATCTTCTGGTCGTGCAACTTCAACTATGGAGTTTTCACACTACAATCCAGCTCCAAACAATATTGCTGAAGAAGTAATTGCAAAGAGCAAAGGAAAAGTGAAGATTGAAGAATAATCTTTCTTAAAAAATAAATGTAAAACCCAGCTAAAATATAGCTGGGTTTTTTTATACAATAATTCAAAGTCACTGCGAGGAACGAAGCACCCTGTGTAATTAATCTATAAGATTGCAATAGAAAAGTTTTTAACTCAAACTCCAACTTCCATTAGTTTTGTTATATGGCAGAAATAATAGCTAAAGATTATAGATTAGATATTTCTAACAAAAGAATTCTATCTATTGTTTTACCGATTTCATTGGCCATTATTGTTCCTCAGCTCAACTTTATTACTAATAATATTTTTTTGGGTAGACTTGGTGAGCAAACCCTTTCAGTTGCCGGTATTACAGGGGTGTATTATTTAATATTTGCAGTAATTGGTATTGGTTTAAGTAATGGTTTGCAAATGTTGTTTGCACGTAGAGCAGGCGAAAATAAAATTGAAGCCATTGGTTTTTTATTTGATCACGGTAAAAAGTTGGCCTTTGTATTTGCTGCATTTGGTATTGCAGTTACATGGCTGATTGCTCCAATCTTTTTTAATTATGCCTTATCAGATGCTAGCAATGCACAACTTGCGATAGATTTTTTACACATTAGAATCTGGGGTTTGTTTTTTTTATTTCAATTTCAAATTCGTAATGCATTATTGGTAGGCACTAACCATGCTAAGTATTTAATATTTGGTACAGCCATTGAAGCAACAAGCAATGTATTTTTTGATTATACTTTAATTTTTGGAAATCTGGGTTTTCCTGATTTAGGTTTTAATGGAGCAGCTTATGCATCAATATTAGCAGAAGCTTTAGCATTTATAACTGTATGGCAAATTATTAGATTTAAAAAGATTAAGCAGCAATTACAATTTCAGGCTGAACAATTATGGGATAAAGCTGTTGCAAAAATCATCTTTAAACAAAGTGCTCCTTTAATAGCTCAACATTTATTAAGTATTATGGCATGGGAGTTTTTCTTTGTTTTAAGTGAACATCATGGCAATCAGGCAGGTGCTATATCAAACATTATGCGAAATGTTTTTGGTGTTTTTGGTTGTGTTACCTGGGCTTTTGCTGCTACTACCAATACTATGGTGAGTAATGTAATTGGTCAGGGTTTGCAGGATAAAGTATTTATACTCATCAATAAAATTTTAAAATTATCATTTACATTTTCCATTTCAATTTGCATACTCATTAATATTTTTCCTGAATTGTATTTAAGTGTTTACGGACAAACTGAAGCATTTAATACAGCAGCAATTCCAGTATTAAGAGTAGTAACATTGGCATTATTACTGATGAGTTTTTCTGTTGTTTGGCTCAATGCTGTTATTGGTACAGGCAATACAAATATTACTTTAAGAATAGAGTTTTTAGCAATAACTCTTTACTGCACCTATGTATATATTGTGTTGGAAAAACTTAATTTAAGCATCACCATAGGCTGGATGGCTGAATTGGTATATTGGGGAAGTCTATTGATTCCTGCATTTATTTATATGAAAAGCAATAAATGGAAAAATAGAAAAATTTAAAAAAATGATAAATTCTAATTTACATTAAACTATTAATATTTATTCATATCAATAAAGCATTAAATCCTTGTTATGAAAAAAATTATGTTATCAGTTTTTTTGTTAAGTTTTATAACTTTCCATTCATCTGTAAGTCAAGCTCAGATTTATGTTAATGTAAGACCAACTGTTGTTGTTAATGATCCAAGACCTATTTGTCCATCACCTCGTCATATTTGGATTGAACCAGATTATGTTTGGAGAAATGGTAAATACGTTTTAGTAAATGGTTATTGGGCCGAACCAAGAGTAGGCTATCGTTATATTCCAGGGCAATGGAAGTATAAAAAAAGAAGAGGCCATTGTTGGGTTCCTGCAAGATGGGTTAGAGTAAGAAGATAATTTATTCGTACAAGAAAAAAGCTATTTTCTGTAATACATTGGGGTTGCGGTAAATAACATTGTGTCCAAGTCCTGATGTGATATAAAATTCAACATGTGGATAATTTTTTTCTTGAGTTGGTTTTAAATCTTCAATTGGACAAATAAAATCTTTTTCATCGTGTACCCACAAAACTTTTGATGGTACATTATTTAAAGCTCTTGTTACAGAATAATATTCAGGCTTGTTTCCAGATTGTTCTAAAATATAATGCTCTAAAAAAGGTTTTAATTCAATTGGCATTTTTAAAAATTTAAAAAAGTTATCAATTGCTCTTGTAGTTTCAACTGCAGGAGCTATTAAAACAATTTTTTCTATATGTGGTAAAGTTTTTTCAACTATTAAACAAGTTGCTAAACCTCCAAAAGAATGTCCTGCAATTGCATATAATTTTCCAAATTGTTCATCAATCATTTTAATACATTCACCATACTGTTTAACATTTGCAGTTTTTCCATCACTTTCACCATGTGCTAGTGCATCAAATGCTAATACTTCGAACCCTGTTAAAAAAAGCTTGTGTATAATAGCTTCAGATTTGTAGCAACAACTATCAAAACCATGTGCCACTAAAACTTTTTTGCCATTACAATTATTAGGAATCCATTGCCAACCTCTAATTGTATTACCTTCATAAACAAAATTCAATGCATTAGCTCTTTTGAAAAATGGAGGTGCTTTTCGTTTTACTTTTCCACTATAAGGCGTACAAAAAAGTTTAAATAAACTTTCTGCAGCTTTTTGCTTTGAAAAAATAGAAATGGTCTTGAACTTTGTTTTATAGAGTTGAATGAATAATTTTTGCTTTTTAGATAACTTCATGAATTCAAATATATGATAGTAACAATAATTGGAACAGGTAATGTAGCAAGTGTTTTAAGTAAACTAATTTTTCAAAAAGGACATACTATAGCTCAAATTTTTGGAAGAAATTTAAACAATGCAACAACATTAGCTAAAGCAGTAAATGCCCAACCTGTTACTGCAATAAAAGATATAACAAAAGGTGCTGATATTTATATAATGGCTGTTAGTGATAAGGCCATTGAGGAAATTTCTACTAATTGGCAACTCAACGATAAAATTATTGTTCATACTGCAGGAGCTATTAATAAATCAGTTTTGCAGCATATTTCTTTAAACTATGGCGTTTTATACCCCATTCAAAGTTTAAAAAGCAATATGAGTTTAGAAACAACCATTCCATTTCTGATTGATGGTAATAATGATAATACTTTATCTGTTTTAAAAACATTTGCAGAAAGTTTGTCAACTTTTGTAAACTATGGAAATGATGAACAAAGATTACAACTTCATATTGCTGCAGTTTTTGCCAACAATTTTGTAAACTTTATGTATGCTCAAAGTGCAAATATTTGTAGTGCTAATAAAATCAATTTTGAATTATTATATCCTTTAATAGAAGCTACAGCAAACAACATTAAAACACAACAACCCAAAGAATTGTTTACAGGACCTGCAATTAGAAAAGATGAAATAACAATTGCAAAACACTTAAATGCTTTACAAAATGAACCAAAGCTTTTAGAACAATATCAAACCTTAACTAAGTGGTTAATGGAGAACTAATTTCTTCGTATAAATGTTGAATCAATCCATCGGCTAACCCAATCTTTGGCACATAAATTTGATCAATATTAGCCCAACGCATTACACTTATATAAATCTGTAAAGCTGGCACAATCACATCTGCCCTATCTTCTTTTAGTTTATACACTTTTATACGTTGCTCTAAGTTTACACTCGATAATTCTTTATAATAATCTTTCAAAGACTCTAAACTCAATGGCTTTCCTTCTTTTCGTTTACTTAAAGAAAATATTTTATTTATGTTACCCCCACTGCCAATAGCTACCATTGGTAATTTACTAGAAGTGTTTTTCTTTAAATGATCTTTCATTTCATCCCAAATATCATCAGTTACCATTCCTTTTAATAATCGAATAGTTCCTATATTAAAAGATTCTTTATACATTAATTTTCCTTGATCAAAAAAAGTGAGTTCTGTACTTCCGCCACCTACATCAATATAGAGATAAGAATGTTCTTTATCTAAATGTTCAGCAATATGATTTTCGTAAATAAAACTAGCTTCTTCATCTCCACTAATAATTCTAACATCTATTCCTGTTTTTTGCTTAATCTCATCTTTAACTTCTAAACCATTAGATGCATCTCTCATTGCACTAGTAGCACATGCCAATACATTATCTATGTGATAAGCTTTCAATAAGTGTGCATAGCTTTTCATGGTTTCAATCATCATGTGTTTTTTTTCTTGAGAAATAAAACCATTTTCAAAAACATCGAAACCTAGCCTTAGTGGAACTCGAACTAAGTTTATTTTATTAAACAATGGCTCCCCATTTGAATCGATTGAAACCTCACTGATTAATAGTCTTGCTGCATTACTTCCAATATCAATTGCTGCTAATTTCATTTGTATACTTTCTGTTTATTTAAAACTAACCACTTTGTTCAATAAATATTTATATGTTTCTACTTGCGATCTGTACTTTTTTCTCAGTTGATTTCTAACATATTCGTTACTTAAACTTGTGTTGAGAACTCTTGCTTTAACATTATCATTTAATTGAATTTGTAAAATATCTTGAATTTCTTTTTTAATAGCCGAATTAATAATTTCAACAGCAGCTTCAATTCTATGATCTAAATTTCTAACCATCCAATCTCCTGAAGAAATAAACACTTTTGCTTTTTTACCTTCACCAAAAACCATTATTCTTCCATGCTCTAAATATTCATCTACAATACTTATTGCTTTTACAGGTATTTTGGTTTTTTTGTTTGAAAATGTTGCACAATAAATACCACGAATAATTAACTTAATCTCTACTCCTGCTTCAGCTGCATCTCTAAGTTTTTCAATAAGTATTTTATCACTTAAAGAATTGCATTTTATAATGATTGATGCTGCTTTTTTATTTTTTGCTGTTTTAATTTCTTTATCAATTAAAGCATAAATTTTTTGTCGCATGTTGGTTGGACAAATCAATAAAGTTTTACATTGCTTTAGTAAACTTTCCTTGGTTTTCCAGTTTTCTAAATAATGAAATATTTTATTAATATCTGCCATCACTTTAGGATTGGCAGTTAATAAACAATTATCTGAATAAACTTTTGCCGTTTTTTCGTTTAAGTTGCCTGTGCTAACAAAACCATACTGAACAATTTTATTCTTCTCTTTTTTTTGAATGACACAAATTTTTGCATGAACCTTCATACGAGGTACTCCAATTACAACTTTCACGCCTTCTTCTTCTAAAATACTTTTCCATTCAATATTAGCTTCTTCATCGAACCTTGCTTTAAGCTCTAACATTACCAAAACTTTTTTTCCATTTCGTGCAGCATTAATTAAAGCGTTTATAATTTTAGAATTTTGAGCTAAACGATAAGCAGTTATTTTTATAGAAATTACTTTCTCATCCATTGCAGCTTCACGTAATACATCTATTATATGTTCGAATGAGTGATAAGGAAAATGCAACATCACATCTTGTTGAACAATTACTTCGTCAATTCTTTTATTTTGTAAGAATGCAGGATGATAAATGGGAGATTGAGTTTTATTTCTGGTTTTAAAAACATCTGGAAAGTCCATAAAATGCCTGTAGTTATGGATTCTACCACCTGGAATGATATTACTTTTTTTATTTAAATCTAATTTTCTAATTAAGAATTGAAGTAAACCAGCATCCATTTCTTTGTCATAAACAAAACGAACAGTTTTCCCTTTTCTTCTATTCTTTATCCCTTTTTCCATCTTTTCAACAAAGCTGGTATTAATGTCACTGTCTAAATCAATTTCAGCATCTTTGGTCACTTTAAAAATCCACGATTCAAACACATCATAATCAAAATAGGTGAAAATATGTGGCAGGTTAAAACGAATAATATCTTCTAATAAAATAATATTTTTTTCGCCTGTTTTTGATGGTAATTGTACAAACCTTCCTACATATTTTACAGGCACTTCTATTAAAGCATATTTCTGATGATAAGCAGTTGTTTGCTTTCGCATGGTAACACCTAAAAAAATACTTTTTTCTCTTAAATAAGGCATTTGTGTAAGTCCTTCTATCATTAATGGAATTACATGGCCCCTTACTTTTTCGTCAAAAAATTTCTTAACAAAAACAGCTTGTTCTTTGTTTAAGTTAGCTTCATTTTTTAAGAAAATTTTATTTCGTTTTAACTCAGCTAAAATGCCTTTCCAAATTCTATTAAATTCACTTTGTTGCTGTAATACGATGACTTGAATTTCATCTACAATTTTTTGAGGAGACTCCTCCAAATGCATATTGAGACTTTTATTAATTTGTGTATACTCAATCATGCGTTTTAATGTAGCTACACGAACCCGAAAAAATTCATCAGTATTATTACTGAAGATGCCTAGAAATCTGATTCGTTGTTTTAAAGGCACAGTTTCGTCTGCAGCTTCTTGCAATACCCTTGCATTAAAGCTTAACCAACTAATATCTCGTGAAATAAAATGTTTATGCATAAGAATGGCTTCAAAAATAATCCTTAAATGTTAGCTTAATGTTATGGATATAAATTTAACACAGTTGGATTAATGGTTTTTTGCTACTTTCACCGCTCAAAACTATTATGAGAGGCAAAATTTTAAACTTATGCTTCTATAATAAAAATTTTGTTGATGAAAGCAATTATTCCCGTAGCTGGAGCAGGTACTAAGTTAAGACCACATACATATACTCAACCCAAAGCTTTAATTCCTATTGCTGGAAAAACTATTTTAAGTTTTATAGTTGATCAATTACATGAAGCAGGTATTAATGAATTTGTGTTTATTGTTGGATATTTAGGAGAAAAAATTCAAGAATATGTGCATCAAGAATATCCTCATCTTACAACTCATTTTGTGTATCAAAACGAACGACAAGGAACAGGGCATGCCATTGAACTTACAAAAGACATTATAAATAATGATGAGGTTTTTATAACACTCGGAGATACGATTTGTGAGTTCGATATAAAAGAAGTTATAGAAAGTGAGTGTAGCATGTTGGGTATTAAAAAAGTTGATGACCCTAGAAACTTTGGGGTTGCTTCAATAAATGATGAAGGCTTTATTGAACAAGTAATAGAAAAACCTGCAATACCTAAAAGTAATATGGCACTTGTGGGCTTATATAAAATAAAAGAAAGCCATGTATTGTTCGAGTGCTTGCATCATATATTTTCTCAAGACATCAAAACTCAGGGAGATTATAGTTTAACTGATGCATTAGATTGCATGATAAACAGAGGCATTAAATTTAAAAGTTTTAAGGTTAAAAATTGGTTCGACTGTGGTAAGAAGGAAACACTTTTAGAAAGTAATGCAATTATTTTAAAAAAATATGGTGGTAATATTCAAACAGATCATCAGTTTAACAACACCATAATCATTCCACCGGTAAGTATTGCAAGTGGCTGTGAAATTAATAATTCTATCATTGGGCCTTACGTTACTATAGGTAACAACACAAAAATTGATGAATCTATAGTTAAAAATTGTATTATTGGTAATTTTACTACACTTAATGAAGTTGTTTTAGACAACTCCCTCATTGGTAGCGATGCTTGTGTTAAAGGACTTAGCAGAAAACTAAATATTGGCGATAATACCGAATTAGATTTTGGTTAAATTGTAACACTAATATCATCTATTCATGAATAAAAAAATATTCACTATTCTAAAGTTTTGCATTTTTTTTAGCTTGGGTATTTTTTTAGTTTGGTGGAGTATTCAACAAATACCACAAACAGAATATGAAGCTTTTGCAAAATCATTAAAAACAGCAAAATATTGGATGATTATTCCGGTATTTTTAATTCTCAGTGCTAGTCACGTTATTAGAGCTTTACGTTGGAAATTATTGATGGAGCCTATGGGATATAAGCCCAGTTTAGCCAATACTTTTTTTGCTGTAATGATTGGCTACTTAGCCAATTTTGCTTTACCACGTTTAGGTGAAATATTAAAATGTACCATTCTTGCAAAGTACGAACACATACCTGCTGAAAAAAATATTGGAACCATAGTTGCAGAACGGGCATTCGATGTTATTTGCTTACTACTAATGTTTGCTCTTGCCTTGTTTCTACAATATGATGTAGTAATTGAAGCTTATTATAAAATGATGGATTATTCATCATCTATCAAAACAAATGAAAGTCAATCTGCATTTAACATTAAAATGATTTTTGCTTTAGCTTTTGTTGTTTTTATAGCATGGATGACAATTGCCAAAAAATGGCAAATCATCTTTACCAAAACTAAAGTTATTATAAAAGGTATTATTGAAGGTTTATTAAGTGCACTTAAATTGAAGCAAAAAAATTTATTTATATTTTACTCAATTTTAATTTGGATTTTATATTTAGCAGGAACATGGATTGGCTTATATGCAACAACAGGCACTGGTGTAGGCTTACCTGCTGCAGTTAGCTGTTTAGCTTTTGCAAGTATTGGAATGATTTTAACTCCTGGAGGTATTGGAGCTTATGCTATTTTAATTGCAAAGGTTTTAGAAATTAATAATGTTCCTTACGCACTTGGTTTAGCTAATGGAACTTTACAATGGTTTGCACAATTTGCCATTATTGTTGTAGTTGGCTTCATTTGTGTTATTTTATTGCCTTTATATAATAAAAATATAGTTGCGTCTACAAAAAGTTAATAAGATTTTTCTTCCTTTACTTTAACCCATCATTCATTTAACTTCGCAAAAAGTTATCATTAGCATTATGGCATTAATTAAAAGCATATCCGGAATAAGAGGAACCATTGGAGGAAAAGTTGGAGAAGGATTATCCCCTTTAGACATTGTAAAATTTACAGCAGCTTATGGTACTTGGTTAAAACAACAACATCCACAACAACCTAAAGTAGTTGTTGGCAGAGATGCACGTATAAGCGGAGTAATGGTACAAAATATTGTTGTTAGCACACTACAATCATTAGGTATTGATGTGATTGATGTTGGCTTAAGCACAACGCCTACTGTTGAAATGGCTGTAGTTTTTGAGCAAGCAAGTGGAGGAATCATTTTAACTGCTAGTCATAACCCAAAAGAATGGAATGCCTTAAAATTATTAAATAACAAAGGTGAATTTATTAGTGCTGCAGATGGGCAATTAATTTTAGATATAGCAGATCAATCAGATTTTAATTTTGTTTCTGTTAATCAATTAGGAAAACATATCATTAATACAACTGCATTAGATCAACATCTTCAAGCAATTTTAGATTATTCACTTGTTGATATTAACGCTATAAAAACCAAGAAATTTAAAATAGTTGTTGATGCCATCAACAGCTCTGGTGCATTTGCAATACCTAAACTATTAAAAGCACTTGGCATTAATGATGTTGAAGTTTTAAATAGTGAAATGCATGGTAATTTTGCTCATAACCCAGAACCTTTACCCCAACACCTCAACGAAATTTGTAATGAAGTTGTAAAACAAAAAGCAGATTTAGGAATAGTTGTTGACCCAGATGTAGATAGACTTTGCTTTATATGTGAAGATGGCTCATTGTTTGGAGAAGAATATACTTTAGTTGCCATTGCAGATTATATATTGAAATATAAGAAAGGAAATACTGTAAGTAATATGTCATCGACCAAAGCACTAAAAGATATTACAATTAAACATGGTGGAATCTATACCCCTTCTGCTGTTGGAGAAGTAAATGTGGTGAACAAAATGAAAGCTACTAATGCAGTAATAGGTGGCGAAGGAAATGGAGGAATTATTGTTCCTGATTTACATTATGGAAGGGATGCACTAATTGGTATTGCTCTTTTTTTAAGCCATTTAGCTAAAGAAAATAAAACGGCAAAACAATTACGCAACACCTACCCTGATTATTTTATTAGTAAAAATAAAATTGATTTAGAAAATGGATTCGATATTAATAAAATATTTGAACATATAAAATCTAAATACAAAAAATACCCAACTAACACCGAAGATGGTTTAAAGATTGAATTTGAAAACGATTGGGTACACTTAAGAACTAGCAATACTGAACCTATTATTAGAATTTATAGTGAGAGTAATTTTGAGCATACTGCACAAAATATTGCTATAAAAATGATGCAAGACATTAAAGAAGCACTTTAAAAAAACTCATGAATATTCAATTAAATAATATTGGCAAAAAATTCAATAGAGATTGGATATTTAGAAATATAAATTACTCTTTTTCTCAAAATGAAATGTATGCCATTACAGGATCTAATGGAAGCGGAAAAAGTACATTATTACAAATCATTTTAGGTTTTATTCAAGCAACAGAAGGTAATATTAGCAATAGCTATAACCAAGAGCACTATTTTTCTCAAGCCAGCATTGCTGCTCCATATATTGAATTAATTGAAGAAATGACAGCAACTGAGTTTTTAAATTTTCATTCTAAATTCAAAGTGTTTACTACAAAATTTAAAACAATAGAAATTTTAGAACAAGTTCAACTTTCAACAGCAGCAGATAAACAAATACGTTTTTTTAGTAGTGGAATGAAGCAAAGGCTGAAATTAGCTCAGGCATTTTTTAGCAATAGTACTTTATTACTTTTAGACGAACCTTGCTCAAATTTAGACAAACAGGGTATAGAGTTATACCACCAGCTTATACAAAATTTTACAGAAAACAGATTAGTTATTATTTGTAGTAACGATGAACAAGAATATAGTTTTTGCCCAAATATTCTTGACTTAAACACTTTCAAAAACATTTAAGCTATTTTACTTTGAAATCTTACATCCTCACAATTAAAGACTCAACAAGTATACAATTGGTTTTAGGTTTTGGATTGTTGATTCAAATAGTTTTCTGTATTACAGGTATTGGATATTTTCATCCTGATCAACATTTTCAGATTATTGAATTTTCTTCTTTGCAATTACATTTGCCCAATGCAGCCAATTCTGTATGGGAGTTAGAAAGCAGTATAAGACCCACCATTCAAGTTTATTTATTTTCTGGATATAGATTAATAGTTGAGTATTTAGGTGTCCTAAATCCGTTTATACAGCTTTTGATTCTTAGATTAATTCAAGGCTTACTATTTTGGTACCTACTCAACTATATAGCATTCTTTTATAACAAACATACTAGTCATAAAAATTTAATTGTAACATTACTCATCATCAATTTTTCTTGGTTTTTACCATATTCAAGAACTTTATTTAGCTCAGAAATTACTGCTGCCCTTATTTTTTTCTTTTCTATTTTTTTATTTCATAAACAAACATTAGAAAATAAAAAGTCTTGGATTAATTTATTATTGATTGGATTTTTAATAGCAATTAGTTTTTATATGCGATTCCAACTTGGTTTTGCTATAGCTGGTTTCTTCTTTCTTATTTTCTTTCTCGAAAAAAAATATTCTACAACCTTTCTTTTATTGTTTGGCTTTTCACTTGGTGTTGCACTAAATGTTTTTATTGATTTTTTATTTTATCAAAAAATTGTGTTTACACCTTTTTTATATTTCAATAAAAATATTGTTGAAGGTGTAGCTGCATCATTTGGTGAAAAAAGCTTCTTTTATTATTTAAGTGTTTTACTAGGAGTTGTTCTTGTTCCACCAATAAGCATTATACTTTTAATAAAATATTTTAAAGTAAGTATTCAAAAGTTCAAACACCCAATTGTTATTAGTTGCCTATTTTTTTTAATTGGTCACAGCATGGTGGCTCATAAAGAAGAAAGGTTTTTATTTACCATAATAAACATAATACCAATTATTTTATCTTTTGGTAATTATGAAAATTTAATTCAACGATTTCAAACTAATAAATTTTATAAACGAATTATAATTTTTAGTATGGGTCTAAATGTAATTTTATTGATTACGTTTATTTTTATTCCTTATTCACAAAGCATTCACTTTATTGAGCGATTAAGCAAAGAAAAGAAACTACAACATCAAACGGTTTCTTGTTTCGAGAGAAATCCATTACAAACAGAAAGTAAACTTCCTTTAGTTTTTTATAGCAAATCTTTACAATCAACAAATTTTGTAAACTTTAGTAGTAGAGATTCAGCTCATCTTTCAAAGCAATTCTTTTCACACTATATTATTTCGACTTATAATGATTTAAGAGACCAGAATTTTAACCCAGAGAAATTTGGTTATCAGCCAATTTTGTATTCATCTTCTGCACTTTGGCATTTAAATGTAATGCTGCATAAAAAAGGCCTCAATTCAATTAATGATATTTGGGTTTTATTCGAAAAAGTAAATTAATGAAATAAAAAAAGTCTCGAATTGCTTCGAGACTTAAATGATATCTGTTTTACTAAAAAGTTATTATTTCTTTTTAGGTGCAGCTTTCTTTGCAGCAGCTTTTTTAGGAGCAGCTTTTTTTGCTGGAGCAGCTTTTTTAGGAGCAGCTTTCTTTGCTGGAGCAGCTTTTTTAGGAGCGGCTTTTTTAGGAGCAGCTTTTTTTGCAGGAGCAGCTTTTTTAGGAGCAGCTTTTTTTGCAGCAGCTTTTTTTGGAGCAGCTTTTTTTGCAGCTTTTGCCATGTTTTAAAATTTAATGGTTAGTAAATATGCCACTAAAATAGAAACATTTTTCAAACTACAAAAAAAAATTTATTATGCTTCTGCTTCAATAACAGAAACAGTAGTTTTTTGATTAGTTCCTTTTTTGAAATTTACAACTCCATTTGCTAATGCAAATAACGTAAAATCTTTTCCTACACCTACATTTTTACCAGGATGATAAACAGTACCTCTCTGACGAATGATAATGTTTCCGGCTATTGCAGGCTGTCCTCCAAAAATTTTTACTCCTAATCTTTTACTGTTACTATCTCTACCGTTCTTTACTGAACCTTCACCTTTTTTATGTGCCATCTTTTTATAATTACTATTTTATAAAATTTTATTTACTGCTCAATTAAAAAATAATTTAATTGAAATTTACTTTTTTTAAAAAAGTATTACGCTATACTTTCAATTTTAATTTGAGTATAGTGAGTACGGTGTCCATGTTTTTTTCTGAACCCTTTTCTTCTTTTCATTTTAAAAGCAATTACTTTATCGCCTTGTACAAGTGCTTTTGTAATTTCTGCTTTCACAGATGCTTTAATATTCGATATAGAAACAGTGCCACCATTTTCAGTAAACAAAACATCGTTAAACTCAACTTTATCTCCAGTGTTTCCTGCTAAATGTGGAACATATAAACTATCTCCTGCTTTAACTTTAAATTGCTGTCCCGCAATTTTTACTACAGCTAACATAACTCAAAAATTTTTTGGACGGCAAAAGTAAGGTTATACTCTGAAATAAGAAAATGTTTTTACAATTTAGTTTCTGTTAAAAAGTTGAATTGTTAAACTTACTACCATACATAGCTATTATTGGTAGAATATATTCATGATTTCTTAGCTTTACAACATGGATTTAAAATCGATTTTAGCAAAACCCTTTGCACAATTCATTAATAGTAAAATACAAAAAAGCAAGGCAAATGCTATTGAAGATCAGAATATTATCTTTAAAATACTCATACAAAAAGCTCAAAAAACAGTTTTTGGCAAAGACCATGTCTTTAACCAAATTAAAACCCACTCAGATTTTATTAAGGCAGTCCCAATAAGAGATTATGAAGAGTTAAAAATTTATATAGAGGAAATAAAAAAGGGCAAATCGAATATTTTATGGCCCGGAAATCCCATATATTTTGCCAAAACCAGTGGAACAACAAGTGGAGTAAAATATATTCCTATTACAAAAGATTCCATTTCGAACCACATTAATACAGCCAGAAATGCACTTTTATGTTATATGGTAAATTCTGGTAATTACAGTTTTGCAAATGGCAAAATGATTTTTTTAAGTGGCTCTCCTGAGTTAGAAAGAATTGCTAATATTCCTACAGGAAGATTAAGTGGTATTGTTAATCATCATGTTCCAAAATATTTAAGGGCTAATCAATTACCTAGTTTTGAAACAAATTGTATTGAAGATTGGGAACAAAAGCTTGCTCATATTGTAGAGGAAACTATTCAACAAAATATGACGCTCATCAGTGGTATACCACCTTGGGTACAAATGTATTTTGATAAATTAGAACAGCAATCTGGAAAAAAAGTTGGAGAACTTTTTCCAAACTTTAGTGTTATGGTTTATGGTGGTGTAAATTTTGAACCCTACAGAACAAAACTTTTTGAAAGCATTGGAAGAAAAGTTGATACTATAGAACTCTTTCCTGCAAGTGAAGGTTTTTTTGCTTTTCAAGATGATCAAAATGAAAAGGGAATGCTACTTAATACCAATAGTGGTATATTTTTCGAATTTGTTCCAGCTCATGAAATTTTTTCAGAAAGCCCAACCAGATTGACTTTGAAAGATGTTGAACTGAATGTAAACTATGCTTTAATTGTTAGTAGCAATGCAGGATTATGGGCTTATAATATTGGTGACACCATAAAATTTGTGAGTTTAAATCCTTATAGAATTATAGTTTCTGGAAGAATTAAACATTTCATTTCTGCATTTGGTGAACATGTTATTGCAGAAGAAGTAGAACATGCTTTATTAAAAGCAGCAAATGAAGAAAAAATATCCATAGTAGAATTTACTGTTGCACCAAAAATTGCACAAGACGATAGTAAAAGTTATCACGAATGGTTTATTGAATTTCAAAATCAACCCAAAGATGTAGAAGCTTTTAGTAAAAAAGTAGATGATTATTTAAGGGCAAACAATGTTTATTACGATGATTTAATTACAGGAAATATTTTAGAACAACTACATATTAGAACCATCCAAAAAAATGGTTTTATAGATTACATGAAATCTATTGGTAAATTAGGTGGTCAAAACAAAGTGCCTCGTTTAAGTAATGATAGAATACTAGCCGATGCTCTTCTACCCTACACAAAAAGTTAAGATTTCAATATTTCTTAGTTAGTAATTCTTTTAATTTAATTTTGCAACATGAGCAAGAAGGGAAAAGTAATGGTTGCTATGAGTGGTGGTATTGATAGTACTGTTACAGCATTAATGTTACATCATGAAGGTTATGAAGTGGTAGGCATAACTATGAAAACTTGGGACTATGCAACTAGTGGTGGTGGCACATCTAAAAAAGAAACAGGTTGTTGTAATATTGATAGTTTTAATGATGCTCGACAAGCAGCTGTACATCATGGATTTCCTCATTTTATTTTAGACATTAGAGAAGAGTTTGGCGATTTTGTAATTGAAAATTTTGTTGAAGAATATTTAGCAGGCAGAACTCCCAACCCATGTGTGATGTGCAATACACATATCAAATGGAAAGCTTTATTAAAAAGAGCTAATGCATTAGACTGTGATTTTATTGCAACAGGTCATTATGCAGAAGTGAATCAACTGAACAGTAGATATTTTATCAGTAAAGGACTAGATGAAACAAAAGATCAAAGCTATGTATTGTGGGGTCTGGATCAAGAACTGTTAAGTAGAACCATCATGCCTTTAGGTAAATATCACAAAACCGAAATCAGACAAATGGCTCACGATTTAGGTTATCCTGAATTAGCAAAAAAAAGTGAGAGTTACGAAATATGTTTTGTACCGGATAATGATTATAGAGGTTTTTTAAAAAGAAGAGTAGATGGCTTAGAAGAAAAAGTTCAAGGTGGTTGGTTTATTGATAAGCATGGAAAAAAATTGGGGCAACATAAAGGCTATCCTTTTTATACTATTGGGCAGCGTAAGGGTTTAGAAATAGCTTTAGGTAAGCCAGCTTATGTAACTGCAATTAATCCTGAAAATAATACAGTGGTTTTAGGTGAGGAAACAGATTTAGAACAAAGTGAAATGATAGTTGCCAAACCTAATTGGATGAAATACGATGGCATTAGTGATGGAATGGAAGCCATTACAAAAATTCGTTATAAAGACAAAGGTGCTCTCAGCAATTTATATAATAGCAATCCTGGTATTAAAGTAAAATTTTACGAAAATGTAAAAAGCATTGCACCAGGACAAAGTGCTGTTTTTTACGAAGGCAATGATGTAATTGGTGGTGGAATTATTCAAATGGGAATAAACTAATCCACTTTCTTTAATAGCAATACATAGGTAGGAAAGTGATCACTATAACCACCTCTATAAGTTAAACCATCCCATGTTCTCATAGGATAACCTTTATACTTACCAATATTTTCTGTTAAAAATTCTCTATTAAAAATAAATTGTTTTCTGTAGAAGAAACCTTCTTGTTGTTTGTTCAACCATTTAAAACTTAATACAATTTGATCAAATAAACCCCATGCATCCTGATAAGCTAATGTACCATAACCACTTTTGTACATCTCAACCCAAGGGTTGTATAGCTGCCCAGGTTTTGTACCCTCGATGCTGTTTTTAGTTTGTAATACTTTAGTTAAACTTGGACTAATGGGATCATCATTCAAATCACCCATTACAATATATTTCGATTCACCTTCTGCTAACATCAAGCTATCAATATGTTTTTTACAAACTGCTGCTGCAGCTGCTCTTCCAGGTGCACTTCTTTCTTCACCACCTACCCTACTTGGCCAGTGATTTACATAAACATTAATAATTTCTCCATCAAATTTGCCTTTTACCCAAAGCACATCTCTAGTATAATAAGCATCTTTTGAGCCTGATGGTAAACTTACATAAAGAGCCCTGCTATCAATAACTTCAAAATACTTTGGATTGTATAATAATCCAACATCTATTCCTCTTCTATCTTTACTATCGTAATGAACTATCTGATAATTTCTAGATTTTAATGAAGGATGATTTACTAAATCTTGTAATACATTTATATTCTCAACTTCGGCAACTCCTAAAATTGCTGCTCCATCTGGACAAGGAATTTTTTCATCATCTGTACCCATTCGTTGAATCACAGAAGCTAGCTTTCCAACTTTATTTAAATAAATATTGGCATTATAATTTCTTGCACCAGTTGGCAAAAATTCTTCATCATCAATTTTTGGATCATCAAGTGTATCGTAAAAATTCTCAAGATTATAAAAACCGATAATAGCTACTTTATAATTTTGTTTCTGAGCAATCGAAGAGAAGCTTAACACAAATAAAAATGCAAATAAATATCTTTTCATACTATCAAATTGGTCTACAAACATAATATAGGCATGTTTATAGTATCAATTTATTTAGTTAATTAATTGTTTAATCATTTTATTTAGCCATTACACATTCAATTATTCAACAACTTTGCCAATGAAAATTTTTTTTTACCGTTTATCCTAAATAGTAAACTATTTAGATGTAGTTACATCCAATTTTACAAATCAATTAATAAAATGAAGAAAATAGTTATAGCAATTCTGAGTTTAGTGACTTTAAATTTTTCACAAGCTCAAATGACCGGAAGTACACCAAGAGCTCCAAGAAATATGAATGGTGGCTCTATGAACGTTGGTAGATTTTATGGCAAAATTGTAGATAAACAAACTGATAAAGGAATTGAAAATGTTACTATTCAGCTTATTGGCAATAAATACGATTCTGCCACAAAAAAAATGAAAGAATCTATTTTAAGAACTGTATTTACTGAGAGTAATGGAGATTTTAATTTAGAAGATTTACCAATTTTTGGCAACTTTAAATTTGTTGCAACTGCAATAGGATATAAAAAAATTGAAAAGAAAATAACATTCGGAATTAGTTTGCCTTCAGGCAATAGTGATGGTAATGCTATGCAACAAATGATGGCATTAGCCGATAAAGATTTAGGCAACTATGACATGACCCCTGATGAATCATATCTCCAAGATGTTACTGTTTCAACTTCAACAAAACAACAATTTGAATTAGGTATTGATAGAAAAATATTTAATGTTGATAAGAGTTTAGTTTCTGCTGGTCAAACTGCAGTTGAGCTGATGAAAACTATTCCATCTTTAAATGTAGATATTGATGGTAATGTTTCTTTAAGAAATGCAGCTCCCACAATTTTTGTAGATGGCAGACCAACAACCTTACAATTAGATCAAATTCCTGTTGACATTATTGATAAAGTAGAGATCATAACAAACCCTTCTGCAAAGTTTGATGCAAGTGGTGGTAATGCTGGTATTTTAAACATAATATTAAAAAAGAATCAAAAGAATGGCTATAACGGAAATTTAAGATCAGGAATTGATAGTCGTGCTAGAGTTAATATTGGAGGCGATATTAATTTACGCCAAAATAAAGTGAATGTTTTTTTAAGTGGTAATTACAACCAAAGAAAATCAATATCAACAAATTTGGCTAATACCAATCTGTTTACTAACCCCGATACATTAATTAACTCTGGTGAAAACCAAACCAATCTTGGCTATTTTGCTTTTATTAGAGGTGGTATGGATTTTTTAATAGACAATAGAAATACCCTAACTTTTAATGGTAATTTTAACAGAGGTAATTTTAAAACAGAAGCTTTACAAAATATCGATTCATCCAATGCAGCAAAATACTCTTACTCGAACAGAAATTCAATGAGTGAGTTTAATTTTAGAAATCTTGGTACACAATTAAGTTTCAAACACAACTTTCCACAAACAGGCCATAATTTAGGTGCAGATATTAATTACAATCTAAGTAAAAATACCCGAGTAAGTGATATTGGAACACAAACTTTTTTACCAAATGGCACTCCTAAAAATAATCAATTTTTACAAAGAACAGATGGTGCTGGAACTAATGAATTTTTTACCTTTCAATCTGATTATGAAAGAAAATACAAAAACGATACAAAGTTTGAAGCAGGTATAAGGGCTGCCATTAGAAATTTTGAAACTGAAAACTTCACTTATATTGATGGTACAGGTGCAGGAAATTATACCTTAAATAATCGTGCTAGTAATAAATATCAATACACAGATAAAGTCTATGCTGCCTATACTACTTATAGCTTTAAAACAGAAACCACCAATTTTCAATTGGGTTTAAGAGCAGAAAGTTCAGATTATTTTGGTCAGCTTAAAACTCTTGCTGGTGCCGATTCTACGTCATTTAGTATCAAATATCCAATAAGTCTTTTTCCTAGTGTATTTATCACAAAAAGATTACAAAATAAACAAGACTTACAAATCAACTATTCAAGAAGAGTGAATAGACCTAACTTCTTTCAATTACTTCCTTCATACGATTTTACAGATCCTCAAAATCCAAGTGTTGGAAACCCAAACTTAAATCCAGAGTTTACTCATTCATTTGAGTTTTCGTACAATAATCAATATGGCAAAGGTTCTAACTTTTTAGCTACTACTTATTTCAAATACAGCGATAATCTTATTACCAGATATGTTTATAAAGACATCAACAGAAATTACAAAGATGCCACCGATAGTTTATTTTATGGCAGTTATATAAATGCCAACAATAGCTATACTTATGGTTTAGAATTAACCAATAGAATGGCTGTAACCAAATGGTGGGATTTAATGTTGAATTTTAATTTATACAATACACAAATAAATGCAGTTATTCCAAATCAGATTATTAATAATTCTTTAGTTAGTTGGAACAGTAAAGTAAACTCTACTTTTAAATTAAGTAAAGGATTGAATTTGCAAATTAATTGGGATGCTCGTAGTAAAACCATTATACCACAAGGTGGAGGAGGTGGACGAGGTGGTTTCGGTGGTAACCAAACCCTAGCTCAAGGTTTTACTTTACCAAGATATTTTGATATTGATGTATCATTAAGAAAAGAATGGACTTGGAAAAATGGTAGAGTGTTTTCTGCAAACTTGAGCATCAACGATATTTTTGCCACACATGTTTATACAGAAACTAATGCTATTTATTTTAATCAGAATACAGATAGATTAAGAGATCCACAAGTATTACGTTTTAATATTAGCTATCGTTTTGGTAAACAAGATTTCAGTTTATTCAAACGAAAAAACACAAAAGCAGAACAAGGTGGTGGAATGGAAATGATACCTCAATAACTTAAAAACAACAATATCAAACGCAGATGATACATCTGCGTTTTTTTATTTCATTTATTTTGTAAACTATAATTATTAAATATGCCCACTAACATAGAATTTAAAGTAAGAACAAATCAGTTAAAAATTCAAGAAGAAAAGTTGCAAAGTTTGCAACCTATATTTATTGGATTAGACCACCAAATTGATACCTATTTTAATACTCAAAAAGGAAGATTAAAACTCAGACAAGGAAATATTGAAAATGCTTTAATCCATTACAATAGAAGCAATGTTGCAAATGCTAAACAATCTGATGTACTTTTATATAGTACAGTAGAAGCTGAAACTTTAAAAGAAATACTCATTCAATCAAATGGAGTAAAAGTTGTAGTTGATAAACTAAGAAAAATTTATTTTATAGATAATGTTAAGTTTCATTTTGATGAAGTAAAAGAATTAGGAAGTTTTATTGAAGTTGAAGCCATTGATAGAGATGGCAGCATTTCAATTCATCAATTAAAAGAACAATGCAATTTTTATATTCGGTTTTTTAATATTAATCCCTCTGACTTTGTTGAAGTCTCTTATAGTGATTTATTATTGAAATAATTTCATAAACATTGTATAAGAAGTTAAATAGTAATTGCTAACCATTATTTTCGCCATTCAAGAAAAAAAATTGAACAACCCTTTAGTAGCCATAGTTATTTTAAATTATAATGGAAGTGAATATTTAAAAAAGTTTCTTCCTTTTGTTATGGCTTCTACATACGATAACAAAGAAATTATTGTTGCAGATAATGCCTCAACAGATGATTCTTTAATAGTTTTAAAAACTAATTTTCCTCAAATAAAAGTTTTAGTCAATCATCAAAATGCTGGCTTTGCAGGTGGCTATAATTGGGCATTAAGCTTAGTTGAAGCAGATTATTATGTTTTGCTCAATAGCGATGTTGAAGTAACAAAAAGTTGGATAGAACCCATTATTGAGCTAATGGAAAGTGAAGCTAAGATTGTTGCTTGCCAGCCTAAAATTCTATCGTATCATAATAAACATTTATTTGAGTATGCAGGTGCCTCTGGTGGTTATATAGATTATTTAGGTTATCCTTTTCTAAGAGGACGTGTATTTGATATACTCGAAGAAGATAACAATCAATACAACGATACTATACCTGTTTTTTGGGCTTCTGGTGCTGCAATGTTTATTAAAAGCAAAATCTTTAAAGAATGTAAAGGATTCGATGAACGTTTTTTTGCACACCAAGAAGAAATTGATTTGTGCTGGAGAATGCAATTGAAAGGATATAAAATTTATGTTTGTCCTAAAAGTGTAGTGTATCATATTGGAGCAGGAACCTTGCCCAGAGGTGGTAGAAAAGTGTATTTAAATTTCAGAAATAATTTATGGATGCTCACCAAAAATTTGCCAGTTCATGAAAAAATTTGGAAACTACCTTTTCGTTTTTTATTAGATGCTATTTCGGCTTGGAAAGGTTTAATTGCAGGAGATACATCATTCTTTACTGCCATTTATCATGCACATATTGATGTGATAAAAAGTTGGTTTGCTTTTACCAAAACCACCTCTAGCAACAGATTACCATTACACACTTTAGAAGGTGTGCATAATAAGAGTATTGTTTGGAAACATTTTGTAAAAGGAATAACAACCTTTAAAGAAATAATTAAATAACTATTTTATATTCCATTTCTTAAACAAAAAAAGGTGCTGAAAAATTTCAGCACCTTTTTTAAGATCTATTAACTATTATTAGAATTTGTCAAACCAAAGTTTAGTAGCAACATTATCGCCACCAACTGCAGCAGAAGCTGCATCGTAATTTGATTTATTTAAATTTTGTTCACTTACAGGGTAAGTAAATCTTTTAGGAATAGTAGATAAAGCTGTAGGAGGTGCAACTAGAGCTGGATAATCTAATCTTCTCCATTCTGTCCATGCATCATGACCTCTATCAAACATTGCTAACCATTTTTGTGTTCCAATAGACTGTTTATAATTAGCTGGGTTGTAAACAACTCCAGGTTGAGTTAAATAAGTAGTTGCAGCACCTGTAGAACCACCCCAATCAGTTATTGAAGCAGTAACAGCATTAGCATAATGACCAGCAGCAGTACCACTAACACCAGCAAATCCTCTTGCAACAGCTTCAGCCAATAAAAATTCAACTTCTGCATAATCCATTAATGTATAAGGGAAAGCTTCTGCTTGAATGGTTAATGAAGGCTTAGAGAAAGTTGCATAGTTGTTATTTGCTCCAGGTATACCACCAGAATAACCACCACCAGCATCAGTTGTAAAAAATAATGGGATACGAGGATCGCTGTTAGCAGTCATTTGGTTTACAATTGTACTTGTAACAACAAAATCTTTTCTACCACTTTGCACAAGGTTTACCCAAACAGGATTAGTGTTAGGAGGTGCACCTAAATATGCAAATTTTGCATTATCTGCATTTGAAGTAAATACTCCAGTTGAAGCAGCAGCAGCAGCAGTTGCAGCAGCAGCAGCATCATAATCTGCCATCATCAAAGCCATTTTTAACTTTAAAGAATTAGCAAATTTCTTCCACATTGCAATATCTCCTCCATAAATTATATCTGCACTACCAAAACTTTCACCTGCTGCCATATTTCCTATAGCAGTATTTAAAGTAGTCATTAAAGATGTATATGCAGTTTTTGCGTCATCATATTTTGGCTGAGTGTTTTCTAAATTTAAAGCTTCAGAATAAGGCACATTACCAAATGTTGTAAATAAATAATGATAAGAATATACTTTCATTACATCAACAATGGCAAGTTGATTCTTACGTTTAATTGGATCTACAACTTCACCAGGAATTAAATTACGAGCATCTTCTAAGTTTCGTAATACATCTCTATAGAAACTGTGAAACCAGTTCTGAGGAATATTACGAGTAGAAATGTCGTAGTTAGATTCATCGGTATAAGTTGTTTCAGTCCAAGCTTGAGTAATTAATCTAAAAATATTTAGATTAACGTTTGGAGAAGCTAAATTATCTGATAGATTTTTTTGAGCATACGTAAACAAAGTGTATGCAGGAACCGCAGATGGGTTCTTTGGGTCTACATTTAAACTGGTTAAATCTTTTTTGCAACTACTAAGTAGTATACAAACTAACCCAGAATATATAAGTATTTTTTTCATGTGATTAATTTTTTTAGGTTAGAAAGTAAATTTAAAGTTAGCAGCAATGGTTCTGTTAGCCGGATAAGCATTACCTTGATAACCTTGTAAATTACCAGCTCCATAAGTTTCTTCTGGATCTGAGTAAGGTAAATTTTTATCAATAATCCAAAGGTTTCTACCCACTAATGTGAATTGAATATCTTTGAAAATCTTCATTTTATCAACCATAGTTTTAGGGAAAGTAAACCCTAAAGAAACTTCTCTTAATTTAACAAAGCTACCATCATAAACAAATCCTGCAGGTGGGCTATATCTGTAACCATAAGCACCATAGAAATTTGCAGATGCTCTAACTGTATTTGGTTTACCAGTGGCGTCTACACCTTGGCGTAAAATACCACCACCACCATTAAATGCACTTGCAGCAGATCTTAATGGGTTACCTAACTCATTGTTTCCAGCTGTTTCAGGGTATAAACCAGTTGCTAGACCATAATATTGATCTAATGAGAATACATCTCCACCTTTTCTAATATCAATTAAGAAACCAAAACTGAAATTTTTATAAGTTAAGCTATTTCTAAAACTACCTAACCAATCTGGATTTGGATCTCCAATAACAAAGTTTGAAGAAGCTGTTCTATCGTAACGTCCATTTGCTAAAACAATTCTCATATTAGGGTCTCTTACTTCGTTATTTGGATCGCCGAAGTATTTAAAGTCTGCACCTCTAATTACACCATAAGGTTGACCTAATGCAGCATTGATACTTACACCACCTTGGAAAGTACCAAGAACTATATTATCAATTTTGTTACCAGCACCATCATCAAATAACTCTAATACTTTGTTTCTATTTCTAGTATAATTGATTCTAACATTCCATGTTAAATTATTAGTTTTAACCGGAGTAAAACCTAATGAAATCTCTATACCTTTATTTTGAACAGTACCAGAGTTACGATATAATGCATTATAACCAGTTGCTCTAGAAATTGAAACTGGAATAATTTGGTCGTAAGATTTTGCATCATAATAGGTAACATCTAAGGTTACTTTGTTTTTGAACAATGCTAATTCTAAACCAACTTCTGTAGATTTAGTTCTTTCTGGTCTAAGATTAGGATTGTTACTAGTTGTTGGAGTAGCAAACATGTTCTCAGTACCAAATGCAGTTTGAGGAGTGAAAGTGTTTCTTACTTGATAGTATCCTCCATCTTTACCTACAGTTGCATAGTTGGCTCTTAATTTACCATAAGATAACCAGCTATAATCACGTATTAAATTAGAGAATATAAAACCCCCTGAAATTGCAGGATAGTTGTATTTGTTATTACCATCAGGTAAAGTAGAAGATGCATCTCTTCTAACTGTCGCATCTAACGTTAACATGTTATCATAAGTAAATGTTACACCAGCGTATACTCCATCTACTCTTTTCTTACCATAAAATTCTCCAGGAGCATTTAATGGATTTTTAGTGTTACTTAAAGCATAAATGCCAGGAACTACTAATCCACCATTTGTACCAGCAGCAATTGAGTTATATTCATCTTTACGAATGTTTAAACCCAATAAACCTTTAAAGTTTAATTTGCTAGTAATGTTTTTATCAATATTAGCCATCAAATCGAAATTAGTTTGTTGACCATTTTGATTGCTTCTAGTATAACCAGAAACACCTACTTTACCAACAGCATCTCTTCCTTCTTGCATTGCATCGTATTGATCTAATGCTACTCTAGCCATAATGTTTAACCAACTATTAGCTTTATAATTTAACATTACATTTCCGAAGTATCTGTTTCTATGATCAGTTGTAAAACTTTGATATCTTAAGAAATAAGGATTATCCCAATAAATAGGAACTAAATCTGTAGGATCGGCCCAGTTCCAAGTTATGTTTTGTTTGTTTCTATTATAAGCAGCTTCTAAATCAGTTAAATCAACATTAGTTTGCCACCACTGACGGAATGCACTCATAGGATTTTTATCATCATAACCAGTACCATATCTACCTAAACCATCTGTTCTAGAATAGTTCATTGTAGCACTTGCAGTTAATTTGTCTGTAACATTGTAGCTAGCAGAAAAAGTAAGTAAGTTTTTGTTGATTTGACTATTTGGTAATACACCTTTTTCATCATTTCTGGTGTAACCTAATTTAAAACTTCCTTTATCGGTTGCATTTTCAATAAATACACTGTTATTGAAATTAGTTGCATTTTGCATGAAAGTTTCAGGACCATTAGCACCTGGTATCCATGGTTTCTTTTTCTTGTAATTTGGAGAATTAGGATCAAAAGCATCCCAATGATAAACTTGTAAGTTTGGATCAAATGGAGCACCATATGAAGCATCTTCACTAGTTGGAACTACTAATTCATTTGTACCATTTCCTTGTACATCTCTGAATAAGAAATAACCTGATGGATCTTCGTAATAAAGACCATAACCAGCACCATATTGTTTTTGATATTTAGGGAAAGTACTTTTATCAATACTTGTGAAAGAAACACCAGTATTAACTGTAACACCTAATCCTTTTTTTGCTTTTTTAGTTGTAATTAAAATTACACCATTAAAACCTAATGAACCATAAAGTGCTGTAGCTGCTGGTCCTTTTAGTACAGTAATTGATTCAATATCATCTGGATTAATGTCTGATGCATTGTTACCATAGTCGTAACCACCACGACCAGTTCTTTGATTTCCAGTAGCTGGTGCATCATTATTATAAGGTACCCCATCTACTACAAATAAAGCTTGGTTAGAACCAGAAATAGATTTGTTACCTCTTAATACTACGTTTGTAGAACCTCCCATAGTATTAGTTTGGCGAATATCTAAACCTGCAGCAGCACCTGATAAATTATTTAAGAAATTACCAGATCTAGCACGATTAACATCTTCTCCAGAAACAACTTGTGCAGCATAAGGAAGTTGATTTTTACTTCTTTTAATACCTAACGCTGTTGAAACTGTTAATTCTTCTATTTCGGCTGCTGTTGATTTCAATGAAACATTACTGCCAGAACCTGCAGCAACTGTTTTTGTTTCACGCCCAATTGCAGAAATTACTAAAGAAGCACCACTTTTAACTTTAATTGAATAAGATCCATCCGCCGAAGTGGTTGTACCATTGTTCGTACCTTTTTCAAGAACTGTAGCTCCAGCTATAGCAGCTCCTTTTTCATCTACAACCTTACCGGTTGCCGTTGTTTGTGCAAAACTGGCAATATTAAACATTGCCCAAGCACAAACTAACAAGAGTAGTTTTTTTCTCATTGTTGCTTTTTTTAGTTAAATAATATTTTACGAAGGCCTAAAATTAAGACAAGGCATTTTGCTTTAACGTTGCTTTAACAGATTTTAATGAAATTTTAATTTATTCATTATCAATACTTAACAAGCAGTTATATAAATTTGAATATATTACAATATACTGTTTTACAAATATTTATACGTTTTCATTAAAAAATTATTAAAAAACAAAAAAACAAATTTTTGGGACAGTCTTTAAAATTTAATTTTGGGAATAACCGCTTTTCATTAATTTAGTCTCGGAATTTAATGGGTTAGTAAGTGAAGGAGTCGGCAATTTGTCGGCTCTTTTACTTTTCATACATCTACTGTTTTTTAATTTAATTTTCTTTACATACTTCTAACTTATTGAGCTTTATTTTTACAACATGAGTAAAAGCAAGACAGCATTTTTTTGCAGTAACTGTGGATATATGAGTGCTAAATGGTTGGGCAAATGTTCAAGTTGTAATCAATGGAATACTTTAGTTGAAGAAGTGATAGAAAAAGAAAATGCTACAACAGATTGGAAAGATTATTCCACTTCAACAAAAAAAAATCATGCAGTATTGTTGCACGATGTTCAAGGTAATACAGAAAAAAGAATTATTACTAAAGATATTGAACTTAACAGAGTATTAGGCGGAGGAATTGTATTAGGAAGTTTAATTTTAGTTGCTGGAGAACCTGGAATTGGCAAGAGTACTTTGTTTTTACAACTTGGTTTAAAATTACAAAATTTACGTGTACTATACATTAGTGGAGAAGAAAGTGAGCAACAAATTAAAATGCGTGCTGATAGAATTCAAATAAAAAATGAAAACTGCTATCTACTAACAGAAACCAATACCAGCAATATTTTTAGCGAAATAAAAAAGCTTCAACCACAAATAGTAATTGTAGATTCTATTCAAACACTTCAAACCAATTTAATAGAATCAAGTGCTGGAAGTGTTTCGCAAATAAGAGAATGTGCAACAGAATTTCAAAAGTTTGCTAAAGCTACTAATACACCTGTTTTTTTAATTGGTCATATTACAAAAGATGGTGGGATTGCAGGACCAAAAATTTTAGAACACATGGTTGATGCTGTGTTACAATTTGAAGGTGATAGACATTATGCCTACAGAATTATTAGAACACAAAAAAACAGATTTGGAAGTACCAATGAGATAGGTATTTATGAAATGGATGCTGAAGGATTAAAAGTTGTCAACAATCCTAGTGAAATATTAATTTCTCAACGCGAAGAAAATTTAAGTGGCACTGCTATTGCAGCCACATTAGAAGGTATGCGACCAATGCTTATTGAAGTGCAAGCATTAGTAACTCAAAGTGTTTATGGCACACCACAAAGAACTGTAAGTGGATTTGATTTAAGAAGACTACAATTATTATTAGCTGTGTTAGAAAAACGTGGAGGATTTCATTTTGGAGTAAAAGATGTTTTTGTAAATATTGCTGGAGGAATGAAGATTGAAGATCCTTCTATTGATTTAGCAGTTATTTGTGCTTTACTTTCTTCATATGAAGATGTGCCATTACCAGCAAATATTTGCTTTTCGGGAGAAGTAGGTTTAAATGGAGAAATACGTGCTGTTAATAGAATTGAACAACGTATTTCAGAAGCCGAAAAGCTTGGTCTCGAAAAAATAATAGTAAGTAAATACAATAAAAAAAATCTGAGCTCTAAAAAAAATAATTTACAAGTATTGGCTTTTGCACAAGTACATGAAGTGTACCAACACTTGTTCTAATTATTCTTTAGCCATTTGCTCTTCTTGTATAGAATTATCTGTTGAAGATTCTTCTTTTTTAGATTTCTTGAAATATTTTCCCTGAAATATAAAAATAATAATAACACCACAAGAGATAGAGGCATCTGCAATGTTAAAAACCGGACTAAAAAATTCAAATCTTTCTCCACCCCAAAAAGGGAACCAACTAGGATAAGTTGATTGTATAATTGGAAAGTACAACATATCTACAACTTTACCCTGAAGAAAAGATCCATATCCTTTACCCGTTAATAAGTTGGCAACTACACCTGCATTTTGAAAGTTTCTAGGGTTATAAGTACTATCAAATAATAATCCATAGAACATACTATCAATTAAATTACCTAGTGCACCTGCATAAATTAAAGCAGCACAAATAATAAACCCTTTATGATATTTTTTCTTAATAAAATCGCCCAATAAAAAAGTTCCCCAAACAACCGCAACTAATCTAAAAATGGTAAGAGTGGCTTTACCAATTTCACCACCAAATTTCCAACCCCAAGCCATTCCTTCATTTTCTACAAAATGTATACGAAACCAATCGCCTAATATTTTATGTTCTTCCCCAGCATACATATTGAGTTTAACATAAAACTTCAATGCTTGATCAATTAATACAATGGCAATGATTAATAAAACGACTGATTGTTTTTTCACATTCTAATTTTAGGCTAGCAAATATAATTAGTAGTACTTTCTTAACGAATATTGTAACATAAAATTATGCAGTAGTATAACTAATTAAAAGATAAAGATTAAATCGTTGAATTTATTCTACAATTATTACTTCTAATTGCTTAGAACTTAAACCATAACAAAGCTGATCTCGTAATAAAATTTTGAAAAATTTCTTATTCAGAACATCCATTTTTTTTCGCTGTTCTGTTAAAAAATTTAGTGAATAACTTACTAAGCCATCTTGAGTAAACCCTATAAAATTATTTTTATTAAACTGGACATTTTGTAGCCCTTTTATTTCATAAAAATGTTGCAATGCACCATAGTAATCTAAAACTAAAAGTCCTTTGTTGGGTTGGTATAAATATAACTTTCCATTATAATCTAAAATTGTTTGAGGTATCATTACTGTATCTAATGCCAATCTAAAATCATTAGATTGCATAACTATATTTCCGTCATCGTTAATCTTTTTGATTTGATGGTCAAATTCATCATACACCCAAATAAAATTATCATAGCTTAAAGCAATGCATGATGCTTTAAAAATATTTTGTTTTCTTAAATCTATTTTATTTCTTAGGTTAAGAAAACGATCTAAAACTAAAATAGTAGAAAACTCAGCATAATACACTAAAATTTTAAGTGGATTGGTTACATCTACATGTGTGATGCTACCATACTGTCTGGTATCATTAAAAACAGCAATACTATCTAAGTTGCTATTGAGTTTTTTAATTTGATTAAAAGTATTAATCACATAAACATTACCTAAATTATCAACTGCAAAATTCTTATAACTACCTGCAATAGTTTTTAGGGTTTTATGATTTGTAAATGTTTCTTGAGCTGTTAAACTAATTACAGAGCAAATAAAAAATATGGTTGCGATTAGTTTTCCCATTTCTTTAATTCAAATAGATGACCATCAAAAACTGCATAAGTAAAATGTGTAATCCAATCTCCTAAATTAATGTAAGTTGAATGTGGTTGCAATGAAATATTTAATGGTAAATGTCTATGGCCAAAAACAAAGTAGTCAAAATGTTCTTGATTAAGTTTTCTTTTACAATATTGCACTAGCCATTCATTTTCTTCTCCTAAAAAAACTTCATCGCTACTACCTGTTTTAGCCCTACTTTTTTGACTGAAGTAATTTGCAATTTTTATTCCTAAATAAGGATGTAGAAATCCGAATAAAGATTGACAAATTTTATTTCGAAATATTTTTTTTAAAAATTTATACCCTTTATCTCCAGGACCTAAGCCATCGCCATGACCAATAAAAAGTTTTTTATTCAATCGTTCAAAAACTTTTGGTTCATGATACACTGCAATATTCAATTCATTTTTAAAATAATTATTCATCCACATATCATGATTGCCTACAAAGAAATGAATATGAATTCCAGCATCGGTTAGGGCAGCTAGTTTTCCTAATAATCTAACAAAACCTTTAGGAACTACATTTTTATACTCGTACCAAAAATCGAACATATCACCAAGAATAAATATTTCTGATGCATCATGTTCTATAGACGACAAAAAATCTACAACTTTTTTTTCCCGTATTAAACTACTTTCATAATTAGGAGCACCTAAATGAAAATCGGATAGAAAATAAATTTTTTTATGAGACTGCAATTAGTTCTATTTTTTCTTTTGAGCTAAATAATCAAATACATTTCCACTTTCTATAACAGTTTTGTTGGTTGTTTTCCCATTAAACCAATACACCCATGCTTTAATTGACTTATCTTCTAACAAAACTTCAGTTGTTGCTCTGTAATATAACGACTCACCATTTTCATTTACACCTTCATAATCATCAAGCTGAGCAAAAACAAAATCAAATGCTTCGGGGTTATTAATTTTATATAATTCACCAACTAAATATTTTTCATTATCAGTTGGTTTTGCAACTGGGTATTCTCCCATATCAAATAATAATCCTTTAGTTTTAGCTAAACCAATTAATCTAAAATATTTGCTAATGTAATTGTAAGCACTTGACGAAAATCCACTGCGTAATGAACCGTAAACAAATAAATATAAAGATTGGGGCTGCTGCATATAACAAAAATAATACAAATGCATGCATTTAATTCATATTAAAAATGATAACAATAATTTATTGGCAATATTTTTGGACAAACTATAATATGAAGGCAATTTTTTTTCTAGGAAGTTTTTTAATGTTGTGTTCAAGTTGGGCACAAACAAATCAAGTTGAAGTCATCAATAATGCAAAAATTAGAACTATTAAATTATTTCAACAAAACAATCAAGAAAGCTTACCCATTATTAACTTAAACTCCTCTGATTTACTTGAACTTCATTTTGATGATTTAGATGGATACATTAAAAATTATTTTTACACCTACCAATTATGCAATGCAGATTGGAGTGAGGCCAATGTAAATCCATTTGACTTTATTAAAGGATTTACTCAAAATAGAATTGTACAAGCTAGGGCTTCATCAAATACCCTCACCAAATATGTACACTATCAAGTTACACTTCCTGAGCGAAATTGTACACCAACAAAAAGCGGTAATTATTTATTGAAAGTTTATTTAAATGGAGACCAAGAAAATGTTGCTTTCACAAAAAAAATGTATGTAGTCAATAGTCAGGCTGCTATTGGCATTCAAATTCTTCAACCATTTGATAACAGCATTTACAAAACACATCAAAAAGTTCAATTATTGGTCAATACCAATCAGTTGAATTTATACAATCCACAACAACAACTCAAAGTTAATCTTATACAAAACCAACGCTGGGATAATGCTGTTTATAATTTACAACCATCTTTCATAAGAGAAAATATATTTGAATATGATGCTGAAAGAGATTGTGTGTTTGAAGCTGGTAAAGAATATCGTTGGCTAGATTTAAGAAGTTTTAGGTTCGAAAGTGATCGTATTGCAAGAAGAGATGAAACCAATAATCCGATTGAAGTGTATTTAAAACCAGATTTTAATAGACTCAATCAACGCTATTTATATTATAGAGATTTAAATGGTTGGTATGATATTACCACTACAGATTTAGTAAATAATTGGTGGCAAACTGGTTATGCTAATGTTCATTTTGTTTATACACCTGAGAATAATCAACCCCTTGCAGGACAAGACATTTACATTATAGGCGAGTTAACTAACAATATTATTAGTGATGAGAATAAAATGATCTATAATGCAGATAAAGGTGTATACGAAAAAACGTTATTGCTTAAGCAAGGATTTTATAGTTATAATTATGTAACCAAATCTAATCAAATCAAAGAGAGTAAAACTAGTTTCAAGCTCATTGAAGGAAATTATTGGGAAACTGAAAACATCTATGCTGCTTTTGTTTATTATAGATCCTTTTCTGGAAGACATGATGAATTAGTGGGTTATACCACCACCAATTCTCGTTTAGGAGGAAGATTATTCTAATAAAAATGCCCCAACTTTTTGTTGAGGCATCTTATGATTTTATTTTGATATTACTATTCTCCGGCTTTTACTAATCCAAGCTTAGCTTCTAAACTTAAAGTAGCATGAGGCACAGCACGTAAACGGGCTTTATCAATCAATTTTCCAGTAACTCTACAAATACCATAAGTTTTGTTCTCAATTCTTTGTAAAGCTTTTTCTAAATGATCTATATAAGTAATCTGACGGCTAGCCATATTACTCATTTGCTCACGTTCCATACTTAAACTTCCATCTTCCATTGTCATATAACGACCATCTTCATTATCTCCACCCATATCATCTTTACGAGTTATTACACTTTGTAAATAGGCAAGCTCTTTTTTAGCAGCTTCTAATTTTTTAGCAATTAACTCTCTGAATTCATTTAACTCAGTATCGTTATATCTTACTAGTGGCACTTGTGGCTCTATTTCTTCTTTTCTTTTATCCATAGGTACATAATCTGGGGTATAAGAAACACTAGATTTAGTAGTGATCTTAGGTACTTTTACATTTTTTAATGGTTCTTCTTTTACTTTAGGTGCTATTTTCTTAATAGGAATTACTGTAGTTGCTTTTTCAATACCTGCTGCTTTAACAGCTTTTGGAGGTTTTGGAACTCTTATAATTCTTTTAGGTTTTTTTGCTCTTCCCTTTCGTTCTTTTTTTACTTTTTCTGGTTTCTCCACTTTCTCTTTTACCTTTTTTTCTTTAATTACTTCTGGCTTAACAATTACTTTTTCCTTTACTACAGGTTTTACAACTGCAGCTTTCTTAAGTGCTGGTTTTGGTGCAACCTTTTTAGCAACAGCTTTCTTAGGAGCTGGCTTTGGTGCTGCTTTAGGAGCAACCTTTTTTGCAACAGCTTTCTTAGGAGCTGGTTTTGGTGCTGCTTTCTTTGCAGCAACTTTCTTAGGTGCTGGCTTTGGTGCAGCTTTTTTTGCAGCAACTTTCTTAGGTGCTGGTTTTGGTGCAACTTTTTTTGCAACAACTTTTTTAGCAGCAGGTTTTGGTGCAGCTTTTTTTGCAGGTTTAGCAGCTGGTTTTTTAGCTGCTACTTTTGCAGTAGCTTTTTTAGGAGCTGGTTTTTTTGTCGCCATAACTTTAATTAATTTTTAGTTACTAACACTTCTAGCAGTGATTCATTTACTTCTATAGTTGTACCCTCTAATTCAGGAACCCAAGTAATATTGTCTGCCAAAATTTCGCCGCAAATATAGTTTTTATATTTATTAATTGAGCTAACCATCGTTATGTTCTCTTTTACAACAACTTTTATACGATCGGTGAGCTCAAATCCGCTTTCTTTTCTAATGGTTTGAATGCGATTTACAAATTCTCTGGCATCTCCTTCTTTCTTCAAATCTTCTGTAATAGTAATATCTAAAGCTACTGTTAATCTCCCCTTCGAAGCCACACTCCAGCCGGGTATATCTTCTGCAATTATTTCTAAATCAGTAGTTTGTATTTTAAAAGAAACCTGTTGAATAGTTATTTCAATTTCACCATTTTCTTCGATTTCAGCTATTTCTTCCTGACTAAAATTAGAAATCATTTGAGCAGCTTCTTTCATATGAGCCCCCAATTTTGCACCCAAAGTTTTAAAATTAGCTTTTGCCTTTTTCTTAATTACGCTTTCTTTTTCTGTAATAAATTGCAATTCTTTAACATTTACTTCAGATTTTATAAGTTCTGCAACGCCTTCTAACTGTGTTTTCATTTTTGGGTTCAACACAGGAATCATTACTTTTTGTAAGGGCTGACGAACCTTAATATTCACTTTTTTACGAAGTGATAAAACCAAAGAGCAAGTATCTTGAGCTAAAGCCATTCTTTCTTCTAAATCCTTATCTATATTTTTTGGATTTGAAGTAGGATAGCTTGCATGATGAATAGATGCTGAAGCATCTTTAAGGGTAACTGCATTTAAGTTTTGAAAAATGGCCTCACTAAAAAATGGTGCTATAGGTGCTATCAGTTTCATGATAGTTTCTAAACATTCATATAAAGTTTGATAAGCTGCAATTTTATCTGCTTCATATTCTCCTTTCCAAAATCTTCTTCTACATAATCTTACATACCAATTGCTCAAATGTTCATCCACAAATTCTTCAATTAATCTTCCAGCAGCTGTGGGTTCATAATCTTCCATACTTGCTGTTACTTTATTAATTAAAGTATTTAAAGAAGAAAGAATCCATCTATCAATTTCTGGTCTTTGATTTAAAGGAATGTAAGCTTCTTTAAAAGCAAATCCATCTACGTTGCTGTATAGAGCAAAAAATTGATACGTATTATATAAAGTTCCAAAGAATTTTCTTTGTACTTCTTGAATGCCTGCTAAATCGAATTTTAAATTATCCCAAGGACTTGCATTGGTAATCAAATACCAACGAGTAGCATCGGCACCATATTTTTCAATGGTTTCAAAAGGGTTTACCACATTGCCTAAACGCTTACTCATTTTGTTTCCATTCTTATCTAATACCAATCCATTACTCACAACCGTTTTATAAGCTCTTCCATCTACTTGGCTTGTTGATAAACCGGCTTTCTGCAATTCTTCCTCCACACTTTCTTTAATTAAAGAACCAATGGCATGTAAAGTATAAAACCAACCTCGAGTTTGATCAACACCTTCAGCAATAAAATTTGCTGGATAATTTTTTGCAAACAATTCTTTATTCTCAAAAGGGAAATGATGTTGTGCATAAGGCATGGCACCACTATCGAACCAAACATCTATTAAGTCTGGAATTCTTTTCATGGGTTTTCCAGATGGACTTACCAAAATAATATCATCAACAAAAGGCTTATGCAAATCAATATTCAATTTTGAATTTTCAATTTTGAATTTTGAATTTTCATTAAATCCTGCATCCAAAGCTTTTTGAAATTCGTTTGTTAATTCTTCGATAGAACCAATACAAATTTCTTCATCACCATCTTCGGTTTTCCAAATTGGTAATGGCGTTCCCCAATATCTCGAACGACTCAAATTCCAATCCACCATATTTTCCAGCCAATTGCCAAAACGCCCTTCACCAGTGCTTTTGGGCTTCCAATTGATGGTTTTGTTTAACTCCACCATTCTATCTTTTAGAGCAGTAGTTTTAATAAACCAAGCATCTAAAGGATAGTATAAAATGGGTTTATCTGTTCTCCAACAATGAGGATAATTATGATCGTATTTTTCTTTTTTGAAAAGCTTTCCTTCCTCTTGAAGTTTTAATACAATTCTATCATCAACACTTAAATATTTTTTTAAATCTTTTACTTTTCCGTTGGCTTCAAGAATTTGTTTTTGTTGTTGAAATTCTATTTCTTTTTCAGCATCTGTTAAGTAGGCTTCTTTCACATATTCGTTGCCATATAAAAATACGCCATCTTTTATGCCTTCTAAAAACTTTCCACGTTTATCAACCATTGTAAGAATACCAATATTATTGGCTTTACCTACTTTAAAATCATCTGCACCAAAAGCTGGAGCAGTGTGTACAATACCTGTTCCATCTTCAGTTGTAACAAAATCTCCAAGTAAAACTCTAAAAGGTTTGGCGTTAGGCGTTTGTTCTTGAATGGCTTCAAGGTTGTTTGCATCAAAAGGAAGGAGTTGTTTGTATTCAATACCTTCTAATTCAGAGCCCTTGAATTCTGCAATAATTTTCCAAGGAATAATTTTTGAATCAACATCTAAAACTTCAACATCTTTTCCTTCTTCTTTGAAATAATTTTTTACTAATGCTTTAGCAAGAATTACGTTGATGGGTTGATGACTGAAACTGCTATAAGTACTTACTAAAACATAATCAATGTTTGGACCTACCGTCAATCCTAAATTTGATGGGAGTGTCCATGGAGTGGTTGTCCATGCTAAGAAATAAACGGCCTCATCAAAATTTTGAATTTTGAATTTTGAATTTTGAATTGCTTTAAACATCGCTACACAACTCGTATCCTTCACATCCTTGTAAGTTCCAGGTTGATTTAATTCATGTGAAGATAAACCTGTTCCTGCTGCTGGTGAATAAGGTTGAATACTTACACTTTCGTACAACAAATCTTTATTATACAATTGTTTTAAAATCCACCAAAGGCTTTCTATATAATTGTTTTCGTAAGTGATGTATGGATTTTTTAAATCAACCCAATAACCCATTTTGGTGGTGATATCATCCCATTCTTTTTTATAACGAAGAACAGCTTCTCTGCACTTTTGATTGTACTCTTCAATAGAAATTTTAATGCCAATATCTTCTTTAGTAATACCCAATTCTTTCTCAACGCCTAATTCAATCGGTAATCCATGGGTATCCCAACCACCTTTTCTTTTTACCTGATAACCTTGCATGGTTTTGTAACGGCACACCAAATCTTTTAAAGTTCTACTAATCACATGATGAATGCCAGGCATTCCATTAGCACTAGGCGGACCTTCATAAAACACAAATGACTCGGCACCTTCTCTCAACTCAACACTTTGTTCAAAAGCATTATGCTCTTGCCACATGGATAAAATTTCTTTCTCAATGCTGGGAAGATGTAAACCTGAAAACTCTTTATACTTACTCATTTTGTTATACCGTTTAAGGTTTAAGGTTTAAGGTTACTTAAGACACAACTTTAAACTTTAAACTTTTGAACATTAAACTTTTTAAAGGCTGCGAAGTTAGGGATTGAAGTCTTTAAAATATTGATGATTGGTTGATTTGTTCAATAGCTTGAAGTTGAATTGTTGAATTGTTGAAAAGTTAATACGTAAATATCTTGTAGATAACAAAAAAGTTCGAATAAACTTTCGTTTACTCGAACTTTTCAGGAGACTGGAATATTTTATTAGCTACAACCTAAACTGTTGCCACAATTTAAACATTTATAACAAGTACCACTACGAACAGTGATATGTCCACAAACATTACAACTTGGGGCATCGCTTTGCATTGATTTTGCTGCAAGATTTACCATATCCATTGAACCTTCGGCTTTTACAGTTGCCGCAGCTCTTTGCATTTTTTGAGGTGCAGGTGTTGGTGTTGCATTAGTACTTGAACCTGTAACTCTAACATTACTCAATTCTTGTTCTCCACCAATATAACTTAAATCGTTTCCATCATCTTCACCCAAATTACCTACTTCTGGTTTATCTAATACATGTACTAAATCTGTTCTGCCTAAATATTCATAAGCTAAAGCTCTGAATACAAAGTCAACCAAACTGGTGGTCATTTTAATATTTGGATGATCTACCATTCCTGCTGGTTCAAACTTGGTAAACACAAATTTTCCCACAAACTCTTCTAAAGGCACACCATATTGTAAGCCTACAGAAACAGCAATAGCAAAACAGTTAATTAAACTTCTCAAGGTAGAACCTTCTTTGGCTAAATCAATAAAAATTTCACCTAAAGTTCCATCTTGATATTCTCCTGTTCTTAAGAATAATACTTGACCATTAATTTTTGCTTTTTGTGTAAATCCTCTTCTTTTTGATGGTAAAGATTTTCTTTCAACAATGGTAGATAAAGCACGTTTTAATTTAGTATCAGTAGAAGCGTTCATTCTTTTAGTTACTTCATCTAATAAGTCTTCAACTGAAAGTTTACTAAGGTCAACGATGTTACTTTGGTTTTCAGTCAACGGTTTACTGTCAACCGAAATACTGTTTTCTGTCGTCTGTTGACTGTCATCAGTTGACTTCTTCTTCTTATCTGCTTTATTGCTTAAAGGTTGGCTTAATTTACTTCCATCTCTATACAATGCACAAGCTTTTAAACCCAGCTCCCAGCTTAATTTGTAGGCTTCTTCAATTTCTTGAACGGTTGCTTCGTTTGGTAAGTTGATGGTTTTAGAAATAGCACCACTTAAAAAAGGTTGACAAGCAGCCATCATTCTTATATGCCCATGAGCATGAATAAATCTTTTTCCTTTAGTACCACATTTATTGGCACAATCAAAAACTGAATAATGTTCTTCTTTAAGGAATGGAGCACCTTCAACAGTCATGGTGCCACAGATATAATCTCCTGCTGCTTCAATTTCTTCTTCTGTGAATCCTAATTCTTCTAAAACATTCAATCCAAAATCATTGATTTGATCTTCGGTAAAACCTAATCTCATTAAACATTCATCTCCTAACACAAATCTGTTAAATACAAAGTTGATGGCAAATGCTGCTTTTAATCCTGATTCTAGTTTTGCAATTTCTTCGGCTGTAAATCCTTTTGTAGCAAGAGTTTCAGCATTTATAAATGGAGCACCTTTAAAACTTGCAGAGCCAACTGCATATTTTTCAATAGCATCAATTTGTTCTGCTGTGTAACCTAAATTCTTTAAAGCACTTGGTACTGCTTGGTTAATAATTTTAAAATAACCACCGCCAGAAAGTTTTTTAAATTTCACTAATGCAAAATCTGGTTCAACACCTGTAGTATCACAATCCATCACTAAACCAATGGTTCCTGTTGGAGCAATTACTGTGGTTTGTGCATTTCTGTAACCATATTTTTCTCCAAGCTGAACTGCATCGTCCCAAGCTTTTGTAGCTGCTTTTAATAATTTATCGGGACAATGTTTTGCATGTATACCCACAGGTTTAATACTTAATCCTTCATAAGCTTCATCTGCATCATAAGCAGCTGCTCTGTGGTTACGCATTACACGTAACATATCGTTTTTATTTTCTTCGTATCTAGGAAATGCTCCTAAAAAGCTGGCCATTTCTGCAGATGTTTTGTAGGCAACTCCAGTCATGATTGCAGAAATTGCACCTGCAATACCACGAGCGTCATCACTATCATATGCAATACCGCTTAACATTAATATGGTGCCAAGATTTGCAAAACCCAAACCTAGTGTTCTATAATCGTAAGAAAGTTGTGCTACTTCTTTACTAGGAAATTGTGCCATTAACACACTAATTTCTAAAACAACAGTCCATAATCTGCTGATGTATTCTATTCCTTCAATATCAATTTTATTGGTTTTTTCATCGAAGAATTTTCTAAGATTGATAGAAGCCAAATTACATGCTGTATTATCTAAGAACATGTATTCACTACAAGGGTTTGAAGCGTTAATTCTTCCACCTTGAGGACAAGTATGCCATTCGTTAATTGTTGTATCATACTGAGTACCTGGATCAGCACAACGCCAAGCAGCATATGAAATTTTATTCCAAACTGTTTTTGCAGGAATTTTGCTCATCACTCTTCCATCGGTTCTTGCTTTTAATTCCCAATCGCCACCTTCTTCTAATACTTTAAAAAACTCATTAGGAATACGTACTGAGTTATTTGAATTTTGACCTGATACTGTTGCATAAGCTTCTCCTTCGTAATGGTTATCATAACCAGCATCGATTAATGCAGCAACTTTATCTTCTTCTTTAACTTTCCAATCAATAAATTCCATTACTTCTGGATGATCTAAATCTAAGCAAACCATTTTAGCTGCTCTACGTGTAGTTCCTCCACTTTTAATAGCACCTGCACTTCTATCGCCAATTTTTAAGAAACTCATTAACCCACTTGAAGTACCACCACCACTTAACTTTTCTCCACCACCTCTAATTTGAGAAAAGTTTGTACCAACACCACTGCCATATTTGAAAATTCTGGCTTCACGAACCCATAAATCCATAATGCCACCTTCGTTAACTAAATCGTCACTCACACTTAAAATAAAGCAAGCATGAGGCTGAGGACGCTCATATGCATTCGCAGATTTTTTTAATTGATTATCTGCTGGGTCAACATAATAATGGCCTTGAGGTTTACCAGTAATACCATAACTTTCGTGTAAACCAGTATTAAACCATTGTGGTGAATTAGGAACACAAGATTGATTGAGGATACTATATACTAATTCATCATAAAATACTTCAGCATCTTTTCCAGATGCAAAATAATTATACCGCTCTCCCCAAACTTTCCAACAATTGGCCATTCTGTGGGCAACTTGTTTTGCAGATGTTTCTCTGCCTAAACTTCCATCTGGTTGTGGCACACCAGCTTTTCTAAAATATTTTTGAGCAAGAATATCTGTTGCTATTTGACTCCACTGCTTGGGCACTTCAACATTATTCATTTCAAACACTTTTTCACCAGTAGGGTTTTTAATAACACTTGTTCTGTAATCATAATCGAACAAGTCAAATGGTGAAACGCCTTCTTCGGTGAATCTTCTTGTAAAGTGTAAGCCTTGGGCAGTTGTTTTGTTTTGCATACAGTTCTTCTTTTTAGTAGGGTTAAGTACAAATCCTTTAATGACCTAAAAAATTATTAAAGGATGACGAAAATATCTTCCAACATCTTTCAACCCAAGAATCTTATTTCAACAGTATGTGGATAAACTGACCTAAGTTCATGGAACTGCAAAAGGGTATTGCATTTCAGTAAATGTTCACACAAAAAATTCAATTTGTTGAAAAAAAATGTGTAATATGTTGTGATAAGTTCTATTACTAATAACGACTAGCCTTTGAAGATATTTGAATACAAGGGCAATATAGATTTTCACATCTGTGGATATGTTATAAACCCTTTTGGCATAGTAGTTTTATAACTACAAATAGCAGTAGAAATAATTTGATGTTGGGCTAAATACGATGATTAGTTGTGCTGAAAAATTGGTGTTTTAATGTCGTGATAAAACAGAAATTTCCAATTTTCTTCTCTACCTTTTTCCCACCATTCTTTTCTAAGGTTCATACATTTTTTTCCATCAAAATCGTACTTGGCTACAAACTTGGTTTTCATTTGTTGAATTTGTGGAGCATCATCTCCACCAAAGAAAATAATTTCATCTTTTTCTTTAATCCAAAATACTTGATGGTGTGGACTATGACCAGCAGTAATGTGGTGATGAATATAACCATCAATCACACCATCGCCTTGCAACCATTGTACTTGAGGATGATTTTTTAGCACTTCTATTTCTTCTGTAATGAAAGATGGAAATCCTTTTTCCATGGCAAAGTCAAACTCTATTTGTTGCACATAATAAATGGCATTTTTAAACGACAATTGATAATGCCCATTTGCATCTTTATAACTTACACCACCTGCATGATCTTTATGTAAATGACTCATCAATACTTTAGTAACCTGATCGGGTGAAACACCTACAGATAAAAGGTTTTGATGAATTTGTAGTTGATGATTTTTTGAGAATCCTAAACCTGTATCAATCAGCAAAACATCTTTTTGAGTCAACACTAAAAAAGGCTGAACTTCTACCAACAAACTTCCAACAGGTCTTTCTTGTAAATCGTCTTGTTCTAATTCAAAAGGTACAAATACTTTAGTTTTATCAATAGTAAAAGTACCTTCTGAAAGGGGAAATATTTTCATTTAAATGTGAATTGTAATTTGTGAATGGTAAATAGCTAGTTGCTAGTGGTGATGATATTTTTTTTAAATAAACTATAATTCACCATTAACAATTTACCATTAACTACTAGCTCACCAGTGTTCCAACATTCATACCTTGTACCACTTGTAATAGATTACCTTGTGTGTTTACATTAAAAACTATAATAGGTAAATTATTTTCCATACAAAGTGTGAAAGCAGTCATATCCATTACTTTCAAGTTTTGCTTAATGCAATCTTGGAAACTTAATTTTTCGTAACGAGTAGCTTTTGGATCTTTTTCTGGATCTGCATTATAAATACCATCAACTCTTGTACCCTTTAAAATAACATCAGCCTTCATTTCAATGGCTCTTAAACTTCCAGCTGTATCTGTTGTAAAATAAGGATTACCAGTTCCTGCTCCAAAAATCACTACACGACCTTTTTCTAAATGTCGTAATGCTTTTCTACGGATATAAGGTTCAGCAACTTGTTCCATATTAATGGCACTTTGCAAACGACTATAAACACCAATTTTTTCTAACATAGCCTGCATAGCCATAGCATTAATTACTGTAGCTAACATTCCCATATAATCTCCATGTGCACGTTCAATACCACTATCTGCTTCATTCATACCACGATAGATATTTCCTCCACCAATTACAATGGCAACTTGAACACCAAGATCTGTAACGCTTTTAATATCATGTGCATATTGTTCAATTATTTTTGGGTCGAAAGGTTCTCCATTTTTCTGATCGCCTAATAAGGCTTCGCCCGATAACTTCAAAAGAATACGTTTATAACGTGGTAACATAGTTGAAAGGTTTTGCAAATAACCAATTTTTTAACGAGTATGCCAAATAGAAAAATACAGAATGGGTATAAATTTTTTACAGTTTATAACAAATTGTATTAGGTTTGTTGCCATTATAAAAAAGGTAATTTATGAAGTTTATAGTATCGTCATCCATACTAGCAAAGCAACTACAGCAAATTAATGGTGTAATTAATTCGAATACAGTTTTGCCCATATTAGAAGATTTTTTGTTCGAAATAAAAGATAAAAAATTAAGTGTTACTGCAACAGACTTAGAAACTGTAATGAAAGTTCAATTAGAAGTTGAAAGTAAAACAGACGGTAAGGTTTGTATTCCTCATAAAGTATTGAGTGATTATTTAAAAAATATTGCCGATCAACCTTTAACTTTTAACATTGATAAAAATTTTGGAATTGATATTACCAGCGATAATGGTAAATACAAAATCATGGGCGAAAACCCTGACAACTTTCCAAAAGAACCTACTAGCGATGATGCTAATAGTTTTACCATGACTAGCACAGCATTGGTAACAGCTATCAACAAAACATTATTTGCCGTAAGCAACGATGATTTAAGACCAGCAATGACAGGTGTGTTTTTTGAGTTGAGTAAAAAATCAATTCAATTTGTGTCTACAGATGCTCATAAATTAGTGAAGTATAATAGAACAGATGCACAAGCTACAAAAGATGATTCTTTTATTGTACCTCGCAAACCATTAAACTTATTAAAAAATTCTTTGCCAGATAATGATGATGAATTAACGATTAGTTATAACAGTAATCATTTATTTGTAAAACACAGCAGCATTCAATTGGTGTGTAGATTAATTGATGCTCGTTTTCCAGATTATAAAGTAGTTATTCCAACAGATAATCCTTATAAACTAGTTGTTAATAGAGCCGATTTTCAAAGTGCATTACGTAGAGTAAATGTATTCTCTAACAAAAGTACCAATCAAGTGGCATTAAGCATTAGTGCTGCAGAATTACAAATGGCTGCACAAGATGTAGACTTTAGTTTTGAAGGTAATGAAAGAATGACTTGTACTTTTGATGGTGCCGATATGCAAATTGCTTTTAATGCAAAATTTTTAATTGAAATGCTAAGTGCTGTTGATACCACTGAAATTGTTATGGAATTGTCTACACCAACAAGAGCAGGAATCATTAAACCATCTGAGCAAAGTGAAAACGAAGAATTACTTATGTTGGTAATGCCATTAATGTTAAACAACTAAGTCAACAATTAAATCATATTAAACCAAACCATAACGGTTTGGTTTTTTCTTTTATGGAATACGTAACAATAAAATATTTCGACAATTACATGTCAGCAAATCTGTACTTAAATAAGTTGAAATCTGTTGATATTAATTGTTATTTAAAGAATGAAAACTCCAATACCGTATTGCCTTTATCGTTGAATACCTTCGGAGGAATTCATCTTTGCGTTGCAGCAAATGAAGTTGATAAAGCCATAAATATTTTAGAAGAATTTACCAATCATTAAAATAAACTCACCCACTATAAATGACCTTAAAATTTAAATCATGCTAAAAAAAATCAGTTACATTTTATTTTCTGTTGCTTTATTAAGTTGCAGTAATCAAAAAGAAAATACCACAGATCCTTTGGTAGATAATCTTGATACCAGCATTCATCCAGGAGAAGATTTTTTTCTTTATGCCAATAATGGTTGGATCAAAAATAATCCAATTCCAGAAGCTGAATCTTCTTGGGGTATTGGCCAATTAGTACAAGAAGATATTTACAAGAGATTAATAACGATTAACGAGAATGCAATTAAAGAAAAAGCATCAGTGGGAAGTGTTACTCAGAAGATTGCTGATTTTTGGTCTACAGCTATGGATACTGTTGCTATTAATAAATCTGGATTAAATTTTATTCAAAAAGATTTAGATAAAATAAAGTCTGCAAATAATGTTCAAGATGTAATGAAGCTTTCTGCAGAATTTGGTGCCAAAGGTTCAGGAACATTTTTTGGAAGTTATATAGGACAAGATGATATGAATAGTGAAAAAATGGCTTTCATTTTATATCAAGGTGGATTAGGAATGCCCAACAGAGATTACTATTTTAATACAGATGAAAAATCTATTAAAGTTCAAAATGCATTTAAAGAATATTTAGTAAAAACTTTTGTTCAATTGGGTAACACTAAAGAACAAGCCACTATAATGATGAATGAAGTTTATACGTTTGAAACCAATCTGGCAAAGGCTTCTAGAAAGTTAGCAGATTTAAGAGATCCTTATAAAAACTATAATAAAATGAGTGTTTCAAAATTAGAAACACTGGCACCAAATGTAAAATTTACTGAGTATTTTAAAATTTCGGGTATCAATAATTTAGATAGTGTAATTGTAGGTCAACCAGAATTTTACACTGCTTTAAATACTTCATTAACTACAACTCCATTACAAGTATTGAAGAATTATATGTTGTATAATTATGTTGCAGATTTTGCTAATTATTTAGATGATGAAACATACATGAACAAATTCAACTACAGTAAAACTTTAAGTGGAGCCACAACTCCAAGACCAAGATGGAAAAGAATGTTAGATGCTCAAGAAAATGCTATGGGAGAAGCATTAGGTCAGCTTTTTGTAAAAGAATATTTTAATGAAACTGCTAAAAAAAGATATGAAGGTTTAGTAGAAGCTATACGTGAAGCTTTAAAAGAAAGAATTGAAAAACTAAGTTGGATGAGTAATGAAACTAAAACAAAAGCTTACGATAAGTTGGCAAAAATGAAAAAGAAAGTTGGGTATCCAGATAAATGGAAAGATTTTTCTGCAATGCAAATTTCTAAAAACTCATTCATAGAAAATGTACAAAATGCAAATTTGTGGTGGCACAATTACAGTGTAAATAAATTAGGCAAACCTGTAAATAGAGATGAGTGGGATATGACACCTCAAACTTATAATGCTTATTACAATCCTAGCAATAATGAAATTGTATTACCTGCAGGAATTTTTGCTATTCCTGGTAAAAAAGATGCTGAACTAGATGATGCTTTGGTATATGGTTATGCCGCTGCAAGTACTATTGGTCATGAAATTACTCATGGATTCGATGATCAAGGAAGGCAATATGATGCAGCAGGAAATTTAACAGATTGGTGGACTAAAAAAGATGGTGAAGAATTTAAAGAAAGAGCTAAAAAAATAATTCAACAATTTAATGAATTTGTACCAGTAGATACTTTACATATTAATGGAGAAGCCACACAAGGAGAAAACATTGCTGATCTTGGTGGCGTTCTTTTAGGACTAGATGCATTCAAAAAAACTGAAGCTTATAAAAGTGGTAAAAAGATAGGAGGCTTAACTCCTTTACAAAGATATTTTTTAGGCTATGGCTATAGTTGGATGTATCAAGCACGAAAAGAAAGATTAGCAAATCAAGTAAAGACAGATGTTCATAGTCCTGCTAAAGAAAGGATAAACGGACCAGTAGTAAATGTGCCAGAATTCTATGAAGCTTTTGGAGTTAAACCAGGAGATAAAATGTATAGAGCAGATAGTTTGAGAGTTAAAATTTGGTAAAAATGATTGAAATCATTTGTTTGTAATTAACATTATTCTACTTTTGGTAAAATTAATATAGATCATGAAAAAATTATTGAGTTTATTTTTAGCTTCATCATTATTATTTTCTTCTTGCAAAAAAGATGATGATGTAATTTCAACTACTAATGTAAGTTCAACTGTAAGCAATGGCACTTGGAGAATTACATATTTTGCTGAATCAGGTGTAAACAAAACAAGTAACTATAATGGCTACAATTTTACTTTTGGAGCCAACAATGTAGTTACTGCAGTAAAAAACACTACCACTGTAACTGGTACATGGACCATGGGAAATGACAATTCAAAAGTTAAACTAATCTTAGCTTTTACTGCTTCAAATTTTGATTCGCTTTCAGAAGATTGGCATGTTTTAGAAAGAACTGATACTAAAATTAGAACCCAACATATAAGTGGTGGCAATGGTACAACAGATGAGTTAACATTCGAAAGAAATTAATATTCTTAAAACAAATTTTGAGGGTTGCATTGCAACCCTTTTTTTATGCTTATTTTAGAGCATGATTTATATAGCCTTATTGAAAGGAATTAATGTAGGCGGTCATAAAAAAATAAAAATGACAAGTCTAGTTGAAATGCTTACAACATTGGACTTTAACAATGTCAATACTTACATTCAAAGTGGGAATATTGTTTTTGAATACAAGAAAACAGATTCAGTAAAACTGGCTACCATTATCTCACAAAAAATAAAAGAAGCTTTTGGTTTTGATGTTGATGTGATTGTTAAAACAAAAAACGAACTTGACTTCATCTTTAACAACAATCCATTTATAAAAAATGAAATTAATAATTTATACATCAGCTTTCTTTCCTCATCTCCACAAGAAGAAAATATTGATTTAGGTAATTATGATGATGCTGAATATAAGGTTGTAAATGATGTGGTGTATATGTATTTCTATACTAAAATTAGTGCGTCAAAATTGGCAACTAATGTTAATGAGAGAAAATTGAAAGTAGATATTGTTACAACTAGAAATTGGAAAACTACAACTCAGTTGGTTCAATTGGCAAATGATTTAAAATAGTTATTCGTCATTTCGAATGAAGTGAGAAATCTGCTCAATTATATTGAAGAGATTTCTCGTTCGTTCCTCCCTCGAAATGACGATAAATTCCAATTCAACCACATAACTTATAAGAGACTGCTTCGTGCCTCGCAGTGACATAAATTAAACATTAATCATTAATAATTAAACATTATTAATAATCTATCACTTGCTCTTGAATCTGTTCAGGCATGGCTCTCCATTCGTATTGTTGCGTTCTAAGTTGTGGTTCAAATCCTGCTTCTTGAATGGCATCTTGAATGCTCTTGTATGTAAATCTATGAGGTGCACCAGCAGCACTCACCACATTTTCTTCTAACATAATACTTCCAAAATCATTGGCACCTGCATGCAAACAAATTTGTGCAGTTTGCTTGCCCACAGTTAACCAACTAGCTTGAATATTTTTTACATTAGGCAACATAATTCTACTAATAGCAATCATTCTAATATATTCATCTGGAGTGGTTAAATTTTGAACTCCTCGAATGCGAGTTAGTAAAGTATCAACATCTTGAAACGTCCAAGGAATAAAAGCTAAAAATCCATTGGCATCTGCTGGTTTCTTAGCTTGTACCTCTCTGATTTTGATTAAGTGTATGAAGCGTTCCTCTAAAGTTTCAATATGACCAAACATCATGGTGGCACTTGTTGTAATATTTAAATTATGACATTGATGCATAATTTCTAACCACTCATCAGCTCCACATTTTCCTTTGCTAATTAATCTTCTTACTCTATCAATTAAAATTTCTGCACCAGCACCTGGTAATGAGTCCAAACCTGCTTCCTTCAAGGCTTTCAGCACTTCAACGTGTGTAGATTTTTCAAGTTTAGTTATATGTGCTACTTCAGGCGGACCTAAAGCATGTAATTTAATATTTGGATATTCGGCTTTAATGGCTTTAAACGTATCTACATAAAATTGCAATCCTAGTTCAGGGTGATGACCTCCTTGTAATAACAATTGATCTCCTCCCCAAGCAATTGTTTCTTCAATCTTTTTTCTGTAAGTGGGCATGTCTGTTATATAAGCTTCTGCATGACCAGGAATTCTATAAAAATTACAAAACTTACAATTAGCAATACACACATTGGTGGTGTTTACATTTCTATCAATTTGCCAAGTTACTTTTCCGTGAGGTACTTGTTTTTTACGCAACTCATCAGCAACAAACATAAGCTCTGTTAAAGGAGCATGATTAAATAAATACATGCCTTCTTCCACACTCAAAAATTCGAAGTTGCTGGCTTTATTGTATAGTTCAGATAAATTCATTTTAAAATTATAAATGTTAAATTATAAATTATAGATGAAGAGTTAACCGTTTTAGGTTTTGACTTTTCACTTTTGACTTAACAATGCAAAGGAACATTAGAAACTTAAGTTAGGCAAGAGAAATATTTGCTAGATGGGAAAATTGTATGTTTGAAGAAATAAATCAATAATTGAAATCTTCTAGAAATAAAGACAGTTATCAAACACAACTCAGTCATTTTATGAATGAAGTTTTGGTTGTATGCCCTTCTTGCAGTAAAATGGCTATTGTAAAAAAGACAGAAGCTATTACAAAACTAATTTGTACAAATTGTGGTTACAACAAATTGCTTTCAGAAAAACCAAATGTAATTTTACATCAATCCTCATCTAAAATAATTATAGGCAAATACACCATTATTGCTGGAGCAATTGATCCATATTTTCATTTACCCCTTTGGTTACAACAATCTTGTTGTGAGAATATTTTTTGGGCTTATAATTACGAGCATTTAGATTTCTTAAAAAATCATATTGAAGCAAAACTGAGAAAAAGAAATCTTGATGAAATCTCCAATAAAAGTATAGGCAGTAGACTACCAAAATGGATGACATCGAAAAAGAATAGAGAAGTTGTTTTAAAAACTATTCATCAACTCAGCATTAAAAAATAATGCCTTTAAAAGGCTTCTCTTCTAAATGCTTATCAACAATTGTTGATTAAATTTTTATTAAAACAAAAAACATATAGAATTTAAATCATACCTTGAAACATTATTAACAACCAAAACAAAACATTATGGAAATTTTACCATTAATTATTCAACTTGCTTCTGGGGCAGTTGGTGGAAATTTAGCCGGCAAATTGATGCCTAAAGCATCGATGGGAACAATTGGAAATTCAATTACAGGTATTCTTGGTGGTGGTGTAGGTGGTTATTTACTAGGTATGCTTGGCATGGGTGGTGCAGAAGGTGCAAGCATGGACATGAGCAATATTTTAACTACTGTAGCAGGAGGTGGTGTAGGTGGTGGAGTATTGATGACTGTAATAGGATACATAAAAGGAATGATGGGCAAAAAAGATGAATAAGTTTGGATTGAACACTAAACTGAAAAGCTATTTCAACTTTGAAGTAGCTTTTTTATTTTACCTTACTCGTCTTTTCGAGTGAGGAACGAACGAGAAATCTCATAACAGAAAAATGCTTGATGTTAGTTGTGACGATAAAATAACTAAATAGATTTCTCAGGCAAGAACCTTCGAAATGACGATATTCACTCGTCTTTTCGAGTGAGGAACGAACGAGAAATCTCTTAAAAGAAAAGACTGCTGCATACTTCACAGTGACAAACACAACTCAATACCCTAATAAAAATTCCTAATACCTAAATAACAAGTTATAAACCCTTCTTACAAAAAAAATACTTACATTGAATCTCTTATAACATTTTAAACAAAATTCTATGGATATTTTACCACTAATAACTGTGTTAGTATCTGGTGCAATTGGAGGCAATTTAGCAGGGCAATTAATGCCTAGAGTTTCTATGGGCAGAGTTTTTAATTCATTGTTTGGAATTATTGGTGGAGGCTTGGGAGGTTATTTATTTGATCAGTTTGGCATGACAGGAACTGGAGTTCCTGGTTCAGGATCGAAAGATGTTATGAATATTTTAACCACTTTTGCTGGAGGTTGTTTAAGTGGTGGAACTATAATGCTTATTATTGGTTATTTTATAAAATTGAAAGGAAAAAAAGATTAACTAATTCCTAATTCCCAATAAACTAACTCTTCTTTTCCTTCCACAATTGATTGAATGTTTTTTGACTAAAATCAAGTGGTGCTCTATGTTTGCTCCAACCTTTAAATAAATTATTAACGACTTTATTCTTAAAATTTCCTGTTCCCATATTCATCATCATTCTGTTTAAACTTGCAGTACGCCATGCTTTCCAAGAAATTCTTTCAACTAAAGTACTTGTTCCTTTTTTTACAGCTTCATGTCTATTATCTAAAAGCAATTCGTGTAAATTAATTCTTACAGGACAAACTTCTGTACAATTACCACATAATGATGAGGCATTACTTAAGTGTTTAAATTCATCCATGCCACTTAAATAAGGTGTAATTACACTTCCAATAGGACCGCTATATGTTGTACCATAACTATGGCCACCAATATTTTTATAAACAGGACAGGCATTTAAACAAGCACCACAACGTATACAATACAAAGCTTCTCGAGTAGTTGGATTTTCTAACAAATTCGTTCTTCCATTGTCTAAAAGAATTACATACATTTCTTCTGGTCCATCAACTTCATTAGCTTGTTTTGGTCCAGATATGATGGTGTTGTAAACAGTAATTTTTTGTCCAGTTCCAAAGGTTGAAAGTAAAGGCCAAAACAAAGCCAAATCATCAATAGAGGGAATTACTTTTTCTATACCTACAATTACAATATGCGTTTTAGGCATGCCACAACTTAATCTACCATTGCCTTCATTTTCAGTAACTGCAACAGCACCAATATCTGCAATTATAAAGTTGGCACCTGTAACACCAATTTCTGCCTGAGTATATTTCTCTCTTAAATTTTTTCTTGCAACTTGTGTTAATTCTTCAGGAGACATCCCTCCAGGGACTCCCAATTTTTCTGCAAAGAGTTTAGCTACATCTTCTTTGCTTTTATGCATGGCTGGTGTAACAATATGATAAGGAGCTTCGCCATCTAGTTGTTGTATATATTCGCCCAAATCGGTTTCAACACTTTCAATTCCATTTTTTTCTAAGTATGCATTCAAATGAATTTCTTCAGTAACCATACTCTTGCTCTTCACTAAAGTTTTGCAATTTCTTTCTTTACAAATTTTACCAATAGCATCTAAAGCTTGTTTACTATTTTCTGCCCAAATAACTTTTGCTCCTCTGTTAGTAATATTTCTTTCAAACTCTTCAAGATAAGCATCTAAATGTTCAATGGCCCTATGTTTAGTATTTTTTGCAATTTCTCTTGCAGCTAAAACATCTGAAAACTGTTGCTTTCCCTGTGGAACAACAGCATTGTATTTACCAATATTAAAATTTATTTTTTGGCGATGATTTAAATCGGCAGATTTGATTGTACTCTTTGCAATAAATGTGGACGCTGTTTGATTCATAATGTATTGAAGCTACAAATGTAAGTTTTTTAATGGCTAGAGGTAAATGGCTCCTTGTTAGTGGTGAAAATATGTTTCTTCAAAATCAATCGTACATCTAAAATCAATAAATCGTAAATGTATCTATCCAGCCCATCCTTCTCTGTCTAAACTTCTGTATTGAATAGCTTCAGCCAAATGTTCTGGTTTAATGTTTTCAGATGCTGCTAAATCTGCAATAGTTCTAGAAACTTTTAAAATTCTATCATAAGCCCGAGCAGAAAGATTTAATCTTTCCATGGCTTTTTTTAACAATGCTTCTCCAATTTTATCAATCACACAAATTTCTCTGAGTTGTTTACTATTAATTTGTGCATTAGCATATAACCCTTCAAAGTCCTTATATCGTTGGGTTTGAATATCTCGGGCTTGAATTACTCTTTCTCTAATTGTTGCTGATGATTCTCCAATTTTAACTTCACTCAATTCATTAAAATCAACAGGAGTAACTTCTACATGTAAATCAATTCTATCGAGTAAAGGACCAGATATTTTATTCAAATATTTTTGAACACTACCTGCTGGGCATGTACATTCTTTTACAGGATGATTAAAAAAACCACAAGGGCAAGGATTCATGCTTGCAATTAACATGAAATTTGAGGGAAAATCAATCGCCACTTTTGCTCTTGAAATAGTTACCCTTCTTTCTTCCATAGGTTGCCTCATTACTTCTAAAACAGTTCTTTTAAATTCAGGTAATTCATCTAAAAACAACACCCCATTATGAGCTAAAGAAATTTCACCAGGTTGAGGAATACCACCACCACCTACCAAAGCAACATCACTAACAGTATGATGAGGTGATCGAAAAGGTCGTTTAGAAACCAATGTAGAGTTTTCTGGAAGCTTGCCTGCAACACTATGAATTTTTGTTGTTTCTAAAGCTTCTTGCAAACTTAATGGAGGAAGTATAGTAGGCAAACGCTTTGCTAGCATGGTTTTTCCAGCACCAGGAGGTCCAATGAGAATTGCATTATGACCACCAGCTGCAGCAATTTCTAAAGCTCGTTTAATATTTTCTTGTCCTTTTACATCACTAAAATCAAACTCTGCATCTTGTTGAGAATTAAAAAACTCATCTCTTGTATTTACAACAATAGGTTGCAAAGAATTTTCATCTTTAAAATAATTAACCACATCATTCAAATGCTTTACAGCAAACACTTTCAGATTATTTACCATTCCAGCTTCTCTAGCATTTTCTGTTGGTACAAATAATCCTTTGAAGCCTTCCTTTCTTGCTTGAATAGCTATAGGTAAAGCACCTTTTATTGGTGCAATGGTTCCATCTAAACTCAATTCACCCATCATTACATAATCACTTAATTTTTCAGAATTTTCTAGCTGTTCACTGGCTCCTAAAACACCAATAGCAATGGGTAAATCAAATGCACTACCACTTTTTTTAATATCGGCAGGAGCCATGTTTACCACAATTTTAGTTCGTGGCCAAGTAAACCTATTAGTCTTTATAGCACTTTCAATTCTTTGCAGACTTTCTTTTACTGCATTATCTGGTAAGCCCACAATATAATATTTTAGATCGCCGCCACTAACATTAACTTCAATAGTAATTGTAATGGCATCTACACCATATACAGCACTGCCAAAGGTTTTAACTAGCATTAATTTTTGTGTTTCTTCGAAAATAAGTAATTGTTGAATATAAAATCCTTATGCCATGCTTTAGAAATAATAGTATATTTGACTTGCATAACACTAACTGCAAATGAGTGTTCCAAATTCAATATCTCCCAGTGAGAGACAGTGGCTATTAAAATTAATTGAAGACAAATTTCAAATTGCTTTAAACAGTCATTATGCTTGTTTAGAGTTTAGTAAAATTCTTAAAGATCAATTTAATATTTCCATTAGCTATAATACAATAAGAAGGTTGTTTGGTATAGTACAATCGAATAATTTGCCCTCTCAATACACTTTAGATAAACTGGTAAGTACAATTGGCTTTACACATTATAAAAGCTTTAAATCTTACATTCAAACATTTGACACAGATTATTTTAATGGTATTTTGTTTTTATACAGATCTAATGGAAAAACGTATTCAGAAAAATTAATACAAATATTAAAATACTTAGACTATTCAACTCATGAAAGTGCATATAAATTAAAAGCTGTAGTTGAATTAGCCATTCAGTTTGATGATTATATTTTGTTAGAACAAATAGTTCAAATTGATTTTGATGTTTCCAAAACAGAAGTAGTTGAAAAACTTTTTATTAGCTTTCAAGAATTCCATATTCAGGCAGAAAAAGAAAATTATAAAGTAATTCAATTTGTTTTAAAACACATTCATCATAATTTAATTTTACAAAAATGTTTATTACAACATTTTGTTATAGAACATGCTTTAAATGGGTATTATGGAGATTGGTTGGCATCTATTACAGAAACTCCATTACCAGACTTTTATATTTTTAGAGATCTCATGTTTTGCCAGAAAGCATTTAGTGTAAAAAATGTTGACGAAGCTCGTTTTTACTACAAAAGAGCATTGAAAGCGTTGAATAAAGCCAACTTTGATATGCATGCAAAGTTAAAAGGAAGAATTGCTGCATGGGATTTTATTTTAAACCATTCTCAACAAAAATTCAATACATTTTACTTTAATCTTAAAACAAATGTTGAATATGCTAGTTTTATTATTGTGTACTACAGATTAATCTGGATTTATAAAGACGGCAATTATATTAATGAAAATATTCAGTTAAAACCTATTCAAGAATTTCAAAGTATAGTTTCGGTTTATTTACTAGAAATCATAAGCAAGTACTGTATCATTTACGCCAATTGTTTATTACTCAAGAACAATACATCAGAAATTAGAGATACACTCGAATTAGTTCATATAGACATATTATTTCTTGGAGAACATAAATGGTTCAGAAATTTATACCACACTATGCTAAGTAGAGAAATCTTGAAAACCATTTCTTTATCAAACTAAAATCAATTTAGTTATATAATCAGTATTTGTTGCATTAAAAATTACGTCTTTCCGCTATTACACTTTTTCAGATTACCTCATAAAAAAGAGCAGCAAGAATGCTGCTCTAGTGGTTTTTAGTAAGCTTACTTTATAACTCGTGGTGTGAAGTTAAAAAAATATTTAAAATATTTTAGGTACAAGTTTGTACAAGTTGCATAATGAGTCTTTTACAGTGATTTTTTTGAAAAAAATATTATATTTTTAAAATAAAAAAGCCTCCCAGTTAAAGTCGAGAGGCGAACTTGAATGTTTTCACAACGGAATAATCCTTATTGTGATTTGCTTTCAATAATCCAAATATATAAATTGATTTAATATGAACAAAACTATTTTAGGATTAGATCTTGGTACAAACTCAATAGGTTGGGCTTTAATAAAACAAGATTTAGAAAATAATACTGGCGAAATTATTAAATTAGGCACTAGAGTAATTCCTATGAGCGAAGATATTTTAGGAAAGTTTGATAGCGGTATTACAGAGAGTGATACTGCTAAAAGAACTAACTTCAGAGGAGTGAGAAGATTACGAGAAAGACATTTATTGCGTAGAGAAAGGCTGCACAGAGTTTTGAATATATTGGGTTATTTGCCAAAACATTATGCAAGAGAAATTGATTTTGAAAAAAGACTTGGGCAGTTTTTAAAAGAAACAGAACCGAAGATTGCTTATCGTTTAAACAATGAAACAAAAGCTTTTGAATTTGTGTTTAAAAAGGCTTTTGAAGAAATGGTGGATGACTTTAAAAAACACCAACCACAATTGCTAGAAGGTGGTAAACTAATACCATATGACTGGACAATATATTACTTACGCAACAAAGCGATAACACAAAAAATAGAGAAAGAAGAACTAGCTTGGATACTATTAAACTTTAATCAAAAACGTGGGTATTACCAATTGAGAGGAGAAGATGATGATGAAATAAATGAGGATAAAAAAGTAGAATTTCATCCATTAATAGTAGCAGATATTATTGACACAAAAGAACTCAATGCAAAAAAGCAAACACTTTATAAAATAGTTTTAGAAAATGGTTGGGAGTTTATTAAGCCAAGTACAATACCTATACAATGGAAAGGGAAACTAAAAGAATTTGTTGTAACAACTACTTTAGATAAAGCAGGTAAGGAAAAAAGAACATTTAGAGCACCTGAAGAAAATGATTGGACTTTAGTAAAAAAGAAAACAGAACATATAATTGGAACTAGTGGTAAAACAGTGGGTAAATATATTTACGACACACTACTTCAAAACCCTAAACAAAAAATAAATGGTAGTTTAGTAAGAGTTATTGAACGCAAATTTTATAAAGAGGAACTGCAACAAATTTTAAAAACTCAACAGCTGCATCATGCTGAATTAAAAGATTCTAACCTTTATCAGCAATGTTTAGAGGAACTATATGAATTTAACGAAGACCATAGAAGCAATATTGCCAATAAAAATTTTGTACATCTATTTTTAAATGATATTATCTTTTATCAACGTCCCTTAAAAAGTAAAAAATCCTTGATAAGTGATTGCAGATATGAAAGCAGAACTTATAAAGTAGATGATATTGAAAAGAAAGAACCCATAAAATGTATTCCAAAATCGCACCCATTATTTCAAGAATTTAGGTTATGGCAATGGCTGCAAAACTTGCGTATTTATGAAAAGGAAACAGACTTAGATGTTACAAGCCAATTTTTACAAACAGAAGATGATTGGATAAATTTATTTGATTGGTTAAACGATAGAAAAGAAGTTGACCACAAAGCATTATTTAATTATCTAATTAAGCCATTAAAACTAAAGATTAGCAATTACAGATGGAATTATGTGTATGATCCCATTAAAGACGAATCAAAAAAATATCCTTGCAACGAAACCCATTCTCAAATACTTTCAAAATTAGAAAAAGTAAAGAATGTGCCATCCAATTTTTTAACCAAGGAAATAGAAGAAAAACTTTGGCATATTTTCTATTCAGTAAATGACAAATTTGAAATTGAAAAAGCAATTAAAACCTTTGCTTTTAAACATAATTTAGACGAAGATTTTGTAGAACAATTTAAAAAATTTCCTCCTTACAAAAATGATTATGGTGCATATTCTGCCAAAGCAATTAAAAAACTATTGCCTTTGATAAGAATGGGTAAGTATTGGAGTGAAGCAAATATTCATCCTCAAACAAAAGAAAGAATTGGAAAAATAATTAGTGGAGAATTTGACGAAAATATAAAAGATAGAGTAAGAGACAAAGCTATAAATCTTAATGAAATTAACCATTTTAAAGGTTTGCCACTTTGGCTAGCAAGTTATATTGTATATGATAGACACAGCGAAGACGGTGAAATAAAACATTGGAAAACTGTTCAAGATTTAGAAAATTATTTAAAAGAGTTTAAACAACATTCACTTCGCAACCCAATTGTAGAACAAGTAATAACCGAATCTTTAAGGGTAGTAAAAGATATTTGGAAACATTATGGTAAGGGTGCAGAAAATTACTTTGATGAAATACATATAGAATTAGGCAGAGAAATGAAAAACCCAGCCGATAAACGTAAACAAATGACTGAACAGATTACTAATAATGAAAATACTAACCTTCGTATTAAAGCATTACTAGCAGAATTATTGAATGATAGTAATATTGAAAATGTTCGTCCTTACTCACCAAGCCAACAAGAAATATTAAGAATTTATGAGGATGGGGTTTTAAGTGCAGCAAAAGAAGTGCCTGATGATATTTTAAAAATTAGTAAAACTGCACAGCCAAGTAAGAACGATTTAATACGATATAAACTTTGGTTAGAACAAAAATATAGAAGCCCTTACACAGGTGCTATTATTCCACTCAATAAACTATTTACACCTGCTTACGAAATTGAACACATTATACCACAATCAAGATTCTTTGATGATTCATTTAGTAACAAAGTGATATGTGAAAGCGAAGTAAATAAACTTAAAAGCAATAAACTAGGTTTAGAATTTATTAAGTCATTCGGTACTCAAAAAGTTGCTTTGGATTATGGTAAAACTGTAGAAATTTTAAGTATTGATGCTTATGAAGATTTGGTAAAAAATCAGTATACTAAAAGCCGTAGCAAAATGAAAAAATTACTAATGGAAGATATACCAGAAGCCTTTGCAGAAAGACAAATAAATGATACTAGATATATTAGTAAAATGGTTAAAAACTTACTCTCAAATATTGTTCGTAAAGATGATAAAGACAATGGAACAACATCTGTAAACCTACTTTCTAGTAATGGACAAATTACATCTGCTTTAAAACAAGATTGGGGATTAAATGATGTATGGAACGAAATTGTTTTACCACGTTTTGAAAGATTGCAACATTTAAGAACAGAAAAGGCAATACAAGATGGAGTTAGTTTTTTATCGTACAATAAAGACAATAAAATAATACCCGATTTGCAGCCTTTAGACCTTTCGAAAGGTTTTAGCAAAAAAAGAATAGACCATCGCCATCACGCTTTAGATGCATTGGTAATTGCTTGTGCAACACGTAACCATATTAATTATTTGAATAATCAAAATGCTCTAGACAAAAAGAAAAGCAAAGATCAAAAACAACAGGCAAGAGAGGACTTACGAAATATACTTTGTAATAAAACCAAAACAGACGATAAAGGAAATTATAAATGGCAGTTTAAAAAACCTTGGCAAACCTTTACACAAGATGCAAAAGAAAACTTATTTACAACCGTTGTTAGCTTTAAACAAAACTTACGAGTAATAAACAAAACTGTAAATAAATACGACCATTGGGAAAACAATAATGGTAAACTTGAAAAAGTAAAAGCCATTCAAAACAAAGGTGATAGCTGGGCAATAAGAAAACCATTGCATAAAGATACCATTTCCGGCTTGGTTAAATTAAGGTTTAAAAAAACAGTTATGCTTGGTGTAGCAATTGAAAATTGGGAAGATATAGTAGATCATGAATTAAGAAAAGTAATTAAGGGTCTAGTAAATGTTAAGTATGATAAAAAAATGTTACAAAAATATTTTAAAGACAGAAAAAATATTTTTAAAGATAATGACATCTCTAAAGTAGAAGTTTATTATTGGGATAAAGAGAATGTAGCGTCAAGAGTAAAATTAGACGAATCGTTTAACGAATCGAAAATTAAAAGCATTACCGATACAGGTATTCAAACCATTTTATTAAATCATCTAAAAAAAGAAAAATACCAAACATCAACCGACGAAAAAGGCAAACCAATTTCACCTGAGTTAATAGCTTTTTCTCCTGATGGAATTGATGAAATGAATGCCACTATTCAAGAATTAAATGGAGGGAGGCCACATCAACCTATATTAAAAGTAAGAACTTATGAGCCCCTTGGTAATAAATTCAAAGTAGGCCATTCAGGTAATAAAAAAGATAAGTTTGTAGAAGCTGCAAAAGGCACTAATCTATTCTTTACCATATATAAAGACGCCAATGGAAAACGCAATTACGCATCTATACCATTTAACGAAGTAGTAGAAAGTCAAAAGCTAAGTGCAGCAGCAAAACAAAAACCACAATCTGTACCTCAAAAAAATGAAGCAGGAGATGATTTACTATTTCATCTTTCACCTAATGATTTGGTATTTGTGCCAATAATAGAAGAAAGAGAAAATAACAACCTAGTTAATTTCAGTAATCTAAGTAAAGAGCAAATGAATAGAATTTATAAAGTGGTTAGTTTTACAGGTAACAGACTATATGCGATACCTTTTAGAGTTGCAAAATCTATTATCGACAAGGTCGAATTCACTCAATTAAATAAGTTAGAAACAACTATAGACAAAGTATCAATTAAAGAGTTTTGTTGGAAGTTAGAATTTGATAGGCTTGGTGAAATTAAAAAAACTATCAAATGATCAAACGAACCATTTTCATAGAAACGCCATGTCATTTAAAGTTTAGAGACAAACAATTAGTGCTGTGCTATGAACAAGTTAAAGGTTATGAATCATTACCAGAAAGAATAATACCAATAGAAGATTTGGGAATATTAATTTTAGAACACCAACAAATTACAATTACTCACTATTTGCTAGACCAATTAGTAGCCAATAACACAGCAGTTATTACTTGCGGAAATACCAAACTTCCTACAGGTATGTTATTACCACTAGAAGGAAACACCCTGCAACAAGAAAGATTTGAAGCTCAAATTAATGCCACTGAACCCTTAAAAAAACAATTATGGCAACAAACAGTAAAATTTAAAATTTCTAATCAGGCAGCCTTATTAAATCAATGGAATATTGGTAATAATTATTTACTAAAATTAGCTGCATCTGTAAAAAGTGGTGATCCTGATAATAACGAAGCCAAAGCTGCTGTGTATTATTGGAGTAACCTCTTCCCTAAAGAATGGAATTTTTTTAGAAAACGCGAGGGTGAACCACCCAATAATTTATTGAATTATGGTTATGCCATTTTAAGGGCTACAATTGCTAGAAGCCTTGTAGGTGCCGGGCTTTTGCCCACTTTTGGCATTTTTCACAGAAACCGATATAATGCATATTGTTTAGCTGATGACATTATGGAACCATATAGGCCCTATGTTGATTGCATAGTAAGAAACATTATTGATAAAACTAGTAATGTTTCAACATTAACACAAGAATTTAAAGTGCAATTACTGCAAATACCCACAGTTGATGTGATGATGGGTGCTGAAAAAAGTCCATTGATGATTGCTACTCAAAGGACAGCAGCAAGTTTGGCAAAGTGTTATTTAGGTGAAAGTAAAAAAATACTTTATCCGAATTTAATTGCATGTTGAGTTTTTTGTCATTCCGAGTGCAACGAGGAATCTGATGAATTAACCTGTCATTCCGAGTGAAACGAGGAATCTGTTGAATTAACCTGTCATTCCGAGTGAAACGAGGAATCTGTTGAGCTTTAGAACTACAACCCAACAGATCCCTCCTACGGTCGGGATGACATCAAAAATGGAACTATGAAGCCAATAGGTACACATAATTATTATGTATATATCACCACTAATAAAAACAAAACTGTATTATATATAGGTGTAACCAATCATTTAGCAAATAGAATTTTACAACATCTACAAAATGCTAAGCCATTTAATCATAAATCCTTTGCTGGAAAATATAATACCTATTACCTACTTTATTTTGAACATTACGAATGGATTGAGCAGGCAATTGCTAGAGAAAAAGAATTAAAAGGATGGAGTAGATTAAAAAAAGAAGCTTTAATAAATTCTGTAAACCCAGAATGGAAATTTTTAAATGATAGCTTAGAATAAATGTCATTCCGAGAGTAACGAGGAATCTGTTGAGCTTTCCTGTCATTCCGAGTGAAGCGAGGAATCTGCTGAACTTTCCTGTCATTCCGATTGCAACGAGGAATCTGTTGAATTAACCCTGTCATGCCGAGTGAAGCGAGGAATCTGCTGAACTTTCCTGTCATTCCGAGTGCAACGAGGAATCTGCTGAATTAACCTGTCATTCCGAGTGAAACGAGGAATCTGCTGAATTAACCTGTCATTCCGAGTGAAACGAGGAATCTGTTGAGCTTTAGAACTACAACCCAACAGATCCCTCCTACGGTCGGGATGACAAAATCCATTATGCTGCAAATAAAAATTGAGCAAATGAACAATAACCGATTAAATGCTTATAGAATTATGTGGTTACTCGTATTTTTTGATTTACCAACTGAGACTAGAATAGACAGAAAAGTAGCCAGTAAGTTCAGAAAAGAAATTCAAAAAGATGGTTTTACCATGTTTCAGTTCAGTATTTATTTAAGGCATTGTGCAAGTGTAGAAAATGCAGAAGTACATAAAAAAAGAGTGAAAAAACTACTACCCAATAAAGGCCATATTGGAATAATGATGATTACCGATAAACAATTTGGCATGATGGAAATTTTTCAAGGAAAGCAAGAATCCTCAAAAAAAGATGTACCACAACAACTCGAATTTTTTTAATGTCATTCCGAGTGTAACGAGAAATCTGATGATTTAACCTGTCATTCCGAGTAAAACGAGGAATCTGATCAATTAACCTGTCATTCCGAGTGCAACGAGGAATCTGCTGATTTAACCTGTCATTCCGAGTAAAACGAGGAATCTGATCAATTAACCTGTCATTCCGAGTGCAACGAGGAATCTGCTGAACTTTCCTGTCATTCCGAGCAAAACGAGGAATCTGCTGAACTTTCCTGTCATTCCGAGTAAAACGAGGAATCTGCTGATTTAAAAAAAATGACCTTAAAGAGTTGTCTCAATAAAGTCATTTAATGATTTTTTTCTTTCTTCATTTTACTCAAACACATACCCATAAAGCATTACAGCTAATTCTGTTGTTATCAAAAATAGAAAGAACTGAAATTGAAAGCAAATCACAACTCCTCCATTTGTTCCTGTTTCTTCTCCTGTGTTGTTATCAAAAATAGAAAGAACTGAAATTGAAAGCAAATCACAACATATCTTCGTTTAACCTTAATTGCCAATTTGTTGTTATCAAAAATAGAAAGAACTGAAATTGAAAGCAAATCACAACGCAGTATGCCAGCACAGCAGCAGCCGCACAGTTGTTATCAAAAATAGAAAGAACTGAAATTGAAAGCAAATCACAACTACTTCTCCTGTGTCTATATCTATATATTGTTGTTATCAAAAATAGAAAGAACTGAAATTGAAAGCAAATCACAACACTTCTCCTGTGTCTATATCTATATATTCAGTTGTTATCAAAAATAGAAAGAACTGAAATTGAAAGCAAATCACAACAAATGTTCTAATGCTTCCTCCTTGCTCATTGTTGTTATCAAAAATAGAAAGAACTGAAATTGAAAGCAAATCACAACGAATGGAGTGGCATAGACGATGAAGGAATAGTTGTTATCAAAAATAGAAAGAACTGAAATTGAAAGCAAATCACAACTCCATCGCAGCGTTGCAAATAGCTGCTAGTTGTTATCAAAAATAGAAAGAACTGAAATTGAAAGCAAATCACAACAAACTTCACAAAGAAGTAAAATCTTTAGAAGTTGTTATCAAAAATAGAAAGAACTGAAATTGAAAGCAAATCACAACACCACTTTCACTCATCTATATTTCGCAATTGTTGTTATCAAAAATAGAAAGAACTGAAATTGAAAGCAAATCACAACGCACCTGCAAAAGTTCCTGATTTATTAGAAGTTGTTATCAAAAATAGAAAGAACTGAAATTGAAAGCAAATCACAACGTTGTGGTAAAGGTGGCAACAGCCCTATTTGTTGTTATCAAAAATAGAAAGAACTGAAATTGAAAGCAAATCACAACACCATAACTGAATGCCCGCACTTAAACTATGTTGTTATCAAAAATAGAAAGAACTGAAATTGAAAGCAAATCACAACGGTGTTGGTTGTTCAATTTCAATATCAGAAGTTGTTATCAAAAATAGAAAGAACTGAAATTGAAAGCAAATCACAACTATCTAAGTCTTTTATTGTTGCTATTTGATGTTGTTATCAAAAATAGAAAGAACTGAAATTGAAAGCAAATCACAACACGTTGTCTACCTGTTAAATTAGTCAATACGTTGTTATCAAAAATAGAAAGAACTGAAATTGAAAGCAAATCACAACTAGGGTCAACTCCTTTAGTCTTAAACTTAAGTTGTTATCAAAAATAGAAAGAACTGAAATTGAAAGCAAATCACAACCTTTCCACATGGCCATAGTGCCTATGCTACGTTGTTATCAAAAATAGAAAGAACTGAAATTGAAAGCAAATCACAACATATTGGCAAACCCTATGTTGTAGGCAGTGTTGTTATCAAAAATAGAAAGAACTGAAATTGAAAGCAAATCACAACGCATCATAAGCAACAAAAAGTATATCATCGTTGTTATCAAAAATAGAAAGAACTGAAATTGAAAGCAAATCACAACTAAAACTGAGCCTGATTGATTGATAAACATGTTGTTATCAAAAATAGAAAGAACTGAAATTGAAAGCAAATCACAACAATCTGCTTATTTGGTACAAAAATGTAATAGTTGTTATCAAAAATAGAAAGAACTGAAATTGAAAGCAAATCACAACGGTTAGTTGACTTGCTTTTGGTGCGGTTTTGTTGTTATCAAAAATAGAAAGAACTGAAATTGAAAGCAAATCACAACTAGTTGGCTTAGGTGCAGGCGTTGCGGCACGTTGTTATCAAAAATAGAAAGAACTGAAATTGAAAGCAAATCACAACTTAGATTTGCCTTTTATCTGTGCTGATCCTGTTGTTATCAAAAATAGAAAGAACTGAAATTGAAAGCAAATCACAACTGCTATAATAATTTTTGTAAATCTCCCAATGTTGTTATCAAAAATAGAAAGAACTGAAATTGAAAGCAAATCACAACGGCGTAGTGGCTGCTTTTATTTCAAAGTATGTTGTTATCAAAAATAGAAAGAACTGAAATTGAAAGCAAATCACAACACCTATTGTTCTATTGAATGCAGTGAAATCGTTGTTATCAAAAATAGAAAGAACTGAAATTGAAAGCAAATCACAACAGTTTCTTCGATGAAAACTTTCTTTAATAGTTGTTATCAAAAATAGAAAGAACTGAAATTGAAAGCAAATCACAACGGCAGCCTTACAACTGCAACTTATCCATCAGTTGTTATCAAAAATAGAAAGAACTGAAATTGAAAGCAAATCACAACCAATCATCAGGTGTGCCGCCAATTCCACACGTTGTTATCAAAAATAGAAAGAACTGAAATTGAAAGCAAATCACAACAGTATCAATAACTATCCGACCTTTAACTTGTTGTTATCAAAAATAGAAAGAACTGAAATTGAAAGCAAATCACAACTTCACTTCTATATTAGATTTAGTTAAATCAGTTGTTATCAAAAATAGAAAGAACTGAAATTACAGATTTGGCTGTTATTTTATTTTGGTATCTGTGTTGTTCCAATGAAAGCAAATCACAACTACCAGCAACGCCTAATATTTCAACATACGTTGTTATCAAAAATAGAAAGAACTGAAATTACAGATTTGGCTGTTATTTTATTTTGGTATCTGTGTTGTTCCAATGAAAGCAAATCACAACTACCAGCAACGCCTAATATTTCAACATACGTTGTTATCAAAAATAGAAAGAACTGAAATTACAGATTTGGCTGTTATTTTATTTTGGTATCTGTGTTGTTCCAATGAAAGCAAATCACAACAAGGAAATAAATCGGGTGAATTAATTTTACGTTGTTATCAAAAATAGAAAGAACTGAAATTACAGATTTGGCTGTTATTTTATTTTGGTATCTGTGTTGTTCCAATGAAAGCAAATCACAAC
>JAGXRG010000012.1 GCA_018335935.1 Chitinophagaceae bacterium | reverse complement strand
TATCCATTGAACTATGGGACCAAAATTTTCTTTTGCAAATATCTTCTTCCTGCAGCAGTTTTCCAATATTTCTCAATTTTTACTGCCTCAATTAATGTGTTGAAGGTTTCAAAATATAGTATTATGAATGGCCGATAAGCTTTGTTTGATTTAGTTTTTCCTGAATTATGCTCTTGCAATCTTCTGTTTAAATCTTTGCAATGTCCTTTGTATAAATATTCTTTTTTGGTAAGGCTTTGCAATACATAACAGTAAAACATTTTCAAAAGTTTAGGAAACTTCTATTCCTCGTCCGAATGGCTTCAGCCGGGCGGATATCCATTGAACTATGGGACCAAAATTTAAATCAAAAACTAAGAACTAAAAAGCAAAATAAAATTGTTTTAAACAAATCAACCAATCAACTACTCAACATTACTTATCAGCAACTGCACTCATAATATATGCAGCAACACTATCTGTGCCTTTGGGTGTTTTGTATTTTGCTTTAAAATCAAAAATTGAATTGGGACTTATAGGTTCTTCAATCAACTCTTCATGATTAGTTACTTGTACACCTTCTTTGAAGTAGAGCAATTTTACTCTAACATCTTTATAACTGCAAATGGTTGCTTTGTTTTTAATTTCTGCTTTGTAAACTGTTTTACCCCAAATATTTCTTTTGTAGGTACCTGATATGGCTAAAAATGATTTTGGAGAACGTTTTTCTTTATCTGCTAAGCTTTCTTTTTGTTGTTGATAATCTTGTTGATCAATTATATCTTTTTGTTCATTTGACGAACAACTAACCAAATAAATTGCAATAAATAAAATTTTCAAAAATGATTTCATGGAATCTAGTTTAAAAAAAATCTCGTCAAAAATATGACGAGATTTAATAAATATATTTAGAAACTATTAAACAGCTGCTTCAGCCATTCGTTTACTGTCTTTTTTTCTATCGTCTTCATTCAAAATAACTTTTCTCATTCTAATAGTTTTAGGTGTAACCTCAATACATTCATCTTGTTGAATATATTCCATACATTCTTCTAAAGTCATTTGAATTTTAGGAGTAATTCTTACACTATCATCACTACCACTAGCTCTATGATTGGTTAGTTTTTTCTCTTCTACAGCATTTACATTTAAATCTCCTGGTTTAATATGCTCAGCAATAATTTGACCTGCATAAACATCTTCTCTAGGATCAATAAAGAAACTTCCTCTATCTTGTAATTTATCTATAGAATAGGCAGTTGTAGTACCTGTAAATTTAGAAATTAAAACTCCATTACTTCTTCCAGGTATTGAGCCTTTCCAAGGCTTATATTCAGCAAAACGATGTGCCATTACAGCTTCTCCTGCTGTACCTGTAAGCATTTGAGAACGTAAACCAATTAATCCTCTAGAAGGAATATCAAACTCTAAATGTTGCATTTCACCTTTACTTTCCATTACCAACATTTCACCTTTACGTTGTGTAACCAAATCAATAACTTTTCCACTAAATTCACTTGGAACATCAACCACTAAAACCTCATAAGGTTCATGTTTTTTACCATCAATTTCTTTTACCAATACTTGTGGATTACCAACGGTTAATTCATAACCTTCTCTTCTCATGGTTTCAACTAATACACCTAAATGTAAAATACCTCTACCATAAACTAAAAAGCTATCAGCACTATCAGTATCCTCTACTCTTAAAGCTAAATTCTTTTCTGTTTCTTTCATTAATCTATCACGTAAGTGACGAGAGGTAACAAATTTTCCATCTTTACCAAAGAATGGAGAGTTGTTAATACTGAAAGTCATACTCATAGTTGGCTCATCAACACTAATAATAGCTAATGCTTCAGGATTATCAATATCAGCAATGGTATCACCAATTCCAAAATCTTCAAGTCCAACAACTGCACATAAATCTCCTGCTATAACCTCAGTTACTCTTCTTTTACCCATGCCTTCAAAAACATATAACTCTTTTACTCTGCTTTTCTTAATGCTTCCATCTGCTTGCATTAAAGCAATAGGTTGATTTTCTTTTATACTTCCTCTTGTAACCTTACCAATTGCAATTCTTCCTAAAAAGGAAGAATAATCTAATGAGGTAATTTGAAGTTGTAATGGACCTTCAGCAATTTTTGGTGCTGGTACATATTGTAAAATACCATCCATTAATGGAGTAATGTCTTCACATTGTTCATTTTTGCTATTAAACCAGCCATTTTTTCCACTACCGTAAAAAGTAGGAAAATCTAATTGCTCTTCAGTTGCATCTAAATTGAAAAATAATTCAAATACGGCATCATGAACTTCATCTGGACGACAATTGGGTTTATCAACTTTATTAATAACAACTATTGGATGAAGATTTAATTGTAGTGCTTTTTGTAATACAAAACGAGTTTGAGGCATTGGTCCTTCAAATGCATCCACTAAAAGTATTACTCCATCAGCCATTTTTAATACACGTTCAACTTCTCCACCAAAATCGGCGTGACCAGGTGTATCAATTACATTAATTTTTGTGTCTTTGTAAGTAACAGCAGCATTTTTAGAAAAAATGGTTATTCCTCTTTCTTTTTCCAAATCATTGCTATCCATGATTAAATCACCAGTTTCTTGGTTATCTCTAAAAACTTTTGCAGTATGTAAAATTTTATCTACTAATGTTGTTTTACCATGGTCTACGTGGGCTATGATTGCAATGTTTCTTAGTCCGGCTGTGTTTGTTGTGCTCATAAAAAATTTAAAAAATTGTCTCTACTTCTTGTAGGGTATAAAATTAAAGTGCAAAATTAAGGTTTTGCTTTGGCTTTAAGGGTTAAGAATTGAATAAGTTTAATGATGAAAAGTTAAATGTTGATTGTAAAAAAGAAGACTCTGCTTTTGTGCAGAGTCTTCGGCATCAAACTATTTTAATCAATTATTTTTTTAGTTTGCTTGAATCAACAGTTGTTGGTTTCTCCACAAAAACATCTGTCACTTCAATATCAAAAATTAAATTAGAATTTGCAGGTAATCCTGGTGCACTTCTATCACCATAAGCTAATACTGAAGGAATTAATAATCTACCTTTTCCTCCTTTACCAAAATATTGCATGGCATCTTCAAACCCAGGAATTGTGTTATGTGAGCCTACAAATACATCTATTGGATCTTTGTGTTGAGCAGTTGGACCCATATTAGCATCAAACACTGTTCCATTGGTTAAATATCCTTTATACATTAGCATAGCATGTTTACCGCTATCTGCTTTCATACCTGTTCCGGGGTTTTGAACTTCTACTAAAACGCCTAAAGGTGATTGTACATATTTAATATTATTTTTTAATGCATACTCTTTTAACTCTTTTGTTTGTTCAACAATTAGTGTTTTATTTTTTGCATCTCTTTCTTTTTGTTCTTTTTGCATTGCTAAATTCTGACGAGCTTCTTCTTTCTTAGCTTCTGCTTGATAATCGGGTTGTGTTAATGAATCGTTTGCAAAAACTTTTAATATTTCAACCTTTCCTTTAATTAAACCACCTTTTTTAAATACATTATCATAGCCAGGTATTTGACCCAAACTTTTTAATGTATCTATATTTAAAACAAAATCAACCTTATCACCAGCATGAAGTTTGGTAATAATTTCAGTAAAATTATGCTTTGGTAGTTTTGCAGTATCAACTGGTAAATAACCAGGCATTTTGCCATAGTTAGAATTCAAAACTGAGTCTTTATCTTGTAATTTATATTCAATATAAAATTTTACAATATTGCCTTGTTTTATTGAATCCTTACTTTTTCCTCGAGAAATTTTATATGCCATGCCCGAAGCAGTTTTTTCGTAATTGCTATTGCAAGCAGAAAGCATAAGAGTTGAAGCTACAATGGCAACAACTAATTTAATTTTTGTTAAGTTCTGTTTCATATTGTTTTATAACCGTTAAAAAATGTTTGTATGTTGTTTCTAATGAATCACTGCTTCTTCCTCCTGCAGCAGCAGCATGACCACCACCTTGAAAATGTTTACGTGCAAACTCATTCACATCAAATCCATCCTTACTTCTAAAACTCCATTTTCTTTCTTCTTCTCTATCAATTACAATTGCAGCAAGTTTAATACCGGTAATGCTTTGCATAAAATTTACCAAGCCTTCAGTATCTCCTGTTTTAATATCGAATTTTTTTAGATCAGTTTTTGGAATACACATTACTGCAGTATTATACTCATAAAAAACCTCCATTCTATTGAGTAAAGCATTACCAATAAAGCGTAATCTATTTTCTAGAAAATTATCAAAAATATTATTGTGCACTTGAGCATGATCTAATCCAAGGTCAAGAAAATGAGCTACCATTCTATGAACAGATGCAGTTGTTGAAGGAAATCTAAACGATCCTGTATCTGTCATTGTACCTGTGTATAAACAAGCAGCAATTTCAACATCTAATAAGTCTTGATGATTAGATTGAATGATGAAATCATACACCATTTCACATGTGCTACTTTTTTTTGTATTGCTTATACCATAATTAAAAGCAGCGGTTTGTGGTTCTTGATGATGATCTATTAAAACTTTAATGCAATTTGCTTGTTCAATGCTTTGTTGCATGTTTTTTATACGTGAGAGAGTGTTGAAATCTAAGCAAAATAAAATTTGAGCTTCAGCTATAATATCTTTTGCTTTATGCTGATACATTTCAAAGTCAACAACATTTTTAACGCCTGGCATCCAGTTTAAAAAATTAGCCCAATTGGTTGGTGAAATGACAGTAACATCATGCCCTAATTTTATCAAAAAATGATATAATCCTAAAGAAGAACCCATTGCATCACCATCAGGTTTTTGATGGGTTGTAATTACAATTTTCTTTTTTTGTTCTAAAAGAGGAAAAAAATCTTCAATTGGCTGCATAACGAGCGGCAAATGTAGGGTATAACTTGGGTTTATAGCTACAGAAATTAATGTTAAATGCTACAAAAAAGGATATTATTTACTGCTAACCTGATTAGTATGATGCCATTTTTGCTGTCGTTTAAGCACTTTTTCTATCACATCTCTTACACAACCTTTACCACCCATAATTGGAGAAATGTATTTGCTTATGCTTTTTATTTCATCAACTGCATCATGAGGACAGCAGGGTAGACCTACTAATTGCATAACTTCTAAATCTGGTATATCATCTCCCATAAACAACATTTCACTCTCTTTGAGTTGATATTTTGATTGAAAGGTTCTCAATGCTTCAACTTTATCATGCACATTCATAAAAACATCAGTTACTCCCAAAATTTTAAATCTTTCAATCACATCTGTAGAATTTCCTCCAGATATAATGGCAATATGATATGCTTTTTTTATAGCCAACTGTAAAGCATAGCCATCTTTAACATTCATGGTTCTTGCCATAACACCTTGTGGTAAAATAATTAAATCGCCATTGGTTAATACACCATCAACATCAAAAACAAATGCTTTAATAGTTGAAAAAAAGTTATATATATTACTCATGTTGGCAAATTATTTATAAATTAATTCTTCGAAAGTAAGTTGCTTTGTTTATTTGTTGGTTTGAAATTTATACAGTAAATTACAAGTTCACAAAACAATATAATTATTTATGATGATACAAATTAATACCGATAGAAATCTTAGTGTTAACACAGATTATGAAAATAAAATTCAAGAGTTATTGAATAAAGAACTTAAAAGGTTTGATGAACGAATTACCAGAGTAGAAGTTCACTTTTCTGATGAGAATAACAGCAAACCAGGTATAGATGATAAAAAATGTTTGTTAGAAGCCAGATTAAAAGGGTTAAACCCAATTGTAGTTCAGGATTATGGTAAGAATTATGATTTAGCATTGACAGGTGCTATAGACAAAATAAAATCTGCAATTGATACAAAACTTGGAAAACTAGAAGTACAATAATAAATTAGAAGCGATTGCTTTATTAGTGGCTACAAAGAAAACCATCTTTTGTAGCCATTTTTTTATAGTTCAAGTAAAAAACAGAAACTTATTTAATTATTAAATATTATTGTGTTATCAACTATGCTAACAATTAGAAACAATATAAAAACTATCTTATGTATTTTGCTTTTTCTATTTTTTCTAATTTTCAATCCTCTGAGCTTAAGTATAACTGCTGCTAAAGTTTTAGCAATTGCAATTCTAATGGTTGCATTATGGGTGTCAGAGGCTTTGCCTATGCCGGTTGTGGCATTGTTTCCTATAGTTCTTTTTCCACTTTTTAAGATAGCGTCAATTGAAGAGACGACTGCTCCTTATGCCAATTCTGTAATTTTTTTATTTATGGGTGGATTTTTAATTGGTCTAGCAATTGAAAAATGGAATTTACATAAGCGAATTGCACTTAATATTATTAAACGCACTGGAACTAGTGGAAATAAAATAATTCTTGGATTTATACTTTCAACTGGTTTTTTAAGTATGTGGTTAAGCAATACTGCAACTACAATGATGATGTTTCCAATTGCTTTATCTGTAATTAAAGTGATGGAAGACAATAATGATGGTTCTGGAAACATTTCAAACATGAGTGTTTGTATTTTATTGGCCATTGCTTATGCTGCAAATTTTGGAGGCATTGCCACAATTATTGGAACTCCTCCTAATGTTGCATTTTCTGCATTCATTAATAAAAAATATAATTACAATATTCAGTTTTCTGAATGGGCAATGGTTTGTACACCTATAGCAATTTTTTTGATGCTATCTCTCTATATTGTAACTACAAAATTTTTATATCCTAATCATATTAAATCATCTGACAAAACAACTCGTTTAATTCAAAATGAAATAAATTTATTAGGCAAGCTTTCGGCTCCCGAAAAAAAAGTTTTAATCATTTTTATTTTAACAGCTACACTTTGGATTATCAAAGACCTAATTAATACTCAACAAAAGCTGATAAAAATTGATGATACTATGATTGCTATGTTTGGAGCATTGTTGTTGTTTATTTTTCCATCAAATGATGTCAATAAAACATCTTCAAAACTTTTAGAATGGAAGGATACCAGTAAAATGGCTTGGGGCATTTTAATTTTATTTGGTGGAGGAATTACTTTGGCCAATCAATTAGAAAAGGCTGGATTAATTGAAATGCTTGGAGTTTGGTTGGCACAATTTTCAAACTTTGGAATATTTTGGTTGATATTAATTGTAGTGATTATATCAATTTTTATTAGTGAAGTGATGAGCAATGTAGCTCAGGTAATTGTATTTGCCCCAGTTATTGCTGGAATTTCAGATGCACTAAATTTTAGCCCTTTGATTTTAGGAATTCCAATGGCTTTAAGTGCAAGTGCAGCAAGTATGTTACCTATGGGAACACCACCCAATGCTATTGTTTTTGGAAGTGGTAAAATTCAATTAAAACAAATGATTAAAACAGGGTTTGTAATGAATATTATAGCTATAGTAGTAATAACAATTATTTGCTATTTTCTTGTTCCTTTAATGAGTAAGATCTGATATACTTTTTAAGACTTCTGATTATCTCTCCATTCATATACCCAACTACTTTGAATCATTTCTAAATGACCTTCATTAGACTCTTCTCTTTTGCCAACAAAATTGGGTAACGATAAAACCCACTCTAGCAAATCAGTAAATCGAACACGGTATATTTTACTTTCAGTAAAATCGTCTCCAAATTTTTCATAAAGTTTTAGTGCTATGTCTTCGTAATCGTTCCAATGTATTGGGGGTTCAAAATGTTGCATGGTAATGTTTAGTGTTTAACGTTTAATGATTAATGTTTTTATGTTACACATTAAGCATTGTCTCATTTTCAAATTGTCTAATTGTATTATTCTCCTAAAAATTGAGTTTGATCTGGTAAAGTTACTTCTATTGTGCCTGAACCTGGTTGTAATACACATTGGCAACCTAATCTGCTATTGATTCTTGGATTTACAGCTCTATCTATAAAATCTTCTTCTTTGTCGGATAATTCTTCAACAAAATCATCTCCTTTTTCTAAGTATAAATGGCAAGTACTGCAAGCACAAACTGCTCCACAATTATGGTGTAATTCTATATTGTTATCTAATAATATTTCTAATAAACTATCACCAATAGCATTGGTTTCAATAGTTTGAGGCTCTAATCCTTTTTGTTCAAAATTTATTTTAATCGTATACATAATTCTAACTTGGTTGCAAAAGTATTTTAAACTGACTTTAAATAAGCAACGTAATTGGAAAAAAATGAAATTTTTGTTTATTCTTCAAATAAACCAGGCGTAAAATTCTTATTTGGCTTTTTACCTAAATGATTATAGGCTTTTAAGGTGGCCTCTCTACCTCTTGGAGTTCTTTGTAAAAATCCTTCTTTTATTAAAAATGGTTCGTACACTTCTTCAATAGTACCAGCTTCTTCGCCAACAGCAGTTGCAATTGTTGTTAAACCAACAGGGCCTCCCTTAAATTTTTCAATAATGGCTAAAAGTATTCTATTATCCATATCATCTAAGCCATGTTCATCAACATTTAACGCTTTTAATGCATGTTGGGTGATGCCTAAATCAATCTGACTATCGTTCAATACCATTGCAAAATCTCTAACCCTTCTTAATAAACCATTTGCAATTCGAGGTGTTCCTCTGCTTCTTCTAGAAATTTCTTCAGCAGCACTTTCTTCAATATTGGCTTTTAAAATTCCCGCACTTCTTAAAATAATTTTCTTTAAGGTTTCTGCACTATAATATTCTAAACGATTTTTTATTCCAAAACGAGAAAGGAGTGGAGCAGTTAATAAACCACTTCTTGTAGTAGCTCCAATTAATGTGAAAGGATTTAAATTAATCTGAACACTTCGAGCATTAGGTCCAGAATCAATCATAATGTCAATTCTAAAATCTTCCATAGCTGCATACAAATACTCTTCTACAACAGTGCTTAGTCTGTGAATTTCATCAATAAACAAAACATCATTGGGCTCAAGGTTAGTTAATAAACCAGCCAAATCGCCAGGTTTTTCAATTACTGGGCCACTTGTTTCTTTAATATTTACACCCATTTCATTAGCAACAATTCTAGATAAAGTTGTTTTACCTAAACCGGGAGGTCCGTGAAATAAAGTATGATCTAAAGCTTCTCCACGAAGCTTTGCAGCTTTAATAAAAATTATAAGGTTTTCTATTAACTGAGGCTGACCAGTAAACTCATCTAATTCTGATGGACGAATTTTATTTTCAAATTCTTTATCAGCAGCTGAAAGATTTTCTGTATTAATATTTAGGTTGGGGTTATTCATTTGCTAGAGCAAATATATATAATGCTAAAAGTAAAACAACTTATTAGAATCCAAAGTCGCTCTTGTTAATTTCAAAAATAGCATTTACATATTTCATTTCTCCTAATGAAAGTATCAGGGTCGAATTATCGTCATTTAAAAGAAAAGAAGTTAAACTAGTTTGATAGTTTTTATGCCAATAAACTTCTTTGAGAAATTCGAATCCTCCCTCTTTTTTTATCATTGATTTACTTTTATCTTTCTCAAGATTGAAACCAATTTTTGAAGATTGAGTTTTCAAGGAGCTAATAATTTTTTTTGCATCCTCTTCTTCTTCAGTTTCAAAAGAAACAGTTACAAAAAGAACTTTATTATTCTTGCATCCAAGATAGTATTGTGGCTCATCTCTTTTCTCATTTTCAGTAATACCTTTTCTGTAAAAAGGATAAACATCAACTTTTAAATCTTCGTCATTTTTTTGTACTTGTTTATTTTCTAAATTGTACTTTAACAAAATAGTTTTTACCTCAACAATTGATTTTCCTATTAAAGAATTTAAAGTGGTTATTGATTTTGCACCTGAAAGTTGAGTGTCTTGAGCATTTGTTATTAGTACTGATAGTAGAAATAAAGAAAAAAGAGTTGATTTTATCATATTAAATTTTATCAATAATAAGCTTATCTATTAAATGTTTGGCACTTTATCTTATTATCTTTTTAAACAAACCAAGTTTCCCTTTAAATGGAGGATATTTCATTGAAGGGTCAAACCAATTAGGTGTTTTTAACACTGCTTTTGCATGACTAAATGTTTTGAATGAAAATTTGCCATGATAATTTCCAAGTCCACTAAAGCCTCTTCCACCAAATGGTAAATGATGGTTGGTTAAATGTAAACTAGCATTATTTACACAAGCACCACCAGCAGGAATTTTTTGTAACCAATATTCTTGTTCATTTTTTGAAGTACCGAAAATATAGAATGCTAAAGGATTAGGATTTTTATTGATGATTTCAACTGCTTGTTCTTTTAATGTATAAGTTACTATAGGAAGCAATGGTCCAAATATTTCATCTTGCATAATTGAACTATTCACATCATGTACTTCTAATAATGTTGGTTGAATGTATAATTTTTCTTTGTCATAGTTTCCACCAAAAATTATTTTTCCATCATCTAAATATTTTACAATTCTGTCAATTTGTTTTTCATTAATTATTTTGCCATAGTGATAAGATTGAGCACTATCAACATCATAAAACTGTTGAATGTATTTTTTAAGTTCTTCAACTAATTCTTCTTTTACAGATTCATGTACTAATACATAATCAGGGGCAACACACATTTGTCCACAATTACTATACTTGGTGAGTGCAATTCTTTTTGCAGCAATTTTTATATTAGCTGTTTCATCAACAACACAGGGACTTTTTCCTCCTAATTCTAAAGTAACTGGCACCAAGTTTTTAGCAGCAAGTTGGTAAATTATTTTTCCAACAGCAGTACTGCCAGTATAAAAAACATGGTCAAAAATAAAATTGTTCATCATTTCAGGCACAACAGTTGCACCATCGCCTTCTATATATAAAATATAATTTTCATCAAAAGTTTCTTCAATAATTTTTTTCATTATTGAAGAAGTAGCAGGAGTAAATTCACTAGGCTTCAATACCACACAATTTCCAGCAGCTATGGCTCCAATGAGTGGTGTAAATAATAATTGAAAAGGATAATTCCACGGTGCAATAATTAAAACTACACCTAATGGTTCATGATAAATATAACTAGATGAGGGTAGGTTGAGCAAATTGGTTCTTACTTTTTTTGGCTTCATCCATGTTTTCAAATTATTAATGGTATGGTTCAGTTCTGTTAAAAAAAAACCAATTTCGGTTACCCAAACTTCTTCTTTGTTTTTCTTTAAATCTTTGTACAATGCTTCGTATAACTCTTGCTCATGTTTAATTACAGCGGTTTTGAGTTTTAGTAATTGATTTTTTCTAAATACAATAGAACTAGTATTACTTGTATTGAAAAAAGCTTTAAGTTTTTTTATAGAATCTATCATTTATATTCAATTAAAGTATGAAAGTAGTTGAATTTATATAATAAATTTTCCTTTCATAATTAAATATTATCGTACATCCCTTTGTGATTGTTTGATGTATTTTGATATACTACTTTTATTTTTTAGACAGAAGCATGAGAATATACTTTGCAATAATTATTTTACTTTTTTCATATCGAGTGCAATCTCAATCTGGAGTTGTAGTTAAAGAAGCCATAGCTGTTAGAACAAATTTGCCAATTAAGATCGATGGAGATCTTACCGATATAGCCTGGAAGCAGGCTACAAAAATTACAAATTTTGTAGAATGGAGACCCACGTTTGGTAAACCTGAGCCTGAAGAGAGTAGAACTGAAGTTTATATTTTATACGATGATCATGCGTTTTATATAAGTGGTTATTGTTATGAAGCTAATATTGATAGCATTTCCAAAGAACTTGTAGGAAGAGATGTTGTAGGAGTAAATGATTTTGTAGGAGTAGTGTTTGATACTTACAATGATAAAATTAATGGCTTTGGGTATTATGTTACTGCATTGGGCGAACAATATGATGCTAAATATTCATCAAATGGTGAAGATGGAAGTTGGAGCAGTGTTTATGAAACTAGTACAAAAATTGTAAAAGATGGTTGGACTTTTGAAATGAGAATTCCTTATGCTGCTATTCGTTTTGTGGCAAAACCCAATCAAACTTGGGGAATGAATATAACCAGACGAAGAACTAAAAGTGGTAAACAGTATATGTGGAATCCTGTTAACCCTGTTGTAGGAGGAAATTTTTTAGCACAAGAAGGGTTATTAAAAAACATAACTGATATTAAACCACCAGTTCGATTATCATTTTCGCCATACTTATCTTTTAATGCTAATCACTATCCTTACAATAATCCAAATCAAAAAAATTTACAAAGTACCATTAATGGAGGAATGGATGTAAAATATGGCATTAATCAAGCCTATACTTTAGATATGACATTGGTGCCAGATTTTGGTCAGGTTCAAAGCGATAACAGAATTTTAAATCTTGGTCCTTTTGAAGTTCGATACGATGAGTACAGAAGTTTTTTTACTGAAGGAACTGAATTGTTTAATAAAGGAAATTTATTTTATAGTAGAAGAATAGGGGGTTTTCCAATAAATTTCGGAAAGGCTTATGAAAATTTAACATCAACCGATTCTGTCGTTAATAATCCTATTGAAACAAAATTAATTAATGCTACTAAAGTAAGTGGAAGAAGCTCAAATGGTTTGGGTATAGGTGTTTTAAATGCAGTTACAGCAGCACAACATGCTACTATTTTAGACAAAACAAAAGGTACTACACGTGAAGTTGAAACAAGTCCTTTAGTAAATTATAATATTTTAGTTTTAGATCAAACTCTAAAAAATAATTCAAGTATTTCTTTTATTAATACAAGTGTAATTAGAAATGGTGCAGATTATGATGCTTATAACACTGCAGCATTATGGGATTTTTTTGATAAGAAAAATAACTGGAATTTTTCAGGTAAAGTGGGTGTTAGTAATTTAGTAGGTTATGAAGGCCCAGGAAAGAATTTAACAGGTTATAACCATGTCATATCTTTTTCTAAACCTGGTGGTAGATTCAATTTTAATTTTTGGCAAGAATTAGCAAATGATAAATATCAACAAAACGATATGGGTTATTTTACCAATAATAATTATGTAGATAATGGATTGTGGATTGGTTACAAATGGGTAGAACCCAAAAAATGGTATAATAGATTAAACTTAAATTTTAGTGTATATCATTCTACTAGATTAAAACCCTGGGATTATCAGTCTTTAGGAATTAATACAAACATTAATGGGCAGCTCAAAAATTTATGGAGAGTTGGTATTAACATTTATACAAACCCTAAAAGCAACGATTTTTATGAACCTCGTAAACAAGGTTATGTTTTTAAAAGACCAGGAAGCTGGGGTATGGGTTTTTGGATCAATACAAATGATGCCAAAAAATATTCTGCCAATTTTCGATTATTCACTGCAAACAGGCCAAGTATAAAAGGTTTTGGCTATTCCACTAATTTATACAATCAATTCAGATTTAATAATAAGTTGACAATAGGCCTTGGCTCTGATGTAGATATTACTAATAATGGAATTGGTTTTGCTTTTTACGATGCCACAGCAAATGCTCCAATTATAGGATTACGACAAAGAGTTACAATTGAAAATACTTTGACAGTAAAATATAATTTCACCAATAAAATGGGTTTAATATTTAGAACTCGACACTATTGGAGTAAAGTAAGGCATGAAGACTTTCAGCAATTACATGCTGATGGATCATTAACAAAATTTAATACTACTAGAGAAGCAGCAGCTAATTTTAATACCTTAAACATTGATATGACTTACACTTGGCAATTTGCCTTAGGTAGTTTCATTACTTTTAATTGGAAAGATTTTAGTTATTATGATAATTTTGAAGAGAATTATTTTAAAAACTTTTCAAGAACTGTTGCAGCACCACAAAACAATAATTTTTCTATTAAGATAATTTATTTTTTAGACTACTTAGATTTGAAAAAGAAAAGATAAATTAACGCCAAGCTTTAATAATTCTATCTTTTTGTTGAAAGTCATTGATAATCTTTGTTTGAAAACCTTTACTGATAAATACTTCAGCAGTTTCTATTCCTAGAGCTTCATTAATTTCTACATAAATAATTCCTGCTTTATTTAAATGATGAGTTGCAAAATCTGCAATCTTTTTGTAAAAAATTAATGCATCATTATCGGGAACAAATAAAGCTAAATGTGGTTCGTGATCCAAAACATTCTTTTGCATGTCATGATGTTCACTTTCTTTGATGTATGGGGGATTACTTACAATGATGTCGTAGGTTTCTAAATCTTTCCAAGAATCTTCATTTAAAAAATCAAGTAGTTTTAAATGAATGTGAGCGTTTAACAATGTTGCATTTTTGTTGGCAATTTGTAGTGCAAAAGCACTTATATCAATGGCTGTAACTGAAAAATTTGGCGATTTGTTTTTTAATGAAATACCAATGCAACCACTGCCTGTACCAATGTCTAAAACAGATAAAGAACTATTTTGTTGTTCCTTAATAATTAACTCTACCAACTCCTCTGTTTCTGGTCTGGGAATTAAAACATGTTCATTCACATAAAATTTATTACAACAAAACCATGTATTACCTAAAATTTGTTGAATGGGCTTAAATTGTAATAGTTGATGAATATAAATTTCTAGTTGATGATTTTGATGAAAAGTGAGTTCATCATCTTTGGCTATTAACCTTTCTGTTGACGTTAATGAAGTTATGCTTTCTAAAATCAAATTAGAAATATTCTGTGCTTCTCTATTTGAATAAAAATGTTTTATTTGATCTTGTATATATTTTGAAGCTTCTTTAAAATTCATAAGGTTCAAAGATAATAGAGCTTATAATCTTTGTTACTTTGTTTAATCATTTTTATATCATGTTTACTTTAGATTGTAAAGGAAAAATATTTGAGTTTGGTTCTGCAATTGTAATGGGAATAATCAATGCTACACCCGATTCTTTTTATGATAAGAGCAGAAAATCAACTAATGATGAGGCTTTATTCGTTGCAGAAAAAATGGTTCAAGATGGTGCTACTATTTTAGATGTAGGTGGACAAAGCACTAGACCCGGAAGTGAAATGATTTCTATTGATGAAGAATTGAAAAGAGTTATTCCATTAATTGAAGGAATACATCAAAAGTTTCCAGAAGTAATTATTTCTGTAGATACATTTCAAAGTAGAGTTGCAAAAATTGCTGTAGAGGCAGGTGCAAGAATGGTAAATGATATTAGTGGTGGAAGTTTGGATGAGACTATGTTTTCAACAGTTGCTCAACTAAATGTGCCATACGTTTGTATGCATTTAAAAGGAACACCTCAAAATATGCAAACTCAAACTCAATATGATAATGTGGTTAGTGAAGTAAAAAATTATTTTATCAATAAAATTGCTCATTGTGAAGAAGCAGGAATTAAAAATATAATTCTTGATATTGGATTTGGCTTTGCTAAAACTACTGAGCAAAATTTTAACTTGGTTAAAAATTTAAAAGAATTTACAATGCTACAAAAGCCTTTGTTATTAGGAGTTTCACGAAAAAGCAGTATTTACAAAACTTTAGGAATTACTGCTGATGAAGCTTTAAATGGTTCTTCAGTTTTAAACACAATTGGTATATTATATGGTGCTAGTATATTACGAGTGCATGATGTAAAGGAAGCTGTGGAAGTTATTAAACTTGGTAATTATTTTATTTAGAGTGATGATTTTCTCTTCCAAGTTTTAAAAAGTTCTTCCTGAATTTTTTCTTCATTTGGTGGAGCTGTTAAAGGCTCACACTCATGCCAAGTTTCAAACATTTGTTTGGGTAATGATTGGTATAGCTTAGTTCCTCCAGTTTTCCACTGCATCATCTCATCACTTACATCTTTTATTTTTTTTGCAGGATTTCCAACTATTAAACTTCTTCTCGCAAAAGAAGAATCTTGTTTAATAAAACTTAAAGCACCAACAATGCATTCATCTTCTAAAATTACATTGTCCATAATAACACTGTTCATCCCAACTAAACAGTTTTTTCCAATGGTAGCACCATGAATAACAGCACCATGACCAATATGTGCAAAGGCTTTTAAAATAGTTGTAACTCCTGGAAACATATGAACAGTACAATTCTCTTGTATATTACATCCATCTCCAATTATTATTTTACCCCAATCGCCTCTTAGAGCAGCTCCTGGTCCAATATAAACATCTTTTCCAATCACTACATTGCCTGTTATACAAGCTTGTGGATGAATAAAAGCAGAAGGGTGAATTATTGGAATAAAACCATCAAAAGCATAAATCATTACATTAAATTTTAGTCAACAAGTTTTTTATGAGTTCTAAAACAATTGCCTTTGAAATGGGCTACTTGTTCATTATTTTGGTTGAAAATAGAAATTAAATATAAACCTGTACTTCGTCCATTATGAATTTCTATTGCTTCTGCAGTTAAAACATCTTTAACGTTTACAGCCTTTGTAAAATTTATAGATGTATCTAAAGCTACGGATAAATTATTTCTGTTGTTACAAGCAAAAGCAAAAGCACTATCTGCTAAACTAAAAGCTATACCACCATGTGCAATTCCAAAACCATTTACCATTTCTTCTCTAATTGTCATTCTTATTTTACTATAGCCTTCATTAACATCTAATACTTCAATGCCTAGCCATTGGCTAAATTTATCATGTTGCATCATATGATTAACAACTTCTTTTGGACTTGACATAGTTAATAAGTTGAAATGTTGATTAGTTTATATGTAATAAGTTTTATTGAAATATCATAATTCTAACTCTAAAATTCGTAATTCGTAATTCGTATATCGTACTTCTGACTTCGTACCTCTGACTTCGTATTTTAAATTATTCTCCTTTAAAAACAGGTTTTCTTTTTTCTAAGAATGCATTAATGCCTTCGTTGTAATCATATGTTTTTGCAGATAATTGTTGAAATTCATCTTCAAGTTTCAATTGTTCTTCAAGTGAGTTATGAGCTGAATGATTTAAAACAAATTTTGTGTAAGCTAAGCCTTTTGTTGGCATGTTTGCCAATGTAGTTGCAATGTTTAAACTTTCCATTTCTAAGTTTTCATCTGCAAAAACTTTATAAATCATACCCATTTGTAGAGCTTCAACAGCAGAAACTTTATCTCCCAACATCATTAATGCAGCAGCTTTTTGAAAGCCAATGAGTCTTGGTAAAGTATAAGTTCCACCACTATCTGGAATTAATCCAATTTTACTAAATGCCTGTATAAAACTTGCAGAGTTAGCAGCTACCACTATATCACAAGCCAAAGCAATATTGGCTCCTGCACCTGCAGCAACACCATTTACAGCACAAACTATGGGTAATGGAATATTTCTAATTCTAGTTACAATAGGATTATAGTGATCACATAATATTTGAGAAATGGTTGGAGGGTTTTCTGATGTAAGTTCTCCTATATCTTGTCCTGCACTAAATGCTTTACCATTGCCAGTAATTAAAATGCAACGGATTGTTTTATTTTTTGCACACACATCTAAAATAGCTTGCATACTAAAAGCCATTTCTTTATTGAAAGAATTGAATTTATCTGGTCTATTTAAGGTGATAAATGCAATATTGTTTTTTATTTCTAGTAATACTGAATTAGACATAGCACATATTAATTTTCAAATTTACCATCTTTCATTTTAAGTACTCTTTTGCTGAGAGAAGCTAACTCGAGATTATGAGTTACAATCACAAATGTTTGATTAAATTCTTCACTCAATTCAACAAATAATTGATGTAATTCTTTGGCGTGTTTACTATCTAAATTTCCTGTAGGTTCATCAGCAAAAATAATATCAGGATTATTAATTAGTGCCCTTGCTACAGCAACACGTTGTTGTTCTCCTCCACTTAACTGATTGGGCTTGTTTTCAATTCTATCAGCTAATCCAAGTCTTTTTAATATATTTTTAGCAGCCATCTGCAATTCGTTTTTCTTTCTACCTGCAATCCATCCAGGAATACAAACATTTTCTATTGCACTAAACTCAGGTAATAAATGGTGAAACTGAAAAACAAAACCTATATGCTTATTACGAAAAGCAGCTAACTTTTTACCAGTTAAATGGTGTATGGGTTGTTGGTGTATCAAAACTTCTCCAGTATCTGGTTGATCAAGTGTTCCTAATATATGAAGTAAAGTGCTTTTGCCAGCACCAGAAGAACCTGTAATGCACACTAATTCTCCTTTTTGAATTTCAACATCTACTGATTTTAATACTTGTAAAGAGCCGTAATTTTTTATAATGTTTTTTGCTACTAACATCACTATGGTTTAATGCTCAAATGTATTAAATAAGAATTTAAAAGGTACTACTAAAACTTAGGACAAGCAATTGGTCTGTCGTTATTGGTGGGGTGATTATAGATTAATGATATTTCTAATCCACCTCTACTTGCAGATGCAGTTTGTAACGACGAAGTATTTACATCGTAACTTATGCCTAATCTAGTGTTAGAATATTCAATACCTATATATGGAATAAATGCATCATTAAATCTTAGCCAAGTTCCGGCATATAAGCTAACTCTGTTCCTCATATCAGGATTTGCAATAAATTCAGCAGCTCCACCTATAACTGTTTCATTACTTCTTCCTTGCATACTATGTAATCCACTTAAATGAAAACCAAAATTGTCGTTAAACATATAATATCCCCCAAAATGAGCAGTAATTCTTGCATTTAAAGAATATTCGGTACCTGTAAATTTTTGATAAGGTTTATTAATATGGTACATGCTTATACCAGCATAATAATTATTGTTTTCGCCGGTACTACCATTAAATAAAACTCCAGCATTAATATCGAAGTAAGAAGATTGTAAAGTAGAATTATTAAAAACTTCAGAGGTTGTTCCTGTAAATCCTAAAGTAGTTAACTGATCTTCAAACTTTAAATTCAGAGTATTAATATTCATATTAGCATAGGTAGCTTGAATGCCTATACTTAATTGGTTGTTTCCATCCTCATCTAATCCTTTATGATATGCAGTAGAGAAAGAAGCATAATTAAATTTTACTGCACTATTAGCACTATTATCATTTAAAAAAGTAAACCCAACACCCCAAGCATCATTAGCTGAGATTTTATTTTGAAGAATATGAAAATCTATAGATGCTGTATTTGTAATAAATGCATTGTTTATAGATGGCCATTGGTTTCTGTGATTTCCTGCTATTCTATAAGCACCATTAAATTTTCCTGTTAATGCAGGATTTAATGTAAGTGGCGAAGCAAAAAATTGAGAATAATGTGGGTCTTGTGAATAACCAACCTCATGTATTGCTATCAATAAAAATAAAGCAAGAAATCTTTTCATTAGAACTTTCGAAATTACCCAAATTCGTTAAAATAAAAGTGCAGTTTATTATTTTAACATTTTGATTATAAAAAATTAAGATTGCATTTTTGTTCCATAAGCTAAATCACCAGCATCGCCCAAGCCAGGAACAATGTATCCTTTAGCTGTTAATTCTTCGTCAATATCACCACACCAAATTTTAATATCATTACCACATTCTCTATAAATATATTCTATACCAACAGAGCTTGCAATAGCACACACTACATGAATTGCTGCAGGTGCACCATCTTCTCTCATAATTTGAATTGTTTTTACAATTGATGAACCAGTTGCTAGCATTGGGTCACTAATAATTACAATTCTTCCTTCTAGGCTCGGACAACTCATGTAATCTAAACAAATTTCAAATGTTCCATCGTTATGGTGTTTTCTATATGCAGAAATAAATGCATTATCGGCTTTATCGAAATAATTCAACATGCCCTGATGTAGGGGTAGTCCTGCACGTAAAATAGTAGCTAAAACAGGCTGACTTCTTAATACCTTGCTTTCATGTATTCCAAGTGGAGTTTGTGTTTCAACTAAATCAAAAGGAAGTTCTTTACTAATTTCATATGCAGCAATTTCACCCACACGTTGCAAATTTCTTCTAAATCTTAAACGATCGTTCTGAATTGCAACATCTCTAATTTCTGCTATCCAATTAGTCAATAAACTATGATTTTCACTCAAATTTGTAACCATCTTTAATTATTTGGAGGATGAAAAGTACTTAAAATGTTTTAAAGCACTGAACTTTGTATTTCATATGCAATTCTACAATTTAAATAATTTGCACAAAGCTACTATCATTAGCTTATTTGCTGCAATAATCATTACAGGTTTTTCAATTATTCTTGGAAAAGAAAATTTATTTTTAATTTTAAATACTGATTTAGGAAAAATTGCTGATATTTTTTTTGAGTATACTACATATTTGGGCGATGGTGTAATTTGGGCAGTATTTGTTTTATTTTTTTTATGGAAAGACAAAAAACAGTTTTTGCTGATTCTGTTTTCTATAATCATTTCAACAATCATTGTTCATTTTGTTAAAGGGTCAGTTTTTGTCAATCAACCCCGACCACTAGAAGCATTGCCACACTTAAAGAATATCATTCATACCATACCTGGTATTACTATTCATTTGGTGGGAAGCTTTCCTTCAGGTCATACCACTCAAGCTTTTACTATGTATTTGCTTTTATGTTTAATTAATAAAAGTAATCGTTGGATAGCCACAGGATTTGTTTTAGCAATTATAGTTGGTTATTCAAGAGTGTATCAGGCTCAACATTTTCCAATTGATGTAGCAGGTGGTATTATAGTTGCAATTATTACAGTATATAGTTCTTATTTTATAAACAGTAAAATTTTGCAAAAAAGAAAACTTTAATGCTTATTTAATTTTTATGATGATAATCATGTAAACCAAATTCTACTCAAACCTTACATTTGCTTTGCTTAAATTAATATGAAATGAATTTTAATCTAAATCAAATTCCTACAAGAAATCTAAAACCTAGACATCATGGTATAACTATGGTTATGGATAAAGGCCTGAGTATTGGAGAAACAAAGAATTTTTTAGAAATTGCAGGTCCGCATGTAGATATTGTAAAATTTGGTTTTGGAACTTCTTACGTAACACCAAATCTTAGAGAAAAAATAGAAGTATATAAAAATGCTGGAATGCCCATTTATTTTGGTGGAACATTGTTCGAAGCATTTTTAATAAGAAATCAGTTTGATGATTTTATTGCAATTTGTAAAGATTATGGAGTAGAATATATTGAAGTAAGTGATGGATCGATTACTATTCCTCACACAGAAAAATGCGGTTATATTGAAAAACTTACTAAACATGCTACTGTTTTAAGTGAGGTTGGAAGTAAAGATGCTGCACATATTATTCCCCCTTATAAATGGATAGAATTAATGAGAGCAGAACTAGAAGCAGGTTCTACTTATGTAATTGCAGAAGCTAGAGAAGCTGGTAATGTAGGTATTTATAGAGGATCTGGAGAAGTTCGTGAAGGATTAGTGCAAGAAATATTAACTCAAATCCCTGAAGAAAAAATTATTTGGGAAGCTCCACAAAAAGCACAACAACTCTACTTCTTAGAATTAATTGGTTGTAATGTTAATTTAGGAAATATTGCACCTAATGAAGTATTACCTTTAGAAGCAATGAGAATAGGTTTACGTGGTGATACTTTCTTTTTATACTTAGATAAAAAATCTTAATGAATGTTTTTGGCTTAATAGGTCATCCTTTAACACATTCTTTTTCGAAAAAATATTTCGATAAAAAGTTTGAGCAAGAAAATATTCAAAATGCACAGTTTAGTCTTTTTGATATAGAAAAAATTGAATTAGTTCAAAATTTAATTCAAGATGATTCTATTAAAGGATTTGCAGTTACCATTCCATATAAACAACAAATTCTTCCTTTTTTATTCTCAATAAATGATGCAGTAAAGAAAATAAATGCATGTAATTGTGTCAAAGTAATTGAAGGCAAATTATATGGTTTTAATACCGACTTTATTGGGTTTGAACAATCTTTTATAAAAGATCTTAAACCATTTCATCAGAAAGCATTAATACTGGGTAATGGTGGTGCGGCTGCTTCAATAAAATTTGTGCTGAATAAATTGAAAATTGATTATTCAATAGTTAATAGAACTAAATCTAAACATTGTATAACTTATGATGAGTTGACTGATGATTTAATTTCTTCTCATCAAATTATAATTAACACAACTCCTTTAGGAACCTTTCCATTGGAAGACACTTGTCCAGATATTCCATATCACTACCTCAGTTCAAAACATTATTTGTTTGATTTGGTATATAATCCATCCGAAACTCTTTTCATGAAAAAAGGGTTAGCTCAAAAAGCATTTGTAAAAAATGGTTATGAAATGCTTTGTTTACAAGCAGAAGAAAACTGGAAAATTTGGAATAGCTAAATTGCTAATTCTTTCTTTTTCCAAATTACATTTCTCTCTTTCAAATAATTTAAAATAAACTCAAAACATGCTTGGTATTTTCCTACAAATTCTGGTGGAAAAACACCTTTATCAGAAAACATATTTTTGGCAATTAAGTTAACAGCAGCAGTACAAGTATATCCTGTTGAGCATGACATTGAAGATAGTTTGGTTGTTGTATCATATTCGTCTAACAATTCATAAACTACTTTTTTAGTTACACCATTTTCTGTGCCATCAATAATGACTTTCATCACAGTTAATTCTTCTTCATCATCATTTAATTTCCATTCTTTAAATAAAATTTTAGAAGTAAATTCTAATGGTGAAATTTCTATTCCATTTATGTTGATTGTTTTCTTATTGAAAAATCCAGCATCTTTTAATGCAATAATTAATTCAACATGACCAGGATATCTTAATGTTTTTTCTTTTAGATTAGGAATGTGGTTCATAGTGAAAAGTAAACTTCTCAAACCGTCTGTATTAAAGGCTTCCAGCGTTCCAATACCATCAAAATGCATGAGTTCAGTTTCACTCAATGCTGGTCTAGTAATTACAAAACCATTTTCTTGTAAACGTGCTGGTCTGGTATATTCTTCTAAAACATCAATAGGAGAGAAGGGTGCTTTGTACTCAAAAGGTTTTTTTCTAATTTTTGGTAAGCCACCAACATAACATTCAAAATTTTGAACTTGCATTTCTTCGTTATATCTTCCTAAAATTAAATTACTCATTCCTGGAGCAACACCAATATCAGTAATAGCTGTAACCTGATGTTGAATAGCAAGTTCGTTAAGTTGTAAAGCATTTTCAGGAAAGAAAGAGATGTCAGCAACATTTTTGCCACACTCAATTACGGCTTCTAATGTTTTGTAACCCATGAAACCTGGAACTGCTATCACAATAATATCAAAAGGATTTAAAAGTTGAGTATACTCATTGTATAGTGTTAAATCTACTTCAACTGTTTTAATTGTTGAATTTAATTTTGAAAGCAATTCTAAGTTTTTATTACTATAATCAAAACTTGTAACAGCATAATCTTTAGCTAAATCTAAGGCAATTGTTCTGCCCACCATTCCTGCACCTAAAACTGCAATTTTCATTGTTTATTTTTTTGATTATAAAACCTTAATACTTAAATTTTGAAGTTGTTTTAATTAATATTTTTCATCCATTTTTTTAAAAGAGGAACAAATAAAAACAATGTTACTCCAACTGCTAAACAGCCTAATGCTATATTGCTCAAAATGCTTGAATAGTATGGCATTGAAGCTACAGAATTATTTTGAACAGCTTCTGGAACACTCATTAATGCACCAATTTTTCCTGCCATAAACTCTCCAATTGCACTAGCAAAAAACCATATGCCCATCATAAGTCCTACGATTTTAGTTGGAGATAATTTTGTTATCATTGATAAACCAATTGGCGATAAACATAATTCGCCTGCAATTATAAAAAAGTATCCAAGAACAAAGGTCCACAAGGGAATTAAACCTGTTTGAATGTTATTATTACAAGCTAAATAAAAAACAAAAAAACCAATACCCATAAGTATAAATGACAATGAAAATTTTAAAGGAGTTGATGGTTCTTTTCCTTTTTGATTTAACCAAGGCCATAACCAAGCAAATACAATACTTAAAATGATTACCCATCCAGGTGGTAGAAAATTATTTATTGCTAATGCTGGCAACTCGGCACCATTAATTGTCATATTTACATTTCTCATTGCAAACAAATTCAGTGATCCTGAATTTTGTTCGTAAAATGCCCAAAACAAAACAGAAAATACAATCATTACTAATGCTGCAAACAATTTATTTCTCGATTCTAAGTCAAGTTTAAAACCAATCCACAAAATATAAATGAAGGATAGAAATCCCAATCCAAACATTATATAATCCATTATAGAATATTGGTTAAATAAAAACACAACTGCTGGAACTAATAATAAGGTGGCTAAATAAATAAAATGTTCAGTTTTTATAAAACTCAAGATGGGCTTTTTTAAAACTTCTTCACTTGGAGGAAGGCCTTTATCTTGCAAAATATTTTTACCCAAAACAAAAACAACTAATCCTAAAATCATAAATATTCCAGCCAATCCAAAACCATAATGCCAATTTATTTTTTGTCCAACATAACCACAAAGCAAGCCTCCTAAAGCTGCACCAATATTGATGCCCATATAAAATAAAGAGAATCCACTATCTCTTCTAACATCATTCTCTTCGTATAAAGTTCCTACTAAACTTGAAATGTTAGGTTTAAAAAATCCATTGCCACAAATAATAAAAGCCATACCATAAAAAAAACTCCATTCTTGAGGAATTGCTAAAACAAAATGTCCAACACTCATAATAATTCCACCAAAAACAATTGCTTTTCTATACCCTAAAAATTTATCAGCAATCATGCCACCAAACATTGGCATTGTATAAACTAAAGCAGCATAAGATCCTAATATGGCATAAGCTTTAGGTTCATCAAATTTTATTTGGGTAACCATATAGGCTAATAACAAAGCTTTCATTCCATAGAAAGAAAAACGTTCCCACATTTCTGTGAAAAATAATAAATAAAGTGCCTTTGGTTGCTTGTGGTTTTGCATAACTATTTAAAATTTAGTGTAGCCCTTTTTCTTTCATTATGTTATTTAACCATCTTAACATTATAAAACAAACTAATGCAGCAAACATGAGTAAACTGAAATTAAGTAAAAAGAAATTCGACTTTTTTTCATAAGAATCCCACATGGTTGCAAGAACTCCTGATAATTTATTACCAATAGAAGTGGCTAAAAACCAACCTCCCATCATTAATGATGTAATTCTTACAGGGCTTAATTTAGATACTAATGATAAACCCATTGGACTTAAAAATAATTCTCCAATTGTTATGACACCATAACTACCAATAAGCCACCAAACAGAAGCTTTTTCTGTACCATTATTTGAGGCATAAACTGCAGCCACCATTACTAGTGCAGATAAACCAGATATAAATAACCCAAATGCAATTTTTGTAGCTGTAGATGGTTCTTTGTTTCTTCTTTTTAAGAAAGCAAAAAAAGCAACAACCAAAGGTGTTAGAAGTATTACCCAGCCAGGATTAATAGATTGACTTAAATTGGTTGACCATAAACTAACTTCTTCATTTTCTTTTGGCAGATTTTCTGGTTTTACGTTTTTAAAATATGCTGGATAGTTGAGTTCTTTAATAACTTTTCCATCGGCTTTTTGAATTCTAAATTGATGATCATAAACTGGAACAGAATCTTTTTGATAAGTTACAACTTTAGCTAATTTAATATCAGTAATAAATTCCTTTGTTGTGTTCGATAATTGTCTATCAGTATATCTATCTGCCCAAGTATTTAATGCTGAACCATTTTGTTTGAATACAGCCCAGAATAACACAACTACAGCAAAAATTGCAAGTAAAGCTGCAATTGGTCTTTTCTCATCTTTATCAGCTTTAGTATATAAAGAAGTATAAAAATAAATAATAGGAATACAAGCAAAAATGAAAGCATCCGTAGAGTCAGAACCAAACCAATTATTTGGAATCATCCAACCTATAACGCCAGCAATAATTGAAGGAACCAAAATAAGTAAGCCAATTTTTGCCAACGACATATCGCCTTCTTTCATGCCTTTTTTTACATCATACTTTACATAATGTTGTTTGCCAATAATAAAGATGATTACTCCCAAAAACATTCCAATTCCAGCTGCAATAAAGGCATAACCCCAGCCATAAACAATATATAAAACAGCACCAAAAAAATTGCAAATAAATGCACCAACATTTATGCCCATGTAGAAAATATTATAGCCTTCATCTTTTTGATGATTATGTTCTTCTGTTGTATATGTATTACCTAATAAAGTAGAAATATTGGGTTTAAAAAAACCATTACCAACAATTACAAATGTCATAGCAACATATAAAACTGGTAAAGAATGAACCACCATTAAACAATAACCAATACCCATTAAAATACCACCAATTATAATTGATTTCTGATATCCCCAATATCTATCGGCAATTAAACCTCCTAAAAAAGGTGTTAAAAAAACAAGGGCAATAAATGTTCCATATAAATCTGCTGATTCAGCTTCTGTCATTCCAAAACCTGCATTAACATCTTTCAAATACAAAGTAAAAATTCCAATCATTAAATAATAACCAAATCGTTCCCACATTTCTGAAAAAAATAAGAATGGTAATGCTTTTGGATGTTTTTTCCACATAAAAATTAGTTTAAAAAAAGAGCCACTTTTTTTAAGTGGCTCGATAAAGTTAATGAATTAAATAGCTTTGAAAATAATTATCCAGCATCATGCATCATCTTCTTTAATCTTGGTGTTAAAGAGAAAAGTAAGATTGAAGCAATACCACATAAAATTACAAATACCATAAAGAATTCATATAAGTTAGTAATAGTAAATCCTGCAAATGTTGGATAATGATCACGAATTTTATTGTCTACTAAAAACTTTAAATTCTCTGCAGTTGGTACTATTTTTTTATCTAAAATATCTTGTAAATTAATTCCAGCTTTAGTTGCAACTTCAAAATCTGCACCAGTTGCAGGAAGAATAGAACCTAAAGTTCCAGCTAAGGCATATCCAGAAGCATTCGATAAAAAGAACACACCAAATAACAATGAAGCAAATCTTTTTGGTGCAAGTTTACCAACTAATGAAAGTCCAATTGGCGATAAACATAATTCTCCAAAAGTTTGTAATAAATACAATAAGATTAACCAATAGATGGCTAATAAACCTGTGTTACCTAAATCTTTTACATTATGAGCAATTATAAAATAGCTTAATGCAATTAAAGCTAAACCAATAGCTTGCTTAAATGGAGAAATAGGTTCTTTACCTTTTGCTCTTAATTTATCCCACAACAAGCTAAAAGGTACAGCAAACATTACAACAAATATTCCATTGAATATTTGTACCATTGAAGGTGGCATATTCCAACCAAAAAAGTTTCTGTCTGTTTGATTATCTGCAATAAAAGTTAAAGATGAACCAGCTTGTTCAAAAGCAGCCCAGAAAAAGATGATAAAGAAAGAAACAATATAAATAACTAGAATTCTATCTGTTTCTACTTTAGTTAATGATTTATCACTTAAAATTAAACCAGCAAGTGTTAATCCAGAACCATAAATGATTGAATAAATTACATTTTGACCTGCCACATAATGAAATATTAAGCCTAAACCAATAAAGCTGATTATAGCAATAGTTAAAGCTTTACTGGTAAATTGTGCACTTTGGGATTCTCCTTCTTCATAATCTGAAGAAACATTACGAGATGGTAAATCTCCAATGGCTCTGCCATCTGGTGTTGTTACATATTTATCTTTTAATAAAAAGAAAGTAAGTGTACCAATTAACATGGCCATACCTGCAGCTAAAAATCCCCATTTAAAAGCAAATACATCTCTTGTTCCATCAGCAGCAACAACATCACCAAGCATTGGACAAATAAATTGGCCAAGAAATGCACCAACATTAATACCCATATAAAAAATGGTGAATGCAGTATCTAGTTTATTTTTTTCTCCTTTAGGGTATAAACTACCTACCATGCTAGAAATATTAGGCTTAAAGAAACCATTTCCAAGAATGATAAAGCCTAAGGCAATGTATAAAATTGTTCTAGCTAAATCTAGGTTTGATGTAAAAACAGTGGCACTTGTGAAAAGTAAAAACTGACCGATAGCCATTACTAAACCTCCCAACATAATGCAATATCTGTTTCCTAAAAACTTATCAGATATAAAACCACCTAACATGGGTGTTAAATAACATAGACCCAAAAAACCACCATAAATAATTGATGATTGTTCTTTACTCATCATTAATGCGTTTACAATGAATAAAGTCAATAATGTACGCATTCCATAAAAGTTAAACCTTTCCCACATTTCAGTTCCAAACAAAACCCATAAACCTTTAGGGTGACCTTGTTTTGCAGTTGCAGTTTGATTCATATAACAGTTTTGATTTTAATTAAAGATGCCAAAATAGGGATAAATCTTAAACTACCAATTCATATTTCATATTTACTTTTGGCAGCAATTAATAAATATGAATATTTTAATAATAGGCAACGAAGATTTTGCATGTATTTTAGGTGATAAATTGAAGTTGAGTCATCATTACACTCAGCATTTTTTTGCTGCTCCAAACATCCTAAATAATCAATCAGAATCATTTGTAAACATTGATTTTGATGATGAGAATGATATTGTAAATTTTTGTGTTAACCAAAAAATTGACGTGGTTGTTTTGTCAAATGAGCAAGTTTTGAATAATGGTTTTTACGATAAGTTGAAGGCAAATTCTTTTATGGATAGAATAATTATTGTGGGTGCTGCTCAAGAAACCATACAAGAATCAAGTCTTTCAGCTTTAGTACAAAAAGAGATTACTTCAAACTCAGTAAATACAGAACAAATAGTTATTCTGACTGATGGTAAGAATTATAAGATGTTGAATGAAAAGAATGAATTTGAATTGAATTTAATTGAGCAATTGATTAGCGAAAATTTGAAGAAAAGAGATTTGAAGATTTCTGGGTTTATCTGTTTACAACTGTCTAAAATAGATAACTTCTATGAATTAAGTTCTTTTCAATTTATGATGAATAATGAAGTTGCAACAACAATTTTTGAACGATTAGAAACCGATGTATTGAGTCTTTTTGCAGCTATGGATAATGGAACTTTGGAAGATGTGAATATTGAATTTTATGATAAGAAATAAAAAGCTATTTTAAATACCTTTTCATTTCCCTATCATTATCTTTTTTCTTGATGGTTTCTCTTTTGTCGTACAGTTTTTTTCCTTTGGCAACACCAATTTCAACTTTAACTAAATTCTTATCGTTAATAAAAACTTTAAGTGGAATAATGGTCAGTCCTTTTTCTTTTGTTGCAGCTTGAAGTTTACTAATTTCTCTTCTTTTAAGTAAAAGTTTTCTATCGTGAACAGCAATGTGGTTGTTGGTAGTGCCTAGTTTATATTCAGCAATATATAGACCTCGAAGCCATACTTCATTATCTTCTAAAATACAAAAAGCGTCATTAAAACTGAGTTTGCCTTCTCTAATACTTTTTACTTCTGTACCTAATAAAACAATACCAGCTTCAAATTTTTGTTCAATGAAATAATTAAAGAAAGCTTGCCTATTGTTAAATTCTTGACTCATTTCAATATTAGCTTCTAAACAACTGAATCAACTGAGCCAGTTTAGCCTTCATGTTTTTTCTATCGATAATAAAATCTAAAAAACCATGCTCTAATAAAAATTCGCTGCGTTGAAAACCTTCTGGTAAATCTTTTTTAATGGTTTCTTTAATAACACGTGGTCCGGCAAAACCAATAAGAGCACCAGGTTCAGCAATATTTAAATCGCCTAGCATTCCAAAACTTGCAGAAATACCACCAAAAGTGGGGTCAGTTAAAATAGAGATATAAGGCAGTTTAGCATCGCTTAATTGAGAAAGTTTACCACTGGTTTTTGCTAATTGCATTAAGCTAAATGCACTTTCCATCATACGTGCACCACCACTTTTGCTAATTACAATAAAAGGTAGTTTGTGTTCTAAACAATAATCAACTGCTCTGCTGAATTTTTCTCCCATTACACTACCTAAACTTCCACCAATAAATTCAAAATCCATACAGGCTACCACCATTTTTTCGCCATTTGCACAACCTACTGCAACACGCATAGAGTCTTTTAAATCGCTTTTAGCATGAATTTCATCTAAACGTTTTTGATAATTTTTTAAATCGGTAAAGTTTAAAAAATCTTTACTTCTAATATTATCAAAAAGTATTTCATACTCTTTATTGTCAAATAGTATGTTGAAATATTCTACAGAACCGATTCTGTGGTGATAATTACACTTACTACAAATAAATAAATTCTCCTTTAAATCAGAAGTAGTAGTAATAAAATTACATTCGGGGCACTTATTCCATAAACCTTCTGGTGTTTCTTTCTTATCAGCAGTTTCGGTTGTTATTCCTTTTCTGATTCTATTATACCACTTTGGTTTTACATCTTCAGTACCAGGTGTTTCATCTCCAGTTAGGTTCTGTTCAAAATCTTCTTCTCTTTCTTTTCTCATAAATTTAAATTAAGAGGATGGCAAACTTAGTATAATTTTAATAATTGCGTTTTTTTATCCTAATTACTTTAACTGAATCATTAAATTTTAGATTTTAAAATTTATGGATAAACTTAACATTTTAAACCAATCCAATACCACAACTTTTCTTAAATGAACTTAGTTTTGTAAATCATTGATTAATATCTGAAAAAGTATCTAAAAATATTTGGTAAAGCTTTGCTGGTTATTGTTTTAGTAATTGGGTTACTAGCATTTGCCATTCAGACTGCAATTATTCAAAATTGGTTGGTAGATATTGCAACAAAAAAATTATCAAAAGACTTAAACTCTAAAGTTGAAATAAAAAGTGTAAGTTTTAGCTTATTTAATAAAGCTAATATTAATGATGTGTTGGTTTTAGATAGAAAATCTGATACTTTATTACATGCTGGTAGTATAAGTTTACAGATTACAGATTGGTTTTTTTTAAAGAATAATGTTACTATTTCTTATCTAGGCATTAACAATGCTCTTATTAAAATGAATAGGGAAGATAGTGTTTGGAATTACCAATATATAATCAATCATTTTGCTTCTGATAAGCCTTCTACAAAAAAATCTTCTACAAATTATCAAATTCAAAAGCTTGATTTCTCTAATATACACATTATTAAACATGATGCATGGAGAGGAGAAACTTTAACTATTAAGTTTAAAGATTTACTTGTTGAAGCAAAGCATGTAAACTTTAATAAAAATATTTTTGAAATTGATAATATTCAAATTGAAGAACCCTTTGTAGACATTCAAAAATTTGATGGTAATAGACCAGCCAATTATATATTTCCTCCTCCCGATTTAACCATACCTGAAAATTTACTACAGTTAACAGTAAAACAATTTAATATTAAAAATGGTATTTTATTAATCAATAATGATTTTGATAAACCTATAGAAGGATTTGATGGAGCCCATATATGGCTATCGAAGTTAAATATTGATCTAGATCGTTTTAATGTGCATGGAGATACATTAAAATCTATAATCAATATCAATGCTGTTGAAAGAAGTGGTCTTTTGCTAAAACAACTTAAGGCTAATTTAAAATGGACTCCAAGAATTTTAGAGTTAGCCAATTTTGATTTGTTAACGAATAAGAGTCATCTCACCAATTATTATGCAATGAAGTTTAATAATTTCGACGATGATTTTGCCGAATATGCTACCAATGTTACTATGCAAGCAAGATTCAGAAACGCATTTGTAAGTAGCGATGATATAGCATTCTTTACTGCTGATTTGAAAAATTGGAAAAAAGAATTGCAGCTTGATGGTAATTTTTATGGTACTGTTTCCGACTTTAATTTTACTAATTTATTTGCCAAAGAAAAAAATAATGGTACCACCATTTCAGGGAATTTATCTATGAAAGGCTTGCCTGATATAGATAAAACATTTATTGGATTTAATAATGGAGAAATTAAAACCAATCATAAAGATTTAAGTGCCATTATACCATCATTAAAAGATATTCAAAGTCCAAATTTAACTGCTTTAGGCACCATTTTATTTAAAGGTAGTTTTAATGGTACAACAAGTAAGTTTAATACTAATAGTACCATTACAACAGCAATTGGCAGTTTAATTTCTAATATTAACATGCAACTTCCGACAAAAAAGGAAGCTACTTATAATGGAACTTTAAACTTTAGCCAATTTCATTTGGGTAAATTTTTAAATAACCAGCAATTAGGAATGGTTGATTTTGTAGGAAACTTTGATGGCTTTAGTTTTAATGTAGAAAAGCTAAAAACAAAGCTCGAAGGTGCTTTCAATAAGTTTGAGTATAATGGATATGGTTATAATAATATTATTACAAATGGTACTTTTCAAAACAAATATTTTAATGGAGAGCTAAAAATTACAGACCCTAATTTCGATTTTATAGGAAACGCTGAAGCAGATTTTTCGAAAGAATTACCACAGTTTAATATACTTGCAGATTTAAAACAATCTAACCTTAAAGCTCTTAATTTTTCGAATGAACCATTGAGTTTAATAGGTTTACTCGATATTAATTTTACGGGCACCAACATTGATAATTTTAAAGGTTCTGCAAAATTTTTAAATGCATCTATTAGCAATAAAAATGCAACTATAAAGTTCGATTCATTAAATCTCTTTTCAGATTATTACGATTCAACAAAGTATTTACATTTAGCTTCAAATGATTTTAGTGCTAATATTTATGGAGATTTTAAAATTCTAGATTTACCCAATGCCTTTCAGCATTTTTTGCACAATTATTATCCTGCCTACATTGCAGCCCCAAAAGGATTAATAAAAGATCAGCAATTTAAGTTTGATTTAACTACACGTTATGTTGAGCCTTATTTGCAACTATTTGATAAAAAAATTAAAGGATTTAATGATGCTCGATTATCAGGTATTATAGACACAAAAGATAGTAAATTCGACTTAGATTTATTAATGCCATATGGCAGATACAATAATTTTGAAGCAACAGGATTATCAATTAAAGGTAGAGGAAATATTGACACCTTATCTCTCACAGGGGTGATGAATAATTTTAAGGTAAGTGATAGTTTAAACTTTCCTAATACAAAAATTTCAATTACATCACACAAAGATTTATCAAATATTTCTCTGAAAACAAGTGCTAGCAATACTTTGAATGATGCCAACTTGAATGCTATTGTTGAAACCTCTACAAATGGTGTAAAAATTAAATTTAACCCTTCATCTTTTGTATTAAATGATAAACGTTGGAATTTAGATAAGGAAGGTGAAATAAATTTAACTAAAAATCTTACAGAAGCTAAAAAAGTAAAGTTCATTCAAGGATTTCAAGAAATATCAATTGAGACTTCTCCAGATGAAGGTGGTAATACAAGTAGTTTAGATATTGTTCTTAAAAATGTTGTAGCTGGAGATTTGACTTCACTATTCTTGAAAGACCTAAAAATAGAAGGCATTACAAATGGAAATATACATGTTGATGATGTGTTTGGAAAAATAAATGCTTTTGCAAATTTAAAAATTGATCAATTCAGAATTGATACAGATTCGGTTGGTGTTGCTTACATTAAGTCTAATTACAACAGCAGAACTGGATTAATTAGTGCAAACATAATCTCCCCAAATAAAGACTATAATTTTACCATTGACGGATTATTTGATGTAAAAGCAAATGCAGTAAAACCCATAAACACCATTTTGAACTTGAGTAATTCAAAAATAGATCTCGTTCAAAAACTAATAGGATATGATGTTTTTTCTAACCTAAAAGGATATGCTACTGGCAATTTAAATATATCTGGAAGCCCTAGTGAACTTGACCTTGCTGGAAAAGTGAATCTGACAAATGCTAGCTTAAAAGTCAATTATACACAAGTTAAATATTTAATTGACTCAGCACTTATTTCTTTTGATAAAGATGGAATTGATTTTGGCGAGTTTATAATAAAAGATACACTTGGAAATATTGGAAATGTACGGGGTAAACTCTATGAGAAACATTTTAAAAAACTCACTTTTGATTTTGATTTATCAACAAATAAACTATTGCTCATTAACACAAGTTTTACTGATAATAATCTTTTTTATGGTCATGCAATAGGTAAAGCAACATTGATTTTTAAAGGACCTGAAGATAATTGTAAAATGATTATTACCAGTGAGGCTAATGAAGCTTCTCATTTTACCATTCCTAATTCAAATAGTAGAGAAACTAGTGATGCAAGTTTTATTGTGTTTAGACCTATTGGTGTAGAAATGACAGAAGTTAAAAAGCAAAGTAATTTTAATTTAAGTGTTGATTTAGATTTAATAGCCAATAATAAAGTTGATTTTGATGTAATACTTGATGAAGTAACAGGTGATGTGATTAAAGCAAAAGGCAATGGAAGAATTAAAATAAAAGTTGGTACAAATGAAGATTTAGATATCAGAGGAAAATATAATATTGAAGAGGGAAGTTACGATTTCAATTTTCAATCTTTTATTCGTAAACCTTTTATATTAAAGAAAGGTGATAATAATTTTATTGAATGGAGTGGTAGTCCTTATGATGCTAATGTACATATTGATGCCATGTTTGAAGCTAAGAATATCAGCATTAAAGAACTTATTGGAAATGCACAGGCTTCTTTTAATACAGCAAGTAGAAATTACAGAGATGATGTTTATGTAATTGCAACATTAACAGGAAAATTAATGCAACCTGATATTAAATTTAGATTCGATTTTCCACAAAATAGTCCAATTAAAAATGATGATGTTTTTGATAGATTTAGAAGAAAAATTGAAAGTGATGAAAATGAAATGCTGAAACAAGTTACTTATCTAATTGTATTCAATTCTTTTGCTCCATATGGTGATGCCAGTGTTGAACAAACCAATTTTACTTCTATTGGGGTTAACAGTATTTCATCTATTTTAACCCGACAAATAAATAAAACCTTTACCAACCTTTTATATAAAATTACTAACGATAAAAGTTTAGCTTTCGATTTATCATCGAACGTGTATAGTAGTAACGATTTATTTTCTCAGGGTAATATCAATGCAACATCTTCTCAGTTCGACAGGTATAATTTAAAATTCAAAATTGGTAAAAGTTTTTTTAGCGATAAAGTGAGATTTACTTTTGGTAGCGACTTTGATATTAATCTTCGTTCATCTGCTCAAAGTGGTAACTTTCAATGGCTACCAGACTGGAATGTTGAATGGAGTTTAACTAACGATAAAAATTTAGTACTTATAGTATTCAGTAAAAATAGTTTAGATATCAGTGGCAACTCTTTAGGCAGAAGAAACAGACAAGGTATTGGTATTTCTTATAAAAAAGATTTCGATAACAGTCCCTTCGAAAAAAAGAATAAACAAATAGAATTTGTAGAGCCTAAAAGTAATTAACCCTTATTGGCCAACTGTCCACAAGCTGCATCAATATCTTTACCTCTACTTCTTCTTAATCTAGAATTCACTCTGTTTTTTTCTAAATAGTTCATGAATTGTTCTGTAACATCTTCTTCTGGTTTTACAAAATCAAAACCATCAATTGGGTTGTATTCAATAATATTAATTAAGTCTGTAGGAACTTGTCTGTATAACTTCACTAATTCATCAGCATCTTTTAAAGTATCATTAAAATTCTTAAACAGAATATATTCAAAAGTAACTTTATTGCCAGTTTGCTTGTAATAATGATTTAATGCTTCTATTAACGATTTGATGTTGTTACTTTCATTAATAGGCATAATTTCATTACGCTTCTTATCGTTTGCAGCATGTAACGATAATGCTAATTTAAATTTTACTTGATCATCGCCTAACATTTTAATTTGCTTGGCCACTCCAGCTGTTGAAACTGTTATTCTTCTTGGGCTCATGGCTAAACCATCTACAGCAGTAATTCTTTCTATTGATTTTAAAACTCCGGCATAATTCATTAAAGGTTCACCCATACCCATAAAAACAATATTAGTGAGTTTTTGATTGTATGATGATAAACTTTGTTTGTTAATCATGGCAACTTGATCGTAGATTTCATCGAAGGTCAAATTTCTTTTTCTATCCATTTTTCCTGTTGCACAAAATTTACAACTTAAACTACAGCCTACTTGCGAAGAAACACAAGCTGTTTTTCTTTCTTCTGTTGGAATTAAAACACCTTCAATTAAATAGCCATCATGAGTTTTAAATCTGCTTTTAATGGTTCCATCTTCGCTAAACTGAGTAGCATCTAATTGTAAGGGCAGTAATTCAAAATCGTTCTTTAAATGATATTTTAATTCCTTACCAATATTGCTCATGTCCTCAAAACTTGTTGCATGTTTTTGCCATAACCATTCGTATAACTGTTTTGCCCTGTATTTAGGCTGTTGTTGTTGAATGAAATAATTTTCAATTTCTGAAAGTGTAAGTGTTCTAATATTTTGTTTCGACATGATTTCTATTGAATAACTGTTCTTTTAGTTTTAACGTGCAAAAGTAACTATTTTTGTTGCCAATACAGTTATTATGGAAGAAGGAAAAAGACAAAAGCAGGTTGCAGCAGTTTTATTAGAAGAAATGAATTCTATTTTCACTAAGTTAGGCTTAAATATGATGAATGGTGGAATGGTTTCAATATCATCCATTAAAGTAACCCCAGATTTATTGGAAGCAAGAATTTATTTAAGTCTTTTTCAAATAGAAGATGCAACATCTACTTTAAAACAAATAGAAAGTAAAGCTTGGGAAATTAAAAAAGAATTAACTGCAAAAGTTGGCAAACAACTGCGTAGAATGCCAGTGATACATTACTACATTGATGATACTTTAGATTATGTTTTTAAAATGGAAGAGTTATTTAAAGAGATCAATAAAGATAAAAATGTTGAATAGTTTTAGATAGGGTCAACATCAATAACTATACTTACTCTTTTATAAGTTGCATGATTTTGAATAATAGCAATGTGTTGTTGTATTTCTCTTTTGCATTGTTCAATCCAGTTTTTATCCTTCGGAAGTTTTATTTGCAGCTCCCATAAATACTGATTTCTCACTCTATCAACTGGTGGTTGTGCTGGCCCATTAATGAATTTACTAAAATGAGTTTGTAAACCCTTCATCATAATGTTCGCAGCCTCTTCTGCAACATTATTTTTTTTATGTTTTAGAGTGATGTTGATGATTCTAAAAAATGGAGGGTATTGATAAGCTTTTCTAGTTTCAATTTCAAATTGAAACATTTTTTTATAATCGTGTGTTTGCACATAATGTAACACAGGATGTGTGGTGTTCGTGACTTGAACCAAAACTTTACTTACACCATCTTTTCTTCCAGCTCTACCACTCACTTGTTCCATGAGTTGAAAAGCTCTTTCATTCACCCTAAAATCTGTAAAATTTAAAATACCATCAGCATCAACAATGCCTACCAAATTTACATTTTCAAAATCTAAGCCCTTAACCACCATTTGAGTTCCTACTAATACATCAATTCTTCCTTGTTCAAAAAGTTTAATTAAATTATCGTGTTCATTTTTACCTTTTACAGTATCCCAATCCATTCTAGCTACTTTAGCAGTAGGTAAATTTTCTGCAACTAATTCTTCTAGTTTTTCTGTTCCAAAATTTTTAAAAACAAATTCATGATTGCCACAAGCTACACAAGTATTGATTAAAGGATAAGTGCTACCACAATAATGACAATTTAATTTGTTTTTTGATTTGTGAAAAGTTAAGGTAACATCACAATGATTGCATTGTGGAATCCAACCACAAGTTTTGCAAATAATGTAAGGCGAATAACCTCTTCTATTTTGAAAAAGAATGGCTTGTTTTTTTTGTTCAATGGTTTCTTGTAATGCTTGAATCAATTGAGGTGATAAAGGAATTTTTCCTCTTTCTTTTGTTTCTACTTTTTTTAAATCTACAATTTCAATGCTTGGTAAAAAACCTGTTCCATATCGTTCATTCAACTCAACTAAAGCATATTTGTTTTGTAAACAATTGTAATAAGATTCAATGCTGGGTGTTGCACTGCCTAATAAAACCTTTGCATTGATTAAAGATGCATAATATATAGCAACATCTCTTGCATTGTATCTTGGTGCTGGATCTTGTTGTTTGTAACTCGAGTCATGTTCTTCATCAACAATAATGAGTTTTAAATTATTGAATGGAAGAAAGATGCTACTTCTTGCACCAAGAATCACTTTGGTTTCACCCGTTTTTACTTTGTTCCAAATTTCAACTCTTTCGTTGGAGTTAAATTTTGAATGATAGATAGCAATATTTCCTCCAAAATGTTTTTGTAATCTTCTAATAATTTGTGTGGTTAAAGCAATCTCTGGTAATAAGTATAATACCTGCTCATTATTTTTTATATAATGTTCTATAAGTTTAATATAGATCAAAGTTTTTCCACTCGATGTTATGCCATGAAGTAAACAAACATTTTTTTCTAAAAAATTATTTTCAATATTGGTTAAGGCAATTTGTTGATTTTGACTTAAACTAAAATCAATAGAAACTTCTTTAGGAATTTGATTAATTCTATCTACCTCTCTTTTTTCTGCAACTAAAATATTTTTTTCAATTAAACCTTTTAGCTGTGCAATGGAAGCATTTGCTTTTTTTAGCAATTCATTTTGGGTAACTTCGCCATCTTTCTTTTCTAAATGCAGATAAGCTAATAACAATTCCATTTGTTTGGGTGCTCTCTTCCAATTATTCAATAGTTCACTCAGTTCATCTTCATTTTTAAATTGTTCTGCTAAAGAAATAAAAATTTCTTTTTTCGATTTATATTTTTCCTTCAACTCTTCCCATACATAACAAACTTTTTTATCGAGCAATTTTTTAATTACTGCATAAACATTGGTTGTGTTTAAAAGTTGATGAACCTCACTCAACTTCAATTCTTGCTTTATTTCTAGAGCTTCTGCAATTACATATTCATTGTCTGTAAATAACGAACCATCGTTCAAATCGTATTCATTGTCTTCATTCCAGATGATTATAGTTTCACTATTCAGTTTAAGATTAGCAGGCACAGCAGCTTGCATCACATCACCTTCATTGCACATGTAATAATCTGCAATCCAACTCCACAATTGAATTTGATACGGATGAATAATGGGCTCTTCATCAATTACACTTAAAATTTCTTTGGGCTTAAAATTTTCTGGTTTTTCTGTAAATAATGATTTAATGATTCCTGCATACTTTTTATTTTTTAATTGAACTTCTACTCTTAATCCAGCTTGTACTTTATTTGTTAAATGAGCTGGAATTGCCCAAGTAAAAGTTGTAGGTAATGATAAAGGAATGATGATAGAAGCATACAAGGATATTTTCTCTTCAAAAAGTAAAGAAGATTCATTTGAAATAGGTGAAAATCGTTTGAAAGAAAAAACATCAAAGTACATTTTTCAAAACTAATTATTAGTATAGATATTTGTTGAGAATTTATTTGTTATGGCAACAGAACTTTTATCATCTCACACCAAGAATATTTTAGGATTAAAACTTCCCACAGACCCACGTTGGGTAAACTTAGCTGAAATTAGTATTGAAGACATTTTAACGGATCATGCTTATTGTGAGCAAAAAGCAGCACTGACTTGTATTTCGTACATTCAACGATATCCTGAAAAGGAAAAATTGGTTGAAGATTTGGCACCCATTGTAACAGAAGAATGGGGGCATTTTAGAGCAGTTTTAGCAGAGTTGAAAAAACGAAAATTACAATTGGGTAAACAACGTAGAGATGAATATGTAAATAAATTAATAGAATTTCAAAGAAAAGGCGGACATATTGATGATCGTTTTTTAGATCAAATGCTTACCATGGCATTGGTAGAAGCCAGAAGTTGTGAACGATTTAAAAGATTAAGTGAAGGATTAAATGATGCATATTTAAAAAAGTTCTATAGAAAATTTATGGAAAGTGAAGCAGGTCATTATACCTTATTCATCACATTAGCAGAACATTATTTACCTAAAGCTAGAGTTCGCAAACGTTGGCAAGAATGGTTGAAATACGAAACAGAAGTAATAAAAAACTTAGAAATACGAGGAGATAGGGTGCATTAACATTTACACAACTATATTTGCTTTTTAATTTTAATATGACAATACACCACGAAGGATACAGAACCATTGGCTTTACAGCATTAGTTTTTGGTATCATTAATATTTTATCGTTTAATTTTTGTAGTGAAAGTACTCCATGGTTAACTATTACTATTTTCTTAGTTACATTGGCTTTGTTTTTATTTATCATTTCATTTTTCAGAGTTCCTAATAGAAAACTCACTATTGATGAAAAGAAAATTATTTGTCCCGCCGATGGAAAAGTTGTGGTAATTGAAGAAATTACTGATGTAGAATATTTTAACGATAAACGAATACAGGTAAGTATTTTTATGAGTCCTGCAAATGTTCACCAAAATCGTCATCCTATGAGTGGCGAGGTAATTTACAATCAATACCACAAAGGCAAGTATTTAGTGGCTTGGCACCCAAAAAGTTCAACAGAAAATGAACGTTGGAGTGTTGCTGTAAAAAATAATTATGGAACCATTTTGTACAAGCAAATTGCTGGTGCTTTAGCTAAAAGAATTTGTAATTATAGTAAAGTAGGTGAACAAGTGAACCAAACTGATGAATATGGTTTTATTAAGTTTGGTAGTAGGGTAGATGTTTTATTACCAGTAGGCACCAAAGTTGATGTTCAATTAAATCAGGTGGTTAAAGGAGGCGTTACTGTTTTAGCTAGTTGGGCATAATTTAACATTTATAATTTTTGATTTAACACTTTATTCAGCATATTTGTAATCACATTAAACCCCATTGTATGAAAAAATTATTCGTTTTAGGTACAGCATTATTGTTGTTTACTGGTGCAGCTTTTGCATGTGAAGGAAAAGATAAAAAAGATTGTGGAAAAGATAAAAAAGAGTGTACTGCAAAAGAAAAGAAAAGCTGTTGCTCAAAAGACGCTAAAAAAGAGTGTTCTAAAGATGCAAAAAAAGAAGAAAAAGCTCCAGCTAAAAAAGCTTAATTGCTTTAAATTTATTGAAGCTGTTCATGTAAATGAACAGCTTTTTTTATTCACTTAACTTTATATCAATTACTTTAAGTTGAACAGACTTGTTACCATTCCATTCATTTAAATCAATAGTATAAACAACATCTATGGGTCTGTTCATTTCTAGGATAGAAAATTTTTCAGCAATTCCAAATCCGATACCATTAATGGTTGTATTGCCTTGTTTTAAACTAAATTTAATGTGTTGTTCTTTTACAACTTTACAAAAGCCAGTGTTATATACTTTAGTTGAAATAAAAACAGGTCGCATATTTTCTGGTCCAAATGGTTCCATTTGTTTTAATATGTTATAAAAACTTAGATTAATTTCATCAAATCTTATTTCTGAATCTATAACAATTTCTGGTATTAATTGTTCTGGAGTAATATGTTTGGCAACAGCCTCTTCGAATGCAGTTTTAAAATCTTCAATTTTAGATTCTTCAAGTGTTAATCCTGCAGCAGCAAAATGACCTCCAAAACCAATTAAATGATCCTTACAAGCATAAATTGCTTCGTATAAATTAAATCCAGGAACACTTCTAGCACTTCCAGCAACAATATCACCACTTTTTGCTAAAACTACTGTAGGTCTATAATAATTCTCAATTAATCTACTTGCTACAATGCCCACAACGCCTTTATGCCAATGTTCTCTATATACAACAGTACTTTTTCTGGTTGTGGCATCATTACAATTTTCAATAATTGATAAGGCTTCTGCAGTAATAGATGCATCTGCTTCTTTTCTATCAGAATTATCACTTTGTAAGATTTTTGCTAATTCAAAAGCTTGATCAACATCTTGCTCAATAAATAACTGAACAGCTTTTTTAGCATCATCCATTCTTCCAGCAGCATTAATGCGTGGAGCAATTATGAATACAAGATTGCTTATAGTCATTGAATCTTTTACTGCAGCTAATTCCATTAAAGCTTTTATACCAATACATGGTTTTGAATTTACTCGCTCTAATCCAAAAAAAGCAAGGGTTCTATTTTCACCATTAATAGGTACAATATCTGCTGCTATAGCTGTTGCAACTAAATCTAAATACTGTAAATAAGATTCTGGTTCTAGTTTAAAAGTTTCAGCTAGTGCTTGCATCAATTTAAAACCCACTCCACAGCCACATAGTTCTTTATAAGGGTAGTAGCAATCATTTTGTTTTGGGTTGAGTATAGCAACTGCAGGAGGTAAAATTGCATCTGGTAAATGATGATCACAAACAATAAAATCAATCCCTAAATCTTTCGCATAGCTTATTAAATCAGCACTTTTAATACCACAATCTAGAGATATGATGAGGGAGAAATTATTTTCTTTAGCATAATCAATGCCTAATTTACTTACGCCATAACCTTCTTTATAACGATGAGGAATATAATAATCAACATTGGGGTACAGTTTTTTTAAAAACTGATACATCGATGCCACACTAGTTGTTCCATCAACATCATAATCTCCAAAAACTAAAATATTTTCTTTTTGTTGGAAGGCTTGTTGAATTCTCTCTACAGCTTTTTGCATATCCTTCATCAACCAAGGATCATGTAGCTGATTTAAGTGAGGACGAAAATATTCTTTTGCTTCATTGAATGTATGAATGCCACGCTGTGTAAGGATTTGGCAGATGGTTGAATTAATAGATAAAGCCTTAACTAAATCTTGGGTTAATTGTTCTTGATAAGGTAAAATTCTCCATCTTTTCATCAACTTAATATTTTCTATCAGTAGTAAATCTTACTAATTGTTCAAGAGCTTGTTTAACTTCAGATTCTTCAAAACTATTTAGAATATCTAGAGCTTCATCTCTGAAAGCAATCATTTTATTGTGTGCATATTCAATTCCTCCACTATTCTGAACAGTGTCTAAAACAAACTGAACTTTTTTCTTATTTTTATTATTGTTTTTTACAATATAAATAATTTTGTTTTTAGTAGCAGCATCACAATGATTTAAAGTATAAATTAGGGGTAAGGTTAATTTTTTTTCTTTGATATCGTTTCCAGTTGGTTTGCCAATTTTTTCAGTACCATAATCGAATAAATCATCTTTTATTTGAAATGCCATTCCAGTTTTTTCACCAAACATTCTCATTTTTTCGATAGTTGCTTCATCTTTAAAAGTAGATGCAGCACCAGCAGCACAAGCAGAAGCTAATAAAGAAGCTGTTTTACCCTTAATGATATCGTAATACACTGCCTCATCTAAATTTAAATTTCTTGATTTTTCCATTTGCAATAATTCACCTTCGCTCATTTCTTTTACTGCAGTAGAAAGAATTTGTAAAATATTATAATCTCCATGATTCAATGAAAGCAATAAGCCTTTCGATAATAAATAATCACCAACTAATACAGCAACTTTATTTTTCCAGAGAGCGTTGATGGAAAAAAAACCTCTTCGTTCCATAGCATCATCAACCACATCATCATGAACCAAAGTTGCAGTGTGTAATAATTCAACCAAAGAAGCTGCTCTATATGTTTTTTCAGAGATAGCACCACCTAGTTTAGCACAAAGCAATACAAATCTTGGTCGTAATTGTTTACCCTTTCTCTGTATAATGTAGTGCATGATTCTATCTAACAAAGACACCCTACTTTTAACTGCATCTTTAAAATGCTTTTCAAAAGCTATGAGTTCATGTTCTAATATTTTACCTGCTAAATCCATTGATACAAAGAAACAGTTTATTAAAATGATTGTTCTAAATGAAATGCTATTTTGTTATACTATATCCTATAAAAGTAAAGAGTAAGCCCAATACTAGCATAGCTATTGCATAACAAATTGCTAAAAATATTTTCTGTTGCTGAAATAATTGTAAAATATCCCAACTAAAAGCAGAATATGTAGTAAAACCGCCACAGAAGCCAACTATTAAAACTAAATGCCAATTGTTATTAATTGTAATTTTTGTAAGATAACCTGCTAATAAACCAATCAATAAACTTCCAATAATGTTCACTAATAATGTTGCCCAATTAAAAGTTTTAGTTGGAATTAAATAGTATGTAAGATACCTTAAAATTGAACCGGTTGCTCCTCCAAATGCCACTAATAATAAAGCTTTAAGCATGATGTTTATTTTGACAAGTTAACCAGCCAGATATTATTTTTTTGAACAACATTAAAGGTGTCAATGCTTGTACCATCTTGATCTGAAGTGGTTATTTTTGCTGTGCTATCGTTAATATTTTGAATATTGAGAATGATAATAGGAGCAGATGCTAATTGTTTTTTCTGGTACATTGATAGCTTATTGTAACCCTTAAACAAAACATCAAGTTGAGCTGCATTATTTGAATTGTTTACACAATAAAGTTTAGCTTGTTCTTGTTTGCCTTGTTGATAGGCATCTGAAAAAAACCTCACTGCATCTAAAGCATCTTCAGCAGGTTTAAACGCTTCTTTAGTATTACAACTACCAATCATCAGCAGTAAAAAAACAAAACAAATATTTTTAATTTTAGTCATAGAAATTTATTTGAACATACTTATAGAAAATTTTGTTTTGCATAGATTTTCCTTCTTTGTAATTAAGTTCATTAAAGTCTTGAAAGCCAAACATTCCAGCCATATTGCCTTTGTTAATGGCTAATTCTAAATAGCCGGCACTATTAAACCATGCTAATTTTTCACCTTCGGGTACCGAAAGATAATTATCGCTCAAAACTTCTACATCATCTCCTCTTGTCAATAAAATTTGAAACTTTCTTCCCTTTAATTCTTTCTCAAATAATTCTTGAGTAATGTTTGTAACAACGTTTTCGAAATTATCAATAAAGATTACATGACCTTTAATAAGATTTTCAAAAATGGAAGGCAATAAATTATTTTTTACAACATAATTTTTAATAGGTTCTGCTATTTCTGCTAATGTTTTATTATTAGATAGCTCATTAACTATAGCACTTATTTTTTGAGTAGTTTCTAAGAACTTTTCAGATTTATTAATATGTAGTGCAAAAATTTTAGTAGGAGCTTGGTTCGTAATCATTTGCAGAATTCCATTATCTGCACATATGATGAATTGATTATTAAATTCAGCAATTAATATGTTTTCATTTTTATTTTCATAAAAATTGAATATTATTAGATGAATTGTTTTTTCTGGAAAATATTTAAAAGCATTTGAACAGATATAAACTGCCTCAGGAAAATTTGTATGCGTTAAAAAATGTGAGATGTCTATAATAGTTAGGTCTGGATTAGCAGACAACAGCTGACCTTTTAAAGCACCAACTATATAATCTTGCTGTCCTATATCTGTTGTTAAAGTAACTATTGGCATTAAAAGTGTAATCTGTTTTAATAAAATTATTTAACTAATTCTCCATTTTTAAAGAAGAACTTGTAAGTTAGTTTATCTGCAAGTGATGGAAAAAATTTATTAATAAACACTGCTCTTTTTCCTGTAAAAGTTAAAATGAGATTTCTTTTTCTTTTGCTAATTGCTTTTATAATATGTTGAGCACATTCCTCAGATGTCATCATTTTATCTTCATTCATTGGACTTTCGCCTTGAGCAATACCTGCTTTGTTTAATGCTGCATTTCTAATATTAGAACTTGTAAAACCCGGACAAACCAATAAAACGTTAACTCCAGTTTGCAGTAATTCGGTTCTTATAGATTCCATCCAGCCATTTACAGCAAATTTGCTTGCACTATATCCACTTCTGCCAGGTAAACCTCTAAAGCCAGCAATTGAGGAGACTGAAACTATGGTTCCTTTAGTTTTTAAAATATAATCTAAAGAAAACTTTGTACAATATACGGTGCCCCAAAAATTGGTATCCATTAATTTTTTTAAAGTTTTTAAATCAACCTCAGTAAATAATGAACGCATTGAAATTCCAGCATTATTAATTAAAATATCTATAGTGCCATATGATTTTATCACACCTTGTATAAAATCTTTGCAATCATCTTCATTTCCAATATCGGCAGTATATACTAATAAAGGTTTGTTTGAATTTTGTTGTTGTAGTTGATATAGTTTATCATGATTTCTAGCACATGTGGCAACTTTTGCACCCAATTTTAAAAACTGTTCTACAAGTGCTTTTCCAATTCCATCTGAACCACCAGTAATAACTACTACTTTATTTTTAAAATCTGGCATAGTTAATATGTTAGTAACAAAAATAGTTGGATAATTTTTAATTAAAGAAAGGGTTTTGCTTTTTTTATGGAAAGAAAAAACTCCGCTCTAAGAACGGAGTTTGTTATTAAAATTTTATTTCTTCTTCATGTTCATCAAAAAATCTGAACTCTACTAAATGGTAATTACTATTAGCTTGAAGGCTCAATTTCATTTTGTACTGTTTCTTCCATTTTTTGAATATTGAATTAAAAATACCTTTACTTAAATGAGAGTAAACAATGGGATGAACTATTAATCGAATATTTTTATATGAATGTGTGTATAAATAATGTAACCTTTTTTCAATTTCATCTTCTAAAATTAAAGTGGAACCAATTTTGCCTGAACCAGTACAAGTTGGGCATTCTTCTGAAGTTATAATATTAACTTCTGGTTTCATTCTTTGTCGGGTTATTTGCATTAAACCAAACTTCGAAATGGGTAACACAGAATGTTTTGCCCTATCTGAATTCATGAATTGTTCCATGGCCTCTTGAACTTTGCGTTTATTGTCGGGTAAACGCATATCTATAAAGTCAATTACAATAATTCCTCCAATATCTCTTAATCTTAGTTGACGTGCAATTTCTTCTGCAGCTTCTAAATTAGTTTGTAAAGAGTTTTCCTCTTGATTATTACCAACACTTTTATAACCACTATTTACATCAATTACATGAAGAGCTTCTGTATGTTCTATTATTAAGTATGCACCACTTGGTAAATTTACAGTTTTACCAAAAGAGCCTTTTACTTGCTTTGTAATACTATAATGATCAAAAATGGCAATATCGTTTTCATAAAAAGAAACAATATCTTTTTTCTCAGGTGCTATTTTTTGAATGTAGTTTTTAGCATCATTATAAATGTTTCTATCATTGGTAATAATGTTATTGAAATCTTCATTCAATAAATCTCTTAAAATACTGGTGGTTTTACTTTGTTCACTTAAAATTTTAGAAGGTGCTACTGCTCCTTTCAAATTTTTCTGAATGCCTTTCCAAATATTTACTAAACTAATTAAGTCTTGATGTAATTCTGATGTGCTTTTACCTTCTGCAGCAGTTCGTATAATTACACCAAAGTTTTTTGGCTTAATAGCTTCAACAATTTTATGCAGCCTTTTTCTTTCTTCTGCAGAATGAATTTTTTTAGAAACAGCAACAATATCATTGAAAGGAGTAAGTACAATAAATCTGCCTGGAAGGCTAAGTTCACAACTTAATCTTGGCCCTTTTGCAGCAATGGGTTCTTTTAAAATTTGAACCAATACATTTGGCTTTCCACTTAATACTTCAGTAATTTTTCCAGACTTTACAATTTCTGGCTCAACAGTAAAACTAGAAAAATCTAAATCTTTATCTTCTTTTTGAGCAATAGAAAGCTCTGTAAATTTTAATAATGATTTGGCGTATGGAGATAAATCGGTATAATGTAAAAATGCATCTTTCTCAAAACCAACATCTACAAATGCTGCATTTAAGCCAGGAATTAATTTTTTTACTTTACCTAAATATAAATCACCAACGGTAAAGCTTACATCTGCTTTTTCGTTGTGTAGCTCTACTAATTTTTTATTTTCTAATAATGCAATTTCAACACCTGTAGGTGCTGCATTAATAATTAAATCTTTGTTCAAAATATGCAACTTTTAAATACATAATGCTTCGTTACTTTGGGTAACCAAGTATATTATACAGCCTAGTATTTGCCAATGAGAGTTTAGACAGGAAGGAAAGGATAAGTTGCAGCTCTAAAGATAATAGTGGCAAAAACCAAAAAATCTAGTTCCTTACAATTAAGCAAGGAACTAGAAGAATAATTTATTTGTTTTTCTTTTTATGACGATTCTTTCTTAAACGTTTTTTACGTTTATGAGTAGCAATTTTATGACGTTTTCTTTTTTTACCACAAGGCATAACTTCTAATTTTTAATTTTATTTTAATTCGTTTATTCTATTTGCAATTTCTTTTTTTATGGCTTCATTTGGGATCAGTTCAGATGCTTTTAAGTACCAAATTTTAGCATTGATTTTATCTGATTTCATTTCGTAACATTCTGCTAAATGCAAAATGCTTTCAATATGATTTGGTTTAGATTTAACAATAATCAAAAACCTTTCAATTGCTTTATCGAGCTGACCACTTTTTTTACCACCTAAACCCAAAATATATTGAGCGTATAAATTATTAGGATTTTTAGTTGCTATTTCTCTAACAGGTAAAATTCCTTGCATAGGATTGTCTGAAATATTACCTAAAATATAGCAAGCTCCTAATCCAATTTTATTACTATCACTATTTGGATTCAGTGCTAAAGCTTTTTCAAAAAGAACTTTTGCGTTTGTAGCTAACCAGTTTTGAATTGATGGATCAGCTACATCCAACATACTACTTGTAAATTGTTGGGCGGCGAATGTGAGACTTTTTTCTGAATTTTCCAACTTTGCTGCCTCTGCAGTGTAAAAAAGATAGGGTTCATAAAGGGCAACAGTATCCTTCCAAAAATTGGCTAAATGTTTGTAATTGTGTATTTTATCTTGAATTGAGCCAGTGTTTAACCTGGTTTCAATTTTATTTAATACAATTTTTTGAGATGGAGTTAATTCCTCTTTTGCATGAGAAATTAAATCATCAAAATCTAAAACTTGTTGAGTTTGTTGCATATTACTCGCAACTACTTTCTTTTTTGGGTCAATAGTTTTTCCAAAAATTAAAAGTATTATTAGCAGTAAAGCAGCAATAGAAAGAAGATAAATTTGTTTTTTTTGCACTAGAAATTTTTTGCAAATTTAGCTAGGCTTGAACTTAGTTTTAACTTCTTCTACAAATTCTTTTGAAGGCTTAAAAGCAGGAATATAATGCTCAGGAATGTGTACAGCAGTATTTTTCTTAATATTTCTACCAATTTTAGCTGCTCTTTTTTTTGTGATAAAACTACCAAACCCTCTTACATAAATATTTTCACCAGAAGAAAGTTGTGATTTCACTTCTTGAAAAAAAGATTCAAGTGTTACTAAAACATCAACTTTTGGAATTCCAGTTTTGTCTGCTATTATGTTTACAACATCTACCTTTCTCATGTTATAAAATTTTAAGTGAAGAAATATTGTTTTCTAGAAGTGACTAAGTTAGTGTAAAAACAAAAAAGTAACAAGTTTTTTATTTAAAGGGAGTTATGTGTAAAAATGACATTCTTAATTGCAATTATTTTTGAATAAAATTTCTTACTAATTAATAAAACTCCAAAAAATTCCCAGTCTCATCCATACTGTTTGCATGGGGTATTGTTCTGTTGAAAAATTGTATTGTTTAAATCCACTTGGTGGAATGAGCGTGTTTAAATTTTCTGCCCTAAAATAAATTTTAAAAGTTTTAATTCTAAAGTTGAAGTAAAAATTAATATCGGGTCTGTTATTTAATGAATAACTATCTTGAAAAAAGAATTGGCCATTGAATGGAGAATATCCCGAAGGTTTATAATTGCTGAAATATCTAAACTCTAAGCCAGTTGATAAAAATAAATTAGTATAAAAATTACCTTCAAATGCTATTCTTTGTTTTGTGAAAAATGTAGGAATATTGATTGGTGCGTTTGCAGTTGCTTGTTGAAAATGAAATTCAGAATATAAATTTAATCGTTTTGATAGTCTAAATTTCTTTTCGAATGCCACATGTATAAGATTAAATAATTTGGCCTCTTGTTGTACTGAAAAAAAATTGTTGAAATATAAATAATTGCTTAACAAATAATAAGAGCCAGATAATTTAAAATTTCCATCCTTATTATAGTAGTTAGCCCAAATTTTTGTAATATTTTCTTTATTAAAATTTGTTCTATTATTAATAAAAAAAGATGAACCGTTATTATAAAGAAAGGCTGGACTTTTATTTATATTTTGAAACCCTAGTAATAAACTTCCAGTTTTTTTACCTAGTGATTTTTCAATTGTTGCATAGGTTGAATAATCTCCAGCATTTAAACCAGCAATATAAAGTTGTGCATTGGCTTCAATATCCCAAACTCTATTTCTTGTTCTATTTCTGTATTCTCCTCCTAAAAAAATATTATTAAAATTATCGCTTGTTGAATCATTAAAACTGCCTTTTATATTTTCAAAAGTTGCACTTGCTTTTATAAATTGCGAAGTATTTTTTTTGTCGGGAAAAGAAAGAATACTTAATTCATTTTTAAATATATTCCAACTGTCTTTAAATTTAACTGTATCGTAAGTTGAATTAGGGTTTGAGTTAATAGTGTAGTTAAAATAATTGGCATAATTTGCAGAATCGGCATAAATATCTTGAAACAAATAATCTTGTTTTTTTATATTTAAAATATGTTGTAATCTAAATTTTGGATAAAAGATTTTAAGTTGATTACTATCAACTAGAATAGAATCTTTTTGTCCAAAATCAAATTCTTGTCGAACTACAAATTCATTTTGTTTATAAATATTACCAGTATTTACGGCTGTGTTAAATAAGTCTCTTCTAATTACACCTCCTAACCCCAGTCTAACAGGAAGCTCAAAAGGACTGTTTAACGATAAAGAGTCTAATTGTTTAGCATTTACGGTTCCACCATTTTCAGAAGAAGCATTTTTATTGGATATGTATACAGTAGTTAAATTATATTGTTTATTAGGGCTTTTGTATTGAAAAGCTAATCTTGTATTATTAATACTTGCATTTTGATTCTTTAATATGCCAGGAGAATTAATAAATCTATACTCCAAGGAATAGTTAATATTATCTTTTTTGTTCTGAGTATGTAAAACATTGATTATTTGTTCTGCACTACTACCTAATAAATAATTAAGCTCTGTATAAGGTTTTGTTGTTTGGTAAAGCCTGGTGTTCTCCAATTGATAATTATAAGCATCATATTGATGAAATCCAGGATTAAAGCCAGCTTGCAGCCAAGGGTTGAAAAGTAATGAATGAGCAGCAGTACCTAAATTACCTAAATGATTGAAAGTGTAAGAAAGTGGAAAACGAGCATAAAAATCTGAAATGCTTGTGTCTAAAATTTGAGTCTTATTATTAGAAAAGGTTGAAAAATAAATATTAATAGAATCCTGACTTAAATCTCTTCTCTTAAATGAAGTATCGCCACTTCTATTATTCAAAACTCCTCTGTTAAAATTATTATTTTGTGGAGTTACAACACCATCTGTTTGTAAACCTCTCTGTGCAAATGATACATTCAATATAATATTGAACAGTTGTGTTACAGTAAATAATAAAATAATCTTCTTCATTACTAGCTGCAAATTAACAATGGCTTTTTGAAGAATAGGTAATAAAAATCCCATTTGTTTTACAAATGGGATTTTGATGGGTACAAATTATCCTTATTAAGAAACTGTAATTTGTTTTGGAAATACTTTCACTTCTTCTTTCTTAGGTAAGAAAATTAGAAGAATTCCGTTTTCGTATTTAGCCTCAATTTTTTCAGCATCAATGTTATTGTCTACAGTAAAACTTCTTTTAAAACTTTCAAAACTAAATTCTCTTTTCAGGGTTTTATAATTCGAAGTTTCTTTTTCATCTTTCTTATCATAACTAATAGTTAATAAGCCTTTTTCTAATTCAATTTTGAAATCTTCTTTTTTTCTACCCGCTGCATTCATTTCAAGATGATAGCCTTCTTTTGTTTCATGAATATTAACTGCTGTGGTTAACTTGTTCCAGTTTTCTGTAACAGGAAGAGTGTTGAAAAAATCATCCAACAAATTGTTCATGAAAAGTGGTTTGTGTTTTACGATTGTCATAATTATAGATTTTAGTGTGATTTAATTTTTTTTATTATTCTTCAAACCTTGTTCCTTTAAAAAAAATAAGACAAAAAGTCTATTTTATTTCGATTTTAAAGACAATATGGCTCTTACGAGGAGCGAAAAAAGAAAAAAACAGCTTTTATTAATACTTTATTGAGGCTATTTTTGCACTCAAATAAATTACGAAATGTATCCAGCAGAAATAGTTTTACCAATGAAATCGGAATTAACCGATGCAGGCTTTGCAGATTTAACAACAGTTGAACAAGTAGATGAAAGTATAACAGGTTCAGGAACGGCTTTAGTAGTTATTAATTCAGTTTGTGGCTGTGCAGCAGGTGCTTGTAGACCAGGTGTTTTATTGGCTGTGAATAATGCTACTAATAAGCCAGATAGATTAGCAACGGCTTTTGCAGGTTTCGATAAAGAAGCAGTTAATCAAGTACGTCAGCATTTATTACCTTATCCTCCATCTTCACCAGCTATAGCTTTATTTAAAGATGGTGCATTGGTAAGTATGGTTGAGCGTCATCAAATAGAAGGAAGACCAGCACAAGCCATTGCTCAGCATTTGATTAATGAATTTGAAAAATATTGTAATTAAAATTTTGGTTTTAATGGGTTAGTAAGTAAGAATGCCTCACGAAAGTGGGGCATTTATTTTTTTAGTGTATCAACAATTGCTTGGGCTTTAGTTAAACATTCTTCAAACTCTTGTTCAGGATTACTTTTAATTGTAATAGCACTTCCAACCTGATAACTCAAATATTTTTTGGTTTGATTATAAACAATTGTTCTAATTACAACATTAAAATCAAAATCATTATCTGGAGTTATATAACCAATAGAGCCACTATAAATTCCACGTTTGGTTTTTTCATATTCTTCTATTAATTGCATCACTTTATATTTCGGAGCACCAGTCATAGAACCCATAGGAAATAATGCTTTCAGTACTTCAATAAAATTAATTTTGTAGTCTACAACTGCTGAAATGGTAGATATCATTTGATAAACTTGTGGAAATGAATACAAGCCAAAAAGCTCTTCGACTTTAACCGAGTTTCTTTCTGCAATTTTAGATAAATCATTTCTAACTAAATCTACAATCATTACATTTTCGCTCTTTTCTTTTTCAGATTCTCGTAGTTGTTGCTTTAAAAGTTCATCTTGTATAGAATTTGATAGGTCTCTTTTTATAGTCCCTTTAATGGGTTGAGAAATAATTTTATTACCTATTTTTTTAAGAAATCTTTCCGGACTTGCACCAATACTATAAATATCATGTAGTTTATAAAAAGTATTAAAAGGGTTGGGCGAAATATTATTTAATTGTTGAAATTTTTGTAATGGGTTTAATTCAACATTTGTTGCATAAAACTCTTGGCAAAAATTAATTTCGTAACAGTCACCTTGTTGAATATGCTGTTTTAAATTTTTGATGATGTTACAATATTCGTCTTTACTAATTCTGGATTCAACTTGTATGGGTTGATGAAAATTTTGAGAACTATAATCAAATAGCCGAATAGAAAGAATATCATTAAAAATTTGATTTACATTATTTTCATTAGATGAGATGAATACTGCATCATGCACAACTCGAACAAATATTTTAGGTTTAAATAAAGCAATTACTGGTGCTTCAATACCATCATACTGATTTGAGTTAAATGGAAAAATATAGTTTTTAAAGTCGTAACTAATATGACCAAACAACCAATTCTTATTTTCTTTAAAAAATTGTTCAAGCCGAATTAAAGAAATTTCTTGTTTAGAACTGTCGATTGCAAGTTCATCTGCAATAGCAGCAACACATTCGAAAGAATGGTATGGAGATTTGTAATAATTATTATCTAAAAAACAACAAATGTTGAACCGGTTTGCCCAATTCAACATTTGTTGCTTAAATTCTGTGATATGTTCTACCTTAAATTGATCGGTATAGTATTTCAATTTTTGTGTTTGTATTAAAAATCATCATCATTATCATCAAAATCATCTGAATCACTATATAAATCAAATTCTTTAAAATCTTCATCTAATTCAAATTCGTCATCAGCTTTAGATTTACCACCTTTTTTTCCTGGAGATTTTGGAACATCAAACTCATCAAAGTCTGGATCCCAACTAGTATCTTCTTCTACTTTTTCCCAATCATCTTCAACTTCATCAGCAACATCATCTTCGTCATCATCATCTTCATCTACTTTAGATTTTTTTGGGGTTGATTTTGCAGCTTTCTTAGTTAAAGTAATTGTGTCTTCATCTAATTCATCATCCATTTCTTCAACTTCTTCATATTCTTTTGTAGAAGAAAATTTATTAGATGAAGTTGCTGTAGGTTTTTTTGTAAGAGTGCTTTTAGCCTTTTCGGATTTTATTGCCATAATTGATTCCAATTTGAGAGTGTAAAAATTCAAATGAAAATTTAAACAGCCAAAACTTTTTTATTATTTTTTTTAAAATTATAATACAATTATTTTTTCACGTTCAGGTCCGTTTGAAATAAATTTTACTTCAGTATTAATTTCTTTATTAATAAACTGAATATAGTCTTTCATGTTTTGTGATAAATCTTCAGCTTTAGTAACATTTACAGAAGGCTTATCAGACCAACCTTTAAATTCTTGATAAACAGGTTCAACATCAACTTTAGATAGTTGAAAAGGAATTTCTTTTGTATTTTTTCCTTCCACATTATACGATGTGCAAACTTTTATTTCATTAAAACTATCTAAAACATCAGCTTTTGTCATTACAATTTTAGTTACACCATTAATCATACAACTAAAATTTAAAGCTACTAAATCGAGCCATCCACAACGACGTGGTCTGCCTGTAGTTGCTCCAAACTCTCCACCTAATTTTCTTAAATTTTCACCAGTTTCGTCATGTAATTCTGTTGGAAAAGGACCTCCACCAACTCTAGTGCAATAAGCTTTAGTAATTCCAATAATATCATTGATTTTGTTTGGGGCAATACCAAGGCCTGTACATACTCCAGCTGAAATGGTGTTTGATGAAGTAACAAATGGAAATGTTCCAAAATCAATATCTAACATACTTCCTTGGGCACCTTCTGCAAGAATGTTTTTTCCTTGCGAAATTTTATTGTTAATGAAATATTCACCATTTACAATATTTAAAGTTTTTAAATACTCTAAAGCATCAAAAAATTCCTCTTCTAATGCAGATATATCTTCATTAAAATGAAAATTATCTAAAAGCTTTTGATGTTTTAATCGAAGCTTGATGTATTGTGTTATAAAACTTTTATCAAGTAAATCGCCCACACGTAAAGCATTCCTTCCAGTTTTGTCCATATATGCTGGTCCAATACCTTTAAGGGTAGATCCAATTTTTTTATCTCCTTTTTGTAATTCACTGGCTTTATCTAAAGCTCTATGTGTTGGAACTATTATGTTGGCTCTTTCAGCAATAAATAAATTCTTTTTTACATCAATACCCAATGCAGCAACAGTTTCACATTCTTTTTTTAAAGTAATAGGATCAAGCACAATACCATTACCTATTAAATTATCAGCATGTTGGTGAAAAATGCCTGATGGAATTTGATGAAGAACTACTTTTTTTCCGTCTATATATAATGTATGCCCAGCATTTGGACCTCCTTGAAATCGAGCAATAACATCGTAATTTGGAGCAAAATAATCTACAATTTTGCCTTTACCTTCATCGCCCCATTGTAATCCTAAAATAACATCTACCATAATTAAAGTTGTTAAGCAAATGTAGGGTTTGAGTTAGAAAGTGTAAAAACTAGCACATTTTTTTTCAATGTTATTAAATTATTAACTCTTAAAAAGAAAATTTAAACTAAAACAGCTAAGTTACATTTGCAGCAAATATTTGTATTATGGGACTTAATAGTATTGGCAAAATATTTATGCCAAAAAATAAAGTGTTTTATGATTTATTTGAACAAGTGGCTGATACTGTTGAAGAAATGGGAAAAGTTTTGCAAAGAGTAATCTCTGAACCTGATTATGACAAACGAGCTCCAATTATTAAAATATTAGAAGATCTTGAGCATAAAAATGATGAAACTTCTCATAAAATTTTTACTGAGTTAGGAAGAAATTTTATAACTCCTTTTGATAGAGAAGACATTCATTACTTGGCGTCTTCATTAGATGATATTGCTGATTATATTTATAGTTCTGCTAAAAAAATTAATTTCTATAATGTAAATCCAAATGATATTGGAATTCAAAAACTAACCGATTTAGTGCAACAAGGAACTGTTGAAATTAAAAAGGCTGTTTATGGGTTGAGAGATATGAAAGATTTACGTTTAATTACTGAAGCATTCATAAAAGTTAATAGTATCGAAAATCAAGCAGATGATGTTTTTGATATGAGTATTGAAAGATTATTTCAACAAGAAAATGATTTTAAAGAAGTAATTAAGAGAAGAGAAATTTATCAAGTTCTTGAATTAGCTACTGATAAATGTGAAGATGCAGCTAATGTTATTGAATCTATAATTATTAAATACGCTTAGTTAAACTACTAAAGAAAAAATTAGAAAATGAACAGTTAATTTATTTTCTGGATTAGTAATTTTCAAATCAACCCAATGTTTACACTTCTCGTTATTATTATTGTTTTAGCTTTTATATTTGATTATATTAATGGGTTTCACGATGCTGCAAACTCAATAGCAACAATAGTTTCAACCAAAGTGCTTTCTCCATTTCAAGCAGTTTTGTGGGCTGCATTTTTCAACTTTGCTGCATTTTTTATTTCTAAGTATGTTTTTCAGAGTTTTGGTATAGGTGCAACAGTATCTAAGTGGGTTAATGCAGATTTTATTAATTTACACGTTATTCTTGCTGGAATAATTGCAGCTATTTGTTGGAATTTAATTACTTGGTGGTTTGGTATTCCATCAAGTTCATCTCATACATTAATGGGTGGATTTATTGGTGCTGCGGTTGCAAGTGCTCATGGATTTGGTAATGGAGTGCATGATGTTATTAATTATGCAAAAGTTATTCCAACTTTCTTATTTATCTTTTTTGCACCAATGATTGGAATGTTTATTGCATTTTTTATAACCATTCTAGTTGTACATCTATTTAAAAATAGTAATCCTTACAAAGCTGAATCTAAGTTTAAAAAATTTCAATTGATATCTTCTGCAGCATTTAGTTTAGGACATGGTGGAAATGATGCACAAAAAGTTTTAGGAATTATTGGTGCTGCTTTTATTTATTACGAACACACTCTAGGCAACTCAATGACTTTTGATCAGTTTGTTACACAATATTCTTGGGTTCCATTTTGTAGTTTTTTAGCTATTGGTTTAGGTACTATGAGTGGTGGATGGAAGATTGTAAAAACTATGGGTACTAAAATTACTAAAGTAACTCCATTAGAAGGTTTTTGTGCAGAAACAGCAGGAGCATTAACACTTTATTTAACTGAGTTCTTTCATATTCCAGTTTCTACAACACATACTATTACTGGTAGTATTATAGGTGTTGGTGCTACTAAACGGTTAAGTGCTGTACGTTGGGGTGTTACTATTAATTTACTTTGGGCTTGGGTAATTACTATTCCAATTTCTGCATTAATGGCTGCAGGGTTCTTCTACATTATTAAGCTTTTCGTATAATCGATTTTAGTGGTCGTTTAAAGGCAGTCCCTTTTCTTGCCACATTTTCCAATTAATGTAATCGGGAGCAACTCTATGTTCTTCCATAGTTATACATTCTTCTACAGGGCAAACTAATTGACATAAATTGCAACCTACACATTCTTCTTCTTTAATGGTGTATGTGTTGTAAGGATTGCCTTGTTGAATATTAATAGATTGATGAGAAGTGTCTTCACAAGCTATATAGCATAAGCCACAATGAATACATTTATCTTGATTTATTTTTGCAATGTGATGATAATTGATATCTAAATCTTCCCAATGTGTTATTTTCTCTACACTTTTTCCAATAAAATCGTCAAGGGTTTTAAAACCTTTTTCATCCATCCAATTATTCATGCCTTCACACATATCTTCTACAATTCTAAACCCATGTTTCATTGCTGCAGTACATACTTGAACATTGCTAGCACCTAATAACATAAACTCAACAGCATCTTTCCAAGTACTTATTCCACCAATACCACTTACAGGAACTTTGCTAGTTAAATCATCTTGAGCAATTGTTGAAAGCATTTTTAAAGCAATAGGCTTCACTGCAGGCCCACAATAACCACCAAAAACTGATTTACCTGCAACATATGGATTCGGAACAAGTGTGGCTAAGTCAATACCAGTAACACTTTGAATAGTGTTAATTAAAGACAAAGCATTTGTACCACCTTCAACAGCTGCTCTACCAGTTGGCACTACACTGTGAACATTTGGTGTAAGTTTAGTGATTACAGGAATAGTTGCTTTTTCCATAACCCATTCAACTACCATTTTAGCAATTTCTGGATCTTGACCAACTGCAGCACCCATACCTCTTTCAGTCATGCCATGAGGACAACCAAAGTTTAATTCAAAGCCCATAGCACCTGCATCTTCACATTTTTTAATGAGTTCGTGCCAAGCTGTTCTGTTATTATCTGCCATGAGAGAAACAATCATTGCTCTATCTGGAAATAATTTTACAACTTCTGTTATTTCTTTTAAGTTGATGTCTAGTGGTCGATCACTAATAAGCTCAATATTATTAAAGCCCATTACTCTACTACCATGATAATCTACAGCAGAATAACGTGATGAAACATTTTTTACTTGAGAGCCCAAAGTTTTCCAAACTACGCCACCCCAGCCTGCTTCATAAGCTCTAAGTACATTTATTTTTTTATCAGTAGGAGGAGCACTCGCTAACCAAAAAGGGTTTGGAGATTTTATGCCTAGAAAATTTGATGAGATATCAGCCATGATTTTTTAATTATGAGTTATGAATTATGAGTTGAAAGTTGAAAGCCAATTCATAATTCTAAATTTTTAATTCTTAATTTGAAGATACATTAGTATTGAAGCTGCACCTTCTTTACCTGCTTGAACAGCATCTACAACTTCTTTACCACCATTAACACAATCACCACCTGCAAAAACACCTTTGATGTTTGTTGATTGATTGGTGATTTCTATTTTACCTCTATTATTTTTGATATGACTGGCTGAAACTAAAGATTCATAAGGGTTTTGTCCTGTTGCTTTAATTATCATATCCACTTCTAATGTAATTGTTTCTCCTGTTGGAATGGGTGATGGTTTTCCTTTTGCATCTGGTTCACCTAGTTTCATTACATCACATATCAAAGATTTTACTTTTCCATTTTCACCAATTATTTCTTTTGGAGAAGCTAGCCATAAAGTAGCACAACCATCCAATCGAGCAATATCTAATTCATGTTGTGTGCAATTTTTTTCGTTTTCTGTTCTTCTGTAAACCATAGTAACTTCTTTTGCACCTAATCGTTTAGCTTGTGTTGCAGCATCAATGGCTGTCATGCCCATTCCAATTACAGCTACTTTATCTCCTACAGGAATAGCTGAATAGCCTTTATCTCTTAAATGATAAATAAATTCAATTGCGTCTTCAACACCTTCTAAATCCTCACCTGGAATATTTAATTTGTTTGCTAAGCCTACGCCTATAGCTAAATAAACAGCATCAAAGTTTATTTGAAGTTCTTCTAATGAAATATTTTTTCCAAGCTCTTGATTGTATTTGATTTCAATTCCACCAATGCCTAAAATGTAATTGACTTCATCTTCACAAAATTCAGGAGTTACTTTATAAGCTGCAATGCCATAAGTCATAAGTCCACCACCTTTACTTTCTTTTTCATAAATAGTAACATCAATACCTTCTCTAGAAAGAACATGAGCACAACTTAAGCCAGCTGGTCCGGCACCTACAATTGCTACTTTTTTTCCTGTTGATGATTTTCTTTCAAATAATTGCCAATTATTTTTCATTGCAATTTCTGTAGAGTAGCGTTGAAGTTTTGCAATATGAATTGGTGTTTCGTTCATGTTATTATACACACAAGCACCTTCACATAATTTTTCCACAGGACAAACCTTGCTACATCCTGCACCCATAATATTTGATTGGAAAATTGTATGAGCAGAACCTTTAATATTTTCAGTAGTAATTTGTTTAATGAACTTTGGAATGTTAATACTTGTTGGACACAACTTTGTACAAGGTGCATCGTAGCAAAATAAACATCTATTGGCCTCAACTAATGCTGCATCATCAGTCTCAAAAGGTGGATGAATGTCTGCAAAGTTTTGTTCGTATTGTTCTTGTGTTAATCTATTATTTGAAATCATTTTATTTAGTTAAGAGTTATGAATTATGAATGATGAGTTTAATTTTAGCAACTCATAATTCTGCATTCTTAATTTATAATTCTGTTAGTTTTCCATAAGTTTCTGGTCTTCTATCTCTAAAGAATTGCCAAGTTGCTCTAACTTCTTCTATCATATCTAAATCAAATTCTGCAATTAATAGTTCATCGTTGGTTTCACTGGCTTCTTTAATGATTTGTCCACGTGGATCAACAAAATAACTTGTGCCATAGAATTTACCTAAGTTCCAGGGTTTTTCTTCGCCAACACGATTAATACATCCCATAAAATATCCATTTGCTGCAGCATGTGCTGGTTGTTCTAATTTCCATAAATATTGAGATAAACCTGCAACAGTAGCTGATGGATTGTACACAATTTCAGCTCCATTTAAACCTAAACATCTTGCACCATCTGGGAAATGTCTATCGTAACAAATGTAAACACCTACTTTAGCATATTTTGTTTGAAATACAGGATAGCCAAGGTTTCCGGGCTTAAAGAAAAATTTTTCCCAAAAGCCACTAGTATGAGGAATGTGATTTTTTCTATACTTGCCTAAATAAGTTCCATCTGCATCTATTACTGCTGCTGTATTATATAAAACGCCTGCTTGTTCTTTTTCATACACAGGAACAATGATAACCATTGAATATTTTTTTGCATATTCTTGCATTCGTTCAATAGTAGGACCAGGAACCGTTTCAGCACTTTCGTACCAAGCTTTATCTTGGCCAGGACAGAAATAGGGTGTATTAAATATTTCTTGAAAACAAAGAATTTGAACGCCTTGTTTTCCTGCTTCTTCAATGTATGGAATATGTTTTTGAACCATAGCTTCTTTAATTTCTTCAATGGTTCCTTCTCCTTCAGTTTTTGGTAGACTTAATTGTATGAGTCCTGATTTAATGATTCTTGGCATGATGTTAAATTATGAGTTAATAGTTATGAATTATTAGTTTTTTTGATTAAAATATTTTTGTTTAGTTGTCATCATTATACTAGATAAAATTTTATTTATTTCTTCATTTTTTACTTTAAGACTTACAAATATCTCATCCGTTAAATATTCACTATCAGAAAGAAGTTTCAACCAATATAAAGTTTCTCTTGATTCTTTTAAAGCTATACTTAGTTTATGAACAAAGTCTCTTTTAGATTGAGCAGAAATTGCTTCATTTACATTAGCTCCAATTGAAGTACCAGAACGTAGCATTTGTTTGAATAATGTAAACTCTTGCAGTTCCTTATTAAGAACTTTATAAGTTTTAATAATTTCTAAAGAAAATTCATAAGTCTTTGTTAAGACAATACTTTCATTTTGAAAATTACTCTCACTCATAATTTTTAATTCATAACTCTAAATTATCTGACTTACTTTATTTCTTTTTATAAATTGTCCATATCCTTTTTGTACTTTACATTCATTATCATTGATAGCAACTTTTCCTCTCAATAAAACTGTTTCAATTTTTCCTTTTAATTCCCAACCTTCATATCCACTATAATCAACATTCATATGATGTGTAGATGCAGAAATAGTGTGTGTTTGATTAGGGTCGATGATAATTATATCTGCATCACTACCTACAGCAATAGTTCCTTTTTTAGGAAACATGCCAAAGATTTTTGCAGCATTGGTTGATGATACTTCAACAAATTTGTTTAAAGTTATTCTTCCCTTTTGAACTCCTTCGCTGAATAATAATTCCATTCTGTTTTCTATCGCAGGATGACCATTTGGAATTTTTGAAAAATCATCTTTACCCATTAATTTTTGTTCCCACATAAATGGACAATGGTCAGTTGCTACAACTTGTACAAGGCCTTGATTGATTCCTGCCCAAAGAGTTGCTTGATCTTTCTTTTCTCTTAAAGGTGGGCTCATGACCCATTTTGCACCTTCAAAATTTTGTTCGTATAAGCTAGCATCTAAAATTAAATATTGAATACATGTTTCTACAAACACTTTTTGATTTCTTCTCGTTGCATTTCTTACTGCATTTAATGCTCCTTCACAAGTTAAGTGAACAATATAACCTGGGCAGCCTGTATAACTTGCCATATCAGCAAAACGGCCACTAGCTTCGGCTTCAGTAATTTCTGGCTGTGATAAGTAATGGTATAACGGAGCTAATTTTCCTTCAGATTTATGTTTAGCAATTAAAAAATCTATCATATCACCATTGGTAGCATGAACATTGATTAAGCCACCATGTTTTTTTACTTCTTGCATTAATCCAATCATCTGTCTATCATCAATCATTAATGCACCTTTATAGGCCATAAATGTTTTGAATGATACAATCCCTTCCTCTTCAATAAAATGTTGAATTTCTTTTTTAGTATCTTCATTATAATCTGTTACAGCCATATGAAAACTATAATCACCCAAACAATTATTATCACTTCTGCCTTTCCATTCTTGTAAAGCTGATTGTAAACTTTTTCCTTGAGTTTGTAAAACGAAATCAATGACTGTTGTTGTACCTCCAAATAATGCAGCCCTAGTTCCTGTTTCATAATTATCACTGCTAAAAGTTCCCATAAAAGGCATGTCTAAATGCACATGCGGATCTATACCTCCTGGCATTACAAGTTTTCCTGTAGCATCTATAATTTCATCAGCTTGAACATCTAAATTTTTACCAATTGATAGAATAGTTTCACCATCAATAAAAATATCTGCAATACTATCTGATGATGCAGTAATGACTCTTCCATTTTTAATTAAGATACTCATATTATTTTGAATTATGAATTGAAAATTATGAGTTTTTTATTCTTTACTCATAATTCTAAATTCCAAATGATTAATCTTTTTTCATTAAAATCCAATAAACAAATCCACTCACAGCAAATCCTACAAACCAAGCATAATGGTATAAATTAGAGATCCATAAAGGAAATGCTTCTGAAGAAATTAATTTAACCGTTAATAAAAATCCAGGAATGTTTGGAATGATTCCAACAAGTAATGCAATAATTGCTTTGTCGTTAAAGCCTTTCTTGAAGCTGTATATGCCTTTATGGGAATATAAATCGTTAAGAATTAAATTTTGTTTTCTAATAAAATAATAATCTGCAATCATAATGCCTCCTACTGGTCCTAATAAACTTGAATAAGCAATTAACCAAGTAAAAATATAGCCATTGGGATCTGCAATTAATTTCCAAGGAAAGATAAGAATACCAATTACCCCAGTAATATAACCACCTGTTCTAAAATTTATTTTATGTGGAGCAATATTTGCAAAATCGTTTGCAGGACTTACAATGTTAGCAGCAATATTTGTTGCAAGTGTTGAAATTGCAACAGCTATCATGGCAATACTCACCAATAATTTATTAGAAAATTTTCCTGCTAAAACCACTGGATCCCAAATGGTTTCTCCATAAATAATAAAGGTTGCAGAAGTTACTACTACACCAATAAAAGCGAACAAAGTCATAGAAGGAGGAAGTCCAATAATTTGTCCATTGATTTGTGCTTTTTGCGACTTTGCATATCTTGTAAAATCTGGAATATTTAAAGATAAAGTTGCCCAAAAACCAACCATACCTGTTAATGCTGGAAAGAAATAATTCCAAAATTCTGATGAGGTTTGAAATTTTGAAGGCTGATTTAAAATAGGACCTAAACCATGTGCAGCACTTATAGCCCAAAACAACAATGCTAAAGCTGCAACAGGTAAAAAAATAGCTTTAAATACTAAAAGTTTTTTGATGCTTTCAACTCCTAAATAAACAACATACATATTCAACAACCAGAACAGAAAAAAACAAATTGCTGGTCCGGTTTGTAAGCCAAATGAATCTGGAAATATTTGTGGAAACGTTGCTAAAGATGGCATCCACATTTTCATCATTTGATAAATGGCAAAACCTCCAATCCATGTTTGAATACCAAACCAACCACAAGCGACTATAGCTCTTAATAATGCAGGGATATTTGCACCAATTGTTCCAAAACTGGCTCTTGCAAAAACAGGAAATGGAATGCCATATTTTGCACCAGCATGTCCATTTAGTAACATTGGAATAAGAACAATTGTATTACCCAAGAATATTGTAAGAATCGCTTGCCACCAGTTCATGCCTCCTTCAATTAATGAACTAGCTAACATATAAGTTGGAATACATAAACTCATACTCACCCAAAGTGCAGCATAATTCCATGTTCCCCAAGTTCTTTTATCTTGTGGAATGGCGGCTAAGTCTTCGTTAATTAAAGAATTCATAGTTATGAATTATGAGTTATGAATGATGAATTTTGAATTAATCTACATTAATTTTCATTTGAAAAATAACGTTGTTTGGTTGTTAAAATAATACTATTTAGAATCTTTACAATTTCATTACAAGTAATTATTAACGTATTAAAATTTGCTAAAGGCAAATAACTGCTATTTTTTAAAAGATTTAACCAATATGATGTTTCTCTTGCCTCCTTTAAAGCGATACCTAGTTTATGAACAAAATCTTTTTTTGATTCGCTTGCAATTCCTTCATGAATGTTTGCTCCAATTGAAGTACCACTTCTTAATAATTGCTTTGATAGAACAAATTCTTTTTGTTCAATTAAAATTTTATAATGCTTTACTATTTCCAAAGCAAAATCATAAGATTTTTTTACAATAATATTTTCTTTTTCTTCATTCATAAATCTTCATTCATAATTCTAAATTATTTCACTGTCAGCAATTTTTAATGCTTCACTAATGATTGCTAAACCTTCATCAATTTGGTCTTTTGTAATACATAAAGGTGGAGCAATAAAAATATAATTCCATCTCACAAAAGTGTACATGCCTAACTCTTTAATTTTTGCTGCAACTTTATTCATTACAACCATTTCATCTGGCTTAGCATTAAATGGAGCCATCGGTTCTTTAGTTGTTCTATTTTTTACTACCTCAATGCATCCTAGTAAGCCGGTATTTCTAAATTCTCCAATGCTTGGATGTTTTGTTTTTAATAGTTCAACTTGTTGCTCAACATATTTTCCCATTGCTCTTGCATTTTCAATTAAATTATCATCTTCATAAATCTTTAATGTTTCTAAAGCTGCTGCACAACAAACTGGATGAGCAGAATAAGTCAAGCCCAAAGCCAACATAGTATCATCAAACTTAGCAGCAATTTTATCAGTTACCATTAAACAACCAAAAGGTAAATAACCACATGTTAAGCCTTTAGCCATGCAAATCATGTCGGGAATAATATCATGATTTTGAAATCCAAACCACTGACCAGTTCTTCCAAAACCACTCATTACTTCATCCATAATTAATAGTATGCCATGCTTATTACAAATTTCTCTAACAGCTTTCAAATAGCCTTTAGGATATTGTAAACAACCAGAAGAACCAGATTCGCCTTCAAGAATAATGGCAGCAATATTATTAGGAGATTCGTACGCAATAATTCGTTCTAAACTTGCAACAGATTCTTTCAATAAATTTTCTTCACCATATTCCCAACGATATAAAATCGGCAAATCGAAATGAATAAAATTGGGTGCTTGTTGATTATCTACTGCAAGTTTTCTTGGATCTCCACTTGCAGCCATTGCACCAAGAGAAGAACCATGATAAGATTGATAACGAGATAATATTTTATGTCGACCAGTATATAAACGAGCTAATTTAATTGCATTCTCCATACTCGTTGCACCACATAAAGTAAAGAAAGCTTTGTTTAAATCAACTGGACAAATTTCTGCTAATTTCTTACCTAAGTCTCCACGAGCTTTGGTAACACAACTTGGTGTAACGTAAGCAACCTCTTGCATTTGTTTAACAACAGCATCAGTGATTCTTTGATTACCATGTCCAATATTTACATTCATTAATCCACTACTGAAATCAATGATTTTATTGCCATCATAATCGTATAAATAAACACCTTCTGCTCTTTCAATTGCAATAGGATTAAGACCACCTTGTTTGCTCCAAGAAAACAAAGTATAGTCTAAGTTATCTTGAATAATTTCTTTTGTTTGAGACAATGTTTCTGATTTCATTTTAATATTTTTATGTTACCAACTTTTATAATTCTATTAAACTTTAGTTGCGTCGCACTCTTCAACTTTTTATTCTTTATTCATCTGGTCTAAAACCAATTCTTTTTCTATTATTCCAGTCTTTTTGTACAAGTTTTTCTTCTAACAAATCTTCAATAGCTTGATAAATTTGCTTTAGCTGATTATCGTGTGAACCAAGTTTTTCTTCTATTTTATTTAGTTTATCAGCGATTAATTTATTATTCAATGCCATTCTTCTCATTTCAACAAATGCCCTCATAATAGCAATGTTCATCGCAATTGCTTTTTCTGAATTAATAATGCCACTTAACATGGCAATACCTTGTTCAGTAAATGCAAAAGGAAGTTTCCGAAGACCCATTTTTTCAGAATTGGATATCACAATTTGTGATTTCCAATTTTCAAACTCTTGCTTTGAGAGCTGAAACATAAAATCATCAGGAAATCTTTCTATATTTCTCTTAACAGCCTGATTAAAAACTCTTGTTTCTACTTCATACAAAGCTGCTAAATCTCTATCTAACATAACTTTCATTCCTCGAATTATGTAAATTTTATTTACAACAATTTCGTTAGGTATGATTTGTTTGTCTGACTTCTTTGTTTTTGCCATTGAATTAAATTCTTAAATTAAAATTCAACACAATCCTCTAACTCATCCAATTTACTCCTGCTTCAGGATTCCATTTAGTAGTTGATTTTTTTAGTTTGGTCCAAAATTCAATAGAACTTTTTCCAGTAATATCACCAACACCAAATTTGCTTTCATTCCATCCACCAAAACTAAAAGGTTCACGAGGCACAGGAACACCAACATTTACCCCAATCATACCAGCACTTGCTCTATCAATAATATAACGAGCCATTGCACCATTTTGAGTAAATACAGAAGCTGCATTTCCATAAGGGTTTGCATTTTCAATGGCCAAAGCTTCTTCAACAGTATTCGTTCTCATGATAGAAATTACTGGTCCAAAAATTTCTTCTTTGGCAACACTCATTTCAGGTGTAACATAATCAATAACTGTTGGCCCAACATAAGTACCATTTTCTTTTCCAGGAACTTTAGTGTTACGACCATCAACTAAAATTTTAGCACCATTTTTTTCTGCTTCTGAAATATATTGTTCAATTCTTTCTTGTGATTCTTTATTGATTACAGCTCCAAGATTTTCACCAGGAACAATTTTTCTGGCTTCGTCACAAATTTTATCGATAATGTGATCAATATTGCCAACACCAACCATTGCACTTGCTGCCATACAACGCTGACCAGCACAGCCACTCATAGAAGCTGCAACATTTTGTGCAGTCATTCCAGGAATAGCATCAGGCAAAACCATTAAATGATTTTTAGCACCACCTAATGCCAAACATCTTTTTAAATTTTGTGTTGCTCTTTGGTAAACAATTTTGGCAACTTTTGTAGAACCAACAAATGAAACAGCTTCAATGGAAGGATGATCACAAATGGCATTTACAATTTCAACATCGCCATGAACTACATTAAAGACACCATCGGGTAAGCCAGCTTCTTTTAATAATTCTGCTAATCTTCCACAACTTAAAGGCACTTTTTCTGAAGGTTTCATAATCATGCAATTGCCCAGTGCTATTGCATTTGGTAAAGTCCAATTAGGAACCATTGAAGGAAAATTGAATGGAACAATTGAAGCTACAACACCTAATGCAACATGTTCTGTTCTGCATTCAACACCTTTACTGACTTCTAAAATTTCTCCAGTTGTTAATTGAGGTAATGATGTAGCAAATTCTGTTAGTTCAATACATTTTTCAATCTCAGCTACAGATTCCCCATACGTTTTTCCATTCTCTTCACTGCAGAGTTCTGCCAATTCTTTTAAATGTTTTTCTAATAAAGTTTTATATCTAAAAAAAACTTGTACTCTTTCTTTAATAGGTGTTTTACTCCAAGAAGGAAATGCTGCTTTTGCTGCTTGAACGGCATCATCTAAATCTTTTGAGGATGACATTGGAACTGTTGATAATTGATTACCATCAATGGGAGAAATGACATCTAAAGTTTTACTGGTAGATGCATTTACAAATTTTCCATTGATGAAATTTTGTATAGGTTGATATTTCATAATGTAGTAATTCTAATTTATTTTTAGAAATAAGCTGGAAAATTATAAAATTTGCAGTAGTATTCAAAATAAAATCAATAATTTTATTTTTTGTAGTTGAATATTGACATGTCGTTGAAGAGTGCGACGCAAGTAAAGTTCAATAGTATTTTAAAAGCTGGGTTCATAAAAATTAAAATATTTTATGTTAGATGATTTAGATTTTTCAGTATTATCTTGTTTAGAGCAAGATGGAAGAATGAGTTTTACTGTAATGGCAGAAAAATTAAAAGTATCTGTTGGAACCATTAGAACTCGTGTAAACAAATTGATTGAAGATGGCACTGTAAGTATTATTGGTAGAGTTGATCCTGATAAAGTTGGGTTTAGAAGTTATGCTCATATAGCTGTGTATGTAAGACCTGCAACGTTAAAAGAAAAAGTTGCAAAGAAAATAGCTACATTAAAAGAAGTTAGTTTTTTAGCAATGACAAGTGGGGATTACGATTTAGAAGTTGATGTAATGTGTAGAGATAATGACCATTTAGTACAATTTATTAATGAGATTTCAAAGATTGAAGGAGTGAACCAAACCAAGACTACAATTTATTTTAAAGTATATAAATATGCCCAACCAGATTTGGGTTTGTTGCGATAAAAAGATGCCTCAACATTTGTTGAGGCATCTTTAATTTTAGTTGATATTTATCTGTTTATCCTTTGGATATTTAGAAGAATATGAGAATCTGATTTTTTTAGTTTCTCCAGGCACAAGATTTAATTGCCAATTTAAAATGCCTAAATCGTTATTTACTTCAGCACCTCCATTACTGATTAATTCTACTTCTATTTCTTTATTTGTGGTTAAAGGGAATTGATCTTTTAGTAAAAGGTTGATGGCTTCTTTTTTAGTATTTCTTATTGTTATTTCATAAGTGAATTGTTGTAGTTTATTGCTTCCCCAAAATTTAACACTACTATAATCGGTGAGTTTATTTCTTTTTACAACCACTCTTTTATCTCTACCTAAAGTAAAGTTTAAAGTATCTGTTGTGTTGTTAGGATCAATAAATGATTTACCAACATAAGTACCTTCGAATATAATATTAGCTTCAGCCGGCATTAAGTTGAGTTTTTCCCATTCAGGAATTTCTGCTAATAAATAAACATCATTATCTAATTTAGGCACAGCATAGTGTTTATAGCTTGCAGCAATTTCATTGCTTGCAATTGTTGCAGTTTGTGCTTTGCCATTTGTTGGCACATCGTAAGGTAAATCAATATCAAATGCAAGGTTTAAAGTATTATCTGTAACCGTAACATAATCATCCATTCCCTCTTTTAAAGTAACTACAATTACGCCATTTATTCCACGAGAACCATACAAAGAAGTTGCATTTGCATCTTTTAAAACATTTACAGATTTAATATCTGAAGAAGAGATTTTATTGAATTCCGACTTGCTCATTTCTGCACCATTAACTATGTATAATGGTTCATTGTTACCATTTATAGAAGCAGTGCCTCTTATTCTAATCGAAGAACTTTCTGCTTTTTGTGAACTTTTTTCTAAATAACCTTGTTGTATACTATTCATAGCTAGTCCTGCAACTCTGCCTTGTAAAGCATAAACAGGATTCACATAAGCCAAATACCAAGCATTTAAAATTGGTGCATTACCCCATTGAGATGGGAGAGAAGTTGAGAGTGAAAGTTTTACTTGTTTCCAATCTATTCCAGTGGTTTGAGTAATTTTTGCTTTGGTGATGAGTTTTAAAGGAGATTTTATATCATCTACTCTAACATCATAATAAGGAGTCCAATAAGCATTATTGGCAATATAAGAAATGGTGAAATCGTATTTGCCTAATATGGCAACTGAAAGTTGTAAAATTAATCTACCAGCTTGTGATGTGTTTTTGCTGTTTTCTTCATTGATTTGATTTTGCAATTTTGCTTTTTGTTCATCTATCTTTTTCATTTTCTCTGTAAGTGAACTTTTAGTTTCTTGCAATTCTTGCATTTTAGTTTTATAGTAGTCCATCAACTTAGCTAATTCAGTTACACTCATACCAGTTTGAGTGCCTTTTAAATCTCTATTAGATTTTAATACTTGAAACAATTCGTTATTGGTTTCTGTTGCTGTATATAATTTGTCTCTCTCTGCTTGTAGTTTTTGAATAGAATCTTCCAACATTTTAATTCTTGGCGATTTTTCTGTTGGTGCTAAATAATTATTACTAAACTCAATTCCCATTAAAGTAACAGCATTGGCTGTTTTAATTTGAATACTATTAATATCGATTTGATTGGCAATATTTTCTATCACCAATTCACTCATGCCTTGTTTTAAGTTTGAGCTAGCAGTATGGGTAAGTTCTGCTCCATTTTTAAAAACAGTAGCTGATTTAAGATTTGCATGAACTGTGTTTTTTTCATCAGCACAAAAGCTAGTTATAGAAATCAGTAAACAATAGCTGAATAATATTTTTTTCATAAAGTAATTTTTATTGAGAGTTGTTGAGTTTATAGTTTACATAACATGATGCTATAAAAGTATGTTAATACCATTTTTAATCCTGCTTATCATAACTAATAAAATAAATTTTATATTTTTTTTTCATTTTGAAATCCAAACATCTTTTGTATGCGTAGATATAAGTATTGCTAACAAAGCATTATTTAAATCACACATAAAAACTCAAAAAAATGAAAAGAAAAAAAATCCAACTACTGACTACAGTAATTATTGGAATCGCCATTGCAGGAATCGTTTTTGCAGCCGACCACATTGATTCTCCAACAGTAACCAGCCAACCTACAGACATTACTGATTTGTATGTATTTCAGGGTCAAAGTACAGGAAATATGGTTTTTGTTGCTAACAGCCAAGGTTTATTAAGTCCATCTGCTGCTGCAGCAGCCAGATTTGACGAAAACACTTTATTAGAATTCAACATTGATAACAATGCTGATAATGTTGAAGATTTAGTAATTCAGTGTAGGTATGATGCAGCATCTAACAAAATGTTGGTTTATGGACCAATTAGTCCTAGTGAATCAGGAACTAGAAGTAAACTAGAAGGAAGCGTAACTGCTGAAGTTGCAGTAACAGCCTATGCATCATCTTCCTCACCTCAAATTGGAACAGGAACCACAGGTGTTAAGGTTTTTGCTGGCCCAAGAGATGATCCATTCTTCTTCGATTTAGGTCAGTACAAAAAAATATTAGCTGGACAAGCTACAGGCTTTAACAATCCTGGTACAGACACTTTTGCTGGTACTAATGTATTAAGTGTTGTTGTTGAAGTTCCAAAGTCAATGCTAAATGCCAGTTCAGGAAAAGTTAATGTTTGGTTAGAGACCAAAAAGAAAATCTAATTATTAAAATCAAAAAAAATTATACAAATGAAAAATATTATAAAAGCAACTTTATTCATCATTACACTAAGCACAGTTGCTATAGCATGTAAAAAAGATGATGCAACACCAGCAACTGTTTACTATCAACAACAAGATCAAATGGGTCGCCCAGCCATTAATACAGTATTTGTTAATGATGCAGCAAAAGATTCATTTAACACAACCATTCCTAGTCGTATGTCATCATTATACACTAGTAAATTCAAAAATCGTTTATTAGCATTAAATCCAGGATATACAACAAATGCTTTGGGATTAAATGCTGATGCTTTTACTGGAGTTTTAGTAACAGATGTATTAAATGTTTCAACTACTGGTACTACAACTTTCTTTGATGGTACAAATGTATTAACAGGTAGAACTTTAAACGATGATGTAATTAATGTTGAATTGTTATTAATTTTTGGAGGACCTAATGGTACAAGCAATCCAGGATTAACAAATGATCATGTAAATGCTAACGACAAACCATTTTTAGCTTCATTTCCATATTTAGCTTCACCTTGGTAATTGTTGATTGAAGTCATTAAAGTCATTATAAAATGGCTTTAATGACTTTTTTAATTAAACTATTATGAAACAAAACTTACTATTAATATTTATTTTGTTTTTTTCTTTAAAATGCTTTTCACAATTTGATATTAAAGGAAAAATTATTGATTCAAAAACAAATCTACCTATAGAATCAGCACTCATTTCTTTTTATTCTAATTTTAAAGAAGAAAAATTACTAAGTGATGAAAGAGGAGTTTTTGTTTTATCATCAAAGCAAGAAAAAGATTCTATTGAAATTTCATCAATAGGTTATGAGAAAAAGATTGTTGAAATTTTAGCTCATCAAGAAACCATAATTGCTCTAGAACCCAAAGCTGTAAGCTTAACTGAAGTAATCGTTAGCTCATCTAATTTTAGTAAATACAATACCCTTGCAAAAGTTGATTTAAAATTAAAACCAGTTGTAAACTCACAGGAGTTGTTAAGAATTGTACCAGGATTATTTATTGCACAACATGCAGGAGGAGGAAAAGCAGAACAAATATTTTTAAGAGGTTTCGATATTGATCATGGAACTGATATTAACATTACAGTAGATGGAATGCCAGTTAATATGGTAAGTCATGCTCATGGTCAAGGTTATGCAGATGCCCATTTTATTATTCCTGAAACAGTGAATAATATTGATTTTGGAACTGGACCCTATTACGCCAATCAAGGCAATTTAAATACAGCAGGATATGTAGCTTTTTCAACACATCAAGCCATTAGTAAAAGTTTTATTCAAACAGAATTTGGAGGATTTAATACTTCTAGAACAGTAGCTATGATAGATATTCTGAATAAAACTAAACATTCAAGTAATGCATATATAGCTGGGGAGTTTTATTATTTCGATGGGCCAACTATACAGCCACAACAGCTTAATAGATTTAATATATTTTCAAAATACAGTACAGCAATCTCAAAAAATACCAATTTAAGTATTTCAGCATCTGTATTTAAAAGTAAATGGAATGCATCAGGTCAATTACCAGCTAGAGTTATTGAAAGTGGAATGATTGATCGTTTTGGATCTTTAGATCCTACAGAAGGAGGCAATACAGAACGTTATAATTTTAATGTAATAGCTACTCAATATTTTAAAAAAAATCAGAGTTTAAATCACCAGTTTTATTACACAAAATATAAATTTAATTTATACTCTAATTTTACATTCTTTTTGAATGATACCATTAATGGAGATGCTATTCAACAATCTGAAAATAGAAATATTGTAGGTTACAATTCAAAATATTCTACTAAAAATTATTTTAAAAATATTTATCCTTTTGTATCTGAATATAGTGTTGGATTTAGATATGATGATATAAAAGATAATAATTTATCAAAAGTAGTGAGAAGAAATTTTCTGAACTATGTACAACAAGGTGATATCAAAGAATTAAATTCTTATGCTTATACCAGTCATCAAATACAACTAAATAAATTGTCAATTGGTGTAGGAGTAAGGGTTGATTATTTTAATTTTAATTACTTTAATAAATTAGAAAAAGCAGAACAATTACCTGAACTATCAAAAGCCATTTTTAGTCCTAAATTTAATTTGCAATACACTTTTAACCCAACACTTCAAACTTATTTAAAATTGGGTAAGGGATTTCACTCTAATGATACCAGAGTGGTTACAGCAAACAATGGTAAAGAAATATTGCCAGCAGCATATGGAGTTGATTTAGGTTTTGTAATAAAACCAATTCCAAATTTATATGTAAACGTTGCCCTTTGGTATTTACATTCAGCACAAGAATTTGTTTATGTGGGTGATGAAGGTGTTGTTGAACCAAGTGGTAGATCTACCAGAAGAGGAATTGACCTTATTACAAGGTATCAAATTAGTAAAAATATCTTTTTCAATAATAATTTCAACTATGCTTATTCAAGAGCTCTAGATGAAAAAGAAGGAGAAAATTTTATTCCTCTTGCACCTACATTTACTGCTAGTGGAAGTTTGCAATATAAAAAATTAAAAGGCTTTAATGCAGGATTACATTACAGAACAATAGCCAATAGATCAGCCAATGAAGATAAAAGTATCATTGCCAAAGGGTATTTTTTAGTAGATGCTTCTATAGCTTATACTACATCGAAATTTGAATTGGGATTAATTGTTGAAAACATTTTTAATAGCCAGTGGAATGAGGCACAATTTGCTACAACTTCTCGTTTGCAAAATGAACAATTGCCTATTACAGAATTAAATTTTACACCTGGGAATCCTCGTTTTTTAAAATTTAAAATATCCTATAACTTTTAGTTTTGGGTTTTTTATGAGTAGTCTTTGATAGAAATATCAAGGGCTATTTTTTTAATTTCTTTATTTTTAACTATGCAATTTAAAGCAAAATATTTTTTATTATCTATTGTAATTTTCTTTACTGCAACCAATAATTTGCTTGCTCATGCAACTGTTATGGATATTGAGCAGATGTCAACAACAGATACACTTTTGTTGTTTCTACAACTAGGCTTTCAACATATTATTCCCTTAGGATTAGATCATATTTTATTCATTATTGCATTGTTCATCATCAATCCAAAATTTAAAGACATACTCATTCAAGCAACTGCTTTTACCATTGCTCATACCATAACCTTAGGTTTAAGTATGTTTCAAATTATTAAAGCACCAACTGCAATTGTAGAAGTTATTATTGCTATTTCAATTTTATATGTTGCTATTGAAAACATTTTTTCTAGTAAAGTAAAACCCAGCAGAATAGCTGTGGTATTTGTTTTTGGTTTAATACATGGATTAGGTTTTGCTGCAGTACTTTCAGATATAGGATTGCCACAAAATAAATTTATTTCTTCTTTATTGATGTTTAATGTTGGAGTAGAATTTGGACAAATTGCTGTTATTGCAGCATTATATTTTACTCTGATTAAGTGGGTAAGAAATGCTTGGTTTTATAAATCAAGAATTGTAATTCCATTATCTATTATAATAGGGCTGGTTTCTATTTATTGGATATTTGAAAGAATATAAAATCTAATTCAAAAGCTTATTTATATCATCCATAATTCTTGGAGATAAATCGTATTTATTTTTTGCTGCTTCTTTAAAATATTGTTTAGCATTATAAATTTTATTTTTTGCCAACATATATTTTCCCATATAATACAGTTCCAAACCCTCAAGTGGTTTTCCTTCAACAAATTCCTTGTATAATTTATCGGCCTCATCAAATTCTTTGTTAAAGGCCAAAGAATAAACCAACCAACTATAAGTTTGTGGTGTTGCTCTATTTATAATTTCTTTTCTTGCCAATTCAACAGCTTTTAAAGGATTGTTTAAAATTTGAGTGTACAACAGAATTAAATATTTGTTGTACATATTGCCATAGATATTTTGAGCTGCTTTTTGCTCAAATAATTGTGCAAAGTGTAATTCATTAATAGTATCATTATTAAATTGAGCCCAAGAAACTAATTTGAAAATAGGATCTGGTAATAAAGTTTTTGTAGCTGCAAATTCAAAAATGTGTTTCGCTAAAGAATCGTTTCCATCATGCACTAGGGCTAACCAGCCCAATCCCATCAATGAATGTAAATCTGAAGCATTTTTTTGTAAGCATACTTTGTAATTGAAGTATGCATTTTTAACATCATTATCATGCAAATACAAATCTGCAAGGTTCGATTGAGCATTTTGCAATAAAGTTTCATTTTTACTCACCAATTGTGTTGCAGCTGTCATTGCATTGATAGATGAATCTAAATCTCCTTTATAATGCATCAACTTCGATATTCTAAATTGATAGCCAAAATCGTTGGTTTGATTTAATTTAAGAAGACTTTTTTCTGCTAATTGAAATAGCCCTAACTCAAAATAAATGTCAAAAGCTTGGCTAAGTTTATTGTAAGTTTTTAATCCTAAAGAATCTGCTTTTTTAAACAACGAATCAGCTTCATGAAATCGATGTTGTAAAATGTAATGGTTACTTAAGGATGAAAAAATGGAAGATTCTTTATGATTATAATTTTTTGAAACTTCGAACAAAATACTATCTGATTGATGTATGTAATTCACATCTCCAGTAATCTGAAACTTACTTATTAATAATGCAGCATATTTTACTGAGTTAACTATATCAGCAGGTTGGCCAATAGTTCTGTTCTTCCAAAAATTTAAATCATTCTCTAAAAATTTAGCGATTTTATTAAAATCTCTTGAATAATTAGCAATGGAAGAGTCTATTAAAGATTTTTCAATTAAAGATTGTTTTTTGCCACAAGAAATCATGACAAAAACTATCATAGCATGTACGATAATTCTATGTTTCAAAATAAAAAATTTAAGATTAAATATTTACTATAGCGTAAAGCTCTTCTAAATTTGGAGTAGGACTTCCACCTTTTTTCTCAAGTGTAACAGCAAAAGCTTGTGCCCCTTGAACGTTCTTCATGTTTTGTAAATTGGTATTTACATCAAAAACACCTAAATCTATAGGTTTGCCATCTTTTAAAGCCCAAAGTTGATATTGTTTGTCGGCTGGGGTAGATGGTAACTGAATATTATTAACATAAACATTTCCAGTTACTGTATTCCAAGCCACCACCATGGTTTTACCAGGAGCTTTTGTATTACCTTGTAAAACAAAAATTTTATTGTTTTGAATAGATAATGCAGCAAGTTGATTTTTGTAACTCTCTTCTAAAGCAATTTTATCTTGAGTTAAATTTTCAATTTGTTGACTCATAGCCAGCTCTGTAGATTTTTTGTTGGCATTCATGAACAAGTATAAACCAGATAAGCTAATTATAAATAATACAGATGCAGCTACTAAATATTTTTTATAATTAAAGCCAACAACTTTTACTTCTTTATCTGTATTAATCGGAACTACTTTACTTGAAGATTCATTTCTTGATTCACTTTTTTCTTCTTGCTCTATTAAATCAAAAATATTTTTCTTGATATGATATGGAACAGTTACAGCATTATCCATAGCAAAACCTTCTAAAGCTTTTTCAACTTTAATAAGTTCTTCTTTAATTTCTGGATATATGTGGCTCATGCACTCGACCTCTTGCTTTTCTTGAGGAGAAACATCGCCTAAAACATATTGTTCTAGAATTCCGGATAATATGTAATCATTTACATTCATTTATTGCACAAATACTTTTTTTAAGGTAGCTAAACCCATTCTTATTCTTGTTTTTAAAGTTCCTAATGGAATATCTAAATATTTTGCTGCATCATCGTGTGTGAGTCCACTAAAATACACAGCCTGAATAGCTAAGCTCTGTTCAGTAGTTAAATATTTTAAAGAATTTTTCACTCCAATTAAGTTCACATTGGTTTCTATAGTGTTTGAACTACTAACATATACGTCTTCTGTGTCTGTTTGGATTGTTGGTCTTGTACTTTTTTTTCTGAGGGCATCAATTGCAGTGTTTCTACTAATATTTAACATCCATGTGAAGATGGTTGATTTATCTTCATCATATCGATCTATGTTTCTCCATATTTTTAAAAAAGCCTCTTGTAAAACATCTTCAGCTAATTCTTGATTATTCACTATTCTCAGAATAATATTTAATAAAGCACCGGAATATTTATCATATAAATCCGCAAATGCTTTTTTATCTTTTGCTTTAATAGCTGTAATAGATACCTGAATATTATGTGTTGCTGTCTCTGTCAAAATAGTAGTTGCGAATATAAGAAAGTAGCTACTTAATTGAACCTAAGAAAATAAATTTTTAATTTATGAATAAAGGAAGATTATAAAGCTTTTAAAGATGCAATACTTTCTTTTGGGTTAGATGATTTAAACACGGTATTGCCTGCAACTAAAACATCTGCACCAGCTTTTATAATGGTAGATGCATTTTCTAAAGTAACTCCTCCATCAATTTCTATTAAAACATTTAAGTTTCGTTGAAGAATTCTATCTTTTAGTTTAGAAATCTTATGAAGTGTATTTTGAATGAATTTTTGCCCGCCAAAACCTGGGTTAACACTCATTAAACAAACTACATCAATATCTACTAAAACATCGTCTAAAAGCTGAATTGAAGTATGTGGGTTTACAGCAACACCTGCTTTCATATTCAAACTTTTAATTTGTTGAATATTTCTGTGTAAATGTTGGCAAGCTTCTATGTGCACTGTAAGAATATCAGCACCTGCTTTTTTAAAATCTTCAGCATATTTTTCTGGCTCTTCAATCATTAAATGTACATCTAAAGTTTTTGTAGCTACTCTTTTTATGTGTTCAATAATGGGTAAACCAAAACTTATATTGGGTACAAATCTTCCATCCATTACATCTAAATGAAACCAGTCGGCTTGACTTTCATTAATCATTTTACATTCATCTTCTAAATGTAAAAAATTACACGACAATAATGATGGTGCTATTAATGCCATAATGTTATTATTTTTTTCTTTTTTTCATTCGCTTCCACCAAGGAGCTTTTTCAATTTCTTTATTACTGTCTCCAGTACATTTTTGTTGTGCATCTAAAACAGCAACATAAGCCATGTTAACAATATTTCTTACTGTACTGCCCAATTGTAAAACATGTACAGGTTTTTTAACTCCTAATAAAATGGGTCCAATTGTTTCTGCTTCTGCAACTTCTTTTAATAAGTTATATGCAATATTACCTGCAGTAAGATTTGGGAAGATGAGAATATTAACATCCTTATCTACCAAAGTGCTGAATGGGTAGTTGTCCTTTAAAATCTCTTTATTAAATGCAAGGGAACCTTGTATTTCACCATCAATAATCAATGATGGATTTCTCTCTTTCACTATTTCAGTTGCTTTGGCAACAAGTTTAGCTTCTGCACCATCGCTACTTCCAAAATTACTATAGCTTAACATGGCAATTCTAGGAGTGATGCCAAAGTTTTTTACTTGTCGGGCCACTAATAATGTAATATCTGCAAGTTCTTCTGCACTTGGATTAAAATTTACTGTTGTATCGGCTAAAAAAAGTGGTCCTTTTTTAGTGATGAGCAAATACATACCAGCAATGTTTTTTATTTCTTCTTCCTTGCCAATAATTTGTATTGCAGGTCTTATTGCATCTGCATAATTTCTAGTTAAACCACTAATCATAGCATCTGCATCGCCAGTTTCAACCATCATTGCTCCAAAATGGTTCCTATCCTTCATAATTTTTAAACTCTCGTAATGGTTAAAACCTTTACGTTGACGTTTACTGAAAAATAGTTCTCCATACTGAGCTCTTTTAGCATCATATTCCTCATTTCTAGGATCTATAATAGGGAGGTCAGCTATGTCGATATTATTTTCTTCTGCTATAGATTGAATCTTTTTTTCATTTCCTAAAAGAATTGGGTAACCAATGCCTTCTTCATAAATATTGCTAGCAGCTTTTAATATTTTAAAATTATCAGCTTCAGTAAATACAATTCTCTTTGGATCACGTTTTGCCTTATTAGCTAGCACACGTAGTAATTGATTATCTAGTCCTAATCTTTTGTTTAATTCAACTACATAATTATCCCAGTTGGTGATTACTTTTTGGGCAACGCCACTTTCAATAGCAGCTTTTGCAACAGCTGGAGAAACTGTTGAGATTAATCTTGGATCTACTGGTTTAGGAATAATATAATCTTTTCCAAAGGATAATGTTTTATTGTTATAAGCCAAGTTTACAATATCTGGTACTGGTTCTTTTGCTAAAGCTGCTAAAGCTTTAACAGCAGCCAGTTTCATGGGTTCATTGATAGCTGTTGAACGAACATCGAGTGCACCTCTGAAAATAAAAGGGAATCCTAAAACATTATTCACTTGATTAGGATAATCACTTCTTCCAGTTGCCATAATTACGTCTTTTCTTGCTTCAATAGCATCTTCATAAGTTATTTCAGGATTTGGGTTAGCCATTGCAAAAACAATTGGATTTTTTGCCATGGATTTCACCATTTCTTTAGTAACTACATTACCAACACTAAGTCCAATAAAAACATCAGCATCTTTTAAAGCAGCGGTTAAATCCCAATCTGCTTTAGATTTAGAACAGCCGAATGGTTTTCTTTCGTCTAAATCTGTTCTGCCTTCATGCAAAGCACCTTTTCTATCGAATAAAATAAAGTTTTCATATTTGGCACCAAGGGCCACATACAATTTGCAACAAGCCATTGCAGCAGCACCAGCACCATTAACTACAAATTTTACCTTGTCGATTTTTTTCTTTTGTAACTCTAATGCATTTAATAAAGCAGCAGAGCTAATGATAGCTGTACCATGCTGATCATCGTGCATTACAGGAATATTGGTGAGTCTTTTTAATTCTCTCTCAATATAAAAACATTCTGGAGCTTTAATATCTTCTAAATTAATTCCTCCAAAAGTGGGTTCAAGTGCTTTTACAATTTCTACAAATTTTACAGGATCTTTTTCATTGATTTCAATATCAAAAACATCTATATCTGCAAAAATTTTGAATAATACCCCTTTACCTTCCATTACAGGTTTGCTTGCTTGTGCACCTATATCTCCCAAACCTAATACTGCAGTACCATTAGAAATTACAGCCACTAAATTTCCTTTGGCTGTGTATTTATAAGCATCTTCTGGATTTTTTTCTATTTCTAAACATGGTTCAGCTACGCCTGGACTATAAGCAAGTGATAAATCTTTTTGTGTTTTAGCTTCTTTAGTGGGTACGACTTCAATTTTTCCCGGTCTGCCTTTGCTATGATATTCTAAAGCTTGTTGTTTTAATCTTTCTAATTTCTTTTCCATTAGCCACAATTTAACTATAAAAAAATAATGTGTAATAATTGTTTTTAGAAATTATTACACATTGCACATATTAGGTTAGAAAAAAATCTAACTCATTTTAAATGATTCTAAAAACTTAGTTGTAAAGTTTCCACTTCTAAAATCTTCGTTTTGCATAAGTTGTAAATGGAAAGGAATGGTTGTTTTTATACCTTCAATTACATACTCACTCAATGCTCTATACATAGTATCAATAGCTTCATCTCTGGTTCTGGCAACAGTAATTAATTTACCTATCATACTATCATAATATGGAGGAATTACATAACCTGCATACACATGACTATCAACACGTACACCATGACCACCAGGAGTGTTTAAGTAAGTAATTTTTCCTGGAGATGGTCTAAAATCGTTGTAAGGGTCTTCAGCATTTATTCTGCATTCAATGGCACACATATTTGGTTCGTAATTAGCACCAGAAATTTTTTCGCCAGCAGCTATTTTAATTTGTTCTTTAATTAAATCAAAATTGATTACTTCTTCTGTAACGCAATGTTCTACTTGAATACGTGTATTCATTTCCATGAAATAGAAATTACGATGTTTGTCAACTAAAAATTCAATAGTTCCAACACTTTCGTAATTGATAGCTTGAGCAGCTTTAATAGCAGCTTCACCCATTGCCTTTCTAAGTTCTGGTGTCATGAAAGGTGAAGGCGATTCTTCTACTAATTTTTGATGACGACGTTGAATAGAGCAATCTCTTTCACTTAAATGGCATACTGTTCCATACTGATCGCCTGCAACTTGAATTTCAATATGTCGAGGTTCTTCAACATATTTTTCCATGTATAAACCATCATTTTTAAAAGAAGCAGCTGCTTCAGCTTTTGCTGAATTATAAGAACGTTCCATTTCACTTTCTTCCCAAACAATTCTCATTCCCTTACCACCACCACCAGCTGTAGCTTTTATGATTACAGGATATCCTACAACATTTTTTGCTAAATCTTTTGCTTGCTCAATACTTTCTAGTAATCCACCAGAGCCAGGAACAACAGGCACTCCAGCCTTAATCATTGTTTCTTTAGCTGTAATTTTATCGCCCATATTATTGATCATATATGGAGTTGGGCCAATAAACTTTATTCCATGATCGGCACAGATTTGAGAAAATTTAGCATTTTCTGCTAAGAAACCATATCCTGGATGAATAGCGTCTGCATTTGTTATTTCTGCAGCAGCCATAATATGTGGAATATTTAAATAACTATCTGTACTTGCTGGCTTACCTATGCAAACTGCTTCATCGGCAAATCTAACGTGTAAGCTATCTTTATCTGCTGTAGAGTAAACGGCAACAGTTTTAATACCCATTTCTCTACAAGTTCTAATAACTCTTAAGGCAATCTCTCCTCTATTTGCAATTAATATTTTTTTAAACACAATCTGTAAATTAAAAATTAAAAATTAAAAATTAAAAACTCAACCCAAATAATAGTTTAGGGTTTTGACTTTTGAATTTTTACTTAACTTGGTTCTACTAAAAATAAAGGTTGGTCGTATTCAACAGGGCTATTATCATCTACCAATACTTTTACAATTTTTCCTTTTACTTCACTTTCAATTTCGTTGAAAAGCTTCATGGCTTCAATAACACAAAGCACTTTACCTGGTTCAATCATAGTGCCCACTTCAACAAATGGAGGTTTATCTGGTGAAGCCTTTCTGTAAAAGGTTCCAATCATTGGACTTTTAATAGTTATGGTATTACTTGGTGCAGGTGCTGCTGTTGCTTCAGATTTTGAAGCAGGTGCTGCAGGAAGAGCAGGAGCTGGAGCTGCTGTATGTTGTTGAGGTGCAACATTGTAAACTTGAGGTGCAGCTGCCACGGTTACTACTTGTTCTTCTTTTTGTTTAATGGTTACCTTGCCATCTTTATCCTCGATGCTGATTTCACCAATATTACTTTTATTAACTATTTTAATTAATTCGTGAATTTGCTTTAAGTCCATTTTTGCTGTTTTGGTTAAAAAATTATGAAATTCTTCAAAAAGTGGTGCAATATATAGCTAAAACTATGAAAAATGATTGTTTTTTGTATTTTTTTACATTTCTCTAAATTTTCCGCAGAGTAATTTTTTGAGTTAAAACTCGTTTGTATTTAGACAACACAACAATTCATTAAATGTAATCTTTTTCATGCATTTTTCTTTGAAATTAAAAAACTATTTATTTATTATTGGATTACTCATATCTCTTAAAGGTCTGAATCAACAACAATCAAATTATGATACACTTAATTTAGATGATTCTACGGAATTATTAGACTTGATTGATTTATCAAAAAAAATATTTAGAAAGCAGCAGCAGGGAGCTGTAAAAAAAATAAAACCCGAAAAAAAATTTGAGTTTTCAGTGTTGCCAGTAATTGGTTATACTTTACAAAGTGGATTAGTTGCAAATGTTTCTGGTAATGTTGTTTTTAAAAATGGAACCAATGACTCTACTAACACTTCTGCTTTAGTTCAGGGTATTTCGTATAGTGAATATAATCAGTTAGAATTTTATTTACAATCAGAAATATGGTCGAAAAATAATAAATGGAATTTTAATGGCGACTTGCGTTTTTACATTTATCCTCAAGACACATATGGATTAGGAGGATTTTCAAAGGAGCATGAAGCTATTTTAGTGAACTTTTCCTTTATTAGGTTTTATGGGACAGTTTTCAGAAAAATTAAACACAACCTTTATTTTGGTTTGGGCTATATGCTTGATAAAAGATGGAATATAGTGCAATCTCCACATAACTTTATTAGTGATTATGATAAATATGGATATAGGAGTACCTCAAATTCATCTGGATTTAATATTAATATTTTAGCAGATACAAGAGATAATCCTATTAATTCTCAAAAAGGGTTTTACTCTAATGCAATACTAAGATTTAATAAAAAGTTTTTAGGAAGTGATAGTGATTGGACCTCTTTTATGTTAGATTATAGAAAGTATTTTAAGTTAGATCATAAACATACAACCCTTGCTTTTTGGAATATGTATTGGTTAACCTTAAGTGGAAATCCACCTTATTTAGATTTACCAAGTACAGGTTGGGATACCAATAATAATTTGGGCAGAGGTTATATTCAAAGTAGATTTCGAAGTCCTAATTTAATTTATTTAGAATCTGAACTTCGATTTAATATTACTAGAAACCAGTTTCTGGGAGCTGTTGTTTTTGCAAATGCACAATCATTTACTGAAATAGGCAGTAAAAAATTTGAAAGAATTATTCCTGGCTTTGGTACAGGAATCAGATTAAAGTTTAATAAAGATTCTAGAACCAACTTAGCAATTGATTATGGTTTTGGTATTGATGGATCTGGAGGAATCTTTGTAAATCTTGGGGAAGTATTTTAGCACATTTTGCTTAAGCTATATCCTTTTTTTAATAGCCATTGATGAATTTTAATTTTGTGATCTCCTTGAATAATTATTTCAGCATCTTTAACTGAACCACCTGTTCCACAAGAAGTCTTAAGTTGCTTACCTAGTGTTTGTAAATCTTCTTCAGAGCCAACAAATCCATAAACAATGGTAACAATTTTACCAGCTCTATGTTTTTTATCTAGTATTATTTTTAAAGGTTGCTCCTTATTAGGAAGTGTTATTATAGATGCAGCATCTTCTTCAATTTTAAAATCAGGATTTGTGCTAAAAACAATTCCTGTTGTATTTAATTTGTTTTTACTCATGATGATTAATTTATACCAATTTAGCTTTCAAACTTAAATCTACACTTTTAGCTTGGTGAATTAAAGCACCAACACTTATAAAATCTATTCCAGTAGCAGCATAAGTTTCAATATTTTGTTTATTAATACCACCACTAGCTTCAGTTTCAAATTCTTTATTAATTATACTTAATGCTTCACTTATTTGATCTGGAGAAAAATTATCGAGCATAATTCTATCAACTTTTCCTTTTCCATTTAAACAAACTTCTTTAACTTCTTCAATTGATCTAGTTTCAATTTCTATATGAATTGAAAGATTGTTTTTCTTTTTATAGTCAAAGGCCAACTCAATAGCTTTTGAAATTCCTCCACAATAATCTAAATGATTATCTTTTAGCATAATCATATCATATAACCCAAACCTATGATTATTGCCACCACCAATTCTAACAGCTTCTTTTTCTAATAATCTAAAATTTGGAGTTGTTTTTCTTGTATCTAAAATTTTGCAGTTATACTTTGAGATGATTTTGCTATACTCTTTGGTTAGCGTTGCAATACCACTCATTCTTTGCATAATATTAAGTACCAGTCTTTCACATTTTAAAATGGTTAATATACTTGCTTCAACTTCAAAAGCTTCTTGACCTTCAACTGCAGAATCACCATCTTTTAGGGATGCCTTGAATATTGAACTATTTTCAACATTTTCAAAAATTTTCTTAGCCACCTCAACTCCTGCAATTATGCAATTCTCTTTTACTTTAAGCATTGCTTTACCTTTCTGATTGGGGTTTATGCAACATAATGAACTATGATCTCCAGAACCAACATCTTCTGCAAGGGCTTGTTGAATTAAATGTTCTAAATGAGATGTATAAGTTTGATTCATGTGGTTAAATAAAAATCCCTCCCGAAAATTCGAGAGGGACAAATGTATTATTACTATTTTAATTAGAATTTGAAATGAGAGAAAGCTTTGTTAGCTTCAGCCATTCTGTGAGTATCTTCTTTCTTTTTAAAAGCAGCACCCTCACCCTTACTAGCAGCCATAATTTCATTAGCTAATTTGTCTGCCATTGTTTTACCATTTCTTTCTCTGCTAAAACGAATTAACCATTTCATGCTTAAAGAAATTTTTCTATCTGGTCTAACTTCAGTAGGAATTTGGAAGTTTGCACCACCAATTCTTCTGCTTTTTACCTCAACACTTGGGGTTACATTGCTGATGGCTCTTTTCCAAATTTCATATCCATCTTCTCCTGTTACTTTTGATACTTTGTCAATTGCATCATAAAAAATGGTGAAAGCTGTACTCTTTTTACCTTGCCACATTAAGTTGTTAACGAAACGAGTCACCATTTTATCGTTATACTTACTATCTGGTGCTAAAGGAATTTTCTTTGGTTGTGATTTACGCATGTTTAATTTTTAAGATTTGGGTTGAAATTCTTCAAGTATTAAAACTTTACTCAACCTATTTTGGATTATGATTTTTATAATTGATTGCTAACATCTAAATACTAGATACTAACTACTTCTTAGCTTTTTCTTTCTTAGTACCGTATTTACTACGAGATTGTTTACGATCTTTTACACCAGCAGTATCTAAACTACCACGAACAATATGATAACGTACACCTGGTAAATCTTTTACACGACCACCACGTATTAAAACGATGGAGTGCTCTTGTAAATTATGACCTTCACCTGGAATGTAAGCAATAACCTCTGTTTTGTTGGTTAATCTAACTTTAGCAACTTTACGTAAAGCCGAGTTTGGCTTTTTAGGTGTTGTTGTATAAACTCTTGTACAAACACCACGGCGTTGTGGACAAGCGTCTAAAGCTCTAGATTTACTTTTTGCACGAATGATTTCGCGTCCTTTTCTTACTAACTGTTGTATTGTAGGCATTATCCTCTGTATATTTTTTTCGGACGGCAAAAGTATATAATGTAGTGGAACTACCAAAAATTATATAAGAAAATTATATAAAAAAGATTAGTTTTTAATGTATTTGTTGATTAATTGGGGATTTAATCTAGTTTTCTTGAATTTTTTTTTGATTTTTTTCTTTTCGCTTTATTAATTCTTGGTACAACTGTTCGTTTTGCTCGTATTTAAAATAGTTGTAAAAAATAGCAATAAATAAGCTAATAGATAAAATGCAAATGAATAATATTGTTGGACTTAGTTTATTGCTTGCATCCATATTAGCTCTTTTATACCAACCGGCTAGAATAGATATAAACACTAGAAGTCCTATAATTAATCCACCAGCAAAGCCTTTAATAAAAAAAAAGGGGTTGAGTTTAGATTCATTTCTTTTTTCTGACCAAAATTTTATAAATTTTTCTTCTTGTATATCTAGCATATTGCAAATTTATTATTTACTGATGTAAATAATAAAAACATGCATATTTTCGTTACTTAATACTTTATAATAATGCGTTTGATTAAGAAGTACGGTTTGTACATTGTTTCATGTTTACTCTTCTTGGATAGTTTTTTTGTTATTTATGGACTAGGTAAATTTAGAGTGTATACCATCTCTATATTAATGCCACTGATAATTATTTATTACTATAAGAATTCTAAAAGAAGTAAAAAGTCAATAACCTTCACAAATGTTTTAGTTGCTCTTATATTAGTATTTGCTAGCGATATTATTTATTTGATAAACAATTTTGTGTTGAAAAATACACTTGAATGGCTATTTGTTTTAAGAATTTGCCTTTTGTTAGTTGCTAATTTAGTATTTGGTTATATTTTTAATCACATCAAAAAGCTTAAAATTTCAAAATGTCCAGAAGCATTTATTATATCTTTAGTTACAATTCCCTTGGCTTTAGTGTTATTCAAGTTTTTAAATGTTGTTGAATTAGGAAACTATAAATATTCTATTTTAATTGCCATGTTAATTATGGTAATAGTTATAGCTTTAGCTACAAATATTTTTGGTGATAAAGCTAAAAAATCAATTGCTTATGAAAATTATATACCCGGTTCTGTAAGTTTGGCTCTATCATTAGGGTTGATAGCTGTGTATAAATTTCTAATTCCGGATGTTGATTTTTTACCTGCAGTAATTACTTTAACACAAGGATTTGGTTACTTATTGTTGGTAAGTGGATTTGTTAAGTATTTAAAAGTTTAATATTTGAATGGTTTCTTGAGTTTGTTGTTTTAGAAGAAATAATTTATTAGTTAGAAGGGTATCTATTATGGTTTCATTATAATGCCTAATTGTGGTTAGTGTTAGTCCTTTTTGTACTTCAACGTTAAATATTTCTTCAGCTTTCAGAGCTAATTCCTGATTTTTTATTTCATTCTCATCCATACATAATTGAACATTAATGGCACCAGTTTGAATTAAATTGGGTTTCAATTTTAGTGAGCCAAACAAATTGTATAAAAATTTCATTGGCTTATCTCCAACAAAAGAAAAATCTTTGGTTTTTAGATTCATTAACACTTGATTCTTTTTAATGATGATAATCGGAGGTAGATTATTCATTTTTCCATCCTTAATAATAGTGCCTTTTAGACTTGTATTTAAAAAACATTTTACGTAAAGGGGTATCTTCTTGTTTTGCAATGGTTTTATGGTTTTAGGGTGTATTATCTGTGCACCATAAAATGCCATTTCAATTACTTCTTCAAAATTGAGTTCTTCTATTAATTCTGCGTTTAAAAATTCTTTAGGATCAGCATTCATCACGCCTTCAACATCTTTCCAAATCGTTAAGCTTTTTGCATTTAAAATATTAGCAAAGATGGCAGCACTAAAATCACTTCCTTCTCTTCCTAAAGTGGTACTTTCATTTTCATCAGTGGCCCCAATAAAACCTTGTGTTATATAAATGGTTTTTGCAGAAAATTGTAGAGACTGAATTTTTTCTCTTGTAATTTTCCAATCAATTATTGCACTTCTGAAATTATTATCAGTTCTAATAAAATCTCTTACATCTAACCATGTATTTTCTATTTCAAGTTCTTGTAAAAAAGAACTAATAATTTTTGTACTGAGTAGTTCTCCAATACTTACAATTTGATCGTAATAATAATCGTAACTCCTTACTGGTTTATCGTGTAAAAGCCATTCAACTTCTGTAAATAAATCGTTTAAATCAGCTAAACAAGAAGCTGAATGTTCTTGAATAATTTCCTGTGCTAATTGAATATGTTTTTGTTTAATTTCCTCAAAAAGTACTAATGCTTGCTGTTGCTTGTTTTCATAAAAAGCATCTACAACTTTTTCTAATGCATTCGTGGTTTTACCCATTGCAGATATAATAACCACTAAGGGTTCATGAGCAAACTCTTGAATAATTTTTGGAATATTCTTAATTCTTTCAATACTATTTACAGAGGCACCACCAAACTTAAAAACTTTCATTGTCTACTATTTTTTAAAATCGAATACTAACTGACAAAATGCTTTTACACCTACATCCAATTTACTATCATCTATATAAAAATCTGGTGTATGATGACTTGGAGCTTCTTCCATTTTCAATTTTGGGTTTCTTGCCCCCAAATAAAAGAAGAATGCAGGAACTTTTTCTCCATAAAAAGAAAAATCTTCTGCACCCATAACCCATGTCCATGGAACAACATTTTCTTTACCTCCTGCAGCTTTTTGTAAAGAACTTAGTGATGCTTCAACTAATTTTGGATGATTATAAGTAACTAAGGTTTTGTTTTCAAAATTTACTTCAACTGTTGCACCACTTGCAGCAGCTATTGAAGTTGCGGTATGTTTAATTTTGTCTAATACAGCCAATCTCATTTTTGCATCAAGAGTTCTTATTGTTCCTTCTAGATAGGCCTCTTCAGGAATGATATTAAATCGAACACCACTCTGTATTTTACCAACAGTTATTACAACTGGTGCTTTGCTTAAATCAACTTGTCTACCCACAATACCTTGTAAAGCTTGAATAATTTGTGCACTTACATATATAGGATCAACCCCATCCCAAGGATATGCACCATGACTTTGTTTGCCTTTTACTTTTATTGAAAACAAATCTGCACTTGCCATAAAAGCTTCAGGTTTGTAATAAATTTTTCCGTTATCTCCAAAACTTTCTATGTGAATACCAAAAATGGCATCAGGTTTTGGATTCTCTAAAGCACCTTCTTTTATCATTAAAGAAGCACCACCTTCTTCACCACTTGGAGCTCCTTCTTCTGCTGGTTGAAATAGAAAAACTACTGTTCCGGAAATTTCATTTTTTAATTGAGTTAATACAGTTGCAGTGCCCATTAGCATTGCTATATGTGCATCATGACCACAAGCATGCATTACACTAACTGCTGCTCCATTATAAGTAGATTTTAAAGTAGATTTAAAGCTTAATTCATTTCTTTCCTCAACAGGTAAGGCATCTATATCAGCTCTTAGAGCAATAATGGGTCCAGGTTTATTGGTTTTTAAAACTGCTTTTACCCCTGTTTTTGCAATTTTGGTTACCTCTAATCCTAAAGTTTGTAAGTAACTATAAATTTTTTCTTGAGTTTTAAATTCTCTGTTTGAAAGTTCAGGGTTCTGATGAAAGTCTCTACGCCATTCAACAACTTTAGGCATAATTGCTGCTACAACATTTTCATAGTTATTTGATTGAGCAGTTGTACAATTAATGATTAAAAAATATGTACAAAAAAGAAGTATTGTTTTTTTCATTTAAATAAAATAAAAATGTTTGTAATGAGAATGACAATATTATTATATTTTTAGCAAAACAGTTTTACAAATCACTGATGCAAGCGTTGCTAAAAATAAAACATGAGTAAACAGAATATTCCAAAACAAAAAAAATACGAAGAACTTCATTTTATTGATACTTCAAAATCTGTTTGGAATTATAGTTTGTTTTCTGATGAAGATGTAAAAAATTTTCAAGCAGGCACTCATTATTCCATATATAATTTTTTAGGAAATAAGCAAATTAAAGTTGTAGATACTGAGGGAACATATTTTGCTGTTTGGGCTCCAAATGCTACCTACGTGAGTGTTATAGGAAATTTTAATGAATGGAATAATTCAACTCATCCTTTAATTGTAAGAAAAGACGGTAGTGGAATTTGGGAAGGATTTATTCCTCATTTAAAATCTGGCGAAGCTTATAAATATCATATTCATGGTTATCAAGGATTGAAATTAGATAAGGGAGATCCTTATTGTCATTTTTGGGAAAAAAGACCTCAAACTGCTTCAATTACCTGGCAAACTAATTATGATTGGAAAGATAATATTTGGATGAAGAAAAGAAAAAAAGCAAATGCATTAAATGCTCCATTTTCTGTTTATGAAGTTCATTTAGCCAGTTGGAGACGACCAAATAAAGATGATGAAGAAACTTATTTATCTTATCATGAAATTCAAAATAAATTAGTGCCATATGTTAAAGAAATGGGCTTTACTCATGTAGAGTTTATGCCTGTTATGGAACATCCATTCGATGGCAGCTGGGGATATCAAGGGGTTGGATATTTTGCTTCAACTTCTCGTTTTGGAACACCACAAGAATTTGCAGCGTTAGTAGATGCTTTTCATCAGAATGATATTGGTGTTATTCTCGATTGGGTGCCTTCACATTTTCCTTATGATGCACATGGATTATTTATGTTCGATGGAACACATACTTACGAATATGCTGATATGAGAAAAGGCTATCACCCCGATTGGAACAGTTATATTTTTAATTATAAAAGGGGAGAAGTAAAAAGTTTTTTAATAAGTAGTGCAAGATTTTGGTGTGATGTTTTTCATATCGATGGTATTCGTGTTGATGCTGTAAGTTCTATGCTACGATTGGATTACAGCAGAAATGAAGGACAGTGGGAGCCTAATGAATTTGGTGGCAATGGAAATCTTGAAGCTATTGCATTTGTAAAAGATTTAAACGAAACTTTATATCGAGATTTTCCAGATATTCAAACTATTGCTGAAGAAGCAACAGATTGGCCTGGCATTAGTAATCCAACACATGCTGGAGGTTTAGGTTTTGGAATGAAATGGATGATGGGTTGGATGCATGATACTCTAGATTACTTTAAAATGGATCCTTTGTTCAGGCAATTTCATCAGGATAAGTTTACGTTTAGTATGATGTATTATTATGATGAAAATTTTATGTTGCCTTTAAGTCATGATGAAGTGGTTCATGGAAAAAGTCCAATGATTTATAAAATGCCAGGCGACACTTGGCAAAAATTTGCAAATCTTAGGTTGCTGTATACATACATGTTCACACATCCTGGAGCAAAACTATTGTTCATGGGTAATGAATTTGGAGCAACGAACGAATGGAATTATAAAAGTGAGTTGCAATGGGAATTGTTAGACTTTGTGAGTCATGGTGGAATGAAATATTGTGTTCAAAAGTTGAATGAACTGTACAAAAATTATCCAGCTTTATACATCAATCAATTTAATACAGATGGTTTTGAATGGATTGATTTAAATCATAGAGCTGATGGAGTAATGGTGTATAAGCGAAAAGGTTTAAAGCCGAAGGATGATGTGTTAATCATTTTAAATACTACACCAATTGTAAGAAACGATTGGGAAATTTCACTTCAAGGAAAATACAAATGGAAAGAAATTTTTAACAGCGATAGCAAAGAATTTTGGGGTACTGGCGATGTTTTTAATCCTGATTTAATTGTTGGGAAAAAAGTAGATAAAAAATCTAAGTGGTATAAAATTAATGTTCAATTACCTGCTTTAGGAGCAGTGGTATTGGGGTAATTGTGAATGTTAAATTGCAAATTTTAAAATCATTTTTTACTACTCACTACTTACTACTTTCTACTAGCTTCTAGCCATCTATTCCCTACACAACTCTCTAATAATACTTTCATGTTGTGGATATTCTTTGCAAAGTTCATCAGCTTTAGCTAATTCAAATTCTTCAAAGTCAAATCCAGGAGCAACTGTACATCCAACAAAAGAAAAAGAAGATTCTTTTAATGGTCTACTTGCAAACCAGCAATTTGCAGGCACAGTAAAATTGAAATATTGTCCAAGTTTTATGTTTGCTCCTAAAGTAAAAGTAATTAAATCGCCTGCATTGTCTATCACGTAAACGTGTAAAGGATCGCCAGAGTAAAAGTGCCAACTTTCGTCACTCTTAATTCTATGAAAAGCAGAAAAATTTCCTTGCTCTAGTAAAAAATATATTGCAGTTGAACTAGGTCTATCTCCTCCAAAACCCTTTGGTAATGCCGATTTTGGAATTATAGTTTCTGATCTGTACGATTCTCTGTAATAACCTCCTTCAGGGTGTGGTGCTAATTTATATTCTTGTATTAGTTCTTGTGGTGTTATCATTTTAATTATTTGTTGCAAAAATATTCCTAGTATTAATTCTATTTATATCAATTTTGAATTATTCTAAATATCGAAAATGGTCATTTTTAAAATAGCTTCAGACTTACATCATTATTTACAACCCCTTCGAATTAAAGATAAGCAAATTGGGTTTGTGCCAACTATGGGTGCTTTGCATAAGGGTCATATTTCTTTAATAGAACAATGCAAACTAAAAAACACTATCACAGTTTGCAGCATTTTTGTAAATCCTACTCAGTTTAATGATGTAAAAGATTTTGATAAATATCCTATTACCATAGAACAAGATATTTTATTATTAGAAGAAGCAGGATGCGATGTGTTATTTCTTCCTTCATATCAAGAAGTGTATCCTCAGCCATCAGATACTGAAAAAAAGTATGATTTAGGATTTGTGGAAACAGTTTTTGAAGGGGCACATAGACCAGGCCATTTTAATGGAGTTTGTATGGTAGTGGAAAGATTGTTACGTATTGTTCAACCTCATCAACTTTTTTTAGGCCAAAAAGATTATCAGCAATGCATTGTCATTAAAAAATTAATTGAAATTATGCAAGTTGATATTAGTGTAAAAATTTCTTCTACTCAAAGAGAGGCAAATGGATTAGCCATGAGTAGTAGAAATAGAAGACTCAATGAAATTCAGTTAGCACAAGCTGCTACAATTTATCAGTCATTTATTTATATTAAAGATAATCTTACTCAACAAAATGCTATTCATCTTATTGAACAAGCCAAATTAATATTATTGAATAACGGATTTGATAGAATAGATTATTTCAGTTTTGCTAATGCCAAAACACTTGAACCAATTGAATTTTGGGATGGTGAAACACCTTTAGTTGCTCTTGTTGCAGCATTTATGGGTGAAGTTAGATTAATTGATAATATGCTTTTAACGAATTAGTAATTATTTGCAATAGCCTAACAACTACTTTTGCAACTAGCTTAAAATATATTTATGGAATCGAAAAAAGTTGCAGATAGTTTAACCATTATGAATGAATTGGTATTACCCAACGATACTAACACATTTGGAAATTTAATGGGTGGAAGATTAATGTATTGGATGGATATTGCTGCAGGTATTGTAGCTGTTAGGCATAGCAATGCTCCTTGCATGACTGCAAGTGTAGATAATTTAAGTTTTAAAACACCTATTAAATTAGGCAACTTAGTTCGTATAGAAGCTAAGATTACCCGAGCTTTTAATACTTCTATGGAAATTCATTTAAAAGTTTGGGGAGAAGATAGTTTACAACAATATAGGTATGTGAGTAATGAAGCTTATTTTACTTTTGTAGCTTTAGATCCCAATAACAAACCACGTTTGGTTGCACCTGTAATTCCTGAGACAGAAGAAGAAATTGCTTTGTACGATGGTGCTTTGCGAAGAAGACAACTTCGTTTAATTCTAGGCGGAAAATTAAAACCCGATGATGCTAATGAGTTAAAAGCATTGTTTATTAAACCCTAATATGAAATAGAATTGAGTTCAATTTTAAATGTAGTGCCTTTACCAATTTCACTATGTTTAATAAATATTTTTCCTTTATGAAATTGTTCAACAATTCTCTTGGTTAAGGTTAGCCCCAAACCCCAGCCACGCTTTTTTGTAGTGAAACCCGGTTTAAAAACTTTAGAAATGTTTCTTGAACTAATTCCTTTTCCATCATCATTAATTTCAATTTCAATTTTTTGATGCTCTTCTTTTATTGCAATATTAATATTGCCTTTTCCTTCCATGGCATCTAATGCATTTTTCAATAAATTCTCAATAACCCAATCAAATAATGGTGGAGAAATTAATGCAAATATTTCTTTTTCTTTTGATTGAAGATTAAACTTTACATGATGGCCAGCACGTTTTTTGATATACTCCATCATGGTTAAAATTTGCTCAACTATGTTTTTCTTTTCTAAATGTGGGGTGCTGCCAATTTTCCCAAAGCGATCAGAAATCAGTAAAAGCCTATTTACATCTTTTTCCATTTCAGGAACAATACTTTCATTGCCCTTAATATCTTTTAGCATTTCTAACCAACCCTCTAAACTACTTACAGGAGTGCCTAGTTGATGGGCTGTTTCTTTTGCTAAGCCTGCCCACACTTGATTTTGGGTACTTCTATAACTAGTTTGTAAAGCAATTAACACAATAATGATGAAAAGTATTACAATAATGAGTTGTATTATAGGATAATATCTAACTTCCTTTAATAATTTAGATTCTCCATAAAACACTTTATTAATCTGAGTTGAGTCTAATGGATTCTTCCAAACAATAGGATCATGATATTTTTTTAAATCATTTATTTTTTGTTGAACAAAATTTTGTGTGTTGTACAATCCAATAGTATCAATATTCCTATGGTCTAATAGTTCGTGGTTTTCTGTTACTAAAAGTATAGGAATATCAACACTGTTTTCTGACAAAACCTTTGTAGTAAGATTTGAAATGGTTACATTAGGATTACTATTATTCTTTACAGCCTCGGCCCATTGTTCAATTTTCCTTGTTTCTTCTGCAGCTATTTTACGAGCAATGTATTGTGAGTAGAAAATGGTTCCACTCACAATACATATAGCTATAGTAGCAAGAATAGTTTTTAAATTAAGAAAACGAACCAGCATTCATATAATTTAGAATTGACTAATTAATACACTAATACTGTATATCCCCAAGCTGGTAAACTCATCATTTGATCAGATGTAATTTTTTCTTTTTTACCCGAAAATAACTCTTTAGCTTCTCCATTTACTTTATTGTTATTTAAACTAAAGCTTTGATTAGCTGCTGAAAGGTTTGTAATTACAACCACTTTATTTTTATTCATTTCACGTACAAATGCAAAAATATTTGCATCGTTATTAGTGTTAATTCTGGTATAACTAGCATTTGCTGCTAATGCATCGTTTTCTTTTCTTAGAGTTAATAATTTTTTATAAAATTCTTGTCTTTTATAATTTCCGAAAATAATGGTGTCTTTCACAAAGAATTTCAAACTATCTAAAAATGGTTCTTCTTGTCCGCCATAAATTAAGGGAACTGTTCTTTTAAGTGTTTGTGTAATTACGGCAAATGGGGCATGTATTTCACCTGGCATTGTACCAAAATCTGCTTTATTCCAACTGTTTTCATCGTGGTTAGAAGTAAAGTACATTCTAATACTATTTTTTGGAAATAAAGTATCATGTTTAGCAAGAATTGAATCAATAGCAACTGCTTTTCTTTCACCACGAGCAATACGCTTCATCATATCAAATTCTTCCCAAGTATAAGAGGCATCAAAACCAACTTCATGTAAACTTGGTTTATCGCCTTCGGCAAGCATAAAAACATTTTTCATTTTTCTAAGTTCAGGAATGCATTTAGCCCAAAACTCATTAGGTACTTCGCCTGCAACATCACATCTATAACCATCTATATTAGTTTCTTTAATCCAAAACTTCATGCATTCTATCATGCTATCTACTAAAGCAGGGTTTTTATAATTTAATTTTCTGGTATCTGTCCAATCAAATTGGCTAATAGGATTTCCTAAACTATCTTTTTCATAAAAATCTGGTTGAGTATTTAACCAATAATGGTCAGCACCACTATGAGTAGGTACCCAATCAATAATAACTTTAAAACCCTTTTCATGAGCAGTTTTTACTAAATTTTTCCAGTCGTCCATATTACCATATTCCGGATTAATTTTTCTGTAATCTGCAACTGCATAATAACTACCTAATTGTGTACTATCTCTCTTTCTATCTTTTAAACTAATAGGATTAATAGGCATAAACCAAAGTGTTTGAACACCCATTTCTTTTAAACGATCTAAATGTTTTGCAAAGGCGTTGAAAGTACCTTCTGGTGTGTATTGACGCGTATTAACTTCATAAATATTTCCTTGCATAATCCATGAAGGGTGACTATCAGTTGTAGATTCATCAAGCTTCGATGAATCATTTTGAGTTTTACAACTACATAAAAGCAAAAAACCTAAGGCTACAACAATAATTCTCATAATTAAAATTTTTTTGTGAATTTAGTTAAATGCACCAAACTATAAAATAAAATTCCTTTTTTGTAGTTCTTGAAATGAGGTTTACTTTGCAATAAGCATGAAAAGAGTTGGTTATTTTATATTAATAGGCGTAATGCTTACTTCGTGTAAAACAGTAAGAAATATTACTAGTAAAGATAATAGCAGTAATAATATGCAAAAGGACAGGAGTAATAGATCTATTGTTTTTATAGATGGCATTGAAATAACTCCAGGCACAATTGTAAAGTCAACACATAAACCTGCAACAACAAAAAGCAAGTCTTTAAACTATGAAGTGCCAAATCATTTAAATAGCCTAACAAATTATGACATTGAAAAAGCTAGTAGTTTACAATTTAAGTATGCATTAATACTAGACACCTATGTAGAAGCTCTAAATAATATTAAACTATATTTAAATATTGACGAGTGGTGGGGAACTAGTTATTGTTTAGGTGGAAATTCGAAAACTTGTATAGATTGTTCGGCATTTACAAGTACTATCATTAGAGATATATATCAGATTAACTTACCCAGAACTGCAGCAGAACAATTTAATGCGAGTTTAAGAATAGAAAAAGATAGTCTTCAAGAAGGTGATTTAGTTTTTTTTAAAACTAAAAAAAATTATATCAATCATGTTGGTATATTTCTTGCTAACGACAAATTTGTTCATGCATCTACCAGTCAGGGAGTAATGATTAGCGACTTAAGAGAAGCTTATTGGAACGATAAGTTTGCTGGTTGTGGTAGAGTAATTAATTAATGCTCTTTATCGAATGTGGTTTTTAAATAATCTACAATTACATTACTATTTCCTAATTCATCTTCCATATCGCTTAGTTCATGTTCTAAAGCTCTTGTACTAATCTGAATTTCTAATATTGAAATTACCATTGACGTCATTAAACAAACCATACTAATAGCAAATAATAAATATGCATAGGATTGGTGGTTTCTAAAAATGACATACATGCATATTAAGCAAATCAAAAAACTAAAAACAGCAAGTGCTTGCATTAATCGAATCATAGTAAGTCTAGTTCTTAAATTTTTTATTTGCCTTATAATGCTTGGTCTACTTTCTTCTTCTTTATTATATCTATCGTGTAAGCTTCTTATTAAATTAGATAAAGCCAAGAATCTATTTCCATATACTAACATCAAGAATGTAATAGCAGGGAAAAGTAATGCTGGTGTTGTAAATGTTATTTCCATAATTATTTAGGGGCTTTTTTGTAAAGATACCATACCACAAAACTAAAAATAATATTAGGAGTCCAAACAGCAAGTATTGGTGGAAAATTACTTTTGGTAGAAAATATTGTAGAAAATTTATCGGTTAAAATAAACATGAAAGCAATTAAAACGCCCATAGCCAAATGAGCCCCACTTCCTCCTCTTATTTTTCTTCCAGCAATTATGGCACCCATTAGCGTTAAAATAATAACCGAAACCGGAGTGGCATTTCTTCTTCCATATTCGACCCTTAATTCATTAATATTTTCAGAACCTTTCTTTCGTTCAAGATCAATAAATCTGCTAAGTTCAGGAGAAGTTAGAATATCTTTTGTGTACTTACCTCTTAATAAGTCTCTTGGGGTGGCTGTAAAATTAAGAGCAGATTCGGGAAGTTGATAAAGGGTTTCTCTTATGGTATCTAAATCTCTTATAATAATAGATTGTAGCATCCATTTTCTTTTTTTGGCATCCCAAAACATTCTATCAGCTTTTTTGTTTTCAACAAGTTTGTTGTCGATAACTTTATATAAATAGCATCCGTTACTTGATTTTGTGGTAGTATCATAATTATTGATAACAGCATATGTAAAAGAATCTACTTTTAAATACATGCTGTTGCCTCTATTATTTATAGTGCTTATAGTTCTTTCGTATGATGAATTAGCATCTATATAAACAGTTTCGAATGCTGTTCTTTTTTTATTGGCTAATGGAACAGTATACATACTTGCAAACCATAAAATTGTTGCTAAAAATATACCTCCAACAAAATAAGGTCTTAGCCATCTATTGTAAGTTACACCACTTGCCAGAATAGCTACTATTTCACTTCTTGTGGCCATTTTTGAAGTAAAGAATATAACAGAAATAAAAACAAATAATGGAAAAAGTAATGCCGTAATGTGTGGAATAAAACCTAAATAATATTGATAAAAAATTTGAGCTGTACTTAGCTTAGAACGAACAAAATCTTCTGCTTTTTCGCTCATGTCAATCACAACACTTATCACAACAAATAAAAAAATGGCAAAGAAAAAAGTGGTTAAAATTTTTTTTACGATATACCAGTCTAATTTTTTCATTAATTAAGTTGGGTGAAATGGTTGCCTTTAACAGCAAATATAAACTTGAAAATGATTGCTAGTAAAATCAAAACTATTTGAAACAAAAATGCACTCATAAAAATGAATGCATTATAAAAGATCATCATAGGTAGCGGACAGGTAAGCAGGTGTGAAAATATAGCACTACATTAATGTTATAGTATTTTTAACTGTTGAGTGGATAAAATAAATAAAAAGTTTTAGCTTATCCACAGTAAATTAAAGTGCTGAAGAAGTTGCCGAAGCCTTGTTATTGCTATCTATAAGCTTTCCAAACTCTGTTTTTAACATTCTAGATGGATATCTATTAATAACAATAAAATCATGTGTTGCCATAATAATAGCAGTACCATAATTTTTTGCAATATTGAATAAGAGTTGCATAATTTCATCACTGGTTTCAGGATCTAAATTACCTGTGGGTTCATCGGCTAAAATAAGTTTAGGAGAGTTTAATAAAGCCCTAGCTATATCCACTCTTTGTTGTTCTCCACCACTCATTTCATAAGTCATTTTATAAGCTTTGGTTTTTAAACCCACTTGATCTAGTACTTCATTAATTTTTTCTTCCATTAATTTTTCATCTTTCCAACCCGTAGCTTTCAAAACAAATTTTAAATTTTCATAAACATTTCTATCGGTTAACAACTGAAAATCTTGAAACACTACACCTAAATTTCTTCTTAAAAAAGGTACTGTTTTCCAATCTATATTTTTTAAGTCGAACCCAACAACATTTGCTGAACCTTCATTAAAGCTCAATTCCCCATATAAAGTTTTTAAAAGACTACTTTTTCCAGTTCCTGTTTTACCTACTAAATACACAAACTCACCTTTCTCTACTTTAAAATTTACATCTTTTAAAATGAGTACATTGCCTTGATAAATATTTGCATTTTGTAATTCTATAATAACTTCAGACATATTTGATATTTGTGTAAAGATAATTGAATCAATGTTTTTGAAGTAAACTTAGTCTTAAGCTATCTGTTTAAAAAAGTTGTGCTTAACTTAATTCCAAAGTTCGATGCTGTACTAGGCGTTGAAAAACTTTTTATAAAATCAACTCTAATAACTTTTAAAATATTTTCTATTGAAAACATAGCTTCGTAATACCCTTCTTTTTTATCGTAGTTGTAAAAAGCATTTCCACCTAAGGCAAAAAACCAATTGAGTTTTTTAAACCCTGGAATTTTATTGGTTAAAAATCCATTTAAATGATATTGCACATGTGCAGTTGAATACAGCTTAGCAGTATTGCTGAAAGTATAAAATGGCAATAATTGAAAACTGTTTAAATAATTGCTTGAAAACGACATTTGATTTCCTGTAATATGATTCATGTCTGGTACAAACAATTTATCAGCATGTGCAAAACCACCAGTATTGATTTTATAATTTATTCTACCCAAGAGTTTTAAATTAAGATTATCACTTACTGAAAACTGCCATTTGCTATAATTAACATCGCTTCCTAAAAGATTAGGAATACCTTGAGTGAAGGCAAAGCCAAATGTTGGGTATTTTGAACCAATGCTAATTTTTCTATCTGGGAACTCAACATATTTGCCACCTGGTCTCCAAGTCAGCTCTCCAGTTATACTAAAAGCTTTATGTTCTGGAATATTTGTATTAACAATAGTTTGAGGAAAATTAGGCGTGTAGGTTCTTCCATCAACTTTTTTCCAATAAAAATCAGAAGTGTTTTCTAGTGGTAACCTATGTTGGTAGTTAATTTTTGTCTGTAGTGTTAATCCATTTCCCAAGCCACTACTTTGACTAATTTTAAAGTATCTGGCTTCATATATTTTAAGAAAATTATTAGTTAAATTAAGTGTAGCAAAAGTGTTAAAGAAAGGATCAACAGGATTATTATTATCGAACTGAAAAACATTACTTCCTAAACTTAGATTAATTGAATTAAAATATTTTTTTCCAAATGTATATGTTGTAGCCATGCTTGGGTTAAAATGTCTATTGCTAAATCCATATCTAAAACTCGGTGTTATTTGTAAGGTTTTTCTGTTGTTATAGCGTTTTACATAATTAAGATCAAGTTTAGAAACTAATCCTTCAACAGTATTAAACTGAAGTGCAGATAATAGTATAGGATCAATTCTAAAAGTTTCTTTTTTCTTGCTATTACTAAAGGTTTGGCCCGTTAACAATAGTTTGAAAACATTTAGCTTATTATTTTTTTTATCAATACTATCTAAATATTTGGGATCTTTTCTTACCTGTTCTAAACTATCTTTTTTAATATAATCGGCCGCTTCTGATTCAATTAATGGAAGTGGTCTTACACTATCCCAATAATTAATAGATTTTTTGTTACTACTATCCGTGTATTTGAGAATGGTGTTATTGAAAAAGTCTTTTGAAAAATTGGGGTTCATGTTGAACTTACTATACACTTGTGCAATGCTTCCAAAAAAATCGAAACCGAAGAATTTACCAGCAGGATAGATAACTTGTTGTTTAATGATCCATTTTTTATTTATGGGAACATATAGTTGTTGTATGATTAATGTATCTAAAAATTGTAATTGTTGATTTTTTAATAGTTTTAAATCTGTACTTTGAATTCTCCATTCATCTTCAATAATGTTGATATAGCCTGTAAACAAAGGCTCATAAGTTCTTTTTGGAATGACTTTAATTCTGTTAATGAGTTGATTGTTTTCTACAAAACTTCCTTCATATTTATACTTGTAATAATGCAAAGCATTGTTAGATATAGGAGAAATAAAACCTCTAGGGTTTAAACCACGACCAACATTTATAATGTTTTCATAGAAAGTTACAATTTGAGGGTTAGCCAGGCCAAAACCATCACTACTGCCACTTACACGTGTTGATACAACATCAATTTTTCTTTTATCCTTTCCATCAACATAATAATTTGCAATGCTTTCAGAAAGAAAAATCATTTTTCTTTTACTGGTATCTCCATCTTCAAAATCAACTTTTTCTCCTAAAAACTTTTTGGGATAATCTCTTAATTGAATTTGACCTTTTATATAAACTTCACATTCAAATTTGTTGTACTCATTCAAATGTTCCTCTCTTTTTTTAATGGCATTTCTAATAATTTCATAGGCAGGATCTTCACCATTATTGCTCACTACAACTTCACTTAAAGTATATTGTTGTTCTTCTAAAACAAAATCAATGTTATGGTTTTCATCTTTAACTTTTATCTTTTTCTCTACAGTTTTATATCCAATATGCTGACAAACTATAGTATAATTACCATCTGAAACATTCAATTGAAAAATGCCTTGAACATTGGTAGATGTTCCAATACCAGTATTTTTAATTAGTATTGAAGTATAAGCTAATGGAACATTATTTTTATCGGTAACCTTGCCCTTTATTACAACTGCTTTTGCTGTACTTAAATTGAGTATGAATAGGATAAGTATAAATTGCTTCATCTAACGAAAATACTCTTCACCTGACGAATTCGATTGACCGTTTATACATTTATGAATTATTTTACATTTATTTACAATTAATATTAGCTCTATAAAGTAAAATATGTATCAAGTACCTCATTTTAAAGCTGAGCACGAACAACAAGTTTTTGATTTCATGGAGCAAAATCCATTTGTTGTTATTTGTGGAGTAAATGAACATCAGCAACCTGTAGCAACCCATGTTCCAATATTAATAGAATGGAGAAACGATCAATTGTTTTTATTAGGGCATATAATGCGAAAGCAAGATCATACCAATATATTCGAAAAAAACAATCAAGTCTTGGTCATTTTTTCTGGACATCACTCTTATGTAAGTGCTACTAATTATGCAGAACAAAATACTGCTAGTACATGGAATTACAAAGCTGTACATGCTAGCGGAAACTTGAAATTTTTAGATGAAGCAGCCCTATTAAATTTATTAACTAAACTAACCAAGCATTTTGAAAATAATGAACAATCTCCTGCACTTGTTGAAAAAATGAAACCAGAGTATATTCAGCCCATGTTAAAAGCTATAGTGGCATTTGAAATTAAAGTTACTGCATTAGATCATGTATTTAAATTGAGCCAAAATAAAGATGAAGCAACTAAAAAAAAGGTTATACAACAATTAGAAAATGATAAAAATCCTCTAGCTGATGATATGAAAAATTTTTATAAGAAAGATTAATTTTCCTTCTTTTTAAAAGGGTTAATTTTTTTTAATAAATTTTTACCAGCCTCTTCAAGATTTTTTGTAGAATCTGTTTTTGTAGAATCTTTCGAATTTAATAATTGATTCAATGCCTGATTTTTTATGTTAGTTATAGCTTGTTGCTTAGCAGAATTAAAAGAATCTTTTATTGCACTGGTAACAGCTTGTTTAGTACTATCAATTTTATGTTGTACAAAATCGTTTGTTTGTTGTTTTAAATCTTGCACTAGCGAATTTGAAGATTGTTTTAAATCTGTTTTTACAGTTGGGTTTGCAATGCTTCCATTTAACTTTAATTGTAAATTTACAATCTCTGAAACCTTTACTGGTAATCCGTTTTCTGAAGCTTTAGATGTTAAATTATTGATTAAATTATTGCCATTTTGCCCAATAAAAGATCGTGGTATTTTCATATTAATGGTATAATCTAATATTTGATTTAAGCTGTGTGTTCCACCAATTTCTAAATCAATATCTTTTACTTTAACTTGAAATGGTTTTACAAAAACCTTTCCATTTGTAAATTCAAAATAGCTTTTAATATCTTTAAGTGTAATTTCTTGAAGTGGCTTTATGCTGAGTGTTTGAGCAATTTTTTCTACTGGTTTAAACTTGTTTAATAATCCATCAATGAGTAATAAATTTCCATTACCAGTTAATGAACTCAAATCAGGCATCATGTTTTCTCCAAGTTTACCTGTAACACTTAATTGTGAGGAAATTTTTCCTGCTAAGAACTTGCCAATAGGCATAATTTTTTCCATAGTATTAAAAGCATAAAATGCTTTTTGAACATCAACATTTACAACATTATAATTCAGTGCAATATCTGGTTTAGTTGCATCGAGCTTGGTGGAGTAATAACCGGTTAAGGCTAACTCACCATTTAAAGCATTAGCTTTAACTGCATTCATTTTCACAGTTTCATTTGCAACTAGTAAAGAGCCAGAGATATTCTCTAAATCTAATTTGTCATAATGAACTTTATCTAAAGTTGCGTTTAGTGTTAGGTTAAGATTTTTGGGTACAATGAAAGGTTTACTTTCAGCTGATTTTGGTTTAGTAGAATCGGTTTCTACACCTAAAAAATCATTTAAATTCAGTTGGTCAGCTTTTAACGTGAATAAGCCTTCTAGTGCCTGATTTTGTATTAAATACGGGAAAATATTATTGATGTAACCATTTGCTGAAAAATGAGTTTGCTTAAATTTTCCTTCAACATTATTAATAGATACATTTTTTGGATTGAATGTCATTTTTAAATTTGTTAAAGCAACACCTTCTGGATAATCTTTAGATGCATAAAAAAAGTTATTTAAGTCTATAGAGCCAGTAGCATTAAATTTTTCAAATTGCTTTTTCTGAATAGCTAATGAACTTCCTTTAACTGAAAAATCAGCTTTTAAAATGCCATTAAGTTTGGTGATGGACGGCATTTTAATGAACTGTGTAACTTTATTTAAATCAAGATTTCCTTTAGCAGAAGCATCTACATATAAATCTGTAATTGGGTTTTTAACCAATAATCTGAAATCAAATGGCTCATTAGCTATATTTAAATGAGCTTTTGAAATGTTAATGATAGTATGATCTGTTATGCCATCTGGGTTGTCAATTTTCATATCAGCCTGAATATCTTTTACTGGCAATGGTAAATCTGGGTATTGAAAATAACCATCTTTAACTTGTAAGTTAAGTTGGTATGCAGGCAACTGTGTGTTATTGTAATGGCCTTTTACAAAACCATTGAAAATAGCTTGGCCACTTGTTTTAACAGTATTAAAATTATTTTGATATATGACAGGAATCAAGGATAAGATATTTTTAAAGTCAGTTGATGAAGCTTTAAAGTCAATATCCATTCCATAGGTAGAATCATTTACAATTTGAAAAAATCCTTTTGTAGCAAGATTTAGATTGTTTAAATTAATTTTATTGGTATTAAAAGAAAATTTAGATTCTTCTGTGTTTACTTGTACATCTATATCTGCATTTGTTGAAACATCATGAATGAATTTAATTCCATTCATGCTAAAATTTAATTTATCAACTGCAGTTGTTGTAGCTAGTGTAAATATTGCAGCTTCAAAATTGCCTTTGCCAATATGTTCAATATTTTCTAAACTAAAAAACTTATTGCCTTCAAAATCAGAAAACTTAAAAACGCCATTTTTAATAGAGTAATGATCAAGTTTTAATTTGAGTGTTTTACTTTCATCTTTTTTAATAGAATCAGAAGCAGTTGATTTTAAGATGTTCCAATTTACTTGGCCATATTGATTAATGATAGTATGAATATTAGGACTTTCAATATCAATTGCATAAATGCCAATCTCATTGCCTTTTACAACACTCCAAAAGTTTAGCGATAAATCTAATTTTTGGGCAGAGCATAAAGTGTCTTTTTCAAATTCATTGATTCCAACAACTGAAATGTTGTTGATACCAAGAGCAATTTTAGGGAAATGTCTCAACAAGGAAATATCAATATCTTCAAATTCTACTTTTGCATTTATTGACTCGTTAATATTTGATTTTAACAATTCTACAATCTTCCCTTTGAATAAAAAAGGTGTTGCAAAAGCTACTGTTATTAGAGATATTATTGTAATTCCTGCTATTTTAATTGCTTTTTTCATCAATTTGCTTTGTTTGCTGTAAAAGTATTGATTTTACTTTTTTACTGTAGAGTGCTTATGAATATTAACATTTTGTGCTAAAAGGGGCATATTTTTAAATTAAAATCTATTTTAAAAAATATTGCATTTGGTTTTCTCGTTTATACTATTACATTTGCACAAATTTTTTTAAATATGTTTTGGACTCTTGAACTTGCTAGTTATTTAGAAGAGGCACCTTGGCCTGCTACTAAAGACGAACTTATTGATTACTCTATCAGAAGTGGAGCTCCTATTGAAGTTGTAGAAAACTTACAGGAACTAGATGTAGAAGACGAGATTTATGAAAGCATTGAAGACATCTGGCCAGATTATCCTAGTCAGGATGATTTTATGTTTAACGAAGACGAATACTAATTCTAAATACAAGCCACTTTTGAGTGGCTTTTTTCTTGCCTAAAAAAATATATCTTCTATAAAAAGAATTTCTTCAATCTTATTGTTTTTTAGTTTTATTGCTATTACATCAAATTGAATTTGAATAAATTCTGTATGTTGAATTAAATATTCTTCTGCAGCTTTTTTTAGTGCATTCATCTTTTTACTGTTGATGCTTTCCTCAGGATTTCCAAATTTTTGATTGGTTCTTGTTTTTACTTCTACAAAATGCAAAACGTTATTTTTTTTGCAAATAATATCTACTTCACAATGTTTATATCTCCAATTACGTTCTAGAACAACGAAACCTTGCTGCTGTAAATAGTCGTAAGCTAAGCTTTCTCCATAATCACCTTTATGCTGATGGCTTGTTTTTTTATTCAACATACTATGAGTTTACTTCAAAAAAAAATATATAAGCTAACTGGTAAAGTTCAGCACTATGCCTGGGGAGGTGATAGATTTATACCTGAACTTTTACATATCGAAAATACTGAAAATAAGCCTTGTGCTGAATATTGGTTAGGGGCCCATCCATCTGCACCTTCAACCTTGCATATTGAAGGCGAATCAAAAAATCTTCATGAGCTCATTCAACAATATTCTTCTTTAATTCTCTCAAAATCTATTCAAAATAAATTTGGAGAACTACCTTACTTGTATAAGGTTTTAGATGTAAAAGATATGCTATCTATTCAAGTTCATCCCTCAAAAGAAGAAGCTATAAAGGGATTTGAAAGAGAAGAAGCTGCTGATATTCCATTAAATGCAGCAAATAGAAATTATAAAGACAAAAATCACAAGCCTGAGGTTATGATTGCTTTAGGTGAGTTTTGGTTATTACATGGTTTTTTAAGTTTAGAAGAAATTGAAAGAAGACTTACAGAAATCAAAGAATTTAATGTCTTACTTCATATATATAAACGTGAAGGATTAAAATCATTATACCAGTTCTTAATGGAAATGACACAGGAAGAAGTGGATAGTATATTAGTGAGTTTGGTAAAACGTGAAATGCGTAAAAAACAAAATGGAGATACTGATAAATCTCAACCTGGTTGGTGGGTTTCTAAACTGTATAAGGAAGGTGATGAGATTAAAAATGTAGATAAAGGGGTATTTTCTATTTACCTTTTTAATATTGTTTGTTTGCAAAAGGGAGAAGGAATTTTTCAATCAGCAGGTATACCACATGCTTATTTAGAAGGCCAAAATATTGAACTCATGGCCAATAGTGATAATGTTTTAAGAGGAGGGTTAACCCCTAAACATATTGATGTAACAGAATTATTAAAACATACCATATTTGAACCAGTGGTTCCAAAAATTTTGAAAGGTTCTGTTAGAGCAGGAGTAGAAAGATTATATGATTGCCCTGTTGATGATTTTGATATTGCTAAAATTAATTTGAATGTCAATAACAGTTATACAGCATTATCTGCATCTCCCGAAATTTTTATAGTTATGGATGGGGGTGCTGTTGTAAACGGAAATGGGGTAAATTTCTCTGTAAAGCGTGGAGATAGTTTTATTGTTTTTCCAAATGAAAATTATAGTATCAGTTCGTCTGGTAACTGCGAATTATATAAAGCATTTGTTTCTTAAAATTTAAATTTAAGATCAAAAAAAAGCTGTAAGAATTATTTCTTACAGCTTTGCCTATTTAATGAGTGTATTGTTCTACTACTTTGGGGTCGTGTTTGTGTTTAAATAATACTAAGAATAAAACCCCTACTACTAAAGAGTAGATGGCAAATGCTAGCCAAGTACCATTCCAATCTGTAGATTGATCTGGTAAAATAAAATACTTGCCAATAATATAACTGCTAACTATGCTTCCTAAGTATGCACCAAAGCCATTAGTCATCATCATAAACATGCCTTGTGCACTAGACCTAATTTTTGCATCTGTGCTCGTTTCAATAAATAAAGAACCTGATATATTAAAGAAGTCAAAAGCCATTCCATACACTACACAAGATAAAATAATCATCCATAAACCATCTGTTGGATTACCATAAGCAAATAAACCAAAGCGAAGTACCCATGCCAACATAGAGAATAACATTACTTTTTTAATACCAAATTTTTTCAAGAAAAATGGAATGGTTAAAATGAATAAGGTTTCTGAAATTTGAGAAATAGACATTATAATGGTAGAATATTTTACTACCAATGAATTAGCATATTCTGGTACTTTTTGAAAACTATCTAAAAACTGATCTCCATACATATTGGTTAGTTGTAAGGCAGCACCTAAAAGCATTGAGAAAATAAAGAATAAGGCTAGTTTATAGTTGGCAAATAATTTAAAAGCATTTAAGCCTAATTGTTCTGTCCATTTTGAATCTTTTGTTATAGATTTTAAAGGAGGACATTTAGGTAATGTAAAAGCGTAAAGCCCTAAAACAATAGCACCAACACCACCTATTATAAATTGATTGGCATTGGCTTTACTACCTGTTAAATTAGTTAACCACATAGCAACTATAAAACCTATTGTACCCCAAACTCTAATGGGTGGAAACACTTTTACTACATCGTAATTAAAATTTTTGAGAATGATGTATGAAGTAGAATTAGACAATGAAATGGTTGGCATATAAAAAATCATTGCTACTAAAATTACATAATACAAAGTATTAGGGTCATCAACAAAAGGCACATAAAATAAAACTAGTCCATACAAAATGTGTAGAATGCCATAAAGCTTTTCAGCATTCATCCATTTATCTGCAATGATGCCTATAATGGGAGGCATAAAAATAGAGGCAATAGCAAGTGTTGAAAAAATAGCACCAAATTCTGGGAACGACCAATGCTTAGCATTTACACAATAAGTTCCAATAGTTATTAACCAAGCTCCCCAAACAAACAATTGTAGAAAGCTCATAATGGTTAATCGAAATTTAATATTCATAAACGAGTTAGTTTTTGAGTGGTTGAAGTTAAGGGAAAAAGATATTGACCAAACAAATGTAATTACACAATTCTTCTTAATGCTTCTCTGGCACTTAAACCTGTAAGTTGATTTTGTTGTACAAAATTTTTAACCCAAGAAGGATTGGTTTTACCATATTCTCTTAAAGCCCAGCCAATAGCTTTTTGAACAAAAAATTCTTTATTGTTTCTAACATTTAGAATATACTTACCTAGTAAATTAGTATCAGTTTCTGTTTTGTAAGCTTTCTGAAACATAATACTGCTGCGTTGTAACCAAAAATTCTCACTATTATTCCATCTGTTTGTAATTGGAATAATTTGTTCTGGAAATTTTTTAAAGTATGGTCCAAGTATTAGTGAAGCAATATGATCTACAGAATCCCACCAGCTTTTATTTACTATGCAATGTTCTGTTAATTCAATAAGCTCTTTGGTCCAATATTTTTTATGAAATGCAATGAGTTCAATGGCCACATATTGAAATTCTCTTTCAGGTTGTTTGTATAATTCTTTTACGAGAATATTTAATTCTGATTCAGAAAAAATGCCAAACTGTTTAATTATTGAGTTGCTAATAACTCGTCTTTGATTAGTATAAATGCCAAAGAAAATAAACTTATTTTTCATGTAAGTCGCAGCACCTAAAGCATGTTCTTTGTCTGAAACAAATTCAAGTGCTTCTCTTAATTCTTTTATAAATTGTTTAGTTCTATTCTTCTCTAATGGCATGTCCTGTAAGGTTTATAAATACATCTTCAAGGTTTGCATTTTTTACAATTTTTGGTTTTTCAAAACCACTCGAAACCAAATTGTCTATCAAAGTATCAGGAGCATCTATAGTAATTATTTTACCATGATCAATAATAGCAACTCTATCACAAAGCAATTCAGCCTCATCCATATAATGCGTAGTTATAATTACTGTTGTTCCAAGATTTCTTATATGCTGAATTAAGTCCCAAAGATTTCTTCTTGCCTGAGGATCTAAGCCAGTTGTAGGTTCGTCTAAAAAAATAATTTTAGGTTTGTTAATTAAAGTAGTTGCAATAGAAAAACGCTGTTTTTGTCCACCACTTAATTCCTTATATTTTGCTTTTGCTTTATCTTTTAAGTTAACACGTTCTAATAATTCCAATGCATCTACTTCTTCATTATATAAACCACTAAACAAATTAATCAGCTCTATTAAATTTAAACCAGGGTAAAACCCACTGCTTTGCAATTGAACACCAATAATTTTTTTGATTTCATTGGCTTGAGAATCTAAGTCTAACCCATTAACAGTAACGGTTCCAGAAGTTTTGGTTCTCAGTGTTTCAATAATTTCTAAAGTAGTTGATTTGCCTGCACCATTCGGACCAAGTAATCCAAATATTTCGCCTTCATATACATCGAAACTAATATTTGAAACGGCAACAAAATCGCCATATTTTTTAGTAAGATTTTTTACAGAAATGATTGGTGTGTTCATAAATAAGAATTACTCAAAAATAGATTCTTAATCTTCAATTGAAAAAACTATTTGTTAATTTGCTATTCAATTTGTTTTTATGATTCAGAATTATCAGCATACAGTAACTAAACGTTTTTTAAAATATGTTACAATTGACACTCAAAGTGATCCACAAAGTAATAGTCAACCATCAACTCAAAAACAAAAAGACTTATCTAGAATATTAGTTGAGGAGTTAATTGAAATGGGTATAAAAAACGTTGAGCTAGATGAGTTTGGTTATGTGTATGTTACTATTCCTTCCAACAGTAAAAAAAATATTCCAACTATATGTTTTTGTAGTCATGTTGATACTGCACCAGACTGCAGTGGAACTCATGTACAGCCCATTTTGCATAAAGAGTATGATGGAAATGATATTGTATTGCCTCATGATAATTCACAAATCATATCAACATCAAAGTATCCTTATCTAAAAAATCATATTGGAAAAGATATTATTACAGCAAGTGGTTCAACTTTATTAGGTGCAGATGATAAAGCTGGTGTTGCCATTATTATGGATATGGCTCATTATTTAATTACTCATCCAGAGTTTGAACATGGATGCATAAAAATATTATTTACTCCAGATGAAGAAATTGGTATGGGAACTGCAAAGCTAGATATAGCAAAGCTTTCAGCAGATTATGCTTATACTTTAGATGGGGGAGAATTAGGCACATTTGAAGATGAAACATTTAGTGCAGATGCAGTTACAATAACTGTTAATGGTGTTATTGCACATCCTGGTGCAGCAAAAGGGGTAATGGTTAATGCTTTAAAAATTGTAAGTGAAATAGTAGCTGCTTTACCAAAAGATTCTTGGAGTCCTGAAACTACTAATAAAAGAGAAGGCTTTGTGCATCCTGTAAGAATAGAAGGTTTAGCAGAAAAAGCAAGTGTTGAATTTATTATTCGTGATTTTGAAACTTCTAAATTAAAAGAACACGAAAACAAGCTAGAACAAATTACTAAAACAGTTTTACAACATCATCCTAAAGCAACTATAGATTTTGTTGTTAAAGAACAGTATAGAAATATGAAGGAAATTTTAGATCAGCATCCTCATGTGGTTGATCATGCAATTGAAGCTTATAAAAGAGTTGGACTTACAGTAATTAAAGAGCCAATTAGAGGCGGAACAGATGGTAGTAAATTAAGTTTTATGGGATTGCCTTGCCCGAATATTTTTACTGGAATGCAAGCCATACACAGCAAGCACGAATGGATTGGTGTAAGTGATATGGAAAAGTCTGTTGAGGTTTTAGTAGAATTGGTAAAGGTTTGGGAAGAAAAATCTTAAAACACTTCTACACTCCATGTTCGTTTAAAATTATTGTTGACTTTTAGTTCGTGAATGCCTTCTTTTGATGTGAGTTCTGAATTTGTATCTTCTGCATCTGCTATACCACACCAAGGTTCTAAACAAACAAAATTGGCGTTCTTTGCACTCCAAATTCCAAAATATTTAAAGTCATAAAATTGCATTGTTAAACCATGCTTTGATGAATTACCTTTTATTGAAATTTTGTTTGATTGTAAATTTTTAAATACAAGTGCATCTTTATAGAACAATTCTTTTTTTAATTGCAGTTGATTTGTTGTTTTTAAAAAAGGAATTGGATTTACTTCTAGTAAACCTTCATTGGTTAAAGGATAAATTCCAGCATCTTCAATTTTATTAAACTCTAAAAACCAATCCTCATAACTTGAACTTTCTGTTAATGGAACTTTAAATGCTGGATGAGCTCCAATTGAAAAATACATTTCATCATTCCCTTTATTTTCAATAAAATAACTACAAAAAAGTTGATTATTGTTAATAGAATATTCAACGGTAAGTTTAAAATGAAAAGGATAAACTTTTAATGTTTCATCATTTGATTCAAAAACAAATTGAATAATTGTTGATGAAACTTGAATAACATTAAATTCTTTTTCTCTTGCAAAGCCATGTCTGTTTAATGAATAATTTTTTCCTAAATAATTGTATTGATTATTTTTTAGTCCACCCACAATTGGGAATAATACTGGACTTTTTTTAGCCCAAAATTCAGGATCGGCTTGCCATAAATACTCAAGTTTATTTTCTTTATTGTAAATACTTTGTAATTCTGCACCAAAGCTAGAAATGATAATTGTTAAAATATCATTTTCAAGAACATAATTAGACATATCATTAATTAAAAAATGAAACTAATCTATTGATTACTTTTTCAACAACAGCATCTGGGCAACTTGCTCCACTCGTGATTAAAATTTTTGTTTGTTCTTTTTTGGGAAGATAGTTTTCTATGATTGATTCTTCTTTTGTTTTCCAATCACAATGTATTATTTCAGTTGCACTAATTAGTTTACTTGCTTCATCAATAAAATAAGTTGGTAGTTTAACTTCACACAATTCAACTAAATGAGAAGTATTGCTACTATTTCTTCCTCCAACAACAATGGCTATATCAGCTTCAGTTTCTAACATGCCTATTACAGCACTTTGGTTATCGTTTGTGGCATAACATAAAGTATCTCTAGTATCAGCAAATTTTTCAGAAATTGTTTCTGGGGTAAGCTGATAAAATTTCATGATATAATTTTTTAAATAATCAGAAATGGCTTGTGTGTCGGTTGCTAATTGAGTGGTTTGGTTTACCACACCAAATCGTTGTAAATCTTTCTGAATATCAAAATTCTTCGAAAATCTTCCGGCAAATTCTCTATAAAAACTAGCATGAGGTAATTGTTTAGTCATGTATAAAGCCAATCTCATGGCTTCTTTCATGTTCTCAATTACAATTGTTGGTGTATAAATAGATACTTGTGAAAATGTAGCTCTGGTTTCTTCGTGTCTCGATTTTCCATGAACAATTATGCTGTATCCTTTTTTTGCAATTTGTTCGCCACGATTCCAAACTTTCTCAACAAAAGGGCAAGTAGTATTGTATTTTTCAATAGTAATACCTTTTTCTTTTAAAATTGATTCAATCTCTAATGTAGTGCCAAATGCAGGAATAATAACAACATCATCGCTTGTAATTTCATCAAAAGAAATCAATTGATTGCCATAAGTATCTTGTAAAAAAATGACTCCTAAGTTTTTTAAATCTGCATTAACTTTTGGATTGTGAATCATTTCACTCAATAAGTAAATCTTCTTTCCTTTATTTTCTTCAATAGTTTTAAAAGCAATTTCAATGGCATTTTCAACACCATAACAAAAGCCAAAATGTCGGGCTAAATAAATTTGTAAACTACCATAATTTAAAAGTGTAGGTGTAAAATCTTTTTTTAATCGATCATCCTGTTTTCGCTGTTCTTTTATACTGCTTAATAAACTGCTTTTGTAAATATGTGGAACATCAAATTGCTTCATTTTTAAATAACTTATTACAAAGAAAATATATTTATACGAGTAATTACTAATATGAATTTTATTAGTCTATTGCTTCATATTTTTTTTATTGTTCTGGTCTATAGTAAAAGCAAGTTTAACTGCATTTGCTGCATTTGCAATTCCTCCAGAAACACAAGTATTTCTAATAAGTAGAGGTTCTGTATTACTATTCTTTCTAAGTTGAAGTGTTATTGATTCATCGGGTATTGTAACACTTTGTAATATAATTTCTTTGGTTTGTGCTGCTGTTAAACTTGGAAAATAACTTCTTAATACTGCTGCAATACCAGCAACAACTGGTGCAGCCATACTTGTGCCTTGATGATTGCCATATTGATTACCACCTGGTAGGGTTGAGTATATTTTTACTCCTGGAGCATAAACATCTACAGTACTTTTACCATAATTGCTAAAATTTGCAATTAAGTTAAATGCTGAAATATTAAAATCAGAACTTGCTCCAACTGTAATATAGTTATATAGTTTTTTATTGTTCAATAAATGTGGACTTGGATATGAAGCTATGCTATCAATATTTTTAGCATCATTGCCTGCAGCATGAACAACTAAAACATCTTTTTGTTGTGCATATAATAAAGCACTATCCACCCAATGTTTTTGCGGAGAGAATTCTTTGCCAAAACTCATGTTTATGACTTTAGCACCATGATCAACAGCATAAAAAATTGCAAGTGCAACATCTTTATCGTATTCATCTCCATCGGGTACAACTCTTAACAACATAATTTTTGCATGATCAGCAATTCCATCCATCCCCTTTTTATTATTTCTATCAGCAGCAATTATACCAGATACATGTGTACCATGATTGGGAGTGGGGCCCATAACATCAGCATTACCATAAGATTTGTCTTTGATATTATTTTCATCATCTCCAACAATATTTTTTCTATAATTGTAAGGTTCTTCATTTTTTGATGCTACATCACTTTCTTTAGCTTCTACATATTCTTCTAGTTGAGATAATACTGTGCTATTTTTTTCATCTGCATTAATTTCTAATAATCTTAAACTAGTTAAATATCCATATTTGCATTGTTTAGCTTCGGGCGTTTTGGGTTCAAATTTTTCTAACTCATGTGCAGTGAAAGTATCTATACCCATTTCCTTTTGAATAACATCGTTAAACCTTCTAATAATTTTTAGTGTTCCTTTGATTAAACTCAACTCCATTTCGTCATCTGCAGAATAGTTTAAAGATTTTGATGCTTTTAACCAAAGTTGAAAATTAGTTTTTTCAATTTGCGAAAAAGAAGTTGTATCTAAATTAGGGGTATTAAATTTTTCTTTATAGCGATAATAGATTCTCGATTTTTCGCTACTTGCTTTTGATATATTCTCCCCCTTTATATTTCCTAAAAAATTCCAACCAAAAACATCATCAATATAACCATTATTGTCGTCATCAATATTATTACTAGGAATTTCTTTTGGATTATGCCAAAGTATATTTTTTAAGTCTTCATGTAAAGTATCAATACCAGAATCTAAAACAGCTACTACAATTGGCTTTGCTACAATCTTTTTTTGTTGAAGAAATTGATATGCTTTTTGTAGACTAATTCCATAGAAAGAATCTTGTTCAACATCTAAGTGATACCAGTTTTTAGGAACTAGTTGAGCATAGGATGAGGTTGTAGAAAAAATGATTAGGAAAACTAGGCACAATAATTGTCTCATGAAAAAAAATCTTATACACAAATTTGCGACTTAGCATTGGTTATTGAAGATTTTGCTTTGAATTTTAAGAAAAAGTTTAAGGTTTACTATTTCAGATATTTAACTATTTTAACTATGAAACTGATTTTAATTTGCTCTCAATTTATAATTCTAAGTTTTTATTCCTGTGCACAACAACAAAAAAATATGAACCAACAATTACCTAAAACTTCAATTATTCTTCAACAAAATGAATCTGTAGCCACTTTTGCTAATGGTTGTTTTTGGTGTACTGAAGCCATTTTTCAGCAACTGAATGGAGTAATTAAAGTAACTAGTGGATACAGTGGAGGCCATGTTATTGAACCTAGCTATGAGGAAGTTTGTGGAAAGCAAACTGGTCATGCAGAGGCTTTGCAAATCATATACGATTCAGCTATAATCAGCTTTGATGAGTTATTAGAAGTATTTTGGAAGACTCATGATCCAACAACATTAAATCAACAAGGTGCAGATATTGGACCTCAGTACAGAAGTGTAATATTCTATCATTCTACAGAACAAAAAGAAAAAGCTGAATTATATAAAACAGCACTTGATAATGAAGGAATTTATGCAAACCCCATTGTAACTGCAATTGAGCCTTTTACAAATTTTTATAGTGCTGAAGCTTATCATCAGAACTATTATAATAATAATGAAAATACTAATGGTTATTGCAGAATTGTGATAACGCCTAAAGTTGAAAAATTTAAAAAAGTATTTAAAGATAAACTGAAGAAAAACCAATAATGCCTAAATAGTAAAGCTTTCTCCAATTCGAGGAAGCTTTATGGTATTATTATTTCCTTCAAATAATTTAATTACTGCCTTGTGATCTATTTTGATAAATCCAAAAGTGTCAAAATGCATAGCAACAATTTTATTACATTCTATAAAATTGCTGGCAGTTAAAGCATCTTGGGCATCCATAGTAAAATTATCTCCAATAGGTAAAAAAGCTACATCTACATTGCACCAAGAAGGAATGAGTTTCATATCATAAGTAAGTGCAGTATCACCAGCATAATAAATATTGGCTTCATCTGTCATTACTAGAAATCCCATTGGATTTCCACCATAAGTTCCATCTGGTAGCCCACTACTGTGTATTGCAGTTACACATTTAATAGTTATGCCATCAAAATTCCATTTGCCACCAATGTTCATAGGATGTGTATTGCTGACGCCTTGCTTGTTAAGCCACTCGTGAATTTCCCAATTGGTAACCACTTTAGCAGCTGTTCTTTTTGCAATTGAAACTGTATCTAGTATGTGATCGGCATGACCATGAGATTGTAAAATAAAATCAGCTTCAATACTATTAACATCAATTTCTTTAGCCAATTCATTACCAGAAATAAATGGATCGAATAATATTTTTTTGCCTTTAAGTTCAACCAAAAAACAAGCATGACCGTAATAAGTAATTTTCATGAAAATATTTTTATAAATCAAATTTAATTCCTTGTGCTAAAGGTAAACTGCTTCCCCAATTAATAGTATTGGTTTGTCTTCTCATATAAGCTTTCCAAGCATCACTACCACTTTCTCTGCCACCACCTGTTTCTTTTTCTCCACCAAAAGCACCACCAATTTCTGCACCACTAGTACCAATATTTACATTAGCAATACCACAATCACTTCCAGTACAAGATAAAAATTGTTCTGCTTCCCTCATATTTAAAGTGAATATGCTAGAAGATAAGCCTTGTGGCACATTATTTTGCATAGCTATTGCTTCATCAATTGTTTTGTATTTCATGATATACAAAATAGGAGCAAAAGTTTCGTATTGAACAATTTGTAATTCATTAGTTACTTCAGCAATACATGGCTGAACATAACAACCACTTTCAAAATTCTCTAAAACCTTTCCTTCAACAATAAATTTACCACCTTGTTGTTTACATTGTTCAATTGAGTTTAAATACATGTTTACTGCATCTTTATCTATTAATGGGCCTACATGATTGTTAGAATCCAAAGGATCCCCAATTTTAATTTGCCGATAGGCTTTAACTAATTTTTCTTTAAACACTTCATAGATTTCTTCATGAACAATTAATCTTCGAGTTGTTGTACAACGCTGACCAGCAGTGCCAACTGCACCAAATAAAGCACCAATTAAAGCCATGTCTAAGTCAGCATGTTGAGAAATGATGATGGCGTTATTTCCTCCAAGTTCTAAAATGGTTTTGCCTAAACGAGCAGCAACAACGGCACTTACAGCCTTTCCCATTCTTGTGCTACCAGTTGCACTTATTAATGGAATGTTGGTGTTATTACTCATCCATTCACCAACTTCTCTTCCACCTTGAACCAAACAATTCACGCCTTCAGGAACATTGTTTTTCTCGAAAACTTCTGCAACAATATGTTGAATAGCAATGCCACATAATGGTGTTTTTTCACTAGGCTTCCAAATACAAACATTGCCACAAACCCAAGCCAATGATGCATTCCAGCTCCAAACAGCAACAGGAAAATTAAATGCTGAAATGATGCCAACAATTCCTAATGGATGCCATTGTTCGTACATTCTATGATTGGGTCTTTCACTATGCATGGTTAGGCCATATAATTGTCTGGATAGCCCAACTGCAAAATCACAGATATCAATCATTTCTTGTACTTCACCCAAACCTTCTTGTAGGCTTTTGCCCATTTCGTAGCTTACTAATTTCCCTAATGGTTCTTTATATTTTCTAAGAGCTTCACCAACCTGACGAACAATTTCTCCACGTTGTGGGGCTGGTATTTGTCGCCATTGAATAAAACCCTCTTGAGCAACTTTAATTACTTTGTTGAAAGATGTTTCATCTGCACTCTCAACTGAACCAATCAATTTTCCATCAACAGGAGAGTAGCTTTGAATGGATGTGCCAGAGGTGGTAATCCATTTTATTCCTGTAGAAACACCTTGATTGTTTTGTTGAATATGTAAGTCTTTTAAAAATTGCATGAAAATTATTTTGTGGTAAAAATAAGCCGATGAAAATAAAAATGCCGAGTGAGTTACTCGGCATTTAAAAACTTATTGAAATTAATTATCGTTTATTCGAATTGGGTATCTGTATGTTTCTGTAAAACCAGGGTAAATACCATCGAAATAAATATTGCCTTTAATGTTCTTCATTAATTCATTGAATTCATCAAGATTTTTAACTTCATCGCCATTAACACTAGTGATTACAAACCCTTCTTGTATTCTAGAATTTTTTAAAGCTCCACCATTAATTTTTTTAATGACTACACCGCCTGAAATTTCATTAGCCTGAGCTGTTTTTTTATCTACTGTAGCAAACTCGCCACCTAATTTTTCAATTAGAGAACTACCTTTTACAATAGCTGTTGTATTGATTTTGTTTTTAAGCACGGCATTAGTAACCAATTCTTTTCCATCACGAGTATACGTGATAGAAATTTTATCACCTGGTTTGTAACGAGCAATTTGTTCAACCATTTCCGGTCCTGTTTTAACAGAAACTCCATTAAGCTTAGTAATAAAATCACCTTTCTTCAATCCAGCAGTTTCAGCTGCACCATTTTCTGTAACACCTGTTACAAAAACACCTTCACCATCTTTTATACCTTCGGCTTTCTTTTGTTCTTCTGATACATTTTCACCTACATAAGTAATGCCTAAATAAGCTCTTTGAACAGTACCATATTTTATAATATCGTTCACCACTTTTTTGGCAATGTTGATAGGAATAGCATAAGAATAACCAATATAACTTCCATTTTGAGAAGCAATAGCAGAGTTAATACCAATAACTTCTCCATTTAAATTAATTAATGCACCACCAGAATTTCCTGGATTTACTGCTGCATCAGTTTGAATAAAAGATTCTACAGGATTTTTAGCTTCAGCATTATTATTAGGATTGATAATACCTATATTTCTTGCTTTTGCACTAACTATTCCAGCTGTTACGGTAACATCAAGATTTAAAGGATAACCAATTGCTAAAACCCATTGTCCTAATTTAGCCTCATCACTATTACCATAAATTAAATAGGGTAAACCTGTTGCTTCAACTTTAATGACTGCTAAATCTGTATTAGGATCGGTACCAATAATTGATGCTTTGTAATTTTTTTTGTTCGATAAAGTAACTGTTATTTCGTCAGCACCAGCAACCACGTGATTATTGGTAATGATGAATCCATCATCACTGATAATTACTCCACTACCACTTGCTCTTTGCTCAGGAATGATAGACATTCTTGGACCATTAAAGAATTCATCAAACATTTCTCCGCCAAACATGTCACTGAAAGGGTTTCGTTGACGTGGAAGATTATTGCTTACTTGTTTTGCTTTAGTTTTTGTTTTAATGTGCACTACTGCTGGTGTTGCTGATGTTGCAGGAGCAGTAAAGTCAATAGCTGCAGGAACTTTGTTATTACCATCATATCTCACATAATTAGCTGGAATTTTACCAGCTTCTTGCTCACCTGTAAATCTTTTTTGCGAAAATTTACCAAAAGCCCAAACACTTATAATTGCTGTAGTGGCACTAATGGCTGCAATCGATAAAATTTGTTTTAGTTTCATAATTCTATTTTTTCTAATATTAGGTTTTCAAATATTGTGCCTTTATAGTTGCAAGTAAATGAATATGATAATACGACAGTCATCTTTTAAAAGCATTTAACATTATTTTTACGAAATTGCTCGTAGAATGATTTTTTAATAATCTTTTACAAGAGATTATTTGTTTTATTATCATTCAAATTTACGTCAAAATTCCTCAATCTTTAGTTTAAAACACATACTTTTGCACCCCGAATTAAAAAAATCGGGTTTTATTATGAATTTATTTTTTAAACAATTAAACGCAGATGCTGAGGAGAATGCTGTTGCTGCTGAAACTACAGAAGCTACAGAAACTACTGCGACAACAAAAGCACCTCAACCGGAAGTAATTGCTACTTCTCATGATGATTTTGACTGGACTGTTGACAAACGTAATGTTAGTCATTACAGTGAAGAACAAAAAGCAAACTACGACAAAGTTTATGATGCCACATTCGTTACAATTAACGATGGTGAAATTTTAAATGGAGATGTAGTGGGTTTAACTAAAACTGATGCTGTTATTAACATTGGATTTAAAAGTGATGGTTTAATTTCTTTAAATGAATTTAGAGATTTGCCTTCTTTATCTATTGGCGATGTTGTAGAAGTATTAGTAGTTGAAAAAGAAGATCGTCAAGGTCATTTACATTTAAGTCGTCGTCAGGCTCGTTTACAACGTGCTTGGGAACGTATTCTTGAGTTACACAAAACAGGCGAAGTAGTTACAGGTATTGTAACTAACAAAACTAAAGGTGGACTTATTGTAGATGTATTTGGTATGGAAACCTTCTTACCAGGTTCTCAAATTGATGTGAAACCAGTAACAGACTACGACCAATTTGTGGGTAAAACCATGGAGTTTAAAGTAGTTAAAGTTAATGAGCAAATTAAAAATGCTGTTGTAAGTCATAAAGCTTTAATCGAAAGTGATATCGAAGCACAACGTGCAGAAATCATGGGTAAATTAGAGAAAGGCCAAGTATTAGAAGGTATTGTTAAAAACATTACTGACTTTGGTGCCTTTATGGATTTAGGTGGATTAGATGGTTTATTATACATTACAGATATTTCATGGGGAAGAATCTCTCACCCTGCAGAGGTGTTGAAAATGGATCAAAAATTACAAGTAGTAGTTTTAGATTTTGATGATGATAAAAAACGTATCAGCTTAGGTTTAAAACAATTAACTCCACACCCTTGGGATGTGTTACCAGAAACTTTAGTTGAAGGTGCTATTGTTAAAGGTAAAGTAGTAAATATTGAAGATTACGGTTCATTCTTAGAAATTCAACCAGGTGTTGAAGGTTTAGTACACGTAAGTGAAATTACTTGGGCTAATACACCAATTAATGCTAAAGAGTTCTTTAAAATGGGAGCAGAGCATGAAGCTAAGATTGTAACTCTTGATAAAGAAGCTCGTAAAATGAGTTTATCTATCAAACAAATGACAGAAGATCCTTGGGAAACTATTGAAAATAAATTCCCAGAAGCAAGCAAACATGTAGGAACAGTTAAAAACATAACTCCTTATGGCGTGTTTGTTGAATTAGAATCTGGCATTGGTGGTATGATTCATATTAGTGATTTAAGTTGGATGAAGCGTTTAAATCACCCTGGTGAATTCACTAAAGTTGGAGAAACTATCGATACCATTATTATGTCTATCGATAAAGAAAATCGTAAACTTCAATTAGGTCATAAACAATTAGAAGAAGATCCTTGGAATAGCTTAGAAGAAACTTTCGGAATAGGAACTACTCACGAAGGAACAGTTACTAAGAAAGATGATAGAGGAGCTTTAGTACAATTAGCTTATGGTTTAGAAGGTTATGCACCTGCTCGTCATTTATTTAAAGAAGATGGTAAGCAAGTTAATGCTGAAGAAACCACTCAATTCGTAGTGATTGAATTCGATAGAAACGAAAAAAGAATTCTATTAAGTCATACCAGAATTTGGGAAAAAGTTCAGGCCGATGAAAAAGAAACTGCAAAAAAAGAAGCTATAGCTGAAAATGAAAAAACAAAGAAAGCTGTAAAAAATATCCAATCTAAAGTAGAAAAAGCTACGCTTGGAGATTTAGGTTCTTTAGCAGATATCAGAGCTAAATTAGAAGGTAATGAAAATGCTGATGAAGCAAAATAGTTACTGAGAGTATATTAAAAAATCCGCTTCATATTTGAAGCGGATTTTTTATTTCAAAATGAAAATACTAATTTAGTTTAAGTATGCAAAAACTTACTAATTATATTATTAGTGGACTTTTAGGATTTTTAATAGGTTTTTTATTTGGTTATATTTTTGATTCTATCTACACAAAGAAATCTCATCTAGAAAATAAACAAGTTATTCAGTCAAAAGTATTTGGAATTGTTGGTGCTTTTATTGGATTGTATATATCTTTTAAACTGTCTGAAGAAGAAAAGAAAAATGGAAATAAAACTTGTAAAGAGTGTAAAATTAATTTTTCTAATGATGAATATTGCTTTGAATGTATTCAAAAATTTAGATTAGATTATATAAATCAAATAGAAAATTTTAATTCAAAATTAAAATTCATAAAAAGTAAAGAAGATCTACATAAAGTCGATGAATTAGAATTAATAATGAAAGGTTTACTTAAATAAGATAACATAAATCTTGGATTGGAAACAAAGAAACCTTCGGAAATATTAGAGAGTATTTATAGATTTAAAGAAAATCCAGAATTCCTATAATTTACAATTTATAATTTATAATTTATAATTTCTCCCCAGCCATTTCCATAATAATTTTCCATTCATCTTCTTTAACTGTTTGCACAGAAAGTCTTCCTAAACGAACCAAATCCATTTGTTGTAATCTTTTATCTTCCTTAATTGTAGCAAGACTTACAGGTTTTTTTAATTTTTTATGTGGTTTTACATCAACCACCACCCAGGCTTCATTATCAGTTGTTGGGTCTTGATAGGCTTCTTTAACTACCTTAGCAATACCCACAATTTCTAAGCCTTCATTACTGTGATACCACAATAATAAATCACCTTTTTTCATAGCTCTTAAATTATTGCGAGCTGCATAGTTTCTAACACCATCCCAAAAAGTTTGCCCTTCTTTTACAAATTGATCCCAACTGTATTTAAAGGGTTCAGATTTGATTAACCAATAATTCATATTTACGATTTGTGATTTTAGATTTACGATTTAATAATTGAGCATTAAGATTTAACAAATTAATAATTAAACTAATCAACTTGCATAGCCAGTACATCAGCTAAATGCAACACTTGTAGTTTATTCTTTTTGAATTTAATACAGCCATCCAAATGCATTAAACAACTCATATCAGTACTAACCAGATATTCAGCTTGTGTTGCAGTTGCATGTGTAATTTTCTGATCGCCCATAGCAGCACTAATAGGTTCAAACTTTATTGCAAAAGATCCACCAAAACCACAACAAGTTTCTACATCATCCATTTCCACTAATTCTAATCCTTTTACATTGCCCAGTAATTTTCTTGGTGCATCTTTTATTTTACATTCTCTTAAGGCTGCACAACTATCGTGATAGGTAATTTTAGCAATAAAACTAGCACCCACATCTTCAATTTTCATTACATCAACCAAAAACTCACTGAACTCAAAAATTTTTGCTGCTATTTGTTGTGCTTTATCTTTTTGAATAGAATTATTAAATAATTTTTGATAATAATTTCTAACAAAACCTACACAACTTGCACTTGGGGCAACAATGAACTCAGCGTCTTCAAAATCTTTAATAAACTTATCACAAACGTCTTTAGCTTCTCCATGAAAACCTGCATTAAAAGCGGGTTGTCCACAACAAGTTTGATTGGGATTATATGTAACTATACAACCTACTTTTTCTAAAACTTTCACCATATTAAAACCAACTTGTGGATATAATTGATCTATAAAACAAGGGATAAATATGGAGACTTTCATTCTAGAATATTTTGTTGTAATGGTTACAAATGTAAAAAGGCATTCGTTAACGAATGCCTTTTTATAATTTTAATTTGTTGATATTAGTTTACACTAAATTCATTTTTTTCGATGCTTAAACGGTAAATATATTTATCAATTTCACCGGCTTTAGCTTTTGGAAATTTAGTTTTAATTTCTTTATATACAGCTAGTGCTTCTGTGGGTTTATTCATGATTTCTAATAACTGACCTGCACGCCACAAGTATTCTGCACTGGTTAATTCATCAATGGTAAAAGTGTTAGCAGCTTTTTTATAATTTTCTATTGCTAAGTCGTTTTTCTTTAATTCACTATAAGCATCTGCTAATGCACCATATGCCACCATTTGAATAGGTTTTGAGTCTGATGAAAATTCTTTTAAATGCTCAACAGCTTTATTAAATTCTCCTAGTTTTAAGTAGCTAATACCTGCATAATAATGTGCAAGATTTGCTGCTTTAGTTCCACTATAATTTTTAATAACATATAAAACACCTTTGGCAGTTCCATCACCATCTAAAGTTTTTCTGCTACTATCTTGAGCAAAATATTCTTCAGCTTTATATAAAGTCTCTTGAGCTTTTTGTTCTTTAGGTGCTACTATAAAACTTTGGTAAGCATACCATCCTCCAATAATAACAGCTAGTCCGCCAATTATGGTTAATATTCTTTTTTGGTTGGTTTCCCAAAATTTTAGGATGTTTAATAAAATATCCTTGTCGTTTGTTGTACTTGTTTTTGTCATATAATTTTTAAATAAGAAAAATTTAATCTACAATGAATTCGTAGTTTGCATCAATGTAAACATCTTTTAACACCTCATCATCACTTGGCCATGGACTTTCTTCAGCAAATTTTACGCTTTCTTCTACAATTGCGTTGATTTTGCTGTCAATGGCATCAAGGTCTGCTTGAGTAGCAAATTTATTTTTTAAGATGGTTTGAGTAACTTGTGTAATAGGGTCTTGAGCTTTATACTCCTCAACTTCTTCTTTGCTTCTATATTTCTGTGGATCTGAAACAGAATGACCTTTATATCTGTATGTTTTAAATTCTAATAAAGTTGGTCCATCTCCTTCTCTTGCTCTTTTTACAGCTCTTGCAACTGATTCATGAATTGCTTCTGGGTTCATACCATCAACTTTGTCGCCTGGCATTTCATAAGCATCTGCCAATTTGTAGATGTCAATTACATTACTTGTTCTTTCAATAGAAGTACCCATTGCGTAATTATTGTTTTCACAAATAAATACAACAGGCAATTTCCAAAGCATAGCAAGGTTAAAAGTTTCATGCAACATTCCCTGACGTGCAGCACCATCTCCAAAAAAGCACAAACAAACATTTTTTGTACCACGATATTGTTCAGCAAAAGCTAAACCAGCACCTGTACCAATTTGTGCACCTACTAAACCATGACCACCAAAAAATTTATTTTCAACATCAAAAAAGTGCATGCTACCACCTTTGCCTTTTGCACAACCTGTTGCTTTACCATATAATTCAGCCATGCAAGCATTGGCAGAAGTACCTTTTGCTAAAGCTAAACCATGATCTCTATAACCTGTAATAAAAGGATCGTCATGATTAGTGGCTGTCATACAACCTGCGGCAATAGCTTCTTGTCCAATGTAAGCATGAAAAAATCCTCTGATTTTTCCAGCCATTTTGTACATCTCTTCTGCTTTTAATTCAAATTGGCGAATGAGTTGCATTAACTCGTACCAATATAAATACGTTTCTTTTGAAAATTTTGTAGGCAATTTGTATAATTTTTCGAGTTGCAAATATAGGCTTAATCAATAAATATCAAATCTTAAATTAAGTCTTTTGATGGAGGTTTTATCTGTCCAAAAATCAATAAAACATAGGGTAAAATAGTAAAAGGAAGAATGATACTCCTATATCTTACAATGGCTCCTCCAAAACAAACAGTATAACCTATGAAAATGTAAATAAATAAGGTTAACATGAAACAAGACAGAATTAATGGGTGATTTATTTTTTGTTTGGAAATAAAAAACAAACTTATTAAGGCTATTATTAAATAAGCATAGTTTTCTAAAGCAGTAAATGTTAAGAATATACTAGTAGATTCAAAGGCTACTGGTTGAAAAAGCATCGTCTTAGCAGCAAATGGTAAATATTGAATAATACTTTGTGTAGTGTTTTCTAGCAGTGGAGTTTCAATTTTTGTATTTCCTTCTAACAATAAAAATTCATGATGTTTTTGTACAACAGAATTTGAAATACTTTTTGTTAAAGAAAATGAACTTGAGAAAATGAAAATTAAAAAACAAGTTACAAAAGTTGTAAGAAAAATTTTAGCATAATTCAAATTCCATTTTTTAGCAACAATCCAAGCAAAAAATATGGGGAATATGGCTAGCAGAATATAGTTTCTAATTAAGAATATGATGAGGATATGAACAAAAAGTAATACTATTTTCCTCTTTAAAAAACCTTTTTCTATTAAGCTATGAAATAGGTAGAAGCTGATAGCAATTGAGGTAAAAATAATTCCATCTTTATGTATACCACTACTCCAAAATAAATAGCTGGGCAAAAGAAAAACAGTTATGATTAGTATCCATTGATTAATGTTGAAATAGTATTTAATAAGTTTATATAAAGCAACTCCACCAGCTATAACATATAGGTTAAAGAAAATAAGGTTGATGTAATAATTTTTAAAACTAAATAAATTTAAAAGGGCAATCAGTTTTACAAAAACAGTCATTTTTAAATCATTCCAAAATGAATTTACGCCTGTAAAAAAACCTCCATTGGTAGCATATTGATTATACCATAGTTCACTAAAAAATAGTTTGGGCTGTTGTAGTAGTTTATCTGTTTCAATTAAACTTTCTTTAAAATATTCCCAGGTATCACTACTTTTTATGTGTATGGGTAAAGCAAAATAGTAAGCATATGCAAAACCTACTATTATTTTAATGGTGAAAAGGGTTATTAATATCGATTTAGAAATATGACTAGCCTTAAAATAAGAGCTATTCATAATAAAATAGACAGCAGCAGCGTAGTAAAGAATAAATAAAAAAATGTGCAAGTCGTTTATTTTAAATGCCCTCAAAATAAATAAACTATTTGTTATGATTAATTTTTTCTTTATTAAAAACTATATAGTTTGTTAGATATTTGCACTTTAATTTGATGGAATGAATAAAAATACTCAAATAGTTTTAACAGGTGCTGCAGGTTTTATAGGCTCATGTATGCTTCAGTTTTTAAACGATAATGGTTTTACAAACATTATTATTGTAGATGATTTTGGTGTAGAAGCCAAAAGAAAAAATTGGGAACAAAAACAGTTTACTGAATCTGTTGAAAGATTAAGTTTATTTGAATGGTTAAAGGAAAATAAAGTAACACCTTCAATTTTTATTCATTTAGGTGCCAGAACAGATACCACTGAATTTGATTATGCTGTACACGAAATGTTGAATGTAGAGTACTCGAAAAAAGTTTGGAATTTTTGTGTTGAACATCAAATTCCTTTAATATATGCATCATCAGCTGCAACCTATGGTGATGGTGAATTTGGTTATGATGATAATCATGAATTACCCTTCAAACTTGAACCATTAAACCCTTATGGTAAAAGTAAAAATGAATTTGATAAATGGGCTCTTCAACAAAATGCATCTCCTAAATTTTGGACTGGTTTAAAATTCTTTAATGTTTATGGTCCGAATGAAGGTCATAAACTAAGAATGGCAAGTGTTATTTGGCATGCATTTCATCAAATTAAAAGTAAAGGAGTAGTGAAATTGTTTAAATCTCATCGTTCAGATTTTGAAGATGGTAAGCAATTGAGAGATTTTGTTTATGTTAAAGATTTAATACAAGTAATTTTTTGGATGTCTGAAACCATGGTAAATAATCAATGGTCTGCCCAGAATGATGGTTTGTATAATTTAGGAACAGGAACTGCCAGAACTTTCGAAGATTTAGTTAAAGCTACATTTCAAGGACTAGATTTAGAAAGTAATATAGAATTTGTTGACATGCCTTTGGATATAAGAGACAAATACCAATACTTTACAGAAGCCAATATGAACAAATTAAAACTTGCTGGTTATACACATGATTTCTTTTCATTAGAAAAAGGGGTTGATGATTATGTAAGAAATTATTTAGCAAAGGATAACAGCTATTAATCTAACTTTTTGGCTGTTGAGTAAAACGCTTTTCCATAATCAGGTGTTGTATAAGCCAAATTACTAAAATCTTTGTTTTCAAATTTTTCTAAAACTAAAGCAATCATGTGTTTGGCATTATGTTGTGTATTTGAAAAAAAAGCATTTTGAGAATTAATGAGCTTTTTAAATTTTTCTGCACCGGAACCGCTACATATAATTTTATTATTTTTCAAATAATCTCCAAATGAGGTTTCATTTAAAATTATTGCTTTTTGATCAGTGACTTGAATGAGCTCAAATGTGTACAATGTTGTAAACACTTCCATTCTTCTGGCATCAATCATTGGGCAATACAATGCTTCTTTATCTTTATGTTGCATAATAGCTGCAACGGCCATAATGTTTAAAGTATTAAGCGTAATTAAAGGTTTTTGTAATGCAAAACATAGCCCTTTGGCAGATGCTAAGCCAACCCTTAATCCAGTATAACTGCCTGGTCCATTAGTTACAGAAATTGCATCAATTTCTTGAAGTTTCAGATTGGTTTGATGGAATAATTTTTGAATAGCTGGTTGTAAAAAACTTGCATGATTTTTTTGGTCTTCATTCACTTCAACACCCAATAATTGGTTTTCCTTGCTTAGACAAATTGAAGCAAATTCTGTTGCAGTATCTATATGTAAAATAATAGCCAATTTTAAAGTTTTGCTTCTTTAAGTAGTAAAGTTGAAGGGGTGTATCTGGTATCTGTTTTTGCAAGTTCTATTAATAAATTGGCAATATTCGATAAACCAATTTTTTCAGCCCATTCAAAGGGGCCAAAAGGGTAATTGGTGCCTAGCTTCATAGCAGTATCAATATCTTTTTTAGAACTTATTTCATCTTCTAAACCAAAATAAGCTTCATTGATTATCATACTAATAGCTCTAGGAGCAACTAATCCAATAATATCTGGTACAAAAACCACTTCGAATCCTAATCCTTTTAAAATAGTTTCAAGTTGTAATTTTAAATCTTGGTGAATAGTAGCAAGTTCAATCTTATCTTTTTCTAAAAATCCATTCCAAGCATTAATTCTAGCATATTTATTTGGAAGCTGATTTCCAGTTTTTAATAATGCATGAACAATAATTGGTTTTTCATTAACTTCTACAAAAGCAGGGTTTTCAAGTTCAAAAAGTAAATCTATATAAGCATCAGCTTCTATAATTTCATTGTTATACCAAGAAATTTTAAAGTCAGCATTTAAATTTTTTTCTAATAAAACGGCTTTTTGTTCTTCTGAAGCTCTAATTTGAATATGCATGATGATAATAAAAATGCAAATGTAAGTTCAGTTATAAAAGTAATTTCAGTTATTTGTAAAAATTAGAAAAATGAAAACAATTATCAATACTTCAAAAGCACCTGCACCAATAGGCCCTTATAATCAAGCCATCTTACAAAATGGAATGTTATTTATTAGTGGACAAATTGCCATAGTGCCTGAAACAGGTGAGTTAGAAATGAGTAATACTCAATCAGAAGCCCATCAAGTAATGAAAAATTTGCAAGCAATATTAACTGAGGCTAAATTAGGTTTTGAACATGTGGTTAAGACTACCATTTTATTGAGTGATATGAGTTTGTTTTCTACTGTAAATGAGGTTTATGGATCTTATTTTGAGAAAGAATATCCTGCAAGAGAAACTTTTGCGGTAAAAGGCTTACCTAAAGGCGTGAATATTGAAATTAGCATGATTGCCATAAATTAGAAATAATATTTGATTTTTATTTGTTATTTATCAGTAAAACCCTACTTTTGCCGTCCGAAAAAATCGGATTTAAAATATTTGTTATGAACACTGCAGTAAAATTTGTACACGATCAACTTACAGCAAAAAAAGAATATCCTAAATTTAAAGCAGGAGATAATATTACTGTTAACTATAAAATTGTTGAGGGCGGAAAAGAACGTATCCAAAGTTTTAGAGGAGATGTTTTAAAAACTCAAGGTGTTGGAGCTACTGCAACTTTTACAGTTCGTAAAATTTCTGATGGCGTTGGAGTAGAAAGATTATTTCCTTATATGTCTCCAAACATTGATAGCATTTTATTACACAAAGTAGGTAAAGTTCGTAGAGCTAAATTGTTTTACTTACGTGAAAGAAGTGGTAAAAGTGCTCGTATTAAAGAAAAAAGAGTTAAATAGTATTATTCAAAATTTTATACAGCGGAAGTTTACTTTGTTAAACTTCCGCTTTTTTATTTTAATTTATCAGTACATTATTAAATTAGTTTACTTTTACACTTTAAATTTATTATTATGGGAAGTTTAGGAATGCCAGAAATTATCATGATTCTTTTAGTAGTGCTTTTATTATTTGGTGGTAAAAAAATCCCTGAATTAATGCGTGGTTTAGGAAAAGGAATTCGTGAGTTTAACGATGCAAAAAATAATGTTAGAAACGAAATAGAGAAAGGTATTAACGAAAAAGAAGAAAAACCCGAATCTAAATAATTCCTCTTTAACATACATATTCAATAGCCTTTGTATCCTTTTTCATCTATCAAAGACTATCATTTGGCTTTGCAAAACAGGCAAACCAATTGCTTGTCTGCCGTAAACTTTTATCTTCAGCAAATACATCAAAATAAACACTTGAACGCATTTGTAGAAGTGTTTGATGATGCTATTGAACGTGCCAATTTTTTAGATCAATTACAACAGAATGGTAAGCCACTAGGCAAACTTCATGGTGTTGTAGTTTCTATTAAAGATGTAATTTGCTATAAGGATCATAAAGTTTCTGCGGCCTCAAAAATGCTCAACAATTTTACTTCTTTATATAATGCTACTGCAGTTGAAAGATTACAACAAGAAGGTGCAATTATTATAGGAAGAAACAATTGCGATGAGTTTGCTATGGGCAGCAGTAGTGAAAACTCATTTTATGGAGTAACAAAAAATGGTTTTGATGAATCATTAGTACCTGGAGGATCTTCTGGAGGAAGTGCAGTTGCTGTGCAAATGAACATGAGCATGGTGAGTTTAGGAAGTGATACTGGAGGAAGTGTTCGACAGCCTGCAGATTTTTGTGGCATTGTAGGGTTTAAACCAACTTATGGAAAAATTTCTAGATATGGTTTAATTGCTTATGCTTCATCATTTGATCAAATAGGCATTTTTGCAAAAAATATTCATGATGTAAGTTTAGTATTAGAAGTAATTGCTGGTGCAGATGATTTTGATAGTACTGCAGCAAATCAAGAAATTCCTGCTTATTCTAAGGCATTATCATCTACCCAAAAATATAAAATTGCTTACTTTAAACAAGCTCTAGAACATCAATCATTAGATCAGGAAATTGCATCGGCCATCAAATCATTCATCAAAAAATTACAAGCTGATGGTCATACAATTGATGCTATTGATTTTGAATTATTAGACCAAACCATTCCTACATACTATGTTTTAACAACTGCTGAAGCAAGTAGTAATCTTTCTCGTTATGATGGAGTAAAGTTTGGCTATAGAGCATCAGGCGAATTTGGCTCACTACAAGAAATGTATAAAAAAACTCGTAGTGAAGGTTTTGGAAAAGAAGTGCATAGAAGAATTATGTTGGGCACTTTTGTTTTAAGTGAGGGTTATTTTGATGCTTACTACACCAAGGCTCAACAAGTGAGGCAAATGCTTTCTCAATCGGTTCAAGAAATATTCTCAAACTATCAATTTATTATATCTCCAACTGTTCCTTCAACAGCATTCAAAATTGGTGAAAAAAAGAACGATGCTACTGAAATGTATTTAGCAGATCTATACACTGTTTTAGCAAATTTGGTTGGTGTTCCTGCTATTTCAATTCCTCTATTTAAACACAGTAACCAAATGCCATTTGGTTTGCAAATGATGGCAACACATCATCATGAAATTGATTTACTTAGCTTTTCTAATTATTTATTAGATAATGATATTTAGTGCTTTACATTAGTAATTTTTTACAAATATTTTGAACTAATTAAATATTTCACTAACATTGGTTTTTTATTTTTTTAAAATTAATTTAGTAAATCAACCAAAACTACTGTTATGGAAGCACAAAAAGTGGACATGTTCATTATGTCAAATTCTAAGTTTTTCGAAGCTCATGATGTTGTAAAAATTAGGGAAGTTCTTTTACAAGAAGATGACTCAAAATGGGGCGTTATTCAAACTTTACAGTTTAAAGACCCTACCACTATGTTAATAGTTTCGTTATTAGCAGGGTCTTTAGGAATTGATCGTTTTTTAATTGGTGACACTGGTTTAGGGATTGGTAAACTTTTAACTTGTGGAGGTCTGGGCATTTGGGCAATTGTAGATTGGTTTATGATTCAAGGAGCTACCAGAGAAAAGAATTTAGCTAAACTAAAACAATATGTGTATTAATGAATAGTATTAAAAAGAACATACATATTCTGTTACTGTTATCATGCATGGCAGGATATGTATGGCTTTTAATTAACTATTTTCTTTGGGAACAAACTTCAAGCCATACAGTTTGCTTGTTTAAAAACATTACACATTTGCCTTGTCCATCTTGTGGTATTACTAGGGCAATTTTTTTATTACTTCAAGGAAAAGTTATAGCTTCTTTATCCATGAATCCATTGGGAATTGTTGTGCTATTATTTTTAATGATCGTACCAATTTTATTAGTCCTTGATTGGTGTATGAAAAAAGGTACAATTCAATTTTTTGCAAATAAGTTCAATATTTTGTTCAGTAATAAAAAATTTGTCATTCCTTTCTTTACTTTAATATTTATCAATTGGGTTTGGAATATTTTTAAACACTTATAAAGCTCATGAACACATTTAGCTATACTCCAAGTGAGCATGAATTAGAAAAAGCATCTAACAGTTATTTAATGTCTTTAGTTGCTTTAATAGCTGGGATGCCCTTACCTATAATTAATTTGGTTGCTACATTTTTCTTTTATGTAGGAAATAGAAGAGGTACTTACTTTGTTCGTTGGCACTGTATACAAGCATTACTTTCTCAACTTTCTTTATTGTTTATGAACAGTTTTGGATTTTGGTGGACAGTTTCTATTTTATTTGGGCCCGAAACTATTTCTAATAAATATCTTGCATATATTATTTCAGTATTCTTATTTAATATAATTGAGTTAATTGCAACAATATATTCAGCCATTCAAGTCAGAAAAGGTCATCATGTTTCATGGTGGTTTTATGGAGACATAACACAAATTATTTGTAAGCCTAAATTATGAAAAAATTAATTCTTCAAATTGCTGTATTAATTGCCGTTTTTTTTGCTGTGTTTACACTGAGCAAGCAAATTAATTGGATGAAACTATTTAAGGTTGATAAACTTACTAAATCAACTGAAGATAAGTTGGGCGATTTAATTTGGAAATCTTACAGTGCAACAATTACCGAAGAAACTAATTATGTGGTTATTAATGCCATTGATAGTATAGTTAATAAAATTTGTACTGCTAATGACATTGATTCTTCAACCATTAAAATTCACATTATTCAAAAAGATGAAGTAAATGCTTTTGCATTACCTGGTAATCATTTAGCTATATATACTGGTTTATTACAGGATTGTGATAATGCAGATGAAGTGGCTGGTGTTATTGCACATGAATTGGCACATATGCAAAAAAACCATGTCATGAAAAAACTAATTAAAGAAATTGGTATGGGAGCTATTATTAGTTTAACTTCTGGCAATAGTGGAACTGTTAGTGAAATTTTACACTTATTAACTTCAAGTGCATACGATAGAAAATTAGAGACTGAAGCCGATATTACTGGTGTTGATTATTTAATGAATGCAGAAATAAATCCAGAAGGATTAGCTCAATTTTTATTTAGAATGGCCACAACTGAAAAAGATATGCCTAAAGCTATTTACTGGATTTCTACACATCCAGAATCTGAAGAAAGAGCTAAGGATATTATGGCAAGAATTAGAGTTTCAAAAAAGAAAAATTTCACCAAGTCTGCAGACCAAGATTGGGCAATTGTAAAAAAAGAGCTAGATAAAGAGTAAGTTTGCCTTAGTTATTAAACTTACACTTTAATGCAACATCTGCGATATTTATTATTATTTATCTTCTCAATTTATGTTGAAGTCAATGCTTTTGCTCAGAAGGGCAATAGTATGGCAACAGATAGTAATCTTGTTGTTAATTCTAGCAATAATAAATCAGTTGTAGATAATGATTATGAATTCAAATTAAATCCAAGGGCCATTGCTTTTGTTGATGATTATATCAAGAAGAATAGTAGAGAATTAGAAAAAATGAGGCAATGGGGAAAAGGGTATTTTAATTTATATGATGGTATTTTAAAGGAATATAATATTCCTGTTGAGATGAAGTATTTAAGTGTAGTTGAGAGTCACTTAAGAAGTAATTTAGTAAGTTGGGCAGGTGCCGTTGGTCCATGGCAATTGATGAGTTATGAAGCCCAAAGATTTGGATTAAAAATTCGTGGAAAAGTAGATGAAAGAACAGATTATATTAAAAGTACTCATGTAGCATGTAAACTCATGAAGGAATTATATAAAGAATTTGGAGATTGGCTTTTAGTAGTAGCTGCTTATAATGGTGGAGCAGGAAGAGTAAAAGGTGCTATTAGAAAAAGTGGCAGTAAAGATTTTTGGAATCTTCAATATCACTTAGCCGAAGAAACTAGAACTCATGTTAAAAAATTTATTGCTACACATTATTTATTTGAAGGCGATGGAAGCATAACCACACAAACTGCTGCTGAAAACCAAAATCAACAACCCATGTCTTCAGAAACCTTTACTATAGATTCTTCAACATTAGCAGGTTTAGTTAAAATTGAAATTTATGGCAGATATAAGTCTAGTGTTATTTGCAACTTCATTAAAATGAATTTGCAAGAGTTTAGAATCATTAATTATAATTTAGATAAAGAACTTGCCTCAGGAAAATCATATGTGATGAGGGTTCCAAAAGAAAAAGAAATTCTTTTCAATGAGCATAAAAATCAAATTTTAGAACAAAGTATTCAAGAGATTTTAAATGGATACTAACTTAATGCTTGTTCAATATCTTCTATAATGTCTTCAATATTTTCTATTCCAACACTTAATCTTATCAATCCATCAGTAATGCCAAATTTTAATCGTTCTTCTTTTGGCACTGAAACATGTGTTGTGCTTGCAGGATGAGAAATTAATGTATCTACAGTACCTAAAGAAACTGCCCTTGTACACATTTGTAATTTATTTTGAAAATGTATGCCAGCTTGTAATCCACCTTTTAATTCAAAGCTTAAAACAGGAGCATGATCTTTCATTTGTTTACTAGCAATTTGATGATCTGGGTGAGAGGTTAAGCCTGTATAATTTACTTTTTCTATTAATGGATGTTGCTGTAAAAATTGAGCCAGATGTTTTGCATTAATGCAATGACGCTGCATTCTTAATTCTAATGTCTTCATGCCATTCAATAATAGAAAAGCATCAAAAGGATTACTATTGCCACCTAATAAAACAAACCATTTCCAAACTTTGGTTTTCATTAGTTCTATATCTTTTCCTAATAAAACACCTCCTATAGCTGTACCATGACCATTTAAAAATTTAGTAGTTGAATGAAATACAAAGTCTACTCCATACTTAAAAGGTTGCTGTAAATAAGGCGTAGCAAAAGTGTTATCGCAAGAAACTAAAATATTTTTTGCTTTTGCAAGTTGAGTAATGGCTTCTATGTCTACACATTGAATGGTAGGATTAGCAGGAGTTTCAAGGTGAATCATTTTAATATTTTCACTTGTAGAAATTGCTTTTTCCACTTCACTCAATAACCTCATGTCAACAATTATTACCTCAATTCCAGTATCTGGTAAAACTTTATTGAACAATTCGTATGTTCCTCCATATAAGGAATAATGGGTTAATATAGCATCTCCTGCCTTAAGATTACTCAAGAATAATGTAGTCATTGCTGCTTGTCCACTACTATGCAATAAAGCTTTCAATTCTAGTGGCTCATTATTTTCATTGCTTAAACCAAATGCTTCAAGAGCAGCAATGGTTGTTTCAACAGCTTTGCAGGTAGGGTTAGCCCAACGAGAGTATATTTTGTCTTTTTCCTTACCCAAAAATCTTTCCATGCCTTCTTCAGTTGATCCATAAGTAAAAGTAGAAGTTGCATAAATTGGTACTAAATGAGCATCTTCTGAATTAGTATGATGATTTGCATGTAAAGCTGTACTTGAAACCCCTTTAAAGATTTTATTTTTCATAATGCAAGTTTAATAAAGCATAATATTAAAATGAATAAACAAATTTCATTCTTTATTTTTGTTTTAATTAAAACATTTTATGAATCGTCCAATAAGAGTTTTGGTAGCAAAAGTGGGTTTAGATGGTCACGATAGAGGTGCTAAGGTAATTGCTACTGCATTAAGAGATCATGGCATGGAAGTTATTTATACTGGGTTGCGTCAAACGCCAGAAATGGTGGTAAATGCTGCTTTACAAGAAGATGTTGATGCTATTGGAATTAGTATTTTAAGTGGAGCTCATATGACTGTTTTTCCTAAAATTATTAAATTAATGAAGGAAAAAAATATGGATGATGTTTTACTTACAGGAGGAGGAATTATTCCTGAAGATGATATGAAGTTATTAAACGAGATGGGTGTGGGAAAATTGTTTGCACCAGGTACAGCAACAACTGAAATTGCTACACATATTACTGATTGGGTTAAACAAAACAGAAATTTTTAAGATTTTTCTTTTAATAGATTACCCTATATAATGTTCATATTGTTTTATTACTTAAATTTTACCAATTATCACTTTCTGCCTAGAAAATAATTAATACAGTTAAATTTGTAACAATGGAGATTTCAAATCAAACTATTGAAAAATTAGCTCATTTAGCACAATTACAATTTTCAGAAGAAGAAAAAGTTGCTATAAAAGTTGATTTAGAAAAAATGGTTGGCTTTATTGAACAGTTACAAAAAATTGATACAACAAATGTTGATCCTTTAATACACATTACAGATGCTGTGAATGTTTTAAGATCTGATGAAATTAAGGGCAATATAACAATTGAAAAAGCCTTAATGAACGCTCCAAGTAACGATGGTCAATTTTTCACCGTTCCAAAAGTTATAAAAAAATAAGAATTCATGAGTGCCATAATTAGTATAGAAGAATTGTACAAAACCTATTATATGGGTAAACAAAGTGTACAAGTTTTAAAAGGGTTAAGTTTAAATATTTTAAAGAATGAATATGTAGCTCTTATGGGTCCAAGTGGTAGTGGTAAAAGTACCTTGATGAATATTATTGGTTGTTTAGATACTCCAACAGGAGGGAAGTACATTTTAAACAACAAAGATGTTAGCAAAATGAGCGATGATAATCTAGCTGAAGTAAGAAATAAAGAAATTGGATTTGTTTTTCAACAGTTCAATTTGTTACCTCGATTAACTGCTGTTGAAAATGTTGCTTTACCTTTAATTTATGCAGGTATCAATAAAAAAGATAGAACAGAAAGAGCATTAGAAGCCTTAGCAAAAGTTGGATTAGCAGAAAGAAGTCACCATAAAAGTAATGAGCTCAGTGGGGGACAAATTCAGCGTGTAGCTATTGCTAGAGCATTAGTAAATAATCCAGCCATATTATTAGCTGATGAGCCCACAGGAAATTTAGATAGTAAAACTTCTGTTGAAGTAATGGATATTTTCGAAAAAATTCATGCTGCAGGCAATACTATAGTTTTAGTTACTCACGAAGAAGATATTGCTAAACACGCTAAGCGTATTGTTCGTTTAAAAGATGGTGAAATAGAAACAGATACTTTGCAATAATTAGTATACGTAATATGGCATTAAAAATTTATACAAAAACTGGCGATAAAGGCACTACAAGTTTAATTGGTGGAACAAAAGTTTCTAAAAGTCATTTGCGAATTGAGAGTTATGGTACAGTTGATGAACTGAATAGTTTTATTGGCCTCTGTTCAGATGCTATTACACATTCTAAAAGTAAAGTAGTGCTTAAAGAAATTCAAGATAGATTATTTACCATAGGTTCTTCTTTAGCGTGTGATCCAGAAAAAGAGCCTTTAATGAAACTGCCCGATTTAAAAGAATCTGATATTAGTTTTTTGGAAAATGAGATTGATAGCATGAATGAAGTATTGCCTGTTATGAAAAACTTTATTCTTCCTGGAGGTCATGTTGCCATTTCTCAATTACATGTTGCAAGATGTGTTTGTAGAAGAGCTGAAAGAGTTTGTGTGGCAATGCAAGAAAACGAAATGTTTATAGATGGAATTGTTTTGAGATATTTAAATCGTTTGAGTGATTATTTATTTGTATTAGCTAGATTTATTGGTCATGATTTAGGGGTAGAAGAAATTGCTTGGAAGCCAAGAATGTAAATTTTATAAAAAAATTGATCATAAAAAAATCCCACAATTTGTGGGATTTTTTTATGAATATCTCTTTTATTAATTCTTTGAAATTTTTAAATCATCTGGTTCATAAGTTCCAACAGTATTTGGTGGAGTTCCAGCAGGAGCTTCATATAAGAAAGCTAAATAAATGGTTTTGCCAATGTAAGGTGCAAAATCAAAAGGACCAAAAGTATCAAATGGTGTAAATGCACCAGAAGGAGCATTACTTAAAGTTGTTAAGATGGTCCAGGTTGATGCTTGTGGGTTATTTCCACCATTGTAGTTTGTAGAAACCATTGCTTTAAATGTACCTGCAGGATATCTTCTAGAACAAGTGAAAGTATATTTTGGAGTTAAACCAGTAGGAATAGCAATTGGTGGTGTAATTAACCAACTTTTAATTGGAGTAGTTGCCATTGTAGAAGAAGTAAAAGCAGAAACTTTAGGGAATATATTACCACTAAAAGATGCTAAAGTATATGGTACATCTCCAGACTCTTGAATGTTTTGCCAACCTGGTAATGACATAGCAGTTGAACCAGTTGTTGAATATGCCTGAAAATCTTCTTCAAACAAGAAACATCTTGGGTTGTTAAATTTAACGTCAGTAGTATCTCTAATGATTAATTGTTTGGTTGAGCTATATACAGTATAAATAGCAACAATATTTCCATTTCCAGCTTGAGGAATTTTTCCAGCAAAATCTGCAAAACCACTAGTTCTTACATTTAATGTAGTTGAGCTGGTACAATTTTTAATATATCTATCACCAGATCTTTTATAATATGAAGTATCTGCATAAGGACGTTTAGTATCACCAGCTATGAACTCCATATCGTTTAATTGAATTAAATCTCCTAAAAGTGGGTGTTGCATAGTAGTTACGCCTGGAGGATTGTTTAAATCAGCTATAGTAACTACTTTAGGTACAACAGGGTTGTTTAGAGACCCGCTAATAACATAATTAGCAATAAGTGGTGCAGGTATGCCTTCGAGTGTATATGTACCATTAATAAGAGCCCTAACACCTAATTGAATCATATTATTGTAATCACTTATACAAAGTCCTTTACATTTAATATATATTTTTTTACCAACTGGGTAATTAGCATAAAGACCATTGCTTGCTAATTGAATTGAAAGTCCACCTGTTGCATCTTGAATATATAATTCTTTATAAAGATTACCACTTTTGTCATTAGCAATGACTACACCACTAATAGTGATATCTGTATTTATTACATCAAAAGCACCAGAAACAGTATGCATGGCTTTTAATGCTTTGATAGTTGTTGTTACAGGAATATTTGGGTCTGTTAAAACCGGAGGTGCTTCATAGTTCTTTTTACAAGAACTGATAATCATTGCAAATAAGATTGCAAATGATGAAAATCTGATGATTGATTTGATATTCATAAATTTTACTTTATTTATTATTTATATATTGTTTGTATTAAAATCTTAATGAAATGGTGGCTGCATAGTTTACGCCAAAATTGTAATTATAGCGTCTTGGAAACTTATCGTATTCTGTTATATTATCGAAACGAAGTTGCTCAAATGCAAATGGTATAATAGATGTATTATTCAATAAATTAGTAGCACTTAAACTAAAGAATAAAAAGTTACTATTCTTATTTACAGATAATTTTCTAGGAAGTTTCCAAGAATAACTTGCATATAAATCTAAAGTTGATTGAGCAGGTAGCTTTTGTTGGTCTAAAATCTTTTTCCATTGATCAGACCCTGGAGTTAAGCCTTGAACTGCAGCAGCTGTTCTTCTTAATGGATTTATTTCAACATACATAGCATCGAAAAAATTATAAGTTAAACCAACATTCCAAAACTTAGGAGAACGATAGGTAATACCAAAACTATAAGCTTCTTGAGGTGTACCTCCAACATAATAATCTTTAGCAAATACAACATCTCTGCTTACAACTGAAGCATCATTATCAATTGTAGTTGTTGCATTTTGACTGCTGGTATAATAGAATCTACCAACAGCAGCAGCAGCATTTACAACAACATTAGCTATAGGTCTTGCTTCTATTCCAAATTCTCCACCAGCATGGGTTTTGTTTATTCCTGTAATACCATAGTTAACTAAGTTTAAATATGTATCATGGAAGAAAGTCATAACATTCATCTGATTTTTGAACTCAGTATAATAACCAGTTAATCTGATTTTAATTTTTGGTGCATTTAAAGTATAACCAGCTTCAAGTGAGTTTACTTCTTCACTTGATACAACATCTTGTGTAGTATGTCTTAGTCTCGGTGATAAATAAACATTATCAAAGAAAGGTGCTCTTGTTAACATGGCAACATTTGCAAACAAATAGTTTCTACCATTTAATTTGTAAGTCATGCCTGTTTTGAATGCATAATTATTGAAATTCTGAGTTGCAGATTTTCCTAAAGAATTAGTAGGGAATAAGCCATTTTTATAATTGCCATTTCTAAAAAAAGAAGTGTTCGACATTTCAATAGCAGCATAAAAATCAAGTTTATTATACTTCAAAAGCATTTGTGCCCAACCTGATGCTCTTTTAATTGTGATATCATAATTATAAGAATAATCATCACCCACTCTTACAATTCTATTTGGGTTTAATAAATTAGATTGTGGTAAATCTGGGTTATTAGCATTAATTCTTTCAGCAAATTGATTTAAATCAACATAATAATCTCCTCCTAATAAATCAATAATTTTTTTGTAGTTATGATTTTTTTGATATTGATAAGTAGCTCCAGAAGTTATCTCTACATGATCGCCAATTCTTGTATTGTAAACAGTATTAGCATTCATTTTAGTAGCATTGGTTACATATTCAAATTGTACATAACGAGATCTTTTTCCTGTTACTCCATTAAAAGTCTCTTGTTGGGCTCTATTGGCATCATATAATCTATTCCAGTTAATCTGACGAACATCATCATTGGTTTGCCATTCCTTAGTTAATTGTGCTTTAAGATTTGGGTCTTCCCAATAACTAGGTAAATAACGATAATACAAAGGGTTTGGATTATCGGCACGATACCAATCTAAATTACTTGAAGCTCTATCTCCTGAAGAGTAGTTAACAGCAGTAACTAAACTACTGTTATTATTTATTCTAAAATCGTGGGTTAAAATTAAAAATGGTTGATCTGTTCTTACATTATTGGCATTACGTTTTTTACCATTTTGCCAACCCCAAAAAGGATTGTAATTTGTAGTGCCTACAAGGTCGAATGCCTCTTTAACAGCTGTACCTTGACGACCAGTAGTTGTTGGTGCACCAAATGCTACTAAGGATAATAAATGGTTTTGACCAATTCTTTTATCGGCTGCTGCAAACCAACTCCATCCATCATAAGTGGTTCCTGCAAAATAACCTTCAGCTGCATATCTTCTAGTTCCACTTAATGAGAAGGCCCAGCCTTTTTTACTAATACCTGTGTTATGTGTAAAATCGATTCTGTGTTGAAAATTTCTATTACTAAAAACGTATCCAACTTCAGATTGTTTTCTTTGTTTACTTGCTCTAGTATCAAAAAAAGTTGTTGTAGCAATGTCACCAAATGCATAAGTGTTGGGTCTTAATCCAATTGAAACATCTCTGTTTCTCATTACATCATTTAATCCTCCCCAAACACCAAATGGAGTAAAGCCATTGTCTAAATTATCCATAGATATACCATTGATATATACTGCAGATAAATCAGATTCGTAACCTCTCATTCTGAATCTTAGGGCACTAAAATTGTATGCTGCGGCAATTAAAAATGGGTCTCTACCAGCTGTTAAAATTGATGATACATTTTGAGAAACACCATCCCCTAAATCATTCTCATCAATAGAAATTGTAGAAATGTTGTTGGCAACGTTGTCTCTTAAAATGTCAAGAGTGTCTTTTACTGGTTTAAAATTGTCTGTTTTTTTTGAAGCACTTGTTTTGGTTTGTGCAATGGAGTAAATGCTTATTAAAAGGAAGAAAATAAGCAACCTAGTTTTCGTCATATAAAAAAATTAGTGGACAAAAGTAGGCGAAATACCCTTTCGAATGCTAATATAAATGATAGCATTAAAAGAAGCTATATAAAATGTAGAAGTTATTTTACTTAACTAACTCTTAATGAAGTGATATAAAATTTGCTGTTAGAATTTTTTAAAATAATGGTGATGTTACAATTTTTTATTTTTCCTTGAAGTTTACCTGTAATATACATCATTGAACCAGCTTCTCTTTGAGAAGTCAAATGAAAAGTTTTTACACCTACTTCTTCATAAAAAGATTTAAGTGCTATTGTAGCTTGGTTTTTACCCATATTTTTCATTTCTTCTTTTTCAGGAAGGGTTAAATCAATCATATTATCGAAGTGTAAGGCTACTTCAGAAGCACTTCCACTTTTTAAAGCAACAATAATGTCTTCTGAGGAATAATCGTTTGTAGCTGCTGTTAACCCAAAAAATAACCCAAATAGTAGAAATAATTTTTTCATTATAAAATTTAACAAATAATAATTGTTTAATCAGCTAAAATAGTGCCAAATGAAGTAATTATTAACTGTTTTTAAAAGATGGATGAAATTGATGTAAAGTATCTCTTAAAAAGGTTCTATCTAAATGGGTATAAATTTCAGTTGTTGTTATGCTTTCATGACCTAGCATTTCTTGCACTGCTCTCAAATTTGCCCCTCCTTCAACTAAATGAGTTGCAAAGGAATGACGAAAAGTATGGGGTGAAATTATTTTTGTAATGCCAGCTTTTTTAGCCAAATCTTTAATAATGTAAAATATCATAATTCTACTTAAATTTTTGCCCCATCTATTTAAGAATAAATAATCTTCGTAACCATTTTTGATGTGCATTTTATTTCGAATATTTTCTACATAAATTTTAATGTACTTAGCTGCATCTGTACCTATTGGTACTAATCTTTCTTTATCTCCTTTTCCAATTACCCTTATAAAGCCAACGTCTAAATACAAACAACTTATTTTAAGTTGTATTAATTCAGAAACCCTTAAACCACAACTATACAATGTTTCTAGAATAGCTTTATTTCTTGTGCCGTCTGCTGTGCTCAAATCAATAGCAGCAATAATTTTTTCTATTTCTTCAAAACTTAAAGTATCTGGAAGTTTTCTACTAGTCTTTGGGGCTTCTAAAAGCAACGAAGGGTCGTTTTGAGTAATTTGCTCAATGATGCAAAATTTATAAAAAGCTCTTATTCCAGAAATTATTCTTGCTTGAGAAGTGGCTGTCATACCAATCTCAGCAATAGCTTTAATAAACTGTTGTAAATCTATTAAAGTAATGGATGATGGATTTTTCTCGATATTATGATCTTGTAAAAAACCTATCAGTTTTTCAACATCTCTTATATATGCCTGAACAGAGTGATCACTTAAAGATTTCTCTAATTGTAAATATGCTTTAAATCCCTTCAAATAAGCTTGCCACATGTTTACTAAACGAAAAAAAGTAGATTAATGATATATGCAACAAAATAACCATTTATCAAACTTTCATATTTTATTTAATGAATATGTTTTATTCTTGCTAGCAATATTATATGAGTCAGTTTTCTATTTATTTTCAATTAGGATTTCATCACATAGTTAGCTGGGGTGCAATTGATCATATTCTGTTCATTATTGCTCTTTGTTTAAAATACCAATTTGCAGATTGGAAACGAGTGTTAATATTAATTACTGCTTTTACTATAGGACATGCCATTTCGTTAATAGCTTCAATGTTTCAACTCATAAGTTTTTCTAATTCTTGGATTGAATTCTTAATTACTATTACTATTTTAATTACAGCATTCCATAATGTGCTGAATAAAAAAACGAGTTATTCTAAAGGTAAAATCACTTTTATTTATGCTTCTGCATTAGTTTTTGGATTAATACATGGATTAGCATTTAGCTCAGATTTAAAAATGGTAATTGGTAATGGAGATTTGGTTTGGTTAAAACTATTATTTGCCAATATTGGTATAGAAGCAGCTCAATTATTATTTGTTTTTATCTTGCTCCTTGTAAATCTTATTTGTTTACGAATTATAAAAATCAATTTCCGAGAATACACTTTATTTATAAGCAGTGCTATATTTGGCATTGCTTTATATCTTTCATTTATTAGACAACCTTTTTAAATCACTACAAAAAACATATGAAACGTATACTAATTTTAATGATGTGTTTGGTTTCAACTACTTTGTTTGCACAAAACATCATGAACAACCCCACCAGTAATCATGGTAATAAATTTGAGGCATTAGGCCCAATTCTTCCAACACCTAATGAGCAAAGAACTGCAAGTGGTGCTCCTGGTAATAAGTATTGGCAGCAAAGTTGCGATTACGATATTAAATGTGAATTGGATGAAAAGAACTTGAAAATTATTGGTAGCGAAACGGTTACTTATACCAATAATAGTCCTGATGCACTTAGTTATTTATGGTTGCAGCTCGATGAGAATCAACACAGCACCATTGATAATGCTAATTATCAGACAAGCTCTACATTAAACAATAATATGAACATTGCAAGCATTGAAAGAATGGTTGAAGCAAAATCTGATAATGGTTATGGTGTTAAGATTTCTTTATTAACAGATGTAAATGGTAAAAATTTATCTTACACCATCAACAAAACAATGATGCGTATTGATTTGCCAACTGCATTAAAGCCTGGACAAAAATTTACTTTTAAATGTAATTGGAGTTACAAAATACCAGATAGAATTGCAGAGTTTAGTAGAGGTGGTTATGAATTTTTTCCTGAAGATGGAAACTATTTATTTACTATAGCACAATGGTTTCCTCGTTTATGTGTGTATAGCGATTTTAAAGGATGGCAAAATAATCAATTTACAGGCAGTGCAGAGTTTGCATTAACTTTTGGAAATTATAACGTGAGCATTACTGTACCCGCAGATCACGTAGTAATGTCAACTGGTGAGTGTACTAATTATGCTAATGTATTATCTGCTGCTCAATTAGCCAGATGGAATAAAGCAATAGTAGCAAAAGAACCAGTTGAAGTGGTAACTCTTGCAGAGGCTACTGCTGCTGAAAAAAATAAATCAGCAGCTAAAAAAACTTGGAATTTTACAGCAAAAAATGTTCGTGATTTTGCATTCGGAAGTTCAAGAAAATTTGTTTGGGATGCCATGCCAGTTTTTATTGAAGGCAAAAGAGTAATGTGTATGAGTGGATATCCTAAAGAAGCTTATAACCTCTACAAAAAATATAGTACCAAAATTGTGGCTCACACAATTAAAACCTATTCTAAGTTTACAATTCCTTATCCTTATCCTGTTGCACAAAGCATAGAAGCTGCAAATGGAATGGAGTATCCAATGATTTGTTTTAATTATGGAAGAACAGAAAAAGATGGCACTTATTCTGAATCTACTAAAAATGGAATGATAGGGGTAATTACTCACGAAGTGGGGCATAACTTCTTCCCAATGATAATTAATAGTGATGAAAGAGAATGGACTTGGATGGACGAAGGTTTAAACACATTTGTTGAGTATTTAACTGAAGAAATGTTCGATAATAAATTTCCTTCTCGTCGTGGCCCAGCATACAGCATTGTTGATTATATGAAATTGCCAAAAGAGCAATTAGAACCTATTATGACAAATGGAGAAAACTTAATTCAAATGGGTCCGAACGCATATAGTAAACCTGCAACAGGATTAAACATTTTAAGAGAAACTGTTGTTGGAAGAGAATTATTCGATTTTGCTTTTAAAGAATATTGTAAGCGTTGGGCATTTAAACATCCAACACCTTCTGATTTCTTTAGAACAATGAATGATGCTACAGGCGAAAATTTAGATTGGTTTTGGAGAGGATGGTTTTATAGTATAGATGTTTGCGATATTGCCATTGATACTGTAAAACATGCGGTTTTTAGTGATAGTATCATAACAAATGATAGAGGTGGAAGAAGAAATTTTGGGCCAAGAAATAATAGTATAGCTAAACCTCAAATTAACTCATTTGAAGACATTTCTAAGATTAGAAACAGAAATGATAAAAGCATTAAGTTTTTAACCGATGTTGATACCAGCTTAAGAGATTTTTATTGGAAATATGATAGAGGTATTATTGCATACGACTCAACAGTAAAAATGACCATGGAAAGCCCGATAAATATGTTTGAAAAATTATCGGATGAGGAAAAAGCAAAATATGCCAATACCCATTTATATGAAGTTACCTTTAGTAATAAAGGAGGATTAGTGATGCCGATTATTATTGAGTTTACTTACGAAGATGGCACTACAGAAACAGAAAATATTCCTGCTCAAATTTGGCGTAAGAATGAAAATAAAGTAACCAAAGTTTTCATCAGTAATAAGAAAGCAACAAGCATAAAACTAGACCCAATGAGAGAAACAGCAGATGTTGATGAAAAAAATAATGCATGGCCAAGATTAAATGATGAACCCAGCAAGTTCAGCATTTTCAAAGCTCGTCAGGTTTCTCGTGGTCAATCAACAGGTATGAATCCTATGCAAGCTTTCAAGTAATTATAAATTGTAAATTTTAAGTTGATTTTTTAACTATAAATTCTAATTAACTAATTAACAAATAAACCAATCAACTAAACAGAATGGCTTTTATTCTTTCATTGTTATTTTCATTATTTCATCCTTTTTATGTAAGCGTGATTGATGTAAATCATAATGCTAAAGATAAAAATGTTGAAATAAGTGTTAGAATTTTTGTTGATGATTTTGAAACAACTTTAAAGCAGAACTTTAAACGAAATATTGATTTGCATAAGTCAGCTAATGATGTTCAAGTAAATAAACTCATCAATAATTATGTTGAGTCCAAACTTCAAATAGTTATTGATGGTAGGCCTCAAGCTATGCATTATCTTGGCTTTGAAGTACAAAAAGAAAGTGTTTGGATATTTTTAGAAATCAACAATATCAATCATCTCAAAAAAATAAATTTCAACTGTAATTTGCTGTACGATTTTCAAGATAAGCAAATGAATATTTTTAATGTAAAAGCTAATGGTGTTGAGAAAAATTATAAACTAGATCATCCGAAAAGTAGTTTGGAGTTTGTTTTTTAATTGTGAAAGGCAAGTTGATAGTTGTTAGTGGGATTGAATAGAATGGGATACATAAATCTAAAATCTTAAATTACAAATCTTTCATATGATTGACTCTCGTTATCCCATTGGCAAGTATGAAGCTCAACCTTTTTCTGAACAGCAAAAGAAGCATTGGATTGCAGACATCGAATTTCTTCCAGCAGAATTAGAACATGCAATTTTAAATTTAGATGAACAGCAATTAGCTACACCATACAGAGATGGTGGTTGGACAATTCATCAAGTGGTTCATCATGTTGCCGATAGTCATATGAATGCTTTTATAAGATTTAAATTAGGACTAACAGAAGAAAATCCAACTATAAAGCCATATAATGAAGCAGATTGGGCTGAGTTAGCTGATGTAAAAACTTTGCCTATTAATTATTCTCTTACACTTTTACATGCTTTGCACAAAAGAATGGTTGCTTAATTAAATAGCATAACTGATGAACAATGGAATAGAACTTTAGAACACCCTCAATACAAACAGCAAATGACTTTATGGTATGTTTTAGGCTTATATGCATGGCATGGAAAGCATCATACTGCTCATATTAAAACTTTGAGAGAACAAAAAGGTTGGAATTAAAATATTTTATATATGCAATCAAAAGCCACAACTGTTGATCAATACATTGATGAACTACCAGAAGATAGAAAAAATATAATTTCTGAATTAAGAAAACTTTTTCAAAAAAATTTACCCAAAGGTTTTGAGGAGGGTATGGGTTATGGAATGATTGGTTATTATGTACCCCATAAACTTTATCCCAAAGGTTATCACTGCGACCCTAAGTTGCCATTACCTTTTCTAAGTGTGGCTTCGCAAAAAAATCATATTGCCATTTATCATATGGGCATTTATGCAACCAAAGAACTTTTGCAATGGTTTGAAGGAGAATGGCCAAAACATTCTTCTAAAAAATTAGATATGGGTAAGAGTTGTTTGAAATTTAAAAAAGCTGAAGATGTTCCTTTGAAACTAATAGCAGAGCTAGCTAAAAAGGTAACTCCACAACAATGGATTGAAACTTATGAAAATGCTTTTGTAAAAAAATAATTAGCCTTCAAAACTGCTATAAAAATAAGGAGTAGGAGATTCAAACTCAGCACTACAAGAATCCACCATTTTATATACTCTTGTAATTCCTAATTCCTTTCTTTTATTGTAAACATCATCTTCTGTACAATTGTCTTTTAACAGAATTGCAATTTGTTCGTCGCCAAAACCATTTTGCTTAGCTAATTTTAATAATGGCTCAGACAAATCAGCTAAAGTGTGTTTGCTTAATTCAATTTCTATGTCACAAATTTTTTGAATTTGGTTTAAAAACCATTTATCAATTCCCGTTACATGAGCAATAGTGTTCACTGTAATACCTTGCATTAAGGCATCTTTTATTCTAAATACTCTATCCCATTTTGGTATTTTAATGTATTCGAGTAATTCATCACTCTTCATTAAATTCTTTCCATAATATCCTAAGCCCACTGCATTATTTTCTAAACTCTGACAAGCTTTTTGAATAGCTTCTGTAAAGCTTCTACCAATACCCATTACTTCACCAACACTTTTCATTTGAAAGCCTAAGGTATCATTAGCACCTTTAAATTTATCAAAATTCCAACGAGGTATTTTTACAATAACATAATCTAAGGCAGGTTCAAAATAAGCAGATGTAGATTTTGTAATTTGATTTTTAAGTTCATCTAAATTATAGCCAATTGCAAGCTTTGCAGCAATTTTAGCAATGGGGTAACCAGTAGCTTTACTTGCCAATGCTGAAGAACGACTCACTCTTGGATTAATTTCAACAACAATTAATTCTTCGGTTTCTGGGTTCATGGCAAATTGCACATTACAACCACCAGCAAAATTTCCTAAATTACGCATCATTCTAATGGCAATATTTCTCATTTTCTGATAAGCCGTATCACTTAAAGTCATAATAGGAGCAACGGTAATAGAATCTCCCGTGTGTACACCCATTGGATCAAAGTTTTCAACCCCACAAATAATTACCACATTATTATTATTATCTCTCAATAATTCTAATTCAAATTCTTTCCAACCCAAAACAGCTTTTTCAACCAATACTTCATGAATTGGGCTGGCAGTTAAACCAAAATTTAAAGCATCATCTAATTCTTCTTTCTTAAAAACAATGCTTCCTCCAGTACCTCCTAAAGTGAATGATGGTCTTAGTACTAATGGAAATCCTATTTCTTGTGCAAATTCTTTTCCTTCTAAAAATGAGTTAGCAATTTTTGCAGGACAAACTTCAATACCCATTTCAATCATCCATTGTCTAAATTTTTCTCTGTCTTCTGCTTTATCAATAGCTTTAATATCTACACCTATTAACCTTACACCATGTTTTTCCCAAATACCTAATTCATCTACTTCTTTACAAAGATTTAAAGCTGTTTGCCCACCCATTGTTGGTAATACAGCATCAATTTTATTTTCTTCTAAAATTTGTTCAATGCTTTCAATAGTAAGTGGAAGTAAATAAACCCTATCGGCCATCATAGGGTCTGTCATTATTGTTGCTGGATTACTATTAATCAAAATCACTTTAATTCCTTCTTCTCTTAAGCTTCTGGCAGCTTGAGTTCCAGAGTAATCAAACTCACAAGCTTGACCAATAATTATGGGTCCACTACCTACAATTAAAACAGATTTTATAGATGTATCTTTTGGCATGATGATTTTTGAATTCCGACAAAAATAAACATCCACCATTTAAGATGAGAAGTTTTCATTCATATTTGCTATTATTTTAATATTAATTCTATGATAACATTAAAAGTTGGCGATAAAGCTCCTGATTTTAAAGGCAAAGATCAAAATAATGATGTACTTGATTTAAAATCGTTTAAAGGAAAAAAACTGGTTTTATTTTTTTACCCAGAAGATGATACCCCAACTTGTACCATACAAGCCTGTAATCTGAGAGATAATCATAGTTTATTAAAAAAAGAAGGGTTTGAAGTAATTGGTGTAAGCCCCAATGATAGTGAAAGTCATAAAAAATTTGAACAAAAATTCGATTTGCCATTTACACTTTTAGCAGACCCCCAACATAAAATTATTGATAAGTATGGTGTTTGGGGAGAAAAGAATTTATATGGAAGAAAATATATGGGTTTGCATAGAACCACTTTTTTGATTGATGAAAAAGGCATTATTCAAAAAATATTTTTAAAGCCAACCAATAAAAAGCATGCAGAACAAATTGTGAAATTTTGGAAAGAAAATATTTAATAAAAAAGAGTCGATTCAAGTGAATCGACTCTTTTAGACATTGTATTCTCTAATTACAATTTGATAAATCGAGTAGCATCCATGCCATTGTTAGATGTAATTTTAATTAAATAAACTCCTTGTGGTAATATGGATGAGTTTACTTGTATAAAATTATTTCCATTTGCTAGTGTAACTGTTTTTAATATTCTTCTGTTATTGTACACATCAAATACTTCAATAAGAGCATTGATATTACCATTTACGGCACTTCTAACATTTAAAGAAATATTTCCAAATGTCGGGTTAGGATATAAATTAATAATTTTAATACCATTAAACGCTGCTGTAATTGAAGTTGAATCCACAACTTTTACTGGAGTACAGAAATTATTTATGCATCCTTTTGCAGTAGTTATTTTTAAACAAACTGTGTATGTTCCTGCATGGTTATAAGTTTTATTTGGACTAACAACATTACCAGTTAAAGAAGTTCCATCTCCAAAATGCCATACTCTGCTCACAATGCTATCATTTGCTCCTGCAAAACTTAAAGCACTATTATACTTTATTATTTTATAGCCATTTTTTTGCATAGTAAAGAAAGATGTACAGTTAGATGGAGTGCCAGAATTGAATCCAACATAAATATTTAAGCAAGCTGTTTTAACACAACCTGAAGCTGTAGTTATTTTTAAACAAACATTATAAACACCTTGAGTTGAAAATGTATGGGTTGGTTCAATGATATTTCCTGATAAATAATTACTGCTCGATAAACTATCTCCAAAGTTCCAATGTCTGCTAATTATACTATCACCAGAAGCAGCATAACTATTTGCACTATTAAATTTAAATGTAAACCCAGTTGCAGTGGTGTTTGGTAATGGTGATGAAACAAAAAAGGCTTTGCATGCTATATTAGTAGCTAGTGTATCATTAATAACAACAACCTTACAAGTATCACTTACACATCCTGATGAAGTAGTTATTTTCAAACAAACTAAATAAGTACCATTAGATGGGAATGTGAACACAGGGTTTTGTAATGTAGATGTAGCTAAGGCAGATCCATTAGCATTTACACCAAACTTCCAAAAATAATTAGCTATAGCAACACCCGATGAGTTTGATGTAGAAACAAAACTTACAGTTTTGCCTTGTACACCAAAATTAAAATTGGCTTTACATGGAGCTACAGTTGGTGGAATAACTACTGTAATTGGTAAGCAGAAAGTATTTATACATCCTTTTGCAGTAGTAATTTTTAAACAAACTGTATATGTTCCAGAATTTTGATAAATATGAATAGGATCTTTTATATTCCCAGTTAGGGTATTACCGTTGCCAAAATTCCAATCTCTTTTAATGATGCTATCGTTAGAAGCTGTTGTACTCATTGTACTGTTAAACTTAACAGTATTGTAAGATGTGAAATTATAATTAAACATTGACTGACAAACTACAGGTGGAGGAGGAATGGTATCATTAATATTAACATTAATGCAAGTATCATCTATACACCCAGTTGAAGTTGTTATTTTTAAACAAACTAAATAGTTTCCATTTGCAGGGAATGTAAATGTTGGATTTCCTACAGTTGATGAACCTAAAAATGTACCTGAAGGTGTAACTCCAAATCTCCAGTAACTTGAGGTTATATTTGAAGATGAAGAACCAGAAGTTGAAGTATTTACAAAACTTGCTGTTTTACCTTGAACTGTAAAATTGAATTTCGCTTTACAGTTATTATTGTTTACTGGTTGAATGATTATTGTTGCACAATAGGTATTTATACAACCATTAGCAGTGGTAATTTTTAAACAAACTGTGTATGTTCCGGGGTTTGAATAAGTTTGAACGGGTTCTTTTACATTACCTGTAATTGTATTACCATTTCCAAAATTCCAATCTCTTTTAATTATACTATCTGTAGTATTACCTGAGGTACTTTGATTACTGTTGAATTGTACAACATTACCATTTATTGTAAAGTTGAATTTTGATAAACAATTGGTTGGTGCACCAGGATTAGTGCAAATGATAAAATTGCTTTCAACTCTAAATAATGAAGTTCCACTGATTACAATAGGAGGATGGACATTTTTTAATAGTACTCCATTGCAATTTTGAGTTGAAGTATACACCAATTGTATATATGTAGCTGAACAATGCAAAGTATCAATATAATATCCATTAGGGTTTGTAGTCACTGTTTTATAGTATGCACATAATCCCGATCCTGAAATACTATCTGTATAGATATTTACAGCCTTATTTGCAATAGCCAGTCCATTTACGTCTTTAACATATCCAGAAACAATAACAGTAACTGATTTAGCGTAAAAAGCTATTGAACAAAAAAGCAGAAGAGCAATAATTTTTTTAGTAAAAAATGCTTTCATAAATGATTATTTAGTTTGGTTGAGCAGAATGCTGATTCAAGCCACAAAGACTGATAAAATGGTTTAAAGTTTAATCCATAAATAAAAATAGTCAATCCTTTGAAAGAATTGACTATTTCTAATTGAAAATCAGTAAATTTTATTTTACAGTTATAGCTTGATCTATTTTAAATATTAAACTAGTTCTATGTGCTTTAGTTTCTTCATTGGTTGAAGTAGCTGTAGCTAACCTAGTTTTAATTTTCTTTAAAGTATATAAAGCTGCTGCAGCAGAAACATCATCTGCTTTGCTTTTTTCTCCAGCTAATTCAGTTAAACCATTAATGAATGTAGTTTGTAAATTCTGACGATAAACATTCACGTTTCCACTCATATCAGCATCAAAAATGGCTTTTTGTAAATCATTCATTACATCTGCTACACTATATTGATTGCCGTATAATCTTGAATTTGTAATTCTTTGTAATGTATTTGGATGTAAAATATGAGCCAAAGAACCACTAGCTTGTAAGTTCAATACATTTGAGGTGATTTTGAAATCTTCGCCACTTCCTCCTTGATCAAATCCTCTGCGTTGACGTTGTAAATATGGATAAACCTGAGCATCAGCATCAAAAGCATTTGGAGCAAATACATATTTAGCTAAAACGTCCATAGCTCTTTTTTGTGTAGCTAAAGGAACGGGAGTCATTGGTTTGTTTGAACTTTTTTGTTCTGGTTGACTTCTATCTATATATACACCACCAATATATCTACTTACTGCATTGGTCATGCTATTTCTTTGTCCATTTAAAGTACCATATCTAGCTCTAAGTTCAGCATAGCTTTGTCCAGATTTAGAATATTTAGTAACAAGTTTACTCATTAAATTGTTTACTAATTTGTATCTATCTTCAGCATATGCAATTGCATCGTTGGTAAAATCATTTACATTAACTCTTGGATCTATGGCTTTACCAGGAGCTCTCATATCGTCTCCATCATTTCCAAAAGTTAAATAAGGCTCATTACTGCGAGAAAGAATTTTTGCTAATCCAGCCGCTTCTTCATTTTCATTAAAAGGAGTGTAACCATATTCAATTGCCCATAAATCATACGGACCAGCTTTTGTTGTATAATAATCTCCTTGTTTAGATTTATCTAAAGCAATATTAATAGCAGGATAATCCATTACGCTACCCATAGTGCCAATTTTTCTGGTTAATTCTTTATTATTAACTTCTGCAGGAGATAACATTTGACTAGCTTTCATATTATGGTTTAAACCCATAGTATGGCCCATTTCGTGCATAATTAAGTAAGTTAGAAATTGTTTGTGCATTTCTTTAATGTCTTTAACATCAGCATCAGCAATTTCTAAAGTTGTTAATCCGGTTAAATATTGAGCTTTTAGTTCTTGGGCAAGAGTACAGAATGCATGATTGTGATCATTATCTTTCCAAGGTAAAACTGAACTAGTTGTGGAATTGCCATTATATAACTCATCAAAAATAGGAGTAGCACTACCACTAAACCATTCAATAGTTATATCAGAACCTAAAATTTCACCCGTTTTTGGATTTACAAAACTTGGTCCTATTGCACCATAACGAGGTTGTGCAGAAGCTACCCAACGAAGTACATTGTATCTAATATCTGCAGGATCCCAAGTTGCATCATCTGGCATAATTTTCATTTGTACTGCATTCTTGAAACCAGCTTTTTCAAATGCTTCATTCCATTTTAATCCTGCTTCAATAATGGTTTGTCTGTACTCTAATGGCGTTGTATTTTCTACCCACCAAACAATTGGTTCAACAGGCTCACTCATAGCAGCATTAGGATCTTTTTTCACTAAGTTCCAACGGTGAATTTTATCTTTATATGGAACAGGACTAGTGCTTGTTAAGTTGGTAACATTCTCAGAAAAATATCCAACTCTATGATCGTCTAATCTTGGTTTAAAGTTATTGTTAGGCATTGCAATTAAACTATGTTGCATACGAACTCTAACATAGCGAGGGTCTGTAACTGCTGCACTTCCTGCTAAAGCATTTGGATTGTCGTAAGCTAAATCAACCACAACATCTGTATTATTAGGAAAAGAACGAATGGTATGATATTTTGATTTTGCTGTACTTAATTGTCCTAAATTAAAACGCATAGCAGCCATAGGGCTAGGAATACTTGGTGGTTTTACAGGATCTAATTTTTCACTTAAAAATAAACCATCAACACTAATTAAATAACCTAAAGAATCTTCAACAGCAATTTTATCAGAATAAACTACAGCTTCTGGTTTATCTACTTCGGCTGTTTTGCTTATTGGATTATTTTTATCGTAGTAAAAATCGGTATTCACTTCATGAAACTCAATCTTATCAAAAGCTTTCACAATTTTTAATACAAAATTTGCTCGGTGCATGCTTTGATTTAAATTCAATTCTGTAGGTCCATTTATTGAAAAACTTTGATAAACAAACTCATTGTTTAATTGATCTTTCTTAACATACAATTGAACACTACCTGTTGTAGTATCTTGGTATAAAGTAAAAAGGCCTACATTCTTTTTTGAACCTTTTGTTTTTTCAGCTACTGTTGCTTTTTTAGAAGATGATTTGCTAGAATCACTTGCTGGCTTTTGCATACTTGCCATTTGTTGTTTCATAGCAGCCATGTCTGGATTACTTTGAGCAGTTGAAATGAATGCCACACATACTAAAGGTATGGCAGATAAAAAAAATTTTTTCATTAATTAATTTTTAATTGACCGTAAATGTAAATAATTCAGTGATAATGTAAAATGAAAATTATAAATGGTAGTTAAATATTATAAAAGGCATGAAAATTAATTTATAGATATTTGCATTTGCAAAATAAAATTTAGTTTATGGGTAGAATTGCTGAATCAGAATTAATTATTAATAGTAGAGGTGCTATTTATCATATCGATTTAAGACCAGAAGAGTTAGCCGACACCGTTATAACTGTGGGCGATCCTGATAGAGTGGCTATAGTTAGCAAACATTTTGATCGTATTGAAGTAAAAAGACAACATCGTGAATTTATTGCTCATACCGGTTATGTAGGAGCAAAGCGAATTACAGTAATCTCATCTGGTATTGGCCCAGATAATATAGATATAGTTTTAAACGAATTAGATGCAGTTAAAAACATTGATTTCGAATCAAGAACCATTAAGCCAACCTTAACTCCACTTACCATTATTCGTTTAGGAACTTCTGGATCATTGCAAGAAGATATTCCTGTAGATAGTTTTGTTGCTGGTACACATGGTTTGGGGTTAGATAACTTGCTACATTATTATCGCTTAGCAATGAATGATGAAGAGCAACAATTGCTACAACATTTTGTGGCTCATACACAATTGGCAGGTAATATACAGCCCTATATCAGTAGCTCAGGAACCAGCGTTTTAAAGCATTTTGTACATGGTTTTCATCAAGGTATTACAGTAACTTGTCCAGGATTTTATGGTCCTCAAGGTAGAATTTTAAGATTAGGCTTAAGTAATCCTAATTTAGTAGAACACCTTACCAGCTTTAGATTTGGTAACCATCGTATCAGTAATTTCGAAATGGAAACTAGTGCTATTTATGGCTTAGGAAAATTATTAGGCCATCAATGCTTAAGCGTAAATGTAATTGTTGCAAATCGAGTAAGAAAAGAGTTTAGTAAAGATGGTGCAGCTGCAGTTGAAAACTTAATTAAAACCTGTTTAGGAGTTATTGAGAATATATAAAATGACATATCAATTTTACAAATATCAAGGTACTGGTAACGATTTTATCATTTTAGATAATCGCCAAAAAAATATAGTACTTACTGAACAACAAGTTAATTTTTTATGTGATAGAAAATTTGGAATTGGTGCTGATGGATTAATGCTATTACAAGAAAAAGTAGGCTACGATTTTGAAATGGTCTATTACAATTCTGATGGAAAATTAGGGAGTATGTGTGGCAATGGAAGCAGATGTTTAACTCAATTTGCTTACGATAGAGGAATTAAAAAAGATCATTACACTTTTATTGCCAGTGATGGTGATCATGAATCAAAGTTTAGTAATAATGGATGGGTTAGAGTGAAAATGATAGATGTTAATGAAATACAACAGCATCAAGAAGACTTTGTTTTAAATACAGGATCTCCACATTATATTAAGATCGTTAAAAATTTAGATGATTTCGATGTTTATACTGAAGGAAAAAAAGTAAGATACAGCGAACCATTTCATAAAAATGGAATTAATGTAAATTTTATTGAGCATTTAGAAGTGGGCACAATTAAAGTAAGAACTTATGAACGTGGTGTTGAAAATGAAACTTTAAGTTGTGGAACTGGTGTTACTGCAAGTGCAATAGTGTGCTTTATTAATAAAAGTGGATTTAATAACATTCAAGTGCAAACTTTGGGTGGAAGATTAGCTGTTGAGTATAATAAAACAGGCATTTCAACATTTGATAATATTTGGCTTTGTGGTCCGGCAACATTTGTTTTTTCGGGCGAAATACATCTTTAAATCTTTTCTACAATATCATGATCAAATATTTTAAAAATATAAATGCACAAACAGTAGAAATAGATAAACCAGAAGATGGAACTTGGGTGAATCTTACTCCTCCTTTTAAAGAAGAAGAGTTTATTGAATTGAGCGAAACATTAAATATTCCTATTGAATTTTTGAGAGACTCTCTAGATATTGATGAACGACCTCGTTTTGAAATTGACGATAATGTAAAATTCATAGTCATTAAAACCCCAACCGAAAACAATTCTTTTAATGATAGCGATGCTTATTATATTACCATTCCAATTTGTATTATCTTAACCCATAATCATATAGTAACAGTAAATTCTTTCGATAATGGAGCTATCAATATGTTTTTAAATTCTTTTGTAAAACGCCATCCCGACAAAAGAAATATGATGGTGCTAAAGATTTTTGAAAAAGTAGTTCAAAATTATTTAGATCACTTAAAAGAAATTAATCAAAAAAGAAACCAGTACGAACAAAGTTTATACGATAGCAATAGTAATGTTGATTTATTGAAATTAATGAGAATACAAAAAAGCTTGGTGTATTTTGTAACTGCATTAAGAAGTAATGAAATGTTAATGATGAAACTAGAGCGTACGAACTTTCTGCAGTTAAATGAAGAAGAAAGAGAGTTTTTACAAGATTTAGTGGTTGATTCTAGTCAGGCTCTTGAAATGGCTAATATTTACACCAATATTTTAAGCAGCACAATGGATGCTTTTGCAAGCATTATTAGTAATAATTTGAATAATGTAATGAAACGCCTTACATCAATTACTATTATTCTTTCATTGCCAATTTTAGTAACCAGTATTTATGGAATGAATGTTGAATTACCCTTTCAACACTATAAACATGCTTTTTATTTTCCTGTAATTATATCCTTAGTAATATCATTATTAATATCAGGATATTTTATGAAGAAAAAGTGGTTCTAAATTTCTATTCAAAATATATTCAATAAAAAACCCAAACAAATTGTTTGGGTTTTTTATTGAAAAAATAGTTGAATTATTTTTTTGCAGAAGCAGCTTGTGCAGCAGCTGTTTCTTCTTGTTTTAATTGTCTTGTCATTACAACAGAAGCAATCGGAATACGAGGAGAGTTCATAATTTCCATATGATCTGCTTTAATGTCTTCAATTCTTAAATTAGCATTTAATTCTAAGTTAGTAATATCTACTTCAATATTTTCTTTCAAATATTTAGGTAAAGTTTTTACTTTAACTGCTTTCATTTTTAATACTAGTTTACCACCATTTTTTACACCAATAGAATTACCTGTATATTTAATTGGTAAGGTAGCAATAACTTTTTTGTCATCAACTAATTCTAATAAATCAACATGAATTAAAGTATCTGTAACCTTATCAAATTGCATATCTTTTAAAATGCATTTGTAAGTGTTGCCATCAACTTTAACTTCTGCTAATTGAAATTCGCTAGTGTAAACTAAAGGTTTAAAAGCCTTTGCTGAAGCAGCAAAATTAATTTCTTTTGCACCGCCGTAAATTACACCTGGCACTGATTCTTGAGAGCGTATTTGGTTGGTGGCTTTTTTACCAAATTCGGTCCTCAATTGTCCTTCGATTGTAACTGTTTTCATTATTTATATTTTTTGGACGGCAAAAGTAAGGGAATCTGGCGTTGTAAACAGATTAATTATACTTAAAATACCTTAATTTTTGTAAATATTGGTCAAAAAAAGTGAATTAGTCAACTTTAGTTACTTTTAAAACATTAGTTGGTAAATGCTGATGAACAGGAGTGCTACCGGTATTTACAACAACATCTCCTTTATTTATAAATCCTCTTTCTCTTAAAATTCTAATCTGATCAGAGACTATTGTGTCTAAGCTTTCTTCTTCATCATAGAAAAATGCTCTTACACCCCAGCTTAAACTTAACTGATTTACTAAAGATTTTTCTTTTGTAAAAATATAGATGGGCGATAATGGACGATAACTACTAATCATAAAAGCTGTGTAGCCACTTTGAGTCATACCAATTAATGCATTTGCATTTAAATCTCTAGAAATTTTACAAGCATTATAGCAAACTGCATCGCTTAAAAATGAAGGTGAGTGAGAGAGCGGTTGTAAATCATCTTCTCTATTATATCTATACTCAGTAGTTTCAACCTGACGAATAATTTTTCTCATGGTTTCTACTACTAAAGTAGGATGATTACCAGCTGCAGTTTCTCCACTTAACATTACTGCATCTGCACCTTCTAAAACAGCATTGGCAACATCTGTAATTTCACTTCTGTTGGGTTTACTGCGTTCCATCATACTTTCCATCATTTGTGTTGCTACAATTACTGGCTTAGCACGATGAATGCATTTTCGTATGATTTCTCTTTGAATTAATGGAACTTGTTCAACAGGTAATTCAACACCCAAATCTCCACGAGCAATCATAATGGCATCACTTTCTATAATAATATCTCTAAGGTTTTGTAATGCTTCTGGTTTTTCAATTTTAGCTATGATTTTTGTTTTGCTTTTTTTCTCTTCTAATTTATTTCTTAAAATAACAATATCTTTTACACTGCGAACAAAACTTAAAGCCACCCAATCTAATTGTTGTTCTATAATAAAGTCTAGATCAATTAAATCTTTTTCAGTGAGTGCTGGTAATGAAATTTTTGTATCGGGTAAATTAATTCCTTTTTTTGATGATAATAATCCGCCTAAAACTACTTCAACTTTTACATCATTATTTTTTGTAATGTCAACAACTTTTACTTCAATCTTTCCATCATCAATCATAATAATATTTCCAACCTTAATATCTGCTGCAAGGTTTGGATAACTCACATAAATTTTTTCTAAAGTACCAACACATTTTTCATTGGTAAAAGTTAGAATGTCGCCTTCTTTTAAGTCAAGAGCATTATTCTCAATTTCTCCAACCCTTAATTTAGGCCCTTGTAAATCTCCAAGTATGGAAATATTATAAGGTTCTTTTTCATTAATGGCTCTAATATGATCTATAATTCTTTTTTTATCTTCATGACTACCGTGAGAAAAATTTAATCTGAAAACATTAGCTCCTGCCTTCACCAATTCTAATAACTGTTCGTAAGAATCGCATGCAGGTCCAACTGTTGCTACAATTTTTGTTCTGTGTGTGGTATGTTCAATACCTGCAAATTTGTCCATTTCTTGGTGTGTATATTTTTTAAGTTGATTTGTCATTTTTATATTTAATAATTTAACTCGCTAGTATTTTTACAATTTTCATCCACTCTAATCCAATTTTCTGTTTTTCTTTAACAGCTTTATCTAAAGGTGTGTAACAGATTTTGTTGTTTACTACACCAACCATAACATTGTATCTGCCTAAAATTAAACTCTCCACTGCATAATAACCCATGTGGCTGGCTATTAATCTATCTTCACATGAAGGTGAACCACCTCGTTGAATATGGCCTAAAATGCAAACTCTAGTTTCGGCATTGGGTATTCTTTTTCTTATGATAGCATCTAAAGCATTAGCATCTCCAAACTCACCACCTTCAGCAACGACTACTAGATTTACCAATTTTTTTCTCTTTTCTTTTTCTGATAAAGAAGCAATTAATTCTTCTATATCTGTTTTAGTTTCTGGAATTACAATATTTTCTGCACCTGTTGCAATACCACTATGTAGAGCAATATAACCAGCATCTCTACCCATAACTTCAACTATAAAAAGTCTGTCATGAGCATCCATAGTGTCTCTAATTTTATCAATGGCTTCAACTGCTGTATTTACAGCTGTGTCAAAACCAATAGTTTTATCTGTACCAGCAATATCTTTATCAATAGTGCCAGGTAATCCAATACACGGAATATCAAATTCATTGCTGAAAACTTGTGCACCTTTAAAACTTCCATCCCCACCAATAATCACTAAACCATTAATTCCTTTTTCTTTTAAATTGTCGTAAGCAACTTGTCGGCCTTCAGGGGTCATAAAATCTTCACTTCTTGAAGTTTTTAAAATTGTACCACCTCTTTGAATAATATTAGCTACTGATCTAGAATCCATCTGAAATATATCATTATCAATTAAGCCAGCATAGCCACGCATTATTCCATAAACTTCTAAACCATTATAAATACTGGTTCTAACTACTGCTCTTATAGCTGCATTCATTCCAGGCGAATCTCCACCTGAAGTCATAACCCCAATTTTTGTAACCTTTTTTTGCATAAGTATTTATATTGTGTACTTTTTACACGAAAAAGCAAATATACGATTAAGATAATTGTTAATTCATTCAAAAAATGAAACAATAGTAACCTTAAATAATTTGTTTTTTTTAAAAAGGACTAAATTAATTCAATTATCATCAAATCAAAATCCTTATTTTCAATTTATAAATTAATTCTATGCGTTTTATTTGGTTTTTCCTTTCTGCGACAATTACTACTGTTTTAATTTTTGTTTTAAATACCCCTTTTACTGTTGGAAAATCTAAAACACCCAGATTAGGTATGTTCTTGTCACCACAAAAAGGTTTTTGGCAAAATGCAGAAGCAAAAAATGCATCATTCAATGAAAGTATTTCTCTAAAAGGCTTAAAAACAACAGCCGATGTTTATTTTGATGATAGATTAGTGCCACATATTTATGCAAAGAATAGTGCAGATGCTTATTTTGTACAAGGATTTTTACATGCCAAATTTCGATTATGGCAAATGGATTTTCAGACTTATGTAGCAGGTGGCAGATTGAGTGAAATTAGAGGAAAAGATAGTGCTGCATTGGCTGTTGATAAATATTTTAGAAGAATGGGAATGGTTTATGCAGCTGAAAATGCCATGAACTTTATTGCTGATGATGATAGCATGAAGCAAGTGATGAATGCATATACTGCAGGCGTAAATGCATACATCAATCAACTCAAAGAAAGTCAGATTCCACTCGAGTATAAGCTTCTTGATTATCAACCTGAACCTTGGACTAATTTAAAAACAGCTTTGTTTTTAAAACTAATGAGTTTTGATTTAACCGGTAGAGATGATGATATTGTTTTCACCAATGCCAAAACATTTTTTGGGTATGATGATTTCATGAAAATTTTTCCCAATCATCAGGATTCTTTAGACCCTATTATTCCTAAAGGAACTGCTTTTCAAAACCCTTCTGTAATTGTAAAAAAACCATCTAATATAGATAGTGCTTATCTTATAAAAAGAGATGTTTTTACAGTACCAAGACCAGTAACACCAAGTATTGATAATGGAAGTAACAATTGGGTGGTGGGTTCTTCAAAAACAAAAAATCAAAGACCTATTCTTTGTAATGATCCTCATTTAGGTTTAAACCTTCCTTCACTTTGGTACGAAATGCAGATTACTACTCCAGAGTTCAGCACATATGGTGCAACTTTTCCAGGTTCACCAGCTGTAATTATTGGTTTTAATAACGATATAGCTTGGGGTGTAACCAATGCAGGAAGAGATGTAAAAGATTATTATGAGTTAGAATTTAAAGATTCTACCCTAAAAGAATATTGGTTTAATGGAGATTGGAAAGAAGCCACGATTCGTAATGAAGTGATTAAAATTAAAGGAAGTAAAGATTCTATTGTTGAAAGAATAGCTATTACTGATTTTGGAGTGGTGATGTATGATAAAAAGTATCAAAGTAGAAATAAGGATGGAAAATATATTGCAGTTCGATGGACGGCTCATGATCCAAGTAATGAACTTAAAACTTTTGTAAAACTTAACTCAGCAAAAAATTATCAAGATTATAAAGTAGCCATAAGCAATTTTGTTTGTCCTGGTCAAAACTTTGCATTTGCTGCAAAAAATGGTGATATAGCCATGACCCAACAAGGAAAATTTGTTGCAAAATGGAATCAACAAGGCGATTTTTTAATGCCTGGTTCCGACTCAAGTTTTATGTGGCAAGGATTTATTCCTAACGAAGAAAATCCATATCAGTTTAATCCTGCAAGAGGTTTTGTAAGTAGTGCCAATCAAAAATCAGTAGATTCAACTTATCCTTATTATTTAGGTAGGGCAGGCAATTTTCCACCTTATCGTGGTTTAATTATTAATAGAATTTTAAGAGCATCATCAAACATAACTGTTGATGATATGAAAAGTATGCAAACCAATAATTATAATGTTTTTGCAGAAACGGCCTTGCCCTTATTATTAAAAAATTTAGATCATTCTAGGCTTAATAAACCTGCAAAAGATTACATAGAATTATTAAACTATTGGAAAAAAGATAATGTGGTGGATGAAAAACCTGCAACATTTTTTCAGCTTTGGTGGGATAGTTTAGATGCTCTAATTTTTGATGACGAGTTTTTACAAAGCAGATTAGATTTGCCCAACAGATTAACTAGTGCGTTAATTGATAATATTATTCACGATTCTACATTCAAATTCATTGACAATATTTATACACCACACAAAGAAACATTAAGAGAGCAAATAAATCTAGCTTTTACACAGGCAGTTAAAAGTGCAATTACTTTAGAGAAAGAAGGAAAGTTAGCCTGGGGTAAGTTTAGAGAAACTTCTGTTATGCATCAAACTAAATTACCGCAGCTAAGTAAATTACACATAAATACAAGTGGTAGTGGACTATGTATAAATGCAACCAAGGAGACTCATGGGCCCAGCTGGAGAATGATTGTAAGTATGACAGATGAAATTGAAGCATATGCAATTTATCCGGGTGGACAAAGTGGTAATCCTGGAAGTTATTACTATGATAATTTTATTGATTCATGGGCACAAGGAAAATATTACAAACTATTATTTTTGACTGTCGATAAAATGAAGACTCATAAGAATATGAAATGGCATATGAAATTTTCTAATATTTAATTTTTTAACCCAAAACAAACAATTATGGAACAAGAACACACAATGAACCCTATGGAGGAAAATAAGCTTCCAACTACACTTAATGTACTTACAATTTTAACTTTTATTGGATGTGCAATTGGACTAATTACTAGTGTATCTACTTTTTTCAGTGGTGAAAAAAACATTGCAAAAATGGAAGAAGCATATAACAAAATGGACCCCAACACCCCACAATTTGTTAAAGATATGGTAAGTCCAGAAAAAATTGAATTAATGAAACTTATGGAAGCAAACAAATATCCAATGCTCATATTTGGATTGCTTGGCGTTGCGTTATGTTTAATGGGTGCTTTACAAATGCGTAAAAGAAAAATGCAGGGCTATTACCTTTGGTTAATTGGTGAAATTTTGCCTTTTATTACAGCTGGAATATTTGTAGGTTTTGGCATGTATAGTGGTTTTATGGGAATTTTTGGAATAGTAGTATTAATTATTATGGTATTACTTTATACCATGCAAAGAAAACATTTAACTAATTAGATATTTAATATATAACATAACAAAGCCTCATCAAATATTGATGAGGCTTTGTTTATAGGTTAAATAATTGAATTATTTAATTTCTACTTCAGCACCAGCTTCTTTTAATTTAGCTGCTACTTCATCAGCCTCAGCTTTGCTAACACCTTCTTTAACTGCTTTAGGAGCTCCATCTACTAAATCTTTAGCTTCTTTCAATCCTAATCCTGTTAAATCTTTAACCACTTTAACCACACCTAATTTAGCAGCACCGCCACTAACTAAGATAACGTCAAATGCAGTTTTTTCTTCAGCTGCTGCTGCACCACCACCATCTCCACCTGCTGCAACCATAACTGCTGCTGCTGCTGGTTCAATACCATAATCAGCTTTTAATACATCAGCTAATTCTTGTACTTGTTTTACTGTTAAGCCTACTAATGTTTCGGCTAATGCTTTAATATCTGCCATGTTTTTTACTTTTTAAACCGCCTTCATAGTTTACACTCCAGCGGAATGGTTATTTAATATGCCACATTTGAACCTCAGTGGCGTTGGTTATTTAAAATTATTCTGCTGTTGCAGTTGCTTCAGCTTGTTTTTCGTGATGTTGTAATAAACCTGCTAATACACGTTTAGCTGGGCTTTGTAATAATCCAATTACTTCACCAATTAACTCATTCTTAGTTTTAATTTGAGTTAAAGCTTTTAATTGATTATCTCCACTATATACATCACCATTAATAAAAGCAGCTTTTAAAACCGGTTTTTCACCTTTGCTTTCACTTCTAAAAGAAGAAATAATTAAAGCAGGGTTTTTAGGGTTTTCACTAAACATTAAAGCTGTAACCTTATGTAAACTGTTATATACTTCAGTATATTTTTCAGCATCAATAGATTCTAAAGCCTTTTTGATTAAAGTGTTTTTAGCCACTTTCATTTCGATTTGTTTATCGAAACATGCTTTACGTAACTTACCAATTTGAGCAACAGATAATGATTCAGTATCGGTTACATAGAAGTTATCATATTGTGAAAATTTCTCTTTAAGAGCAACTATCACTTCGTTTTTTTGTTCTTTAGTCATAACTAAAATTTATTTTGTAAAACCAAGGTCATTTTTGCTTATGGCAAATCACTTGGCTTTTAGTTCATTAATCCTTTTGTTTCAATCATAATACCTGGGCTCATACTGCTAGCCATAGATAAACCTTTAATATAGGTTCCTTTAGATGCAGTTGGTTTAAGTTTAATGATTGCATTAATTAATTCAGTACTGTTTTCAGCAATTTTTTCTGGAGTGAAAGATACACGTCCGATAGAAGCATGAACAATACCCGTTTTATCTACTTTAAAAGCAATTTTACCACCTTTAACTTCATTAACTGCTGCTGCAACATCATTAGTTACAGTTCCAGTTTTTGGGTTTGGCATTAAGTTTCTTGGTCCTAATACTTTACCAAGTTTACCAATTTTAGGCATAACAGAAGGAGTAGCTACGATAACATCGATATCTACCCAACCGCCTTCAATTTTAGTGATAAATTCATCTAATCCAACATAATCAGCTCCTGCAGCTTTTGCATCAGCTTCTTTATCTGGAGTACATAATACTAATACTTTTTTTGTTTTACCTGTACCATGAGGTAAGGTTACAGTACCACGAACTTGTTGGTCTGCTTTTTTAGGATCAACTCCTAATCTGATATGTAAATCAACTGAGCTGTCGAATTTTGTGCAGTTAATTTCTTTTACTAATGCAGATGCATCTTTTAATGAGTAAGATTTATTCTTATCCACCTTAGATTCTGCAACTTTTCTTTTCTTTGTTAAAGACATTGTTATAAATTTTTAAGGTGAATAATTAATTTTCCCAAGGTGCAGCACCATCAATGGTTAAACCTAGGCTTCTTGCAGTACCTGCAACCATTTTCATGGCACTTTCTTTAGTAAAGCAATTCATATCTGGCATTTTGTCTAAAGCAATTGCTTCAACTTGAGCCCATGTTACTTTACCGGTTTTTACACGGTTACTTTCTTTACTACCTTTTTGAATTTTTGCAGCTTCCATTAATTGAATTGCTGCTGGAGCGGTTTTGATGATAAAGTCGAAAGACTTATCAGAATACACAGTAATTAAAACAGGTACAACTTTACCCATTTTATCTTGTGTTCTTGCATTAAATTGCTTGCAAAACTCCATAATGTTAACACCCTTAGAACCTAATGCAGGTCCAACGGGAGGTGCAGGATTGGCCTGTCCACCTTTAACCTGAAGCTTTACATAGCCTGAGATTTCTTTTGCCATTTTTTTTTGATTTAATTGGTGATAACGCAAAATTCATTTACGATTTATTGATTTTTGATCTACTATTTATTCGTTTGAAAAGAATAAAATGGTACATCTTATTTCTTAAATCTAAAATTGCAATTGCTCCCAAGATCCATCTTTTTACTAAAAAGAACTATTTTTTGGGATTGCAAAAGTAGGGTTCTTATCGGATTTAGCAAAAATCTTACGAAAATAAATGCGTATTTTAGACAAATAATTGTATGAAACAAACAACAAATCATATTTTACTTGTTAAACCTCTATGCTTTCAGTTTAATGTTCAAACTAAAGAAACGAATGCTTTTCAGGTACAATCTGTTGAAAATAAGCAAGAATTATTTGAAAATGCTATTCATGAATTTGAACATGTTGCTGAAATTCTTCAACAAAAGGGAGTTTCAGTAAATGTTATAGATGATACACTACATCCTGAAAAACCAGATGCCATTTTTCCTAATAATTGGGTTTCTTTTCATGAAAGAGGAGAGGTGATACTTTATCCAATGATGGCTGAGAATAGAAGATTGGAAAAGAGAATAGATATTTTGGAGAAACTGAAACAATCTTATCAAATAAGTAAAATAATTGACCTTTCTTATTTTGAAGAAGAGAATAAATTTTTAGAAGGAACTGGTAGCATTATACTAGATAGGAAATATCAAAAAGCTTATGCCTGTCTATCGCCAAGAACTAATAAAGATGTATTATATAAATTCTGTGAAACCATAAAATACTTGCCCATCTTTTTTTATGCTCTCGATGAAAACAAAAAGGAAATCTATCATACTAATGTAATGATGTGTTTGGGAATTCATTTTGCTGTAGTTTGTTTATCTTCTATTCATGATGAACAAGATAAAAAAAACTTAATCTATGAATTGAAAAAGAGTGGAAGAGAAATAATTGATATTGATATTCATCAAGTGAAAAATTTTGCCGGCAATATGATAGAATTAATAGATGGAGAAGGAAACCCAATTATTGTTTTATCTCAAACTGCAATGAAAAGTTTACATGTCCAACAAATTAGTAGCTTGCAAAAACATGGTCAATTAGTGCCAGTTAATGTAAATACTATTGAAATGGTTGGTGGTGGAAGTATACGCTGTATGATTGCAGAAATATTTTTACCATTAAAACATGTGTAATTAGTTTTCTTTGCAAAAATTTAAATGAAATGCTGATAAGAAGGGTAGAACTGAAAGATGCTGAAACTTTAAGTGCATTAGCTTCTAAAACATTTTACGACACATTTGTTGGTACTTGTACTGAAAAAGATATGGAAGAATTTTTGTATGAATATTACAATATAGAACAAGTGAATTCTGAATTGAGTGATGCTAATGATTATTTTTATTTTGCCGAAGTTGATGGTGTTGCTGTAGGTTATATTAGATTTAAAGAAGAATATTCTAACTTCGAAAAAATGAAACAATGGAAGGCTCTCGAACTAAAAAGATTATACATTTTAAAAGAGTTTCATGGTAAAGGAGTGGCACAAGCATTAATAGATTTTTATTTTCAATATGCTCAGGAGAATGATTACGAAATGGCATGGTTAGGTGTTTGGGAATACAATTTCAGGGCTCAAAAATTCTATCAAAAAAATGGATTTGAAGATACCGGAGAAAAACATCCTTTCCCCATTGGTTCTACTCCACAAACTGATATTTGGTATTGGAAAAAGTTGAAATAATAGTTTGATTAGCTCATGTTAAAAACAATCATAGATACAGATATTCGAAAGGCGATTGATTTATTAAATGCTAATGAAGTTGTAGCCATACCTACAGAAACCGTTTATGGTTTAGCTGCAAATGCTTTGAGCGAAGAAGCTGTTGTGAAAATATTTGAAGCCAAGCAAAGACCTTTTTTCAATCCATTAATAGTTCATGTAAGTTCAATTGATGAAATTGATTTATATGCTGAGATGGATGAAATTAGTAGAAAGCTGGCAAGTTGTTTTATGCCAGGTCCTTTAACCTTATTACTGCCTAAAAAAGAGCTAGTGCCAGGTATAGTAACAGCAGGCTCTACAAAAGTTGCAATTAGAGTTCCTCAACATCACATTGCAAAATCTCTATTACAACAGTTAGATTTTCCTATTGCAGCACCAAGTGCCAACCCTTTTGGATATGTGAGTCCTGTTACAGCAAAGCATGTATACGATGGTTTAAATGGCAAAATTCACTATATACTTGATGGTGGAAATAGTAATGTAGGCGTTGAGTCTACTATTATTGAAGTAGAAAATGAGCAGGTGATTTTACATAGAGTAGGCGGACTAGCTATTGAAGAAATTGAAAATGTTATTGGAATAAAATTAATCAGAAAAAAGACAGAAAAAAATCCAACAACATCTGGCCAATTAAAAAGTCATTATGCTACAACTACTGATTTAATTCAAGGCAACATTCAAGAGCTATTGCAACAACATTCATCTAAGAAGATTGCAATTATTTCTTTCAAAAAACAATATCCCAATATTGCAGATCAAGATCAATATATTTTATCTAAAGAAGGTAGTTTACAAATTGCTGCACAAAATTTATTTCATGTTATGAGAATTTTAGATGAAAAAGATTACAATTTAATTTTAACAGAAATATTCCCTAATGAAGGACTTGGTGTGGCTATTAATGATAGACTATATAGAGCTCAGTCCTCACAAAAAAGTTAAGATTTAGAATGATACTAATTCAATACTTTACTTAGTAGTTACATTTGCACAAAAGATTATATGGATTGGATTGGATATTTGGCTTCTACTTTTTTGGCTATTTCACTTATTGTTAGTAATAGTTTTAAATTTAGAATATTTAGTTCTTTAGGTTGTTTAACTTTTATAGTTTATGGATTTCTAGTTAATGCATTTCCTGTAATGCTGGCAAATGGTATTTTGTTAGTGATAAATGTATATCAACTTTGGAAGCTAACCAGAATTGAAGAACAGTTTTTATTTGTACCTATTTTACCCGAAAATAGAATTGTACAAAAGTTTTTAAACTATTACTCCAACGACATTAAAAATTATTTTCCTGATTTTGTTTTTGATAAAGTTGTTCAAAAGCAAATCAGCTATGTGGTTTTAAGAGATATTGCTATTGCCAATATGTTTGTTGCTGTGGTAAAAGATAATGGTGATGCTATTATGAAAGTAAATTATACCGTTCCTCAATATAGAGATTATAAAGTAACTAAGTTTATTATAGAAAGAGAAGCAAATACTTTAAAATCTCATGGTATAAAAAAGTTAGTCTATGAATCTGTTTTCAATCCTTCACATTTGCAATTTTTAAAAGTTGTAGGCTTTACAAAAGAACTTATTGAAGGAAAAGAATGTTGGATAAAATCTATTTAATCATGAAAAGAATATTTTTCATAACAACAATAATCTTTTTTTGTTTTGCTTGTAAAGATGATCAGAAAGATGATTTAGCTAAAACACTAAATAAGCCCGTTGTTGATTTGCCTGAATCATTACAACAAATAGTGAATGAGATAAAAAGAGATTCTAGTAATATTAATATGCAATTAGAATTAGTACAGCAATTAGATAGCTTGGGCTTTCAATCAAAGGCTTTAGAGCATTTAGATAAGCTCATATCAAAGGATAGTTTAAATAATGAATATTGGTTAAAGCGTGGCCAGCTTTGTAAAGTACTTGAAGATACACCAAGTGCTATAAAAGCATTTCATTATGCTGCAAGAATTTATCCAAACCCCATTTCATTAATGGAGCTTGCAAATCTTTATTCAGAAACCAAAAATCAAAAAACAATTTCTATTTGTAATCAATTGATGAAAATGCATCCAGATGGAAGTTATGATGCACAAGCCAACTTTTTTGTAGGCGTTTATTATTCAAAATTGAATGATTTGAATAATGCCATTAATCATTTCAATCAATGTATTGAAAAAGATTTTCATTTTGATGATGCATATATAGAAAAAGGATACTTACTTTACAATAATAAGAAGTTGGATGCTGCTTTGAAAGTGTTTCAGCAATTAGTAGCAATGAATCAAACTTCGGCCGATGGCTATTATTGGATAGGAAAAATTTATGAGACTTTAAATAAAAAAAATGAAGCTCTAAAAAACTATCAAAAAGCTTTAGTGTTTAACGATCAATTAAAAGAAGCCTCAGAAGCCATTAATAGAATTAACAGTAAGTAAATTTAAAATAATTATCATGAAATTTTTTACTCATTTTGGAGCCTACTTAATGATGCTGAAGGGGATGTTTACCAAACCAGAAAACTGGAAAATTTATTGGAAAGAACTAATGCATCAATGTTCAGAAATTGGTGTAGGGTCATTACCTATTGTAATTATTATTTCTCTTTTTTTAGGAGCTGTAACAACCATTCAAACAGCTTATCAATTAGTAACCCCTTTAGTTCCACAAACCACTATTGCAGTAATTGTTCGGGATAGTATGATATTAGAATTATCACCTACGGTAATTTGTATTGTTTTAGCTGGAGTGGTAGGCAGTAAAATAGCTTCTGAATTAGGCAATATGCGTGTTTCAGAGCAAATAGATGCTCAAGAAATCATGGGTATAAATACCAAGAATTATTTAATTATGCCTAAAATTTTGGCTTCATTAATTGTTATTCCTTGTTTAGTGGTTTTATCTTTTGTTTTAGGTATTTGGGGAGGAAGACAAGCAGGTGCAATGACAGGTGTAATAGCTACAGATATTTTTGATGAAGGCTTACGCCATAATATAAATTTTTACAATATTAATTTTGCTTTGTACAAAGCATACACATTTGCTTTTATCATTAGCAGTATTGCTGCCTATTATGGTTACAATGTAAAAGGTGGGGCACTTGAAATTGGTAGGGCCAGCACCAGTGCAGTTGTAGTAAGTTGTATTTTAATTTTAGTGGCAGATTATGCTTTAGCAGCAGTGCTTTTATAACTGTTTGATGTTGGATGTTGGGTGTTAGAATTAATAATTAATAATCAATAATTCAAAATTCATAATTCAAAATTAAATATTGCACCCTACCTTAATAGTAAGAGATACTATGAAGAGGTGATAAAAATTTACCTTAGCCAATAGAAAATTAATTTACCATATAAAATTAAATTCTTAATTTGGTTTTATAAATAACTAAATATTCTTATGAGTTGTACTTTTAATACATCATACATCATACATCATGCATCATGCAGCATACATCATGCATCATACATCATACATCATACAGCATACAGCATACAGCATACAGCATACAGCATACTTAAAGACAAACTTACTAAGCTACAATAATTTATTTACTTTATTTAGTAATGAAAGAGCCCCATAATTTTTGGTTATTCTTATTAAAACACTTTTTTACAAACCCAAAAATTAATTATGATAAAATTAAATATTAAAACGCTCTTTTCTATACTACTTTTTGTGGCAGTAACTCAATCTTGTAAGAAACTAGACATAGGAGTAAACCAAAACAATTTAACTGAAAAAGAAATTCTTGAAAAATTCACATTTATTCCACAAGGGCAAAACCCAGTGTTGCAAAAAATATCAGATAAAATTAAAAGAGATAATAAAGAAGCCCATTTTATTACAGACCTTGCCAATAGAGTAGGATACCCAATTTGGTCAGCTACAGAAATTCGAAAACCTAAAAACAATTTTGCTAACAGAACAGAGAGTGATGAAGAGTATGAAATAGTTTTGTTCCACTTTCTCAACCCAATTCTAATGAAGTAGATGGCTTTTTAGCTTGTAAAATATTTATTGATAGTGTTATAATAAAACTTTATGAAGATAAAGATTATGCACTTTATGGCTTTAATAAACCTGAAACAGAAATTGATGCTGAAGATATTGCCATTGTAAGTACTTTTTTGGAATATAAAGCAATTGGTCATTTTTATTTTAAAGTAATAGATGAAAGATTATTTAATATATTAAATTCTAATGAAATAGTCGATCGTTATTTAACAATAAAAAATGATTCCTTAATAATAACTGAATCACATGCAGCCCCTTCATCATCATTGAATAGTTTTAGTATATATTATATAAATTATTTTTCTGGCTGGGATAACTATTTATTTGGCACTGGAGGTTCTTGGGGAGGTGGATATGGAGGAGCAATTCACCCTGGCTATAACCCAAACCTTTATGGATGGTGGATTGGTTTAGGAGGAAATGTAAACGGTTGGAGTAGTACTGTTAAGTATTTGAAAACTACACTTGGTTTAAATGATACACAAGCAGCTTGGTTAAATCAAAACCCAGATAGAGTTCATGAGTTAGCTGGTTATATTCAACGAACAACAATACCTTTATTACAAGCTATAATTATAAGTAATTATCATATAAATAAAGCTATGACCGATCCCGATTATAATTCTTTTTTACAACAACATTATATTACTGGTAATACAAGTTCAGTGTGGTGGGAAGATGATGTTTGGTTAAACAACTCAAATAACATCAATTTTGATTTAGAAGAAGATCAAAATGGTCAATATGATAGATTGAATAATGCTGAAAAAGCTTTGGTAAAGCAATATCCGGTTCACGCATACATTATAAGCAAAAATAAATTAGTAGTTGAACAAGAAACTATAAATTTATTTGGAAAAAATGGTTTAAATGATAAGAGTGATGCTTTTCGGCATGCTTTTTTTAACGCATTAAACAGAAGAGATTTAGGGTTAGACCCAGTAACTCTTGAAAATATTGCTAAACTTTTTTCTGATGCACATGAAAGTGAAGTACCAACTCAATTACAAAAAGAAAAAGATATGGATTTGTGGAATAATGCTATTGGACATATAGTTGGAGATGTAATCTTTCCAATTTTAACACCAAATTCATTGCTTTCATCTGATGTGTTAACGAAACTTACAAATGGAGAATTAAGATATTTGAAGCCTGTAGAGCCTACACCCCTGTTAGGTAGTAATGGAGTGAATAATGATTTCTGGCATATAAATGGTAATTTTCAATTAGGTCGTCATGGTATATCTTCTGCCACTCAACTCATAGCAACTAATCAATAACATATGAAACAACTATTATTATTAATGATTTTAACAGCTGTATTAACTTCTTGTGAAAATGATGAAGTAGAAATAATAATAAAAAATAAGAGTAATAACCCTATTAATCATCTAATAGTTTTAATACAAAATAAACAATTTACAGTAGATAAAATTGATGTGAATAGTTATTCCATAATTAATATAAAAAAGAATAACATTTTATTAAATAAGCATGATTTCAGGATTGAAACATTAGTTTATTTAAAAGAAGGGAAAACTAATAGTGGTTTTTTTTATTCTGATTTGTCTGGCGTTCCAAATTCAAAATATCTAATTATGGTATATGATTCAAGTACTTTAATAAAATAATGAAAATTATGTTCCTGATAATGTCTTTACCTACTGAAATTGAATAACAATTCAAATGTTTAGTTGTTAGTGTTATCAATTTAAGCAGGAAATTAAAAAACCTTGTTGGTGAGGTGAATACCAACAAGGTTTAAGTATGATTTTTTTTCCCTGCAACTTTTTCCAAAAAGGGAAGTTGCTTTTTTAATGAATTATAAGAATTATTAACTGGTACTTTTATTAATGCAACTTTCATTTATATAAGATGTTGCTTAAATAGAAAAGTATAATTCATCATTATATATTCAGTCCACCACAAGCACTTATTACTTGTCCCGTAACATAGCTACTCATATCACTTGCTAAGAACAAAGTAACGTCAGCAATTTCTTCTGCTTTGCCAAAACGATTTAGTGGAATTTTCTTTAAAAACTCAGTTGATGCATCTCCATCTTTTAAATAATGAGTCATATCTGTTTCAACAAAACCCGGAGCAATAGCATTGCAACGAATATTTCTGCTCCCCAATTCATGTGCAATTGACTTAGTAAAACCAATAACTCCAGCCTTGCTTGCTGCATAAGAACTCTGACCAGCATTACCTCTAATACCAATAATTGAACTCATATTAATGATGCTTCCTGCTTTAGCTTTCATCATGGGTCTGCAAACCTGTTTGGTCATGTTAAAAACACTCTTCAAATTAATATTCATCACATCATCCCACTGTTCGGCAGTCATTCTTAATAATAAATTATCCTTGCTAATACCAGCATTATTCACACAAACATCAATATTGCCAAAATCTTTCATTACTTCATTTACAAAACTTTCACAAGCAGCAAAATCTCCAGCATTACTTTGATAGGCTTTTGCTTGTACTCCCAAATTCATCAACTCATTTTCTAAAGCTTTTGCTTTTTCAGCACTACTATCACTTACATATGTAAAAGCAATATTACTGCCATGTTGAGCCAGTTTCAAAGCAACTGCTGCTCCAATGCCTCTAGCAGCACCTGTAACTATTGTTGTTTTTCCTTGAAGTAATTTCATGAGTTAAAATTTATATACAAATAAAAAGAAATAATTTTTGAGTGCCCAATTAAATATTTTGCATCATTTTCGTTCATCATAAAAAATAATACAAATTATTAGAATCAATAACTTCGTTGTATGATTGATTATAGAAGCGATACCGTTACAAAACCTACTGCAGCTATGTTGGATGCCATGTTTAAGGCAAAAGTTGGCGATGATGTTTTTCATGAAGACCCTACCATTAATGAACTAGAACATTTTGCAGCTGAAATGTTTGGCATGGAAGCCAGTTTATTTTGTTCTAGTGGTACCATGACCAATCAAATTGCAATTAAGTGTCATACCCAACCTGGCGATGAGGTTATTTGTGATAGAACCAGTCATATTTTTCAATACGAAGGAGGTGGAATTGCCTTTAACAGTGGTTGTTCAGTCAATGTTATTGTAGGCGATAGAGGAAGAATTTCTGCAGAACAAGTAAAAGCACATATTAATTCCGACGATGTTCATAAAGCAGCAACGAGTTTAGTGAGTTTAGAAAATACATCTAATAGAGGAGGTGGAAGTTGTTACGACTTTAATGAAATGATTCGAATAGCTGAATTATGTAAACAAGAAGGGTTAAAATTTCATATTGATGGAGCTCGTTTATTTAATGCAATTGTTGCTAAAAAAGAATCTCCAAAACAATATGGAGAAATTTTCGATAGTATATCAATTTGTTTAAGTAAAGGTCTTGGAGCACCTGTTGGAAGTTTAATTATAGGTAATAAAGAATTTATTAAAAAAGCCAGAAGAATAAGAAAGGTATTTGGGGGTGGAATGAGACAAGCAGGGTATATTGCTGCTGCCGGATTATATGCTCTACAAAATAATATTGATAGATTACAAGTAGATCATGATAATGCTCAAAAAATAACTGCAGCTTTAAAAGCAAAAAGCTTTGTAGATGAAATTTTGCCAGTTGAAACCAACATCATCATTTTTTCAGTAAAAAATGAAATGACACCAAAGTTGTTTATTGGAAAGATGAAAGAACACAATATTTTAATGTATCCTATTTCTCCCACTCAGGTAAGAATTGTAGTACATTTAGATATAACACAAGAAATGGTTCAAAAAACCATACAGATTATTAATGAGTTATAAAGTTTTTTAAGTATAAAAATTCAATTAGAAATCAAAAAATGCAATTTTTCCAAAATAACTTTTATTTTTATCGAATGATTAATAAACGTATAGGTCTTTTATGCCTATTGATGATGACGAGCATTTTTGCTTTTTCTCAACAACGACCACATTATACCCAATACATCATGAACAATTTTATCATCAATCCAGCTGTTGCTGGTATTGAGAATTATTGGGACATGAAAGCTAGCCATAGAATGCAATGGGTAGGTTTACAAGATGCACCAGTAACAACTTATGTTACCTTGCATGGTCCTTTTAACAAATCTGCATATGGTAGAGAAACGCCAACTACCTTTCATCCAGATGGAGCTAATCCAAGAGGTACTGCTTATTGGGATGAATATACTAATACAGAGTCTCACATGGGTTTTGGGGTTTCTTTTATTAATGATAGAACAGGTCCTTTAACTACAAACACTGCCTCTGCATCATTTGCTTATCATTTTGGGATTGCCCCAAAAACAAGTTTATCTATTGGAGTTGGTTTAGGGTTTAATCAATTAACACTCGATGTAAATAAATTAAACTTCTCTACACCTTACGATCCTGCTGTTTATTCTTCTATCAATAATAATTTAATCAATAGAATAAAACCAGATGCTTCTGCTGGATTATGGTTGTATTCTAGCGATTTTTTTCTGGGCATTTCGGCACAAGGCTTATTATCTCAAAAAATATCTTTCTCTGATTCTTTAAGAGCAAGTGAAGAAGGAAAATTAGTACCACATTTATTTGCATCTGCTGGTGTAAGATTATTTTTAAGCGAAGATTGGAATTTTTTACCCTCTTTAACCTTAAGAAAAGTTGATCCAATGCCTTTGGGTATTGATATTAATGCTAAGTTTCAATACAAAGATTTATTTTGGTTTGGCGGATCTTTTCGTCACCAAGATGGATTTGCAGGAATGGTAGGTATGAATATAAGTAACACCATTAATATTGGTTATTCATACGATATAACAACCTCTCAACTTAATACAGTTAGTAGAGGAACACATGAGTTGTTAGTAGGTTTCTTAATAGGAAATCGTTATGGCGATTGGTGTCCTCGTAATTTATGGTAATCCATGATTAAATTATTAAAGCTTGCAGTTATAAGTGCAGTCATAATTTTTTTGATTGTAACAGCTATTGGTTTACTTATACCTGCAGAATCAAAAATTTCTAGAACTGTAGAAATTAATAAAACCTCAAAAGAAGTTTTACCTTATGTAAATAGTTTGTTTGGTTGGCAAAAGTGGATAAATGGTTTAGCCGATAAAAAAATTGAATCTGCAACAATTACTCGCATTGGAAAATCATCAATGCATATCTACTCGTCTAATAATAATGTAGTGCAAGCTTCTTGGGTTGATGAAAAAGGAAAAATAAATAGAAACAACCTACAACTTATTGAAAAAGGAAATATTACAATAGTTAATTGGCAGTTCGAAAATAATACTTCTTGGTTTCCATTAGATAGAATTGGAAGTATAGTTAACGAAAAAGTTACTGGCAAAATGATGGAAGATAATTTAGCCAATCTTAAAAAAATAATTGAAGCTACACCATAAAAAAATGTTGAAGATCATCTTCAACATTTTTTTATTTATCCAATACTTTTTAATTCTTCTGTAAAAGGTATGATTCTTTCTGAGCTTTTCTTGCTGTTTCAAATGCTTTGTATTGAAACTCCCCCATAATCTCTTTTAGCTTATTCTCTTTTTCTTCAGAAAGTAATTTTATTTTAGTTGTTTTTTCTTCAGCAGATAAACTAGCATCGGCTTTTGTAGCTAATGCTTGATTATGATAATCAGTCATTGCAGCTCTTGATTTAGCTTGTTGTTCTTCGTTTAAGTCTGCTCTTTTAAACAACTCAATTAAATCAGCTTCTTTTTTGGCAGCCATTGATTCTTGTTGTTCTTTAGTCAATTCTTTTTTAGTTGAATTTACTTGTGCATTTGTAATAGTAGTTAAACTAATTAAACATATGAGGCCTAAAAATATTTTTTTCATATCGTATATAGTGATTGTTATGAATGATGACGAAGATAATACGATTCAATTAAGTTATGCGTTGATTCTTTTAAATAATTCATTGTAGTTAATGTATTGCTTTAATTTTTCTTCCATAATTGCATATACATTGTTTTTAAGTTGTTCTAAATCTTTCATGGTGAGGCCTTGAACAGAAATTTCATCTAAAAAAACTACCCTGTTTTTTCCTGGGGTTAAAGTGAATACTTCGCCATAATGCATTCTGTCTAAACTATCAATCATTAATACTGGTTTAATGTTAGTTTGTGTTTCAATGGCAATTCTAAAAGCTCCGTCGTAGAAAGATTTTAAGGGTTGCTTTAAATAATTTAAATATCCTTCAGGAAAAATAAAAATAGAAATACCGTGTTTAATTGCAGCTTTCAATGCTCTAACACTTTTAGCCCTATGAGCAGAATTGTCTCTGTTAACTTGTATAACAGCTGCTTTATATACCCAACCAAATACTGGCATTTTTACCATTTCGGCCTTGCCTAATGCTCTTACAGGTTGTTTTACTGCTAATACAATGGGTGGAATATCCATGTATGATAAATGATTGGCAACAAAAATATATTGCTTGTCTTTATCATGTGACACTTCATAAATTTCTTGATGACTAATGCCTACAGATGTGTACCAAATAGCCGACCATACTCTGCAAACTTTGTAAATAAAATTTCCACCTTTAACACCAAATAAAGCAGCAATTAAAATAAAAGGCAGCGATAAAAACATCAGTAAAACAAATGATACTAATGCATAAATGCAATAGATTATTTGTAATATTTTGAGTAATATTTTCAAGGTTTGCTAAATAATAATTTTCGTGAAATATACTTGATATTCTTTTGGCAATTCTATTTTGGGTTTTTGTTCTTCATTTTTAAAAATAGCAAAAACAGTACTACCCGTACCCGTCATAGAAGCATAGATTGCCCCTTGATGATATAATAGATTTTTGATGTGTTCAATTACTGCATAATTGTTAGACAAACTTTTTTCAAAATCATTTTTCAATTCATTTTTCCATGTATTTATGGGCTGTTGAACGATTTCTAAAATAGATTTTTTGGGAATACCTGGGGTAATATTTGAAAATGCTTTTGCAGTTGATATATGGATATTTGGGTTTACTAAAACAATTTCGTACCCCTTCAAATCTATTTCAATGGGTTGCATAACTTCTCCTCTTGAAGTAGCAAAACATGGCTTGTTCTGAATAAAAAACGGACAATCACTGCCTAGTTTAAGTGCATAACTTTCTAGATCAGTATTTGTAAGTTCAAGATTAAATAAGCTATTTAATATTTTTAAAGTAAAAGCTCCATCTGCACTTCCACCACCTAAACCTGCACCCATAGGAATATTTTTATGCAAATGCATTTGTATGGGAGGCAGTTTAAAATCTTGTTGTAATAAGTAGTAGGCTCTTACACATAAATTTTCATTGGTGTTGCCAATAATGTTTAAACCCGAATATGTAAATTGTAAAGATGTGCTGTCTTTTGATGGAATAATTTCTAAAGCATCATTAATATTGATTGGAATGAAAACAGTTTCTAAATCATGAAAACCATCTTCTCTTTTTTGAACAACATTTAATCCAAGATTAATTTTTGCATTGGGGAATGAAATCATTCTTTTGGAATTGTAATGAACAAGGTTAGTTAAAATAGCTGAGGATTGTTTTATTTTTTTCTTCTATTAATTTCGTCTCTAATAGAAATGGCTTTCAAATAATCTTCTTTTTCTAATACTGTTTCTAAATAATGCTGTAATTCAGATAAACTCATATTCACTAAACTATCTTCCAACGGTTTTTCTTTTTCTTCAACAGCAATAGATTCAATCTTTTCAGTACCTTCTTGTTCTTCTACAGTAATTCCAGAAGCTTCTAAAATGTTTTCGTAAATATAGATAGGACAATTAAATCTTACTGCTAATGCCAAAGCATCACTAGTTCTACTATCAATTTCAATGGTATCATTTTCGGTATAACAAACCAACTTAGAATAAAAAATTCCTTCTTGCAAATCGCTAATTAAAATTTCTTGTAATTCAACTCCAAAAGCTCCCATAAAATTTTTAATCAAATCATGAGTTAAAGGTCTGCTAGGTTTTACATTTTCTAATGCAACAGCAATTGCCTGTGCTTCAAAACTCCCAATAACAATAGGCAATCTTCTTGTACCATTCATCTCGCCTAATACAACAGCATACGAACTAGAAGTAGTAATGCTATGCGATAAGGCCACAATTTCTAACTCAATTTTTTTCATAACTGCAACGAAAATAAAACAATTCAATAATTAACAAATAATGTTATTGTATAAAGTTAAATAAATGTTGTGCATAATGTAATTTCGGGAAAATAAATTTTATGAAGTGGTTAATGGTTTTTTGTTGGCTTATGATCTCATTTTGTAGTAATGCACAATATAAAAGTTTTAAACTTTTAGAAAATGGCGATACTTTGAATAGGGTTGATATGAACGATAAAAAAGTGGGTCGTTGGAAAATTCATGTAAATGCATTAAGAGTAGAACCAGCTTACGACGAAGAAGGTGTTTTTGTAAATGGATTAAAAGAAGGTGTTTGGAGAAAATACGATGCTTATGGGTTATTAATGGCTAAGGAAAATTATAAATGGGGTATGTTACACGGTCAACAAATTTATCTTTCAGAAGGAAGAGTGTCTCGTGAAGAAAATTGGAGAGCTGTTGATCCAGTAAAAAAGTTTGATACTATTGATGTGCCAGATGTTTATGATGACAATATTTTAATTCGTAAAATTATTAAAGTAGAATCTTACTCTCAACCTCATGGAACTTGGACTTATTTTGACCCAGAAACAGGAAGAACTTTAAAATCTGAAACCTACGTTTTAGGTGCCTTATATCAGCCACAGGCTCAGCAATTATCTCCAGTAGCTGTTGATACAGCAGTTAAAAAAACGCCTAAGCCACCAGCAGTTTTGGAATATGAAAAAGCCAATAAGAATAAAAAATCTATAAAAGTTCGTCATGGTGCAACTGGTGGTTAATATTGAATAATAATTTAATTTCTTCACTTTATATGCAGATTTATCAGCCATAATGGGCTCGTGTTGTCAGCTTGTCAGCAAATCATAACTTGGTATTTTTTTTGACTCCAAAAAGGAAATTATTATTACACATTGCAATAACTGCATTTAAAATTGAATAACATATGCAAAAAGGACAAATTAGGGTTCAAACCGAAAACATTTTTCCTATTATTAAAAAATTCTTATACAGTGAACACGACATTTTTTTGAGAGAATTAGTAAGTAATGCTATAGATGCCTCTCAAAAATTAAAAACACTTTCAAGTATTGGAGAAGCCAAAGGCGAAATTGGCGATTTGAGAATTGATGTAATTCTAGATGCCAAAGAAAAAACTTTAACCATAAGTGACAGAGGTGTAGGAATGACTCAAGAAGAAGTTGATAAATACTTGAATCAAGTGGCTTTTAGTGGTGCAGAAGAATTTTTGAATAAGTATAAAGATGCCAACATTATTGGCCATTTTGGATTAGGGTTTTATAGTGCTTTTATGGTGGCAGAAAAAGTGGAAGTCTTAACTCAAAGTCATAATGATGAAGCACCAACAGTGTATTGGAGTTGCGATGGAAGTCCTGAATTTGAATTATATGAAGTTGAGAAAAAAGATAGAGGCACAAAAATTATCTTACACCTTAACGAAGAAAGTAAAGAATTTTTAGAAGCACATAGAGTAAAAGCAGTGTTGGATAAATTCTGTAAGTTTTTACCCATCCCTATTTATTTTACAGATATTGCAGAAGAAAAGAAAGAAGGCGATGAAGAAAAACCTATCAATAACACCTCTCCAATTTGGGTAAAAAAACCAAGTGAATTAACAAAAGAAGATTACGAAAATTTTTATAAAGAACTTTATCCATTTAGTGAAACACCTTTGTTTTGGATTCATTTAAATGTAGATTTCCCATTCAACTTAACGGGTATTTTATACTTCCCTAAAATTAAACAGAGCTACGAAATTCAAAAAGATAAAATTCAGCTATACTGTAATCAAGTTTTTGTAACTGATGAAGTAAAAGAAATTGTTCCAGAGTTTTTAATGTTGTTACATGGTGTAATTGATAGTCCAGACATTCCTTTAAATGTAAGTAGAAGTTATTTGCAAGGCGATCCAAATGTTAAAAAAATAAATAGTCATATCACTAAAAAAGTAGCAGATAAATTAGAAGAAATATTTAATAAAGAAAGAGAAGATTTTCAAAGCAAGTGGGAGAGTTTAGGATTGTTTGTTAAATATGGTATGATGACTGACGACAAGTTTGCAGAAAAAGCAAATAAATTTTTTGTAATGGAAGATACTGCTGGCAAATTTTATACTATTGATGAATACAAAACTGCAACAGAAGCCACACAAAAAAATAAAGAAGGCAAGCAAATTATTTTATACACTACAAATCCTGTGCAACAAGATGCATATATACAAGCAGCTACAGCAAAAGGTTATGTAGTTGTAAAAATGGAAACTTTAGTAGATGCCAGCTTTATTAATAACATGGAAATGAAATGGGAGAATACAAGTTTTGTAAGAGTAGATGCCGATATTGTAGATAATTTAATCGACAAACAAGAATCTGCTGAAAGTGTTTTAAGCAAAGAAGAAACAGAACAATTAAAAACTTTGTTCGAAGTTAAACCTGCCGATTTACACGTAACTGTTGAAGTAAAAGGTTTAAGTACAGATGTTGCACCAGTTGTTGCAACAAGACCAGAGTTTATGCGACGTATGAAAGATATGGCTGCAATTGGTGGAGGTGGAATGATGGGCTTTTATGGTTCTATGCCAGATGAAGTTACATTAACTATTAATGGTAATCATCCTATCTATCAAAGTTTATTAAAAGAAACCGATACAGAAAAACAACAAAAGCAAGTAAGAAATTTAGCCGATTTAGCATTGCTTTCTCAAGGATTATTAAAAGGCTCAGAACTCACCAATTTTATTAATAGAAGTGTTGAGATGATGAATTAAGATTTTAATTATTATTTTAAAGCCACAGAAATTATCTGTGGCTTTTTTTATTGCCAAAGGAGAGTGTTCTACACAACTAAAACAATTAAAAGTCACTGCGAGGAACGAAGCAGTCTATTTAAAAAATTAAGATTGCTTTATTGGGCAAGAACCCAATCTTGTAAAAACATGTAGAAAAATTTTTTTATATTCAAATTGCCAATACAGAATATTCTTCAGCAAAATTGTACTTTTTTGTGTCTATTTATTTGTTTTAAATAAAGTGTAAGTAATAATAAAGCTAAACTGGTTTTCTCTATAAGTTCTTGTTTGAATTGTATTATTTGAATTTGAGATGTTCGAAGAAGAAGTTCTTAATCTTATTTCAGCAGAAATTGTTTTATATCTTCCACCAAAACCACCAGCTAATTCAAAATTATTTTCATAGTTCGATTTAAAATTACTCACTGATGCAGTAGAATTTAAATCTATCTTTTGAAATGCAATTAAGTTAAAAAACAATGCAGCTTCTTTGGCTAAAAACATATAGTGTCTTGCCCCAAAACCAATATCAATACTTTTAAACTGTACATTTCCATTACCGAAATCTACAGTGCCATAATTAATGCTCTGAGCTCTGTATCTACCTGTGGTATTAGTGTTTTCATAGGCTACTTCAGCTAGTAAAGCCCATTTATTTTTATTGAAGTCAAGCACATACTCAAATTCAGCACCTATTCTTACATTAGATACAGAGTTTGAGAACATTTTATCTTTAAAAAAATTGTTATATGTATAATATCCAGTAATGTTTGACGATGTCATACCTATTAATCCTTTTAATCTAAAAAAACTATTGTTTTTAGAATAGGTAGTAGTTGCAGTTGTATTACTTTCATAACAACTATTAAATTTTGTGAAGAGTTTTTCAAATTCATTTTTTGTATAACTGATTTTATTAAAATTAATGTTTTCAGTTTTATCACAAACTAAGCTTTGTTGTAGTTGGTCTTGATATTTTTTGTTTACTCTTAAATTCAATCCATCTATTGAATATTCTTTAAAAATTAATTGTTCAATTTTAGAATCATTTAGTTTGTAGAAGAAGCGTTTAAAGTTGTTATCTTCAAAATAGTATAAAATTGCTTTACCTTCAATCAAAACTTTTAAAAATAAAGTTTCTTTTTTCCAATCTGGTTCAGCATTACTACTAACGTCTGAAACTGAGAATTGCATAGGTTTTGAACGATCAATTTCTTCATTTGCTCTTACATATTTTGAAAAATTGTTTACAGCAAATTCTTGAACAGATTCTATAGAACCCAAAGAACTTTCATCAGATAAGTTAATTCTGTATTCAAATTTTGTTGGATTTTTAACCCAATCAGAATTCTTAATAAAACATTCAGTTTTCTTCCCATCATTATCTATAAAATATCCTTTTTCAAAATTGATTTGTGCAAATGATAAAACTGTTAATAAAGAAAATGAAATAAATAAAATGATACGATACATTTGATTAATTTTTAATTTGTTAAGCTAATATATATATATATATATATAGTCCAAATATTTTTAGATATTTATTTATGACAAAGAAATACAGTCAACTTATTGCCCTAAAAGCCATAACAAAAGCTAGCTTATTGGCTATAGTAAAATATCCAGGAGCTATTTTTTTTAGTTTGGTTTTTCCTTTAGTTTTTATTTGGATTTTTGGTTCTTTTGGAGGTGGAAGTATTAAATCGTTTAAAGTTGTTTTAGATAAAAGTTCTGACACTTCAAATGTTTTATTGTTACAAAGTTTAAAGCAGAATCCTTTATTCAGATTTGTTGAATATAAAGATTCAACTAAACAAAGATTAGACTTAGAAAAAGGTAGAATTGCCGCTGTTTTGTTAATTAGTGCAAATAATGATGAAACTACTTTACATAAAAAATATACTATTCATGTAACTGCTACAACTGCATCAACACCAGAGTTAACCACAATAATTCCTGTGTTGGAGAATATTGCAGATAAGTATGAAACTGCTATCAATCCAAAAAAAGAAAATTTAGTTAGCATAAGTAAACGAGTGTATGAAATCAGAGAGTTTAAGCAAATAGATTTTATTCTTCCCGGTCAGATAGGATTTTCTATTTTATTTTCTACCTTATTTGGCGTTGCTTTCACCTTTTATAATTTAAGAGAACAATTGGTATTAAAAAGATTTTATGCATCGCCTATTAATCGTTTAAACATACTATTTGGCATAGGTTTTAGTAGATTGGTTTTTCAGTTGGTGAATGTTGTTGTATTGTTAGTTATTGGAAAATATTTTTTAGGATTCACTCTGGCTCATGGCTTTGTAACTTTCATTGAAATTATGTTACTCACCTTTTTTATGTTACTCATGTTAATGGGTGTGGCATTAATTTTTAGCAGTATTGTAAAAACAGATTCCACCATTCCCTTATTAATTAATCTATTTGGTTTACCACAAATTTTATTATCAGGTACATTTTTTTCAATTACTGTTTTTCCTTCTTGGATGCAAACCTTGTGTAAAATTTTGCCACTTACTCATTTTAATATTGCCATGCGTAAAATATCATTTGAAGGATTGGGTATTTTAGATTGCTGGGATAATATTGGCGTTATTGCAATTTGGTTTATTGTGGTGTATGCTTTGGTATATAAATTTTTTAAATGGGAATAATTCTATTTACGATTTGGAGATTTCTGATTTACGATTTGCACTTTGTAAAAGGTTTTCTCTAAAATTAAATTTGGTAACAAAATAATTCGTAAATCTTAAATCAAAAAATCGTGAATGACTATGAGAGATTTAACTTGGAAACACTTATCATCAAAATATATACTTAAAGATACTTGGGCAAATATCAGAGCTGATACATGTTTAAGACCAGATGGTAAAATTATTGAACCTTATTATGTGTACGATTTTCCGGATTGGGTTACTGCATTTGCTATAACTAAAGAAGGGAAAGTTATTGTTGAACGTCAGTTTAGATATGCACTAGGACAAACACATTTTGAACTTCCTGGAGGTTGTGTAGATAAAACTGATGCAAGTTTTAAAGATGCTATTGCAAGAGAATTATTAGAAGAAACTGGTTATGCTTTTAATCACTATGAATGCTTAGGAACATCATCTGCAAATCCTTCTACCAATAGTAATTTAATGCATTACTTTTTAGCTACAGGTGGCGAAAAAGTAGCAGAACAAAATTTCGATGAAGGTGAAGATATTGAAGTGTATTTAATGAGTATTGATGAAGTGATTGAACTCGTAAACACCAATCAAATCATTCAAAGCATGCACCTTGATTTGATATATAAAGCCTTAATAAAATTAGGAAAATTGAAATGGGAATAGAATTTATTCCTCACCATTACTTTTAGAAAATCTTTTAATAATACCTCGTCCACTTTCTCTAACAAAAGTTACAATTTCATCTCTTTCATCACTAGCACTTACTTCTTCTTCAATATATTCAAGAGCTTGAGAAGTATTTAAACCTTTATTGTAAATAAATCTGTAGATATCTAAGATGTGATTAATTTGATTAACGGTAAATCCTCTTCTTTTTAATCCAACACTATTAACACCTCCATAACTTAATGGATTACGAATTGCTTTAATATATGGAGGTACATCTTTACTTACTAAAGAACCACCAGCAACAAATGAGTGTTGGCCTATTTGCACAAACTGATGCACAGCACTTACACCACCAATTACTACCCAATCGCCAATATTTACATGGCCAGCTACTTGAACACTATTACTTAAAATAACATTATTGCCAATACTGCAATCATGAGCAATATGGCTATAAGCCATTAACAAACAATTATTGCCAACATTGGTTTTTCCTCTTTCATCAGTACCTCTATTGATAGTAACAAATTCTCTGATTGTAGTATTGTCGCCAACTTCAACTATAGTTTTTTCACCAGCAAACTTTAAATCTTGAGGTACAGCACTGATTACAGCTCCTGGAAAAATTCTACAATTTTTACCAATTCGGCTGCCATCCATAATGGTAACATTACTTCCAATCCAAGTGCCTTCACCAATATGAACATCACCATGAATAACAGTAAATGGATCTATTTTTACATTAGGTGCAATAGTTGCATTAGGATCGATATAAGTATAAGGATGCGTCATCCGATTTTTTTAAGCAGGCAAAAATAAGGTTATGAATTGGTTATTATGATTAGTTATGATAAAAGGAGAAGCAAGGCTTCTCCTTTTTATAGATTTTTATAGATTTTTTAAGCAATCGTAATTGATTGATCTAAATAAACGTCCTGAATAGCATTTAAAATTTCAACACCTTCTTTCATTGGTCTTTGAAATGCTTTACGACCAGAAATTAAACCCATACCTCCAGCACGTTTATTAATTACTGCAGTAGTTACAGCTTCTGCCATATCGCTTGCACCACTACTTGCTCCACCACTATTAATTAAACCAGCACGACCCATATAGCAATTAGCTACTTGATATCTGGTTAAATCAATTGGATGTTCTGAAGTTAATTGAGTATAAATTCTTTCATCATTTTTACCATAAGCACTTTCTTTAGTATTTAAGGCTTTATAACCACCATTATTTTCAGGAAGTTTTTGTTTAATGATATCTGCTTCAATAGTTACTCCTAAATGGTTGGCTTGTCCTGTTAAATCTGTAGAAACATGATAATCAACTCCATCTTTTTTAAATGCAGGATTGCGTAAATAACACCATAAAATGGTTGCCATACCTAATTCATGAGCCATTTCAAAAGCTTTGCTCACTTCTTGAATTTGACGAGCACTTTCATCACTACCAAAATAAATTGTTGCACCAACTGCTGTTGCTCCTAAATTCCAGCTTGCTTTTAATGAGGCAAACATAATTTGGTCGAACTTATTTGGATATGTTAAAAATTCATTATGATTAATTTTAACAATCAAAGGAATTTTATGGGCATATTTTCTAGATAAGAAACCTAAACCACCAAATGTTGTAGCCACAGCATTACAACCTCCTTCAATGGCTAAGTTGATAATATTTTCAGGATCGAAATAGATAGGGTTTTTTGCAAATGAAGCACCACCACTATGCTCAATACCTTGATCAACTGGTAAAATAGATAAATAGCCTGTGTTAGCCAATCTGCCAGTACCATACATGGCTTGTAAATTTCTTAAAACATTAATATTTCTGTCACTATTAATAAAAACTCTATCTACAAAATCGCCACCAGGTAAATGCAACTGCGATTTATCAATTGTTTTACATTGATGATTTAATAGATATTCTGCTTTATCGCCTAAAAGCTGCTGAATGTTTGCATTAGCCATAAAAAAATATTGATTTAGTTTTATTAATGTTTAAGACCCATTATTTCAGTAGATGCAAATATAGGTTTACCAATTCAATTTTACACATCGTTTGTAGTTGTAATGCTATGTAATTTTTAATGTAAGGAAATTATTCTTTATTACATTTGTACAAATTATTTTTATGAAAAAAGTATATACACTTTTAGCAACAGTTTTAATGAGTGGAGTATTATTAGCTCAACCTCCAAAAGGACCTGTAAATACTGGAATGACTTTTGGTGAAAAAACTTCTGTTGATGGAGCAGTAAAATCATCAGAGTTAGCAGAAAAACTTGGTACAGAAAAAACTATGGAAGTTGTAGTAGAAGGTGAAGTAGTTGAAGTTTGTAAAGCAGAAGGTTGTTGGTTGAAAATTAAAGCTGCCGATAAAAACATTATGGTAAAAATGAAAGACCATAAATTTTTAGTTCCCGTAGAAATGAAAGGTAAAACCATTGCCATTAAAGGTATTGCAGAAAACAAAGTAACTAGTGTTGAAATGTTAAAACACTATGCCGAAGATGCTAATAAATCTAAAGAAGAAATAGATGCTATTAAAGAACCTAAGCAAGAAATTGTAATTCAAGCTACAGGTATTTATGTAATTAAATAATTTAATTCAATCAATTTATTAATAAGCCTCCTAAACTTGGGAGGCTTATTAGTTCAATAGAATAAAGGTGAAATCTATACTTGCTTTTTTACAAATGTTACGTTGGCCCAATTTATTGTTTATAACAATTACTCAATTATTGTTTCATTTTTGTATTATTCATGTTTGCTTAGAACCTATAGGGTTAACAGCAAGAATTGAAGGCTTGAACTTGGTAATCATTATTATTGCTTCAGTTTGTATAGCTGGTGCAGGAAATGTTATTAATGATTATTTTGATGTAAATATTGATTTAATTAATAAGCCACATAAAATTGCCATTCAAAAATATATTAGTAGACGATGGGCAATTTTTTGGCACTTAATTTTAAGTTTTATTGGTATTATTCTAAGTTTTTATGTAGCCAAAAAAAATAATTTTATTTGGTTAGGAGTATTCAACTCCATAAGTGTTTTGTTATTATTTATTTATTCTGCATCACTTAAAAAGAAGTTCTTAATTGGTAATTTTATTATATCACTACTTACTGCTTGGGTAATATTGGTGTTAGTATTACCTGAGTATAAAGAACTCATAAAATACCAACTAATAAGTATAGATGCATATATAAAAATATTTAGATTGGGGTTGTTATATGCTACATTTTCATTTATAATTTCTTTAATTAGAGAAGTTGTAAAAGATATGGAAGATATTGATGGTGATCGCCAAAATGCTTGCAGAACAATGCCAATTGTTTTAGGATTAAATGCCACCAAAGTTTTTGTTTCTGTTTGGCTAATTGTAATAATAGCTTTGCTTGTTGTAGCACAAGCTTATGTTGTAAGTTTTGGTTGGTGGGTAAGTATTGTTTATGCTTTCTTGTTTTTAATTTGGCCTTTAATAAGTATTCAAAAAAAATTAATTAAAGCACAAGAAACAGAGAATTTTACAATGCTCAGTAAAAAAATAAAATGGGTAATGTTATTCGGCATTTTATCTATGATATTTTTTGCCTTTTATTTATAGTTAATTCAGCTTCATGAAATCAATCATTCTTGCATCACAATCTCCTCGAAGAAAACAATTATTAGAATGGGCAGAAATAAAATTCTCAATAGTTGTAGCTAATACTAAAGAGCAAATTCCAACAGATATTCCATTAACTGAAGTACCAATTTTTATTGCTAGAGAAAAAGCTCAAGTTGTTCAAGAAAAAACTAATAAAGCATCTATAATTATTGCTGCTGATACAATTGTTATTTTGGAAAATGAAATTTTAGGAAAGCCAAAAGATAGGGTAGAAGCCATTAATTTTTTAACCAAGCTATCTAACAAAACTCACCAAGTAATTACAGGCGTTGTATTATTGAAAAGTGATAAAGAAATTGCTTTTGCAGAAACTACTTTAGTTGAGTTTCATGGACTGACTCTAGAGCAAATTGAATTTTATGTAGATGAGTACAGGCCTTACGATAAAGCTGGTGCTTATGCCATTCAAGAATGGATTGGTGTTGTTGGTATTAAAAAAGTTGTTGGAGATTTTTATAATGTAATGGGCTTGCCTATAAGTAGGGTAGTGCAAGAACTAGATAAATTCTAATTAAAAACGCCTCAACTAGTTGAGGCGTTTTTAATTTTATGCTACCATTTTTTCTTTCTTTCTTTTTATTTGATTAATGGCAGAATCTAAAGCATTATCAAAAGATTCTTCAAATGATTTTGAAGATGATTTTACAAATAATTCATGTTTGGGTATGTGTATTCTAATTTCGGCAATTTTATCTTTAATCTGGTGCACCACATTATCTAATTTAAGATAGATATCTACCTTAATTATTTTATCGTGAAACTGACTAATTTTTTGAATTTTTTTATTTACGTACTCTAAAAGTTTTGCATCTGCATCAAAGTGCACAGACTGAATGTTTACTGTCATAATTGTCGTTTTAAAAGTGATAAAATAAAGAGAACATTTTAGTGTAGTATTGTTTTACATAAGCTATTTAATTTACAAGTTCAAAGTAGTGAAATAAATTGAATTTACCAACTCATTTTTGTTAATAATTCAATAGTAATTAGTTATAAATTATGCCTTTGGGTGTGCTTTTTTAAAAACTTCTTTTAATTTTTCTATACTGTTGTGGGTATATACTTGGGTAGCAGCTAAACTACTATGGCCCAATAGTTCTTTTACAGCATTAATTTCAGCACCATTATTCATTAAATGTGTGGCAAAGCTATGTCGTAAAATATGTGGACTTTTTTTATTTACTGTAGTAATTAATGATAAATATTTTTTTACAAAGCCATAAACATATCTAGGGTTTAATGTTTTCCCTTTCTCTGAAACAAATACCCAAACTTTTTCTTCAGTAGGGTTATTGCTGATGTAATTATTTAAATGCAATATCACCGTTTCACTTAATGGAATAATTCTTTCTTTATTTCCTTTTCCAAAAACCTTTAGTTGCTGATTTGAAAAATCAATTTGTTGTTGTTTTAAATTAATCAATTCACTTAAACGCATACCGGTATTGTAAAATAATTCTAATACCATTTTTTCAGTCTGTTGCTTCCAATCCTCAGTAAATTCAACATGTTCAAACAAGGTTTTTAATTGTTGCTCTTCTATAAACTGTGGTAATCGTTTTGAAATTTTAGGAGAAACTATACTGCTCATTGGGCTTTTTTCTATCAAGCCATTTTTAAGTAGATATTTATTTAGAGATTTTAATGAAGATATTTTTCTATTGATGCTCTTTGAAGTTAACTTATCTTCTTTTAAACTAGCTAGCCAGGTTCTAACCATAGATGAGCTTAAATCATTTATATTCGATAATTGGTACTGTTTTTCAATGAAATTAAAAAACTGGTCTAAATCAGTCTCGTAAGCTGTAATAGTATGTTTCGAATATCTTTTTTCGAATTTAAGATAATCAATAAATGGAATTCGATATTTTATTTGTAAAGTAGAAGACATAAAAAAGTAGCCTAAAGTAATAACTAAAGGCTACTTAAATATATTTGGGGAAATAAAAAACTACTTTTCTATTTTTCCACTAGCAAGTTGTTGCTTGTAGATTGCTTTTAATACTTGTCCACGACGAACTACAGACGGTTTTGTAAACGCTTGTCTTTCTCTTAAATCAAGTAAAGTTTTGCTCTTTTCAAATTTCTTCTTGTATTTCTTAAGAGCTTTGTCGATGTTTTCGCAATCTTTTGAGTCTATTATTAACATAAATTTTATACCTCCTTAATGGTTTGGGCGGCGAAGATAAGGAGTTCTAATTAATTACCAAAAAAGATAAGTGTAATCCTTAATTTTGCAGCCTGAAAAAAAAGTAAACATCTATTCTAAATAAATAAAACTAGTTTTTAACATGTTAAGTGCAAAGAATATAACATTAGCTTACGGAAAAAGAGTGTTGTTCGATGAAGTGAATATCAATTTCATAAAAGGCAATTGTTATGGGGTTATTGGAGCAAATGGTGCAGGTAAATCAACTTTTCTTAAAATATTAAGTGGCGAAATTGAACCTAATAAAGGTTATGTAGAAATTACACCTGGCGAAAGAATGGCTGTATTAAAACAAAATCAGTTTGAGTTTGATAATGAAACTGTTTTAAACACTGTTTTAATGGGTCATAAGAAAATGATGGAAGTTATGAAAGCAAAAGATGCCATCTATCTTGATCCAGAAGCTACTGAAGATGATTATATGAGAGCAAGTGAACTTGAAGCTGAGTTTGGTGAAATGGGAGGCTATACTGCTGAAAGTGATGCAGCATCTTTTTTAGGAAGTTTGGGGGTTACAGAAGAGTTTCATCAAACTTTAATGAAAGATATTCCTGGTAATATGAAGGTTCGTGTTTTGTTAGCACAGGCTTTATTTGGAAATCCAGATATCTTATTGTTAGATGAGCCTACTAATGGTTTAGATATTGAAACTATTGGTTGGTTAGAAAACTTCTTAGCAGATTATCCAAATATTGTTTTGGTGGTAAGTCATGATAGACACTTTTTAGATTCAGTGTGTACTCACGTTGCAGACGTAGATAGAAGCAAGATTAAAACATTTACAGGCAACTATTCCTTCTGGTACGAGAGTTCACAATTAATGTCTCGTCAAATCAACGATAAGAATAAAAAGACAGAAGAAAAAAGACAAGCCCTACTCGATTTTATTGCACGTTTCTCTGCTAATGCAAGTAAAAGTAAACAAGCTACTTCTCGTAAAAAAGCTTTAGAAAAATTAACTATCGAAGAAATAGAACCTTCTAACCGAAAGTATCCTGGTATTATTTTTCAACCTTTAAGAGAAGTTGGCAACCAAATTTTAAATGTTGAAAATTTATCTAAAAACCTAGATGGAAGAAAGCTTTTCGATAAAGTTAGTTTTAGTATTAATAAAGGTGAGAAGATTGCATTCCTTAGTAAAGATCCTTTAGCTGTTACCAATTTCTTTGAGATTATAAACGACAAAGTAGCTGCTGATGCAGGCAAATACGAATGGGGAACAACCATTACAAAAGCTTATTTGCCATATGAGAATGAAGAATTTTTTAAAGGTGGAGATACTTTAATGGATTGGCTACGTCAGTTTGTGCCAGCTCATGTTACTGATGCTGATGAACCATTTTTAAGAGGGTTTTTAGGTAAGATGTTATTTAGTGGTGATGATATTATGAAGAAAACAAATGTACTAAGTGGGGGAGAAAAGGTAAGGTGTATGATTAGTAGAATGATGCTTCAAAATCCGAATCTTGTTATTTTAGACCAACCAACGAATCACTTAGATTTAGAAAGTATACAAAGCTTTAATGAAGGTTGTCAGAACTTTCCTGGTATTGTTTTAATAACATCTCATGACCATACCTTTATGCAAACTGTTGCCAATAGAATTATTGAATTAACACCAAATGGTATCATTGATAGATTAATGACATTTGATGAATACATGGAAGATAAAAGAGTGAAAGAATTAAGAGCAGAAATGTACAACTAAACTAAAAATCCCAAACTTAAGTTTGGGATTTTTTATTCGTAAATTTCAAGCAAGCCATCAGGTAAATTAAGATGCACTTCTTTTTTCTTATGGTCAATCTTAATTAAACTCTCTTCATGTAGTGGTAGATAAGCTTCATTGCCTTTATAATCTACTGTTAATAAAATTTGATGTGGTTGCTCAATTACTTCATGTATTATTCCAATTGGCCCATCTACAGATAAAGCTTGATAGCCAATCATTGTAATAGCAGCATTTTTATCTGTAAGTTTATTAAAATCTTCTTGCAATAGCCAAACGGGTTTGCTTATAAATCTTGCTGCAGATTCTTTGCTATTGCAATCTTCAAATAAAACATAACTTTCATCTACTGTTTTTGCTTTAACTTCTTTTATAAAAAAAGGGAGTAATGAGTTTTTTGTAGTTTCAACAAATAATACTTCAACACCTTTAAAAGTTGTTTTTTTTCCCAAGCTATGGGTTAGTATTAATTGACCATGAACACCAAATGTGGCCACTAATTTTCCTATTTTAATATGTTGATGCAAGTTGAGAGTTTAAATGATTAAAAAACAAAAGCCTCAGAAAACTGAGGCTCTTATTATAACTTAAGGTTTTTTACGCCTCTGAAGATTCTGATGAAGTTGTTTCATCTACAACAGGAGTTTCTTCAACTACTGGAGCTTCTTCAACTACTGTTTCAACTTTTTTTACAACAGGCATTTGTTTTTTAGATTGTCTAACTTTCTTATGCTCTGTGTTTCTACGTTGAAGACTAGCTTCATGTTCTGTATGCCATGCTTGGAATTTTTCCATTGCAGTAGCATCATCAAACAAACCTAATTTAACACCACGTAATAAATGTTTTAAAAATAAAACACCTTTAAACGATAAAATTCTATGAACTGTATCGGTTGGTTGAGCTCCTTTGTGTAACCATTCTAAAGCTTTTTGACGATCAAGCTGAATTGTTGCAGGAACAGTTAGTGGGTTATAAGTTCCCAATTTTTGGATGAATTTACCATCTCTTGGGGCACGAGCATCAGCAACTACTATAAAGTAGAATGGACGCTTTTTACTGCCGTGTCTTTGCAGGCGGATTTTAACTGCCATTTAAATAGAAATTTTAGGCGTTTATGAAAATATTTTCGCGGCGAATGTACAAGTGTTTTTAGAATAAACCAAATGTATTTCTATGCTAAAAATAGAAAAATTGTAGGCTTTTTATGTAGGTCTATCTTAGTATGTTGCCATTTGGCAATTGTTTTTGTAGTGATATGTTCTTGATTAGAAGTAATATCTGTGGCAATACAAAGTTTGGTTTGTGGTGCTAGTACTTTAATAATATCTTGAAATATTTGATTATTTCTGTAAGGAGTTTCAATAAAAATTTGAGAACACTTATTATTTATTGAATAATTTTCTAACTCTTTTAGTCTTTTTTTTCTTTCACTAGAATCTATGGGTAAATAACCAACAAATTGAAAAGATTGACCATTTAATCCGCTAGCCATTAGGGCTAATAAAATACTATTAGGACCAACTAAAGGAATAACTTTAGCTTTATGTTCATGAGCTACTTCAACTAAAATTTGTCCAGGATCTGCAATACATGGGGTGCCAGCTTCGCTTAAAATACCAATGTTTTTATTTAATTTAATGGCTTGAATAAAACTATTTTTTACTTCATGTTCGGCTTTATGAATGTTATACCATTGATAATTATCTATAACCATTTCTTTCCATAAAGTTTTAAAATATCTTCTAGTTGTTTTTTCATTTTCAACAAAAAAAACATCACAAGCTTTTATGGCTTCAACTATATAATTAGGAATGGTATGATTAGCTTGTTCTGCTAATACTGTTGGTATTAAGTATATGTTGGATGAAGTAGAATTACTCATCTTTAGGTAAAAGTTTCTGAACAGTTTGAATTAAATCTTTTGCTGTAAAAGGTTTTGTTATATAGCCATTGGCACCAAGAGAAAGGCCATAGTCAATATCTAATATATCTGCTCTTGCAGAAAGAAAACAAAATGGAATGGATGCTGTTTTGGGGTTTTGTCGAATTTTTTGCAGTAGTTCAAATCCGTCCATTTCTGGCATCATTACATCGCATAAAATAAGTTGAGGTGTAATATTTTCTAAATGTTCCAGTGCTTCAAAAGCAGAATTTGCTTTATAACATTTATAACCAGAAATTTCTAAAATGGTTCCTAAATTATTTAGAATAGCTAACTCATCTTCAACTAAAAGAATAGAGTAATTTTTCATTATGATTAGTATGGCAGTTTAAGTGTAAATATACTGCCTTTATTCATAATACTTTTAACAGTAACATAACCTTTATGTTGCTCTGTAAAATATTTGGTAACAATTAATCCTATTCCAGTACCTGATATATTAGATGTATTAGTAGCTCTGAAAAAAGAGGTAAATAAATTTTCCATTTCATTTTTCGGAATTCCAATTCCATTATCTATAACAGAAATAGTAAAATAGGTTTTTGAAAAACTAAGTCTAAGTTTTGGATTTGCTTTTCCTGAAGAATATTTAAAAGCATTTTGTATAATATTTTGTAAAGCGTGTTCTAGCATTTTTTGGTCTATAGATGCTTTTACAGGTTCTCGCTTTACTTCCACTTCAATTTTTCTTCCATCTTTCCATGGATTAAAGTTAGCATCGCAAATTCTTTGAACAAACTGTACAATGTCAACAAACGATGTATGAACAACAATTTTACCAGCTTCAATTTTACTCACCATTAAAAGATCTTGCATAAATGAAGTCATTTTATCTACTTCATCTATAATTTGTTTAGTGTACACACAAACTTCTTCATAACTTTTTCCAGTTTGAATCATTAACTCTAAAATTTCAGCACTTGAAGAAATTACAGTAAGTGGTGTTCTCAATTCGTGAGATACCATATTAACGAATGCAGTTTTTAACTCGTTGAGTTCTTTTTCCTTTTTTACGAGTTCTAATAGTTGAGTTTCTTGCAATTTATGATTTGTAATATCTGTTAAAGTTGCCAAAATACCATGTTTATCCTCTTCAACGTCAAATGAGCGTTGTAAATTGTATTTTAATATCTTTTCTTTACCTTCTTTACTTAAAATACTTACTTCTCCTTCATGACCAGTTTGTTTTCCAGCAAGTATGCTAAATACTTTTGCATAAAGGTCGTATCGTTTAATAGAAAGTAAATCAAATATAGGCTTTGACTGATATTGTTCTGCCAATTGGCCACTTAGCTCTTGCCAAGCTTTGTTTACAAACTTCAGTTTTAATTCATCATCTGTATGAATTACAACATCATTAACAGAGTTTAAAGTATTAAAAAATTGATCGGTAGATTTTTTGAGTTTGAACTCCAGATTTTTTTGTTCAGAAATATCAATACTTTGTTCAATTACACTTTCAATTTCTCCATTCTCATTAAATACAGGGTGACAGGTTCTTAATAAATACTGGGTTTGTTGAAGTGGTGATATAGAAACTTCTTCCCAAACTATTGCTTTTTTGTGTTCAATAACTTTTGAGATATTGTCAACTCTATTTTTTGCTGTTTCTAATGATAAGTTAGCATACGAAAAATATTGAGTTAGTGTTTTACCAACAGCCCATTTTCTTTTTTCGTGACTATTGATATATGCCTTATTTGCAAATACAATTTGATTGTCTAAGTTAAAAATGGCTATTTCGCCAGGTATATTATGTAGTGCATTTTCTAAAAGTGCACTATTATTTTCTTTATAAAAAGAAGAAGTACTTAGTTTTTGTTCTCTATAAATCCAGATATGACCATTAAGTGTATTTCCATTATAAATGGGTAAATAATCTCTCAATAGTGTTTTACCATTTCTCAGTTTCCAAACTTCACTTTTAACTAATTCTGCATTTTCAGGATATTCAATAATTGTTTTTTCAAACTGAGCAGATTTCTCAAATATTAAGCTAAACAAATTAGCTGTTGCTAATACTTTAGTATTAATGAGTTGTTGGGGTGTATATTTAAGTTGAAATAAATTACAGAAAAGAGGATTTACAAATTCAATTTTTCTTTCTGTATTCTCAATAAGTATTGCTAACTGAACCGACTCAAAAATGAAATCTAAGCTTTCAGTCATGACAAGGTTTGATTCATTTGTTGAGTACGAGTTAAGCATAATCTAAATTTTCAATATCTTTCGCATTAGCTCGGCTTTTGTTCTTACCCCCATTTTCCGATACACATTTTTTAAGTGATCGTTAACAGTAGTAGAAGAAATGCCCAGCACTTGTGCTATTTCTTTGTAGGATAAACCTTTTAATAATTCATCAACCACTTGTTTTTCTCTTGGTGTAAAGCCATAATTATTGGTCTCTAAGGTTACAGTTTGCTTTTGTATTTGATGAAAAAGCTTTAATGCAACTTGAGGAGATAATAGTGCTCCACCATTTCTGATGATGTCGATTTGGTTTAACAATTCTTGTATTTTGAAGGGCTTTAAAACATATCCATTTGCTCCTCTCTCAATACAATTGTAAATAGTTTCTTCATCATCATTTCCGGTAATAACAACAACATGTGTTTCGTTCCAGATTTCACGTATAAATGTTATTCCTTCTTTTCCAGGGATGCCAGGTAAACCAAGATCTATAAATACAAGATCTGGCTCATCTATATTTCCCCTTTTTTCTAAGAACTGTTCAATACTATTGCAACTAAATGCAATATGCGTATCTGATTGTGTTGATATAAATGTTTCGAAATTTCTTCTCAACATTAAATCATCTTCAATTATTCCTATTGTTATCATGCACCGAAGTTAATAATATTACAAAATCTATAAATTGTTTTTCAGCTTGTAGTACGATTTTCTTCAAAATGCATGAAGTAACTGAGTAAAGTAAATACTAAACTCATTGAGCTATCTTGTCTTAATGGCAATTTGATTTTCTTATCAAATAATTAAGGATATTGGATTTTAAAGCCTCCTTAAGACTAAACAGCCTGTTACTGTTTGCTATACAAAAGTGCCTTGAAAATAATTCTTATTAAATCCCTTGACTAAGGGAGAACTCGAACTACTACTACAAATAAATACTACAACTATCTAGTTATGAATTTATTAAACTATTTTTTAAGTTGGCAATCATGTCTTTGGTCATGTTGTCTAAATCGTATTGATGCTTCCAATTCCAATCATTTCTGGCAACACTATCATCAATACTTTGAGGCCAACTATTAGCAATGGATTGTCTATAGTCTTCTTTATATGAGAGGGTAAATTCTGGAATTATTTTTTGTATTGAAGCTGCAATTTCTTTTGGTGAAAAGCTCATGCTTGCAATGTTATACGAATGTCTCACTGAAATTTTATCTGCAGGTGCTTCCATTAATTCTATGGTGGCTCTAATAGCATCTGGCATATACATCATTGGTAAGTAAGTGTCTTCAGATAAAAAACATTCATACTTTTTTTGTTCTAATGCTTCGTAATAAATTTCTACTGCATAATCTGTTGTTCCACCACCAGGTGCAGATTTATAACTAATTAATCCAGGATATCTTAAACTTCTTACATCTACACCATACCTATTAAAATAATAATTACACCAAAACTCGCCTGCATACTTACTAATGCCATAAACAGTTGTAGGCTCAATAATGGTTTGTTGTGGACAATTTTGTTTTGGGCTAGTTGGTCCAAAAACAGCTATACTACTTGGCCAATATACTTTTGATAGGTTTTCTTCTTTGGCAATATCTAAAACATTTAAAAGACTTTGCATATTTAAACTCCAAGCCAGATTTGGGTTTTTTTCTCCAGTTGCAGAAAGTATTGCAGCCAGTAAATAAATTTGAGTTATGTTTTGTCGAATGACTTGAACATGTAGCATCTCTTTATTCATAACATCTAAGCTAACATAAGGCCCTGTACCTTTTAAAAGAGTGTTTTCTTCTCTTAAATCAGATGCTATTACATTCTCATTGCCATATATATTTCTAAGTGCTAATGTAAGCTCAACTCCAATTTGACCAGAAGCACCAATTACTAAAATTTTTTCTTTATGCATTGTATCCTTAGTTTTAAAAATCAAATATCTAATATTTTTATTTGCGATGTATAATAATTTGTATATGAGATCTTTTTGTTTATTTTTTATTTTATGCGTTTTTAAATTAAGTGCTCAAGAAATTTTACCGGGTGCATATCAAACTCAGCAATATTTTCCATTATTAAAAGATAAAAATGTTGCAATTTTTGCTAACCATACTTCAACCATTAATCATACTCATTTAGTAGATAGTTTTCTAAATTCTGGAATTAAAGTAGTAAAAATATTTGCTCCTGAACACGGTTTTAGAGGAAATGCTGATGCAGGAAAAAAAATTAATAATGAAGTGGATGAAAAAACTCAATTACCAATTATTTCATTATATGGAAAAAAAACTCAACCCTCTGCAAAAGATTTAGATGAAGTAGATATTTTAGTTTTTGATATACAAGATGTAGGGGTTAGATTTTACACTTTTATTTCGTCTCTTCAGTATTTTATTGAAGCTGCAATAGAAAATAATAAACCATTAATAATTTTAGACAGACCCAATCCGAATGGATTTTATATAGATGGTCCTGTACTTGAAAGTAATTATAAGAGTTTTGTTGGAATGCAGACTGTGCCTATCGTTTATGGAATGACAATTGGCGAATATGCAAAAATGTTAATAGGCGAAAAATGGTTGAGTTGGAAAAATATTAGAAAGATAGATAAAAGAATTTCTTTAGGAGAATTGCTAGGCTTTGAACAAGAAAAAAATAATTTTTCATTAACTGTAATTTCTTGTAAAAACTACGATCATAATAGCAAATATGTTTTACCAATACCACCTTCTCCTAACTTGCCCAATATGCAATCAGTGTATTGGTATCCATCAACATGTTTATTTGAGGGAACAATAATGAGTGAAGGCAGAGGAACAGATTATCCTTTTTGTATTTTTGGTCACCCAAGCTTTCCAAAAGATTTATTTTCTTTTAAACCAATTAGCAAATCAGGGGCAACTCATCCAAAATTTATGAATCAAACATGTTATGGTTGGAATGTTTATAACGAAGATGTAAAAGCAACTTTAGCTGAATTAAATCAACAACTTCAAATTAGTTATTTATTAAAAGCCTACAAACTTTTTGAAAATAAAAATGATTTTTTTATAAAACCTAAAAGTGAATTAGATACTGATTATTTCTTTAATAAATTAGTGGGGTCTAATCAACTTAAAAATCAATTGCAACAACAAAAAACAGAGCATGAGATTAGAAAAAGTTGGCAACCTAATCTGAATAAATTTAAAAAGCTCAGAAAAAAATATTTATTATATAAAGATTTTGATTAACCTATTTATACTCGCCAAATTCTTTTCTTAACACATTTGCAATTTCTCCAAGTGTACATTTATTTTCAACTGCATCAATTACAAAAGGCATTAAGTTAGAACCATCTTTTGCAGCAATAGCAATACTTTCGAGACATTGTTCGGCCTTGTTACTATCTCTTTTACTTTTCAACTGAATTAACTTTTCAACTTGTATTTGTCTAATGCTATCATCAATTTTAAGTAATGGAGTATCATAAGTTTCATTACTTTCAAAACTATTTACACCTACAATTATTTTCTCTTTAGTCTCAATTTTTCTTTGATAGTCATAAGCACTTTTTGCAATTTCATCTTGCATAAAACCTTGTTCAATAGCTGCAACACTACCACCTATAATATCAATCTTCTTAATTAAATCCCATGCTTTTTGTTCTACTTCATTTGTAAGGTTTTCAATAAAAAAACTTCCTGCTAAAGGGTCAACTGTATCCACAACACCACTTTCAAAAGCAACAATTTGTTGTGTTTTTAAAGCAATACCTGCAGCTTCTTCTGTAGGTAAACTCAGGGCTTCATCATAACCATTAGTATGTAAACTTTGAGTACCACCTAAAACTGCTGCTAATGTTTGAAGTGTAACTCTAGCAATATTGTTTAGTGGTTGTTGAGCAGTTAATGTACTACCTCCTGTTTGAGTATGAAATCGTAGCATCATAGCTTTTTCATCAGTAGCTCCTAAATCTTTCATCATCTTAGCCCACATTCTTCTTGCAGCTCTGAATTTGGCAACTTCTTCAAATAAATTATTGTGTGCATTAAAAAAGAATGATAATCTTTTTCCGAAAACATTAATGTCTAAACCCTTTGCTAATGCAGCTTCTACATATGCTTTACCATTACTTAATGTGAAAGCAATTTCCTGAACAGCTGTACTGCCTGCTTCTCTAATATGATAGCCAGAAATAGAAATAGTATTCCATTTTGGCAATTCTTTGCTACACCATTCAAAAATATCTGTGATGATTCTCATTGATGCTTTTGGCGGATAGATGTAAGTGCCTCTTGCCGCATATTCTTTTAAAATATCATTTTGAATGGTGCCTGTTATTTTCTTTAAATCAGCACCTTGTTTTTTGGCTAAGGCAACATATAGTGCTAATAAAATAAAACCACTTGCATTAATGGTCATTGATGTAGAAACTTTTTCTAATTCTATACCTGCAAAAAGTTGTTCCATATCTTCAATACTATCTATGGCAACACCAACTTTCCCTACTTCACCTTCTGCTAACTCATGATCACTATCGTAACCAATTTGTGTAGGTAAATCGAATGCAACACTTAAGCCCATTACACCTTTAGATAATAAATAGTGATATCTTTTATTACTTTCTTCAGCTGTTGAAAAACCTGCATATTGCCTCATGGTCCATAGTTTACCACGATACATATCTTTTTGAATGCCTCTTGTAAAAGGGAATTGGCCTGGAAGTTCTGTTAACAGTTGACCGTTAACAGAAGACTGTTCATAAATTTCTTTTATTTCAATTCCGCTATCAGTATATTTTTTACTCATGGTAATTTTTATAACTATTAATAATAACTATCAACTATCGTCTATAAACTAACAAACTACATTAATTTCTTTGCTTCATCGGCAATTACAGAACTTACTAATTCTGGTAAAGAGCCTCTTTTATCATTCATTAAAAAATCTAAAATAATTTTATTCAAATCCCCACCAGTAGCATGGTCTGGTAAAGAAGATGCAATTTGGTTAATGATTAGCATATTCTGATCTTTTAAGTTTTTCAATGCATTCCAAGCATCTGCACTAACATAAATTTGTTGCGAAAGGTTATAATCAAACTCTTCCCTTATAGCTTGTAGTAAAAGCATTTGCATATCTCTTGCGGTAGCATCTGAAACATTTAATCTGCTTATCAAATTATTTAATGCAATTCTATTACAAAGCACTGTTAATCTTTCATAAGCTTGTAACTGCATTTGTTTAGTATGATCGGATGCTAATTCTCTTTTTGTTTCTTGCTTAAAAAAACGTAACCAAACATAAAAAGAGCCTAAAATAAAAATGGTAATTGATGCTATAAAAAGATAACTTGAGTCCATGTACAAATTTTTGCAAATATAGTTTGAGTTATTGGCTTTAATACATACTTCACGTTCAAACCTTAATGCTAAAGAATGTTTAAATTTCTATTAACGAAAGCCTTTATTTTTTGAATAGATATTTTTTAATTTTCTTTGCAGTATAATTTTTAGTTATGGATACAATGATTTCAACACCCATTCAATTTACTGATTCTGCCATTAATGAAATTAAAAGATTAATGAATGAAGAAGGATTTGATACTACTCAAAAACTTAGAGTAGGAGTTAAAGGAGGAGGCTGTAGTGGCATGACTTATGTTTTAGGTTTTGATGCTGCTACAATTGAAGATGAAGTTTATGAAGCAAATGGTGTTGAGTTTATCATGAATAAAAGTCATGGATTATACTTACATGGAATGCAAATAGATTGGCAAGGTGGATTGAATAGTAGAGGTTTTACTTTTACTAATCCCAATGCAAGCACTACTTGTGGTTGTGGAACTTCATTTGCAGTTTAAGAATTACAAATTGCTTTTGTAATAGTTCAACATAATATTAAAAACTTTTTCTTTTAAATCTTTACTTAAAATATTTTCTGCAGAAACAGGTTCTAAAAAATGCATTTCAAGTTTTTTAGGCAATAAGTAAAAGAATTTATTAACAGGCATTGCATTTCCTGTGTTGAATAATAATGATGGAATAATTTCTGTTTTTGTTTCAACTGCAAGCTTAAAAGCCCCATCATAAAAGGGTTTCAATAAGTCATTAGTTCTATTTCTAGATCCTTCAGGATAAATGCACATGTAAATATTTTGTGCTAAAACTTTTTTCATAAACTCATAACTCGATTTTCTACTTCTATCATCACTTCTATCTACTAATACTGAGCCTCTTTTATAAAACAATCCAAACAATGGAATTTTACTCATCGATTTTTTAGCAATTGTTTTATTTGGGCCAGGAATAAAAGGGCAAGATAGAGGCACATCTAAAAAAGTATTATGATTAAAAGTTAAAATATAAGTTTTATTTTTTTTAAAATGTTCTTTACCCTTTACTATAAATCTGCAACCTATTAGAGTAAGCCATACACTCATCCAAACCCTTGAAACTAAAATAAAAAGATATTGTCCTTTTGCTCCTTTTACAAATCCTGTTAAAAGAGCTGGAATAATGATAATGAAGAAAGTACTTGCAAAAGTGAGTAAGCCCCACAAAGCCCATATTCTTGCAAAAACTTCTATGCTGTAATATTGAATTTTTTTAAACATACTTTAATCTATTTTCCAGTCAATAGGATCTAGTGCTTGATGAATTAATATTTCATTAGTTCTACTAAAATGTTTACAACCAAAAAATCCTTTGTCTGCACTAAAAGGAGAGGGGTGTGCTGCTTTTAAAACATGATGTTTTGTTTCATCTATCAACACTTGTTTTTCTTGTGCAAACCTTCCCCATAATAAAAAAACAATACCTTGTTTTTGCTCAGATATTTTTTTAATTACAGCATCTGTAAAATGCATCCATCCAATTTTACTATGGCTGGCAGGTTCATTAGCTCTTACAGTTAATATAGCATTCAATAACAATACTCCTTGCTGAGCCCAAGGGGTAAGGTTACCAGTTTTTGGAATTTTCATTCCAATATCAGCATACAGTTCTTTGTAAATATTTTGAAGAGATGGGGGTAAGGATATGCCATCTGGAACACTGAAACTTAATCCCATTGCTTGATTAGGGTTATGGTAAGGATCCTGACCAAGAATAACTACTTTAACTTTATGGAATGGCGTTTGCTCAAATGCATTAAAAATAAGATGGCCAGCAGGATAGATAATTTCTTTAGTTAACTTTTCAGTTTTTAAATGAGTAATAATTTGAAGGAAATAATCTTTTTTAAATTCATCTTTTAATACTTCTTTCCAACTATTTTCAATTTTAACATCCATTATAAATAATAAAATTAGCTTTCATTTTTTTGAGCTACTAACTCTGCAATTATTTTTTCAAGCTCTTTAACTCTTTTATCAAGTTCAGGTAAATTTCTGCTAATTGCTTGGCTTCTGAGTGAGGTGTTGTAATCAAAGGCTGGCGTTCCTGTAACAGCTGTATTAGGTACTTTTATTGATTTTGTAACACCACTCTGAGCATTTATTTTACTACCATCTGCAATGGTAAGATGCCCTACAATTCCAGCTTGTCCACCCATCATAATGTTTTTACCTAATTTAGTACTGCCACTAATACCTGCTTGAGCTGCAATTACAGTATTAGAACCCACTTCAACATTATGTGCTATTTGAATTAGGTTATCTAGTTTGGCACCTCTATGAATAATGGTACTTCCAATTGTGGCTCTATCAACTGTAGTATTTGCACCAATTTCAACATCATCTTCAATAATTACATTTCCTAATTGAGGTACTTTACTAAAAGAACCATCTGTTTGAGGTGCAAATCCAAACCCATCACTTCCAATAACTGTTCCAGCATGAATGACTACATTATTACCAATGACACAATCATTATAAATTTTAACTCCAGCATGTAAAATAGTATTAGCACCAATCTTAACATTTCTTCCAATGCAAACACTTGCATGAATTTTAGTATTTTTTTCAATGGAAACATACTCATCTATATAAGCAAAAGCAGCAACATACACAGAAGCGTGTAGTTGTGCTGTTTTAGCAATGTAAGAAGGGTCTTGAATACCTGTTAATTGTTGTGATATTATTTCTTGATATTTTGATAATAGCGTAGCAAAAGCATTATAGGCATCCGGAACACGAATGATAGCAGATGCAATAGGATGCTTTAGTTGATAATTTTCTGATAGTAAAACAACAGATGCTTTGGTTGTATATAAAAATTCTTCGTATTTTAAATTAGCTAAAAAAGCTAGCTGGCCTTCTTTTGCTTCTTCAATTTTGCCAAATGAATTTACCACCATATTGGCATCACCTTCAACTCTTCCATTAACAAGTAAAGCTATTTGTGAAGCAGTGAATGTCATGTAGTATTAATAATTAATGATTAGAATGATTTGATCTTATTAGAAACTAAATTTTAAATAAGTTTACAAAATAACCTACAGAATTGAACAAATATAAAATTTTTTGACCGGGTTTGTGATAGTTTTATGAATTAAGGTATTATCTATAGATGAAATATCCTTTACAGAACCATCTTTGAACAAAATATTAATCTTCTCATCGTCTGTTTTATAAATGGTATTTGAAATGGAGCCTGTAAAAGCTAAATAGTTGGAATCAGCTTTATTTACATTGAACTCTTGTGCTAGTGCTGCCTGCTTTTTTTCTAATAAATCATTATCAATTTCCTCAGATTGAAATCTAACTTTATATAATTTTCTATTTAAAATGCCTTTACATAAAGTGCTTAATATAATATCTGCATGTGAACTCCATTTTTTTATAGCAAACTCAAAGTCAATATCATCAATTTGGCAAAACTTATGAACCACATCATCATTTAAAACGCCATTAAACTCAAATAAAAAATAATCTGTTCCACTACCTGTTTTTACAGAGTCTTTATCGGTTAAGCAAAGTTCTTTTACTCGTTTTAAAATTTTCACTAACATCTCTTCACCTGCTAAAACTGCTTTATGTAAATAGGCTTGCCAATACATTAATCTGCGGGCTATTAAGAACTTCTCAATACTGTAAATTCCTTTTTCTTCAACCATTAATTCATTATTATGAACTACTAGCATTTTAATAATTCTATCATAACCAATCACTCCTTCACTCACACCAGTAAAATAGCTATCACGAGTTAAATAATCCATTCTATCTACATCTAATTGGCCACTGATGAGTTGGTGTAAAAATTTTTTATGGTATTTATTTTGAAAAATATTAATACATAAATCAAGAGCTCCATTAAATTCTACATTCATCTTATTCATGATGTGTAATCCTAAAGTTTCATGATCAATGCCAGAAAGAAATTCTTCTTCAAGAGCATGAGAGAATGGTCCATGTCCAATATCATGTAATAATATGGCTGCTTTTGTTGCTATTTCTTCTTCAAGAGTTATGTCTACACCTTTTAACTTCAATTCATTAATGGCCATACACATTAAATGATATGCTCCTAAACTGTGATGTAAACGAGTATGAACTGCTCCAGGATAAACCAAATATGCTAATGCCATTTGATGTATTCTCCTTAATCTTTGATAATAAGGATGAGCAATAATGTTAAATATTAATGGATGATTTATAGTAATAAAACCATATACGGGGTCATTAATAATTTTGTGTTGTAAACTTGGTTGTTCCATGATCTATTTGCCTAATTCCAAAACCCACATTGTTTTTGCAGGAATTGCAAAATTATCTTCAATTATATTGCCACTTAAAATATCTTTTGCAATTTTTATATTTTTTGTTCTTTCAGCATAATCACCAAATTTAATTTGTTTATCTTCTTCTGATGTATTCATAATACACATGATGGTTTGTTTATTATCGTATCTAAAATAAACATATAAACCGTCTTTAGGTACATATTGCATCATTTTACCTGTTTGTAATGCAGATGAATTTTTTCTATAATTGGCTAATGTTTTTATATGGTCTTGCATGTTTTGTTCTTCAGGATTTAAGTTTTCTCCTGTAAAAGCATTTTTAAAATCACCTTCCCAACCACCAGGAAAATCTAAACGAACCCAACCATCAGGATTGGTTCCACCTTTCATTAAAACCTCGGCTCCATAATACATTTGAGGAATTCCTCTGCAAGTTAATAACCAACTGAACGCCATTTTCATTTTTGCAAAATCTTCGCCAAAATTGGTAAAGCTTCTTGGCAAGTCATGATTATCTAAAAATATTACATTTCTTGTAGGATCTTTATATAAGTAATCAAAGGCTAATGTGTTGTATAATTTATTCACGCCTTCTGTCCATCCAAATTTTTCATTTAAAGCTGGGTTAATTCCATAGAATAAGGTTTGAAAATCTGTTGCTGCCTGAAGATTACTTTTAAATGGTGCATTAATGTTATTTTCTACAAAATAAGCCTGACTAGGAACACCATGCAACCAAGTTTCTCCAAACATGGTCATTTTAGGATATTCATTCATTAAAGCTTGGTTACAGCGATTCATAAAATGTAAATCGTTATATACATAAGTATCTATTCTCCATCCATCTACTCCAAATTCTTCTACACTCCAAATTGCATGTTGAATTAAAAATTTTTCAACATCATGATTCGCATGATTCCAATCGGGCATTTGTTCAGTAAACCAACCATCTTGCGAAATTTTAAAATCTGCTTTTGATGCATAGGGGTCAAATAGTGGCTGATCTTTATAACTTGTTTTAGTGAACTTATCCCATTGATGCCACCAAGATTTTGCAGGAGGATCTGTAAATAATATATGTTTATGTCCTACATGGTTATACACAGCATCTTGAATAAGTTTCATGCCATTTTTATGCAATTCATCACTTAATCTTTTATAAGCTTCAGCACCACCAAGTCTTGGATCAATTGAATAATGATTGGTAAATGCATATCCATGCTCTGTTCTATTAGGTTGATTATTTTCAATTACAGGTGTCATCCATAAAGTTGTAACACCAAGATTTTTCAAATAATCTACATGATTGATAACGCCTTGTAAATCGCCTCCATGTCTTAAATAAATAGAGTCTCTATCAAGTGTTTGATCTAACATTCTATCAACAATATCATTGCTTTTATCTCCATTACTAAAACGTTCAGGCATTAGTAAATAAATAAAGTCTTTCGAGTTTACTCCTTGTGCAAAAGCTGTTCCTCTACCTTCTCTTTTTTTCTTTAATTCAAAGTTGAAATTTATTTTTTCTTTTGATTGAGGAGCTGAAATTGTAAAAGAAGCAATTCCCACTTTTGCTGTTGCTGCAATAACTATATCAATAGTTGCATATCTTTTATTTTCCTGTAAAGTAGTTTTAAGAATAGAAACACCTGCATAATTAGTTGATGAAATTATTTTATCAGGAAATTGATTGCCTTCTTCTCTTTGAACTAATAATTGAATTTTATTGTGCTTCATACCCACCCACCAATTTGTAGGAAAAACATTCAGTTGAGAGAAGCTAAATAAGGAAATAGAAAAAGTAAAAATTACTAAAGCACATATTTTATTCATCGTCTATATTTTTTCGTGTTTAATTTTAATGGATCCAGGGTCATAAACATAAATTACACTCACTGCTGCACACAACATAAATATGCCAGACATTATAATGGCATATATAGGCTGATTATTGTAAACGTTTTTTACTATTGGCCCGCCAATTATCCCATTAATGATTTGTGGAACGGTGATAAAGAAGTTAAAAATACCCATATAAATACCCATTTTTCCAGCAGGTATTGAGCTTGATAAAATTACATAAGGCATAGATAAAATGCTTGCCCATGAAATGCCAACACATGCCATTGAGAAAATTAAGAATTCTTTATTGGGTGCAAAAAATATAGATAGTAAGCCAATGCCTCCAACAAAAAGAGAAAGTGCATGTGTTTGTTTACGACCAATTTTCTTTACAAGATAAGGTAGTAGTAAAGCATAAATTGCAGAAACACCATTGTACACCCCAAATATAATTCCAACCCAATTTCCTGCATCATTATATGCCTCAGAAGATTTATCTGTAATGGGTAAATGATAGATATGTGTAGCAACAGCATCAGTTGTAAATACCCACATACCAAATAAGGCAAACCAACTAAAAAACTGAACTAGACCCAACTGTTTCATAGTTTTAGGCATTTTTGCAAAATCTTTAAAAATATCTTTTAACCCATGTGAAACTTCTTCATTTTTTCCATGATATTGTTCATATTCTGCTGGTGGATACTCTTTTGTTTTAAAGACTGTAACTAATATAGAAATCATAAAAACTACAGCACCTATGTAGAAAGAGAAAATTACATTATCTGGCACAGTTCCTTCTGCAGCAACTTTACTAATGCCAAACCATTCTGCTAAAATATACGGGAACCAAGATCCTGCAACAGCACCAATTCCAATTAAAAAAGTTTGTATAGAGAAGCCTGCAGTTCTTTGAGAATCTGGTAAATTATCTGCAACCAAAGCTCTAAAGGGCTCCATAGCTAGATTGATGCTTGCATCCATAATCATTAACATTCCAGCACCTATAAAAAGAGGTGGAGCAATACTTGCAGCTAATGAAGCATTGGGCATAAAACATAAAGCCAATGAAGATAAAATGGCTCCTGCTAAAAAGAATGGCCTTCTTCTACCCAGTTTACACCAAGTTTTGTCACTATAATAACCCACAATGGGTTGAACAATCATTCCTGTTAAAGGAGCAGCAATCCAAAACCATGAAAGGTGTTCAACATCTGCACCAAATGTTCTTAAAATTCTAGAAGCATTACCATTTTGAAGAGCAAATCCAAATTGAATTCCTAAAAATCCAAAGCTCATATTAAAAATTTGCCAGAAAGAAAGTTTAGGTTTTGGTAATAAATTGTTCATGTAAAATAAATTTTGGATAGTTAGTTTGAACAGCTTTCGAAATTAAGGGAATTAACCATTCTATGTAGCATTTTTACTATCGTTAGTTAGTTTTTTTTATTGCCGTACATTTGCCTAAATTTTTTACATGGATATTAAGAATAATATTTTAGAAACTATAGGAAACACACCTTTAATTAAGCTCAATAAAATCACAAAACAATTGCCTTGTTTAGTACTAGCTAAGGTAGATTACTTTAATCCTGGAAATTCTATTAAAGATAGAATGGCTTTAAAAATGGTTGAAGTGGCAGAAGCTGAAGGAAAACTTAAACCAGGTGGAACCATAATTGAATGCACAAGTGGTAATACTGGTATGGGTTTGGCATTAGCTGCTGTAGTAAAAGGCTACAAGGCCATTTTTGTAACCACCGATAAACAAAGTAAAGAGAAAGCAGATATTTTAAAAGCAGTTGGTGCAGAAGTGATTGTTTGTCCTACCAATGTAATGCCAGATGATCCTAAAAGTTATTATAGTGTAGCAAAAAGATTAGCAAAAGAAATTCCTAATTCTTATCACTTTAATCAATACGATAACTTGGCCAATAGACTGGCTCATTATGAAAGTACAGGTCCTGAAATTTGGAAACAAACCGATGGAAAAATTACACACTTTGTTTGTACTGCTGGCACAGGTGGAACAATTACTGGAACAGCTCAGTATTTAAAAGAGAAAAATCCGAATATTAAAATCTGGGCAATTGATGTGTATGGTAGTCTGTTAACACATTATTTTAAAACAGGTGAGATCGATATGAGTTACGTGCATCCATACATTAGTGAAGGTTTTGGCGAAGACTTTGTTCCAGAAAATTATGATATGAGTGTGATAGATCATTTTGAACAAGTAACAGATAAAGATGGTGCTGTAATGGCTCGTAGAATTGCAAAAGAAGAAGGATTATTTTGTGGTTATAGTGCAGGAAGTTGTTTACAAGGATTGATGCAATTGAAAGATAGCTTAACTAAAGACGATGTTGTGGTTTGTGTTTTTCACGATCATGGTAGTAGATATGTAGGAAAAGTTTATAACGATCAATGGATGATGGAACGTGGATTTTTAGACGTAAAATCTGTAAAAGATATAGTTAATGGAAGAGTAGGAAAAAAATTGATAACCGTTGAACCAAAACATACAGTTGCAGAAGTTGTTGAATTGATGAAGAAATATGATATAGAACACATTCCTGTAATGAAGGAAGCTGAAATTATAGGTTCAGTAAGTGAAGCTGGATTGTTTTTAAAAGTATTTGGTAATAATGATATTAAAGACGCTACTATAGAAAGTGTAATGGAAAAGCCTTTTCCGATTGTAGATTTTTTAACTCCTGTTGAAAAAATTGGCAATTTAATGACTAAAGAAAATGGTGCTGTGTTAGCAAAAGATGAAAAAGGAGATTTTCAGATAGTAACTAAATATGATGTGATTCAGAGCATGACAAAATAATATCTAAACCTCAATAAATAAAAAATGCAGTTTCTAATGAAACTGCATTTTTTATATTCAAATAACTTTAATTACTTTTTTCTAGTATAAACAATGTTCATGTTTTTATATTCTCCTTTACCATCTGGTCTTGGTCCAAACATTTCCATAATCTGAGTATTGTCGTCTGGCATTGCAAAAGTTTCTCTAAATGAAATTTCTTTTCCAGTCATTGGATCCATCATCTTACCGGTAAAAGAAATAGTTTTAGTAGTGGAATCGTAGGTGCCTTCTGAGGTCATTACACCTGTTCCAAAATTATCTATCCAAGTATTAAAAAATACTTTTTTCATATTATCGTAGCCGGTTGTAGCTACACCTTCAAAAGGCATTCCATTGAAATTGCCTGTATTTTCCGACAATAAATATCTTCCTCCCATAATCATTTTATTTTTACAACTTCCTTCAGTTACAGTTGGTGGTGCATCAGGTTGCATCCACATGGTATTAACACTTGTCCATTCACCTTCACTTTTTGCAAGTATTGCATGAGGTTCTCCAGGTGTCATATAATCCATCCAGTTTTTCATCATTGTAGCAGAATCCATTGTTGCAGTCTCTGATTTTGAAGCTGCTGTGTCATCTTTTTTTTGTTCTGTTTTGCAACTAATTAAAATTATGCCTGTTGCAAATAAGGCAATCATTGTTTTTTTCATTTTGTAATTTTTTAAGTATTAAAATTTATTTTAAGTTCTGCAGGCTTAGTTCAAAAATTCAGTAAAAATTTTTAATGCAATCCATACCATTGGAGTTGCAATTAAAAGAGAATCGAATCTGTCTAAAAATCCACCATGTCCTGGCATAAAGCTACCACTATCTTTAACATTAGCCATTCTCTTTAATTTACTTTCTAATAAATCACCCATTGTTCCAAAAATTGCTGCAATGCTTGAAACTATTAATGCTAAACTCAATAAAGATTTATCGAAATAAAAATACACCAAACTGCTAATGATCAAAACACATAAAACAGCTCCACCAATTGTTCCCTCCCAAGTTTTTTTCGGAGAGATAGAAGACAAAGGATTTTTGCCAATCAAAGAACCAACAATATAAGCCATTGTATCGTTAATCCAAATTGAAACAATTAAAAGAAGCGGTAAAGCAAAACCAAAATCTAAGAATAGTGTTTGTCCTTTAAAAATCATTCCATGATTTCTAAGGCTAATCATTAGTCCAAAACTTAGAGATATATAAACGAATCCTAATAAAGTGAAAAAGAAGTTTTTAAGTTTATTCTTACCTCCTAAAAAAATGTTCGATATAGTTATTTCAATAACTGCAATAATCATTACCCATTTTCCTATACTATATGTAAAAATATTTAAGTATTCAAAATTTTGATTTATCATCATCAGCATAAATCCCCAACCACCAATCAGAGTTACTATCTTGTCTAGTAAATGGACTTTCTTAGAGCCTGCATCAATCAAGCCCAATAATTTGTAATATTCTACCCAACATCCAAAATGTATGATGCTAAATAGAAAAAAGAATGACCAATAATTGTACAATAATCCAGCAAGCATAATCACTACAAAAAATATAGCTGTTAGACTTCTGGTTTTTAAAGTGCTTAAGTTTAATGCCATTGTTAATCAATATTTACAAGATTATTTGATTGTTCTGATTGATGTTTAGTACAAGCAGCTTTATATAATTTAAATAAATACAAAACAATAACTAAAGTAACAATTGCAACCCAAAGAGGATAACTTTCATCCATTGCTTTTTTAACATCTCCACCTTTAACACTTGTAAAATATAAAGCTGTAATAGCAACAGCATTATTAATAAAATGCATTAAAATATTAAGCCATATATTTTTGCTGAAGTAGAAAATATAACCCAACATTAATCCCAGAGCCAATCTTGGTAAAAAACCATAGTAGCTAAAGTGAATTACACTAAACAATATACTTGTTACTAATATTGCCACATGAGCATTTTTAAACCAACTCACTAAAAATTGTTGTAAAGCACCTCTAAAAAACAATTCTTCAAAAAGAGCAGGTAAAATAGCAATCATTAATATCGATATTAAATAATCACCAAAAGTTTTCATGCTAGCAATTATCATTACTTGTTCTGCATAAGTATCTTCCATTGCTTTAAACTTAGCTGCCCAGTTTTGAGGAATAGGTATAATTTTATTAAGCTCGCCTAAACCTCCACTTAAAAAAAGTGCAGTAATAGAAATACCAATAACTATTAAAATCTGATTTAGATGAGCAGATTTTGATAAACCTAAATATTTATAAGGCTGTTTGCTAACAATGAGTGCAAAGAAAAAAGCAGGTAAAAACATCATAGCAAAAGTGCCTAAACATTGCATCCATCTTACTTTGTTTACATTCTGTGGTAAGGCTATTGCTTCTAAAAGTGCCTTACCATTTCCACTCATCATTTCACTTAAATTCACCATTGACAAAGCAAAGAGAGTTTGAATGATTACGGCTATTATGGTTCCTGCTCCAAAGAGTGCAATTAAAATTCCAAATTGTCCAAAGTTGCTGATTTTGGGTTGATTATCGAACATAAGATGTTAATTTATTGTTGCAAATCTGCTACATGGTATACTTAGCTTAACTTTGCAGCTTATTTTAATTTAAGATTTAAATAGATGGTAAAAATAGGGAACATAACATTACCTACATTTCCTTTATTATTAGCACCTATGGAAGACGTTAGTGATCCTCCATTTAGAGCAGTGTGTAAAGATAATGGTGCAGATTTAATGTATACTGAATTCATCAGTAGTGAGGGATTAATTCGTGATGCTATTAAAAGTAGAAAAAAATTAGACATTTTTGATTACGAAAAACCAATAGGCATTCAAATTTTTGGTGGTGATGAAGATGCAATGGCTATGAGTGCTAAAATTGTAGATGCTGTTCAGCCCGATTTATTGGATATAAATTTTGGTTGTCCTGTAAAAAAAGTAGTAGCAAAAGGTGCTGGAGCTGGAGTATTGAAAGATATTGATTTGATGGTTCGCTTAACTGAAGCTTGTGTAAAAAGCACAAGTTTACCTGTAACAGTAAAAACCAGATTAGGTTGGGATGACAGTTCGAAAAATATTGAAGAAGTTGCAGAAAGATTGCAAGATGTGGGTATTAAAGCCTTAGCTATTCATGGAAGAACAAGAAGCCAAATGTATAAAGGCGAAGCAGATTGGACTTTGATTTCTAAAGTAAAAAATAATCCTCGAATTCAAATTCCCATTTTTGGTAATGGAGATATTAATAGTCCACAAAAAGCTGCTGAGTATAAAAAAAGGTTTGATGTGGATGGAATAATGATTGGTCGTGCTGCAATTGGCTATCCTTGGATATTTAGAGAAATTAAACATTTTTTACAAACAGGAGAAGAGTTACCTCCCCCAACAGTTGAAGAAAGAGTTGCAGTTTGTAAAAAACACTTACAATTAAGCTTAGATTGGAAAGGTCATAGAGTGGGATTAAATGAAATGAGAACCCATTACACCAACTATTTAAAAGGGCTACCAAATATTAAAGAATACAGATTAAAATTGGTTACCACTTCAGATATTGATGAAGTGTATAATATATTGAATGAAGTAGAAAAAGTTTATAAGGGATATGAGTTTGAAAGAGTGTATCAAGAGAATATTAACTATCATCAAACTTGTCCTATTTAACATATTTAGCCCAATAAAAATGCCTCACAATTTGTGAGGCATTTCTTTATGAAAACAAATTGTACTAATCTCTGCTCGAGAATCTACTTAAGAGTCTAAGAATTTCTATATATAACCAAATAATTGTAACTAATAAACCAAAAGCACTATACCATTCCATATATTTTGGAGCACCATGTTCAGCACCTACTTCAATTCTTTCAAAATCTAAAATTAAATTCAAAGCAGCAATAGCCACAATAAACAAACTGATACCAATCCCTAAAATACTACCATCACCAAAATTCATAAATGGCATGTTAACGCCAAATAATCTTAAAACAATACTTACTACATAGAATAAGCCAATACCTAAAGTAGCACTCATTAAAATACTTCTAAAACGTTGAGTAGGTCTAATTACTTTAAAATTATATAATAAAAACATGGCTAAGCCTACTGCAATGGTTAAACCCACAGCACTAATGATTAATCCAGGAAATTTTTCTGCAAAAGCTTCATTTAAAACAACAGAAATGGCACCCACAAAAAAACCTTCTAAAATACCATAAGCTGGAGCTAAAAAAGGCGACCATTGTGGTTTAAATGATATAACTAAACCAACAACTAATCCACCAATAACACCCACCCACATTAATGTACTCATTAATGAAGGATTATTTTGTGAATACAATTGCCATGTATACGTTGCAGCAGCAGCAACCATTAACATTAAGAAACCAAATTTGTTCATGGTGCCTCTAACTGTCATTACATTATCAATGTCTTGATAAGCTGAACTATTCTTTTTAAATACCTTTTCAGAAAGGGTTGGATTGCTTGATTCGAAAAAAGCCATAATTGTAATTTTTATTGTAACAAATATATTGTGATTTTTAAAAATGTAAAGTTAAAATGAATTTTTTATTGCAACGACTTTAACCCAGGATAATGATCACTAGTTTCAAAAACAAAATTGCTATCTAGTTGCAACACTGTAATAAATTTTTTGAGTGAGTCAGTAAAATTCGAATTTCTGAACATTCTATCATGGGTTAAAATCATTAAATGATTTTTAGTCATCAAGTTGTTTTTTTGAAATTTTGAATATACTTTGGCAATCATTTCATCAGCACTTTGTATTGGATTTGAAGATGAATTGAAATTCCATTCCAAGTCCCAGCCAATGATGTTATAACCTAGTGAGTCTAATTTTTTGCAAACTTTTTTAGCCAAAGGCTCTGCCTTAAACTTTTCTTTTAAAACCCAAGAGTTACTACCAGGCAACCGAATTATTTTAAAGGGAACCTTTAGCATTTCCTGTGCATACAATAAATCTGCAGTTGCAAGTGAATCATTATTGTAAAAAAAGTGGTATTTATTTCTAGCATGACTAAAACTATGGTTTGCTAATAATGTTTGCGGATAATTATTATCAATTTCTCTTATAATATTTCTAAGGTTTACAGATGAAGCGTGAAAGCCAACCATATAAAAAGTTGCTTTTACATTAAGTTCTTTGCATAAGTCGAAACAAGCAACAGTACCATGTTGTGGGCCATCATCAAAAGTTAAATAAATATACTTTTTTGATGTGTCCATAATATGTGGTTCAGAAATTTTTATACGCTCAATGCTATCAAAAACAGGGTTTAATATTATAGGTCTTATTCTGTTTTGATCTAATGAGGAGTCAATTTCTGTTGTTACAACATCAGATATTATTTCTTTTTTTTCTGACTCGTATTCACAAGACATAAAAAAATTACATAATAAAAAGATGGAAATTGGATATTGAATGACTTTTCGTTTCAGTTTCATATAGGTAGACTATAGCAAAACTATAACTATTAAAGATTATTTGGTTTACTGTTTTAAATTAGTTTTTTGGTTTCACTAGTTTTCTATATTTGTAGCAAGCACAAAATCTGGATTTATGAATTCTAACGAACAAATTATTGAAGAAGTTGTTATCAAATTTGCTGGCGATAGTGGAGATGGTATGCAACTTACTGGTCAACAATTCACCAACAACACAGCATTATTAGGAATAGATTTGGCAACATTTCCAGATTTTCCTGCAGAGATTAGAGCACCTCAAGGAACAATGGCAGGTGTTAGTGGATTTCAAATTCATTTTTCTTCAAATAAAGTATTTACTCCTGGTGATTTGTGTGATGTTTTGGTTGCAATGAATGCAGCAGCATTAAAATCAAATCTTAAAAGTTTAAAAAAAGGGGGTAAAATTATTGCTAATACCGATGGGTTTGATAGTAAGAATTTGCGACTAGCCAATTATGCAGATGGAGTGAATCCCATTGAAGACAATAGCTTAGAAGGATATGATTTAATTAAAGTAGATGTAACTAAATTAACTAGAGAAGCATTAAAAGATTTTACTGAACTTGGTGTAAAAGAAAGGGACAGGGCAAAAAACATGTTTGTTTTGGGTTTAATTTATTGGATTTATAATCGTGATTTAACCAACACCATCAACTTCTTAAAAGAAAAATTTGGCAAAAAAGAAGTGATACTAGAAAGTAATATTAAAGTATTACAAGCTGGCTATAATTATGGTGAAACCACTGAAACTTTCTCAACACAATTTACTGTACAAAAAGCAAAACTTCCTCCAGGAAAATATAGAAGTATCATGGGTAATCAAGCTGTAGCTTATGGTTTAATTGCTGCTAGTGAAAAAAGTGGGTTGCCATTATTTTTAGGTTCTTATCCAATAACTCCAGCTTCAGATATTTTACACGATTTGAGTAAATACAAATCTTTTGGTGTAAGAACTTTTCAGGCAGAAGATGAAATTGCAGCTATTTGTTCTGCTATTGGTGCAAGTTATGGTGGACAATTAGGTGTAACTACAACTAGTGGTCCAGGTATGGCATTAAAAGCAGAAGCTATGGGATTAGCTGTAATGTTAGAAATTCCTTTAGTTGTAATAAATATACAAAGAGGTGGCCCATCAACTGGTCTTCCTACAAAAACAGAACAAAGCGATTTAATGCAAGCGTATTATGGCAGAAATGGTGAGTGTCCAATGCCTGTAATATCTGCATCTACACCTAGCGATTGCTTTGAAGCAGTGTATGAAGCTGCAAGAATTTCTGTTCAACACATGACACCAGTAATCTTTTTAAGTGATGGATATATTGCCAATGGTGCAGAACCTTGGAAATTTCCTCAAAGTGCAGATTTGAATTCTATTAAAGTAAACTTTAAAAAAGGATTGGATGAAGGTGAAGAAAAATTAATGCCCTATAAACGAGATGAAAAATTGGCTCGATCTTGGGCAATACCAGGAACTCCAGGTCTAGAACACAGGATTGGGGGGTTAGAGAAAGAAGATATTACCGGAAACATTAGTTACGACTCAGATAACCATCAGCACATGGTTAAAATTCGCCAAGCTAAAGTTGATAAAATTGCTGATTATATTCCTTTACAAAAAATTGATAGTGGAGCTGAAAAAGGTAAAGTTTTAGTATTAGGGTGGGGTAGTACTTATGGTGCTATTAAGAGTGCAGTGTTAACATTACAAGCTCAAGGGAAATCTGTGAGTCATGCTCACCTAAGATATATTCGTCCTTTCCCCAAAAATTTAGGCGAAATATTAAATAATTTCGAAAAAGTAATTATTCCAGAAATTAATAACGGGCAATTAGTAAAAATTATTCGTGATCAGTACTTAATTGATGCCATTCCTTATAATAAAATCATGGGAATTCCAATCACTAAAACAGAATTGATAGATGTAATTGGAAAAATAGCCTAAAATTATTGATCAGTTAATAAGTACAATACAGCCATTCTAACTGCTACACCATTTTCAACTTGGTTTAAAATGATGGATTGGTGTCCGTCTGCTATATCACTATCTATTTCAACACCTCTATTCATTGGGCCTGGGTGCATAATGGTAATTTCTTTGTTTAAGCTATCTAAAAGTTTTCTGCTAATACCATAGCTTAAATTATACTCTCTTAAAGAAGAAAACAAAGGCTGATTTTGTCTTTCTAGTTGTATTCTTAAAACATTAGCAACATCACAATTTTGCAAACCTTTTTTAATATCATATTCTACTTTAACATCAAAAGCTTCGGTTAAATATTTTGGAATTAAAGTAGGTGGTCCAACAACAGTAACATGTGCACCCATTTTTTTCAACAAATAAATATTACTTAAAGCCACTCTACTATGCATAATATCTCCAACAATTGAAACATGTAATCCTTTTAAGGTTCCAAACTTTTCAATCATAGAAAAAGCATCTAATAATGCTTGTGTAGGATGTTCGTTGGTGCCATCGCCAGCATTGATGATTACTGCAGGAATGTGCTTTGCTAAAAAATGAGGAGCACCACTTGAGGCATGCCTCATCACCACCATATCAACCTTCATGCTTAAAATATTATTCACTGTGTCTAATAAAGTTTCACCTTTATCAACACTAGAGCCTGAAGCAGAAAAGTTAATAGTATCTGCACTTAATCGTTTCTCTGCCAATTCAAACGAAATTCTTGTTCTGGTTGAGTTTTCGTAAAAAAGATTAACGATTGTTTTATCTCTAAGTGAGGGAACTTTTTTTATGGGTCTTTGTAAAACTTCTTTAAATTCTTTTGCAGTGGAAAGAATGAGTTCAATATCTTCTTTCAGTAAATCTTTTATTCCTAATAAATGCTTTGTAGATAGTTTCATTTAAGTTTTTAAAAAAGCACTGTTGTTGCAAATGTACTCTCCTAAAAATATTTTCAAAACAAAATATTGAATTAATTGTGTAATGCTACTTTTGATGCATGAAGCATATTGTATTATTTGGTGCTGGAAAATCAGCAACTGTGTTAATTGATTTTCTTAAAATACTTGCAACAAAAAGGAATTGGAAGGTAACCATAATTGATGGAGATAAGAATTTGCTTGATTCAAAAATTGGAGTTCATGAATTAGTTAAAGGAAAAACTGTAGATATTTTTAATGAAGAAGAAAAAAATAAAATTGTTCAGCAAGCAGATATTGTTATTTCCTTAATGCCACCTCATTTGCATATGCTTATAGCAAAAGCATGTTTACAGTTTAATAAAAATCTTTTAACTGCATCTTATATTGACGAAGCCACAAAAACCCTTTCAAAACAAGTTGAAGAAAAAGGATTATTGTTTTTGTACGAAATGGGTTTAGATCCTGGAATTGACCATATGAGTGCCATGCAAATTATTGATGAAATTAAAAGTAAAAGAGGGCAAATTACTTCATTTAAATCGCACTGTGGAGGATTAGTGACACCCGAGAGTATTAATAATCCTTGGTGCTATAAGTTGACATGGAACCCAAGGAACATAGTTTTAGCAGGCAGTTCTGGTGCCATTTTTATAGAGGACAATGAAGAAAAAATATTGAAGTACCAAGATTTATTTAATGCACAAAATATTTTGCAATTGCCAAATGGTGAAGTATATGGTTATTACGCAAATAGAGATTCATTAAGTTACAGGCCTATTTATGGTTTACAAAATTGTTCAACTTTCATCAGAACTACTCTGAGGTTTCCTGAGTTTATTAAAGGATGGAAGAAAATTGTTGATCTTAAATTAACCGATGAAGAAAAGGTTTATCAGACGGATAATTTGACTTTTGCAAACTTTTTTCAACAACATTTAAAGAGGTTTAATTTAACTACTCAAGTTGATAAACAATTAGAATATTTTGGTTGGTATGATGGTGAAACGATGATTAATAAAGGTCTTTGTGCTGCTGTTGATGTTTTGCAGTTTATTATGGAATCTAAATTAGCCTTGCAGGAAAATGATAAAGACATGATTATTATGTTGCATGAATTTGAATATAAAATTGAAAACAAAACTCATCACTTAAAAAGTTTATTAAAAGTAGTAGGAGATAATCATGCAGAAACAGCAATGGCCAAAACAGTGGGATTGCCTCTAGGCATAGCTGCTGAGTTAATTTTAGATGGAGTAATTACTTCGAAAGGCTTGCAAATTCCTACAAGTAGAAATATTTATCAACCTGTTTTAGAAAAGTTACAAGAACACAACATCGTTTTTGAAGAGTTTAGAACTTAATTTTGCAGCATGACTAAACTTAGTGTTAACATCAACAAGTTTGCTACACTCAGAAATGCTAGAGGAGGAAATAATCCTGATGTGGTAAAAGCTGCAATAGATGTTCAACGTTTTGGAGCAGATGGTGTAACTGTTCACCCAAGACCCGATGAAAGACATATTCGTTATGATGATGTAAGGCAAATAAAAAAAATCATTACTACAGAATTTAATATTGAAGGAAATCCTCAAGAACAAAGTTTTGTTGATTTAGTTCTTGAAACAAAACCACATCAAGTAACATTGGTACCAGATGCAATTGGCCAGTTAACCAGCAATCATGGATGGGATACAATTAAGCATCAGGATTACTTAAAACATATAATTGCCGTATTTAAAAATGCCGGTATTCGTGTTTCAATTTTTATAGATCCTATTCAAGACTTTATTACTGCAGCGTCAACTACTGGAACTGATAGGATTGAGTTGTATACTGAAGCATTTGCTAAAGAATGTGAAAAATGCAGTTATAGAATAGATGAGAATAATGTTGTATTAAAGAGCTATATAGATTCTGCCAAACATGCTACATCATTGGGTTTAGGCATAAATGCTGGTCACGATTTAGATTTGCACAACCTTAAATTATTTAGTCAATCAATTCCTGAGTTAGATGAAGTTAGTATTGGTCATGCTTTGATTTGCGATGCCATATATTTAGGTTTTGAAAATACTATTCAGATGTATAAACGACAACTTCAATAAAAAAGAGTAGTAGCAAATAGCTACTACTCTCATTAATATTATTTATTTATTATTGTGTTGGACCGTTATCAACTACAGATTCAATTACAGCTTGAATGGAAGTTGGAACATTGGAGAAGAAATTATAACCAGTAGCTGCTTCAATAGCATCAACAGATGTTCTGTAATAACCCCATGTTTGATTATTGACAGTTTGATTATTAGGCATATCAACTGCAATCACTCTTGTTGAGTTGTTAACTCTATAAACATCAGATGAGCCAACAGGTAAAACAATTATAACTTTCCAGAAACTGCTTGGTACATTTATTTTACCACTAGCAATAGAATAGGTTGTGCCTCCTAAACTGCCAGAACCCCCTGATCCTTTACCTCCAGCAATTATGTATAACTCGTTACCAGAATTTAATAAGTTTCTACAGTAAGTTTCAAGAGCTGCCCAAGTAATCTGATTATTTTTTGGTGCCTGTGGTATGATGTTAGTCATTAAAAAAGTAGCAGCATTATCAGCACTACTTCCATCTCTATCATCTGAAGGACAGAGGTGTCCTCTATCAAATCCAGTATTTGTATAATTTGATGTCACTGCTTTATAAAATGTTGTAGGTAAGGTTGCATCACCAGTAAAACAATCACAACGTGTGGCTGTACCTTTCCAAGCACTGCTTAAATGCCAGCTAACCCAATTAGCTGATCCTTTAGAATTATTATATGATAAAACATACTGTGTTTTAGTCATTAAATAATTATTTGGAAAAGCAACATCAGTGGTAGCACTACTTGGATTACCCATAGCCAAATTATCATCTCTAGTTGGATTTGGGTTATTATTATCTTCTATACTAAAATCATCAATGTTTAATCTTCCACCACTTGTTTTTCTTATTTGAAATCTAACTGCATTCACATAAGCACAATAAAAAGTTGTTTGGCTTAAGGAAGATGTACTTACGGTAATAGTAGATCCTACTTTTTCCCATGTTGAACCAGAATTGGTAGAGGCCCAAAGTTCAAATGTGCTGTTTGCATCTGTTCCAAATTTACCATAAAATACGGATACGGAAGAAGCTCCAACATTAACATTAAAGTTCATCGTTAATGTTCCTGAATTTTGAATTCTTACAGATTTTAATCCATTTTTTGCATCAGTGCTTAAGGTTCCTAATAATGCATCATTTAAATTCCATGAGCCGCTAGATAGCGTTACATCTGCTGAAGCATAAGCTGTTTTAGTACCTGATTCAAAAGTTTCTGGAAAGCCAGAATAAATGGCTTCCGTTTGTTGGTGTTCTATTGGCTGATTAAAATCTTTTTTACATGATGAAACGAAAATAAGTAATGCCAAAAAAACAAGAAGTTTTTGTGTTTTCATTTTTTTAAAAAAAAAGTTAGTTTAGGTAAAATTTATTTCTAATTTCTTCTTAAAATAAATTCAAAAAAATAGCCACTTTCCCATTGTTTAAAACTTAATGATTTTTTTTATTATACACACATATAGGTTTTAGCATAGCAAAGGTTATTTTTGTATTGATGAGAAGAAGAGAAATTGATACCCCATTAGATAAAGGAAGAAGAAAAAGATTGGTTGATGTTTTAAAAGAAAAAGGCATCACCAGTCAACAAGTTTTAAATGCTATTAATCATATTCCACGACACTTTTATATAGACACAGTTTTTGATGCTAAAGCTTATGATGATATTGCTTTACAAATAGAAGCTAATCAAACCATTTCTCAACCCTATACAGTTGCATTTCAAACGCAACTATTAGATGTAAAATCTGGTACAAAAATTTTAGAAGTGGGTACCGGCAGTGCTTATCAGGCTTCTGTTTTAGCTTATTTAGGTGCTGAAGTATATACGATTGAACGACAAAAAAAATTGTTTGAACAAAATAAACTTTTCAAACATTTGAGTTATTACTCCAATATTAAATATTTTTATGGAGATGGATTTGAAGGATTGCCTAATTATGCTCCCTTTGATAGAATAATAATTACTGCTGCAGCACCTTATATTCCACACAGCTTATTACAACAATTAACACCAAGTGGAATTATGGTTATACCGGTTGATGAAGGTGACGCCCAAAGGATGCTAAAAATTATTAAAAACTCTGATGGTACTTATGAAGAAGAAAAATACGATATGTTTTCTTTTGTACCCATGTTAAGTGGTAAACAATAATTTAACTTCTGCTATAATTAGGAGATTCTTTAGTTATCACAATATCATGGGCATGGCTTTCTTTCATTCCTGCATTACTCATTTTAATAAATTGTACATTTTTAAGTGCTTCAATATTTTTAGAGCCACTGTAACCCATACCTGCTCTTAAGCCTCCAACAAATTGATAAATAATTTCACTTAAATAACCTTTATAGGCAATTCTACCTTCAATACCTTCTGGAACAAACTTTTTATTTTCTGCAGTTTCAGTCTGAAAATATCTATCACTGCTGCCTTCACCCATTGCACCAATACTACCCATGCCTCTGTATTCTTTAAATTTTCTTCCTTCATAAATAATTGTGTCGCCTGGGCTCTCTTCAGTTCCTGCAAAAATGCTTCCCATCATCACAACATCAGCACCAGCAGCTAAGGCTTTAACCACATCACCTGTATAGCGAATACCACCATCGGCAATTAAAGGAATGTTTTTTTGTTTTAGAATACTTGCAGCTTCCATAATTGCTGTTAGTTGAGGTACACCAGCACCTGTAACAATTCTTGTGGTACAAATAGAACCAGGTCCTATACCAACTTTAACAGCATCAGCACCAGCATCAACCATTGCTTTTGCACCAGCAGCTGTGGCAATATTGCCTGCAATGACTTGCATGTTTTTAAAATTCTTTTTCAGCAATTTTAATTTGCTTATTACTCCATCACTATGTCCATGAGCACTATCTAGAGTAACTATATCAACTCCAGCATATTGTAATGCTGCAGCTCTATCTAAAAGATCATTTGTAATACCTAGTGCTGCCCCAACTAACAATCTTCCAAAACCATCTTTAGAAGCATTCGGGAAATTGTTTATTTGTTCAATATCTCTATAAGTAATTAGTCCAATTAATTTTCCTTGTTTATTAACTACTGGAAGTTTTTCAATTTTATATTGTTGTAAAATTTTTTCAGCTTTTTTTAAATCAGTTCCTTCTGGTGCAGTAATGAGGTTTTGGCTGGTCATTACTTTTTCTATAGATTTCTTGTTGTTGCCTACTTCAAACCTTAAGTCTCTATTGGTAACTATGCCTATTAATTTTCCAGCTTCATCAATAATAGGAATTCCACCAATTCTTCTCTCTCTCATTATTTTAAACGCATCAGCTACAGTAGCAGATTTGGTTAAAGTAATAGGGTCGACTATTAAACCATTTTCACTTCTTTTCACTTTTTTTACTTGTTCGGCTTGGCGTTCAATACTCATATTTTTGTGTAAAATACCTAGTCCGCCTTCTCTTGCTAAAGCAATAGCCAAGTTAGATTCTGTTACTGTATCCATTGCTGCGGAAAGAAATGGAATATTAAGTTTAATTTTTTTGGTAAGATGGGTAGAGACATCTACATCTTTTGGAAGTACATTGCTGTAAGCTGGAGTAATTAAAACATCATCAAATGTTAATCCATCTACGATGGTATTTTGACTTTTTTTGCTGTTAGAAACTGATTTTTTTACTGTTGCCATAGGCAAAGGTATAATAATGCACTTTTATTTTTCTTGATTTTAATATTAAATTATTATGAAACAGATAGAAAATTATAGAAATTATCAGCAGAATTTTGGTATCTAAATAGAGATTTCCCTTATCTTCGCCGCCGAAATAAAAAAGTAAAACACAATTGGGTGTTCATTTAAACACAAAAAGATGTCATTAACAAAAGAAAAAAAATCATCCATCTTTGCACAATATGGTGGCAAAGCATCTAACACAGGATCAATTGAAGGTCAGGTTGCATTATTAACAGAAAGAATCTTAGACATTAGTAAGCATTTACAAACCAACAAAAAAGATTTCTCTACACAACGTGGATTAATGAAAATGGTTGGTCAACGTAAAAGACTGTTAAGCTATATGCAAAAACACAATCTTACTGGATACCGTACATTAATTGAACAATTAGGATTAAGAAAGTAAACCTGCCCATACCCCCAAAGGGGAGTAAGGAAATTATTGGGTTGCTTTTTAAAACTAATTACAACTTATAAATTATTCCCAGCTTCCATTGGTCGTTGGGAATTTTTGCTTTACCATCTATTTGAACAATTAAATTATTTATTCAGAAAATTTAGCTGATCACAAATCGCCAAATTTTCACTTCAATTTATCAACATGTTAACACAACCAATACAATCAACTTTTACACTCCCTAATGGAGCTGAAGTTATTTTAGAAACTGGTAAAATTGCTCGTCAGGCAGACGGTTCAGTAACTGTTCGTCAAGGCAATTGTATCATATTAGCAACTGTAGTTGCCAACAAAGAAGCTAAAGAAGGACAAAGTTTCTTTCCTTTAAGCGTAGATTATCAAGAAAAATTTGCTTCTGCAGGAAGAGTTCCTGGCTCATTCTTTAAAAGAGAAGCACGATTAAACGATTATGAAATTTTAACAAGTCGTTTAATTGATAGAGCACTTCGTCCATTATTTCCTGAAGATTATTTATGTGATGTGCAAGTATTAGTATCATTAATTTCTAGTGATCCTGAAATTATGCCAGATGCAATGGCTTGTTTAGCTGCGTCTGCAGCACTAGCAGTTTCAGATATTCCAATTAAAGAAATTATTAGTGAGGTAAGAGTAGCTAAAGTTGAAGGAAAGATTGTTATCAATCCTACAAGAACTGAATTAACAAAATCTTCTTACGACTTTATTATTGCTGCAACTGAGAAAAACTTGATGATGGTTGAAGGTCAGGCAAAAGAGTGTAGTGAAGAAGAATTAGTAGAAGCTTTACAAATTGGTCATGATGCAATTCGTGTTCAAATTAAGGCTCAAGAAGAATTAAGAAATAAAAAAGGAATTACTGCTAAAAGAGAATATAAGAAACCTGAGCAAAACGAAGAAATCAATCAGAAAGTAATTGCTTTTGCTAAAGATAAAATTTATACCATCGCCAAAAGTGCTTCTGCGAAGCATGAAAGAAGTGAAGCATACAGTACTTTAAAAGAAGAGTTAATAGCAAGTTTAGGTGAAGAGGCTACTGATACTGATAAAAAGTTTGCTAAAAAATATTTCGAAGACTTACAATGGGAAGTAGTAAGAAATATGATTTTAGAAGATAGAGTGAGATTAGATGGTAGAAAATTAGATGAAGTTCGTCCATTAGCTATGGAAATAGAACCATTACCTAGTCCACACGGTTCTGCTTTATTTACTCGTGGAGAAACACAATCATTAACTACTGTTACATTAGGTAATAAACTCGATGAACTTTTAGTTGAAAGTGCTGCTCAGTCAGAGTTTTCAAACTTCTTCTTACATTATAATTTTCCACCATTTTCAACTGGTGAAGTTAAAATGATGAGAGGTGTGGGTAGAAGAGAAGTGGGTCATGGTCATTTAGCTTTAAGAAGTTTAAAACAAATGATGCCAGGGAATGAATATCCATATACTACTAGAATTGTGAGTGATATTTTAGAAAGTAATGGATCGTCTTCAATGGCTACAGTTTGTGCTGGTAGCTTAGCTTTAATGGATGCAGGTGTGCCAATTCCAAAACACGTTAGTGGTGTTGCCATGGGATTAATTTCTAGAGCCGACGGAAAATATGCAATCTTAACAGATATTTTAGGAGATGAAGATCACTTAGGTGATATGGACTTTAAAGTAACTGGTACTAGAGATGGTATTTGTGGTGTTCAAATGGATATTAAAGTTGATGGTTTAAGTATGGATGTGATGAGAGAAGCTTTAAACCAAGCTAAAACTGGTCGTTTACATATTTTAGATGCTATGTACGAATGTATTCCTGCTCATAGACCAGAGGTGAAACCACACACACCAAGAATGGTTAAAATTATTATTGATAAGGAATATATTGGTGCTGTAATTGGACCAGGTGGAAAAATTATTCAAGAAATTCAAAGAGAAACTGGTTGTACCGTTAATATTGAAGAAGTTGGAAATACAGGTGAAGTAAGCATTTTCTCTGCCGTTCAAGAAAACATGCAAAAAGCTATTGATTGGATTAATGGTATTACTGCAGTTCCTCAGGTGAATGAAACTTACGAAGGCACTGTAAAAAGTATTAAAGAATTTGGTGCATTCGTAGAATTCTTGCCTAAAAAAGAAGGTTTATTACACATTAGTGAAATTAGTTGGTCTCGTTTAGAAACAATGGATGGAGTGTTTAAAGAAGGAGATAAAGTAAAAGTGAAATTGTTAGACATAGATCCAAGAACTGGTAAATTTAAATTAAGCAGAAAAGCTTTAATGCCAAGACCAGAAAGACCACAAATGGATAGACCACAACAAAATGATAATAACGCAGCAAAAAGTTAATATTTTAATCCCCAATAACAATATTGGGGATTTTTTTTAGAACAGAATCACGTTATTTTGCAGCATTAATTTTTGGTTAAAAATTTGAGTAACTACTAAAGTGAGTTTTAAAAGATACATACAACAATCTATTGCTTTTACACTGCTGCTGTTGTTTCTATTTGCTGCAACTCCAAAAAGATTTTTGCATAGTTTATTTGCTGATCATACCGATGTTGCATGGATGAAATCCTCAAATGCTCATGAAGTAAATTTAAACAGTGCTTCATATCAATGCCAAATAGATCAATTAGTAGTTGAGCTTCCTTTTTTAGGAACATCATTAGCACTAATTCCAGCAACATTAATTCATGCCAATTCATATCAGGAAAAACATTTTCCTTTTGTTACAATTAATCAGCTTTTAATAGATCAATTAAGAGGACCCCCTACTCATTGTTAGTTTACAAATTATTGCTTTATTATTTTTCTCCAATTAAGGAGCTAGTATTTATTTATTTTTAAACAAATAACAATGAAATCATTTATCATATTTATATTTAATTTTTTATTATTTAGTATAGCTAGTTTAGCAAATACAACTACTTACACAGACGTAAACGTTAATTTATCAGGCATCATAACCGATGCTACAACAAAAGAGCCACTAGAAGGTGCCAATATTATTATTCATGATCTAAAAGTTAGAGTGGTGAGTAATAAAGATGGTTCATATCAAATAAATAATTTAAAAGCAGGCAACTATTTGATTGAAGTAAACTATCAAGGTTTTGCAAGTATTATTGAAACCATCGAAATAACTAAAGCAACAGTTAAAAATTTTGCTTTAGTTGAGACTGTAGTTGAGCAAGAAGCTGTAACCATTACTGGTACTACATCTGCTACAAAAATTAAAAATACTCCACAACCAGTTTCTATTGTTTCAAAGAACGATTTATTTAAAAATTCTTCTACTAATATTATTGATGCATTAACTAAAACTGTAAACGGATTTTCAATGATTAGTACTGGTCCGGCAATATCAAAACCTATCATTAGAGGTTTAGGTTCTAATAGAATGATTACTATTAATGATGGAGTTAGACAAGAAGGTCAGCAATGGGGTGATGAACATGGAATTGAAATTGATGAACAAAGTGTTCAACAAGTTGAAGTACTAAAAGGTCCAGCATCATTGATGTATGGAAGTGATGCTATTGCAGGTGTTTTGAATATTATTACAAATAAACCAATACAATCAAACACAATTCAAGCGAATGTTTCAACTGGCTATTTAGATAATAATAAAATGTATTCTGTTTACAACAATGTTGCAGGAAATTTGAATAATGGTCTTAATTGGAATCTTTACAATAGTTACAAATCAGCAGCAGATTATTCAAATGCTTTTGATGGAAAAGTGCTAAATAGTAGGTTTAATGAAAAGAATTTTGGAGGTTATATTGGCATAAATAAAAACTGGGGGTTTTCACATTTAATATATAGTAATTTCAATCAAAAGCTAGGAATTGTAACAGGAGCAAGAGATGCAAGTACAGGAGCATTTTTAGTATATCCCGAAACACCTCAAGAACATATTGCTACACCTGCTGAATTAAATGGCAGAGATGTATTAATACCTTATCAATCCATTAATCATACCAAAATTGCATTAGATAATAATTTTATTTTTTCAGGAGGAAGGTTAACCACCAATATAGCCTATCAACAAAATGAAAGAAAAGAATTTGGCGATGTAGATGAGCCAACAAATCCTGAATTGTTTTTTGATTTAAAGACAATTAATTACAATCTTCAATATCATTTCAATCAAGTTAAAGGTTGGAAGACCAGCATTGGAATTAATGGTATGCTTCAAGAAAATAAGAATGGAGCAGAAGAAGTTTTAATACCAAATTACAAGCAATTTGATTTAGGTGGATTTATTGTTGCAAAAAAATCTTATGAAAAACTCACTACCAATTTTGGATTAAGATATGATTATAGAAGTTTGAAATCTGAAGAGTTAATAGAATCTGGCGATGTAAGATTTCAACAAATGAATAATACTTTTAATAATGTTACGGGTAGTGTAGGAATAGCCTATGAACTTAATAATAATGTTACACTAAAACTCAATATAGCTAAAGGTTTCAGGGCTCCTAACATGATTGAACTTAGTAGTAATGGAGCTCATGAAGGAACGAATAGATATGAATATGGGAATAAACAATTAAAATCAGAAAACTCTTATCAACTCGATGCTGGTCTTGAATTAAATAGTGAGCATGTAAGTTTTAGTTTAAATACATTTTATACTTCATTCAATAATTTTATTTTCAGTAGTAAGTTGACCAATGCCTCAGGAACAGATTCAATGGTAAATTATAATGGTGATGATTTATTTGCTTTTCAATATAAACAATCAAATGCAACATTAATGGGCTTCGAAGCTAATTTAGATATTCATCCACATCCATTAGATTGGTTACACATAGAAAATAGTTTTTCTTATGTTAGTGGAAGATTCAACAATAATGATTTTCGCTCAAGAAATATTCCTTTTATGCCACCTGCGAGATTATTAACTGATATTAAAGTTGATTTAAGAGGTAAGTCGAAATTATTTAGCAATGCTATAATAAAAGCTGAAATCGATAACCAGTTTGCACAAAATAACATTTTTACTGTATCAAATACTGAAACAATAACACCTGCTTTTAGCTTATTAAATCTAGGCTTTGGTACTGATATTAAATTAAGTGCAAAACAAAAAATAAATTTTTATTGTAGCATTAACAATATTGCTGATGTTGCTTATCAAAATCATTTAAGCAGATTGAAGTATACTGATATGAATAATGTAACACAAAGAATGGGCGTGTTTAATATGGGTAGAAACTTTAGTGTAAAAATTAATATTCCATTAAGCTTTAGTCTTTAAAGTATTTTCATTTAATTTTATTGAATGGAGATTATACATATTAGTGCCGAATGTTACCCTATGGCAAAAGCTGGTGGTTTGGGTGATGTAGTTGGTGCCTTACCAAAATATCAAAATCAAGCTGGGCATTTTGCAAAAGTGGTGATGCCCATGTATAGAACTAAGTTTTTATACGATAATCAATTTGAAGTTGATTTTAAAGGAGCAGCTTATTTAGGCGATGTGTATTTTGAGTTTACCATTATAAAACAAGTTACAAATAAACTTGGGTTCGATTTGTATTTAGTTGATATCAATGGATTGCTAGATAGAGAAAATGTGTATGGTTATGACGATGATACTGAAAGATTCACAGCTTTTCAAATTGCAGTAATTACTTGGTTAAATAGTTGGGAGCATGAACCTGATATTGTTCATTGTCATGACCATCATACAGCCCTCATACCTTTCATGATGAAACATTGTTATGCTTTTAAAACCAAATTAGCAAACATTACATCAATCGTTACTATTCACAATGCTCAATATCAAGGATGGATGAGTTGGGATAAAAGTTATTACATTCCTCACTGGGATACTTGGAAGTATGGTATGCTCGATTGGAAAAATATGATCAATCCACTAGCATCTGGAATTAAAAATGCATGGCGAGTTACAACTGTTAGTAATAGTTATTTAGAAGAACTTACAAAAAATAGCAATGGTCTAGAAAAACTATTTGAATATGAAAGAGGAAAGTGTTTTGGCATTTTAAACGGAATTGATCATGATGTTTGGAATCCATCAACTGATACTTATATCAACCATCATTTCAATGTAAAAACAGTTGATAAAGGAAAAGCAGAAAACAAGAAAATCATATGTGAAAATTTCAAAATCAACCCAGATTTACCATTAATTGTTTTTATTGGAAGATTAGTAGGAGAGAAGGCTGCAGATATTTTACCAGAATCTATTCAACAAATATTTACTCATCTTAAAAATCAGTGTTGTATAGTTATTTTAGGAAGCGGAGATCCTGTAATTGAAGCACAGCTTAAAGCTCTGCAAAACTCTTATAAAGGACTTTATAACGCTTATATTGGCTATAATGAATCTTTATCTCATGTGTTGTATGCAGGTGCCGATTTTTTACTCATGCCTAGTAGAGTTGAACCTTGTGGTCTAAACCAAATGTATGCCATGCGATATGGAACTGTACCAATGGTAAGAAGCACAGGAGGTTTAAAAGATACAGTTATTGATATTGGAGATGAAGCTGGTTACGGCATAAGGTATAATAATGCTTCAGTTGCTGATATTTTATACAGTACTCAACGAGCTATAGATGTTTACAACGATAAAGACTTATTGCAGACTATTAGAAAAAGAATGATGCAAATTGATAACAGCTGGGAAAAAACTGTTGCAAATTATGATGCAATCTATAGTTTTTAAAATGCTATAATAATATTCCTTGTAAAAAGAAATAAGCCATAGAAAAATAAATTAATAACCCTGTTACATCAACTAAAGTAGCTACAAATGGTGCAGAAGAAACAGCTGGATCGGCACCTAACCTTTTTAATAATAAAGGCAGCATACTACCACTAAGTGTTCCCCAAAGTACTACACCAATTAATGAAAAGCCTACAGCTAATGCAATTAAAAAATAATGTTCTCCATAAACATTAGGTATAATTTGGTGCCAAACAATAACCCTGAAAAAACCAATAATACCTAAGATGGTTCCTAATAAAATTCCACTTATAATTTCTCTTTTTAAAACTCTATACCAATCTGCAATGGTTATGTCTCCTACAGCCATAGCCTGAATAATTAATGTAGAAGCCTGACTACCACTATTACCACCACTACTTATAATTAAAGGAACAAATAATGCTAACACAATAGCTTTAGATATTTCTCCTTCAAAATGACCCATAACACTAGCAGTTAATAATTCGCCTAAAAACAATACTATTAACCACACAACTCTTTTTTGTAAAAGCTTAAAAAGTGGAGTATCTAAATAAGGTTCATTTAAAGCTTCTGTTCCACCCATTTTTTGCATGTCCTCACTAAACTCTTCATTGGCTACCCAAAGCATATCATCAATGGTAACAATTCCTAATAGTTTATTATTATCATCAGTTACAGGCAATGCCACTCTATTATTCATTTTAAATACAACAGCAGCATGTTCCTGATCATCATTAACATTCAGAGCTACTCCTCTTTCATCCATTAACTCTTCAACTTTTTTGTCAGGAGTGGAAAGAATAATGTCTTTAATTCTAATATCATCTAATAACTCGCCATGTTCATCAATTACATAAATCACATCAATAGTTTCAGAGTTTCTTCCATGTTTTCTTATGGTTTCAAAAACTTCTGCAATGGTATTGTGGGCATAAACATAAACATAATCAGGCGTCATTAATCTACCAACACTGTCTTCAGGATAGCCTAATAATGACAGTGTAATTTTTCTTTCTTCAGGATTTAATAATTTTATTAAATCTCTAATGGCAGCATTAGGTAATTCTTCTAAAAAATCAGTTCTATCATCTGCAGGTAATTCATTCAATAATTCTGCAGTTTTATTAGGAGGAAGTTCTTTGATGATGAGCTTTTGAGTTGATAAATCTAAAATCTTAAAAACCTTCGAAGCCCTATGAATACTCATGTTGGCAATGATTCTATCTTCAAAGCCCGGATTGTTATATACTAAATCAGCAACATCACTAATGTTTTGTTCGTTTAAAAATTCATTTATCTCTAAAGGGTTTTGTTGATTAATGATTTCTTCAAACTTTTCTTGTAGACTAATAGTTTCTAATTCCAAATTCATGCACCAAAGTTAATTGTAAATTCTCTTTTTAAACTTCATTATTAAAAGTAAGTTATGCTGAGTTTAATATTAGTAAGTTATTTTTGTTTGAAATAATTATAATGATTTTACCTTGTTTAAGTGTTGCTGTTACTGATAAAAAAGGAAAAGGTGTTTTTACAACAGAAAAGATTAAAGCAAATACAATAATCGAAATATCTCCAGTTATTGTTTTTCCATCTAAAGAAGTAAAAGATATTGAGAAAACTAAATTGTTTAATTATTTATTTGAATGGGGTAATAAACTAAAAAAAAGGGCTTTAGGGTTAGGCTATATTTCTTTATATAATCATTCCTACAGTGCTAATTGCGATTATGAAATGGATTTTGATTACAATACTATAACCATTAAAACAGTTAAGGATATTGAGTCTGGAGAAGAATTATGCATTAACTACAATGCAGATCCTAATAATAAAACTCCAGTTTGGTTCGATGCACATTAATTTAATTGATACATTTTACCGGGTAAAGAAGTTATAATATTTTGTAATTCTAAATTTAATAAGGCAGCAGCAATGGCACTACTGCTGAGTTGACTTTTTAGCTGAATTTCGTCAATACCCACTTGTTCTTTTTGTTTTAAAATTTCAACAATCTTTAATTCATCTTTACTTAAGTCAATAAACAACATTCTTTGTGTTTGTTTTTTCTTTGGAGGAGTTACCCAACCTAATAATTCAACAATCTGTTGAGCCGAACTTACTAAAGCAGCTTTGTTTTGATGAATGAGTTTTAAACAACCACTACTTTTTGAATCTGTAATTCTACCAGGTATAGCAAATACATCTTTATTATAATTAAAAGCCAATTCTGCTGTAATCATACTTCCACCTTTAACATCAGTTTCAATAACTATCGTGGCATCAGAAATTCCTGCAACAATTCTATTTCTTCTTGGAAAATTATGTTTATCGGCTTTTACATTGTTTGAGAATTCGGTGAGAAGCCCTCCGTTTAAAACCATTTCTTTAGCTAATGATTGATGTTGTTGGGGGTAGATAGAATTAAAGCCATGTGCTAAAACACCAATGGTTGGAAGATTATGTTTTAATGCAGCTTTGTGTGCAATAGCATCAATGCCAAAAGCTAAACCACTATATATTGTTACTGAGTATTCTTTTAAATCTTCAACAAGCTTTTCGGTAATTTTTTTACCATATTCAGTGTTGTTTCTGGTGCCAATAATACTTATGGATTTTTGTTGATTCAGATTAGCATTGCCCTTAAAATATAATAGAGTTGGGGCATCGTAGCAGTTTAATAATTTTTGAGGATAATTTTTGTCTGAAAGGAATAATGGTTCAATATGATGTTTTTCAATAAACTTTATTTCTGCTTCTGCAATTTTAAAATCATTGAAAGATTTAATCAGATTGGCTTTTATTTCACCAATACCTTCAATAGCACTCAATGCTTTTTTGGAAGCTTTAAAAATATTTTCTGCAGTATTAAAATGTTCAAGTAAAATACGAGATTGAATAGGCCCAATGCCATTTACATGAGTCAAAGAAATTTGATATAATAAATCATTTGCAAACATCTTTCTCTATGCTTGAACAATAACAACTCTATTTCTTTTTTTTATTGTAAAAAACTTTTATCAAAACAGGAGCTGTTGTAACTAAAACTATTCCTAAAACAATAATTTCTAAATGTTTTTTTAAATCAAAATTATATTGGGTAAGAATCCATTTTTGAAGATAATGCCCTGCAAAAAGCATTAGAAAAACCCAGCTAATACATCCTATAATGTTATAAAACGTGAATTTCTTTTTGTCCATATTTACAATGCCTGCAACTATTGGAGCAAAAGTTCTTACAAAGGGTAAAAAACGGGCAAACACTATTGCACCACCACCATGTTTTTCATAAAACTCATTTGCTTGTACTAGGTATTTCTTTTTAAAGAAAAAATTGTCTTTCCAATTATACATGGCTGGTCCAACTTTTCTTCCAAAAGCATAACCAAACGAATTACCCAAAATGCCTGCAACAGTAATGAGCAGCCATAAAAACAAGAGTTGCAAAAATTCATTTTCAATGAAAGGAAAGTAAGCAGAAATCAATTCATTATTATAAATGCCTGCAACAAACAATAAACTATCACCAGGAAAGAAGAATCCAGCAAAAAATCCAGTTTCAGCAAAAACAACCAACAATAAAAGCCAAAGACCCCCATGTTCAATATAAAACTGTGGTTGTAATAGTTGACTCCAATGAAAATCGAGTAAAATAAATTGTAACATGAAAACTAATCTTATTCTTGAATTTGAATACAATGATAAAGAAACTTTGTTAAATAATGTACTCCATTATATTTGTAAAAACGACATTATGGAAGAACAACAAAACAATAATCAATTAAACATTGAAATTAGTGAAGAAATGAGTGAAGGTGAATATGCCAATCTTGCCATTATTACTCATAGTCATGCAGAATTTGTAATAGATTTTATCAGTGTAATGCCTAATGCACCAAAAAGCAGAGTGAAAAGCAGAATTATTTTTACCCCAATGCATGCCAAAAGATTTATGAAAGCTATGGTAGAAAATATTCAACGTTTTGAATCATCTCATGGTGTAATACAAGACTTAGAACAAATAGAAATTCCCATGAACTTTGGTGGACCAACAGCACAAGCTTAAATAAAAATAGCCGTTCAATTTGAACGGCTATTTTATTATGATTTGCGTATTGCAAGACATATTAAAACAACTTAGGAGATTGTTCATTAATTTAGTGGTTGGTGTCACACCAACCACTTGTTAAATTTATTCTTATGCAATTGAAAACAATTTTCTTCATATTTAGTTTAGTCATATCTCTAATAGCTAATGGTTGTAATAATAATAAAAATGCCGAAGATAATTTCAATTATGGAGATTCTACGAAGCTTCCACCAGTTGAAACTAGTAAACCAAATGCTAAGTATAAACCAGCATTTCCAGGTCAAACAAGAGTATCTGGTGTAAAAACTATAACACCATATAGGGTAGAAAAAATTGCTGAAAAGTTAGGCAGACCTTGGGCCATTATACCCCTTAACGATGGTCGATTGTTGATTAGTGAAAAAAGTGGGTACATGGAAATCCGTAATTCAAATGGTTCATTAATAAAAAAAATTATTGGTTTTCCTGAGGTTGATGATGCTGGCCAAGGTGGTTTGCTTGATGTAGCTCTTGATCCTGATTTTAAAGACAACAAAATAATTTATTGGTCATTTTCAGAACAATATGGAAATGGAAACCTGACTGCTGTAGCCAAAGGAAAGTTGAATGAATCTGGTGGAAAAATTGAAAATCCTAAAGTCATTTTCAGGGCAACACCAGCACTTGAAAGTGTACTTCATTTTGGTTCAAGATTAGTTTTTGATAAAGAAGGATACTTATTTGTAAGTACTGGTGAAAGATCAATTATTGAGGGAAGAGTACAGGCACAACAAATAAGTTCTGGTTTGGGAAAAATTTTTAAGATTACTAAAGATGGCAAACCTGCACCGGGAAATCCATTTCTGAATAATAATAAAGCAATGCCTGAGATTTATGCTTATGGGATAAGAAATGCACAAAGCCTAGATATTCATCCTGTAACAGGAGATCTTTGGGAAGCAGAATTTGGTCCTAGAGGTGGTGATGAATTGAATATTATTAAAGCTGGAAAAAATTATGGTTGGCCTATTATAGGATATGGAATTGAATACAGTGGTGAAAAAATTGGTGAGGCTATTCAGCAAAAACCTGGTATGGAGCAACCTGTATATTATTGGGATCCTGTTCTTTCTCCAAGTGGAATGGTTTTTTATAAAGGTAATGCTATACCTGAATGGAAAAACAATCTTTTTATTGGAGGGCTTAGCAGTCAGCATATTGCCAGACTTGTGATTGAGAATAATAAAGTAGTTGGTGAAGAAAGATTATTAGCCGATAAATATGAAAGATTCAGAGATGTAGCTTATTTTAATGGAATGTTATTCGCAATTACTGATTCTGGTAATCTTTATAAGATTAGTAAGAAATAAGAAAATTTCTTTCTCATTCGGCATTTCGAAGTTCTTGCAGAGAAATCACATTTTAGCTTATCAGATTTCTCATTCGTTCCTCATTCGAAATGACGATAAACCTCAACGTAAATAAAAATAGCCGTTCAATTTGAACGGCTATTTTATTTTATATTATAAAGAATTATTTAATTCCAAAAGCTTTTTTCACTTTTGAAACATAATCTAATTTTTCCCACGTAAATAATTCTACTTTCATTTTCTTTACTTTACCATCTGGACTAGTAAATGTTTTTTCTACAACTTCATTTTTACGACCCATATGCCCATAAGCTGCAGTTTCGCTATACATTGGTGTACGTAATTTTAATCTTTGTTCAATAAAGTAGGGACGCATATCGAAAATGCTTTCTACTAATTTACCAATTTGACCATCAGTCATTTTTACTTTAGCAGTGCCAAAAGTATTAACATTAATAGATGTTGGTTGAGCTACACCTATTGCATAAGAAACCTGAACCAAAACTTCACTTGCAACACCAGCTGCAACTAAGTTTTTAGCAATATGGCGAGTTGCATAAGCTGCACTTCTATCAACTTTACTTGGATCTTTACCACTAAATGCACCACCACCATGAGCACCTTTTCCACCATAAGTATCTACAATAATTTTTCTTCCAGTTAAACCTGTGTCACCATGTGGTCCACCTATAACAAATTTACCAGTTGGGTTAATGTGGTATTTAATATTGTTATTGAAAAGCTTAGCATATTTTTTATACTTTGCTTTTACTCTTGGTATTAAAATTTCAACAATATCTTTTTTAATTTTTGCTAACATTTTAGCTTCTGTGTCAAAATCATCATGTTGAGTTGATACTACAATGGCATCAATTCTTACAGGTTCATTTTTATCATTGTATTCAAGAGTAACTTGACTCTTAGCATCTGGGCGTAGATATTTAATAGCTTTATTTTCTCTGCGTAAAGCTGCTAATTCAATTAAAATTTTATGAGCTAAATCAAGAGCCAAAGGCATATAATCTTCTGTTTCATTGGTTGCATAACCAAACATCATACCCTGATCGCCTGCACCTTGTTCTTCTTTTTTCTTTCTATCAACACCTTGATTAATATCTGAACTTTGTTCATGAATAGCCGATAAAATTCCACAGCTATTGGCTTCGAACATGTATTCACTTTTTGTGTAGCCAATTTTTCTTACAACACCACGAGCAATTTCTTGAACGTCTAAGTAAGCTTTACTTTTTACTTCTCCAGCCAATATTACCTGACCAGTGGTTACTAAGGTTTCACAAGCAACTTTGCTTTGTGGATCGAATGCTAAAAAATTATCGATAAGTGCATCAGAAATCTGATCAGCAACTTTATCTGGATGTCCTTCAGAAACACTTTCTGATGTAAATAAATACGGCATCTGTTAAATGATTAAAGATTAATTATTAATTGTTAAATATTTTATTCAGAGATCTTGTTATATAATTCAAGATATTCATCTAGTATACTGCTGTTTTCTTTGTATTTAATGACTTTTTTACCTCTTACTTTCGAAAATTCTTCTACTAAAACTGGATTTACATCTGGAGCTCCAAAGGTAATAGCATCAGCAAATTTTGCACCACCTCTATAAAGGCTTAGGTTATCGGCAGGTTTAAATACTTCTAAATCTTTTTCGGTGATATTGTTGCCCACTAAAGCTTTTTCTACAAAATCTTCTCCTAAAGATTCATCAAACATATCTTCTCCCAAGCTAAAAACTACTTTACTATGACCAAAAACTGGTTCTCTTTTATATGCAGTTTTAATAAATGCAGGTACTAAACCACTCATCCAACCACTGCAATGAACCACATCGGGTGCCCATCCAAACTTTTTTACAGTTTCTAAAGCAGCTTTTGCAAAGAAAATTGTTCTCAATCCATTATCATCAAACCACTTGTCTTCTTCATCATGAAAAATGAATTTTCTTTTATAAAAATCTTCATTTTCTAAGAAGTAAACTTGTAAACGTGCTGAGGGTAGAGAAGCTACTTTAATTTGTAATGGATAATCATCATCATCAACAGAAACGTTGATACCAGAGAGTCTCACTACTTCATGTAATCGATGACGTCTTTCATTAATCACACCAAAGCGAGGCATAATACAACGAACTTCGTAACCATTATCGTTTGTTTTTATTGCAAGTTTATTTACTGTTTCAGCAAATTCTGTTAGCTCCAAATAAGGAGATAACTCTGTGGCAATAAATAAAATTCTTTTTTTGGGGATTAATTCTTCCAAGGTCTAATTTGTTTTTTTAGAGGTTGCGAAGTTAAAGAAATTAGGGTTAAAAATTGATATTGAAAAGATTTTATCGAATTATTTATAAATCATCAATACTATACTCCTTTAATTTTCTGTATAAAGTACGTTCACTAATGCCTAAATCTGAACTAGCATCTTTACGTTTTCCTTTATGTTTCATTAATGCTTTAATAATAAGCTCCTTTTCTTTTTCATTAATATTTAACGATTCTTCTACATCCTCATGGGCGATATCATCATTCTTAATAATGACTGGTTGATTTTGATAAGAAGGAATAATCTGGGGCTGATGAGATGGCATAGTTGCTAAGTCATCAGATTTTAATATTGGGAAGTCTTTTAAAATATTTTCTTTGGAATAAGAATTCATATTACCAGCTAATGAAGGATTTTGTAAAATTTCTAAAAACATTTTTTTAAGCTCTGTAACATCCTTCTTCATATCAAAGAAAAGTTTATACAAAATTTCCCTTTCATTAGTAAATTCAGAAGTACTATGACCTGATTGACTTGCTAAAATAGGTAAACGAGAAGTTATTTTATCGGGTAAAAAATTTCTTAACTCATTTACCGAAATCATGTTTGAAGTACTTAAAACTGAAATTTGTTCAGCAATATTTTTTAATTCTCTCACATTGCCTGGAAAAGGATAATTAGTTAAAAGTTCTTTAGCAGCTTCATCAAGTTGAATAGATTTGGTTTTATACTTCTCACTAAAGTCAACCACAAATTTTCTAAACAAAAGTGGAATGTCTTCTTTTCTATCTCTTAAAGCAGGAACACGAATTGGAACTGTACTTAAACGGTAGTACAAATCTTCTCTAAATCTACCTTTTTGTGTAAATTCTATCAATTCTCTATTGGTGGCTGCAATAACACGTACATCAGTTTTTTGAACTTTTGATGAACCTACTCGAATAAATTCACCAGTTTCTAAAACTCTTAATAATCTGGCTTGAGTACCCAAAGGCAATTCACCAATTTCATCTAAAAAAATGGTTCCTCCACTAACTGTTTCAAAATAACCTTTTCTGCTATCAACAGCACCGGTAAAAGCTCCTTTTTCGTGACCAAATAATTCACTATCTATGGTTCCCTCAGGAATTGCACCACAGTTTACAGCAATAAAAGGATTGTGTTTACGAGCAGATAATGCATGAATGATTTGAGAGAAAACTTCTTTACCTACACCACTTTCACCAACTATTAATACTGTTAAATCTGTTGCTGAAACTTGCACAGCGGTATTTAAAGCATGATTTAAAGCTGGTGAATTACCTATAATGCCGAATCTATTTTTTATGGATTGTATTTCTGCCATTGTTTGAATTAAGAGTGTAGAATTATGAATTTTGAGTTGAAACAATTTCTCCCAACAAAGTTCCCTGTGTTACTTTATTTACTTTAACCATAACATAATCACCTGCTTTAAATTGATGTTCTCCTTTAGGAAAAACCAAAACTTTATTATGTGTGTTTCTGCCTTTCCAATCTGATGAATCTTTTTTACTTTCTGCTTCTATTAAAACTTTATAGGTTTTACCTAAATCGAGCTGATTATTTTCTCTACTTAATCTGCTTTGCACATCAATAATTTCTTGTAATCTTCTTTTCTTCACTAATTCAGGAACATCATCTTCTAATTTTCTCTCAGCTAAAGTTCCTGGTCTTTCACTGTAATAATACATATAAGAATAGTCGAATCTGCAGAGTTCCATTAAACTCAATGTATCATTATGTTCTTCTTCGGTTTCTGTACAAAAACCTGCAATCATATCACTGGTTACACTACAATCAGGCATAATTTCTTTAATTCTATTGTACTTAGAAATATACCATTCTCTTGTATAAGTTCTATTCATGAGTTCTAAAACTCTTGTATTGCCACTTTGAACAGGAAGGTGAATGCACTTACAAATGTTTTCATACTTACTCATAGTGAACAATACTTCATCTGTAATATCTTTTGGATGTGATGTGCTAAAACGAACTCTTAATTCAGGTGAAATTAAAGCCACCATTTCAAGTAATTTGGCAAAGGTTATGGACTTATCATTTTGTTCATCCATCCAAATATAACTATCAACATTTTGCCCTAAAAGTGTTACTTCTTTATAGCCATTATTAAATAAATCTTGAGCTTCTGCAACAATAGAATAAGCATCTCTACTTCTTTCTCTGCCTCTCGTAAAAGGCACTACACAGAAGCTGCACATATTATTACAGCCACGAGTAATAGAAACAAAAGCTGTTACACCATTACTGTTTAAACGAATGGGAGATATATCTCCATAAGTTTCATCTCTACTCAACAAAACATTCACAGCTTTTTGACCAGTTTCTGCTTCTTGAATTAAACTTGGTAAGCTTCTATAAGCATCTGGTCCAATCACTAAATCAACCAATTTTTCTTCTTCTAATAATTTAGCTTTTAATCGTTCGGCCATACAACCTAAAACCCCAATTAAAAGACCAGGTTTTTGTTTTTTAATTACCCGAAACTCAGTTAATCTTTTACGAATGGTTTGTTCGGCTTTATCTCTAATAGAACAAGTGTTTAGAAAAATTAAATCAGCTTCATCACTATTTTTTGTTGCTCCAAAACCTTCTGTGTTTAAAATTGAAGCTACAATTTCACTATCACTAAAATTCATGGCACAACCATAACTTTCTATATAGAAATGTTTTTTAAACTGTTTGTCTGCAACAGCATTTGGTGCAAATGCCTCACCTTGTCTGCTCTCATCATGAACTTTACTAGCAATCTCCAACATGAAAAAAATTTTAGCAAAAATATTGAAACATTGCTTATAACTGTGGTGTTTAATAAAATAGCCTATTTAGATTGATAATTTTAGTAAATATTTAAGCCTATAACTTAACATTGCAGAATAGTTATCAATCTCTAATAACCCTATTCTCTTTGTTCTTCTATGCAGTAGTTTTACTTTTTGCTTAAAGTTTGAAATTTAACCTAAACATATGCTTAATCTTATGCTTGTCGTGTAATGTTTTACATGGTCAAGTCAGCCTGCCTTCTAACCAAAAAACAAAGCAAATTTCTGCCAATAAAAATTTTCAATTTGAGCAGAATGTAATTGTACCTAATTCAGTAACAATTATTAATATTGATACCAGCTTTTATAAAATTGATTATGCCAAAGCAACAATTTTTTGGAAGAAAAACACTTCAATCGATTCTGTTACCATTCAGTATAGAGTATTTTCAATTGAATTGAATAAAACTTATTCAAGGTTTAATTATGATAGTATAAAGAATAATTTTATTGCAAGTCAACCAACAATTTTTGCAAAAGAATTCAGTAACGATGAAAGTTTTTTAAACTTTGGAAACATTAATTATAGTGGCAGTTTTGGAAGAAACTTAAGCTTTGGGAATAACCAAAATGCAGTTTTCAATTCTCAATTGAATTTGCAATTGAGTGGATTTATTGGCGATAGTATAGAAATGGCAGCAGCCATTACCGATAATAATATTCCCATTCAACCAGATGGCACCACTCAAACTTTAAATGAGTTTGATAGAATTTTATTACAGTTTAAAAAGAAAAATTGGGAGTTAAATATTGGTGATATTGATGTTCGACAGAACACTAATTATTTTTTAAATTTTTACAAAAGACTTCAAGGGATTTATTATACCAATGAAAAAAAGGTTGGAAATATTAGTAAGAATAAATTTCAGATGGCAGGTGCTATTGCCAAAGGGAAATTTAATAGAAATGTGTTTAATGGTTTAGAGGGAAATCAAGGCCCATATAGGTTACAAGGTGCTAATAGTGAAATTTATTTTATTGTTTTAGCAGGTACTGAAAGAGTTTTTATAGATGGAGAGTTGCTACAAAGAGGAGAGGATCAGGATTATGTAATTAACTATAATACAGCAGAAGTAACATTTACGCCAAAGCGAATGATTACAAAAGATAAAAGAATTCAAATTGAATTTGAATATGCTGAAAGAAGTTATTTGAATTCTATGTTGTTTGTTTCTAATGAATCACAGATTAATTCAAAACTAAAAATTAATGTTGCAGCCTATTCTAATGTAGATGCAAAAAATTCGCCTGTTAATCAACAGCTCGATAATAAGCAAAAGCAATTCTTAGCCAATCTTGGAGATGATTATTTAAATGCATTTTATATCAATGAAAATATTGATAGCTTCTCTACAACAAAAATACTTTATGCAAAAAGAGCCAATCCTTTAAACAATAACGATAGTATTTATGTGTATTCAACCCATAAAGACAGTGCTAAGTATAATTTAATTTTTACTGAAGTTGGTGCAAGTAAAGGCAACTATATTCCTTTATTTAATGGTGCTAATGGTAAGGCTTATAAATGGGTTGAACCTATAAACAACATTCCACAAGGTAATTACGAACCTGCTCAATTTTTAGTAACACCAAAAAAGCAGCAACTGATAACCCTTGGTGCAGAATATTGGTTCAATAAAAAAACAATTTTAAAATCTGAATTAGCTTGGAGTAATTATGATGTTAATGCATTTTCTACAAAATCTAAAGATAATAATACAGGTAATGCAGGTAAAATTAATTTAGAGAATTCAGGTAAACTTTCATCCACATTGCAATTGAAATCTATTATTGGTTATGAGTGGGCTAGTAATAATTTTAAAGCTTTAGAGCGTTTGAGAACTGTTGAGTTTTATAGAAACTGGGGTTTGAATATTTTAAATCCGAATGCTTTTGAACACTTGCCACATATAGCTTTAGAGCTGAAAGATAAAAACGAAAACCAACATATTTACCGTATTGATGGTTATTTTAGAAGTGATGATTATAGTGGTATAAAGCAAACTTTACATCAAACTTTTAAAATAAAAACCTGGAATCTAAAAAATGATATTAGTTATGTAGCAAATAAAAGTTCATTGTCAAAAGGCTATTTTTTTAAGCCTACCATTGATATTTCAACTTCATTAAAAAAATTAAATAACCATATTATTGGCTTAAATTATGCATTAGAACATAATCAACAAATTAATTCTAACAACGATAGTATTTTGCCCATTAGTTTTTCTTTTGAAACGATTACTGCATTTTTAAAAAGTAATCCTCAACAATTGAATAAATGGGGAGTTAATTTTTTTACAAGAAGCGATAAAATTCCTTTCTATAAATCTTTAGAAAGTGTAGATAGAAGTTTTAACTATAATGTTTTTATAGAATTGCTAAAAAATTCTAAGCATCAATTAAAATTAAATACTACTTATAGAACATTAAGTATTTTAAATAATGCTTTATCAAATCTTCAACCTGATAATAGTTTATTAGGTAGGGTTGAGTATAATATTAATGAAATGCAAGGTTTTATTGTTGGATATGTATTATACGAGTTAGGTGCAGGACAAGAACAAAGAAGAGATTTCAGTTATGTTGAAGTGCCAGCTGGTAGAGGACAATACACTTGGAATGATTATAATAATGATGGTATTCCTCAGCTCAACGAATTTGAAATTGCTGTTTTTAGTGATCAAGCAAAATATATTAGAATTTTTACGCCAACAAACCAATTTATTAAAGCCAATTATACTCAGTTCAATTATAGTTTAAACATTTATCCAAAGAATGTAGCAAACAAAATAAAAAATATCAAATTCAGTAAATTTATAAGTAGATTTTACATTCAATCTTCATTGCAAACAAGCAAAAAAGTGTTAAGTGATGGTAGCTTTCAAATCAATCCATTCGAAAATAATATTCACGATACAGCATTAATCAATTACACAAATAATTACAGTAATACACTATCTTTTAATAGAAGTAGTGCAGCTTGGGGTATTGATATTAGTAATATAAAAAATTATAATAAGTCTATATTAACCTATGGGTTAGAGAGCAGACAACTAAACGACTGGAATATTAGAGCAAGAGTAAATTTTAAAAAATCTTTTAGCATAGAATTTATACAAAAATGGACCAATAATGATTTAAACACACCACAATTTACCAATAGAAATTATAGTATTCAATCGCTCATTTCTGAGCCAAAGTTTATTTATACTTATCTAACAAAATTCAGGGCCTTAGCATCTTTGCAAATTGTGTCAAAAGAAAATACTTTAGTTGGAGCAGAAAAAGTTTCATCTAAAGCTTTTAATCTTGAAGCAAAGTATAACTCTATTCAAAATACAAGTTTATTAGCAAAATTTACATATAATAATATTATGTATAATGGAGTAGCAAACTCAACTGTTAGTTATATTATGTTAGATGGGTTATTGCCTGGCAAAAACTATTTATGGAGTATAGAATTTACAAAAAGACTCAACAATAATTTCGAAATTAGTTTTAATTATGAAGGCAGAAAACCTGGCGAATCGAGAGTTATAAATATTGGCAGAGCAAGTGTTAGAGCCATTTTATAGCAATCTTCAACTTTTTATTTATAGCTGTTTTCAAACATTTACATTTGCAGCAAATTGATGAAATGAGCATTGTTAGTACTTTAAAAGAAATTTCGGCAAAATCCATTAAAAAATTATATGGTTTTGATCTGTCAGCAAATGATATTCAAATCAATGAAACAAAACCTGAGTTTGAAGGTAATTATACAATTGTATTATTTTCTTTAGTAAAACAATTAAGAAAATCTCCTGAAGTTTTAGGCGAAGAAATAGGAAAAGATATCTGTACTAATAACACAAATATTGCAAGTAGTTTTAATGTAATTAAAGGGTTCTTGAATATTACTATTGCTGATGAATTATTGATAGAAATTTTGCTATTTAACTCTACTGAAAATTTAAAGAAAAAGAGTACTTCAAAAGTGATGATAGAGTATTCTTCTCCTAACACCAATAAGCCATTACACCTTGGGCATTTAAGAAATATATTTTTAGGTTGGAGTGTTGCTGCTATTAGAAAAGCAAATGGAAATGACATTGTAAAAACATGTATTGTAAATGATAGAGGAGTACATATTTGTAAAAGCATGATTGCTTGGAAGATGTTTGCAAATGGCTCAACACCAATATCAACTAAAACCAAAGGAGATCACTTTGTTGGAGAATATTATGTAAAATTTAATGATGTTTTAAAACAACAAATTGAAGATTTAGTAGCTCAAGGAAAAACTAAAGAAGAAGCTGAAAAGCAAGCTCCAATTATGTTACAGACTCAACAAATGTTAGTAGATTGGGAGAATGGAAAACCAGAGGTTATGGAGCTTTGGAAAGAAATGAATAGTTGGGTGTATGAAGGATTTGATGAAACCTATAAAAAAATAGGTGCAGATTTCGATAAGATCTATTACGAAAGCAATACTTATTTGTTAGGTAAAGAAATTGTACAGAAAGGGTTGGAGAAAAATGTTTTTTATAAAAAAGATGATGGAAGTGTTTGGATAGATTTAACTGCTGATGGCTTGGATGAAAAATTAGTAATGCGTAAAGATGGAACATCTGTTTATATAACACAAGATATTGGATTAGCAGAACAGAAATATAACGAATACCAATGTGATAAAAGCATTTATGTAATTGGCGATGAACAAAATTATCACATGAAAGTGTTGAAATTAATTTGTCAAAAATTAGAATTGCCATCAGCTAATGAGATTGAGCATTTAAGTTATGGCATGGTAGAATTAACAACAGGTAAAATGAAGAGTAGAGAAGGTACTGTTGTTGATGCTGATGATATTGTAAGTGATATGATTAATATTGCTAAGCAAAGAACTTTGGAGCTTGGAAAGGTTGCAGATTTTAACGAACAAGAATTAGAACATTTATATCATATTATCGGTTTAGGTGCATTAAAATTCTTTTTGCTGAGGGTAGATCCTAAAAAAAGAATGATTTTTAATCCTGAAGAGAGTATCGATTTTCATGGCTTTACAGGACCCTTTGTTCAATACACTCATGCACGAATTAAAAGTGTTTTACGAAAAGTTGGTGATAGTTCAACTAGCATAAATACATCAAACTTATTGCCACTTGAAAAACAACTCTTGATAATGGCTGAACAATTTAAAACAGTTTTACATGAAGCGATGCAAGAGAGTGATCCCTCAAAAATGGCAATTTATGTTTTCAATTTAGCCAAAACATTTAATAGTTTTTATGCAGAACATTCCATTGCAAATGCAGAGAGTGAAGACAAAAAAATGCTTCGTATTTTAATTTCAAAACTTACTGCAGATATTATTAAAGAAAGCATGAAAGTATTAGGTATTGATGTTCCAGAAAGAATGTAAATTTATCCATATCAACAACTACATTTGCAACCTGCCCATGTGTTGAAATTGGTAGACAAGCCACCTTGAGGTGGTGGTACTCGAAAGGGTGTGCTGGTTCGAATCCAGTCGTGGGCACAAATAAAAAAGCAACTCTAAAAGTTGCTTTTTTGTTTTTTATTGTATGATAAGTTTTTAATTTCTCATGATTAATATCTTGGCAGGTTGATAGTGTATTTGATCTCCGGTAAGGGTAACAATACAAGAACTGTTTGCCATTCTTTTACCTTCTATTTCTACAAGCACTTGATTGGTTCCTTTTTTAGCCATCACGTATTGGTTTTTGATTTCTTTACCGGTAACCAAATCATATACTTTAAGAACCATAGCAGTATTTTCTTTCGATATAAAACTGCATACAAAACGCCCTTGTGAAGGATTAGGATATACAACGAGAGGTGTAATATTAAAGTTTTCACGTATTGGAGGCAGCACTACTGTTGGTGTACTAGTAGTTGTAGGTGGTTTCACATACACATAGTAACCTGTTCCAATGAGATTGGCTCCAAACTCTGGAGTGGTTTTAGTACTCACTACACCTAAATCACTTGTTAAAGTCAAAGTAGCTGTAAAATTATTATTTGGAAGTTCTGAGTTATCAATAGTAAAGGTTGCATCTGCATTTTGAACTAGATTACCATGTTGAGCAGCTGGTCCACCATTAATGATTCTATCTATTCTAATGGTATAGTTAGCAATTGTACCAGTAACTATAGAAGAAGGGTTTGAAGGATTACTAAATCCAGTAATATTAAAGGTTGTGGTTCCATTACCATTATCAACCTTACTTACAGAGATAGCAGGTTTTGGGGTAATGACAATTGATACTGATTTAGTAATTGATGCTGAACAACCAAAGCTGTTAGTTGCAGTCAATATAATATTTTTTGTGCCACCTGTACTATATGTATAAGTAGATGGAGTTGTACCACTCAGGGCAATCGAAGGAGTGCCAGTTGTTGCCCAATTATAAGGACTAGCACCAGCAGGATTGACTACTGAACTATTGCTGATACTTACAGTAGGATTACTATAGATATCCCCATTATAATTTACAGATGCACTAAAGTTTGCTGTAGGTATTGGGTTTACAGTAACTACATTGTATTGTATAGCAGTATTACTAACAGCAGCACATCCTGCAACTGAAGGAGTGAGTGTTGCTACCAAGTTTACATGGTAAGTACCTGCAGCTGTATACACTTTTGTAGGATTAGTATTGGTAGACTGAACTGTAGGTAAAGCCACATCACCAAAGTTCCAAGCATAGCTCAATACACTTGCACCAGGATCGTTGGTTGTGGTGCTATTTACAAAAGCAAAGCTGTTATTGTTTAAACACATACTTGTAGTAGCAGGAGCAGTAAATGATGCTGTAATACTCGGACAGTAAGTAATGCTTTGGACACTAGAAGTTACACTGCAACCTGTAGAACCTGTAACAGTAAGGGTTATATTGTAGTTTCCTGGAGTGGCATAAGTCACATCAGGGTTAATGAGTGTAGATGAGCTAGGTGAAGCACCAGGCATGTCCCAAGAGTAAGTCATGTTTCCTGTAGGGAAAGTAGAAGTACTAGAATAAGTATAAGAATTACCTATAGCAGGATTCCTGTTATAGATGACAAAGCTAGCTGTAGGAGCAGCTTTTACAGTTATAGCTTGTGTAGCACTATGTGTACCTACACCATTGGTTACAGTAAGGGTAATGGTATAATTACCACTAGTAGTATAACTATGTGATGGAGCAGTAGGTGAAGTGGTATTCACAATTGAAGAGCCATCACCAAAATTCCAAGCATAGTTAGTAATACTGCTAGAACCTGAAGTTGGTGTAGAGGTATTGGTAAAAGTAAAGTTGTTACCCGATACACATTGAGCATTAGCACTCGATACACTAAATGCTGCAACAGGTAAACTTCCAATGGTGATAGTTTTAGTTACAGTAGCTGAACAAGAACCTTGGGAAGCAGTTAAAGTAATAGGATGTATTCCAAGACTCAAGAAGAATGCTGATGGAGTTCCAGGCACAGCAGCAATTGCAAGTGTTGATGCACCTTCTGTCCACTGATAAGTACTGGCATTAGTAGAAGTGTTAGTAAAGGTTACATTTTCACCACCTGTACCTCCAGATCCAATTACAAAGCTGTAATCAGCAGTAGGACTCATATTCACATTTATGTTTTGTGAAGCTGTAGTTATCACTCCATTATTATTCACAGTCAGCACTACTGTTTTAGCACCTGCAGAAGTATAAGTATGAGAAGCGTTGTAAGTTGTTTGAGCATTAGAGCCATCACCAAAGTTCCAGCTATAAGAAATGCCACTACCAGCAGAAGAAGTATTTGTAAACACAAAGTTGTTGCCACTCAAACACTGTGTAGCATTATTAACTGTAAATCCGGCAGGTGCACTAGTAGAGAAGAACACATTTTGTGTAATAGAGCTGGTACATCCTCCATCAGAAGTAACTAGTAAAGTAACACTGTTGTTAGAGTTATTAGCAAAGCTTGCTACAGGGTTTTGTGTGTTTGAATTACCAAAAGTTCCCAAAGTCCAATCAAAACTCATACTACCTTGAGATAGTGTAGAGGTATTAGTAAAATAAGTACTGTTATTGCTATGACTAAAGGTAAATCCAGCTACAGGCATAGGTTTCACAATCACTTGTTGGTTGAAGTAATGATCATAACCATTGTAAGTGGCTTTCAATACTACATTATAATATCCAGCAGTTGGGTATACATAATTACTCACATTTGTAGTAGTAAATGTAGTGCCATTACCTAAGTTCCATAAGAAAGTAGTACCTGAAGGATAAGAGCCTGTATTGGTAAAAGTATAGTTATTGCCTGTTAAGCATTGTTGAGATGTATTCACACTAAATCCTACAGAAAGATTAGTTCCACCACCACCTGAATTGCCACCACCTCCAGAACCACCAGAGCCACTACTGCCTGTTACAACAACAGATTGTGTTGCTGTAGCAATACAACCTCCATCAGAAGTTACAGTTAGTGTTACTGCATAAGTTGCAGCACTCGGGAAAGTTACTTGTGGATTTTGTGAGGTTGAAGAACCGCCTGCACCAAAGTCCCAGCTATAGTTCATACCACCACTAGGTATAGAAGAGGTGCTGAAGAAATTATATTGTAAAAAGGTATTGTTATAATTAAAAGAAGCAGTTGGCATCGGTTTCACAATCACTTGTTGATTGCTGTAATAATCATTACCATTATAGGTTACTTTCAACACTACATTGTAATAGCCAGCAGCAGCATAGCTATGAGATACAATAGTGGTAGCATTGACACCTGTTAAAGAATTACCATCACCAAAGTTCCAAGAATAAGTTGCACCACTAGGATTGTTTACACGAGAAGTATCGTTGAAAATAAAATTATTACTGATAGGGTTTCCAATACATTGCTGTGCTGCAGAAGTAATAATAAATCCAGGTTTTGGTGTAGCATTAGCACCACTAATAGGAGTGGTGAAAGATTGTGTAACTGCATCAACACATCCACCATCAGAAGTCACAGTAAGCGTAATATTGTAAGACGTGTTAGAAGTTAAAACTACTTGAGGGTTTTGAGCTGTTGATGAACCTGAAGCTCCAAAATCCCAGTTATAGTACATACTTCCTTGAGGTAGTGTTGAAGTACTAAAGAAGTTATAGTGCAAGCCGCTATTGGTATAGTTAAAAGAAGCAGTAGGCATTGGTTTTACAATGACTTGTTGATTGGTAAAGTAATCAATGCCATTGAGGGTAGCTTTAAGCACTACATTATAATATCCGGCAGCAGCATAAGAATGTGAAGTTATAGGAGCAGTTAAAGAAGTGTTACCATCCCCAAAGTTCCATTGGTAAGAAGTTCCAACAGGGTCAGTAGAAGCTACAGTAAAGGTAAAGCTATTACCCACCACACAATGTTGAGTCGTCGTTACATTAAATGCAGGAGCAGGAATTGTAGCACCTCCACCACCAGAACCACCACTACCACCACCAGAACCTGGAATGATGGTTACTGTTATTGTTTGAGAAGTCTCACTTACACATCCACCATCACTTGTTACTGTTAATTTAACAGTATAAGTACCACTAGTTGTATAAGTATGCTGAGGGTTACTAAATCCAGAAGAAGTAGATCCATCACCAAAATCCCAAGCATAGTTCATTATACCACTTGCAATTGTAGAAGTACTAATGAATGTATAACCTGCACCATTACTAGAGTTAGGGTTAGGGTAGAAACTTACCGAAGGCATAGGTTTTACTACAATGGGTAGAGTAGAATAATAGTCTATTCCATTAATACGTGTTATGAGTTCAACATTATAGTTACCTGCTTGAGTATATACTTTTACTGGAGGTGTTTGTCCAGTAAATGTTGTTCCATCCCCAAAGTTCCAAATATATGTGGCACCAGCTGTTGGGCATGTGTTGACAAAAATAAAGTTATTACCTGTTAAACATTGTGTGCTTAGAGCTGTATAAATAGGACCACTAGAAGTAATTACTGCAGTACGAGTAGGACTTGTACATCCAAGATTGGTAGCACTCACATAAAATATAGGATTACCATTAATAGTTGTACTATAGCTAGGACCAGATGCAAGCACATTGCCACCAGTTAAAGTATTGAACCAATTAATGGTACCTGTACCAGTTGACTCTGTTGCTGTTAATAGTACAACTCCTGCACCACATCTATACACTGGTGAATTGGTTGAAGTAATTAGTGGAGTTGGGTTGACAGTTATTGTAAATATGTAAGGGATTCCTATACAATCTACCCCATTATTTGTAAAAGTTGGTGTAACAGTTATTGTAGCTATTACAGTAGCGTTTGTAGTATTAACTGCAGTGAAACTTGCTATATCCCCAGTGCCTGAAGCAGCTAAACCAATAGATGTTAAAGAGTTTGTCCAATTATAAACTATGGTACCACCGGAATTTGGACTTGAAAAATTTACAGCATCTATTGCAACACCATTACACAATGTTTGATTAGCAACAGTATTTACTGTTGCAGTTGGATTAACTGTAATAGAGAATGAAGTTGCTGTGCCATTACAAGCAACAGCATTGTTGGTATACACTGGAGTCACAACAAAATTTCCAGTAATTGGAGTTGTTGAAGAATTAACAGCAGTAAATGAGATATCATCAGTACCTGAAGCTGATAATCCAATTAAAGAATTATCATTTGTCCAATTGTAAGAAGTGCTAGTTCCACCAAAAGAAAAAATAGTTGTAGTTCCTACACAAACTGTTTGGTTGTATACCGAATTAACACTTGGTGTAGGGTTTACAGTAATAGTAAATGTTGTTGCCGTGCCTATACAATCTACACCATTATTAGTGAATGTAGGAGTAACCGTAATTGTTGCTGTAACAGGAGCATTAGTTGTATTGATAGCCGTGAAGCTAGCGATATCACCTGTGCCATTCGCATCAAGACCAATAGAAGGTAAGGAGTTCGTCCAGTTATATACAATTGTTCCAACAGTTGTAGGGCTAGATAAATTCACAGCATTTGTTGCAGTTCCATTACACAATGTTTGATTGCCAACAGTAGTTACAGTTACAGTTGGATTAACAGTAATAGTGAATGATTTAGAATCTCCTGAGCAAGTTAATCCTTGATTAGTATAACTTGGAATTACTGTAATAGTTGAATTTTCTAGAGCATTCGAAATATTAGTTGCTGTAAAAGGTAAAATGTTACCTGTTCCAGTTGTTGCTAATCCAATATTATTAGTAGTTGCAGTCCAGTTGAAAACTGTACCAACAATATCACTTGTAAAACCAGCAGATGTGCTGCTATTATTACACACTGTAATGTTATTAGGTTGAGTTAAAACTGGAATAGGATTAATAGTTACTGTGAAAGAGCACAAAGTGATATTGCCAGCAGGATCAATAGCTCTAAATGTGTTGGTAGTTGTACCAATTGGGAACGTTGAGCCCGATGCTAGTCCTGCAATTTGAGTTACAATGGAAGAGCAATTGTCAGTGGCTGTAGGTGTTGCAAAATTAACTATCTGGCTACCACATAGCACCATGTTTGAAGGACAACTCGTAAATACTGGGCTTTCATTATCTACTACTGTTATAGTGAAATTACAAGAAGATGATGCTACAGAATTAGTAGCTGTTGCAGTAACAGTAGTTACTCCAACCGGAAATGAGGTTCCAGGATTTTGAGAATAAGTTATTGTAGATGCAGGGTATCCTGTTGTTTCAGTAGCAGCAAAGTTTACAGTTGCTGAACAAAGTCCTGTTGCAGTATTTATTGTAATATCAGATGGACAATCAATTGAAGGGGCAACACCCTCTACTGTAACAGTAAATGAACATTGAGCAGTTAAACCTGATGCGTCAGTCACACGATGGGTAACTGTTGTAACCCCAATAGGGAAAGTAGCACCACTGGCTAATCCTGCAATTCTTGTAGTTGTACTAGAGCAATTATCTGTTCCAACAGGAGTTGAATAAGTCACTACTGCACCAGCTGTACTAGTTGCTATTACACTAATATTAGATGGGCAATTAATTGTAGGAGCCTGATTATCTATAACAGTTACCGTTTGTGTACATGTTGAAGAATTACCAGCAACATCAGTTGCAGTCCATATAACATTAGTTACACCTACAGGGTAAGTGCCAGAAGCATTATTAGTATTATTAAAATTATTAACAAGTGTAATGGTTGAAGAAGAAAGTGTACTAGCTACCCAATTTGAAGTAGCACCTGTTAATGCAAAGCCATTCAGTGTTCCGTTTAAGTTATTTCCAGATGCATCTATTGCTGTATTAATTCCAGTATTATTTCCACCTGCAACACCTTGATTAAAGTGATAAACGGCCACCAAGCCAGTTTGGGCATCCAATTCTGTATTTACATTTGCCTGAATTTGTGATTGGGTTCTTATAGTATTCCAAATACGAACTTCATCAATTATTCCAGTAAAATTTTGAAATGCAGATGTGCCTCCGGCACCAATTGCTAAGCCTTGACCTTGTGAAGCTATATTGTAAGTAAAGCTAATTATCAAATTACCATCTAAATATATTTTGGAGCCATTGGTTAGTCCATTAATAAATGTCATGGCAACATGGTGCCAATTACCATCTGCTAAATTTATACCTGTGGAAATGTCAGAACCTGTTGACCAATTATATGTACCTAATATATTGTCTTTTAAAAATAAAGCAAATGCAGATTGTTTAACTACAATGCCACGATGGCTACCCCCTGCATTATTTGTTTTTATTCTTGCTTCTATTGTTCCTGTAGTCAGTTGTAATTTAAGATCGTTTGAAACTACTACATAATCATTGCTTCCATCAAAACTTAATGCATTACCACTTGATCCTGATGAGCAATTATCTGTTATTGAAGGTGCTGTAACTGTTACTGTAGCATTGCATTGATTTGGTGAATTATTTACTGAAACATTTGCATCACATGTTATTGTTGGAGGCTGATTGTCTAAAACAGTAACTGTAAATGAGCAAGTTGGTGTACCACAAGAATTTGCAGCTGTAATAATAACATTAGTAACACCTATATTAAAGTTAAGACCACTACCAGTACCACTTCCACTACCAGTTGTTGCTCCTGTAAAACTATAAGTTAAATTAGGAGTTGGGGTTCCAGTAGAAGTAACATTATAATTTATTATGGCATTACATGCATTTAAAATTGTATTTGCAGTTTGATTCGAAGGACAAACTGTAAATTCAGCAGCCACATTCACAGTAACAGTAACAGCTGTTCTTGATGATGAAATACAATTATTGCTATTGGTTACTTCAACATAATAAGTTGTATTTGTTGTGAGTGAAGGAGTAGTATAAGTTGCTCCAGTAAATAATAAATTTCCTGAAGTAGGATCATCATACCATTTAAAAATAGGACCAGTAGTGCCTGAATTTGCTGTTAATGTTGTTGTGTTACCAGAACATATGGTTGTTGTGCCTGTAATACTACTAATTGTTGGTAAAGGAATTACTGTGACAAGAACTGCTGTTCTTGGGCTTGATGTACAAGAAATGTCATTGGTTACTTCAACGTAAAAAGTTGTACTTGAAGTGAGAGATGCAGTTGTATAAGATGGGCCGGTAAATAATAATGTTCCATTTGTTAAAGCATTATACCATTTAAATACAGGTGTAGTAGCTGAAGAATTTGCAGTTAATGTAGTAGAATTGCCAGAACAAATTGTTGTTGTACCTGAAACACTACTAATTACTGGTAATGGATTAACTGTTATTGTTTGTGTGGCTTGTGATGAACACCCAAAGGAGTTTGTGCCAGTAACTGTATAATTTGTTGTAGTAGTTGGTGAAACTGTTATTGCTGCAGTAACAGGAAAAGAATTAAATATTCCATAATAAGTACCTGTACTATTTTCAATAGTTTGTCTGTCGTTAGTAGAAAGAACAGAATTGAAAATGAATAATTCGGTAAAATCTGCATCTGACTTTTCATTGGAACAACAACCTCCTGGACCCATTGAAATACCATTTGGACCTGAATTCCCATTACTATTGCTAGCTAATAGAGATCCATTTTGATAGAATTGTGACAAAGAACCACTTCCTGCACCTGTATAAACATAAGGATTACTATCATTAGATGGCCCTGATCCAGCACCATAAACCCATCCTTCAAAATAAGCTTGTCCACTTAATCCATTCCAATAACCAAGTAACCAATTACTACTTGCATTATAACTTGTTAATAATCTCCCTCTAGTTGGGCCTAATTGTTTTGAGCCATAAATTACTGTAAAAGGAGCAGAAAAATTTGTTGTATTAAATATAGTTTGTGAAGCAGAAGCAGAAATTCTAATAGTTGGTTTACCATTTAAACCACTTGCAACAAACAAAGGTTGAAGTGAGTTTGTGGTTTGTGTCATATTTCTACCCGAACCAGATTGGTCGTATAAAGTTCTTATGAAGCCAGATGAAGCACCTAAGAAAGTATTGATTGATGCAATATCTAATTCGGTTCCAGAAAAACCAAAGTCTTGTTCAACATTGTCACTCGATCTTCTTAATCTTAAGGCATTCCCAGAATAAGCTGATCTAAGTTTTCTAAGACCAACAGCTAAAGCTGCGGAACTTGACACACCGTCTAATGGAGTTGTTGAAGCAATTGAATTCCAAATATAAGAGCTAGCACCACTAGCCGTTAAAGTTATAGGACTTCCACTACAAGTAGCTAAAGTTCCATTAGGGCTAATTGAAACTGTTGGTAATGGGTTAACAGTAACATTCACAGTTGTTCTAGTAGCTGAAGAGCAATTATTGCTATTGGTTACTTCAACATAGTATGCAGTATTTGAAGTTAAAATAGGAGTGGTATAAGTGGCACCGGTAAATAATAAGTTTCCTCCACTTGATTGATCATACCATTTAAAAACTGGACCAGTAGTTGAAGAACTTGCTGTAAGTGTTGCAGCTGTACCAGAACAAATTGTTGAACCTGTAACTCCACTAATAGTTGGTAATGGATTAATAGTTGCAATCACTGCTGTTCTTGTTGGTGTAACACAATTATTAGCATCTGTCGCATCAACATAATAAGTTGTAGTATTCGTTAAAGAAGGAGTTGTAAAAGTTTGACCCGTAAATAAACTAGCACCACCAGTTGAAGCAGTATACCAATTGATATCACTTAAAGTAGATGTTGCATTTAAAATAACTGTACCAGTACTGCACCTTGCAGCAGGAGTTGTAGAATTGATCGTCGGATTTGGGGTAACTGTAATTGTGTAATTGCTAGATGTTGTTGAACAACCATTTGAATTAGTAATTGTAACCGAATAATTTCCTGCTGTTGAAGTATTGATAGATGAAGTAGTCGCATTTGTATTCCATAAATAAGATGTAATGGTTCCACTTCCTGCTGTTGAGCTTGAAGCATTTAAATTAGCTGTTGCTCCAGAACAAATTATTCCATCATTATTTGCAATTCCCGATGCATCTGTTTCAATAATTATGGCAGTTGGTTTAGCATTTACAGCAACTATTGTATTTACAGAGTTACTACAACCATTGCCATCTGTTATTGTATAAGTGATTGTAACAGAACCAGAAGAAACACCTGTCAATATTCCTGATGAAGGATCTATTGTAGCAATATTATTATTATTACTACTCCAAACTCCTCCTGAAGTTGCAGAAGATAAAGTTATAGTAGAGCCTACACAAACCGAACTTGAAGTTGGGATTGTAAAAGTACTTATTCCTGGAGTTGTAAATGTATGTAAAGTGTATCCACCCGATTGTGTTATGGTACCGCCTGTAGTTTGAGGTGCACCTAAATATCTAATTATAACAACACCATTTGTTCCTGGGTTTGAAGGATTATTTTTTCCAGTACCACCAGCTCCTTTATTATTTGAATATAAAAAATCTGAAGCATTGCTTACAATTACAGCTGAACCACCAGCAGCTCCTGCATTAGTACTTGCTCCATCGCTTCCATTATAAATGGTACCTGCAATCCTATTTGTAGTTGATAATAAGTTTCCTCCACCATTAGCTCTGCTATTAATATTGCCAGTGGATGTTAGAATTAATTGACCTAATCCACCATAAAAACCACCACCACCACCACCACCACCACCACCATCACCTGAATAATTAGCACCATTTCCTCCTGTTAAAGAAGAACCATTTGAACTAGTTTGATTTCCACCACCTGGTGTTGAAACATCATTAGCTGTTCCTTCATTACTTCCACCACCACCAGCACCCCCACCAGCAACAACAATATAGTTAGAACCCTGGTAAATACCAGACCAGCCGCCACCACCACCACCACCACCTGAACAACCAGCATAC
>JAGXRG010000011.1 GCA_018335935.1 Chitinophagaceae bacterium | reverse complement strand
TTCAGCAATTCAAATCCATTACCAGCCAACTTTACTAATGTAAAAGCCTTTAGAAAAAACACAGGCATTCAAGTTGAGTGGGATATAGCTGCAGAAACTGCTATTAAACATTACGAAGTACAACGTTCAGAATATGCAGATGGTTTTGAAACCATTGCTACACAATCAGCAACTTCTAATAATGGTAAAGCTGTTAACTACAATTGGTATGATGCTACACCATTTAAAACCAATAACTACTATAGAATAAAAGTATTGGGCTCAAATGGAGAAGTGAAATACTCATCCATAGTTAAAGTAGGTAGCAACAGAGAAACAGAAAAAGTAAGTGTGTATCCAAATCCATTAGAAGGCAATGTGGTTACCCTTCAGTTAGGAGGCATTGCAGATGGCAAGTATGAGGTACAATTGTACTCAAGTACCGGACAGCAAATGATGAGTAGTAGTATTCAAAAACAGGGAGCGGTACAAACCCAAACTTTAACCTTACCAAATAATATGAGTGCAGGAGTATATAGGCTGTCAGTAAGAGCAGAAGATGGAACAATTTATAACAGAAACATCATTAAACTTTAATTGTTTCATTAACTAAAAAACAGAAATCATGACAACTATCAATAATATCAAAAGCACATTAAAAGTTTTATTCTTTGTATTTCTTTTAATAGGAGCCACTAGTAATACCTACAGTCAATATCAGAATGCAACAGCTCCGAGTCAGGTCGATAATCAAGTAGAAGATAATATGGAAGAAGTAGAATCTTTACCTGATGATCCCGATCCATTGAATGTACCATTTGATGGAGGAGCATCTATTTTAATAGCAGCTGGGGCTGCTTATGGAGCAAAAAAGTATAAAGAGAGAAAAAGAAAAGTTGAAAAGTAAATAAGTTGGTTTGTTTAAAAGTCGAACGAGACCGTGAGTCTGAAGAGTCGGAAAGTTTGTAAGAAAAAACAAATTAAAATCCCTCAACAATTATTGTTGTGGGATTTTTTATTTCCCCTCTATAGATTTTTATGTCATTCCTCATTCCGATTCTTTCGAAATGTGGAATCTGTTGATTAACTTTAAATGGTTAATTGTAAAAAGCAGAATGGACCAAAGACTTAAGTCTAAAGACTTGCTACTAACTACTTTTTACTTTTTAAGAGATTTCTCAGTCATTCTTCCTTCGAAAAGAAGATGAAAGTTGATTGGTTGAAAAGCTGAGTGGACTAAAGACTTTATACTAACTACTAACTACTTTTTTATTTTTTGCCTTTTCACTTTGGAGTTAAAAAAACATCCCTAAATCCTTTCTTAAAAAATAAGTTGTTTCCTATTAAAATAAGATTCATTCCATTTCACAAAAAATGGTTGCAAGTAATTGCAGCTATTTTTTAATCTAGTTTTAATCTTTAGATTTTAGCAAAATAATAAGGACTTTTTATTTTTTGATTAACCAACTGAATATTTATTTCATTGAAAATGAAGCATTAGTGATTTTTTATAAAATTTTATTTTTAAAAAAATCTACAAAAATGATTTTTATAAGATGGAAAACCTATAGTTTTATCAACTGATTTTTTAAACTGATTTTAATTTGATTCTAATCTTATTCTAATCTTTTTACTTTTTAGAATCAAAAATTCATCCTCTGAGCTACTATATTTATCCAAAACTAAGTTAGCCAAACTAAGCTATAGTCAGGTGGTTTTTTATAATTCGTAATTATTTAATTCCCTACTATTTATTTTAATTAATTAAAAAATTTAAACATTAAATTTTATGCGTAAAATTTATGCTCTTCTTTTTACTGTGGTTCTTTTTGTAAGTGCTGGGGTTAAGGCACAAGTAAGTACAACAGTTACTATGAGTGCAACTCCAATTGCAGGATCACCTTTTAGTTCATTATCTGCTGCTATCACAGCTGTTAATGGGTTAACTATAACTGGTCCAGTGGTAGTAACTGCTGCTGCTGGTACTGAAACTGCACCAAATGGAACAGGTTATTATATAACTGCAACTGGTACAGTTTCCAATACAATAGTAATAACAGGTACAAGTACTACAACTATTACTGCAGGGTTTAATACTGCTGCTGGTGTTTTCGATGCAATTTTTAAAATTGTAGGAGGTGATTATATTACTATCCAAAACTTTACAATGCAGGAAAATTCAGGAAATACTGTAACTACTACTGGAGCAACAAATACTATGACAGAAGCTGCAGTTTTATTAATTCATGCTTCTGCAACTGATGGTGCTCAAAATAATACTATTCAAAACAATATTATCACTTTAAATAATACTTACACAAATAGTGTAGGCATTCTTTCAACATCAAGTTCAACAACTTCAAATGCAAGCCCTGGTGCAAGCATTACAGCTGATGCAACATCAACTGCTGGCACAAATTCCAATAATAAAGTTTATGGTAATACAATATCAAATGTGGCTTATGGAATTTATTTTATTTGTCCTCCTTTAACTGCAACTGTTTTTGAAACTGGTAATGATATTGGAGGTTCTTCAGCTCCAACAGGAAATACAATTACTTTTGGTAATGCAACAGCTGGTAGTGGTCCTTGGAATCGTTCAACCTCAACAAATCAAACTGGAATTGGATTTAGGAATGGTGGACATGGAAATAATGTTAGATATAATAGTGTAACTTCAAATAGTGCAGCATATGTAGGATCTGCAGGTTTAAATGGAATTCAAATTAGTTCAGGAACAGCTCCTGTAGGAGTTACTTATTCAACAACAATTAGCAATAATACTGTTATACTCACAACAACAGGGGTAGCATTAATTACTGGTATTGATTTTGGTGCTGGTTTAAGTACAGGAACTATTGCTTCTAGCAATAATAGTATTACAATAAATCAAAATTCAATAACTACAGTTTCTGCTGCAATTATTGGTTTAAAATCAAATTATGCATGTGCAGGGGGTACATTAAATACAAATACTATAGTAATTAACCAAGCATTTACTGCAACTGCAACTGTTACAAATAGTAGTCCATTAACAGGTATTACAGTACCATCAGGCACAACAGGAACGCCAACAGTTAATGTACTTGGAAATACCATTACATTCAACCGTTCAACAACTGTTTCAGCAACATTTACAGCCACAATGAGTGGTGCTTTAATTGGTATTCAAGCAACAACTGCAACTACAACTATGAATATTGGAGCTGCTGGTGGTGGTAACAATAACACTATTACTTTTAAAGAAGCTGCTGGTGGTGGTGCTGGTACAACAACCTATTCAAGTGCAGTTACTTATATTGATGCAAGTGCTACACATGCTACAGTTAATGTAGTTAATAATACTTTAAATACATCAGGTTCTACAATAAGAAGCACAGGTAGTTTAACAGGTGTGAATCAAAACTCAACTGTAACAGTTCTTGTAAATATTAAGAGTAATACAATGAATGTGGATAGAGTTGCTGCTACTGGAACTCTAGTTTCTTTTACTACTACTACTGGTACACCATCTGAAGTTGCAGATACAGTAAGTAATAACAATATAACTTTTACAAGTATTGCTGGAACAACAGCAGTTACTGCTATTAGTAGCCTTGGGGGCCCAAGTTCACCGGCTGTAAATAATAAAAGTATTTCAAATAATACTATAAGTATTTCTGGTACACATACAGGTACAAGTATTGGAATTACATGCTCATTTACAAACACTGGATTTATTACTGGTAATTCAATAACTATTACATCTGCTTCACCTACTGTAACAGGTATCACAACTACTGGTACAGTAATGACCATTAGAGAAAATACGTTAAGCCTTACATCTTCTACTATCTCTCCTACTGCAATGACTGGTATTAATGAAAGTGGCACAGGAGCACACTCTATAACCAATAATACTTTCTCAGCAATGAACTTTACAGGTATTATTACAGGCTCACCAACAATAAGTGGCATAGCAGTTTCTAGCAACTCTGGAGCAAATTTATTTAATAATATTATTACAAATATTTCTGTAGGAGCAGCTACTAGTACAGCCACACCAACTATTGGTGGCATAGTAATTTCTGGAGGGACTTCAATAAATGTTTATAAAAATAAAATACATGGCATAACAACAGCTGTAACAGGGGCAACTGGTTTTTTAGATGGTATTAGAATTTCAGGGGGTACTACTGTTAATGTTTATAATAATTTAATTGGAAATTTAACTGCTTCTGCTTCTACCAATCCAGATGCAATTAGAGGTATAAATATTACCTCAACAACAGCATCATCTACGTTAAATATATACTATAATACGGTTTATTTGAGTGGTGCTGGAAGTACTAATTTTGGTTCAACAGGTTTATTTCATGCAGCAAGTGCAACTGCAACAACAGTTGCTTTAAATTTAAGAAATAATATTATTTATAATGGTTGTACACCAAATGGTACAGGCTTGGTGGTTGCGTTTAGAAGGAGTTCTGGTATTACATCAACATTAGCAAACTATGCTTCTACTTCTAACAATAATTTATTTTATGCTGGTACACCAGGTGTTAGTAATTTAATTTATAGCGATGGTACTAGTTCTGCACAAACAATGTCAGCCTATAAAAATGGTGTATTTACTGCTGGTACTATTACACCTCGTGATGCTCAATCTTTCTCTGAAGATCCAGAATTTCAAAGCACAACTGGCTCTAGTGCAGATTTTTTAAAGTACAAAGTATCATCTGCAAAACAAGTTGAAAGTGGAGCTGTTGGTATTGGTTCAGCACCTTACCCCGCACCATATAATGATGATTATTCTGGTACTGTCAGACATGGAAGTACTGGATATGCAGGCACAGGTAGTGCACCAGATGTTGGTGCTTGGGAATTAGAAGGTATTGCTGCAGATTTAACAGCACCATCAATTACTTATACTGCATTAAGTAGTACAGCTTGCACAAGTGCCCGTACATTAAGTGCAACAATTACAGATGCAAGTACGGTAAATACTACTACTTATCAACCAAGATTATATTATAAAAAATCAACAACTGCAAATACATTTGCAGGAAATGCAAGTGGTGATGATGGATGGAAATATGTAGTCTCTACAACTGGTTCTTCTCCATTTAGTTTTACATTTGACCATAGTTTATTCGGTGTTGCTCCAACTGCCGGAGATATTATTGAATATTTTGTTGTTGCACAAGACCAAGCCTCTACACCAAATGTTGGTGTTAGTACTAGTTTAACATTTGCAGGGAACTCAACACCGGCTAATATTGATTTAGAAGTATCTGGTGTAACTTCAATCACCGGCACTCCTACAAGTTATACTTTAACTGCTGCTGGTTTAAGTGGAATAGTAAATGTTGGTGTTTCTGAAACTTATACAAGTTTAACAGAAACAGGTGCAACGGGTTTATTTAATATTATTAACACTAATGGTATTGACGCTAACCTTACTATAAACTTAATGGATGCATCAATTACTGAAACTGGTGCTGTAGCTTTAAATGCTGTAACATACACAGCCTGTTCTGGAGGACCATTTACAATTACTATTAAACCAAATACTACAACTACTTTAACTGGTACAGTAAATACTGGAGCCATAATAAAATTAAATGGTGCAGATTATGTTGTAATAGATGGTAGTAATAATGGTAGTAGTTCAAGAGACTTAACGATTGAAAATTTAACAACTACAACTTCAGGTAATGCTGTAGTTTGGTTGGCGTCACCAGCATCAGGAAATGGTTCTACTAATAACACAATAAAAAATTGTATAATTCAAGGTAACTCAGCAACAACATCTTATTTAGGGATGTTTGTTGGAGGAAATACTACAATTTCAATTACAACTGCTGGTGCTGAAAAAAATTCAAATAATACTATTAGCAATAATCTTTTCAGAAAATCGCAGTATGGTCTGGCTTTATATGGATATAGTACAACATTACCAGACGAGAATAATGTGATTAGCAATAATAATTTTGGTACAGCAACTGTTGGTGAAGGATTTTCATTAATAGCACTTAATGTCAATAGACAAGATAATATGACGATTTCAGGTAATGAAATTCAAAATGTTTCTATTGGAGGAACAGCAACTTCTTCTCAGTTTGGAATTAGATTAATTGATTTTAAAAATAGCCTTTGTTATAAAAATAAAATTCATAGCATTTCTTATACAGGTACAAGTTTTGCTAAGACTTATGGTATTGGAATGACAAATAGCTCTTATATTACTGTTGGTAACCCTTCAAATTCTACAATACATAATAATTGGGTATATAATTTAACCTCATCAGGTAACAGTGGGACTTGGGGAATGACTGGAATACTGGCTAGTGCAGGTTATGGGGATAAAATTTATTTTAATTCAGTACACTTAACAGGTCAATTAGCAAATGCCACTGGTGGATTTGTAGCTGCATTTGCAAATGGTGATGGTACTATTACTACAGTCGGAACCAACATTGACGTTAGAAATAATATATTTAGTGTAACTGGGTCAAACGCTGGATCAAGTGGTAATTTTTGGGCTTTTTATACAAAAGCCACCACTTTAACAGGTTCTACAATAAATTACAACAATTTATATTGTAATGGTACAGGTACTAGTTTAACCAATAATGTTGGGTATTTTAATTCTATAAGTTATCCAACTTTAACTGGCTGGAGAACAGCTACAGGCCAAAGTGCAAATGATTTAGCAGTAGACCCTCAATTTACCAGTACAACAGATCTTCATATTAATTCAGGGCTTTCTCAAACTCAATTAGAGTCTGGTGGTGTTGCCATTAGTGGTATTACTACAGATATTGATGGCGATACACGCCCTGGTCCTGTAGGTTCAGTAAATGGAGGTGGAACTGCACCAGATATTGGTGCTGATGAGTTTGATGGTGTACCGATACCAGCATGTTCAACTCCAACCAATCAACCTACATCATTAATTTTAAATGCTACCGGTCAAACTTCTGTTTCAGGCTCTTATACTGCAGCCTCACCAGCCCCAACTAATTATTTAGTGGTAAGAACAACAGCTAGTTCATTAGCTGCTAATCCCCTTGATGCAACAACATATACAGTTGGTACCAATACTTATTTTGGTACTGGTGGATATGTAGAATCTGTAGGTTCAGGTTTAACCATAAGTTCAACAGGTTTAACTGCTGAAACCACTTATTATTACTGGATATTCTCATTTAATAATGAAAATTGTTCTGGAGGCCCTTTATATCAAACCACTACACCTTTAAGTGGGAATATTACTACGGGGTCTTCAATTACTTCATTCCAAACAGGTGCTTGGGAAAATACAAGTACATGGGTAGGTGGTGTTGTACCAACTTCTAGTAGTGATGTTACAATAGCAGCAACTCATGTGGTAACAATTAGTAGTACAGCTGCAACAGCTGCTTCTTTAGCTGTAAATGCTACAGGTCAATTAGACATTACAGGAAGTACACTTGCTGTTGGAACAACAATTACAAACTCAGGAACTATTAATATAAATGGTGGAACAACAACTGTAACTGGTGCATCAACAACTGGGGTAAGTAATACAGGAACTTTCAATATTTCTTCAGGAACTTTTAACGTTTCAAGTGATGGAGCAAATAACAGAAGATTTACTAGTGCAACTGGGGCTCTAAATGTAACTGGTGGAACTTTAAATGTGTTTGGAAATTTTGCAGTTAATAGTGGAAATTTCACTCAGTCTGCAGGATTGATATCTATTAATGGAAATAATGGAATTGTTGCTGTTGCTGGTGGAACTCATTTATGTGTTATAAATACAGCAGGTACTATCAATGCATCAGGTGGAACAATAAGAGTTGTAAATCCTTCAGTTGCAACAAGTACAAGATCTGTTTATGTGGATGGACAAAGCAATGCAACTTCATTTACTGGCACACATACTTTTGAGTTTGGAGATGGAACAAATAATGTTGCAGGAACTACAGAAGGGTTTGTAATTGAAAATTATTCAAGTTCAAGATTGCCAATTCAAAATGTGATAGTAAATAGTGCTAATGGAGGAACGAATAGATTTGTAAGAAATACATTAGCAACTGGAAATGGTACTTATATTAAAGGAAATTTAACGATTAATTCTGGAGGTGAGTTTAGATGGGTTACTGCAGCAACTGGTGATAATACAGTTGGTGGAAATGTGATAAATAATGGTACTTTAACCTCATTAACAGAGTTCGGGTTGGGAGCTCCTGGCGATGCATCAGCTTTATATGTTCCTAGTGCTGCACAAACTATAAGCGGTTCCGGAGTTTTTCAAAATGCAACATCATCGTCAACTGCTCAATTCAGCAACATCCGAGTTGTTAATTCAGGTGGTACAGTTACATTTAATTCAGGTATTTTACCATCAACGAGTGGTAACCTTACCATTACCGATGGTACTGTAATTGCAGATGCATTTAGTTTTAATGGAACTACAGCACAATCTTGTGTTCTAACAGCTGCAACTTCATTATTAAATGTTGGAAACCTAACTAATAACAATACAGGTGGAACTGTAACTTTTAGTGGTTCAGGTTTTTGTAATATAACAGAAACATTAGCATTTGGTAATGTAAACAGTAGAACTTTGGCTGCAGCCGGAAGAATAGTTTTAAAATCTACAAGTATTAATAATACTGCCAGAGTTGCTGATTTAACTAATGCTGGTCTAAATTCTGGCAATACAATATCTGGTAATGTAACCACAGAACGTTTTTTACCATTAGGCAAGAAAGCATACAGACAATTAGCTAGTGGTGTTACAACAACCAATTTTATAAGCAATAACTGGCAGCAAGGTATTTATATTACAGGAAGTACAAGCGGTGCCAATGGTTTTGATGCTACACAAACAGGTCAACCCAATATGTTTACTTATACACCAGGAGCAGCAAACTTTACTGCCATACCAAATACCAATGCTACCAATTTAAATGCAAAAACCGGCTATAGAGTATTTGTAATGGGCAATAGAACTGCTAGTAATTTAACGGTAAATCCTGGTCCAGGTATTGGTCAGCCAAACGATAATATGAATGCTGCCACTACAATATCAGCAACCGGAACAATATTAACAGGAGCTCAAACATATACCGGAGCGGAATTAGCTTCAAATGTTAGTGATTATGCATTAATTGCCAATCCATATTGGAGTCCTGTAGATTGGGATGCTGTTACCAAAAACAACGTTGCAAATACTTACTGGATTTGGGACCCATCAATTGGTAACAGAGGTGCTTATACCAGTTGGACTACAGGTTCAGGAGCTAGTGGAGGAGGTTCCATTAATCAGCACATACAACCAGGCCAAGCCATATTTGTACAAACAAGCGGTGCTAGTCCTTCAATAACATTTAATGAAGCGAATAAAACATCCACTTTCAGCAATACCTTTAGACCTTCAGGTTTATCTCCATCTAAACTTATTTTAAGTTTAATTGGAGCTTATGGTTCAAATCCTGTGATTGTAAAAGATGCATCAACTATTGCCTTCAGAGACGATTTTTATACAGCAATAGGAGCAGAAGATGCAACTAAACTTACGAATACAGATGAGAACATTGCACTAATCAATAATAATACTGCTTTAGGGTTAGAAGCTAGACCAACCGTTGCAAATAGTGATATAATACCTGTACGTTTATGGAAATTGTTTAGTAACAATACTTACTCATTAAAGTTAAATGCACAAGATTTCGATGCAGGTATTCAAGCATATTTAAGAGATAAGAAACT
>JAGXRG010000010.1 GCA_018335935.1 Chitinophagaceae bacterium | reverse complement strand
GAATCGGGTTGTTCATGTTCTAATTCTGTGATTAAACGAATAGTATCCCAAGAATCTTCTGGTTGTTCATCATTATCAAGTCCCATAATCAAAGTAAATGCAGGAATCCAATAATCTTTATTCAGAGTTTTTACGCCTTCTTTTACTACCCAATGCCATTCACTTGGATCGTATGGAGCAAGTTTTCTATCAGCATATTTTCCAATCAATCTCAAACTTCCTGTTTCAAAACCAGCTTGAATTCCAATCATGTTATCAGGACTGGATTTGATTATTCGTGAAAGATTTGGAATTAGTTTTTCATCAGCTATTGCACCTGCTAAAGTACCATGAGTTGGATTTGTATGGCCTACACCAGTTGACATGATAGCAGTAAATAGTTCTTCAAGTGCTTCTCTATTTGGTTCCATTCCTTTAGCAGTTCGAGGATCCATTCCATATACGAAAATATCATCACTGTGAATCCAGGCAGATTTTGCACCACCTTTTTTGATGTTAACTTCGATTTCACGTTTGACTTTTTCTGGTGAATAGTATCTTAATGATCTTAATGTAACATCACAGAATTTACAACCCCTACCACATCCTCGCATCACTTCAACCATTCCATGCATGCTTGGTTCTACAATTTCAGGAATTTCATCTAAATCTGGTCTATCCCAAAAATTTACAAATCTTCCATGAATTTTTTTTCCATTTCTCTCAAATTCTTTTATGTTTACTTTAAAGTCACTACGCTTTCTAAAAGGATCCATATTTTCAAAGTCGCCATTAATTAGATAATTGAAAAATCTACCCGCGTGTCCATCAATTTCTGGAGCAATACCGCCAAGTTCGCCTTCCAATATAGCATAGATACCAAATTCTTCAATTTTTTCAGGATCATAGTTGTATTGCCAAGTACCAGAAGCACCAGAAATAACTTTGGCTTTACTTCCTGTTTTTAGTTTTGCAGCTTTAATTCGTTGATGTAATTCTGTGTTGTAAAATTCATCATATGAAGTTTGTTTTCGTCCATATGTGAAAGTCATCGTAACTGGACCCATTCCTAATGGATCCATTTCATATGTACCAACAACTTGCGTATCAGGTCCGATGAATTTTTCAATGTGATCAGGATGTGCAACAACAACATCTTCACGTCTAAATCCATCACGGAGTAAACCTGCCTCTACTTTTCGTAATCCATACGGAGCGTAGTTTGCTACACCATTTGTGTGAGGAATATAATTACAAATAAAATCAAATAAAATCTTTGGAGTAACCTGATTTCCTAGAATTTTATACAAAAGACTTTTCTTATCACGATTTGGGTCTACTGCAGGAGCGCATCCGAAAAACGTAGCTAGAGATAAACCACGATATGGAGACATTAATGTACGATCTGCAGTTAATACTATCTTTGGGGTACCCAATGCTCTTCAACGCAATAATTTCATGATTTATTTTAAACCTTGCTGACCAAATTTAATAATTTTCTAGTATTCCAGCCTTATTCCTATGAAAACGACCAAATTCCTTGTTTGAAATTAAATGATCACCGTCAAACACTGTACCGTCTTTACAAACCAAATCTTCTCCAACACAACAACTTCCACAAATTCCCACACCACATTTCATCATACGTTCAAGACTTGCTTGAACAAACAATCCCCTAGAATGAGCTAGTTGGACAGTTTTGTACATCATTATTTCAGGGCCACATGTGTAGATGCCATCAAAACTAATTTCATTTACAAGTTTTTCAACCATACTAGTAACAAACCCCTTCTCTCCATAAGTTCCATCATCTGTAGTAACAATTACACGGTGAGGATTATTTTTCAATAAATTATTTGCCAAGGCTTCAAAGAAAACTTCATTCTTTGATTTTGCACCAATTAGAACTGTAACATCATCATTAGGTTTAATGTGTGTCAATAATCGCATCATAGGAACTAGTCCAGTTCCACCACCGACTAGCAAAAGTTTTCCTTGTTTAAGATCAAATGAATTTCCATATGGTCCTCTTACACCAATTTGCTGGCCTACCTTAACATTAAACAAACCCGTAGATGCGGGACCATGTTTTCTAACAGTAAAAGCAGCTTTACCAGATTCTTGAGCAATCATCACACTCATTGGTAATTCGTTGATTCCAGGTATCCATACCATTGCAAATTGACCAGGTAAAACACCTGACATTACATCATCAGAAAAAATCAGAGTTCTAACAGTAGGTGTTTCATCAATTACTTTTTCAATTACACAGATTTTTGTATGATTAAGATTTCTTTGCAAGTCCTACCATCTCATCTATTTTTGAATATCCTTTTCTTTTCATATATTGAAGTATTCCATTGTTAATATCATTAAAAACATGTATCCAATTATCACCAATTGCACTTCCTATTTGAATTGCAGATGCACCTGCCAAAATAAATTCAATCGCATCTTCCCATGTAGATATTCCACCACATCCAATTATAGGAATATCATATTTTGAAGAGATTTCATAAACACATCGTAAGGCAATGGGTTTAATCGGAGTACCAGATAGCCCACCGAATTTATTACTAAGTATTGGTCTTTGGGTTTCAACATCAATTGCAATAGCTCGGATTGTATTAATTGCAGTTATTGCATCAATGCCAGAATCAATTGCAGCACTTACAGTATTAAGATAATGAGTTGTTCCCAGTCCTACCTTAGCAATTACTGGTACATTGGTAGAATTTTTTACTGTACTGACAATTTTTTTGACTAATTCAGGATCATCGCCTACTTCTAATCCAACTTTGGCAACATGAGGACATGATAAATTCAATTCATATGCAATAACTTTAGAAGTTTTAAACTGTTCAACCATTGTTGAAAAATCTTCAGGAATGGAGCCTACAAGACTAATAATTATTGGAACATCTTTGTTTGATTCTATCATTTTGGCAAAATTTGGAGCACCTGGATTTGATAATCCTACGGCATTAATCCATCCGCCACCATTTATTCCAAATATTGTAGGATTTGGATATCCATCCCATGGTTCTGTACT
>JAGXRG010000009.1 GCA_018335935.1 Chitinophagaceae bacterium | reverse complement strand
TATTTGAAAAAAAACAATTTATTTTTTTAATTTGTAAAAAATTTAAATAAAAAAAAAAAAAAATACTTGAACTACATATATGGAATTTAAAAAACCTAGCATTCAAATAAGAAAATAAATTTAAAAGTTTTATAGAACTAGGCTTATCAACGTAATTTAATCAAAAAATAAATAAATACGAAAACATTTTATAAAGAAAAATTAAATTAAACCAGAAAATGAAAATAAAAAACGTTTTCGTTTTAATAAAAAATTACAAGGACCAAAAATTTCAATTCCCTGAGAAATTAAACGTCTTTTTAACAAAATCAAACTATTTTTTCTGTAATTTAAAAAAGAACCATCATTTTTTTTCTGATAGAATCTTGTTTGGATAATAACACCCTTTAGTTTAGATTTTTTTAAAACTAAAGCATTAAAAACTGTTTTTTTTACACTTATTTTTACAAAAAAACCAAATTTTGAATTTAGCATTAAAAAACCACCGTATAAATGAAAAACATTTACCAAAATAACACCATTTTTATCCAAAACAAACATAACTGTATTTTTTAAAATCATTTTTTTTTATAAAAAAGAACAACAGAATTTTTTTTATTTACATTTAAATTTTGATTACGTTTAAAAAAAAAATTACCTTTTTTTTGAAAAAAAGAAAATTTATTAAAAAAATAAAACATGTTGCTGTTTTTAAAAAAAAAAATATAAAAATTCAAAGTCAAACAGATCAAACTACAAAAAAACAAAATTAAAGAAAATATAAATAAAAAAATACTGTTTAAAAAGTAGTAACTAAAAAATAATAAAAAAAAATCATTAAACAAATAATTTACCAAACTTTCATAATAATCGATTCAAAAAAAATAAAAATTAAAAAATTTTAATTCAAAATTACATATATTTAAACATATAGCAAAAAAAATAAAAAATTTAAAAAATTTAAAATTTTTTAAAAAAAACAAATTTTCAACGTTTACGTAAAATATCAATAAAAACACAATAAAAATTGCAGTAAATTCAACAATATATAAAAAACCACAAAAGAGTTCAATCTGCATTAAACATAAATATAATCCACATAACACAATTTCTAAAAAAAGAAAAAAAACAAACAAATATATATTGCTTATGTTTAACATAAATAAAAAACAAAAAACCAAAAAAAATTGAATAAAAAAAAAATCAGAAAAAATTTCTAATCAAGGTAATCAATTTAAAAAATTTATCAACATTTTTTCAATTAAAAAAAATAAAAAAACATACAAAACAAATTAAAATTTCAACCGCCAAAAATAATCAAAGAAAAAACCATAGAAAAAAAAAATAAATGAAAATACTCGCCTAGATAATATAAAGCAAAGTAAAAACCACCATACTCAACTGTATAACCAGCAACTAATTCTGACTCAGCTTCAGCCAAATCAAATGGGGCTCTATTTGTTTCCATTAAATAAACAATTATAATTAGCCCTAAAATAACAAATAAAACGAATACAAATCAAAAAGTTTCTTGCAAAACAACAAATGTAGAAAAACAAAAAGACTCACTAAAATAAACAACTATTAACATAAAAAAACCTAAAAAAAGCTCCAAATTTATAGTTAATAATAAACATCTAACAGACGCTAAAAAAGCGTATTTACTTTTACTAAAATAACCAGTAAAAACTATACAAAAACCAAAAAAAATTGATAAAATACTAGCAAAAACCAAATTGTATTCTAATTCAAAAATACTCAAATTTGGACCTCAAACAGAATTCATCCAAAACGAATAACAAACAGCAGCGGTTATAGAGGGTAAAAATATATATCAAAATTTACTCATTTCGTATGGAACAAAAATACCCTTTATAAACAATTTTAAAGCGTCAGCTATATACTGCAATCTACCTCTATAACCAACAAAAAAGGGACCAACTCTTCTCTGTATTAAACTTAAAACTTTTCTTTCTATCAAAGTTAAAGCTGCGATTATTAATGTACATAATAACATTATTATAATATTTAAAATTAAAATGTAAATATAAAAAAAGAAATAAAAAAAAACAGCCATTTTTTTTTTTAAAAAATTTCATACTCATTAAAATATTTTTTTGAAATTATATTTCTTAATTTGAAATTTAAATTAATTTCATTTTTTATTTCAAAGTTAGAAATATAACGTATTTTAAATATATAATAATTTATCCTCTTATTCCATCTTGGAATTCCTAATGATATTGGTGTAGACAATCTTCTTTCCAAAAATGAATCAAAAAACATAAAAAAAAAAAAAAAAATACCAAATAAAGTTATGAAATGTCCCGCAGTGGACATACTATGTCAACCCATAAAAACAACAGGATAATCATGAACTCTTCTTGGCATACCAGAAAAACCTAAATAGAACTGAGGAATAAATGCAATTCAATGACCACCAGAATAGTACAACAAATGCAAGATTGCAAAAAATCTTGAATACTTTATTCCAAACAATGAAACAAAATAATAATAAACACCAGAAAAAATTCCAACCATTGCAGTACCGGATAACATTAAATGGAAATGAGCTACAACATAAAAAGTATCATGCATAGAAACATTTAAACCTACATGCGATAATCACATACCAGTAAAACCAGCAACTAAAAAAAAAAAAATATAAGAAATAGAAAATAACAATGCAACATCTAATTTTATTGCACCATTCAACAATGTTAGAGTTCAATTTACTACTTTTATAGTAGCTGGTAAAGAAATCATAATAGTAACAGTACTATACAAAGTTCGACTTCTATGATCTAAACCTACTAAATACATATGATGCCCCCATACTAAAAAACCCATATAACCCATAACATAAATTGCTCAAATCATATGATGTTTTGAAGCAACACGACGCGTATTATTATAAGGTAAAATCATATTAACAAAACCAAATGTTGGTATAATTAAAACATAAACTTCTGGATGACCAAAAAATCAAAATAAATGTTGAGAAAGAATTGGATCACCACCATAAGCAAAATCAAAAAAAGTTGTTTGCCAATGCCTATCTAAAGCCATCATTATCATTGCACCACCTAAAACAGGTGTTATTAAAGCTAACATCCTCAAGGCAAACAATAAACCTATTGTGACAAAAGGTAATAAAATTCTACGGTGTCGCATACCAGGCATACACAAAGTTCTTCTAGTAATTAATAAATTCACAAAAGAAACAGTAGAACTAATACCAGCAAAAATCACAGATAACAATAATAAATCTTGTGCACCTATACCAGTATATTTTATACTGGAAGAAAATGGTGTAATAAATGTTCAACCTGCGGTTGTCAAAGTCCTGTTAGAGCATTTAGTAAAATAAAGTTTCTTTCTTCTATATTGTACTATCCTATCAGACAAATACCAAAAAGATTCTGGATAATTTACAATGTCATTCCAATTAAACATCTTTACTGGCAAATTATTATTAAAAGTAAAATTTTTTATCTTCTCTTTTAATTTTAATTTTAAATTTAAATAAATAGAAGAATTCTCAGTATTTAATAGATTTTTGAAAAAAATTTGATTTTCTAAAAAACTGTTATTTGGCATAATTTTTTTAAAAATATTTTTATCTAACAACGGGAAATAATTAGAAGTTTTATCGTAATATCGCCAAAATTGTGGTCTTAAAAAGGCTATTTTTGCTACCAAAATAAAACCACAAGGTTGAATTCAAAAACCAATGCTATTCAACCTAGGGTAAGCTACATCTTTTGAACCAATATGGTATGGAATTAAAAAATTAGCAAAACCACCAAACAACAATGGAACTACAACAAAAAAAACCATTATTAATCCGTGAGCTGTAACAACCTGTAAATAACGTAAAGAATCTCCCTTAAAAAAAGGACTTCCAGGATGAGCCAATTCCAAACGAATCATTGTGGCCAATGCAGCACCAGATAAACCAGTTCAAAAACTAAAAAAAAAATAATTTAAAGCTATTCTTTTATGATTAATTGTATAAATATATTTCTTCAAAAAATATTTGCGTAAATTATCAATTTTAAATAAAAAATTTTTAAAAAAAAAAAAAAAATTTCTATAATTTAAACTATTTGCAAAAAAAAATTTTTGTTCAAAATCAAATAAAAAAAAATTTAAATATAAATACAATTGAAACACCCCTTTAACAATAAAATTAAACAAACAAAAAAAAAAAAAAAAAAAAAA
>JAGXRG010000008.1 GCA_018335935.1 Chitinophagaceae bacterium | reverse complement strand
GATAGCAAAATTTTTGATAAACAATCAGGTGCAAAAGCTGGTTCAACCAATGTTAAAGCAATTCCACTTTCCAAAATAGAATTGGTTGTTTTAGAAAAAGATGCAAGACAAGTTATTAATTTAATTTCTAAAAAATCTGGCTTTTCTGAAAATCAAGGAGGAAAAATCTTCATTTCAGAAATGGAAGAAGTTGTAGATATGAATACACTTAGTGCACAACATGATCTTGAATCTGATAAAATCTTTTTCTCTTCCAAACCGAAAACTAAGAGAAGCAGACTGGTTCCACTTCATAAATTTACATTAATAAAACTTGAAAAAATATATGAAGATAATAAAGAAAAATTACAGTCAGATTATAGAATTAAATCATTTAGCGGTTTTGTTAATTACTGTATTATGGGATATCTTCCAACTATTGAAAAACAGCTAAAACACTCTACAATTGTTTATGAAAATAATTTTCATGATTTTTAGTTAAATTGTTTCTTCTCCTTCCTTTCCAGTTCCAATATCTATAGCACGTAATATTGGAGAAACAAAGATCTTTCCAACGCTTCCTTTTGTTTTGATAATATTGATAACTTCCTCTTCCTTACTTTCTGGAATAATCACTACTATGACATATTTTTCACTGAATTGAGGCTGAAATATGGCACTTCCTTTAGATGCATGAATTTCTGCTGGTGGATTTTTTCCTCTGCCTCTAACTTTACCTACCGTTAAACCACCAATCTCAATTTTTCTTAAAGCCTCACTTATCGCCATTACATCATTATTTCCTAATAGTGCTTCAATTCTTAGCATTTGATATTTCTAAAAGGTTTTTCACAAATAATAGTTTCAGATTTTGATAATCAAGTGATAATCAAATGGTTAGCTAATTTCGTTATTATTATTTAGTTTTAGAACTTGAAAACTAGCATGCCGATAGATACAGGTGATACCGCATGGATGCTTGTAGCTGGAAGTTTAGTGCTTTTAATGATACCCGCCCTTGGACTTTTTGAATCAGGATTATTGAGAAAGAAGAATGCTGTATCTGTTTTTATGCAAATCTTTTTTGGATTAGCTTTACTTAGTGTAATGTGGTTTGTTTTTGGATTTAGTTTATCATTTGGTCCTGATGAATCAGGTGGATTTATTGGAAATATGGATTGGGTGTTTCTAAAAGGAGTTCCATGGGATGAAGCGCTTGATTATGCACCAACTATTCCAGGTGTATTGTTTGTAAAATTCCAATTGATGTTTGCTGCAATTACACCATTACTTCTAACTGGTACTATTGCAGAAAGAATGAAATTTAGTTCATTTATCATATTCATAGCTTCTTGGTCTATTCTGATCTACTACCCACTTGTTCATTGGGTATGGGGAGGTGGTTGGTTAGCAGAACTTGGTGTTGTTGATTTTGCAGGCGGAATAGTTATTCATACAAGTGTCGGAATGGGTGCACTAGCTGCAGCTATAGTGCTTGGTCGTAGAAGATTTTTTGGTCCTGCAATTGAAATTCCTCACAGTATACCTTTGGCAGTGGTAGGTTCATCACTTCTTTGGTTAGGTTGGTTTGGATTCAACGCAGGTAGTGCATTAGCTTCTGGTTCTCTAGCAGGCAACACAGTCATTGTAACTCATATGGCATCTTCAGTATCTGCACTAATTTGGGTTGGATTGTCATGGATGAGAACAGGTAAACCTTCTGTTGTTGCAGCAGTTAATGGCGCAATTGCAGGTCTTGCAGGAATTACACCAGCATCAGGATTTGTTAGTGTAGAACATTCTTTCGTTATTGGTATAGCAATTGGTATTGCATCCTATTCTGGAATTATAATCTTCAAAGAGAAACTAAAGATAGACGATGCATTAGATGTAAGTTCAGTTCACGGCGTTGCAGGAATTATTGGATCTCTTTCAATTGGACTCTTTGCAAGTAAATTAGTTAATCCAGCTGGACCAAATGGATTGCTATTTGGCAATCCTGATCAATTAGGAATTCAAGCAATAGGAGTTGGTGTAGCAGCAGTTCTTGGTTTTTGTGGAACGTGGATAATTATGAAAATTTTGGATTTCTTAATAGGAGTTAGAGTATCGCCGGAAGTTGAAGATGCTGGATTAGATATTAGTGAACATGCAGAACGGGCATATGCAGATGAGGAAGAATTCAAGTTAGATATGGATACATATGTAGATGATTTAGAGGACAAAAAAGAATTTTTCTTTAACAAAAAAAAATCTAATTAATTTGTGAAATTTCGACACATCTTATATAGTCATAATTGATCAAAGCTTTGTGAGATCCACTCCTTCAAAAAACCAGTCTAATACTCAAAAAGATAAAACACGTAGTATTACTTATCGACTACCATCTAAAATTATTGAAGAATTAGAAACAGAAGCAATGAATAAAAAAATTTCCCAAAATGTTTTGGTAAAACAAATTCTTGAAAAATATGTAAACTGGGATCGATTTGGTGATAAAATTGGAATGATTCCAATTCCAAGAGGAATCTTAGATTCGCTAGGTGCTGAAATGAATGGTGATGATATTAATGAAATCATTAAATCAGTTTTACCAATTATCAAAGATACAGTTCTTTTTATGAAAGGAAAATACGATTTAAAACGTTGTATTGAAACATTAGAGGATTACATGCGTGCATCAGGAATGAAATCAGATCACCGAGTTGAAGGAGATTTACATCATTTTATTATTCAACATGAATTAGGAATGAATTGGTCATTTTTCACAGAACAATTACTAAAAGAAATTTTTAATCAATTTATGCCAAACAAAAATATCAAATTTCAAACTACAAAAAATACAGTAATTGCAACAATACAACTTGGTTCAGATTTTAATGAACACGATTATTGATTCTCATTTACGTAATAAAAATACATTTTATATAATTTTTTAAATTCTAATATGATTTTCAAATTTATAAAAATAATACTTTTCATTTTATGTTTTTATCCAATATTTATCATTAATATTTTCAAATCACTTTTTAAAAAAACATTAATTCTACATAACTTCAAATTATTTTAATGATGTTAACTGGAGTTTTTGCTTTTGACTGATTTACATTTTAAAGTATTTGGAAAAATCACTACAAAGGAAATCATAGGGGCATTTCCTCCTGCTATTGATATAAAAAAATTATTAGAAAATGAATATCAAACCTTGATTAATAAACTTGAATCTCAAACTAAAAATGATTTAAAAAAATTATTAGTACAACAGCAAGGTGCAAATAAACAAATCAATAGTAGACCTGGTGCTATGGCCTTAGCACACGATAAAATTCGATTATTTACAGAGTATAATCAAAAATATATGAAAATCATCACTGAAAAATTAGATTCTTAATTCTGCTGTTTTTTCTTTTTAACTCTCTTTTTTGTAGATTTTTGACTTTTTCGAATTAATAATGAGATGATTGTCCCAACGGGAATTCCAATTATTGTTCCAATGCTTACATATGGAGCTATGAAGAAATCTCCAATCCAAATTCCACCATCGGTTGTTAATTCCATAAATGTCCTTGGACGTAGTATGACTGAAATAGCCTGAGATTCTATTTTTTCTTCTCCTACATCATCCGTATATCTAACAATTATGTTAAATGGTATTTTGTATTCTGTATTTACTTCTTCAATTGGAGAAATAATTCTTGAATTAATAATTATTGGAGAATTTTTTTGTATATTTGAAAATGAATGTGATGTTTCTCCTCTAAATTCAATATCTCTTGGAGGAATTATCTCAACATTGACATTTGAAATTTCTATATCTTTAGAAACTATTTCAACAACAAATGGGAATTCAGCATTTGTAAAAATTGCTTCTGGTGTAATTGTATGAATTACTACGTTTGGTTCATTCTTAACAACTATTGGTATTGCAATATCATAAACACTTGGTTCTTGTAGTTCTTTGTTATTACTTACTAAAACCTGCGAATATTTTACGTTAAGAAAATGTATTCCTGGATTAACATCTGATGAAATCTTAAAATCTTTACTTCCTCCAAATGAACTACCTTGAGATAATTTCTTTATTGTTATGTTATCATCTAAAACTGGAATCATTGAATTATCTTGACTAGTAAAGGTAAATGAAATATCTTGTTTGTCTTCCCAACCATTATTTTTTATTAATACTGAAATTGTTGCTATTCTTCCAACTATCACTTCTTCTGGATATGTTATTTGAATATCCATACTTCCTTCCATACTCTGATTTATTGTCTCTCCGTATGCACTTGATACTAAAACAAAAAATCCTAAAAGGAGCAGAGGCATAACCTTGATGAACTTCATGATTTTTACCTGAAATTATTATCGTAACATCACTATTCTATGTTATTATAGGCTTTATGCCAAAAATACAAAAAATTTGCAAATACGTAAGAAATTAAGTATCTAGAATAATACAATTATTTTCTAACGTAAACTCTTTAAGACCTATTTGGGAAAATTCTAATTATGAAGCCTTTTGTTTTATGGATGACTGGTTTACCATGTTCTGGAAAGACTACTATTGTAAAAGAGCTCCAAAAAGACATCCCAAATCTTGCTATGCTTGATGGAGATGAACTAAGAGAGTGGTTTTCTCCTAAAGATTTTTCCAAGGCAGGTAGAGATGAACACAACAAAAAAGTTGCACATCTAGCAAAACTGTTGTTAAAACATGGGGTTCCATCTGCAGTCTCTTTGGTTTCTCCATACAAAGAAAATAGAGATAATGCACGAGAGATCATTAATTCAGGTGAGCAATTTGCTGAATGTTACGTTAAATGTTCACTTGAAAAATGTGAACAAAGAGATGTCAAAGGAATGTATGCCAAAGCAAGAAAAGGAGAGATTAAAGGATTTACAGGAATTGATGATCCTTATGATGCTCCACAAAATCCTGATTTGCTAATAGATACAGAACATGAAGAATTGACCGACAGTACTAATAAAATAAAGGATTTTCTTAAGAAAAGAAATCTAATTTAGTTTTTTAAACTCTTTAACTATTTGTTCATGAATTATTCCATTAGTTACTAAAATTCCATTTTTATGATTAACAATTTTGTTATTATATGTAATGTCATTCCCTGACATGTCGGTCATTTTCCCACCTGCTTCAGAAATTAAACAATAAGATGCAGCTGAATCCCATTCTTTCATTTTATCTGTTGTAGTTATATATGCATCAGCTTCTCCAGAACTAATTTTTCCAACTTTTAATGAGCTTCCAATACTAGTGAAGTTTTTAATTCCTAATTTTTTGATAAACATTTTTTCTTTTTCTGAAAGGTGATGTCTTGAACCAACTGCCTTACATTTTGAAAGTTCTGATATTTTTGTAACTGATATTTCCTTCCATTTACCATCTGAAAATTTAAAAGCACCACGTCCTTTTTGTGCTGCAAAAATTGTTTTTTCTGTTGGCCATCCTATAACACCAATTATTGGTTTTTTATTTTTAATTAATGCAATCATAACTGTGAATTCTCCAGTTTTATCTATGAAATCAGATGTGCCATCAAGCGGATCAACTATCCAAATGATTTCTTCTGTTAATCGTTTGTGATCATCTTTATCTTCTTCTGATAAAATTTTATGATTAGTTTTTGATAAAATAGTCTTAATTATCTCATTACTTTTTAAATCGGCCTCGGTAATCGGTGAGTCGTCACTTTTTGTGTAAGTTTCATATTTGCTTTTGTATATCTCTAAAATTGAATTTCCAGCCTCATATGCAGCTTCAATAGCCACATCTAATTCTGGCATTTTATCTAAAATTGGAATGTTTTTCAATGGAAATTACCTAGGTTGTTAATTCTGGTTTTAGTGTCCACACAACTCCTAGGACAATAAATGGAATAGACATTATTCCGATAATTCCAAGTATTATGTTAAATTGAGCTTCTGATACTTGTGGGTTGTTTATAATCCAAGGTAATGGGAGTGTAATTACTACCCAAATTATTCCTAACAAAATAATTAATTTAGCTTTTTTCTTTCTATCTGTCATCATTTTCATTATTCATTAAACAGTATTAAAGCCATGTGAATTTTATTTGATTGATTCTCCACCGTCAACTGCAAGAATTGCGCCTGTTGTCCAAGCAGCATCATCAGAAGCAAAATATAAAATTGCTTTAGCTACTTCCTCCGGCTTACCGATTCTGCCTATGGGATGCTCATTATCCATAAACTCCCTATCTTTTTGAGTTTTTAAAAATGGTTTTGTCATATCAGTATCTACAACACCAGGACAAATACAATTAACTCGAATTTTGTCTTTTGCATACTCCAATGCCCAACATTTTGTAAGAATAATTATTCCAGCTTTTGATGCAGAATATGCATCAGCATTAAATCCTTGATAGGCTTTTAATCCTGCATCAGATGAAATATTAATTATTGATCCTGCTGTTTTTCGTAGGTGAGGTATAGCTTCTTTTGTGAATCTAAACTGTCCTGTGAGATTTACATCTAACACTTCCTTCCATTCTGATTCATCAATTTCATGTAATTGTTTTATTTTTGGAAATACCCCTGCATTATTTATCAAAATATCTAACTTGCCAAATTTTTTAATCGTTTGTTCTACAACCTTTTTGACATCATTTTCATTTCTAATGTCTGCTGCTATTCCTATTGTATTTGCAAGCTGACTAGTAGCTTTTTCTAATCGTTTTGAATCTTTTGCTGTTATCACTACTTTTGCACCATTTTCTACAAAAATTTTTGCAGTAGCGAAACCAATACCTCTACTCCCCCCAGTTACAATAGCAACTTTTCCGGATAATTTCAATATTTTATTCAATAAATTTCGTAATTTATAGCAGTATAAAGTTGAAAAAATTATTTAAAATTTTTTAATTAATAAAAGCTAAATTTTATTTTAAAATTAATTCATTTTACAGTTTTTAAAATCTGAATATTCAAAATAATTTTTGCATCTTTTTCTAAAACAAATTCTATGTATAGATAAAAATCTTATAAAGAGCTATAAATTATTATAATTTTTTGTGTTAAATCTTAAATAGTTAAAGTAACTATAAGAATTAATGCCGAAGGATATAATTCCTATCGACTAAAATTGCGTTGCCCCGCAGAACAGAAAAGGCATTCAGGCGTTTTAACGACCTGTCCACGAGAGGAAATCTCTCAGAGTTCTGCAGTAAAGGGGTAAACGCCTTTTACTTTTCAATAATATAGACTGATACCGAACCTAATTCATTCCCATTTGGATTAAT
>JAGXRG010000007.1 GCA_018335935.1 Chitinophagaceae bacterium | reverse complement strand
CAGGACCCGATCCTGCAGAGTACAAATTCAATCCAGCTACTTTTCCGGATAATGAACTTACCCAGTTATTTGAACGAGCATCTAATACATCGCCTTCTTTCATAGTTTGAGCAGCGTAGCCCAATGCCTTCTCTTGCTTTTTAATTCCTAAAGCAGTTACTACTACTTCATTTAATTCACTAGATAGTGAGTTCATTCTAGTAACAATATTGTTTCCAGATTTGGCAAACGTAATTGTTTGTTCTAGTTCAGTATACCCTACATAAGAAAATTTCACATTGTACTTAGACCCAATAGCTAATTGCTTCAATGTATAGTTTCCTTTTTCATTGGTCATTACTTTTTGATTGTTTGCCCCTTTTTGTTGAAGCACCACCGTTACCCCTTGTAAAGGGTCTCCTTTTTCATTTAATACGGTACCGGTTAAATCGGTCGAAGATTGTGCATATACAAACGGTGTTTGCATCAACACTAAAAGCAATGCGAGTAGCCTTGCAGCTTTTAATAAATAATTTTTCATAATGCAGTTTTGTTTATTCTGCGCGAATGTATACTGCAATAAAAAAGGCTGCCCCCCGGACAGCCCTTCTTAACTATTTGATAATTATATGGTTACATTATCATAACCTTGTGTTTACTTTGAGTTAACATTAAAGCAATACGACTCGCATTATTTGCAGAACATAAGTATGCTGTGCTTCAAACTAAATGTTTCTCTGTAAAAAAGTTAAGGTTTTAACAATTGAGAAATTAGAATTATACCAACTCCAATTATTGAAACACCAAAAACAACTTTTGTATGAGCCTTTATTTGAAATTTTAATAAAAGCAAAGAGCAACCTGAAATTAATGATAAGGCGATTGCAATTGTTAAATAATTATCTAGCAGCCAATTAATAGAGGATACTTTTATTAAACACAATATGGCAAGTGAAATAAATGGAATAAATTTTAAGATTTTGCTATTCTTCATATTTTAATTATTTACACTTGATAGTTTTGAGTTACTTCCTTTTCCTGAAAGTAAATTTTCTCTAATATCTGGTTATTTAAAACAGATAAGTTAGTGTTGGTGTAAATGTTACTGCTTCTATAGAATTGGTAGAAATTAAATAATATACTCTAGACTTGACTCCCAATTCAAATTTTGTATCAATCTTTTTTGAATAATGTAGTCCTACAAAAATTCCCCCTTCTTCCAAGTAACTGTTTTTAAAATTTCTTTGCTCAAAAAGAAAACCATTCCTTGAAATACTAACTTCTTGTTGTTGTGGTCTCAAATAAAATAAACCAATCTGACTTTTTAAAGCTGGTATTTTTTTGATTATTTCTCTTTCATAAAACAATTGATAAAAATGATTTACATGTTTAATGTCAAAATCCTTTATTGATAGAACTACACCGTTAACATTGCTTGTATAATTGATTGCTTTTTGATTTGAACTTTTAGCAAAACCAAAACCCCAAGAAGCCCTTTTAGTAACCTTATATTTAAGCTCTATGCCTCCCACCGTACCAATAAAATTTTTTTTCGAAATTTCTGTGACTGGAAATGGCGGTGCTTGTTCTTCATAGCTTCTTACAAAGAAATTACCATTTAAGCCGTAATTAATTTCAAAAGAAAATTTATTTTTTTTCTGTGCAAATAGCGCAAATGGTGAAAGAGATAGTAAAAAAATTAATAATTTCATGTGTTACTTTTAGAAAAGAAGAAAAAATTGATACGATAGTATACACCTTATTTATTGATATGAATTGTAAGGCCAAGTCCAACCAACATTAGCACCAAAATCTGGATTTGCATCATAAATAGGCCAGCCCACAGTCTTTGGAAGTGGAAGAAAAGTGAAGTTTCCACTAAATCCAAAACCTTGATCTTGAAATGATCCTGCAAAATATGAATTCCTTGAAATTTTTAATTGTCGAATAATATCATCTTGTGATTGAACAGAAACCGAAAATCCAATACTTCCATTAACTGTTGTGCCAGGGACTACTGTTACTGTTGTACCAAGACTTCCGTTAAATGTTTTAGTATTTGTATTATCTTCCTCATAAATTGCAAATACCTGTTCTAAATTAGTTGAAACCCAATCTGCGTCCCATATTGCAGATAAATATTTCCAATTTTTATTCCTGATTTCTTTTCTAGAAAAGTTCGCGGAAACAATATCTTGAAAACTTGTTACTTGACCATTTACTGGCTGTAAATATCCAGATAAACGGCAGTATTTTATTTCTGAACCTCCACCGTTTCCAGTAAAACTAATTAATCTATCATACTGCACTTTACAAATACCATCCCCTACGTAAACACGATTCACACCTGGAGATGCAACTGGTGGGGGCGGTGCAACTTCTGGCTGTAATACATAATCTGATTCAATACCGTTTACACCTATAATATGAGATGGGTAATTGTATGCAAAGTCATCATTAACTATAATCTGTTGATAATATTGAAATACTCCATTAACATATAAAGGCATACTGCCCCATCCTTCATCTGCATCAGCAGTAGCTGTAACTATACTCGTTACAGGAGCATAATATGTTCCATCTCCATTATCAACAAAAAAGTTTTCATTGTAAGGAAAATATATTGAAACAGGTTCTCCATTACCATTGTTGCCGTTTTCAGAAAAATTCCTAATTGAACTTGAAGAAATATTATAATGAGAATCACTAACTTTTTTAAGAAATGCTATAAATCCCTCATCATTTGTTTTATTTGCCTCGTTCCAAAAATTTTTTGCAAAACTTTCTAAGCTAATATTCCATTTTTTAGTATACCTTTTAAATTTTTCACTATTATTTAAACGACTATTAGGTGCATTGATTAATTCTTTTAATAAGATAGACTGATCAGGATATAATTTTGAAAAGATAGCTGCATTAACTAATTTAATATTAGAATTATCTTTATATAGTTCCTTAAAAATGCTAGAAACTTTTTCAAGATTTATTACTAATGTTTTTTCATCTTCTGTTTCTGGTAACTTTGAAACCTTTGATTGGTCAATTTCCGATTTTAATTTTTGCCTCGACTGTTCACTTTCTTTTTGACATGAGGATAATCCAATTAGTAATAAAAAAGAAAAGCCATATGTTGTTTTTTTCATTTAGTATGATTTTAATCTGAAATAAAGTAATTATGAGTTGAATATCCAGAGAGTATTAGTTCCTTTATAAATTTTTCCAGTTTCGCTTTTGCTGGGCTGTGTTTTTTTAATCCCCAAGTAGTATTGATTCTACCATCATCCTTTTTCATTTTATGCATGCCTACATTTCGGGTTAATTAAGGAGTACTTTCCCGTTGACCAAGCTTGGTAATACAATAGTTGTACTTCCTATTGTTTTACAAGTATCCTCATATAAATTAGAATAATCACTAGGTAAAACCCTAGAAGTTTAAATTCAATAAAAAATTAATACATAGAATTTTGTATAATTGATTGTTGTAATGTATTATTGTTTGAAATAAGTAAATGTGATGGGGCGGGTATTAATTGGTATTGCAGAAGATCATGCTGCAATTAGAAAAATGATGATTAATGAGGTCAAAGAAAAACTTGATTGCGAAATCATTGCAGAGTCCGGGAATGGTTTTGATTTTTTAAACGAATTAAAGCTATCTAATCAAATCCCCGATATAGTATCGATTGATTTATCAATGCCGAAAATGAATGGTTATGATACAATTAAAGAAATAAAGAATTTATATCCATCCACTAAAATATTGGTCTTTACTTTT
>JAGXRG010000006.1 GCA_018335935.1 Chitinophagaceae bacterium | reverse complement strand
GCTTGCGGAGAAACACCGTGCAATTTGGCCATAATATATCCAGTACGCCAAGTCCAAAACATACCCAGCGCTGGGTCTAAAATACCAGTTTGTATGCCAGTTGTATTAAGGATGCTATCTACCCCAATATCAAAAATTAATTTTGTTGCATTGGCCAGTTTAGGAAAGGGCAATACCATCGACAGTTCTTTTTCTATATTAATTAAAAAATGTTCATTAGAAAGATTAATGGTATCGTTGCTGGCAGTAATCAATTTCCATTTGGTGGTATAAAACATAAAACGATGAATTTGTACCATTTCACCAGCACTATTTGAATAACTGCTGTCTTTGTGAAAAGTTTGGTTGTTAAACATCATTTTAAATTGAACAGTTGGTTGGCTAATAGCCATATTAGTGAGCCCCAGCAATATTGTTATAAGAAACCCTATTTTCCAATTTTGCTGCATGAGTTATTTTGTTTACTGAATGTTTATCTTAGTTCACTCAAATTTCGGATAAATATCATTGCATGAGAGTAGTAATTCAAAGAGTTTCGGAAGCATCTGTTACCATTGACCAAAAAGTACATTCAAAAATTGGTATGGGATTATTGGTTTTAGTGGGAATTGAAGAGGAAGATACTGCAGAAGATATTCAATGGCTGAGTAATAAAATTATCAACCTACGCATATTTAATGATGCCAATGGAATAATGAATTGTTCTGTTAAAGACGTTAATGGAGAATTATTAGTGGTGAGCCAATTTACATTACATGCCACCACTAAAAAAGGGAACCGACCATCATATATAAAAGCGTCTAAGCCTGAAACAGCGATACCCCTTTATGAAGCGTTTAAAAAAAATATAGCACAAGAGTTGGGGAAGCCCATTCAAACAGGGGTTTTTGGAGCTGACATGAAAGTGGCCCTATTAAATGACGGTCCTGTTACCATTTTAATCGATTCTAAAAACAAAGAATAATGACTATTCAAGATGCACAATCACAGGTAGATCAATGGATCAAAACAATTGGCGTACGTTATTTTAACGAGTTGACCAATCTGGGAATTTTAATGGAGGAAGTAGGAGAGCTCAGTAGAATTATGGTACGTAAATACGGGGAGCAATCTTTTAAAGGACAAGAAAATGAACAAGCTTTAGCCGATGAAATGGCCGATGTACTTTGGGTATTAATTTGTTTGGCTAACCAAACTGGGGTTAATCTTACGGAGGCTTTGCAAAAAAACATAGAGAAGAAAACCCTACGCGACAAAGACAGGCATAAGAATAACCCCAAGTTATAGTAGTGTTTTATTTAATTAAAAATGGATTTGGCTTTTGCTAATTTTTCTATTTCAGCTACCGTCCTTGGTGCTCCAGCAGATAAATTACGGTTGCCCTCTTTGGTAATTAAAATATCGTCTTCAATTCTAACTCCAATGCTCCACCATTTAGGATCGCATTTGCTACCTGGTGGTATGTATATACCAGGTTCAACCGTCAAATACATACCAGGTTCAAATGGCATATTACCTCTAATCCCTAAATCGTGTACATCTAAGCCCAAATGGTGAGATGTACCATGTGGGAAATACCTTCTTGCTTCCATATCATTAGCCGCAATTCCCAATGCAATCAACCCTCTATTAATCACTCTTCTTGCAGTAGCATCTGATCCGCTGTAGGGCATGCCTGGTTTACATACGGCAATGGCAGAATCTTGTGCAGCTAAAACCAATTCATAAATGATTTTTTGTTCAGGAGAAAACTTTCCATTCACTGGCACTGTTCTGGTAACATCTGCTGTGTAACCATGGTATTCTGCAGCACAATCACTCAATAATAAATCTCCATTTTTCATGAGTTTTAAATTGGTTACATAGTGCAATACACAAGCGTTTTCAGCCGCCCCATTAATACTTGGATAACCTGGATACTCAGAGCCATTTTTCTTGAAAGCATATTCCATAATGGCTTGAGCTTGGTACTCGGTCATTCCAGGCTTAACCGCTTTCATTACTTCATTATGTCCTTCTACACTTATTGCTGCTGCTTTTTCTAGTATTGCAATTTCTTCAGGCTGTTTTATGCCTCTTAGTGCAGTCATTATTTGTGCAGTGGTTCTAGCTGCAATGGGTTTCTTGTATTGTTTTATCAAGCTATCTACAACACCAGCCATTCTGCTCAATTCGTCTCTGGTTCTAGGATAGGTTTGAAAAATATCTTCAGACCTAAATGCGGTTAAAACAGAGTCGTAGTCATTTAGATTAAACGTATTGGCAGTGAACTCTTTATTTAAAAATACATTACTGAATTTATAGCGATTGGTTACCCCTTCAATACCTAAAATTTTACCATTCCACATTTCGCGTTGTGGATCCCTATTTTGAACAAAAATGAATTCGGTTCCTGTTTTACCTAAGATAGTTGTAGGCTCTTTAAATAACAATAAGAGTGAATTGGGTTCTTCTAAACCAGTGAAATAATAAAAATTTTTGCTTTGCGCATATTGATAGTCTACGTCGTCATTTCTTAATCTTACCTGACTAGCAAAGAAAATCCCCACCGATTTTGCAGGCATTTTTTCTTTAAATGCAGCCCTTCTTCCTGCATGGAATTCAGGACTTAGGTAGTCGTTAGGGTATTCAGTGGTTTGAATATTGGTTTGCTGAGCAGGAGCCAAATTGGGCAGCAACAGCAGTAAAAGCCATAATTTTTTCATGCTATTCAGTTGATTTTTGAGTATCTAAGCTAATTTTTTTAATCAACATTCCCCATTTTACTGGATAAACGGGTAATCACCTATTTTTGCCGCCGTATGAGCACAGCAACAGAAAATACCTTTCAAGCAATTATTTCGCATGCCAAAGAATATGGCTTCGTTTTCCAGAGTAGTGAAATTTACGATGGCTTAAGTGCCGTTTACGATTATGGCCCTTACGGGAGTGAACTCAAAAAGAATATCAAAGATTATTGGTGGAAAAGCATGACACAAATGCACCAAAATATAGTGGGTATTGATGCTGCTATATTTATGCATCCTACAACATGGAAGGCGAGCGGTCACGTAGATAATTTTAGTGACCCAATGATTGACAACAAAGACAGTCAAAAAAGATATAGGGTTGATCATTTAATTGAAGCAAAAGCAGATCAGTTAACAGAAGCCGGTAAAACAGCGGAGGCGAATGCTTTGATTGCATCCATGGAACAATTATTAGCAGCAGAAGATTTTGTTGGATTGAAGCAATTATTGGCCGATCACCAAATTGTTTGTTCGGTAAGTGGTACTGGAAATTGGACAGAGATTCGTCAGTTTAATCTAATGTTCTCTACACAGTTAGGTTCTGTTGCAGAAGATGCAGATACCATTTATTTAAGACCAGAAACGGCACAAGGTATTTTTGTTAATTTTTTGAATGTGCAAAAAACAGCCCGTATGAAAATTCCTTTTGGAATTGCACAAACCGGGAAAGCATTTAGAAATGAAATTGTTGCCAGACAATTCATATTCCGTATGCGTGAATTTGAACAAATGGAAATGCAATTTTTCGTAAGACCTGGCACTCAAATGGAATGGTACAATTATTGGAAAGAAGAACGATTAAATTGGCATTTGAGTTTAGGCTTACCTGCGTCAAAATACCGTTATCACAACCATGTAAAATTGGCCCATTATGCTGATGCAGCTTTAGATATTGAGTTTGAATTCCCATTTGGATTTAAAGAAGTAGAAGGGATTCATAGCAGAACAGATTTCGATTTAAAAAGTCATCAAGAATACAGTAAGAAAAAGCAGCAGTATTTTGATAATGAAATTGATGAAGCAACGGGTAAACCATTTGG
>JAGXRG010000005.1 GCA_018335935.1 Chitinophagaceae bacterium | reverse complement strand
TCGCAGAATTGTTCGAATGTTATAAGATTTTTTGGCATTTTTTATTAATTTAATTTGATGAATATTTCTTTGAATTTGTTCCAAGCATCTTGTGCATGGTCACGATTTGCAAAATGGAGGCGAGCACCGCAATACGTATACGCGGCCCAGCCATCGACAGCGTACAACGACCAGCCCGAGCCAGATAAATAGTATCTTAAACAATATTTTGGTTGATTAATATTAGTCCAATCAAGAACGGTATCGCCATTGTAGCATTTTACAATAAGTAAAGCTTGTTTATAAGCATTTGCTGCTTGTTCATCTGGATCTTTACTTTCACAAATAAAATCTTTGTAATTTTTTCCCATTTCTTTACAAACATCTTCGAAAGAATTTATTCTTTTGGTAATGTCAGGCTTGAACAACTTTACAGAGAAAATTTTCTCTAATGTTTTTTTTACTTTTTTGTTTCCATTGTTATATTCTTCTATAACAAGGTTTGTTTCTGCTTGAATTGTTTTACTCATTTTATTGTTATTTTAGTTTATGTTTCAATTAATTAAAACCGGCTGTCGGCAGAGGGTGGAACTTATTTTGCTTTCGCTGCGCATTTACATTACTCGAATGTGCTAAGGATTTCTTCCTTAGATGTATAAGCCTACGCCTTTTCATCCTTTGTTTACCGACTTGGTTGGTGGTATATTAACGGCTATCAACCTCCCACTACATTGCCGCCGGTTATTTGGGTAATTCAGATATTTTTTTGAAAGATTTTGTTAATACAGAAATGTGATGTCTTTTTAATAAATGGAGGTATCCACTATAGCTGACAACATATTTTGAACCTTCAAAATTCAAATAGTACGCTTGTTTAGATCGCCATTTAGTTCGCAACAATGCTTTTATTAATAAATGACGCTGATTAAGTAACAAGTTGTATTCTTTGATTCCTTTTGTATAATCTGAACGTTTATAGGCTAGTCTTCCCTTTTCGGTTGCCATAAATCGCTTTTTAGCCTTATCTCCTGTGAACTTAATTACTTCATCAGCGTTGTAACTAAGGTATTGTATAGCGTCAACAATATGTTTTGTAAAGAATTTAGGCATCTTTTTTACTGTAAAATCCAACTAAAACTATTCGAACTCCTTTATCAATGTTTTCGGGATATTTTGAATGAAAAAGTCTCGCGTTGTATGTTAAAAAACGATTGGGTTCGCTTGGTACTTTTTTAAAGAATTTCCATTTTTTTATGTCATTTGAATCTTCAATGATCATTCTGTTGTATTCTCCATCAGATACATCTTCTGGCAACTTATCTTGATATTTTTCATGCAAGTAAAAAGCGGTGCCGTTCAGTGTTACTCCTTGAAAATTATTGACGTATAGAACAGAAGCGTAATCAACTTTATAATTAACGATAAATGGTTTTTTATTTTCATCGTAATGAATTTTTGGTAAAATGTTATCAGCATGAATGTTCAACTGATTATCAAAACCATCATAACTCTCTCTTAAAAAAGCAGTAATCAATTCATAATTTTCTAATTGGATATGCGGCAGAACAAAATCTGGAGCTTCCAATACAGAAATCAATCTATTGGCACCAATATCTATTATTTTGAAATCGGTGGTAGCTACATATTTTTGCAGCTGTTTGAATATTTGAGCCGGTAAATGGTTATCTGTTATCTTCATTTTTTTTACAATCACATTTTTCGCATGTTCCGTTACAATTTTTAACTTTCGGGATGGGTTTGGTCTTCATTTTCATCTTTTAATTTTTTGAAATATTCGAGTAGAACATATTTTTTTACAAGCAGAATTATTTTTGGAGACTTTCCGGATTTTATTTCTTGAACCACTGTAGAAATTAATTTTGTTTCTGTAAAATCTTTTCCCTCTGCAGTTTCAAATTCAGATAACAATTCATTTTTGGCTTTTTCAAGTAGTTCGTCGTAATATTTACCAAGCTTTGATTCTTTTCTTGTAGCAAGTTTTATTTTTCCTCTCTCAACTAATTCATCAAAAATGTGGGTAATTGGTTCTGAAATTGTTCCTGAGTTTAAGTACTCAAGATATTTTTCGGTAATAGCTTTGTCCATTATTTTGATGATACCTTCCGGGCTTATTTCTGTAGAAACATTTTCTTTTTCCGGATTGATATTGTGCTCTTTTCTTGTTAGCAACTTCCAAGATTTATACTTTTTCAAAATAGCACTCACGTATTCAGCATTGAAAAGTTGAAAATGCTGTGTTTTTTCATCATAGATTGAATATCTTTCAAGTTCGAAGGCTTTATATATTTCCTCAAGAGTTAAATCGTTGTGAGTATATAAAATCATTTTTACGATATCGTCTGAATCGCTTTGTGATACTTTCTCTTTGATTCCGGATAAGGCACATATTCTTGTCAAAGCAATTGCCAACATTACTCTAAAATCAATTTCAGTAACTCTGTGTCTTATTTTTTTAAAATTGAAATTGTTTTTTAGGAAAACAACATTAGTTCCTGATGTGTTTTTTTCAACTTCAACAAGAGCTACAATGGCTCTTTGCTCTTTTTCTTGGGCTAATTGTACCTTGTCAACTTGATAATTATTGTCCATCTGAGTGTAAAAAATTTTGATAGTTACTTGCTACTGTTTCCTGATTTTGGCGACCGGCTACAGTATTAGATTTTGATTCTTCTGTTTTTTGAATTTTATTTTCATCCTTAAACCAAACCGCGATCATTTTTGCTTTCCAGCTATTGATTTGTTGACCTTTACTATCTTTCCAATTCAATTCGTTGTAATACTTGAATGCTTTTTTAGCAACTTCAATTTTATAACCATTATCTAAAAAATAATCCAGCACTTCTTTTTCAGTTGGAGGTTCAAATTTTTTTTTCGCGCGTTTATTTTTATTACCATTACCTATACTATTACCATTACCATTACCAGTGGGGCTTGTAAGCCCCTCGGAAGCCCCTTCCTCTTTTTGATTATTTTTAAAAAAAATTTCATATTCATTTTCCGATATTTTTTTTAATAAATTGAATTTTTTTAACTCAAAAATTGCTCCGGTGTGAGCTTTGTTTTTTTCGTTCAAAACGCCGTTGTGCTGGACTTTCACATAGTTTACAAGGAACCATTTTTGACCATTGTCAAGAGAAATTATTTTCTCGGGAAACATGGTCAAAATTTCATCGGCGGTAAGGGCATCATTTATTCCACATCTTATTTTTGCAACATCTAATTCAACGTCCCAAATACCGGAATTTGAACACTCCAAAAAGAGGTAGATATATAGCCCCTTGTAAGCCCCTTGTAAGCTCCTTACAAAAGGGTCTCTAAAAAAGCCAGTTTCGATAAATCTTTTAGCCATATACCTTTGTTTTACTGCGTTTTACAGTCATTTTTCTTAGTAAATAATCGTGCTTTAAAAAAAGGATTTTTTTACGGTCACTTATTGATAAAGAATCAATGCATTTTTGATATTTTTTTTGAAATAACTTATCATACTGGTGGAAGGCTACAACTAATTTTTTGTAATGTAAAATAGTAGCATGATCCTTATCCAGAATTACTTCAAGTTCTTTCAGTTTAGGCTTATGAATTAAAAAACAGATGGCACAAAAAATTATTTTTGCTTCAACAGTATCTCTTTTTCTGTTGGCTGTTGTTAATTCAATTTCTAAAACTGATTCAATAGTTTCTTTAATTGCAATGAAATCCATTTTTAAAAAGGTAGATCGTCATGTTCTTCTTCATTAAAATTTGTTGCCGGAGCGAATGCCTCAGCCGGTGATGCAGCGTGTGAGGCCACATTATTTTGAGGCGCTGGTGAAGGATTTGTTTTTTCTATTCTCCAGCCCTGGATATCATTGAAATATTTAGTTTCTCCTTGAGGATTAACCCATTCTCTACCTCTTAAGTTGATTGAAACTTTTACCTCGTCTCCAACGCGATAATTATTAAGTAAATCACATTTATCTTGCACAAAATTGATACTGATAAATTGCGGGTATTGCTCCTCAGTGGCGACAACCAATTCTCTTTTTCTAAAGCTGGCGCTTACTTGTTGTTCAGGATTTATGACTTTTATTTTCCCGTTTACTTCCATGATACAAAAATTTAAGAGTTAAAATAATAGGCTTGAAATCTTTCTGTTTCTGGGTACTCTGGTGATTTAATCAAACCGTCACCTCGTCCGGCCAAGGATTCTGCCCCTGGTTCATCTATGACAACACGGCTATCTATTTCTTTTGGAACTCTAAAACAGATTTGTACCGGAAAGTTTGCTTTGGCATCACCGGTGATAATTTTAGCTGAGGCTCTTTGGGTTGCTGCAACTATTCTAAAACCTGTTGAACGACCTTTTTGAAGTAGAATTCTAAGGTTTTCTTCAAGAGATTTATCTGTTCTTACATGAACTCTTTGGTACTTTGGTTGAGGCGGTAATCCCGCAATCATATCTTTTGTAGATTGCTTGTAAAAACCAACTTCTTGTTCTTCA
>JAGXRG010000004.1 GCA_018335935.1 Chitinophagaceae bacterium | reverse complement strand
TATTCTTGGAATGAAATTGATACTAAAATGCAAGAATTATCAAACAATGGTTAAGTCCGGTATTATTAGACTGGGGGATTGTTATTTGCAGTATGATATTTGGATTAATTAAACCTGAATACTACTCTGAAAAAATTAAATGCATTGAAGCCACTTGGAAGCTTATAAAATCACTAAAGCTCTGTGTTAGCTACACTGCAGTAAAAGAGAAACTGGAGCAACACCCCGATTACCCGAGTTTATTAAGTATTGCAGATTGTTTGGATGGTTTCAATGTAAATACACTTGGACTAAAACTTGGGTATGAAAAATTGAGTACCCTTCACACTCCATTTATTAGCTTACATGAAAATAAGCAAGGTGAATATTATAATATTGTACACCATATTAGCGGTGAAAAGATTAATATTTGGGATAATAAGCTGGATAAGAATATAACAACTTCAAAAGAAGTATTTATAAGTGACTGGACTGGTAAATTATTGTTGGTTGAAGCCACCGCTGCATCTCAAGAGCCAATAGCGGAGTATAAACAACACATTCTTGAACAACAGAAGCGGAATTGGATAATTGTTTTAGGTATTCTTTTAGGAGTTTTATTCATTTCTTCACCTATATTAGGGTTTAATTGGAGTTCAACTATGTATGGATTTGGGTATCCATTTTACTATTTTATGAAATTTTTTGGATTAATTGTATCAACACTTTTATTATGGTATGAAGTTGACAACCACAATCCTTTTCTTCAGCAAATTTGCACGGGAGCTGGCGAAAAAAGTAGTTGTAATTCTGTATTGGCCTCCAAATCGGCCAAGTTATTGGGCATTATCTCTTGGAGTGAAATTGGCTTTGCTTATTTTTTATCAGGCTTATTCGTTTTAATAGTGTATGGGTTAGGTGGGGTTTATCAAATACTATTAATGGCTACTAGTATTGTTAGCTTAGTTTATATACCTTATTCATTATTTGTTCAATACAATGTAATCAAAAAATGGTGCCCATTGTGCTTACTTGTACAGGTGGTATTATTATTGGAAGGAATTACAAGTATATATTTACTAAACTCGAACCATGTTAACCTATCAAATATATTTTTCAATAATGGAACTGCTTTATTGAGCCTAGCTTTGTTATTTATTGCTCCTTTGGTTATTTGGTACTTCATCTCCGATACAATTAAAAAAGCCAAAGAGAGCCGGTTTGCAACATCAGCGCTATCTCGAATTAAAAACGACCCCGCTATTTTTAATACACTTCTAGAAAAGCAGGATGAAATTGGAGAACTGCCTAAAAACTTAGGAATCATAATTGGAGATCAAAATGCAAAACATCAAATTGTAAAAATATGCAACCCGCATTGCGGCCCCTGTGCCAAAATGCATGTAAAACTTGAGCAATTATTGGGGCAGGTTAAAGATGTATCAGTACAAATTATATTTAATACACCTTTAAATACTAAAGACAGGCGGTATTTACCAACGAAACATTTATTAGCCATCGCCAACTCCGACAAAGCAAATCATTCATTAGACCATGCATTAGATGACTGGTACACAGCACCGGTAAAACTGTATGATGCCTTTGCTGAAAAATACCCTGTAGACAATTTAGAAGACGAAAAACTTGATGCTTGTATTAAAACTATGAGCGATTGGTGCAACCACCATAATATTGCAGCTACCCCTACTGTTTTTATTAACGGCTATAAATTACCAAAAAACTATTCAATCAATGAACTGGCGCTTATTTTGAAAGATTAATATTTGCGAAGTAACTAGCTTAAAATTAATTGTTTATTAAGTTAATCAATACAAAGTAGTTATGCAATTTAATCGAAATATTAAACTGAATAATTGGGTCTATTCCATTTTAACTATTTTCAATATTTCCTCATATAAAACGCTTTCTGAGCTTGGTCTTGATAAATTCATATAGAATTTATCTTTTAGTTTATCGAAAATAAAGTACTGAGGTATATTCAATCCTCCTGACTCTTTCCTTTGTAAAAGATGTTCTAAAATTTCAACTTGGATTTTCTTATCTGCAATATAATGGTAGCCATTTAAATAATATTTTTTTATTATTTCTTTCCACTTCGTTGAATCCCTTCTTTCATCAATAGATAAGTAAATTTTTTTAATCTTTAAAGAGTCTAATTGTTTTTCTAATTGACTTGAATAAGCAAATTCACCAATACAAGGTGCGCACCAAGTAGCCCAAACATCAATAAAGAAAAATCGTTCTTTATGAAAATTGAAAATCTCTTTTAATGAATTATAATTTTTTAATATTATTTCTTGATGGCTATATGCTTTTTGTCGAACCATTTTTATTGAGTCATAAATGGCATTCATTTTTATCAAGTACCTAGATTTTGGGTAGTACTTAGCAAATACTATAGCATTTGCTTTATTTGACAAATTTTCATTATAAGGGGATATGATTGCTGGTAATAAAACTGAGTTTCCCCATGCGTTTTCCCTGTACGTACTATCAAATAAAAAGAAATAATTTTCATAGATTTTCTTTAATAAAGTATCTTTTATTTTTAAATTACTTTTGATTTTTTCTGTTAAATATGTTTCATGAAACCTACTCCCTATATAAGTTTTTAATAAATACTTATCTGAAGCCCCTTGCTCTATAAATATCTTTTGAATTAAAGAATCGTAAAGATTTAGCATGGAACTTGATTTTGATCTTGCTTTTTGGTTTAAAAAATACCTAACAAGGTAACGATTCATACCTGCTTTTGTGTCAGAAAAATATAAATTATAAACTGGTGATGAAATTTTTTTCACTATTAATAATGAATCCCAAACCTTTAATTTCTGATTTAAAATTTCTTTATACTTCTCATACAATTCAAAAATATTTTCGTTATTAGATTCATTTATTATGCTGTCAATTGAAGGAAATGTTTTTGAAATAGGATTAAATCTATCTCTATAAATATTATGAGCCACATAATTTGATTTTGCTAAACTAATTTTATAACTAGGATTGCCAGTATTTTTTAAATCTGAATCTTTTGCTATTGTAACATCAACATCAATTGTATCACCTGGATTAACAGCCAATATTGCACCTCTCTGATTATTAAAAAGTATTCTAAAAAAAATTTCTGAATTTCGATCTAATTCTATTTGCATAGTTGAATCCATATGTTTTGTTATACTACCTTCATAATATGCTAAATCCAAAAAGTAATCATTATGTATATAATTACTATATTTAATTGTATTATTATTAGATCCATGAATTCGAATATTTATTAACGATTTTTGACCAATACAGTTTGAAACTAATAGTACTCCGAATAAAAAGTAAATCAAATTGATTTTCATAAACTAACTTAAAAAGTAAAAATTTAAAAGGCTATCCTAAGATAGCCTTTTTTTTAAAAGTTTGTACAACCTGTACAAGTTCCAATACCTTCTTCGCAATTTTCTGTAAGATCATTCATTATAGCTTGTGAAGACGGTTGGGCAGGGCTATTCGGCTCATTATGAGCAGTATAATGCCATTGACCTGAACCGTAAGTACAAGTGCACTCACAAAAACTGCCATGCCCACCCTTTACTTTTTTCATTTGCAAACGAGTAAGAATGTCTGAACTTTCAAAGCTCATTTTTTCGAAAGAAATTGTTTTCATTGTTTATATTTTTTTGGTTAACAATAAATGCAATTTCAAAAAGCAGAGTCTAATATTATCGGACTCTGTTTAATGAATTTTGGGTATGCCTATAGTAACCGTTCATAACCAATACTTAACATTTTTCCCTCCTCAGAATCTAACAACTAGTTTTGTACTTACAACTAATTGGTTGTTAAAGCCTCATGAATCAGGCTTCCCAGAAGAATTGGTCTACAAAGCTTATGATAACTGTAATGGACTTCAAGTAAAGAAATCATTAGAAAAAAAGAGCAAACTAAGAGTAACATATATTTCGAATAGTGGAGATAATGAGGAATTATACTTTCTCATGCGTATTATTTCTGTATTTAATAAAATGTCTTCTATTCAAAGAACGATTTATTGTGGCAAGACTGATATTGAATACTTAAAGCAAATATCGAATGAAGGAATTGAATTTGTTTTAAGAGAGGAGCAACAACAACTAGAAACAGAAGTAATTCTATGTTTTGGCTCTTCGGCAATTCATTTTCTGAAATCAGGTTTACCCGTAATTATAGTAGGTACATATGGACTGGGCGGTCATATCACACCTGAAAATTTCGAATTTCTGTTAAAAAAGGGGTTTATGGGAAGGCCTGGTGGTGCATATAATGAGGAGATACCTATTGAATTACTTGCTGAAGAAATACTTGAAGTGCAACATAGTAGGATATTATTAAACCAAAATAAGCAAATTCAGGCACTAATAAAAAAGAAACAAATTCCCGATTACGATACTTTATATAATCAATTAGAATCGTTTAGTATTGAGTATTGGATTAGTGATATCAAAAGGAGATGGCAATTGGATATGCAGTTGGCTAGTAATATTCAAATACTTACAAATGGCAAGAAAACTTTCTTAGTTCGACAACATATAAACGATGTTATGGCATCATTTAACGAAGTAGAGGCGTTGTTTTTTAAATTTCTTTTAGAAAAGAGGTCGTCTAAGGAAGCTTATAACAAAGCAGCAATTCCTATAAAAGACTTCTGGCTAATGGTATCTGTATTGTGGGATAAAAAAATAATTATTCTTTATGCTAAGAGTTAGCGATTTGGAGCTTTCAGCTCAAATGGAAGTGAGTATAATACTACCGTTGTTTACACTTTCTAGAATGTATAAAACTTGGATTCAAAACGATACTTTCTTTAGAACTGGTAATTTTGTAGAGTTAATAGTTGTTACCAAGACGAAAAATCGAACTAAAATAGAAAGTTGGATTTCTCAGGCCTTGCCTGCAAATTTATCAGTTATTTTTTTAGATTCAGTTTCAATTACAGACTGTTATCATAATGGGATTCGAAGATCGTCTTTTAATAATATTTTACTAATAACTCCTGAAAATATTGTATCGAATGTTTCATTGCTTGAATTACTCCGACTAAAAATAAACTATTCTAATAGTTATATTTTTTCTGTGGGAGTAACTAATACTCAGAAACAGAATATGGCACAATCAATATTGCTATCTAAGTTAGATATTCAGCAGATAAAATTAGAAAACTACGTATACTCAAACACCAATCAGTTTTTTGACAGTGTTCGAGTCTTATTGGGACAGTTTGGAATATTAGAAATTAAAAGAGATGAAGTCTGTAATAACTATTACCCCAAAACCTTTATCAAACCTTCAATAAAACACTTTGAAAATCATACTAAAATAGAAAAAAATAAGCCTTCTGTAGATCCTGTTATTGGGCTTTCAAGTAATATAAAACTAATAAGCAATAAGTTTAAAAAGCTTATAGTTTATCCTCAACAAAAAATAAAAAATAAGCATAACATTATCTGTTTATTACAAGTTAAAAATGAAGCTCGCATCATTAAAGAAGCATTGGATCATTTTTCAGAACATTTCGACGGGATAATACTATTAGACGATGGAAGTACAGATAAAACCTTTGAAATTGCAACTACACCAAAACTACTATGTAAAGCTCAGAAGAAAAATATAAATAAAGGCTTTAATGACCTAGAGAATAGAAATCTGTTATTAGAGATGGCATTTTTCTTCAAATCTGATTGGCTCATTTTTTTAGACGCAGATGAAAGACTTCACCATAAATATGATAATTTAAAGGATATATTACAAAGTACCCAAGCAAATGTATTTGAATTTAAATGTGTGCATTTATGGGACTCAGCCGAAAAATATCGAGTTGATATACCTGAAGGTAGTAATGGGATAATGTCTCGGTGTAGGATGTTTCGGAATAAGGGTTGGATGCAAATTTACAGTAATAGAGAAATATATTTTACTGCTGTACCTTTCTTGAAAAACACTCACTCTGTGCCAATTCTAATTTTGCATTATGGATTAATGGATAAAGAAACACGACAAAGAAAATATGATTTATATAAGTCCCAAGATAAAGAAGCGAAAAAACAGGGATATGATTATGAATATTTACTAGATGATGATCCTGCATTGGCAGATATTGAGCTTATTAAACTATCTACAGATAAAGTAATATGATGAGATACTTTAACTGTTTGTTGTACTTTTTTTTATTGCTATTTCTTACCATTTTAAAAAATGGTAAAGGGATAAGAAAAATAGAGCAGTATTTGATTGATAAAATAAACAAGCAAGGTATATTTCATTTGAATGTAAGTTCTATTGAATATTTATTCCCTACTAAGTTTGTTCTAGATATACTACAAGTAAATAAAATCAATAGCTTTTCAATTGAGTTGAAAGAGTTTACTATTAAAATTTCTTCACCTTTTTCCTTACAATTCTACACTCAACAAATTAATATTTATAATAATGGTTCACCAGACATTAGCCTGCAAGATTGTAGCTGTAGAATAAGTGTTATTCCTTCTTTAGTGGGCATTAAAGTAAAAATACGTAATGAAATAGGAATCAAAAAGTTCATAATAGAAACCTTGATTGCAAGAAACTTTATTGCTAAAACAGTTGCAATTAATATAAATACTGGAGGAATAGCTATACAACAAATACTATCGATTTTTCAGAGACTAAGCTTCCCTAAGCTGAAAAATATTAAGATTTCTGGTAGAAAAACTTTTCAATTACAATTTGTTTATGCATCTAATAAACCAATGAATTATTCATTTAAATATAATGAAACTGGTGTTTATGAAGTTATTAGTAAAAATATACACGAATTTAATTACTTGCAAAACAACAAAGCTCACACAATAATTGACAATAATAACAATTTAAAAACATTTTTATTTAATGAAATGGACGAGGAATTCATATCCATAGTTGATATTCCTGACATAGTACTTAAAACTATTATTACAACTGAAGATCCCAATTTTTTATTTCACAATGGGTTTGATATCGACTGTTTTGGCTTTGCGTTGGCTACAAATATAGATACCAGAAGATTAGCAAGAGGAGGCAGTACAATTACTATGCAGTTGATTCGCAATCTTTATCTTGACAATAGTAAAACATTTAGTAGAAAAATGGAGGAAATTATTCTTACATGGATTATTGAAGATCAGCTTCATGTAGCAAAAGATAAAATTCTTGAATTATATTTCAATAGAATAGAAATGGGTCCGGCTTTATATGGAATTAAAAATGCAGCTATGTTCTACTTTAATAAGCGAGTAGAAGATCTTACTTTATTAGACAGCCTCGTTTTGTCGTATATTATACCTAGACCGAAGTTCTTTTTGCCCGCTTTAATTAGCCAATCTCAAATACTTAAAAAAAATTTAAAATTACATTTAAAGAAATATGCTTTAATAATGAGTCAAAGAGAACTTATAACAAAAGATGAGTATAAAAAAATACAGTATACTATTCAATTTTCAAAGACATTAGGGAAGCTTGAATTATAGTTTTTATGAGGGCAAATACTATTAGCCTGTTGCCACTTCTATACTTATGGTGATGGCATCCACCCCATGCACCGAACTACCAAATGCTTTAACAAACATGTTCTTGTTTTAATAACACAAAATCAGCATTTGAGCTGGTATAATTATTCGTGTTTATACCTAACTTTCAACCATGAAAAAACGGTGGCTATTATT
>JAGXRG010000003.1 GCA_018335935.1 Chitinophagaceae bacterium | reverse complement strand
CTCCTTTTTATGAATGGCAACTTGCAGAAGCTAAAAAATAATACAGCGTTACACTGTGGTTATGTATTGCAATGGCAACAACCAAAAAAAGTAAAATAAAACGCTTGTAAAATTTAAAGTTATGCAAAATGGAATTTTATTAATAATCCGTAAACAGTATTAAACTTAAATGCTGTTTACACAAAACAAATTGTATGAAAAAAATGATTTTAGCTTTTTTTATCTTATTTATGAGTTTAAATTCATATGCTTTAGTAAGTAGCCAAAAATTTAATACGATTCAGGAATTTAGCTCAATGAAAGACTTTTTTCTTTCTTGGGATACAATGATGAAGTATGAGCAAAATGAAGAAATTGTAGAAGATTATATTAGAATGAAGAATTTAGAAATGAAAAATTATTTAAAGAATCGATATCCAGAAATGGAAGCAGACGCATTAGATGTAAATGACTCTGAATTGATTTTATTTGGGGTTGCCGTTATGTTAGGTGAAGAAAATGAATTCCACTCAATAGAAGAATTAGCAGAGTCACACTCAACTATACGTTGTCTAATAGAACTAGCAATTGGATACATTGGATTACAAGATGCATTTAATGGAATTATTGGAATTTTTTCAGGCCAGATGACAGCATCAACTGCATTGGGAATTTTGAAGAAATTCATAAGAACACATTTAGGCGTTATTGCAGGAATACTATTTGTAGCAGAATTTATTGAAAACTGTTTATAAAAAAATGATTAAACTTATGCTTTATTTGAAAATAACAATAATTTCAATTTATCTTTTAATATATATATTGAAATTATTAAAATTAATATTCAATTTAAAAAAAATTAATAATAGCATTTTCGATTTCCCTACTAGAAGAGGATATCTAATTTTCTATTGCTTTTGTGTAATAATAGTATTAGCAATAGGTTTGAAATTTTATCTCGAAGATCTTAGTCCCTCTTAACCTTTGTTGGTGTTTTCCGCACCAACAAGGTTTTAAAACAACAAGTAACTTTGTTGGAGAAGAACCCTAGCTCTGCGAAACTTGTAGTTTCGTAATTTCATATTGTTGCTTCAAGCAACTTAGTAAGGCTATAAAAGCTACAAGCTTTGAAGAGCTAAAGAATTGGATTTTTAAACTATAATTTAAAATGAAAAATATTATTTTATTCTTTATTATAATTATGCTTAGCTCATGCTATAATTTGATTGCAAAAAAAGTAGGTCTAACAGATTTAGAGCCACAAATTACAAAGCTAAAACTGCATGATAAAGATGTTTATTTTTTGGGCATTATGCACCTAGGGAAAAAAGAATATTATGATAATGTAAAAATTAAAATCACAAATTTTCAAAATGAAGGATATACTTGTTTCGTAGAAGGTGCCTCTTTATTTGAAAATGGTAAAAAAATAATTGACACCATTAGTTTTAAAAAAATGAGAAAGATAACTGGTTTAGATTTTTCCAATAAATATTCTCAAATGACAGATGATATATTTAAAAAAATGGTTGAAAATTTTAAACTTCAAGATCAACCTAATTACGAAGATTTAGGTGCCAAAAACTTTATTAGAGTTGATTATAATATTAAACAATTAATTGGTTTTTTCGAAACTGAAAATACAATAGTAAAACTAGATTCTTGTGATTTGGCAACTCCTCTTGGTATTGAATTTAAGTGTAGCCAATTGAATAAAGAAACAAGGGAAAAGTTTGATAAAGAAATTTTACTAGAAAAAAGAAATAAACTATTGGTAGATTCAATTCTGAATTCAAAGCATTCAAAGATTCTTATTGTTTATGGCAAAAAACATTTAGTTGGTGTTCAAAAACTAATTTCAAATTATAATTTCCCAAAAAGTGGCTAATCAAACCATAGCTCTGTGAAACTTGTAGTTTGGTAATTTCATCTTGTTGCGTCAAGCAACTTAATAAGGTTATCAAAGCTATAAGCATTGAAGAACCTATTATAGTTTATTATTTTATTTATAAATCAACCTACACTCAATACTTTTGTGCTTCAATTATAAATAGTTTCACATGCGTTTTTTTTCAAAAGCAATTTTTTATAGTCTTACTTTTTTTAGCATTTTAGTTTTTTTCACCTCATGCAGTAATAGCAATATCAAAATAGAAGATAGCTTAAAAAAGCATTTTGATGATAATAAAGTTGAAGGCACATTTGCTATTTACAATAATGCTCAAGGCAATTTCAATATTTACAATTTAGCCCGATACAAAGATTCTAGCTTTCAACCGGCTTCAACATTTAAAATTGCAAATTCCTTAATTGGTTTACAAACAGGTAAAATTACTAATGATCAAATGATGATTCCTTGGGATGGTATAAAAAGAAAATTCGATTCTTGGAATCAAGATTTGACCATGGAGCAAGCATTTAAATTTTCAGCTTTACCTTATTATCAAGAGGTGGCAAGAAGAATTGGTCCAGCAACCATGCAAATGTGGTTAGATAGTTTAAGCTATGGTACTAAAAAAATTAACGGACCCATAGATTCTTTTTGGATTGATAATTCTTTAAAAATTACACCAGATGAAGAACTTGGGTTTGTAAAAAAACTATACTTCCATCAATTACCATTTAACAAAACCACAATGGATATTGTGAAAAAAGTGATGGTTCAAGAAAATAATAGCAATTATACTTTAGCTTATAAAACAGGCTGGGGCTATAAAGAAGATGGAAAAGCATTAGGCTGGATAGTGGGTTGGATTGAAGAAAATAAACACCCATCTTTTTTTGTGTTGAATGTTGAAGGTGCCAACGATACCAATATGTTTACAGTTCGAAAGAATATTTTAATGGCTTGCTTAACCGATTTGGGCTATTTAAAAGGAAAAAAATAAAAGATGAGTGCACTTATTGAAAAGCTTTATGCTGTTTATTTAAAACATCCTACTGTACAAACAGATACCAGAAAATTACAAGCTGGTGAAATATTTTTTGCTTTAAAAGGAGAAAATTTTAATGGCAACACATTTGCTGCAAAAGCCCTAGAATTAGAAGCTGCAGCTGTTGTAGTTGATGAAGCAGTTAATATTAAAGATGAAAGAATTTTTAAAGTAGAAAATGCTTTAGAAGCATTACAACAGTTAGCCAAGCATCATCGTCAGCAATTCAATATTCCATTTATAGCTATAACAGGTAGCAATGGTAAAACCACTACTAAAGAATTAGTAAGTACAGTTCTTGCAACTCATTTTAAAACCTATACAACAAAGGGAAATTTAAATAACCATATTGGTGTGCCTTTAACCTTATTGTCCATACAACAAGATGCAGAAATGGCTGTCATTGAAATGGGTGCTAATCATCAAAAAGAAATAGAAAGTTATTGTACTTATACATTACCAACTCATGGTTTAATTACTAATTGTGGCAAAGCACATTTAGAAGGTTTTGGTGGAGTTGAAGGTGTAAAAAAAGGCAAGGGAGAATTGTACGATTTTTTAAGAATCAATGATGGGACTGCCTTTGTATATTGGGATTTTGATTATTTACAAACCATGAGTGCAGGAATAAAAAATATTGTAAAATATGGATCAAAAGAGGGTTTGGTTACTGGAAGAGTAAAAACATCAAACCCTTTTTTAAGTGTTGAAATTACCAGTGAATTTTCATCCCCTATTATTCAAACACAATTAGTAGGAGATTATAATTTATCTAACATTTTAACAGCAGTTACTATTGGTAAATATTTTAATGTGCCCGATGAAAAAATAAAAACTGCCATTGAAAGTTATAGTCCTTCTAATAGCAGATCACAACTTATAAAAAAAGATTCTAATCAAATTATTTTAGATGCTTATAATGCTAACCCTACCAGCATGAAAGCAGTCATTGAAAACTTTGCAAATATTGAAGCTGAGCAAAAAGTTTTAATGATTGGTGGTATGATGGAATTGGGTGAAGAAAGTATTGAAGAACATCAAAAAATTATCAACTTAATTCAACAATACTCATGGAAAAATGTGGTGTTAGTAGGGGGCGATTTTAAAAACATTACTACTCCATTTTTATTTTTTAACAACTCTATTGAAGCAAAAGCTTGGTTTCAAGAACAGCAATTTTCAAATACAACCATTTTAGTAAAAGGCTCTCGAAGTACAGTAATGGAAAGGGTTGTAGAAGATTAACCTAATTGTAAAAGTGTTGCAGCAACTACACCAGCAGTTTCTGTTCTTAATCTTGTTTCACCTAAACTAACAGGTATAAATTGATGTTGAATGGCCAGTTCAATTTCATCTGGTGTAAAATCGCCTTCTGGTCCTATCATCATCAACACATCCTCAGCAATAAAATTTTGTATTACTTTTTTCTCTTCTTCTAAACAATGTGCAATGAGTTTGGTTTTTTGTTTTGCCTGATTAATGAAATCCTTTACAGTAATAGCTTCTAGCAGTTGTGGTACATAACATTGCTGACTTTGTAACATAGCAGCAATGAGAATATTTTGCATTCTTTCGAATTTAAAATGTTGCTTTTCGGTTCTTTTGCAAATGATAGGAATAATGGTTGAAATGCCTAACTCTGTTGATTTTTCTAAGAACCACTCGAACCTACTCGTGTTTTTTAAAGGAGAAATTGCTATGGCAATCTGCTTGTTTTTTGGTGGAAGTTTATTAAACTGAATTTGTTTTACTACACATGCATTTTTATGGGCATCAATAATTTCAACGGTATATAAATCTCCAATTCCACTAGTGAGTTGTAACTGTTCGCCAACTTGCATTCTTAACACACGAACACAATGTTTACTGGTTTCTTCGCTAAGTGTAAATTGTTTATTTTTTTCTTGAAGTTGGGATTGAAAAAAATAGGGAAGTTTTTTATTCATCTATACCCAAATTAGAATGGATCATCATTGTCAAGGCCTTCATCAAAATCGCCACTATTCATTTTGCTGCCTTGAACAAAAAATCTTCCACCAGGATTATTATCGCTATCTGTACCAATTGGAGATGGACCAACAGGCTTCCAAGTTCCTCCACCCATCATGCCACTAATATTGCCATCATCCCACTCTTCGAACTTTTGAATATGTAACAAAGCTCTCAACTTAATATCTTCTAATGAGCCATTTCTATGTTTAGCAATTTTAATATGTGTTAATCCTTTTGTGGTTTCATTATTCTCATCAGTATTAATTTGATGATACTCTGGCCTATAAATAAACATAACCATATCGGCATCTTGCTCAATAGCCCCAGATTCTCTTAAGTCGCTTAACTGTGGCATTTTACTTTCTTTTCTGGTTTCTAAAGCACGACTCAATTGAGATAAAGCAATGATAGGAATGTTTAATTCTTTTGCAAGAGCTTTTAAGTTACGAGAAATGGTACTAATTTCTTGTTCACGATTACCCCCTCTATCGTTTGTACCACTCATGAGTTGTAAATAATCTATAATAATTAATCCAACGCCGTGTTTGTTTACTAATCTTCTTGCTTTAGCCCTAAATTCAAAAATATTTAAAGCGGCCGTATCATCTATAAATAAAGGAGCAGTTTCTAATTTTTTTATGCCTTTGCTATGAATTTGTGCATACTCGTAATCTTCTAATTTACCACGAGAAATTTTTTCCATAGAAACTTCGCTTTCCGCACTTAAAATACGTTGTACTAATTGACTAGCACCCATTTCTAAACTAAAAAATCCAACAGCAGTTGGTCTTGTAGGATGTAAAGCAGCATTACGAGCCAAGTTTAAAGCAAAAGCTGTTTTACCTACAGAAGGACGAGCAGCCAAAATAATTAAATCAGATTTTTGCCAGCCAAAAGTTACTCTGTCAATACTATTAAAGCCACTTGTAACACCACTGATATCATCTTTTTGAATTCTAAGTTCATCAATTCTATTGATGGTTTTGGCTAAAACAGTTTGTATATCTTCAAAATTTTTCTTTAAATAATTGTTAGTGATCTTGAACATTTTAGTTTCAGTTTCATCTAACAAATCAAACACGTCTGTACTGTCTTCATAAGCATCACTAATAGTTTCACCGCTTATTTTAATGAGCTCTCGTTGTATAAATTTTTCTAAAATAATTCTGGCGTGAGCTTCAATATTAGCAGTACTTACAACCATATTAGTAAGCTTACTAATGTAGTATGGCCCACCTACAAAATCTAATTGCTCTTTTCTTTTTAATTCTTCTACAACAGTAAGAATATCAATAGGCACACCACGCTGCTGCATGTCTTGCATGGCAAGAAAAATAATTTGATGAGCTTCAACGTAGAAACATTCGGGTTTAAGATTAACGTCAATCACATTATCAAACCCACTTTTTTCTAACATTAAAGCCCCTAATACAGCTTCTTCTAAGTCTCTGGCTTGTGGTGGAATTTTACCATAAACCATTGTACTTACATCCAAACTTGTTTTTCTTTTCTTTCTATCGCGATTGGTGTTTGTCAGTTCCATCTTAAAGTATATCCTATAATATTATTAAATGATTATTGTGTTCAGTTTTGGTAACAATTTCTTAATCTGAGCGAAAATAGGAGAGTGTAAACGAAAGTATTGGTTTGTTTGTATTAAAATTTGTTAGACAGTTAATGCACATATTTTTAAGTAATTCACCACTAATTCACTTTACAATTCACAATTAATAATACATACTAACATTATACAAGGGTTTACACACATAAAAAATAGTTACCCTCTTTTTTTTCACAAAAAGACCTGCAAAAAGAAAGGTACAAAACTATTTTGGTAATTCAACAATTAACCCTATTTGTTGCACTAAAAAATTAATTAAAAAAAGTGGTTAAAATCTCTGAAAGCTACTGAAAACAAAGTTCTGAATGGTATTAAAGGGCGTTTGATGATCTACAATTTGAGCAGCTATTTTATTGAATTGGGAAGAAAATATTTTTTCCAGATTTTCTTGTGAATATTGTTGAATTGGAATACCACTACATTTTGTGGGTCCATCTTCAGAAAAAGTACCAATTATTAAATACCCCTTTGATTTTACTGTAGCAGAAACGATATTTATGTACTGATTGATTTCTGTGGTTGAAGTTAAGAAATGAAAAGCTGCTCTATCGTGCCAACAATCAAATTGTTCTTGGGGTTTAAAATTAGTAATATCTGTAACAATCCATTTTACAAGATTTGATTTTTTGCCCAAACGTTTCTTAGCTCTTTCTATTGCTGCTGTTGAAATATCAAGTACTGAAATATTTGTATAACCTAAATTCAATAATGCATCTACTAAAAAACTATCTCCTCCACCAATATCAATAATACTGGCATCTTTAGATAAGTTACATGAAGCAATATATTCTAATGATGTAGTAGGAACTGGTTGATACCAACTTACTTCATTCAATTCTTTTGTGTTGTAAATTTTCTCCCAATGTGCTTGTCTATCAAATTCACTCATGATAAAAATTATTAATAAGCTCTTGCAAACAAAACTCGTTCTTTACTTGGTTTACCACTTAAAATACAAACGCCATTTTCTTGTTCGTTGTTTAATGGAATACAACGAATGGTTGCTTTGGTAAGTTCTTTAATTTTTTCTTCAGTTTCAGGAGTGCCATCCCAATGTGCAGATACAAAGCCAGCTTTTGTATCTAGTATGTTCACAAATTCTTCCCATGTGTCAGCATTTGTAATTCGTTCATCTCTAAATTGCTTGGCTTTATTGAACATATTTAACTGGATTTCATCGAGCAATTCTTTCACATAATTAGAAATTCCATTTAAATCTACACTTGTTTTTGTTTTGGTATCTCTACGTGCAACTTCAATAACATTATTACCCAAATCTCTTACGCCAATAGCCAATCTAACAGGAACACCTTGTAATTCGTATTGAGCAAATTTCCAACCAGGACGAGCATTATCGTTATCATCATATTTTACACGAATATTCAAGTCTTTGAACTGCTTAAGCAATTCATCTACTTTTTCATCCAACATTTTCTTTTCATCAGCACTCTTAAAAATTGGCACAATCACCACTTGCAATGGAGCAATTTTTGGAGGAAGAATTAATCCATCATCATCACTATGAGCCATAACTAATCCACCAATTAAACGTGTACTTACGCCCCAACTGGTTGCCCAAACATATTCTAATTTGTTTTCTTTATCGCTAAACTTTACATCGAATGCTTTGGCAAAATTTTGTCCTAAGAAATGAGAAGTACCTGCTTGTAAAGCTTTGCCATCTTGCATTAAAGCTTCAATACAATAAGTTTCTTCTGCACCTGCAAATCTTTCATTAGCAGTTTTAATGCCTTTTATTACAGGCATAGCCATCCAGTTTTCGGCAAAATCTGCATATAAATCTAAAATCTTTTCTGTTTCAATAATGGCTTCTTCTTTTGTTGCATGTGCAGTATGACCTTCTTGCCATAAAAATTCAGCAGTACGTAAAAACAAACGAGTTCTCATTTCCCAACGAACCACATTTGCCCATTGATTAATGAGTAAGGGTAAATCTCGGTACGATTGAATCCAAGTTTTATAAGTATTCCAAATAATGGCTTCACTAGTTGGACGAACAATTAACTCTTCTTCTAATTTAGCTTCGGGGTCAACCATTAATTTACCTTCTTTTGAAGGATCGTTTTTTAAACGATAGTGTGTTACAATGGCACATTCTTTTGCAAAGCCCTCAGCATTTTTTTCTTCTGCTTCGAATAAACTTTTTGGAACAAACAATGGGAAATATGCATTTACATGACCTGTATCTTTAAACTTTTTATCCAACACATCTCTCATGTTTTCCCAAAGTGCAAAACCATAAGGTTTAATAACCATACAACCACGAACAGCAGTATAGTCTGCAAGTTGCCCTTTTAAAATTAAATCGTTATACCACTGGCTATAATCTTGTGCTCTTGAGGTTAATTCTTTTGCCATAAAAACTATTTAAAATCCTAATTACTTTTTTAATTGAACAATAAAATTGCATTAACTATACTTTGATTTCCATTAGAATAGTCCTTTTACCTTTTCTCAAATTTTTAACAAAACTTAGTTATTAAAATTTTAACTTGGTAAAGTTTTTGAATTCTATTTGTATCTGCAATGGCAGCAAATGTATGATAAGTTCAATTTCATCATTTTTAAAACTTGTTTTATGAACTATAAATTACTCATTATTACGCTTTTTTCTGTTGTGGTTTTTGCTTCTTGCAAATCTGCATACAAAAACATGCAAACTCCAGACGATTTATATTATTCACCAGCATCTGGAATAGAAGATGACAATGTAAGAGAAAATAATACAGCAAGATCAAACAATAATAACGACAGATTTTTAAGATATAAAGTTAGAAATCGTTATTTATGGGGATGCATTGATGACTATTCTTATTGGAATGATATCAGATACAACAACTGTAATTGTTATGATGGATATTATAATTGGAATACCCCTTATTTAAATAATGTTTGGAGTTGGCAAGGCTATCATTCTCCTTATTATTTTATGACTCCTTATGCAAATACTAATATTAAAACAGGCAATAGCATCAATACAAAAATTACATCCTACAACAATACCAATTTCAATAATAATAATACTAAGCAGGTAAAATCTTCTAACAATATTTCTTTACCAAGCTTTAATCCTTTCAGAATTTTTAATAGTGGCTCAACACCTAGTAGTAATGCTGGAGGCAATAGTGGAGGATTTAATAGTAAAGGAAGTAGTACAGAAAAACCAAGAACAGGAAGACCTTAATTCATCAATTTCATCAACAGCTAAAATTATTTATGAAAAAATATTTATACTTTTTTATATTGCTCTCTTGTAGTTTTTCTAAAGCACAAACACCCGATGAAGCCTTACGTTCGGCTTGGTTTACACAAAATGGAAGTGCTAGAGTAGTTGCTATAGGTGGCGTAATGGGAAGCTTAGGTGGAGATATTTCAGCGGCTAATATTAACCCTGCAGGAATTGGTTTATATAAAACAAAAGAACTGGTGTTTAATGCTGGATTACTAAATAATAATAACAATTTTAATTACAGAGATACTTTAAATAATAGTGAAAAAAATATTTTTAGATTAAGTGGGTTGGGCTTAGTCTTAGGACAAGGTGCTAAGTATACTTCAAGCAAATTAAAAAGTACAGCCTTTGCCATTTCTTTTAATCAAATTGCCAACTATCAAAACAACATAAGTTTTAAAGGGCTTAATAATTACAGTAGTTTTAGTGAACAATATTTAGAAGAATTAGTGGGTGACAAAGCAGATACTAATGCAGCTTTGAAGAATTATATTTTTGGTTCTTCGTTGGCTTTTAGAACTTATTTAGTAGATACATTAGCTGATAATACAGGCAAGTTTATTGGTTACAAAAGTTTAGTACCTATTTCTACTGGAGTAATACAAGAATATAATGCTCAAACTCGTGGTGCCTATAACGAATTGGCTTTAGCATTTGCAGGAAATTATAGCGATAAGTTTTATGTTGGAGGAACAATTGCTATACCCATCATAAGCTATAAACGAGAATTAGAATATTCAGAAAAAGATGCTACAAATAATACCAATAATAATTTTTCATCTTTTACTTATAAAGAATCTTTCCAGTCATCTGGAGTTGGTTTGGGTTTAAAATTGGGAACCATTTATAAACCTGCTGAGTTTATTCGTTTAGGATTAGCGTTTCACACTCCACAAATCATCAGTTTTAGAGATAAAATAAGGGCTTCAATGACTACCAATACTGAAGCTTATGCAGGAACCATTAGTGAAACCAGTGATGCATTAAACAGTAATAACCCTGGCGAAAGAAATTATACTTTAGTAACCCCTTATAGAGTTATTGCCAGTGCAAGCTATGTATTTAGAGAAGTAGAAAACACAAAAAAACAAAGAGCATTTTTAAGTGCCGATATTGAGTTTGTAAATTACAAAGGTGCCAGATTTTTAAAGACTGATGATGGAGGAAATTTGGTGAAGGATTACTATGAAACCCTTAACAACACTACAAAAAACACTTATAAAGGCAACTTTAATTTTAAGCTTGGTGGAGAAATAAAATTTGATCCTTGGATGTTTAGAGCAGGTGTTGCCTATTATGGAAGTCCTTATAAAGCAGAGGTTATTAATGCCGATAGATTAGTTTTGAGTGGAGGAATTGGTTATAGACATCATGGTATGTTTATAGATTTAGCCTATGCACACAACATTGTAAATGATGCTCAATTTCCTTATAGATTGAATGATAAAGCCAACACATTTGCAGTACAATCTGGCAATGTTCAAAACATTATGCTTACACTTGGTTTTAAGTTATAGTTTCTCGTAGAGGGCTCTTAATTTTTCACGAGTCATTATAGCTTCCCAGTTTTTTCCTAATGCATTTTCCCAAAGTGGTTTCATGCCAAGGCTAACATTCATCATGGTTTCAAACTGTTCATCAGTTAAGCCAATACAAATTCCTTCAGGAATATCTATGTTATTTTTTTGAACCATTTGTTTAAACTCAGCAACACCTTCTGGATAATATTCTTCTAAATGATTCATCACAATACAATTGCCAATGCCATGTTTGGTGCCTAATAAATAACTTAGACCATAACTTACGGCATGAGCAACACCAACCTGACTGTAAGCAATACTCATTCCACCAGCATAAGAAGCCATCATTAGTTTATCGTCATGTTCATCTGTCCATTCTCCATCACTTAAAAAAACTTCTCGGCATAATTGTAAAGCTTTATCGCCATAACTTTTACTAAACTCGTTTAAGTAAGTACCCGTAAGACTTTCAATGCAATGGATATAGCAATCCATACCAGTATAAAAACGCTGATTCGCTGGAGCATCTTTACATAATTCAGGATCTAAAACAATTTGATCGAAAGGCGTAAAATCGCTATTCATACCTAATTTTTTTGTTGGTCCTGTTAGCACAGTTGTTCTTGAAACTTCAGCACCTGTACCACTTAATGTTGGAATACCTACTTTATACACTCCGGGTTGTTTTACTAAATCCCAACCCTGATAATCTGCACTGCTGCCTGAGTTATTCATCATTAAAGCCACAGCTTTTGCTAAATCCATTGTGCTTCCTCCACCAATTCCAATTACTCCACTAACAGTTCCAAATTCATCTTTTAATTGTTGGGCTAAAGCATCAACTTGTTTGGTTTTTGGCTCGTAAGTAACATCTGCAAAAATGAGTTTATCGTTTTGTTGCAAAGGCACACGATTCACTAGTTCCTTTCCTTCAAAAAAATGATCTACTAAAAAAATCATGGGAGCATTAGGCTTTCGATGAGTTGCAAGAATTTCATTCAACTGATTAAAACTTCCCCGACCATAAACCACATAACCCACCATTTTAAAATTTCGAAACTGCATAAATCATTTTTTGTGTTGCAAAAATGCTGAAAAAAAAATAATGATGATGAGATATAAATGAAATGCTTCGAAATTCTATTAATTGAACACGGATTTTAAGGATTTAGATGGATTTAATTGTATTGTAAGAAATCTATATAATCCATCTCATCTGTGTCCTATTTTTTTAATTTTTTATTCCTTCTCATCAAACGCAAAAATAGAATGTCTTTGCCAATAGCTTAACTTTGCTGTATGATTATTAAATCTGCCAAGTATATAATTTCTGCACCAAGTTTCGATTTGTGTCCAAAACCTGAAAAGCCAGAATTTGCTTTTATTGGACGAAGCAATGTGGGCAAATCATCACTCATCAATATGTTGGTGAAACAGAAAAATTTAGCAAAAACTTCTTCTGCACCAGGCAAAACACAATTAATCAATCATTTTGAAATTAATGAAAAATGGTATTTGGTGGATTTACCGGGTTATGGTTATGCTAAAGTTGCTCAAAGTAGTAGAAGACGCTGGGAACAAATGATAGAAAATTATTTACGCAAACGAGAAAATCTATTAAATATTTTTGTTTTAATCGATAGCCGACACAAACCTCAGAAAATAGATTTAGAATTTGTAAATCAATTAGGCAAATGGGAGATTCCTTTTACTTTAGTTTTTACAAAATCCGATAAAGAAAAACCAGGTGTTGTAAAAAGAAATCACGACACTTTTTTAAATGAACTCAAAGAAGAGTGGGAGTTTTTACCCCAAAGCTTTATTACTAGTGCTGAAAAAAATATAGGCAGAGATGAAGTTTTGGGCTTTATTAGTGAATGTTTGAAGAAGCTTTAATTACGAATTAAGAATTACGAATTACACTGATGAAGGAAAATATTATACAACAAAAAAGTTTTCACTTTGCTATTAGAGTGGTTAATATTTACAAATATCTAATTTCAGAAAAAAAGGAATTTGTTTTATCAAAACAGCTATTACGTTCAGGCACATCAATAGGTGCAAATGTAGAAGAATCAATAGGTGGACAATCAGATAAAGACTTTCTCTCAAATATAAGTATCTCATATAAAGAAGCAAGAGAAACCGTTTACTGGTTAAAGTTACTTCAAGCAACAGATTATTTATCAGAACAAGAAGCAGAAAGCCTATTGTTTGAAGCAGAAGATATTTGTAAAATTCTAGGAAAAATTCAAATCACTCTAAAGAACCGTAATTCGTAATTTAAAATTCGTAATTATCAAGCCAATATTTCACTCAACTCTAACCAACGCATTTCTTTTTCTTCTAATAAAGTAGTTATTTCTCCAATTCTAATGCTGAGTTGATTAATTTCTTCGAAGCTCAAATTAGCATCCGCCAATTTTAATTCAATTTCTTTTTTCTCTCTTTCTAATTTGGGCATTTCTTTTTCGAGTTGCTCAAACTCGTGTTTGTCTTTAAAAGAAATTTTTTGCTTTTGTTTGGGTTGTTCAACTATAACTTGTTCTTTAAGAGTTATTGGTTGTTTTTTATTTTGCTCTTGTTCATCCAACCAAATTCTATATTGAGAGTAATTTCCAGGATAATCTTTAACCACCGCATTGCCTTCAAAAATTAATAAATGATCTACTAATTTATCCATAAAATATCTATCATGACTCACAATTACCACACAGCCTGGAAAGTCTTGCAAAAAGTTTTCTAACACTGCTAAAGTGGGTAAATCCAAATCGTTTGTTGGCTCATCTAAAATTAAAAAATTTGGATTTTTAAAAAGTATGGTGAGTAATTGTAATCGCTTTTTTTCTCCACCACTTAACGATTGTACATAGGTATATTGTTTTTCTGGAGTGAATAAAAACAGTTCTAAAAATTGAGACGCACTAATACTTCCTCCTTTGGCTAAAGGAAAATTCTCGGCTACGTTTTTTACATATTCTATTACACGAATATTGTCTTTAAACACTAACCCTTGTTGAGAAAAATTTCCAAAAACAATGGTATCACCAATATTTACTTTACCAGAATCTGGCTGCTCTAATTCTTGAATTATATTTAAAAAAGTCGATTTTCCAACACCATTTTTTCCAATAATACCAAGCCTTTCACCCTTATTGAAAGTATAATCAAATCCTTTTAAAATTTCTTTTTCGCCATAAGATTTATTTACTTTTTTAAGTTCAATTACTTTACCTCCAATCCTACTCATTTTAATTTGTAATTGCAAATGTGCATCTTCAATTTTTTGTGATGCTTTCTCTTGAATATCGTAAAAATTATCTTGTCGGCTTTTCGATTTTGTTGTTCTAGCTTTGGGTTGTTTACGCATCCACTCCAACTCTTTTCTAAACTCACTTTTTGCTTTATTTATGTTAGCTTGTTCGTTTTCGATACGAGCAGCTTTCTTATTTAAATAATTTTCGTAATTGCCTTTGTACACAAATAAATCTTCTCTATCTAGCTCCCAAATTTCATCACAAACTGCATCTAAAAAATATCTATCGTGGGTAACCATGAGCAGGGTTACATTTTCTGCTAACAAATAATTTTCTAACCACTCAATCATTTCAACATCTAAATGATTAGTAGGTTCATCCATAATAAGCAAAGTATGGTTCTCTTCAAATCCAATATCTACAAGAGTTCTAGCTAGAGCTACTCTTTTTCTTTGACCTCCACTTAATGTGCTTACTTGTTGTTGCAAGTGATGAATATTAAGTTTACCTAATATTTGTTTTACCTTAGCTTCAAAATCCCAAGCTTGTAATTCTTCCATTAAAACAATGCCATCTTGTATTGCAGCACTATTGTTTTCTTCAATAGCTAATTCATACTTTTTAATAGCATCGACTGCAGGATGTTTAGCATGAAAAATATTATCAATTATACTTTTATCTTCTTCCAAATCGGGGTCTTGTTCAAACAAAGCCACAGACACTTCTTTATTAATCCATAATTTACCTTCATCGGCAGTTTCTTTTCCTGAAAGGATTTTTAAAAGTGTTGATTTTCCAGTGCCATTTCTTGCTATTAAAGCAATTTTATCTCCCTGACTTATATGAAAAGTGATGTTTTTAAAAAGAGGAGTAATACCAAAAGATTTGGTTAATTTTTCTACCGAAACATAATGCATTGGGCAAAGATAGATTGATTGATTTTTTGCAAGTGGTAAAGTTTAGTTAACCAACATGATTTACTTTGTAATATCAATGAAATCTGAGAAAAAAATAATTGTGTTATTTGATGGTGTTTGTAATCTCTGCAATGGTTTTGTAAATTTTATTATTAAAAGAGATAAACAAGCAAGAATAAAATTTGCTCCTTTACAGGCAAATATTGCTAAAGATATTTTAACAGAACGTCAATTCAATCATCAAGAATTAAACTCTGTAGTGGTGTTAATTGATGATAAAATTTATACTAAATCTTCGGCAGCATTAATGATCTTAAAAGAACTTGGTGGAGTTTGGGCTATTTTTTATGTACTTATTTATTTGCCAAAATTTATTAGAGATTTTGTGTATAGCTTAATTGCAAAAAATAGATATAGGATTTTTGGCAAGAAAGAAACTTGCATGATTCCAACTCCAGAAATTGCTTCTCGATTTCTGTAAAAAATGATTTACATTAATTTAACATTCGAATTTAAACTTTAGAAAAAAGAGCCTGTCTATTCTATAGTTCTTGAAAAATAAATGAGTCGAGTTTTTTGAAAGTAGGAAAAAGAAATTTATTAATGTATAATTAACATTCAAACAAAAACTTGGCAAGGATTTTGGTACTATATCTTTTTAAATAAATATTCAAGATATTTATTTTTCTCATAAGCAGTTAGTTTTGGTTGAGGCCTCGATTTCCATCGGGGCCAATTTTTTTACTTCCCTAATTGAACATTCTTTAAAAATTCTACAATTCCTTTATATACTTTACTTGCTGTAAGTGTATGAAAACTAGGCTTTACTATTCTTAATTCATCTTCTATATTACTTATAAAACCCACTTCGAGTAAACAGTTAATATAATCGGTTGGTCCGCTTAAACCAAAATTAAAACTACCCACATTGCCATATTCTTTTAAACCAGTTTCTTTCATTGCTTTTAAAATGCTTAAACTCAATGGTCTAAAACCTTGATGACGATAAAACGTACCACAACCTTGAACCTCTCTATCAGCATTAGAATTTAAATGAATGCTAATTAATATATCTGGTTCTTGTTGTTGTAAAAACAATATTCTATCTTTCATTTCTAACGAAGTATCTGATTCTCTGGTCATAATCACTTTCTTTACACCCATTTTATTCAAATACTTTTTTAAAGCAAAAGCATATTTAAGGGTATAATCTTTTTCTAAAATCTTAGTATTTACTCCTTCAGCTCCTAAATTATTTCCACCATGACCAGCATCAATTGCAATTTTTAAATTTTTAATATTTAAAACAGGGGGCTGACGTTTAATTTTTATTATAAGTTGATTTTTATCGTAATGAATAGAATAACCCCAGTGATTTTTATGTTTTAACTCAATGGTTACTAGCATTACATCTTCTTCAGTTTGGGTATAATATACATTTTTTATTTCTTTTAAAGTTGATGGTAGTTGAGTAATCCAATTGGTATTGCTTTGAACACCAAATATTTCTAACTGAATTGCTGCTGGTTCAGTTTGCATCCAGGCTCTATAAGGCTTTTTAGCATCTAAGTTTACAGAAACCACATCGTAGATACTATCTGTTCCAAAAACTTTAAAATTACTGGTTAAATAAAAGGGCCATTCTTTTATGGTTGAGTCAATTTTTAGCTGTTCTTTTTCAATAAAAGCGGTTCTGTATTTTGAAAGTTGCACTTTCCATGGTGTTCTGCTGGTATCAATAACCTTAAAATTAATGCTGGTATCAATGTATCCCATTTTTGCTCCTCCTAATCTATCATCACCTAATCCATAGAGCAATGCAGGAATTTTACCTGTACTTTTTGCCCAAAATGGCTTGGTTTTAGATTGAGAAAATGAAGGTGATAAACAAATTATAACAAAAGAAAATAGACAAATTTTTTTGATTGTTGATTGCATGATTTTGAGTTTCTTGACGACAAACGAAGTTATAGATATGAAGTCTTAATTCAAATAATCTTCCCTTTTCATATTGCAATCTCTATTTTTGCGACCTAATTTTTAAGAAATGAAGTTTTACAACACTATTATTCGATATCGTTTTGCTTTAGGAATTATTGCTATTCTTTTAGCCATTTTAGTTAATGTTACATCTGGTTTTTGGCCAGCTTTTGTATTATATTTTGTTGGGGTGATTGCTCTATTCAGTCATTTTTTTATTGGCCCTCTTCGTTTAGTTCAAGAGCCTATGGAAAGAGGAGAAATTGAAGAAGTTGAAAAAATATTAAACAGTATTAAATATCCTGGATTATTGTATAAACCTGTTCGTTCTACTTACTACACTTTAAAAGGCAACTTGGCTATGATGAAACAAGATTTTGATAGTGCCGAAAAGCACCTTAAAAAAAGTAGTGAATTAGGTGCTCCAATGGCCGAAGCAGAAGGTGCCAATAAATTACAATTGGGTATGATGAGTTTACAAAAAGGAGATTTTAAACAGGGAGAAAGTTATATAAGAGCTGCAATTAGAATGGGTGTAGGAGATAAAGAAAGTGAAGCCATTGCTTTTTTAAGTATGTGCCAAATTTTTATGAATAAAAGAGAATTTAGAGCTGCTAAAGACTATTTTAGAAAAGCTAAAGCTTGTAACCCTAAAGCTAAACAAACACTTGATCAGATTAAAGAAATTGAAAAATATATTTCTAGAGTTCCTGGTTAATAAATTGATTCTTTTAAAACACTAAACCCCCAAAACTTATTCAGTAATGGGGGTTTATTTTTGTGTTGTACTTCCCTAATATGACCCTTTGATTATTTAATAATTAATATTTTTTATTTAATATTTATTGATTGATGATTGGGAGATTGATTATTTTATCATTTATCTTTCATTTATCATTTACATTTTATAATTTACCATTTACATTTCCTACTAACTACTAACTACTAACTACTAACAACTAGCTACTAGCATCTAACCACTCACTACTTGTTCTTAGTAATGATGAGTTTAGCTGGTTGATAACGTTGTCCATCTCCTTCGAGTGTAACGATGTATAATCCATCGGTAATCGTTGACTGACTCTCGGTTAAGTTGATGTTCACTTGATTATCGCCACTGTATGCTACTACTATTTGTTGCTTAACCATTCTTCCTGTTGCTGCTTCATATACTTTAAGTACTAATGGTTGTGATGAGTTGCTGTTGAACTTAGCACTAAA
>JAGXRG010000002.1 GCA_018335935.1 Chitinophagaceae bacterium | reverse complement strand
TGCATGGTGGGTAGTTTGACTGGGGTGGTCGCCTCCTAAAAAGTAACGGAGGCTCGCAAAGGTACCTTCAGTACGGTTGGTAATCGTACGTAGAGCGTATTAGTATAAGGGTGCTTAACTGTGAGACATACATGTCGAGCAGATGCGAAAGCAGGCTAAAGTGATCCGGTGGTTCTGTATGGAAGGGCCATCGCTCAAAGGATAAAAGGTACTCCGGGGATAACAGGCTGATCTTACCCAAGAGCTCATATCGACGGTAAGGTTTGGCACCTCGATGTCGGTTCGTCACATCCTGGGGCTGGAGAAGGTCCCAAGGGTTGGGCTGTTCGCCCATTAAAGTGGCACGTGAACTGGGTTCAGAACGTCGCAAGACAGTTCGGTCTCTATCTGTGGTGGGCGTTAGTAAATTGAAAGGACATGACCTTAGTACGAGAGGACCGGGTCGTACGTACCGCTGGTGTATCAGTTGTGCCGCCAGGTGCAATGCTGAGTAGCTATGTACGGACAGGATAAACGCTGAAAGCATCTAAGCGTGAAACCTTCCTTAAGATGAGTTTACTTTTAAGGGCTGTCAAAGACTATGACGTTGATAGGCTATAGGTGTAAAAATGGTAACATTAAAGCCAAGTAGTACTAATTGCCCGTATGCTTTATTTTTTTATTACATTCATTTGGGTTTTAAAAGCCCTGAAATGGTGAATGGTTTTGATTATGAGCTTTTCCAATATGATCTTATTGATGTAAAAATTTATTTTATAATATATGAAGTTTAGTAGTATAATAATTGTAATATAAATTTCAACATTGACCTTTTTATGGTGGTTTTGCCGAGGGTGTTCACCTCTTCCCTTTCCGAACAGAGAAGTTAAGCCCCTCATGGCCGATGGTACTTGGGTTTTCCTGGGAGAGTAGGTAGCTGCCATATTTATTAACCTCAACTATTTTTAGTTGAGGTTTTTTTATGCCTATACTTCATTCAATTAATTAATTGTTTACTATTGTAAAATATGCAAATAGCGTTATTGGTTAATCGTAAATCGGGTGGTGGAAAAGGTTTAACTGTTCTTGATGAAGTAATACCATTTTTACTTCAACATAACATAAATCATCAATCTTTTATTGATAGCTGGCCAATTGATTTTGGATTATTTGACTGTATTTGGATTATTGGTGGGGATGGTACTTTAAACTATTTTATAAATAAATATCTCGATATTAAAATCCCTATTGCTATTATTAAAGGAGGTACTGGTAATGATTTTGCTTGGAAACTTTATGGAGAAGTTTCATTAAATTATCAACTGAATCAATTGATTAAGGGTAATATCATTAAAGTTGATGTAGGTATTTGCAATGGAAAATATTTTCTTAATGGTATTGGAGTTGGCTTTGATGGTGAAATATTGAAAAGTATGGATAAAATAAGATGGCTTGGTGGTCATCTTGGATATTTGTTAGTTGTAATAAAAAAGATATTTAATTTTAAAGAGCAGACTTTTGAAATTAAATTTAATAATAACAAGATAATTTCAAAGTTTTTACTGATGTCTGTTTTCAATTCTTCTAGAACAGGTGGTGGTTTTCATATTACACCAACAGCTGATATATCTGATGGATTGTTAAATGTTCTTTTATGTAGTCCACTAAATGTTTTTAAAAGGTTGTTCTATTTACCCAAAATAGAAAAAGGTAAACATCTTCATTTACCTTTTATTCATCATAATCTAAGTAAGAATATTTTAATAAAGTGTACTCAACCGACTTTTGCACAAATTGATGGTGAATTATTTTGTGATAAATCTTTTTCCGTTTCTATTTTAGAAAAAAAATTATCCTTTATTGTGTAGAAGGATTACGAAAGATGCTGTTTCTTCAAATTAATTTTATATATTAGCCATTCATTTACTCCAGTACATGTCAGAAACGGCTTTAATTGAAAATTGTATTAATAACAGTGCTGTAGCACAAAGAGAGTTATATAACCGATATAGTGGAATTCTATTTGGTATATGCTATAGATATGCCTCATGCCGTCAGGATGCAGAAGATATGTTACAAGAAGGATTCATTAAAATATTTTCTAAAATCTCAAGTTTTGAAAATAAAGGAAATTTTGAAGGATGGATGAAAAGAGTTATTGTTCATACATGTATCAATTATTTGAAAAAAAATAAAAAATTTGAGGATCAAGTTTCTTTGGATTCAATTTTTAATTTAGAAGTTCGGGAAGAAAGTATTGCAAGTAAATTACTTGGAAAGCAAGTAATGGAGTGTTTAAGACTTTTACCAATTGGATATAGAACGGTTATAAATTTATATGCCATTGAAGGGTATAGCCATTCTGAAATAGGTGAAATGCTTGAGATAGGTGAAAGTACAAGCAGAAGCCAATATATACGTGGTAAACATGTATTAGAAAGTATACTAATAAAGAAACGACTCATTAAACCTGATGTCGATAGAGTTGAATGGTTAGCTTATTTGAGTAATTAATTATGATTTTTAATAAAGGAAATACACCTGTAAATTTTGAAGAGTTGCTTCTTAGTGAAGCAAGCAGGTATCGTATGTATCCTTCAGAAAAGGTTTGGGAAAATATAAGAAAAGATATTCAGCCTCAAACTAGATGGCCTGCATTAATTACCATATTTGTCTTTATTGTTTTAGCTTTAACTGTTTCTACCATTATTAATTATCCAAAAGAGAAAATTTCAATAACTAAAACAACAAATCAATATTTAAGAGTTGCAACTGTTAAAACTCAGCAAAAAGTAGGTTCACCTATTTTTTATACTCAAAATTTTTATGATAAAACAATTAAGGTTAATTCTCACATTAAAACAACAAATAAATTAAGTGAGGTAAATCAAACTTCTCAAAAAGTATTTAGTAGTGTAGAAAATAAAGTAAATAATGTTGATGAGAATTCAACTTTATCAATTCATAACACATTACCTGTTTCACATTCAGTAGTTTCGAATACTAATTTTGAGCCAATAGAATCTGTTTATACTAAAGAAGTAACTAATCAATTATTAGAACCTTCAATCCAAATAAAAAATAGTTCTCAATTTGCAATTAATACACTTCAATTAAATGATGAGTTTCTAAACAGCAAGAAGACAATTAATAAAACTGCAAAAAGTAAATGGCAAGTTCAATATTATGCAACTTTATCAAACAGTTATAGAACATTGGAAGACGATAAAACTAGATCAAGGTATATATCAGCACTTTCAGATAGAGTTGCTTTAAGCAAAAATGTAAACGATGTTGTAATTCATAAGCCAATGACTGGTGCTGAGATTGGTGCTACTTTACTCTATCCAATTACTAAAAAATTGTTTATTAAAACTGGAATACAATTTAATATTCGTCAATATAATATTGATGCTTACAATGCATATGGCGAAGCTAATATTAGTTTTGTACGTAATAACCAACTTAGTACTTTATCTACTATTTCTGGTTATAGTACAAACTTTGAAAACGCTCTTGGGGCTAAAACAAATTTGCAAAATAAATTATACGAGGTTTCGGTGCCAATAGGTTTAGAATGGAATGTTTATGAGGGTTCAAAATGGGGTTTAAGTTTAACAGGTTCAGTTGAGCCAACTTTAGCTTTAAATAGAAACAATTTCATAGTATCTACAGATTATAAATATTATACTGACGCATCTCCATTTGTGAGAAATTTTAATATCAATACAAGTGCTGCAATGTTTTTTACTATGCGTACCAAAAGTTTAAAATGGTTTTTAGGTCCTCAAATAAGATTTCAGCAGTTGCCTACTTATAACGATTTATATCCTATTAAAGAGTATCGTGTAGATTATGGTATTAAAATAGGGTTTACAAAACCTTTGCATTAATTTTTACAAATTACAATTTTGTTCATAATATTTTTGAACAATGAATAGAAAAATATTTGCATTCATTGGACTTGTATTTTTTTTAGTTTCTTGTCAACATAAAAGTGAACAATCTAAAAGCATAGTTAAAGATAGTTTTCAGTTTGCACCAGTAATTGAGCTATTAAAAGCTGATGCAGATGAAGTAATTAAAACGCCATACTACTTATATTGTATCAAAGAACAAATCAACCAAAAGAAAAAAGATTCTACTGCATTAAGTAGAGCTGAGTTTGAAAAAATAATTGCACCATTGTTAAATATTTCAATCAATAATAAAGAGTATAAAGAAATTTCATTCGAAGATTTATCTACTGAAAGTATTAGTTTTATTACTACTTCAACTTCAACTTCAAATCCAATAAAAAGTATTACTACTTTATTAGATATTGAAACTAAAAATTTGAAAAGTATTTACATTGTAATTAATCATAAAAATTCAGATACAATAAATCAACAACAATATTTTTGGAATGCAGGAAGAAGTTTAACCATTAGCTCAACCACAACCCTTCCAACAAAAAAAGAAATCATAGAAAAAACATATATTAACTGGAACGATATTAAAAATTAAATTTCTTTTTTATAAGTAATGACCGCTGAAACCTTTGCTAATATTGCATCAGAGCTGCCTCAACAACCTGGTATATATAAATATTACGACATAAATAATAATATTATATATGTTGGTAAAGCAAAGAATTTAAAAAAACGCATATCATCTTACTTTAATAAAAATCAACAAAGTTTTAAAACAGTTGAGCTTGTTCAACGCATTAACAAAATTGAATTCACCATTGTTAATACTGAACAAGATGCATTGTTATTGGAGAATGCATTAATTAAAGAATACCGACCAAAATATAATATTAGCCTAAAGGATGATAAAACTTATCCGTATATTGTTATTAAAAAAGAACCTTTTCCAAGAGTGTTTTTTACAAGAAAAAAATACAATGATGGTTCAGAATATTTGGGCCCTTTTACTTCTGTTTTTTATGTAAGAGAGTTATTGAGTTTAATTAAACAATATGTTCCATTGAGGAATTGTAAATTAAATTTAACCGACAAAAATATCAATGCTAATAAATTTAAAGTTTGTTTAGAGTATCATTTGGGCAATTGTAATGGTCCTTGCCAAGGTTTTCAAACAGCAAAACAATATGCTGAAGGTTTGCAACATTTAAAAGAAATTTTAAAGGGTAATGTAAGTAATGTTATTAAACATTATAAAACTGAAATGCAGCAACAGGTTGCACTTCTCAACTTTGAAAAAGCAGAATTCATAAAAAAGAAAATTGAACACTTACAAAACTATCAAGCAAAATCTGTAGTAGTAAGTAAAAATGTTACTAATGCAGATGTGTTTAGTATTTTAAAAGAAGATGATATTGCTTATGTAAATTATTTAATGGTAAATAATGGAACCATAGTACAAACACATACACAACAATTAGAAACTAAATTGGATGAATCAGAAGCAGAAACTTTAAGTTTTGCCATTGCATATTTTCGAGATGCTTTTAATAGTATGAGTAACGAAATTATTGTGCCTTTTGAAGTAGATTATCCGCAAACTAATATTCAACAAATAGTTCCAAAAGCAGGAGATAAAAAGAAATTATTAGAGTTGAGTTTAAAGAATGTAAATTATTTTAAGGCTGAATTGAAAAGAAAAAAAATTAATCAAATCATCAATAAAACACCAGAAGATTTACAAGAAATTTTACAAGAACTGCAAGATCAACTTCAACTAAAAGAATTACCTACTCATATTGAATGCTTTGATAATTCTAACTTTCAAGGAAGTTTTCCTGTGAGTGCTTGTGTGTGTTTTAGAAATGCAGCTCCATATAAGCCAGATTATAGAAAATTTAATATTAAAACTGTTAGTGGTATAAACGACTTTGCCTCAATGAAAGAAACAGTTATGAGGCACTATAAAAGATATATTCAAGAGGGTAAAAATTTCCCTCAATTAGTGATTATAGATGGAGGTAAAGGCCAGCTTAGTGCAGCTTTGGAAGGAATTCATGAAATAGGATTAAAGGGAAAATTCACCTTAATAGGATTAGCAAAAAATGAAGAAGAATTGTTTTTTGAAGGAGATCAGCAATCCATAAAACTTGATTGGAATAGTGAAGGTTTAAAACTAATTAGAAGAATTAGAGATGAAGTACATCGCTTTGGTATTACTTTTCATAGAAGTCAAAGAAGTAAGGGTGCTATTAAAAACGAACTTGAAAACATCAATGGATTAGGTCCAAATTCTATTACTGCATTATTGCAACAATTTAAATCTATAAAAAAAATAAAAGAACAAAATTTAGAAAGTTTAGCAAAAGTAATTGGCGAGAAAAAAGCTAAACTATTGATATCGTCTTTTTCAAATTAATTGCTAAACACACCATTGAAAATTTTTGTTGGATTCTTTTCATGTAACAATTGCTTAATATCTTTTTTTAGTTGTTCAATTTCATCTTTTTTTAAGCCATCATAAACACCACCCCTTACATTTCCTGATTTATCTACTAAGGCAAAAAATTGAGTATGAATAAAATCATCTGCAATATTTTCAACAGCATTTTTAGGATCATCTAAGCCATAACTAAAACGTGCCATTTTATATAAGCTATCTTTACTGCCTGTAACAAAAGCCCATTTGTTGGTATTAGCTTGCATTTTTTCTGCATATGCTTTCAATAGAGGAATAGAATCTATTTCAGGCTGACAAGTATGTGAAACAATTAAAAAATTACTTTCATCTTTAAACTGTTCATAAATTTCTTTCATGTTTTTATTCATCTTTGGACAGATACCTGCACATGTAGTAAAAAAATATTCAACTACACATACTTTGCCTAACATATCAGCATTCGTAAAACTAGCACTATCTTGATTTATAAAAACAAAAGGTTTAACAGTACTTCTTTTACTAATAGCACTCTGGTTAAACCAAGGTGTAAATTGAGAAAGTAAAACCCAAAAAATAGCCACAAGTACTACAAAGAATAATAAATAGTATCCTAATTTTTTCATAAAGCAAATTTAGAGCAAAAAAAATCTCCTTAGTGCTAAGGAGATTTTGAATTAGGTAATATTATTAATTATTTAGCAGCAGCAAAGCGTTCAGCAACTTTAGTCCAGTTTACAACATTCCAAATGGCTGATAAATAATCTGCACGTTTGTTTTGATATTTTAAATAATAAGCATGCTCCCAAACATCAACACCTAAAATTGGTGTGCATTTGCATTCTGCAACATCCATTAAAGGATTGTCTTGATTTGGAGTAGAACAAATTGTAAGAGCTCCATCTTTAACACCCAACCATGCCCAACCACTTCCAAAACGAGTAGCACCTGCAGCCGCAAACTTGTTTTTCATTTCTTCAAAACTTCCAAAAGCTGTATCAATTGCTGTAGCTAAATCACCAGTTGGTGTACCTCCAGCATTTGGTGCTAAACTTTCCCAAAAGAAAGTATGATTCCAATGACCACCACCATTATTTCTAACAGCAGCAGAAATTGCACCAGCATTGGCAACTAATTCTTCTAAAGTTTTATTTTCATTATCAGTACCAGCAATAGCTTTATTTACATTATCTACATAAGCTTGATGGTGTTTACCATGATGTATTTGCATGGTTAATGTATCGATATGAGGCTCTAAAGCATCATGAGTATAAGGTAAAGGAGAAAGAGTGAACATAATTGTAAATTTTAAATTGTAAGTTATAAAATGAGATTTCTATTTCGATTTAAGAGTTTTCAAAGATGATGTAATTAGTTTAATTAATTCTAAAGTATCTTTATTAATACTTTTATATTGATCTTGAGTAAGATATTGGGTAGTTTGAAGTAATTCTAACCAATATAAGGATTCATTTATTTCTTTTTGGGAAACGGATAGTTTATGTATAAAGTCAGGTTTGCTTTCACTATGCTCTGCTTCTCTAATCATTGCACCTACTGAAGTACCACATCTAAGAAGTTGTTTAGAAAGCACAAATTCTTTTTTTTCTTCATTCAAATATTTGTAGAGATTAACAATTCTAACAGCAAAAGCAAAGCTTTTATTTTTCAAAAAGTTGTTTGCCATATTTACAATAGATAATTTACAATTTATAATTATTTAAACTGCAAAACTCTCTCCACAACCACAACTTCTACTAGCATTAGGGTTGCTGAAATAAAATCCTTTTCCATTTAATCCGTCGCTGAAATCTAGTTCTGTATTTACCAAGTATAAAAAACTTTTTAAATCTGTTACTATTTTCAAACCATTATCTTCAAAAACCTGATCCATTGGTTTTACTTCATTATCGAAATCTAGTTTGTAACTTAATCCACTACAACCACCACCTACAACACCAACTCTTAAGAAGTATGTAGGGTCATTTGCAACACCAGCTTCTTCCATAAGTTTTAAAACTTTAGTTTTTGCTTTATCGGATATGTAAATACTATTTTCTGTAGAAACCATAATTCAACAATTAGTCAACTTGACAATTCGCCAATGTAATCATTATCGAATTATCGAATTGATAAATTTAATAATTGTTTAGTGTACTCCTTTCTCTTCAAAAACTAATTCTTCTAAACCATTCTTTTTTCTGTAATCATTAATGGCTGCTTTAATAGCATCTTCTGCTAAAACAGAACAGTGAATTTTTACAGGGGGAAGATTTAACTCTTCAACAATATCCATATTATCAATAGATACTGCTTGATCAACAGTTTTACCTTTTAACCATTCAGTAGCTAAAGATGAAGAAGCAATTGCAGAACCACAACCAAATGTTTTGAATTTTGCATCTTTGATAATACCAGTTGCATCATCAACTTCAATTTGCAAACGCATAACATCTCCACATTCAGGAGCACCAACTAATCCTGTTCCAACATTTTTGTTGGCTTTATCTAGCGTACCTACGTTTTTAGGGTTGCTATAATGATCAATAACTTTATCTGAGTATGCCATGATTATTTTTTTTATTTAGTGATTTACAATATACGATTTTTTTTTGATTTTGAATGACAATAAATCGTAAATCGTCAGTCAAAATTTTTACATTGTTTAATGGTGTGCCCACTCAATACTATTCAAATCAATTCCTTCTTTATACATTTCCCATAAAGGACTCATATCTCTCAATTTCAGAACTGTTTTTGTAATTTGTTCAATGGTATAATCAATTTGTTCTTCAGTAGTAAAACGACTTAAGCCAAAACGCAAACTACTATGTGCTAAATCATCCCCTAAGCCTAAAGCCTTCAAAACGTAGCTAGGCTCTAAAGAAGCTGAAGTACAAGCTGAACCAGAACTTAATGCAATATTTTTATTAAATCCCATTAATAAACCTTCACCTTCAACGTGTTTAAAAGAAATATTACTAACATGTGGCAAACGATGTTCTTTATTACCATTTACGTAAGATTCTTCAATTTGTAATAATGCATTTTCTAATTTATCTCTAAGTGCTGATGTATGTTTAGCATCCTTTTCCATTTCTAACATACACAGTTCACAGGCTTTACCAAAACCTACAATTCCTGGTACATTTAAAGTGCCACTTCTCATGCCTCTTTCATGGCCACCACCATCCATTTGGGCAGTAACTTTTACACGCGGATTTTTTCTACGAACATATAAAGCACCAATTCCTTTTGGACCATACATTTTGTGGCCAGTAAAAGTCATTAAATCAATTCCATCTTCAATCACATTTACAGGAATTTTACCTACTGCTTGAGTGGCATCTGAAAAGAAAAGAATACCATTCTTTTTAGCAATAGCCGAAATTTCTTTGATAGGTTGAACCACACCCACTTCATTATTAGCATACATAATGGCTATTAATATGGTTGTTGGCTTAATAGCAGCTTCTAAATCTTTTAAATCAATTAGTCCATCTTCTTTTACACTTAAATAAGTAACTTCTCCACCTAATTTTTCAATATGCTTACAAGTATCTAAAACTGCTTTATGTTCTGTAGTTACTGTAATAATATGATTGCCTTTAGAAGCATACATTTCGTAAACACCTTTGATGCCTAAATTGTCTCCTTCAGTTGCTCCAGATGTAAAAATAATTTCTTTAGGATCAGCACCTATCAATTTTGCTACTTGTTCACGAGCATAATCAACTGCTTCTTCTGCTTCCCAACCAAAAGGATGATTACGGCTAGCAGCATTACCAAAATGCTCTGTAAAATAAGGAATCATAGCCTCCAACACTCTTGGGTCCATTGGGGTTGTAGCATTATTATCTAAATAAACGGGTAGTTTTAACATGTGTTTTATATTTTTAGCTTCTGTCAACTGCAAATTTAAGCAGAGGAGCTTTATTTTTGGGTTAATTAACTGCTAAAAAATTTGAATTTCCATTAATCGTAATACAAAAAAGAATGATAAAAATTGAACATATTGGCATTGCTGTAAAAGATTTTTCAACTGCCATTCCATTGTATGAAAAACTCTTAAATACATTGTGTTATAAAACAGAGATTGTTGAAAGCGAACAAGTGAATACTGCTTTTTTTAAAACTGGAGAAAGTAAGATTGAATTGTTAGAAAGTAGAACTGCAGATGGTGTTATTGCAAAATATATTGAAAAGAAGGGAGAGGGCATTCACCACATAGCTTTTTTGGTAGAAGATATTTATGCTGAAATTGAAAGATTAAAAGCTGAAGGATTTACAATGATTCATGAAACACCAAAGCATGGAGCAGACAATAAATTGGTAGCTTTTTTACACCCAAAAACTACTAATAGTATATTAGTTGAAATTTGTATGGAAATAAAAGATTAATGATCGCAATCGTCTTTATGAGCATGATTATGATGCCTGCAAAATCTGAAATTTAAAAAATGACCATAGATAATAAAAAATACTGCAGGTATTAAAAGCCAAAGATGAAAGTCATGAAATATTTGTTTCAATAATAAGAATACAATGCCAAGAGAAAATAAAATAAAAGGTAGCCATCTGTGGTGATGTTTCTTAAATCCATGATAGAGGGAATATGCTCCTACAACAAATGCCAAAGCAATCATGCCATATTCGAAATATATATTTTCAATAATATCAACCCCAAAAAGCGGTAAACTGCTTAAAGCTAAAGGTAAAATGGCACAGTGAATAGCACAAGCTACAGAAACAGTTACGCCTAGTGCATCCCAATTAATTTTGAAGAAAGACATTAAGCAAAAATAAGTGTTCGTTGAATTGAACTAGAATTAGTTTAGAATTTAAATACCATATAGGTAGAAAAACCCTGACCCTGACCAATACTTCTACCTGTAAAATCTCTAAAAATGCTTGCAAACCATGTTATATTTCTATTGATTCTTCTACCTAATGAAATATTACCACGTAAATAAGAAAAATCTCTATTGATAAAAATATTTGTAGGTGTTAAAAAACCTGTACTACTATTAGAGCTTACTAAATTAAATGTTCCACTTAATTTCCAATCTTCATTAAAAGGAACCCCCAAAGTAGCATTTGCAAAAAACATGGTTGGTCCGCCTGCATTAAAATAGGTTCTAATGCCTGCTTCTACATCATAATAAGTATCTTTTAAGGTATTGGTATTAGTACCTGCCAATCCCATTTTTATTTCTCCACCTGTAGAATTAAAACCAGGCAGTAAATAGGTTTGTTCAATAGATGGATATGCTGGGAAAATTAATGATCCAGTTATTGATAAATGCTTATAATAATCGAAATGATTTAAAAAATATGAAAGCCCAACTGTTATATCTCCAACGGCTTGTAATGATTCTTGTATTTGGCCATTTTCTAAATAACGCTGTTGTACAAATGGAATGTTGAATACTAAATCAACATCTCTTCCAATTCCAATTCCACCATACAATCCAAAATAATCAGATTGGTATCTTCCTTTATTTTCAAAATTGTTAAAGATGCCCGTATTATCCCAATAGCCATCTGCAAAATATCGGGTATATGTTGGCGAAAGCAACCATCTTCCATTACCTACAGGAAAACCAGCTTTCACAGTTTGTAAAAAGCTGATGCTTAAAAAAAGGGTTGCAAAGATTTTTAATATGTTGCTTTTCATTGAATTTATTTTATAAAGTTTAATTATTTTCTATGGTTGTCCAAATCTTTCTTTCAACCATGTTTCTTTAAAACCATAAAAACGTTTATTTAAACTATTTCCACAGTTTTTGCATTCGTATTTTTCTTTTTTATGAACTCTTAATTGATTAATAAATTGTAATACATTTTGAGCAGGGGTATTGCTATTGTTTGAACTAAAGCCTACTAAAATTCTACTGCTGATATAAGGTGCAAAATAAATAGGATCGAAATACTCCAAATTATTTATTAAGTTTTCTCTGGTGCTTTTGCGTTGAGCTATATAATTATTAAACATATAAGCCGGAAAACCTTGGCTATTACTATTGAGCAAATTATTAAATCCAATAAAACTAGGGGCTTCCATTACAATGCCTATCACTCTTGAATCAATAGCTCCTATACAAGCAGCAATACCAGCTCCTAATCCTGCTCCTTGAACAACAATTTTTCTGGTATCTAAAAAGTTGGCGTTTGCGGCTTGCATAATAACATCTAAACCTCTTAACCCATCTAAATACGCACCTTTTAAATAAGATCTGTTTTTATCTGATACATTATATAAACCCAATTGGTCGTAACCAAAATTGTAGTGCTGATTACTAGCTCCTGTACCTCTGGTATTAATAGATAATACTGCTACATCTTTTCTATATTCTGGAATTAACTCTCCTTGGTAATCAGAAATAATGTACAAAACAGGCTGTGGACTTTTATTTGCAGGAACAGTTAACCAACCATAGATAATTGCTTTGTCTGTTGATTGAAATTCTACTTCAAAAGTGTTGTAATGTTTTCTGAATAAATCTGGTCTTGGTCTTATGGCAATATCTGCTCGGGTGTTATACAATTCTCGCTTAGCTTGATCCCAAAAGTTTACAAAGTCTGAAGGAGCATTTGACACTAATGCGGTAGCAGTGTTTGGTTCAAAAGCAAAAGTATAACTAATGGTATCTGCATATTGAGCAGATGAAATAAACATAGTTGATGTATAGTAACCAGGTTGAATTTGTTTACCATCAAAAAAGTAATTCTTTTCAAACTCACCCTTTTTTCTCATATTAAAACTAGCAACATCTTGATGTAATACAACTCCAGACTGATTCACAACTTTTAAAGCTATTTCACCATTCTGATCTTGTCTTAAATTATTTTCTAACCTTAAAGTATAACCAATAAATTTATCCTTTCTTGTATAAATTCCTTTTTTATCAAATGCTATAATTCTTGGTTTAATTGAAGTTTTATCTTTAGAATAAGAGACATAAGCATTGTTCCCATTAGTATTATTAGGTTCAGAAAATCTTAACGGTTTCTGTGCAGTAACTTGTATAGACAAGAAAGCCATGAGCATAATTTGGGCCCATATTTTAATATTTTTATAACTGTATGGATACAGTTTGTGCATAGGTACGGCTATCAAGTTAATAGCTATAACGTTTTTTTTGAACAAAAATTATGTTCAAACCAGCTATATTTTAATAGTTTAGATTGATTAAAAAAAGGAAGAAATGCAATTAAACAAACTTAAAAGCATCTCCATCAAATAATCCTTTATCACTGAGCTTTAAATGGGGTATTACTAATAGTGCCATAAAGCTTAAAGTCATGAAAGGAGAAAGTAGTGTGCTACCTAAATCAGCTTTAGTAAAATGGTCAATTTTAGTATAGTCAGAGGCTACTTTATAACCATCTTCTGCACTCATTAATCCAGCTATTGGTAATGGAACAATTTGGGTTTGATTATGATCTGCTGCCGCAACACCTCCTTCACATTCAATTACTTTATTGATGGCTTTGCATAAACTTTCATCATCAACACCAACAGCTACAATATTATGACTATCATGTGCAACAGTTGATGCCAATGCTCCTTTTTTCAATCCAAAATTTTTAATAAAAGCTTTGGCAATAGGTGCATTATGATAGCGATTGATTACCACCATTTTCAAAACATCTTCTTTTACGTTACTTACAAGTTTATCATTCTCAAGCAGCAATGTTTTATCAATATCAATTCTGTTTGTAATTAATTGACCATCTAATGCAACAATAACTGGAACTTGAGTTTCTGCAAACTCATCAGTTGAAATCAAAAGATCAGATTCTGAAATCTGACTACAATTAAATTGATTAATTGGGGATACTTTTTTTGAAGGAATGAATGATTGACCTCTTTCAGCTACCAAAGAGCCATTTATATAGGTTTGAATAATATTGAAATTGATTAAATCTTCAGCAACAATAAAGTCGGCTTTATCGCCCACTCTTAACATTCCAACATCGAGCTTATAATGTAAAATTGGATTAATACATGCTGCTTGTAAAATTTTAAAAATATCTATTCCTTTTGCAACAGCCCTTGCACAAAGCTGATTAATATGACCAAGAACTAAACTATCAGGATGTTTATCATCGCTACAAAACATAATTAAGTTTGAATATTCGTTCAGCAAATGAATTAAAGCTTCAAAATTTTTAGCAGCACTTCCTTCACGAATAATAATTTTCATTTCATGCTTTAGTTTATCTAAAGCCTCTTCTGCAGTAATACATTCGTGATCTGTACTAATTCCAGCATCTATATATTGTTTAGCAGTATCACCTCTTAAACCTGGAGCATGACCATCAACTGGTTTATTTAATTGATGAGCATAAGCTATCTTCTTCATTACTTCATCATCCTTAAACAAAACCCCAGGAAAATTCATCATTTCACTCAAGTATTTTATTTCATCTCTTTCTAAAAGTTTTTTTACATCATCACTGTTTAATGCTGCACCTGCAGTTTCAAAAACTGTTGCAGGCACACAACTTGGTGCTCCAAAATTGAATTTAAAGTTGACTTCTTTACCATTGTTAATCATAAAGTCAACACCTGCTAACCCACAAACATTTGCAATTTCATGAGGGTCGCTAATAGTTGCAACAGTTCCATGAACAACTGCTAAACGAGCAAATTCACTAGGTACTAACATGCTGCTCTCAATATGTACATGCGAGTCAATAAAACCAGGAAGAATATAGTTGAATAGTTGATTGGTTGATTGGTTGATAGGAGTTATTGATTTGATAAAATCGTTTTCTACAACAATTTCTGCAGGGTATATTTTTTTATTTAAAATGTCAACGATGTTTCCAGTAACAGAAAATGTATTTTGAGTCATAATTAAATTGCTTTCGTGTAGTTAATTGAATTCAAATAAATATATTCATCAATATTCACCATTCAAAATTATTTCTTTCCTCTTATAGAAATCGTTATATTTTAAAATAATTAATCATACATTTTTACATTACTAAAGAATTCGATTATGAAGAATATTATACTTATTAGTTTACTAACTCTAACAAGTTTATTAAGCTCGGCACAAGAAATTAATGGTACAATAAAAGATGAAAGTGGCAAAGGACTTTTAGGAGCTTCAATCACCTTAAATAAAGCTAAGGATTCATCAATTGTTAAAGTTGCCATTACAAATAAAGAAGGCCAATACTCATTTAATAATATTAATCAGGGCAAATATTTTGTTGTGGTAAGTAATATTGGTTTTGCAACAAGTCAATCAGCAATTTTTGATTACGATGGTAAAACTTATACTATTTCTACAATTGATTTAATTAAAGCAAGTAAACAATTGAACGAGGTAGTTGTTACAAGTAAAAAACCAATGATTGAAGTAAAAGCAGATAAAACCATTTTTAATATTGAGGGAAGTATTAATGCTGTAGGTACAGATGCATTTGAATTGTTACGTAAATCTCCAAGTGTTATGATTGATAGAGATGATAATATTTCTATGAGTGGAAAAAATGGTGTTCAGATTTATATCGATGGTCGTCCATCTCCATTAGCAGGAAAAGATTTGGCAGACTTTCTTCGTTCTATGCAATCAAACGAAATTGAAGCCATTGAACTTATCACGAATCCATCTGCAAGATATGATGCTGCTGGTAATGCAGGTATCATCAACATTCGTTTAAAAAAGAATAAAGCATTTGGCACTAATGGTAATGCCAATGCAGGTTATGCTATTGGAACTTATGCAAAATACAATGCTGGATTGAGTTTAAATAATAGAAACAAGAAAACGAATCTATTTGGATCTTACAACTATAATAAAAGGCTTAACATAAATGAGATGAACATTTATAGAGATGTATTAGACACCATTTTCGATCAAAGAGGATCTATGCTAAACAATGGAGCATCTCACAATTTTAAAACTGGGGCTGATTTTTACATCAATAAGCATAATACCATTGGGTTTATTGTTAATGGAAGTTTTTCGGCAAATAATATGGAAAACTTTAGCTCTACCCCCACTTATTATAAACCCAATAGCAGTTTAGTAAGAACATTGATTGCCGATAATTCATCTATAGGGCATAATAACAATATCAATTTTAATGCTAACTACAGACATACAGACACAAGTGGCAGAGAGCTTAATATTGATGCAAATTATGGCCGATTCGATATTAACAATAATCAACAACAACCCAATAGCTATTTCGATGGCAACAATGCTTTTTTATACAGTAGAAATTATAATATGATTTCTCCAAGTATTATCAATATAGCCAATATAAAAGCAGATTTTGAACAACCCTTTAAAGGAGGTAAGTTGGCTTTTGGTACTAAAGTTTCATTTGTAAACACTACTAATGATTTTCAAAGATTTGATGTTATTGGCAGCACAAAAACCCTTGATACTGCTCGTAGCAATAAGTTCGATTATAAAGAAAATGTAAATGCAGGATACTTGAACTTTAATAAACAGTACAAAGGTTTTATGGTGCAATTGGGTGTAAGAGTTGAAAACAGTAATATTACAGGCCAATCAACCGGCAGACAAAAAAATGGTAATGGATATGTTGGCTACGATTCAACATTTAAAAGAAATTACACCGATTTATTTCCAAGTGCAGCCATTACATTCAATAAAAATCCAATGAGTCAATGGGGTCTTAGTTATAGTAGAAGAATTGATCGTCCGGCTTATCAAGACTTAAATCCTTTTGAATTTAAATTAGATGAATATACATTTCAAAAAGGCAATACCTTGTTAACACCACAATACACCAATAGTTTTAGTATAACAAATACTTATAAATACACTTTAAATACAACTTTAAATTATAGTCGTGTAAATAGTGTTTTTACTCAACTCATAGATACTGCAGAAAAATCGAAGAGTTTTATAACAAAAAAGAATTTAGCTACACAAGATATTGTAAGTTTAAATATTAGTTATCCCTTACAAATAAAACAATACTCTGCATATTTTAATATTAATGCCAACTACTCACATTATAAAGCTGATTTTGGAACCGGTAGAGTTGTCGATTTAGATGCTTATACCGCTAATTTGTACATGCAACATTCTTTGAAACTGAATAAAGGATATACATTGGAATTAAGCAGTTGGGTAAGTACTCCATCTATACAGCAAGGAACATTTGTAAGTAAAGCCATGGGGTATGTAGACTTGGGTGTTCAAAAACAAATTATGCAAGGTAAAGGAAATATTAAATTATCTGTAACAGATATTTTTAGAACTATGTATTGGAGAGGTACAAGTGATTTTGCCGGTCAGTTTTTAAATGCTTCATTCCGTTGGGAGAGTCAGCAATTAAAACTAAACTTTAGTTACAGATTTGGAAAGAGTACAGTTAAAGCTGCACGACAAAGAACAACAGGTGCTGAAGATGAAAGTAAACGTGTAAGCTCTGGTGGTGGTGGAATAGGAGGGAATTAAAAAATTTTTCATTGTTGGTTTTGGTTAACAAGAGGGCTGTTTCAACACTTAGTGTTCGAAATGGCCTTCTGTTTTTTAGTGCTTTATACCAATAATGTTAAAACCAAATAACTCTTGGGTAGTAATTTTTATGGAAGAAAAATTATTTTTTATAAACCAACTTTTTGCTTCTTCATGTGTATGCTCCCATCTAAATTCAGGAGTCATCCAATCTAAAATATCTACCATCATTTCTCTCCAATTTTGTTGATTACCTTTTAATTTTTTAATAATAAAACTAATCGGAAATAGAAAAACTGCATGGAATACAATTTGTAACTTTAATGGAAGTTTGCTAGTAAATTTTCTAATAAAATTAAAACAGTTATGTATAAAATTTTTTCTAGGATGATACAACCAACAGCTCAATTTGCCATCAGATTTAACTAAAGGAGTTAAGCAATTAAAACTATGTTCAGTATTGTTGGTGTGTATGAGAATTCCACTGGCATGAACAATATCGAAAATGTTTTTTTTGAATGGAGGATGTTGCACATCGGCTTGAACAAATATTACTTTTGAATTGGTATTTTGTTCAAACGCTTTTTCAATGCTTAAACTAAAATCAAAACCAATAACAGTTGCTTTTTTATTAGCTATTAAAACATCTAATAATCCATTGCCACAACCAACATCTAAAATCAATTTATTTTGAATGCTAGTATTAGATTCATCTGTTTCCAATAAAAATCTGTCCAACATTTTTTGTGGTGAGGCATCCCATGTTTTATCTTTTTCATAATCGAAAAACTTCCATTCTAATTCAAAACTTTCTTTGGTTCGTTTATTTTTTCTTGCTGCTTGTTTGATAATGTTGCCATAAGTATACAGCAATACTTTTTCTTTCTGTTCAAAATTTTTAAGATGTGTTAGTAAGAAATTTCTATAATCATAAACGGCTTCAACTATTAATCTGGGTATACTTTTTATAATGGGATAAAAACAAATACCACTTGTTAAAATGCCTTCTTCAATTATTTCAACCTCAATGCCATCAAGTATTTTAGTTGATTTTTTAAGAATGGTTAATTCTAAGTTCTCTTGAGTTATTGGGCAACAGTAAAATTGTAAATGATCGATTTGCATCTTTAGGCTAAGAAAAGCAATATTAGTTTTTAAATACAACTTTCCATTTTTAACCCATATACTTTTTAAGAAGATGTATTAGGGAAGTGTAATTGGCTATTTCTTTTTAAAACGCATGGCTAAATGAAATGCCAAATGAATTTGCAGATAATTCCTTACCGTTTTCAGCTTTGTATTTCATAGATGTATAAGTAAGCGATATCCACTTGTACCCAACTTCAAATCTAGGTGCTAGTGAGCTCGTAAATTTAATATCTTGTACAAATCCATCACCTTTGAAATTTACACTTTGATGTGTTGATACACCTAAGCCTAATCTAAAATTATTTTTTAACAGCAAGTTTGGCATTATAGTAATGGGAATTCTTGTAAGCCTAATATTAGCATTATTAGCAGCTGTAGTATTATACTTAAATCCAATAGAGGTACGTAGCATAAAATTTTTAATGGCAGAAAACTCAAATTGCCCACCAATTGAAACATAACCACCTTGGCCAGCTCTCATAGTTTGGTCGCCCCCATTTGTAAAAAATACTTTAAGAATTTCATCCCCACCATACTCAACACCACCTTCAACTAAAAATTTGACATTTACATTGCTATTTTGGGTTTGTGAAAATGCAATATTTGTGTTTAATACTAATATAATACAACCAAATAAAGAGGTTAGTTTCATGTTGTTAATACTTTATTGTTAAGCAATTAGCAAATAGGCGGCTTTAAATAATGTGCAAAATAAAGTTAAAACTTATTCTATAAAAATAAATTTTAATTAACTTATTCATTACCATTCCTACTTTAAAATGTGTTTAGGTTAAGGAATGTTGTAGAAGGTTTTAAAATTGATGTTATCTATCCAAACATTAAATTTTATTTTTCCAAGATGAAATTCAAACATTCTATATATTGTCGAAAGTTGAATATCGCATTTTACATTTTCAAGTCGCTGAATATAGATTTTGGTTGTTCTAAGTAGAAGTTTATTAAATAGTGTTTGTGTAATATAATTTTTATTTCGGCCTCAATTTACAAAGTCAACCCAGAAGTTATCTTTTTTTTGTACAATTATTTTTTAAAATATTTACTTCAATTAAAATCGTATTGATAAATATTGTTTATCAGCACAATTCTCAATCTTTTATCTTTGATTCTTTAAAAATTTTTAAATTAAAATATATGGAATATAGAAAAATGGGTAAAACTGGTTTGCAGTTAAGTGTATTAAGTTTTGGTAGTTGGGTAACTTTTCACAAACAAATTAATGATAGTTTGGCCGATGAATTAATGGGCATTGCATACGATAATGGTGTAAACTTTTTCGATAACGCAGAAGTATATGCTTTAGGCGAAAGTGAAAAAATGATGGGTCGAGTTTTAAAAGCTAAAAATTGGGATAGAACCAGCTATACCATTAGTAGTAAAGCCTTCTTTGGTTGGAGAGGCGATAACAATAAACCTAACCAAACAGGGCTAAGTAGAAAACATTTGATAGAAGCTTGTCATGAAGCTTTGCAAAGAATGCAAACAGATTATTTAGATTTATATTTCTGTCATCGTCCAGATAAAAGCACACCCATTGAAGAAGTGGTGTTAACCATGAATAACTTAATTCAACAAGGTAAAATTTTGTATTGGGGTACTAGTGAATGGAGTGGTGTAGAAATTATGGAAGCTCATAGAATTGCTAGAGATTATCGTTTAATTCCACCACAAGTTGAACAACCTCAATACAACATGTTTGAAAGAGAAAAAATTGAAAAAGAATTTCTAGGAATTTTTAATGGTGTGGGTATGGGTACAACCATTTGGAGCCCATTAGCAACTGGACTTTTAACAGGTAAATACAATAAAGGCATTCCAGAAGATTCTCGTTTAGGCATAAAAGGTTTCGATTGGTTAAAAGAAAGATGGGTAACTGAAGACAAAGTAAGTAAAGTAGTTCAGTTGGGCCAACTTGCAGATGACTTAGGGGTAACCTTGCCTCAATTAAGTATTGCTTGGTGTATCAGTAACAAAAATGTTACCACTGCAATTTTGGGAGCAACTAAAAAAGAACAATTACTCGATAATTTAAAATCTCTAGAAGTAGTTGAAAAAATAACTGAAGAAGTTAAAGAACGCATAGATGCTATAATGTGTAATAAACCAAAGCAACCAGATTTTTAAACACATCAAGACTTTGTATTTAAAATTTTAAAAGATTTGTGATAGTCAAATTAATTGTATGAAAAAATTATTACTATCAATTGTCTGTCTTCAATTAGTATCAATGCTATTTGCTCAAAGCAGATTTACTGTTGTTCAATTCAATAAAATGGATGTTCCTGGTATTATTTGTGAAGTGCCTTTTATTGAAACTACAGTTAGAGCCGCAATTGATAAAAACTTTGAAAAACTAGGCTATAAAGGTCGTAAGCAAAAAGACTATATGGTTTATGCTGGTGTAACTATGCCAGAATTTGGCAATGAAACTTATGATATATATGTTTTAGTAGAAAGAAAAAGCAGACAAGAAAAAGATGTTTCTAACGTAACTTTTTTAATGAGTAAAGGCTTTGAACATTTTGTTGGCGAAAGAGAAGAAAATAGACTTTTAGATAAAACTAAAACCTATATGAATGGTTTAAAAAATCTTTCAGCAGCTTATGATCTAGAATTGCAAATTGCAGAGCAAGAAGAAGCCATGAAAAAAGCCATTAAAAAATTAGATAATTTAAAGGAAGATTCTGTTGCTTTAATAAAAAAGAAGAGAAAGATTGAAGATGATATGGCTCAAAACAGATTAAACATTTCTTCTCAAAAAACAGATAGCACCAGACAACGTCAAATTTTAGATGTTCTCAAATCTAAACGTAAAACAGGTGAAATGAAAGAAGAAAAAATGGATTACTAAACCCATAACAAATCATCCTTGAAAAAAAATAGTTATACTTTATTACTTGCAATTTCATGGCTTGTTTTAGTTACTTTTTTGCTCTGTATTCCTGGAAAAAAATTACCTACTATTCATTGGTTTGGTAATCTGCAGCTAGATAAGCTAGTGCATATAGTATTATTTTTTATTCTTTGTTTATTAGTCTGTAATTTTTTTTATGAAAAAAATAAAGCACAAACCGGATTTTGGTTCATTGCTTTTTTATGCTCTTGTTATGGCATAGGAATGGAGTTTGTTCAAGAAAATTTTATAGATAATCGTGCTTTTGATGTTGGAGATATTATTGCAGATATTATAGGAAGCTTTGCTTTTTTAGTTTTTTTAAACTTAAATCCACTTTATTTTAATAATAAATAGCTTCTGCTTTTTCTAATATTTATAAAACAAATATCTTTATTCCCTTGCTGCTTATAAAAAGCTTAATATTTTATTATGGAAATAAAAAGATTATTCGACGCCCTAGACTTTCAACTCAATAAGTTTGGAAATAAACCAAACATGTTTGGTGCTAAAGTTAGCGGTGCTTGGCAAACCACGAGTGCTGAACAAACCATTGCAACTGTAAATAATTTAACTGCAGGTTTATTACAATTAGGTATGAATGGAAAAGATTATACAGCCGAAGGTGCCGATAAAATTGCTATCATTAGTAATAATAGACCAGAATGGGTATTTACCGATTTGGCTGTGCAACAAAGTGGTGCTATTTTGGTGCCTTTATATCCAACCACTAATTCATTAGAAATTGAGTTTATTTTAAACGATTCTGAAGCCAAATACATTTTTGTTAGTGATGAGGAAATGTTTCAAAAAATTAGTGCAATTAAACCTAATATTCCATCATTAAAAAAGATTTATAGTTTTAATCATGTTGAAGGATGTGCTCATTGGAGCGAGTTAACTTCAAACATTACAACAGAACAGCTACAACAAGTCGCTGCACATAAAAAAGAAATTCCCGTTGAGCATGTGGCCACTTTAATTTACACTTCTGGAACTACTGGAAAGCCAAAAGGTGTAATGCTTACTCATAGTAATTTATACACTTGTTTACAATATGGCAAACAAAGTTTTCCTTTTGAAGATAGATCTGATGCCATTGCCTTAAGCTTTTTACCTTTGAATCATATTTTCGAAAAAGTTATTACTTACATTTATTTGTTTAGTGGTATCAGTATTTATTATGCTGAAAGCCTTGAAACTATTGGAGATAATATTCGAGAAGTGAAACCATTTGGCTTTAGTTGTGTACCTCGCTTACTTGAAAAAGTGTATGAGAAAATAATGGCTAAAGGACAAGAACTCACAGGTATTAAACGATCATTATTTTTCTGGGCAGTTGGCTTAGCAAAAAAATATGATGTAGCTGTTGATGGAGGATGGTGGTATAATTTACAATTAAAGATTGCTAATAAAATCATTTTTAAAAAATGGAGAGAAGCATTAGGTGGAAATATAGAATTTATAGTTTCAGGAGGTGCTGCTTGCCCAATTCATTTACTTAGAATTTTTACTGCAGCTGGAGTGCCTATTTATGAAGGGTATGGACCAACTGAAAATAGTCCAATAATTAGTGTAAACAGAAAAGCAGAAGGTGGAAGAAGATTTGGCACAGTGGGTGAGCCTATAATTGGTATAGAAGTAAAGATTGCAGAAGATGGTGAAATTATTGTTAGAGGAAGTACTGTAATGAAAGGTTATTATAAACGATCAGATTTAACTGCTGAAACCATTATTGATGGTTGGTTACATACAGGAGATATTGGTGTTTGGGTAGATAATAAATATTTAAAAATTACCGATAGAAAAAAAGAGTTATTTAAAACTAGTGGAGGAAAATATGTGGCTCCACAACCCTTAGAAAACAAGTTTAAAGAAAGTCATTTTATAGAACAGTTTTTAATTGTTGGAGCCGATAAAAAATTTGTTTCTGCTCTTATTGTTCCATCATTTACTGCATTACAAAATTGGTGTAAGGAACATGATATAGATTTTGGAACTAACGAAACTATTATTAAAAATCCTAAAGTCATTGAACTATATCAATCTATCATTGATAAATATAATCCATTGTTTAATCACGTAGAACAAGTGAAAAAGTTTGCTTTATTACCAAAAGAATGGAGTATTGAAGGTGGAGAAATGACACCTAAAATGAGTTTAAAAAGAAAAGTGGTTTTGGAAAACTGTGCAGCAGTTATAGACGAAATTTATAATTGTTAGTATTTATTTTTCTTTCTTAATAGTTCTGGCTTTTTGTAACGAAGTTTTGCCAAATCTGTTTTTAACATCGTCGATAGCTGAATATAATTTGGTTTGAGTTGTATGATCTTCAAACAAATTTCCTTGAAAAGTTTGATTGGTAAATTCACTTAACCGAACGCCTAAAAGCCTTACAGGTTGCGGCTTACGCCATAGTTTTTTGAATAATGTTATGGCTTCTTTTATCAATACTTCATCGCTCAAAGTAAAATCAATTGTAGTTTGTTTTTGAGTAGTTTCAAAATTTGGGTATCTAATTTTAACTGCAATACAACCCGTAAGCATACCATCGTTTCTTAATTCATAACCTACTTTTTCTACCATTTTTACTAGCTCAATAATTAGAGTATTTTCATCAGAAATATTTTCAATAAATGTATTTTCTTTAGAAATACTTTTAGCTTCTCTACCCATAGAAACCACACTTTTAGAAATACCTTGAGCTTTTCTATATAAATCTTTACCCCATTTGCCAAGTTCATCTTCTAGGCTTTGTTCACTATGTTTTAAAATATCGCCAATTAAATGAATGCCCATCCACTTCAATTTTTTAAAAGTACTTTCTCCAACACCAGAAAATTTATTAACAGGTAATGGAGCTAAAAATTCTTTTTCACTTCCTGGTTTTACAAATAAAAATCCATTGGGCTTGGCTTCATCGGTTGCAATTTTTGCAATCATTTTATTACTAGCTAAACCAAATGAAATGGGAAGTTGAGTTTCATTGATAATTTGCTGACGTAAATCAATGGTCCATTGTAATACATCAAAAAATTTATCCATCCCTGTTAGGTCAATATAAAATTCATCAATGCTGGCTTTTTCGTATAAAGGAGCTTTCGATGCAATAATATCTGTAACCCAATTCGAATATTTACTGTACATGCCTCTTGTACCTCTAACTAGAATGGCATGAGGGCAAAGTTGCATGGCTTGTTTCATTGGCATGGCACTACGAACCCCAAACTTTCTGGCTTCGTAACTACAAGTTGTTACCACACCTCTATCTTTTGAGCCTCCTACTATTACTGCTTTTCCTGCAAGAGATGGATTGTTAATGACTTCAACACTTACAAAAAAAGAGTCTAAATCGAAATGTGCAATATATCGTTGTGGGGTTGACAATTTATTGGTAAATATTTTAATGAAAGTACGAATTTAGAACATAGTTAAAAGTGATTTATTATATGTAGGCAAACTTGTGGTATTAAATTATATTAATATACCCGCAGAAGAAAGTGAATTCGGAGAATAATGATATATTATTTCTGCGTTTTCTGTTTTTTCTTCGAGGGAAATAGGTATAGATAATTTTAATAGATTTTTAAAAGAAAATAAGTATTTGGGTTTGTGAAAATTAAAAAAATATGTAGTTCTATTGTATTGTTTCAGAAGTAGTAAAAAAAGTAGATAGAGGCATTTTTTTACCACTTGCATCAACATATCCAGTTAAGTTACTAATTGATGTTCTAGATTTAATGAGTAGGGTAGAGGGGTCTACTTCAATATTTTCAACAACAGTGCCTTCCAATGTAGAAAACATTAGCATACCCATTTGTTCCATTTTTTGATTAATAGTTACTGTGCTTATTTTTTCAATATTTGCCATTCCATTCTCAAATGATTTGTAGGTGTATTTGCTAGTTGCTTTAAATTCTTTTTTATCTTCTTTTTCTTCCCAACTTTCTCCAGGTTTAACAGTATTAGTAAGTTTTAAAAACATACCGAAAAGTTCTCCTATTTCATATTTATTTTCAACATCACTCTTTAAAGTAGTTAACTTTTCATTTCCTTTTACTGATGTGATAAAGCCATTTTTATCTAAAGTAATTTTCATGGTATTTTTCATCATATCCTTTACATCAGCTGCTAATTCTGTATTACCCTCTTCAGGTTTTTCTGAATCATAACTCATTACTTGACCCATAGCTTCAGATTCAATTTTTTGTGCAATTATTTTTATTTCTGCAATTGCACCTTGCTCAGTTGTTGGAGTGATTTCGATGTTATATACTGTATTTGATTTGAAATTGTTTTCCATTTCCTGACCCATTATTTCAGATTTAGAAAACATTTTGAAAGAAGCAGTTTGTGTAAGTTTTAATGCAGACTTAGTTCTATTAGCTGGATTTAAATCTTGAGCATATATAGTTGTAAAAAATGAAAATATCATTACTACTAAAATTTGTATTGGCTTTTTCATATAAAATATTTATTCCGAAAATAATTGAAAGATTAATTATTTGATTAGAAATACAATTATTTTTTTAAAATTTATTGATTACTAAATTGGCGTGTTCTATTAATTCTTAAATCTCTGAGCATACCAGATTTTGGAGAAATGGTAATGCTAAACGAACGCCAAATATTTACAGGAGTTACATTAATACTTAATTGCCAGCAATGCAATTCTCTTGTTACAAAAAAATTAAGTTGTTGTAATTTTCCTGTAGTAACATCATAATTTCCTGTTCCACCCATTTTCCATCTTGGGGTTAAGTTAAAATCTCCATTAAAGCCTAAACTGCTGTATGCATTTGTAGTGAAACCAGAATAATCTGGTTTAATTTGTCTGGTAAAATTGTAAGAAAATTGTAGGCTTAAACTCCAAGGAATATTAAAGTCTGTAAACTCAGCAGGATTAGCCCTTGCAAAATCTAATTGTCTTTGTTGTTCATCTGGAGTCATGAAAGGATCGTTAGGAAGTTTTTTTGTATCAGCCAATTTTTCGTCTTTAGGTTTACTTCTAAATTGAGTACTAATAGCAACATTGCCATTTGTAATTCTTCCTAATTTAAATTGATCTCCATACCACATTAAATGATTAATTCTTCTTCCTGTAGCATCAACTTTATAGGGATCTAAAGTTGCCCCTGCAGAAATATTGATTTTCTCAAAAAGATTAGTACCTAATCGAATACTGAAAGGTTCTAAAGCAAAACTATCTGCTGCTAAATTATAAGAACTTGAAATACCCAATACATCTATCAATCTTACTTTTTTTGTAGCATTTGGTGTGGTATCGTTTTTATCTCTCACTTTCATTTCAAATAAATTATCAATGCCAAAAGTGATGCTACCGCTTGATGCTTCATTACTAACTAATCCACCAGTAAGCCTAGAAACTCTTACATAATTTTTGTTTGAGTCAATTTGTAAATTATAATTAAAACGTGTGTCTAAATTAGGTGTATACATAAAGCCAACTGAAGGTCTAATTTCATGCCTAATAGCTTTTATGCTTTTTGATTTTTTGAAAAGATAGGTTCCAAAAATTCTGGTACTCATGGTTAAACCAAAACTTGTGGTGGGTCTTCTTGTAAATCCTTTTTGAACTGAGGAGTCAATTTTTTTAGTAGCATCATTCCATTGTCTAAATAATGTTCTATCGTACCAAGCTTCACTATAAGAAACAGATGGCCCTATAGTTACTGGACCTAAAGGTGGCAAAGCCAATGTAATTGGAATATTATGAGTAGCCGACCATTGCATAGTATCTAAGAGGTGTTTAATGGATATGGCAGAATCGTAAAAACTTAATGAGTTATTAAAAGTACCACCATAGCCCACACCAATACTTTCGTACCATTTGGCTTTTCCTATGCGTTCTTTCTTTTCAAAAGGATAAAGTGTAATTACATTAAAACCAATATTAGGCAACTGTACATTAACCGAACGATTAGCAGCATTTTGATCGTGACTAATATTTAAGTTTAAATTAGCTACATTATTAAAATTCTTAGTATAGTTAATATTAGAGTTAATTCTATTATTAAAATTGATAAGAGGATTTCCTAAAAAACTCTGATTAAATTTTGTACTGCCAAAATGAACATTAGCACCAAACGATGTTCCAGGTCTTGCTCTATTATCTCTAGTATGAGTCCAGTTTACATCAAATGTTTTAGATTGTGTAAATTCTTCTTTAGTAAAACTACCTCTGTTCAAGGTTTTTAAATTTTGAAAAGTAATATTTAATCCGCCAGAATATTTATAACGAACAATATATTTAGGTGCTACGTTAACACTCCAACCACCATAAGAATATAAATCTGCTTTTAGGGTAACATCAAAATGATCATTCAAAACTTTATAATAGCCCAAACCTTGCAAGCCTATGCCAAAATCTTCTGTAGTTATTAATTGAGGAGCTAAAACACCTGAATGTCTGCCCCTATTTAAAGGATAAATTCCAAAAGGAATTCCAATAGGAAAAGGCACTCCTTCAAACTCCGGAGATGCTGCACCACTCACTGCAATTTTATTATTTATCATTTTCAGCTTCCGAGTTCTAAAAGCAAAATGTGGTACATCTAAATTACAGGTGGTAAATCTTCCCCTCCAACCATAAAAAATATCTTTATCAACCTTTTTTAGCACTTGAGCATTGACAAAAATTTCGCCTTCATTATAAAAAGAATTTACAGTTCGTCCTTTTTGAGTTTTTAAATTAAAAGAGATGGTATCGCTAAAAGTGGTGTTGGTACCATCTTGCATTTTAGTTTTATTCAAAGGATTATCAGTGGTATCAACAGCACCATATGCAAAAATGCTTTGATTACTTCCATCGTATTTAATAACACCTGCATCTAATACCATATCTTTTTGTTCAACTTTACTTTTTCCATATAAAAAGAATTCTTTGGTTGAAATAATGAAAACACCAGAATCGCTTGCTGCATATTTTACAGGAGCATCTAAAGAATCTTTTGATATTTTAATAGAGTCGATGGTAGAGATAAGTGTAGAATCTTTTCTATTTATTGATGAATTAGATGAGAGAGCAATTTCTTTTCTACTTGTATCAGAATTTGTAAGTGCAGTATTTGAATTTGCTGAAGTACTTTTTTTTTCTAAACTATTTGTTAAGTTTTTTGAATTTAGGGCTTTTTGTGCATGAGTTTGACTTACTTGCAAACCTGAGCAAACAATTATTAAGATTGTTATAATACGCCACCTATATTTATCGTTATAAAAGTTCACTCATCATTTTATTGGGTACAAAAATATAGGCAAGTGGTTTTATTGCAGTTTTTTAATATTACACTTTAACGTTTCATGAAGATTACACGAAAAATAACTTATTTGTTTTTAGTTTTTGCAATAGTTTCTATTGCTGCTACAAACAGTATTCCTTCAATTTTCCCTCCTACACAAAAACAAGGCTTAAAAAAAATTGTAATTGATGCCGGACATGGAGGTTCAGATTATGGAGCTTCTGGAAAGTACTCACATGAAAAAGATGTTTCATTGAGTGTAGCATTATTGTTAGAGGCAGAAATTAAGAAAGAAATTCCAGATGTTGAAGTTTACATGACAAGGACCACAGACATTTACGATCATGTTAGAGTAAAAGCCGATAAGGCCAATGCAGCAAAAGGAGATTTATTTATCTCTATTCATTGTAATTCATCAAGAGGAACTACAAGAAGGGTTTTTAAAGGTTATAAAACAGTTAAAGTAAAAAAAGGTAAAAAAACTGTTAGTAAAAAAGTAGCACAATACGAATATTATACCACTCCAAGTATTGCTAAAGGAACCGAAACCTATATATGGGGAATTGATAAAAATGAAGATAAATTTAATGCTCTAAAAGAAAATGATCCATTATATGCAGATAGTTCTATGATGATGGAACAAAAAAGTTTAGATGATCCAGAACAAATAGCAGCCATTTCTTTAAGAATGCAACAATATACTGAACGAAGTAGAAATTTAGCTTATGCAGTACAAGACGAATTTACAAAAGTTGGTCGTGTTAACAGAGATGCTAAGCAACGAGCAGTAGGTATTTGGGTTTTACAAGCTGTAGCTATGCCTGCAATTTTAGTTGAGTTAGGGTTTATCAGTAATCCAGATGAAGAAGATTATCTTAACAGTGCAGCCGGACAAAAAGAACTTTCAGAAAGTATTGCCCGAGCTGTAAAACAATACAAAAAAAATATTGAAACTAAAATGAGTATAAATAATAGATAACAACATCAACATTAATACTTGAATGGGCAACAAACGTTGCCCATTTTATTTTTAAAAATTATCTTTAGCTTTCTATTAAAATTATGCAACACACCAATCAATTAATAAATGCATCATCACCATATCTGTTACAACATGCCCATAACCCAGTAGATTGGTTTTTTTGGGGAGATGAGGCTTTGCAAAAAGCAAAAACAGAAAACAAACCAATTTTAGTTAGTATTGGCTATTCTTCTTGTCATTGGTGCCATGTTATGGAACGCGAAAGTTTTGAAGATGAAAGCATAGCTCAAATTATGAACGAGCATTTCATCAATATTAAAATTGATAGAGAAGAAAGACCAGATTTAGATCATATTTATATGGATGCTGTTCAGGCTATGACAGGCAGTGGGGGTTGGCCTTTGAATGTTTTTTTAACTCCAGATTTAAAACCTTTTTTTGGGGGTACTTATTTTCCTCCTAAAAATACACATGGCAGATTATCATGGAGAGAAACTTTACTACTCATTTATAAAGCTTTTACTGAACGTAAAGATGAGATAGAAGCACAGGCTGAACAACTGACAACTTATTTAAAAAATGCAAGTAGTTTAAGTAAATTGAAAAATGAGGGCGATGTTGTTATTGATGAATCTAACTTAAACACAATTGCTGCAGAATTATTAAATAAGGCAGATAAATTATGGGGTGGTTTTGGAGGTGCTCCAAAATTTCCACAAACATTTTCTATACTTTTTTTGTTGAGGCATTGTCATTATACAAAAGATGAAAAAGCATTACACCATGCATTATTAAGTTTAGATAAAATGATTTTAGGTGGAATTTATGATCATGTAGCAGGAGGCTTTGCTCGTTATAGCACAGATGAAAAATGGTTTGCCCCTCATTTTGAAAAAATGTTATACGATAATGCTTTGATAGTTGCAACCCTAGCTGAAGCTTATCAAATTACCAAAAAAGAAATTTATTCAGAAACTATTCATCAAACACTTCAGTTTATTCAAAGAGAAATGATGAGTAATGAGTTTGCATTTTATAGTGCTTTAGATGCAGATAGTGAAGGTGTTGAGGGTAAATTTTATACCTGGACTAAAAAAGAAATTGAACAAATTTTACTAGAAGATGCTGAATTGTTTTGTGCCATTTTTAATATTACTGATCATGGAAATTGGGAAGAAACTAATATCATTTACTTAAAATCTTTTTTACATGAAATCGCAGCAGAAAAGCAAACTTCTTACGATGAATTGTATAATAAAATTAATGATTGTAAAGAAAAGTTATTAGCAGCTAGAAAAAATAGAATAAGACCATTATTAGACGATAAAGTACTTTGCTCTTGGAATGCATTAATGAATATAGCATGTACTAAAGCTTTTAAAGCAACTGGTAATGAGAAGTACAGAGAACTTGCCATAAAGAACATGGATTTTATGCTATCAATAATGTTGACAAATGAATCATTATTTCATTGTTATAAAAATAATAAACCTTATCAGGAGGCTTATGTAGAAGATTATACTAACTTAATTTGGGCATTAATTCAATTACAAGAAATTACTGGAAATTCAAATTATTTATTAAAAGCAAAAGAGCTTTCAGAATTAGTGATACAAAATTTTTCTGATCATCAATCTAATTATTTCTTTTTTACAGCTGCTCATCAAAAAAATATTTTAGTAAGAAAAGTTGATGTTTACGATGGAGCCACCCCTTCTGCAAATGCCATTTTTGCACTTAGCTTACAATATTTAAGTGTTGTTTTTGATGAGGAAAAGTATTTGGCACTATCTGAAAAAATGCTAAAAGGGTTGCATCATGCTATTAAAAAATATCCTACTTCTTTTGGAGCATGGTCAATAGTAATGCAATCATATATACATCAAAATAAACAAGTTGTGATTACAGGTGAGCAGGCTTTAACTGAAATTCAATTATTCCATCAACATTATTTTCCTAATATTATTGTATTAATTACAAATCAAACATCTGCAACAAATATCCCTTTACTGAAGGATAAGGGGAATAATTCAAATTTGCAATATTATCTTTGTGAGCATAAAACCTGTAAAGCACCTGTAAATAATTTCGAAAAATTTTTGCATTTATATAACACTTAATTCATATATATTGCAACCGATTTCGTCGTTAATAACATGCTTATCACAATATAACTCTCGTCTATCGCAAAATTTTTTACTCAATAAATTTTATTAAATAATTTCTTATTTGGATATGTCTGAATAATGTCATTATTTTTGTCGTCACCATTTATATTTAACAGAACCGCAAATGATGAAGAAACATTTTTTTGTATTGCTTACTTGTGTAGCCTTAGTAGGGGTAACATCTTGTTCTAAAAAAGGTAAGAACTCTAGTGTAGACACTTACATGAGTGATGGCCAAGTAAGAGGCTCAGCTCCTTTAGCTAAAAAAAGTATGGGTGCTCCGGCCGCTATGTCTTATATTCCTCCTGGAACCTACCATTTAGGTCCAAGTGATGAGGATATGAATTTTAACTTTAATCAACGTAATCGTCAAGTTTCCATTGCTGGTTTTTGGATGGATAAAACTGAAATTACCAATAACAAATACCGTTCATTTGTTTGGTGGGTAAGAGATTCTCTTGCAGCAACCGAATTAGGTTTTGTTAAAGGTGGATCTACAGGTGTTTCAGGAGATTCTGTTAAAGCAATTGATTGGGTTAAGGCCAAAACATCTTTAAAATTTGATTCTAAGAATTTAGAAAAATTAGGTGATAAATTAGTTTTAGCTCCAGATAATAGATTATATGGAATGGTTGAATTAGATCCTGAAAAATTCAGATATCGTTACGAAGAGTTTGTTTTATCTGAAGCTGCCAAGAAAGAAAACTATGGCATGGCTCGTAAAAATTTTATAGCTAGAGAAAATGTAAAAATTTATCCAGATACTTTAGTGTGGATGAGAGATTTCTCTTATGCATATAATGAGCCCATGACTAAAAGATATTTTGCTCACCCTTCATTTGGAAATTACCCTGTTGTAGGTGTAAGTTGGAAACAAGCAAAAGCTTTCTGTCATTGGAGAACTGCTATGCAAAACAAGTTTTTACAAAGTAAAGGCATGGCCATTGAGAGTAATTACCGTTTACCAAGTGAGGCTGAATGGGAATATGCTGCTCGTGGTGGAAGAACAAACAGTATGTATCCTTGGGGTAACTACTATCCTCGTAATAAAAAAGGATGTTTGTTAGCAAACTTTAAACCTGGTCGTGGTAATTATGCTGAAGATGGTGGTTTTTATACTGTACGTGCAGATGCATATTGGCCAAACGATTATGGTTTATATAATATGTGTGGAAACGTAGCAGAATGGACTAGCACTTATTATAATGAAGGTTCTTATAATTTCTTTAATGAAATGAATCCAGATTTAAGATATGATGCAAAAGATTCAGATCCTCCATACATGAAACGCAAAACCATTCGTGGTGGTAGTTGGAAAGATGTAGCTTTTTATTTACAAGTTTCAACAAGAGCATTTGAATATCAAGATACTGCTAAATCTTATATTGGATTTAGATGTGTTATTGATTTATCACCAAAAATGACAAAATAAATAATAAGAACTTATAAAATTTTTATCAAAAAACAATCATAAAAACTAGAAAATCATGGCAGCAAAAATTCCCGCCAAAGTTGGTAAAATCGTAGATGTATTTGTATCTGTTGCAGCAGCAATTGTAATTTGGGGTGCTTTAAGAAAAATCTTACATGCTCCAGATGCAGATTTATGGTTAAAAATTGGTTTAACAACAGAGGCTTTGGTTTTCTTGGCTTATGGTGTTTTATACATAATTTATCCTGCAATGGACGATCATGAAGTTCATATTCCTGGTCTTAAAAAAGGTGTTGAGGAAACTCCATTGAAAACCATGGAAAAAATGCTTGAAGAAGCTGATATTACACCAGCTAATTTAGGTAAATTAAGTGCAGGTTTTCAAAAATTAGGAACAACTGTAGAAAAAATGGGTGAAGTTAGCGATGTAGTTAAATCTACTGGCGATTTTGGTGCAAAAGCAAAAGATGCTTCAGTAGCAATGGCTGCAATTGCAACTTCAGTTAATGCTGCGGCTGGTACTTTTAATTCATTCAATGCTGCTAGTGAAACAACAAAACAGTTCCACAACCAAGTTCAAATTTTAGCTAAAAACTTATCATCTTTAAATACAGTTTACGAATTAGAGTTACAAGAAAGTAACAATCATTTAAAAACTATGAATCAATTCTATGGCAAATTAGCTCAAACTACTGCTGCTATGGGTAATTCAACTGATGATGCAATTAAAGCAAAAGAACAAATTACTGTTTTAGCTGGTAACTTAACTAAGTTAAATAGTGTATATGGTAGTATGCTTTCTGCTATGCAAGGTGGAAGACAAGCCTAGTTTATTAAAGCTGAGAAAAGAAATTAATTAGTAAATCTTAAAATATTAAATAAAGATGTCTCTACCTAAAGAGCCACGGCAGAAGATGATCAACTTGATGTATTTGGTACTAACGGCATTATTGGCCTTAAACGTATCATCTGAAATCTTGAATGCATTTAAAACCGTTGACAGAAGTTTAAACACTGCTAGTGATATAGTAGAACAAAAAAATACCGAAGTATTACTTTCTCTTACCAAACTTTTAGAAAAAGGTGAAACTAGAGAGAAAGCTGCCATCTGGAAACCTAAAGCAGATCAGGCAAAACAAATGGCCGATGCAATGGTTGCTGAATTAGAAGGATTAAAAAAAGAATTAAAAGAAGAAGCAGGATTACAATTAGTTGATGGCAAAGAACAGTTTAAAGAAGATGATTTAGAAGCTGCAACAAGATTGTTCACTGCTCCACCTCCTGAAGGAAAAGGAAAAGGTGAACCGTTAAAAAATAGTTTACAGGCAATAAAAGATAAATTTTTAAATCTTGATCCAGCTATTCGTAAAGAATTAGAACATTCATTACCAATTGATTTAACTACACCAGAAGGAAAATCTTGGTCTGATACCTATTTCCATATGACTCCAACAATTGCAGCCATTACTATTTTGAGCAAGTTTGAGAACGATATAAGAAATAGTGCTGCACAAGTAATTGAATTTTGCCATAAGCAAGTAGGTCAAGTAGAAGTGGTTTACGACCAATTCCAAGCTATTGCCAGTCAAAGTTCACAGTACTTAATGCCAGGTCAAGAATTAGTAATTACAGGTGGTGTTGGAGCTTTTAATAAAAATGCTCAACCTACAGTAACTGTAGATGGTGCATCTGTTCCATTAAATGCAGAGGGTGTTGCTGAATACAAAACTAAAGTGAACAATCCTGGAACTTATAGTAAAAAAGTAATCATTTCTTTCAAAAAACCAGATGGAACTACAGGTTCAGTTGAAAAAGAAATTAAGTTTACTGTGGGTTCACCAACAGGTGTATTTGCAAGTGCTGAAAAAGTTAATGTTTTATACTTAGGTTTAGATAACCCAATAAGAATGAGTGGTGGAACAAAAGGTGCTGAAGCTATTACAGCAACTATTGATAATGGTACTATTACTAGAGCAGATAACTCTGGTTTATACATTGCAAATCCAGCAACTGCTGGCATGGCAACTGTTAATGTAAGTGTAGATGGTAAAAGCACTCCATTTAAATTTCCTGTTAAAAGAATTCCTAACCCAACACCAATGATTGGTAATTATGGTGGTGGTACGGTTTCTGTAAATAATTTTAAAGCAAACGTTGGTATTAGAGCAGATATGGGAGATTTTATTTTTGAAGGTGTAAAATTCAACGTATCTTCTTATACTATTGTATGTACTGGTAAAGGTTTTGAAAATACAGGTCCAAAATTTGCCATTGTAAATGGTGCTTATTTTACTTCAGAAGTTAAAGGTTATATAGAAATGTGCCGACCAGGTTCTTCTGTATTAATTACTGATATTTCTGTAGAGGGTCCAGATGGAAGAAGAAAGCTACCGGCTTCTATGGCTTTTAATTTGTCAAATTAATATGATTATGCAACGAACAACAATAAAATTATTTGCAGCTACTTTGGTTTTTTGCTCAATAGTATTGAGTCAAGATGTTATGGCACAAGCTAAAAAAGCTCCTGCAAAGAAACCTGCAACACCAACCAATGCCAATCCATTTGGCAAAGACGACACAAAGCCTGCTGCAACTACAGGAGGTGGAGGAACTCAACAACCTCCTGCTAATAATCCATTTGGTGCTCAGGCTCAAAATCAGCCACCAGCTAACAACCCATTTGGTGGTCAACAAGGTCAAGCTCAGCCTCCAAGAACTAATGGTAATCAGCCACCAGCTAACAACCCATTTGGTGGTCAACAAGGTCAAGCTCAACCCCCTGCAGGTGGAAATAGAAATGCAAATGTTCCAATTGAAGTAATACAATCTAATCAAGGAAACGATCCTCTTATGGATCCTGTAAGAAAATCTTTAAGAGCAGAAAGTGCCATTGTTTCTGACCAAAAAGAAAGAACTCCACTTCCTTATGATCATATTCGTGAAGATGATGCGGTTTATCGTCAAAAACTTTGGAAAGTAATTGATGCACGTGAAAAAATTAATGCACCTTTCCGATACAATACTACAGAAGATAATGGCAATCAATTGTTCTTTGCCATACTTTACAAAGCAGTAACTGAAGATTCTATTGTTGCTTTTGAAGATGAAAGATTTACATTACCTTATAAAGACATTGAAATTTTTAAAACTAAATTCTCTGGCGGTGTAGATACTTCAGACGTATTAGATTTAGATGGAAATGTTATTAGAAAAGAAATTCGTAAAAAAGAATTCCCGGTTGATTCTATATACAAATTCATGGTAAAAGAAGAAATCATTTTCGACAAAGAAGCGGCTAAATTGGTACACAGAATTATTGGAATTGCACCAATGGGACCCTTAATTTTAAAAGGAAAAGTTTACGACGGGCCACATTATCCTTATTTCTGGATTTACTATCCAGATTTAAGAAATACATTAGCTAAAAAGCAAGTGTATAATTCTAAGAATATGGGTGCACGTATGACTTGGGAAGATTATTTAGAAAATCATTTGTTTAGTTACTACATTGTAAAATCTACATTAGATAACTTCAGAGATCAAAAACTTGAGGAATACATTAAAGATCCATTGTTCAGATTGTTAGAAGGCGATAAGATTAAAGATAAAATCTTTAGTTACGAACAAAGTCTTTGGGCTTATTAATTCAAGAAAAATAATTACAATAGCCTTGCAAATTTGCAAGGCTATTTTTTTTGAACTAGGTATACAGTTACTTTTGCCATCAAAATAAAATAATATGAGTTTAGTTGTTGTAGGTTCTATGGCGTTTGATGCTATTGAAACTCCTTTTGGTAAAAGCGATAAAATTATTGGTGGTGCTGCAACCTATATTGCTTGGTGTGCTAGTAATTTTTGTAAAGTAAATCAGATTAGTGTTGTAGGTGGAGACTTTCCAAAATCTGAGTTAGATGCATTAGCAGCAAGAGGCGTTTCTTTCGAAGGTTTACAAATTAAAGAAAATGAGAAATCATTTTTTTGGAGCGGAAAATATCATTTAGATATGAACAGCAGAGATACACTTGTAACCGAACTTAATGTATTAGCAAATTTTGAACCTGTAGTGCCTGAAAGTTACCAAGGTTGTGAATTTTTAATGTTAGGAAACTTAGACCCTAAAGTGCAAAGAAGTGTAATAGAACAATTAAGAACAAAACCTAAGCTTATAGTTTTAGACACAATGAATTTTTGGATGGATATTATGATGGATGAAGTTTTGAAAACTATTAGTATGGTTGATGTTTTAGTGATTAATGATAGTGAAGCACGTCAATTAAGTGGAGATAATTCTTTAGTAAGAGCAGCTAAAAAAATTCTTACTATGGGCCCTAAATATTTAGTCATTAAAAAAGGCGAACATGGAGCTTTATTGTTTCATGAAAATGAAGTGTTTTTTGCTCCAGCATTACCTTTAGAAGAAGTGTTTGACCCAACCGGTGCTGGAGATACTTTTGCAGGTGGATTTGTAGCTCATTTAGCTAAAACAAATGATATTAGTTTCGAAAATATGAAAACTGCAATAGTATTAGGTAGTGCAATGGCTAGTTTCTGTGTTGAAAAATTTGGTACACAAAGACTGCAAGAATTGAAAAACGGAGATATTAATGATCGTTTAAATCAATTTAAACAACTTTCTAATTTTGAAATTGCATTAGTTTAATTAGTGATGTGCTCCTTGAGTTTGTTCAGTATTATGATGTTCTGAATGACCAGACATATAATTGCCATGACATTTAGATAATAGAAGCAACAAACCAAGCAAAATGCCGAATGATAAGAATGCTGTTAAAGTAAAATTTTTTACGTAGGTTGTATTTTCTTGATGTTGACTCATAACTTAATTTTAAAACGCAATATTAAAAAGGATTTACTAGTTGTGCAATTATATTTGAGAAAACTTGTTAAAGAATAGCGTAATAATTTCAATTTTATTTTAGCACTATTCAAACAAAAATTACTTGCAATCCATTACTTTTGCAGTCGCAATAAATCAAAAACATTGCAGGACCTATAGCTCAGTTGGTTAGAGCACCTGACTCATAATCAGGGGGTCCCTGGTTCAAGCCCAGGTGGGTCCACTCAATGATAGCAAGGGTTTCAAGAAATTGAGACCCTTTTTTATTTTATCCATTTGCATACAATTTGCATACAATCAAATAATTTTATTATTTAATGTTCTAGTAATATTCTCAAATTATTTTTACTTAGATATAATACACTCAGACAATTCAACATTTTCAAATTTTAATTAGTTTAATTTAAGTAAGAATAATCAGTAGAATTACGTATTTGAATGCGTAAAACTACGCATGATTTTTACGTAGTTTTACGCAATTTTTCAATGATTGATTTTTCAATATTTTTTTCCTATATTTTTGATGTGAATTAATCCAAAACAACACAGCTTTAGGTCAGGTTACAGGTACTAAAGTAAATGTCTTAGGCACTACAGATTATACTTATAACATTAGTTTTTATGACGATAAAGGAAGAGTCATCCAAAACATTTCAACACAATATGGTGGTGGTACAAATACCATTACTAATGAATACGATTTTAGTGGAAAAGTTTTACGCAGTTATACCAAACATACTAGACCCAATAAAGAAGATTTAACCATATCAACAGTAATGAATTATGATGATGGTGGTAGATTAATGAGCATTCAAAAAGACATCAATTATCAAGGATTAAAATTAGTATCCAATAACACGTATAATGAATTGGGGCAACTCACTAAAAAAACTTTAGGCAATGATATGCTGAGCAGTGAACCAGTTGAAACACTCGATTATACTTATAATATTCGAGGTTGGCTTACAGGCATCAATCGTGGCTTTGCAAATCCATTATATACTTCTGAATACAATGCTCAACAACAACGATGGTTTGGTATGCAGTTAAGCTACGATTATGGGTTTAGTAATGGTACAAATACAAATGTTATGTTGAATGGAAATATTGCTGGCTCTATTTGGAAATCTAAAAGCAATAATATTGAACGTGCTTATGGTTTTAATTACGATGCTGCCAATAGATTAATGATTGCTGATTTTTCTGAACCAGGTTATAACAAAAAAGAATTAAGAAAACAAATATTTTTTAAAGAAATCATTGATATAATATATGAAAAAACTCAAGAACAGCTTAAAACTTTATAATATAATCAAGAAAAATATCAATTTGTATATTTTTTCTTTCTTTTTTTTAAACTTTATATTAATAGAGTTAAGTTACTCGCAATCTGAAATTAATTTTTCATCTCAAAAAAAAGTATTTCAAAAATTTGTTAAGCCTAAAATAAGTAATTTATTTTTCGAAAAAGTTCTTGATGAAAATTCAGGATTCAACAATATTTATATTACGTGTTTTTTTCAAATAGATACCGCTGGTAAAATTATTTATGAAAGCTATAGTCCCATACTTGGAGTTGGAAATGATTTTAAAATTGATGATGCAGTTTGGACTGATATTATTGATTCTATTAAAGCAGTTTCAAAAAGTTGGATTTTTAAACCTAATTTTTGGAAGTGGGATAATTTGAAATTTCGAAATTGGAATAAAAAAGCAACCTCAAGACCAAATTTAGGTTTGCAGAATCACTTAATGATTATAGAATATCGAGGGTCAAAATTAACAAGTTTTAATAAACTTTATTTAATAAATCCTAATTAGCTCAGTTCTACGAAGCATTTTGCTTCGCTAGTTTTATTATTCTGCCTTTGCCAATAAAAAAATAAAAAATCACATTAAAATAAATAGTATCTTTAGTTTACAAATGTTCTTTGAAAAAGTGGTTGCATTAAAAGTCGTTCGGACTTACAATGAGTGGGATAAGTTCTAAAGCAGAAAGTACACTTGCCAATAAATATAAATACAATGGCAAGGAAGAACAAAAACATGAATTTAGTGATGGCAGTGGTCTTGAATGGTTAGATTATGGAGCGAGAATGTATGATAACCAGATAGGAAGGTGGATGGTCACTGACCCACTAGCAAGTAAATATTTTACACTTTCTCAATATAATTATACCGCAAATAATCCAATCAATGCTATTGACCCTGATGGTAAAGAAATAATCTTCTTAGTTAGAAATTCTGATGGAAGTGTTCAAGAGCAATTAACTTATAGAGGAGGTAATTTTTGGCATGCGAATGGACAAAGATATGACCCAAGTAAAGAGTCGTTAAGTAAGACAATTTACCGGGTCTTATCAGCCTATCGTAAAATTGAAAACTCAAACAATAAAAAGCTTAAAGGAATATTGCATCATTTAGAAAATTCAAGTCTTAAGCATTACGTTGAAGAAGGTTCAAGAAATAATGTTGATAAACATTGGAAACTTGTACCAAACAAAAATGATCCTACAAAACATGAGGAAGTCATAATAAGCACCCAAACTACATTTAATTTAGACAAGAAAAGAGGCGATGACTTTGATGGCATAGGCATATCTGATTTAACTACAGTTGTACATGAAATGAGGCATCAATACGACTATGATATTGGGAATATGGGTGATGATACTAAAGTAAATGACCAAAATAATCCAGCAGAGATAAGGGCTGTTTTTTTAGAAAACTTAGCACGTGATATAGAAAAATTGAAGCATCGAGCGAAATACGGCAGAATAATTGACCCTAAATTATTAAACAACCCTCCTAATAATAAAATGCCAAAGTTGGATAGTGGAGGGCAAATCGGACCTAATGGAGAAATTATCAATAAACCCAAAAAAAATAATTAGCAAATGAAGAAGGTAATATTGATTGGATTATTGTTTTTTTGTCATTGTACTTCACCTCAACAAAAAGGCCACTTTGATCTACCTTTATTGGAAAAGATATCTCAACTGACTTTAATTGAACCACCTCCTGATGGTATTAGCTTTACATCTGTCTATGTGATTGGAAATAATGATAGTATATATGAATCCAACTTTGAGAATTTGCGAAATGTTTACAAAACCTCGTATAAAAACCAGTATATAAAATTTTCTAATTTTTTATTTAAGGCTTTGAATCAGAAGATTAAGCTTGAAACAAAGAATCCTAAAATATATTTATATTTTTCCCGAAGTTTTGTGATTGAGCCGAATATAAAACGACTTTATCATGAACAAGGAATCAAAGGGCTTATTGAAAGATATTGTGTTTTTAATGGAGATTTATACACTTTAATTGATGGTGATTTAACATTAAATGAGTTCAATTCAATCTCATATTATTTTTTTTTGAATAAGTATGTTAGAGCTGATGATGATTATGAGGCTACTATAAATTTTAAAAAAATCGATGTAATGATAAATAAACAACATTAGCCCCCAGCCCTACGAATCATTTTGCTTCGCTAGTTTTATTCTTATGGCTTTGCCAATAAATTAATTTTAATATCACATTACAATAAATTGTATTTTTAATTTACAAATGTTCTTTGAAAAAGTAATTAAAAAATTCTAAAATTAAAAGTCGTTCGGACTTATAATGAGTGGCATAAGTTCTAAAGCAGCATACACCTTAACGAACAAATATAAATACAATGGCAAGGAAGAACAAAAACATGAGTTCTCTGATGGCAGTGGTTTAGAGTGGTTGGATTATGGAGCAAGAATGTATGACCAGCAAATTGGAAGATTTTTTACACAAGATAGATTTGCTGAAAAATATTATGCTTTTAGTCCTTATCAATATGGTGCAAACAATCCTATTAATAATATTGATGTAAACGGTGATAGCATTTTTGTTCAGATAATGGTGAATGCAGAAACCAGGGCATTTCAAAACTATTATTATGGACAAGTAGGCGATAAATGGGGATTAGTTGGTACTGATGGTAATTTATATTCAGGAGATAATGAGTTTGCAGGACAAATAAGTGCAGCATTAGATGAAATACGAACAGGTGGAGAATTTGGAGCTAAATTTATTGGAGATGCAGCAACTGGAAGTGATAATATTGAGATACGTTCATACTCAGGAAATAATGTTACAGATAGAAACACCTTATATGTGAACTCTAGTGCAGATCAATCAGTTCCTACAGAAAAAGGAAGCCAAAAATTGCCATTTAGTGTAACATTGGGGCATGAGATGTCACATGGTCTTGCTAATGCACAAGGAGTTAAGTTTGGCAATTGGGTTACTATACCTACCGAATCAGGCGACCGGAAATTGTCCCAATCTGAAATATACGCTACACATGTAGAAAATAATATTAGAGCACAACAAGGCATACCTCTTCGTACTCACTACTCTCAAGATGGGGATGGCACACCTGTATCGGAAACAAGAATATTAGATAATAAATCTCGTAGTCTTTATTACCCAGCTGGCAATTCTACCCCAGTCGGGAACAGTTTTCCTAAGCACATTCCCAATGATAATCGTTATATTTATAGAAAGCCAAAATCCTAACCCCTATGAGAGTGATAGAAATAATATTCGGAGTAAGTCTTTTAATCTCTTGTAGTCATAAATTGCAAGTAGGTAAGAGTAATAAATCTGTGATTGAAATAATCAATAAAAAGCATCAAAAAGAAGCAAGAATAAAAGCAGGTTCTTCATATCAGTCGTATGATAGTCGTATTTATGCAATAAGAGAAAAAGCTGCTCTTTTGTTTGGAGTAGAGACAGACACTTCAAAAATTAATAGATTTATTATTTTAGACATGGTAAGTTTTGAAGGAGGAAAATCCAGTTATGGTGAAATGATAATCAACGATACTTCAAAATTGTTTTATAAAACCCTTTTTTTAAGTAAAGAAGTTGAAAAGTATAGTTACCCTATAGACAGTGATGTCACAATTATAAAATATTTAAATGAGCACCGCTTTACAGAACTGGAAGCATTGGCTAACGAAAAAGGAAAAACATTATCCGGTTCAAACTTTATATACGTGGGTATGTATGAAAAGGGAATGGATAGCATTTATGTAGGGTTGATACCAGCTTTTATCTTTAACTAAAATAAGAGTTTAGTAAGACAACAATGTAGCAGTGGTTAGTTCGCCTTGCAATCTTGCCGTTGTTGGTGAAATGAACACCAAAAACGGCGAAAGAGCTGGGTTAATAAGAAGCAAATTATGAACCATTTGAGACTTGATTATTATCTTTTAAATCGGTAGTAAACCTGCTTTTCGTCCTCCGCAATTAAAATAAGAGTATCACTTCCTTTAGTCTCCACTAAAAAACTATCAATATAATCATCATACTTTATTGTAAGACTATTTTTTTTCATTTGGTACTTGTAAGATTTAGAGTACTCAGGGTAATAAATTTTATTCTTCTGTATGTCAAAAGAAGCGTTATCTTGTCCAATTAATGCCCATATTCCTAATATTCTATTGGCTAAAGATGTGTCTTGATTAATCTGTGAATTTAGTACAGTGGCTATCTTTTCTTGAACGGTGTCTATATGTTTATTAATTACAGCATCCTTACTTTCAGTTAAATCTTCAGCATTATTACAAGCCGATAATATTAATATAATCGAACAAAAACGGATTATATTTTTCATCATATTTTTTTCTTTATAGTTGTGGTATTTCTAAATGATACGCTGGATCCGCAGGTGGTTGCAACAAAAATATTCCTCTTTCTCTAATTTCTCGTACAAATGCCCTTCTATTCAGTAATGAACTTGGTGATATATCAAGTACATTCAATACATTTGGATCACCGCAATGTCGAGAGACTCGACCTGGTCCAATTCGCCTTATTTCTGCTGCCATTGCAGATAATATCTCCTCTCGGGTTTTCCCTTGCCTTCTTCTATTTGCTGCTACATTTACAACCCTATCTCCATTAGCACCATATAAGTTTAAGTTATATTGAACACCTCGACTAATTATATTGTTATACATGGCTCTTGCTTGATCTTGTGGGGTTCGCTGAGTACTTGTAATAGTTATAGTAGGATTGAATGATTCCTTCATAATATCTCTTAGAATAGCCAAAGAATGTTCAGTAACGGCTCTTTGATTAGCATTTGCACCATACTGGATATTTACTGGAGAATTATTTGATACCACGACCTCCTCTAAAACCTCAGGAGCTTGCCAACTTTCACCATTATAGTAATTTGCTACTTGCCCATTTTCACCTAAAATAACATCCACATCCTGTAAGTTCGAACCATCAGCTCTTGTTGTAGGCATAGACCCATCGTCGTTTAGTTTCAAAGTGTCTAACCCTAAAGGATCAATGAAGTTGATAGGATTATTATTTACAAATGCAAAAGGTGATTGATTTAAAGAAAGTGTTGCAAGAAAGTCTATTTGATGAAAACGTCCTATCTGTGGGTCATAGCTTCTAAAATCAGTAGCTAACCAATCTAGTCCACTTCCATCACTAAATTCTTTACTCTCCAATTCTGTTCCACCGTTGGATTTATATTTATTGGCAAGTGTGCTTTCAGCCTTACTACTAATCCCACTCATTGTAAGTCCGAACGACTTTTAATGTAACCACTTTTCAAAGAACATTTGTAAACTAAAATACAGGTTTTTGTAATGTTATTTATAAATATTTTTATTGGCAAAGCCAAGATAATAAAACTAGCGAAGCAACATGGTTCGTAGAGCTGGGTCTTCCAAAATCTTATTGAGTTCCGACTCAATTATAGAAAGCCACTCTTTTCTGAACTTTTCTCTTGTAGCATCAGGAAAATAACCTGTAATATTCTTGCCATACTCAAAGTAAAATCTACGTAGAGGGTCTTCATATATTACCAATGCGGTCTCTTTACCTCCAATGAGCGGTGGCACAAACTTTAGCTTGTCTTCCCTCTTAGTAGCTCCAGTCTTTAAAAAAGCTTTGTAGCAAAAGATTTTCTTTGATTTTATGCTTCCCTTTTTTAGTATAGAATCATTGCTTATTAGCCAGAATGAATCACTGTCAACATTTTGCATAATCAACATGCTGGTAAACAAAGAATCAGAATAGGGTTGATAAATCAGAAATTTTCTATTCCCTCTATTTTCTCCTTTAATTTTTTCAATGACTCGCTGGTCACTATAGCCGTTGATTTGTATATAATTTGTTTGACCGTAAAGGAAATAAGGAAACAATATTATTAAAAGTATCTTTGTCATTATCATGGATTTGAGTCGTTATGGTTGTTTCCTCTGTAAGACCTTCCAACGATGGGCATGCTTCGTATCAGGATTGTACTTATATACAGTACCATTGTTATCTTGAGTAATATTTGTCCAATCCCATCTTCCTATAACAACTGGCAATGGATTCCTTCCAGCTAAATTTCCATAGGCTACAGTCTTTTTTGGATTTACTTGGTCATATATTACTATATGGTTCGCTGGTTTTGTCAAAAGAACCATGTCACCAGCTTGTGCATCTTTCTTATCTACGGTATTTGTATTTGCAGAAATATCTTTTGCAAAAATTCCTTGCTGTGCTGAACTCTTAAATTGTTTGGTACTTGTAAAATCATCAGAGTTAGAGTCAAAAGTTTTCTTGCCATTAGTTGTAGTTAGTTGCAAGGACAAGCCATTTGCACTGGCATAATCAACCAGCAACGCTACAGCAAGATCTGCACAATCAAGCTTCTTCCCTTCATAATCTTTGATTTTAGTTTGAATAAATGATGCAAATGCAGCTGCATCATCTTCATTCCAGTCTCTTGTTACAGACCATGCACTATCTCCCATGACATCTACAAAAGAGATGGGATTATTACCTGCATATAGGTATGGTGAGAAGATGGGAAAACTGTCAGCTAACCTGTCTTGTGTAAAAAATCTACCCAACTGACCATCATACATACGATGTCCATAATCTAACCACTCTAACCCACTACCATCGCTAAACTCTTGGCGTTGTTCTTCTTTACCGTTGTATTTGTATTTATTAGCAAGTGTACTTTCAGCTTTAGAACTTATTCCACTCATTATAAGTCCGAACGGGTAGTAATGTGTTTCTTCAAGCAAAGCACTTCGTGTTCTTTCAATAAACAAATCATCGAACCTCATGGGTACATTAGCACTATTGCTAACGAAAATGTAAATATAACCACTTCTTGTGATTTCTATATCTTCTCCATCCTCGGCTTGTAATAACACTTTTCCCTCGCCTACATCTATCATAGGTACTTTAACAAAGCCACTATTTTCCTGTACCAGTTCTAGGTTCTCGCCATCTAACATCATCCAATTTAAATGTGCTAATGTATTATCGGAGTTCGCCATTTCTCCTTGATGACTATCTAAAAAACTTAATAAGCCATTGAACCAACCATCACTATATTGTGATACCAAGTCTAAACCTTTTTGACCTTGCTGATAAGCAAAACTGGTATTAATACCGTTGAGTAATTGTTGTGCTAAAGATTGTGGGTCATCTGGGGTG
>JAGXRG010000001.1 GCA_018335935.1 Chitinophagaceae bacterium | reverse complement strand
GCTTGGTTAAAAGCCATTAAAGCAGATTTATATATTCATCAATCTGTAAAAATTACTAAGAATCTGATGAGTGATGCTGTTGCTTTGAATAAGTAAAAATTACTTCAAAAAGGGTTAATAAAAATCCTATGCTTTGGTTCGTGTCTCACGAAACAACAATTTTCAATAAGTTTGTGAGTCACAAGCCTCGGCTTGGAAAAGTTGGTATCTAACAAATCATATCTCAACAAAAAAAGGTAGCCTCACGACTACCTTTTTAATATTTAAAACCCTAGATATTAATATCTGTAATGTTCTGGTTTAAATGGACCATATTTAGGTATGCCTAAATATGCAGCTTGTTCAGTTGTTAACTCATCTAATTCAACACCAATTTTAGCAAGGTGTAAACGAGCAACTTTTTCATCTAAATGTTTAGGTAACACATACACTTTATTTTCATATTTATCAGTGTTAGTCCATAATTCAATTTGAGCTAATGTTTGATTTGTAAATGAATTACTCATTACAAAACTTGGATGACCAGTAGCACAACCTAAGTTTACTAAACGACCTTCAGCTAAGATGATGATGTCTTTTCCTTCAACATTATAAATATCAACTTGTGGTTTAATAGTATCTTTTGTATGGCCATAATTATCGTTTAACCAAGCCATATCTATTTCAATATCGAAGTGACCAATGTTACAAACGATAGTTTTATCTTTCATTAATCTGAAATGTTTTTCAGTAATTAAATCTCTGCAACCAGAAGCAGTAACAACAATGTCCGCTTCAGCTACAGCTTTAATCATAGGTTTTACTTCAAAACCATCCATTGCAGCTTGTAAAGCACAAATTGGATCTATTTCAGTTACTATTACTCTACAACCAGCACCTTTTAGTGAAGCTGCAGATCCTTTACCAACATCTCCATAAGAACCAACAACAGCAACTTTACCAGCCATCATAACATCAGTTGCTCTACGAATAGAATCTACTAAAGATTCTTTACAACCATATTTATTATCGAACTTAGATTTAGTTACAGAATCATTTACATTAATGGCAGGAATTGGTAAAGTACCTTTTTCCATTCTTTCATATAAGCGATGTACACCTGTAGTAGTTTCTTCACTTAAACCTTTAATATGTGTAATTAACTCAGGGTATTTATCAAAAACAATGTTGGTTAAGTCACCACCATCATCTAAAATCATATTTAAAGGTCTATCAACACCACCAAAGAATAAAGTTTGCTCAATACACCAATCAGCTTCAGCTTGAGTTTGACCTTTCCAAGCAAAAACACCAATGCCTGCAGCAGCAATTGCAGCAGCAGCTTGATCTTGAGTTGAAAAAATATTACAAGAACTCCATTTTACTTCGGCACCTAAAGCCACTAAAGTTTCTATTAAAACAGCAGTTTGGATAGTCATGTGTAAGCAACCTGCAATTCTTGCACCTTTTAAAGGTTGAGATGCACCATACTCTTCACGTAACGACATTAATCCTGGCATTTCTGCTTCAGCCAATCTGATTTCTTTTCTTCCCCACTCAGCTAAACTGATATCAGCTACTTTATAAGGAAGTTTAAAATCGATTTGTTTTGATATTGTAGACATATTAATTTGTTTTTGCAAAAATAAGAAATGTAGAATAATATTTTGTGAAACAATTGAAATATAGAAAAATAGTATATAAATTTACAATTATAAAGAATAAATAACCTAAATGCTATGCCTAAAACATCAATTACAGAACAAATCACTAAAACTGCATCTCTCGATACTACAGATATTGCCATTTTAAAAGTTTTACAAGAAAATGCCAAAGCAAGTATTAAAGAAATTTCAGCTAAAGTGCATTTGAGCACTACGCCTGTTCATGAAAGAATTAAAAGGTTAGAACAAAGTGGTGTCATCAAACAATATGCTACTTTATTAGATCATAGTAAAGTAAATAAAGGTTTGATGGTGATTTGTTATGTATCACTAAAACAGCACGATAAAAAAGAAGGTGCTAAGTTTATTAAAAGTATTCTTTCATTTCACGAAGTAATTGAATGCTATAGTATTAGTGGTGAATTTGATTTTATGTTGAAAGTAGTTGCAGAAAGTATGGAAACCTATTACGATTTTCATGTGAACAAATTAAGTCAGGCCGATAATATTGGTCATGTTCAAAGTGTATTTGTGATGGGAGTTGTAAAAGATACACATGTGTTAATTTAGTGTGAATTGATTTACATCATACTTCAAAAACATTCCTAAATTAAATAATTTGTCGCCTTACATTTGCAACCAAAATTTGAGCACTAACAGCTGTTAGTTGATTTCAGAATTCAAACGATCAAACCCTTTTTTATGAATCTTTTTCAAAATCAGTCTACAGAATTTCATCAACGTCATATTGGGCCCAATGAAACAGAAGTTAAGGAAATGTTGAATACTATTGGAGTAGAAAGTTTAGATGAACTTATAAATAAAACTGTTCCAGAAGGCATACGAATGCAAGAAAACTTAAACATTCCTGCTGCTGTAAGTGAATTTGAATATTTGAATGAATTAAAAAAAGTTGCTGCACAAAATAAAGTGTTCAAAACATATATTGGTGCTGGTTACTATAATACTATTACACCAAGTGTAATTTTGAGAAATGTATTTGAAAATCCAGGATGGTATACACAGTACACACCTTATCAAGCCGAAATTTCTCAAGGTCGTTTAGAAAGTTTATTGAATTACCAAACTGTAGTAAGTGATTTAACAGGATTAGAGCTAGCTAATGCTTCTTTATTAGACGAAGCTACTGCAGCAGCTGAAGCTATGGCTATGTTTTTTCATCAAACCAATAAAGAAAATAAAAATAAATTTTTTGTTGATGAACATGTGTTTGAACAAACTAAAGATGTATTAAAAACAAGAGCTACACCAATTAATATTGAATTAGTTTTTGGCGATTATAAGATAATACAATTGGATGAAACTTATTTTGGTGCTATAGTTCAATATCCAAACAGTAATGGAGGTATAGAAGATTATAGAAGTTTTATAAGTGATGTTCATAACATTAATGGTTATGTAGTAATGGCAACAGATTTATTAGCGTTAAGCTTATTAACTCCACCTGGTGAATTAGGTGCAGATGCTGCTGTTGGAAATTCTCAGCGTTTTGGTGTGCCTTTGGGTTATGGTGGTCCTCATGCTGCATTTTTTGCGACTAAAGATGAATTTAAAAGAAGTATTCCTGGAAGAATAATTGGAATTAGTATAGATGCTCAAGGTAATAGAGCATTACGTATGGCTTTACAAACAAGAGAGCAACATATAAAACGCGAAAAAGCAACTAGCAATATTTGTACGGCTCAAGCATTATTAGCTAATATGGCTGCTATGTATGCTGTGTATCATGGTGCTGATGGAATTAGAAATATTGCCTTAAGAGTTACTACACTAACTCAAGTGTTGAGTAATGCTTTAAAAGATTTAGGATTTCAAATCAGCAATCAAAACTATTTCGATACGATTAGTATTGAAGCAAAATCATCAGTGATTAAACCAATTGCTGAAGCTAATCAAGTAAATTTTAGATATCTAAATAATTATACTATTTGTATATCATTAGATGAAACTACATCACAAAAAGATGTGTTAGATATTGTTTACATTTTTGCTGAAAGCTTAGGAAAAGATGAAGCTGAAATAGAATTTAATAGTGACGATCAAATCAGTTGTATACCAACTTTTGCAACAAGAACTTCAAATTATTTAACACATCCTGTTTTCAATGCTCATCGTAGCGAAAGCCAAATGATGCGTTATATAAAACAACTAGAAAATAAAGATCTTTCTTTAAACACCAGTATGATTACTTTAGGTAGTTGTACTATGAAGTTGAATGCTGCAACAGAAATGATTCCTGTTAGTTGGCCAGAGTTTTCTCAACTGCATCCTTTTGTTCCACTAGAACAAGCTTTAGGTTATAAAACCATTACAGATGAATTAGCTAAATATTTAAATGTAATTACTGGGTTCGATGCTTGTAGTTTGCAACCTAACTCTGGAGCACAAGGAGAGTATGCAGGTTTGCTAACAATTATGTCTTACCATAAAGCTAATAATAATGCTCATAGAAATATTGTATTAATTCCAATTTCTGCACATGGTACTAATCCTGCAAGTGCAGTAATGGCAGGTATGAAAGTTGTGGTTGTAAAGAGCAGAGAAAACGGAACAATTGATATTGATGATTTAAGATTGAAGGCAGAACAATATAAAGATACTTTAGGTGCATTAATGGTAACTTACCCTAGTACTTATGGTGTTTTTGAAGAAGGTATTGTAGAGATTTGTAAAATTGTTCATGAGTTTGGTGGACAAGTATACATGGATGGTGCAAACATGAACGCTCAAGTAGGATTAACTTCTCCTGCAATTATTGGTGCTGATGTTTGTCATTTGAATTTGCATAAAACATTTGCAATACCTCATGGAGGAGGAGGTCCTGGTATGGGTCCAATTTGTGTTAAAGAACATTTGGCAAAACATTTACCTGGTCATTTTACGGTTAACGGTCAACCGTCGACTGTTGACAGATTTAATGCAGTAAGTGCAGCAAACTTAGGCTCAGCTTCAATTTTATTAATCAGCTATGCATATATAAAAATGTTAGGATATGATGGTGTTAAAAAAGCAACAGAATTTGCTATTTTAAATGCCAATTATATGAAGGCTAGATTGAAAAAGTTTTATCCAATCTTATACACAGGAAAAAATGGAACTTGTGCTCATGAATTTATTGTTGATTTAAGACCATTCAAATTATCTGCAGGAGTAGAAGCTGAAGATGTTGCAAAACGTTTAATTGATTATGGTTTTCATGCACCAACAATGAGTTTTCCAGTTGCAGGAACTATCATGATTGAGCCTACAGAAAGTGAAGATAAAGCTGAGTTAGATAGATTCTGCGATGCATTGATTGCAATCTATCATGAAATAAAAGATATTGAATCTGGCAAAACTGATAAGCTCAATAATGCTTTAAAAAATGCACCTCATACTCAAGCTGTTGTTTGTGCTGATGAATGGACAAAACCTTACACTCGTCAGCAAGCAGCATTTCCATTAGAGTATGTAAGTAAAAATAAATTTTGGCCAAGTGTTGCAAGAGTAAACAATACACATGGTGATAGAAATTTAATTTGTACTTGCGAGCCTATTGAAAGTTATATGGATCAAGAATAATTCAATTATACATTTAATTCATCAATTGAGTGAATTAACTTGAACTCGTTTATTTGAAAAAATTGATTCACCTCATCTAATAAAGTATCTCTCACTACCAATAATAGTGAGAGATTTTTTTTGGAGGAAGATTGAAAAATAGTTTGTAAGCATTCAAAAAAACCTTCTTGTCGTAATTCTAACTTGCCAATTTCATCTATGACGATGAAACTCTTTTCTTGTTGAAATGCTTCAATAATTATTTGATTAGCTTTTTTGAAAGAAGCATCATTGAAGCAATACTTACCAATGATTTGAGTTTTTATGGAAGAGGTTTCTTTATTAATAATATCAGCTTCAAAATAGGTTTCATCATTAATATTGTAAAAATATTTTCTGCTTTTTAATTCTGGCATTAAAACACCATAACATTCTTTCTCTCCTTTTACCCAATTTAAAAGTTCAGTAGTCTTACCACTATGAATAGGCTTTGAAAAGATAATGATGTTTAGCATTCACTTTTAATTATTGATTGCTGTGGAAATAAAATTACCCAGCTAAAAACTATAGTAATAAAATTATTTATTCTATGTAATCCTTTATATGATTGACTTTGTTGCCATGCTATTTTGACAATTTTTTGAAGTGTTGGTATGAAATTCATGATACTGGTAATTTCAACTTTGTAATGATATTCTTTTTTGTTTAAATACTTTAAAAGTTGTTTAGAAACAAAAGGTGTCAGAATAAAATACCAAAATATAATTATCATTAAACTAAAAACTAATGAATATAAAATTTTAAATCCTGTTGTACTTTGTTTGTTCAATAAATAAAAACACAATGCCAATAGAACTGCAAGAGAGATATAAAATAATGGTTTTTTAAAGTTTCTCTTTTTGTTTTCTACTAAAACATCCTCATGGAAATATAATAATGTAGGTTGTTGTATTGATGTATGAATAATTCTATTGGTTATATAGGCAATCAAAATTCCTCCAATAAAATAAATCAATAAGTATATCAACAAAATCCAAAAGCTGGCATTGATTTTTTGTAAATAGAATTGTTGAAGTATAAAATTGATAAAATCATTTGTTGCAATAAATAAATTCTTCCCATAAAAAATTACAAGCAATAAAATCTTTTGTAGGGCAGACTCTAACATAGCAATAGAACAAAAAAATAAAATACTGATATAATTAATGTTGAAAATTTTGTAAATAAATAAGCCTAATACCACTTGAAATAAAATTGCAAAATAGGCAGTAATAGGAGTATAAGGACTAATTGTTAGTTTAACTACTACAACAATAAAAAATGCTTTTGAAAGATCTTTAAAAATATTATTGGAAAGTGACGACAATAAAGTAATTATAATCATGGCAATGCCACCAACTATTAAACCTGTAAAAGGAACCTGTAATGCATGTAATACGCCACCCAAACCACTTTCAGCAAATGCCCATAAGGCAATTAATCTTTGAATAATTAAATTCCTCTCTGAACAAGTATAAGGATAAAGAAGCCAAGAATCTCTTTTCAAAATATAATTTTAAACAATAATTAAAATTACTAACATTTAGTTTCTAATACACTTGAAATGGCTTTTTTAATATCTTTAACAACTGTTTTATATTGCTCAATTTACCAAACTAGAAAACTGTTCTGATGATGAATGAAGAAGATTTTATGAAAAAAGCCATTCAACTTTCTATAGAGAATGTAGAAAGTGGAAATGGTGGTCCATTTGGTGCTGTTATTGTAAAGGATGGAAAAATTATTGCTCGTGGTGTGAATCATGTTACATCTACAAATGATCCTACAGCTCATGCTGAAGTTGTGGCAATTAGAGAAGCATGTAAAACTTTAAATACTTTTCAATTAAGTGGTTGTGAAATTTATACTTCTTGTGAACCTTGTCCTATGTGTTTAGGAGCTATTTATTGGGCACGACCAGATAAATTATTTTATGCCAATAGTAAGGAAGATGCTGCTGCTATTCAATTTGATGATCAATTTATTTACGAAGAAATTGCAAAACCCATTTCAGAAAGAAAATTATTTACAAAACAACTTTTAAGAACAGAAGCTAATGTTGCCTTTAAAAAGTGGCAAGAAAGTGAACATAAAACTGAATATTAATGATTGAATTTATTTTAAATAATCAATCTGTTCAAACCAATGAACCACCTGGTTCAACTGTATTAGATTTTGTTCGTTATCATAAAAGGTTAACAGGAACAAAAATTGGTTGTAGAGAAGGAGATTGTGGAGCTTGTACCATATTAGTAGGAGCATTTGACAATGGTAAATTGGTATATAGAAATATGACTAGTTGCTTGATGCCTTTAATCAATGCTCATGGAAAACATATTGTAACAGTTGAAGGAATTAATCAATCAGCATTAACTCCAGTTCAACAAGCTATGGTAGATGCAAATGGTACACAATGTGGTTTTTGTACCATTGGGTTTGTAATGTCATTAACTGGTTTTGTAATGAACGAAAACCACTCTACTTTCAATGATGCTATTAAAATGATTGATGGTAATATTTGTAGATGTACTGGTTACAAATCTATTGAAAGAGCTGCTCAACAATTATCTGAACAAATCTCTAATAAACGTTCTCAGCAAAATTTAGAATGGTTAATTGAACATAAATATTTACCTGTTTATTTTTTAGGTATTGAAGAAAGGTTAAAAAATATTCATTCTATATTCAATAAATCTGAAACAGCATTAAATATTGGTGGTGGTACAGATTTGAATGTTCAAAAACATCATCTAGTTAAAGAATCTAGCATTAATAATTTATTTGATGATTGTAGTTTGAAAGGAATATCAGAATCGAATCATAAAATAATTCTTTCAGCATCTACAACTGTGAGTGAGTTTGCTGAATCAACTATCATTAATAATTGTTTCCCAAAATTAGAACAACATGTCAAACTAGTTTCTTCCACACCTATTAGAAACATGGCAACTATTGCAGGAAACTTGGTGAATGCATCACCTATTGGAGATATGACTGTTTTTTTATTAGCATTAGATGCTGATATAATTTTTAATACAGGTAGGCAAATAAATTTGAATGATTTTTATATTGGCTATAAACAAATGGATAAACATGAGAATGAAATCATTCATCAAATAATTTTTAATAAGCCCAATGCAAATTCCATTTTCAACTTTGAAAAAGTATGTAAAAGAACTCATTTAGATATAGCAAGTGTTAACTGTGCATGCTTGTTGCGTTTAGAAAATGATGTAATACAAAATATTCATCTTTCGGCTGGTGGTGTTGCCCCTTATCCAAAATATTTAAAAGATACTTGTCAGTTTTTAATTGGTAAAATATTAAAAGCAGAAGTTTTGATTCAAGCAAATCAAATTATGCAAAATGAAATTGCACCCATAAGTGATGCTAGAGGAACTGCAGATTATAAAAGATTATTGTTAAGACAATTATTCCTTACACATTTCTCTAACGCTGAATCATTAGTTGAAAGCACATTAGCAAACATTTAATTTTTTAATTTGTCAAGCACTAAAAACATAGAAAACTCATCTTTTATCGGTCCGGATTTTTATAATCATGTGGCTGGTAAATCAATGTATATAGATGATTTGCCGGTGGCAGAAGGAACAGCTTTTATTAAAATATTTGATGCTCATATTGCACATGCAAAAATTAAAAGCATTGATTTTACTGAAGCTGAACAAAGTAAAGGAGTGCTAAAAATATTTTCATATCGAGATATCCCTAATCAAAATCAAATTGGAGGAATCATTCCTGATGAACCATTATTGGCAGAAGATGAAGTTCATTTTTGGGGACAACCTATTTTATTAGTTGCAGCAGAATCTGAAGATGAAGCAGAAGAAGCTCTTCAAAAAATAAAAATAGAATATGAACCACTTCCTGTAATTACAAATCCTCGAGTTGCTTTCCAAAAAAATAAATTATTATCAACTTCAAGAAAATTTAAATTAGGCAATACAGATACTTCATTTGCGAATTGTAAATATGTTTTTGAAGGCACAGCTGATACCAATGGCCAAGAACATTTATATCTCGAAACTCAAGGTGCATATGCTTTTCCAACAGAACATAATAGTGTAAAAATATTTTCATCCACACAAGGTCCAACTGCAGTTCAAAGAACTATTGCAAGGGTCTTAGGTGTTGGTATGAATCAAGTTGAGGTTGATGTGCCACGTTTGGGTGGTGGTTTTGGGGGAAAAGAAGATCAAGCAAGTGCTTATGCTACAATGACTGCTTTAGTGGCTTATGTTTTAAAAAAACCGGCAAAAATTATTTTGCATAGAATGGAAGATATGCGAATGACCGGTAAAAGAAATCCTTACAGCAGTGATTTTAAAATTGGACTAGATGAAAATTTTAAAATAAAAGCATATGAAGTTACTTTTTATCAAAATGGTGGTGCTGCTGCAGATTTATCTCCAGCAATTTTAGAAAGAACTTTATTTCATTGTACCAATAGTTATTTTATTCCAAACGTTACAGCAATTGCTCATTCTTGCAAAACCAATCTTCCACCCAATACAGCATTTAGAGGTTTTGGTGGACCACAGGGTATGTTTGTAATTGAAGCTGCAATTGATTTTGCAGCAAAACAATTAGGTGTGGATACAAGTGCGATTCAAGAAAAAAATTTAGTAAAAGATGGTGATGAATTTTCTTATGGCCAAATATTAAAAGAAACTGAAGCAACAGAGTGCTGGCAAGAAGCAAAACAAAAATTCAATCTAGAGGAAATTAAACAAAGAGTTGAAGCTTTTAATTCTTCAAATAAATTTTATAAAAAAGGATATTCATTAATGCCTATTTGCTTTGGCATTTCTTTTACTAAAACTATGATGAATCAGGCAAGAGCATTAGTTCATGTATATTCTGATGGTTCTGTTGGTGTAAGTACTGGTGCAGTTGAAATGGGACAAGGTGTGAATACTAAAATGATACAAGTAGCTGCAAAATGCTTTGGTATTCCTGAACATAAAATTAAATTAGAAACCACCAATACAACAAGAGTAGCTAATACTTCACCTTCAGCAGCAAGTTCAACTGCCGATTTAAATGGTAAAGCATTGCAGAATGCTTGTCAGCAAATCAATGAAACACTCAACAATTTTATTAAAGAAGAATTTAAATTAGATGAGCTAACAACTATTTCATTTCAAAATGAAATCTTGTTTTTAAATGAAAAAGCAACTGAATTTACCTGGAAAAATATTATCGAAAAAGCATTTTTCAAACGAAAAAATTTAAGTGCTAAAGGTCATTATGCAACTCCTATAATTCATTATGATAAAACAATTGAAAAAGGACATCCTTTTGCTTATCATGTTTATGGAACAGCCATAACAGAAGTTACTGTTGATTGTTTAAGGGGAACTTATGAGATCGATGCTGTGAATGTAATGCATGATGCTGGAGCAAGCATGAATCTTGCAATTGATATTGGTCAGTGTGAAGGAGGCTTGGTTCAAGGAATAGGTTGGATGACGATGGAAGAAATTGTTTACAATGAACAAGGAAAACTATTGAGTAATGCATTAAGTACCTATAAAATTCCTGATATATATGCTGTTCCAAAAGAACTGAAAATTGAATTTTTACATACAGCAAAAGATAATTTAGCAATCTTGAAATCAAAGGCAGTTGGTGAACCACCTTTAATGTATGGTATTGGAGCATTCTTTGCCATACGTAATGCAGTATTAGCATTCAATCCAAATTCAACTATTAAATATTGTGCACCTATTACACCAGAAAAAGTGTTGATGGGTTTATATAATAAATCGTAAATTTTATTTTGACAGAAAGAAAAATATATAGCCATCAATGTTGGGTGAACCAAAAACTTCAACCTGCAACTATTATATTTTCAAATCAAATAATTAAGCAAATAATTTTTGATAAAATTAATGATGCAGAGGATTTTGGAAATCATATTATCATGCCAGGTGTTATTGATGTTCATGTTCATGTAAATGAACCTGGAAGAACAGAGTGGGAAGGTTTTGATACAGCAACAAAAGCTGCTGCAGCTGGTGGAACAACAACAATTGTTGATATGCCACTAAATGCAAGTCCAGTAACCACAACTGTTTCAGCATTTCAACAAAAACTACAATCATCAGAAAATAAATTAAACGTTAACTGTGGTTTTTATGCAGGATTAATTCCAAGCAATGTAAATGATTTAGAAGAGTTATTGCAATCAGGAGTCATTGGAATAAAATGTTTTTTAACTCATTCTGGTATTGATGAATTTCCAAATGTTACTCGAGATGATTTAGAAATTGCAATGCCAACAATTGCAAAATTTAATCTTCCACTTTTAGTTCATTGTGAAATGTATACTGATGAGGTTGATTGTGATTTTGAAAATCATCCAACAAGCTATCAACATTATTTAGCCAGTAGACCAAAACATTGGGAAAATGATGCTATTAAAATGATGATTGATTTATGTAGAAAACATCAATGTAAAATTCATATTGTTCATGTTTCATCTGCAGATGCATTAGAAATGATTGAAAGTGCACGTAAAGAAGGTTTACCTATAACTGCTGAAACCTGCACTCAATATTTATATTTTAATGCCGATAATATTCCAGATGCTAAAACAATTTATAAATGTGCTCCACCGATTCGTGAAAAAGAAAATAATGATCAATTAAGACAAGCCTTGCTCAATGGAACATTAGATTTTATATCAACTGATCATTCCCCTGCACCTGCTTCATTAAAAGAAATTGAAACTGGAGATTTAAAAAAAGCTTGGGGTGGTATTGCTGGTATTCAGTTTTTATTAAGTGGTTCATGGACTGCTCTAAAAGAAATGATGAGTTTGGAAGAGTTTATTCCTTTAGTTACTTCAAAACCTGCAAAGTTTTTAAATATAGCAAACAAAGGAAAAATTGAAATTGGTGCTGATGCAGATTTTGTAATTTGGAATCCAAATGAAATCAAATTAGTTAAAGAAGAAGATATTTATTTTAAACATAAAATAAGTCCATATATTGGTGAAAGTCTTTATGGAATTATATTAGAAACTATCGTAAATGGTGAGACTGTTTTTCAAAATAATCAAATTAAACAAAAAAATAAAGGAACATGGCTTTTGAGAAAGTAATTTCAATATTTTAATTAATTATTTATGGAAATAGTACATATTCAAAATATAATTTATGAACTAAGAAATGAAAAAGTTATTCTTGACTTTGATTTAGCAATTTTATATGAAATTGAAACCAAAGCATTAAATCAGGCTGTAAAAAGAAATAGTAATCGATTTCCGAACGATTTTATGTTTCGTTTAACTGTTGCAGAATGGCAAAATTTGATGCGGTCACAAAATGTTACTGCATCCCAAGCTAAAAGAAATATAAAAATAACACCTTTTGCATTTACTGAACATGGAGTTGCAATGTTAGCAAGTGTTTTAAAAAGTGATAAAGCTGTGAAAATGAATATTTCAATTGTAAGAGCATTTATTGCATTAAGACAATTTACAATAAACTACCAAACTCTTTCAAAAGAAATTATTGAATTGAAAAATATTGCAGCTAGCCACAATATTCAACTCAATGAAATTTATTCTGCAATTGAGAATTTATTAGATGAAAAAGTTGAAAGAAAAAGTTGGGATGAAAGAGAAAGGATTGGATTTAAAACAAATTAATATCTAAATAGAAATATGAACACAACCGTAAAAGAAATCATTAAAGAAGCTCCAGCATTTGCACAGCTTACTGATTTAGCTGCTGAACGTTTGGGTGGAAAAGTTTTATTTGCAACTGATGATTTTTTTGCAGAAAAAGAGAATTTAATAAAACCAACACGTGGTATTTTCATCACTGATAAATACACAGAGAGAGGCAAATGGATGGATGGCTGGGAGAGTAGAAGAAAAAGAACTCCTGGTCATGATTGGGCAGTAATTCAATTAGCTACATCAGGTAAAATCAAAGGATTTGATATAGATACCAATTTCTTTTTAGGTAATCATCCTCCTCATGCATCTATTGAAGCAATTAATTTAGAAAGTAGTGTTGGAATCACTGATTGGGAAAATCTTTCATGGAAAGAAATCTTGCCAAAGTCTCATCTCGATGCAGGTTCACAAAATTTTTATGAATCTAATTCAGATGAAATTTTCACACATATTCGATTACATATTTATCCTGATGGTGGTGTAGCAAGATTAAGAGTTTATGGAGAAGTGTTTAAAGATTGGTCTAAAGTTTCCAGCAATGAATCTATTGATTTAGTAGCAGCAATCAATGGAGGCAAAGCTTTGGCTTGTAACGATATGTTCTTTAGTGCCATGAGTAATTTAATTATGCCTAATAGGAGTATCAATATGGGTGATGGCTGGGAAACCAAAAGAAATAGAACTCCTAATAATTGCGATTGGGTAATGTTGAAACTTGCTCATCCTGGTGTTGCTGAAAAAATAATTGTTGATACTTGTCATTTTAAAGGAAATTATCCGGATTCATGTTCCATAGAATGTTGTAATAGAAGTGATGAAGATGTGATGAATAACAATGTTGAATGGAACGAATTGCTATCTAAACAAAAATTAAGTGCAGATCATATTCATGAATTTAGTAGTGAAATATTACATAAGCAATCTATCACTCATATTCGATTAAATATTTATCCTGATGGAGGAATCAGTAGATTAAGATTAATTGGTAAAATTTCAAAATAGTGACTATTAGCATCATATTATACATTGTGCTATTGAGCATATTAATCATGCTGATAGTGATGTCTCATAAACTGCCAACAATTATTAAGTTGATGCAGTCTGATGATTCAGATAATGAGCATCTTTCAACTGCACAAAATTTTATTTATACAGGAATGATATTAGTGATTATAGCACTAATCATCAATACTTATGTTTTAGTAAAAGGCACTCCACAAGAAAGTCATTTAATGGAATGGCTTAATATTATTATTCGTGTAATGCATATCACATTTGGTATTGCTTGGATTGGAGCATCATTTTATTTTGTTTTTTTAGAAAATGCTTTAAATAGAACTGAAAATGTTCGAGATGAATTAGCAGGAAATTTATGGGCTGTTCATGGTGGTGGATTTTATTATTTAGAAAAATATAAAGTTGCCCCAAAAACAATTCCTAAGCATTTGCACTGGTTTAAATACGAAGCATATTTTACATGGCTCTCTGGATTTTGTTTATTGTTTGTAGTGTATTATTTTAATGCTTCTGCATTTTTGATTGATAAAAATATTTTAGATATTACACCCACTCAAGGCATTTTAATTGGTGTAGGGTCTTTTGTTGTTGCATGGTTAATGTATGATCTATTATGTAAATCTCCATTAATTAAAAAACCCTTGTTATTTACTTTTTTAGGATTTATTTTATTAGTTGGATTTGCATGGTTTTATGCTCATGTGTTTAACAGTCGTGCAGCATACATGCATTTTGGAGCAATGATAGGAAGCTTAATGGTAGCCAATGTTTTTTTTGTGATTATTCCTTCACAAAAAGCAATGGTTAAAGCTGCTAAAGAAGGCAAACCTTTAGATCCTCAGTTAGGAAAAAATGCATTGGCACGTTCTTTACATAATAATTATTTTACATTACCTGTATTATTTGTAATGGTGAGTAACCATTTTCCTTCAACATTTGGGTTTAAATATTCTTGGTTAATTTTAGCTATTATTTCTTTGGGAGCAGCTGGTGTAAAGCATTACCTCAACTTAAAAGAAAAAAAGCAACAAAGTGTTTGGGTGTTACCGATTTCAGTAATTATACTTTTATCAGCTTGTTTTATTTCTGCACCTAGTGCAAATCCTAATGCTTGTAAAGAGACAATTAGTTTTGTTGAAGTAAATACAATTATTCAGAATAGGTGTGTTAGTTGTCATTCATCTCGACCAACTGATGATATAAATAAAATTGCACCTAATGGAGTAAAATATGATACACCAAATGATATTATTGCAAAAAAAGATTTGATTTTGCAACGAGTTGTTTTAACTAAAACTATGCCTCAAAATAATAAAACCAACATGACGGAAGAAGAAAGAAATATTATTAGATGTTGGATTGAACAAGGAGCAAGTTTAAAATAAAATTTCTGATTATGACTTTAGCTGCATTCAATGCTTTAGATAAAAAAAAGGTTCAAGAACTTTTGTTCAGTTGTTGTGGTTCAAAAAAATGGACTGAACACATGTTGAATTATTTTCCATTTGCTTCTGAAAAAGATTTGATTGATAAAGCTACAAAGGTATGGTATGATGAATGTAGTGAAGAAGATTGGAGAGCATCTTTTACACATCATCCAAAGATTGGAGATATCAATAGTTTGAAAGAAAAGTTTGCAAGTAAAGAACAAGCTGCTATTACAACAGCAGATGAAGAAACCATTCATCAATTAGCTTTTTTGAATAATAGATATGAAAAACAATTTGGTTTTATTTTTATTGTTTGTGCTACTGGTAAATCTGCATCAGAAATGTTGCAATTAATAAAAGATAGAGTAGAGAATTCAGTTGATGAAGAATTACATATTGCAATGGCGGAACAACAAAAGATCACCATCATCAGATTAAAAAAAATCATTTCAAATGGTAACTTTAAATTTTTAAACATGAGTCAGATTACAACACATGTATTGGATACATCAATTGGAAAACCAGGTACTGATATCAGTATTCGATTGATGAGTAAAGAAAATGGTGAATGGAAAACATTGTCTCAAGGAGTAACGAATGCAGATGGTAGAATTTCAGATTTATTGCCTTCAGAAAAAACTATACCTGCAGGAAATTATAAAATGGTTTTTAACACTGGTTCTTATTTTGAGAAGAAGAATATCAAAACATTTTATCCTTCTGTTGAAATTATGTTTACAGTTACAGATGAAAGTCATTATCATGTGCCTTTACTCATCAATCCCTTTGGATATAGTACTTATAGAGGAAGTTGAGTAATTGTAAATTGTAAATGATAAATTTTAAATTAGCTTTTTTAAAAAAAATAAAAATTTAATACATTCAATAATTAACCATTAACCATTAATAATTTATAATTAATAATTAAAAATGACTATTCCACAACATAAAAAAGAACAATTATTCAACAGTTTAAAGCAAGCTAATACTGCTTTTCAGCAAATTTATCCTGGAGATAGAAGTGATCGTCAGCCTGTACACACTTTATATGGCGGTGCAAATTTATTTAAGTATGATGCTGCAAAGTCTTTAGGTGAAAGGGCTTTAGAAGTTTTAGAAACCTATGCACCCAATGCTGAGGAATTTGGTAAAGCATTTGGGTTAGAAGGTGATATCAGCTTTCATCAGAAAATTTATTCTAAAGTTATAGCCAAACTAAAGACTGAAGCCATTGAAGATTTTAGAATTGATTTTGAAGATGGTTTTGGTAATAGAAGCAATGAAGAAGAAGATGCAACAGCTGAATATGCTGCAAAAGAAGTAGCTAAAGGAATGCAAGAAAATACTTTATCTCCATTTATTGGCATTCGTATCAAACCCTTTACTGAGGAAATGAAAGAAAGAGGGTTGAAGACATTGGATATTTTTGTTTCAACATTAGTGAAAGAAACTAAAGGTAAACTACCCAACAATTTTGTAGTGATGTTGCCAAAAGTTACTATTCCAGAACAACCAGCAACCTTGGCGAACTTCTTTGAAATTTTAGAGGAAGAATTAAATTTAGATAAAGGTATTTTAAAAATGGAAATGATGGTTGAAACCACACAATCCATCATGGCTTATGATGGAACAAATCCTTTAAACAAATTTATTTTGGCAAGCAAGGGTCGTTGTATTGCCATGCATTTTGGTACTTACGATTATACTGCAAGTTGTAATATCACAGCCAAGTATCAAGAAATGAATCATCCAGTTTGTGATTTTGCACATCACATGACTAAAGTAGCATTAGCACATACAGGAATATGGTTGAGTGATGGGGCAACTAATACAATGCCAATTGGTCCACACAGAGGAGAACTAACACCACAGCAACATGAAGAAAATAAAGAAGTAGTTCACAGAGCTTGGAAAAAAGGTTATGATCATATTCGTCATTCTTTATGGAATGGATTTTACCAAGGCTGGGATTTAAATCCAGCACAATTCCCTATGCGTTATGCTGCTGTATATGCTTTCTTTTTAGAAAGCTATGACGATGCTGTTGAACGTTTGAAAACCTTTGTAGAAAAAGCTGCAAGAGCCACTTTAATTGGAGATGTGTTTGATGATGCTGCAACCGGACAAGGATTATTGAATTATTTTTTAAGGGCATTAAATAGTGGTGCAATTACTGAAGAAGAAGTTTTAGCAACAGGTTTAACTTTAGATGAAATTAGAAGTAGATCTTTCAAATATATTTTAGAGAATAGAAAAATGAAATAAGTTCTAATAGCCACAAAGGCACAACGACACAAATTTTACTCTTTGAATCTTTGTGCCTTCGTAGCAAAAAATTATAAATGAGTATTTGGAAATTTATAGAAAATAAATTGCAGCATGTCCACAAAATTATGCTGCTATGTGTTGTTCAAAGCAATGGAAGTTCACCAGGTAGGCAGGGTTTTAAAATGGCAGTTGCAGCTGATGATTCTTTTTTTGGTACTATTGGTGGGGGAATTATGGAGTTTAAGCTGGTTGAAAAAGCTAAATCATTGTTACAACAATCATCTACAAAAATATTTCTTCAAGAACAATTTCACGATAAAGAAAAAAGCAAAAATCAATCAGGCATGATTTGTAGTGGATCGCAAATGGTTGCCTTTGTTCCTTTATCAGTAAGTGATCTTTCAACAATTCAGTTAATCATCAACCAAAATCATTCAACATTTACTATTAGTAAAAGTGGACTAATTTGTAGTGATGATGATGCAAAAGATTTTGATTTTATTGATGAACAACTTTGGAGTTATTCTGAGTACTTAGAAACAAAATCTATTATTCATATTATTGGTGGTGGTCATTGTAGTTTAGCATTGTCTGAACTTATGTCGTTTCTAAATTTTGAAGTTCATGTGTATGATGACAGAGAAAATTTATCAACCATAACTCAAAATAATTTTACTCATAAAATTCATATTGTGAATTATGAAACATTTATGGAACAGTTTCGGGCAAGCGAAAAAGATTATGTGGTGATTATGACTGTTGGATATAGAACAGATAAAATCATCTTAAAACAAATCATACAACAAACTTTTAAATATCTTGGTCTTTTAGGCAGTTCAAAAAAAATAGAAACTTTATTCAATGAGTTAAGAGTAGAAGGGATTACTAATACAATGTTAGCTAAAGTAAAAGCACCAATTGGTTTGCCAATCAACAGTAAAACCACTCAAGAAATAGCAGTGAGTATTGCAGCAGAAATTATTTCTATAAAAAATGGAGGTGTTTAATTACCAAAAATTTCAAACTTGGTTTTTGGTCGAAGCGATTGTAACCATTTAAATCCTTCTACTTGTATTGAACTATGATTTACTTGATTAATAGGAAACATTGTTCCTGTTAAATTATTAATGAAGACAACTTTCTCAGGTTTATCATTTTTAAAATACACTTCAATAACATCTGCTAAAGATTCATTTACTCCAACTAATTTTTTTTCTTCGTCTTCAGCATAATAAACATTTTTTGCAGGACTACCTTTTGTTTTTAAAAAATCAATTTTACCATCTACAAAATTTCCTAAAATATTATTCCCTCGAATTTGATTAAAGAAAGTGTTGTTTACTTTACTAATGGCCATTGCATTTTCTTGAACCATTAGTTTTTCTGGTTTTTTATTTTTTAAAAACATGTAAATGGTATCGCCAGTAATTTGATTTTCTTGTGCCCAAACTATAGGGTTTTTAAACAGTCTAAACACAGAATCTGCACCACTATAAAAAAGACTATCAGCATGAGCTTGCAAAGAGTCTGAAAATATTTTTACATGATGATAGGCTTCAAAATATCTGTCATTACTACTGTCTTTATCGTATGTTATTTCATACACACCTTTAATAGTATCCCTAAGTGTTTTTACATTCATTTTCTTTTGAAGCGAAGTGTATCTGCCAGAATACAAAGTATCAGCAGTTAAATAAATAGTATCATTTTCTTGTTTAATAAACAGAATGGGCTTCTCAGTTGCTAATAAAGTTTTTAGCTTAGAATTTGTTTTGATATTGTTTGCAATGAGGTCGAATCCATCAACTACACTTTTGCTTCTATATACAGCATTGCCTGTAAAACTTCCTTTACCGGTACTATCATCAAAATGCATATCATCTGCTCTTAATGTATAGCTACTATCTTCAATAAAAGTTCTTTTACCAAAATAGGCTTTCTTAGTTTTTAAATTATAGAAACCATCTCGAGTAACCACTCTTCTTTGTTCATTAAAGATGGTTGCCATTGCTGTGAATGTGGTAGTTTCTGAATTAATGTTGTAAATTAAGGTATCTGTAAATATTTTAGTATCTGGACTAAACATTTCTACATTTTTGTAGAAGTAAACATCTTTTGTATCTCCATAGTAGAATCCTTCTTTGCTGGTTAAAGTAGTTTTTCCATTTACTAATTTACCTCCATTGGTGTATGTGCCCATTTTTAATCCAACTTCATAATCTAGATTTTCTGTAGTTAAAGTTCCTTTGCCATCAGTTAATTTAACTTTCATTCTTAGTTGAGCCAATTTTTCTTTACCAAAATATTTTAAATATTGAGCATAAGTATGAACACTGTCAGCATCGTTAATATGAATATTGCCAAAAGCTTCTAAAAAATTTTCTTTTTGATTTAGAACAATACTGTCGGCATTAAAGAAAGTTTTTTCTTGTTGAACTTTAGCATTACCTGCTAATGATATAAATTTTCCACTAGAATCTCTATCTTGTAAATTATAGCGATCGGCACTCAGAATAATAATTGTTTTGCCGGGAGCAACAGAATCTTTAATAGCAGTTCGTTGTCCAAGAATATTTGTGGAAAAAAATAAAAATATAAAAAAAGAAAAACTAAATATTTTTAGAGTGAGCGTAAATTTTATTTTTTCTAATTTTTTATTATACATTATTTCAAGGAGGAAATCTTAGTTTTTTGTAGAGTCTAAAGGGGCTATTAAATATCCACCTTTATCTTTTTTACCAAAAACTGAAAAGTTTAAATAACGTTTAGGGTGAGCCCTCAAATCATCCAACAAAATATTTGCACTACGTACAGAGTTGTTTAAATTGTTGTACAATTTTTTATCGTTCATCATTAAGCCTAAAGAACCATCGGTACTATTCATTTTTGCTATTACCGAATTTAAATTATCAATACTTTTTTTAAAACTGGCCACACTGCCTTTTAAATCTGCTTCACTTAAATTTTCAGTAGTTGTTTTAATATTAGTTAAAGTTGCACTGATTTTTTCATTTTGATTAGCTAAGTTGCTGGTAATACTATTTACATTATCCATTGTTTTAGCAATAGAACCATTCTGTTTTTCTAACATTCTATTTAAGGATGTTGTAGACTCTGCCAACATTAATGTGGTTTTATTAATATTAGCAATGGCATCTTGTAAATTAGATTTTGATTTTGGATCGAAAATACTATTGATATTTTGTAAGGTCAATTCCAATTCTTTTAAAGTGGCTTTTAATTGGTCTGTTGTAGGCGTTAATTGATTTGTAATAGCACTAAACATACCAAGGCTATTTTCTGAAGGTATAGTTGCTCCTTTTTTTAAGTAAATTTTACTAGTACCTAGTTTTATTTCAATTTGTGGACTACCAAGAGGATTATCTTTTATTGATGCAACAGAATTATCAGGAATATTATAACTAGTGTTTAGTTTAATGGCAACTATTATGTTATTTAAATTGGCATCTTCATTTTCAATTTCTATAACATTCCCAATTTGAAATCCATTTACATATACAGAATTTGAAACTTGCAAACCTTTTACATCAGTAAACTTTGCATAGATATAATTGCCTGTTTTAAATAAACTTCTTCCTTTTAAAAAACTATATCCTAAAATTAAAAGTGTAATGGCAATAGCTGTTAAAGCACCCACTTTGGTTTCATTTGAAATCTTCATAACACAAAACTAAGGGGAACTTGATGTTTAGCAAAACCTTACATCAAATCTAATGAAATAACTCAGTTACTAAATTTCAAAGGCTGTTCCGTAAATTTGCACTCTAATTCAACTTTCATGTCAACAATTGAAAAAAGAACATACGATTCTATAAAATATAAAACACCTACTGGTTCAACTTTACAGTGTAAAGGCTGGGTTCAAGAAGCAGCTTTGAGAATGCTGTTAAATAATCTAGATCCAGAAGTTGCTGAACGACCAGATGATTTAATTGTTTATGGAGGAAGAGGAAAAGCAGCAAGAAATTTTGAGGCTCTTGATTTAATTATAAAGGGTTTGAAAGATTTAGAAGACGATGAAACCTTGCTTATACAAAGTGGTAAACCTGTAGCTATTTTAAAAACACATAAGGATAGTCCAAGAGTTTTAATTTCAAATTCACAATTAGTACCCAATTGGGCTAATTGGAAACACTTTGATGAGTTAGAAAAGAAAGGATTAATGATGTATGGGCAAATGACCGCAGGAAGTTGGATTTATATTGGCAGTCAGGGTATCGTTCAAGGCACTTATGAAACCTTTGCAGCAATTGCAGATAAACATTTTGGAGGAAGTTTTAAAGGCAAATTAACTGTTACAGCAGGTTTAGGAGGAATGGGTGGGGCTCAGCCTTTGGCCATTACTATGTGTGATGGTGTTGCACTTTGTGCAGAAGTAGAAGAATGGCGTATTGATAAAAGAATAGAAACTAAATATCTTGATGTAAAATATACCAATATTGATGAAGCTATTGATAGGGCAATAGCTGCAAAAGAAAATGCTGAAGCATTAAGTATTGGAGTTTTGTGTAATGCAATTCATTTATTAGAAAGATTAATTGAAAGAAATATTTCAATAGATGTATTAACCGATCAAACTTCTGCTCATGATCCTTTAATTGGTTATATTCCTCATACCTTAACCAATGAACAAGCTAATGTTTTAAGAGTTGAAAATGAGAAAAAGTATTTAGAATTAAGTTATGAGAGTATGTATCTGCACGTTCAATTAATGATTGAATTAATGAATCGTGGAGCTGTAACTTTTGACTATGGAAATAATTTGCGAGCAAGAGCAGATGAATACCAACGGTTAACCGTTAACGGTCAACAGTTAACCGTAAATTGCTTCGCTTTCCCAGGCTTTGTTCCAGCTTATATTCGTCCATTGTTTTGTGAAGGAAAAGGTCCGTTTCGTTGGGCTGCTTTAAGTGGAGATCCTAATGATATTGCTGTTACCGATGAAGTGATTATGAATCTTTTTCCAGAAAATAAAGGTATGTTGCGTTGGATGAAAATGGCTAAAGAAAGAATTGCCTTTCAGGGTTTACCAGCACGTATTTGTTGGTTAGGACAAGGAGAAAGAGAAAAAGCAGGTTTAGCTTTTAATGAATTAGTAAGAACAGGAAAAGTAAAAGCACCCATTGTAATTGGAAGAGATCATTTAGATACTGGTTCTGTTGCTTCTCCTAATAGAGAAACTGAAGCCATGTTAGATGGAAGTGATGCTGTGGCAGATTGGCCAATATTAAATGCATTAGTTAATACTGCTGGTGGTGCAAGTTGGGTAAGTTTGCATCATGGGGGAGGTGTAGGCATGGGTTATAGCATTCATAGTGGAATGGTAATTGTTGCTGATGGTACAGAAGCTGCAGCTGCACGTCTTTCTAGAGTGTTAAGGAATGATCCTGGAATGGGTGTGATTAGACATGCAGATGCAGGATATGAAATTGCTATTAAAACAGGTAAAGAACATGACCTTTTGGTAGTGGATAGGTTGAGTAGTTGATTGGTATATTAGTTGAATAGTTTATTGGTTGATTGGGAATTTGGAATTGGGATAAAATTTTTTGGTTTGACTTTTTACATTTGAATTTATTAAACATTTATAATTAACAATTAAAAATTAATAACATGGCTTCATTCGATATTGCTAGTAAAGTTGATTTACAAACCTTAGATAATGCCATTAATGTGGTAAAAAAAGAAATTCAAAATCGTTTCGATTTTAGAGGTTCTCATGTAGAAATTGAATTAGATAAAAAGAATTTTACTGTTAAACTTGAAGCAGAAAGTGATATGAAACTGCAACAAATTACTGATGTAATTTTGAGCAGAGGAATTAAACAAGGCATTGATGCCAATGCTTTTGACTTTAGTAAAGAACCATACCCAAGTGGTAAAGTGGTTAAACAAGAAGTAGCTGTTAGAAATGGTTTAAAACAAGATGATGCAAAGAAAATTGTAAAAGCCATTAAGGATAGTGGACTAAAAGTTCAAGCTGCAATTATGGATAACATTATTCGTGTTACAGCAAAAAAAATTGACGATTTGCAAGATGTCATTGCACTTTGTAGGGCAGGAAACTTTGGAATTCCATTACAATACGAAAACATGAAAAGCTAATATATTGCAACATTATATTCAATAAAGCCCTAATTTTATAGCTTCAAATTTTGAGTCTTCAAAGCACAATGTTTTGAAGACTTTTTTATCACTAAAATTTTGTATGAAAAAAACAAATTTTAAGTTCGAATATGAAGTTTATGATTCTATTGATGAATTAAATGAACAAGATGCTAAATTAATAGAAAAGGCAAGAAAAGTTACTAAGTTGGCTTATGCTCCTTATTCTCATTTTCATGTAGGAGCTGCTGCTATTTTAAGTAATGGAAAAATTATAACAGGTACCAATCAAGAAAATGCCAGTTATCCTGTAACCATTTGTGCAGAAAGATCATTATTATCTGCCGCTTCTTCTTTATATCCAAATGCTTCAGTTCAAACAATGGCTATAAGTTATCATAATCAAGTTGAAAATGCTTCTAGCTTAAAACCAATTAGTCCATGTGGTATGTGCAGACAAAGTATTATGGAGTACGAAGTAAGAGCTAATTCACCTATACGCATTATTTTAAGTGGTATTGATGGTAAAATTTTCATAATTAATACTATAAAGCATTTATTACCATTGAGTTTTACTAGTGCAGATTTGAAATGATAAATTCATGTGAATTTTTACACATTTTCACTCTTTTAAGTAATAACTGTTACCTTTACTTCGTTAATCAGTAAACTACCTATATGAAAAAGTTATTAGCAATGGTTGTTGTTTTAGTTGTTGTTTCTGCAATAGTATCTTCTTGTTCTGCTCGTAAAGGTGGATGCCCAACAACAAATCCTAAATATTTTGTGAGCTAATATGCAATGGATTCCCTTTGAAAGAGAAGAACAAATCAACGACATTTTAGCCGCTTCTACTCAAAAAGCTCAAGTTATTTTTAAGCATAGTACACGTTGTATTATAAGTACAATGGCTAAACAACGTGTAGAAAAATATTCAGATTCCAATATCGATTTTCATTATTTAGATCTCATTCAAAATAGAAATCTGTCAAATACAGTTGCTGAACAGTTTAATGTACAACACCAATCTCCTCAAATATTAGTCATTAAAAACAATGTATGTGTTTTTGATGAAAGTCATGGTGGTATTCAGATTGATGAACTAAAAGAATTTTAATACCTAGTTGTTCATCTAATAAATTCTTGGTATAAGTAAAAATTTCTTAATTTAGAGTCTCATTATCTCTCAATAAATTTTTTATTTATGAAAAAACTATTACTCTCATCTCTGTTTATTGGAATGGTTTGTAGTCTTACTTATGCTCAAACTAAAACCTATGCCATTACATCTGAAAAACAAGGAGAATACTTATGGACTGCAATAAGAGTTCTTGATTTTCAAACCGGCCAATACACCAAAACTCTAATCAGTAATACAGTAAAGCAAGATCTTCAACTAAGGTCTTCAAATTCATCTCTATCTTCAAACAACTTTATTACTGGTAAAGGTGTTGCTGCAGCGGCATACGATAAAACGAATAATCGATTGTATTTTTCTGAAATGATGGGTAACGATTTAAAATACATTGATCTTGCAAATTCTACTCAACAAGAATTAAATGTAGGTGTAGCCATCAACGAACAATTCTCTACAGGAAATAAAAATGCAGACGAAAGCAACATCATCACACGTATGGCATTTAGTAAATCTGGCTTAGGTTATGCTTTAACGAATGATGCCAACACTTTAATTCAATTTACAACAGATGCAAATCCGACAATTACAAATCTTGGTGCATTAAGAGACAGTAGAAAAAATAAAAGTATTAGCATACACACACAATGCACTAGTTGGGGAGGAGATTTAATTGGAGATGATTATGGTAATTTATACTTGATTTCAATGCGTAATAATGTTTTTAAAATTTACATTAATACCATGGAAGCAGAGTTTATTGGTACCATTTCTAACTTACCTGCAACATTTACAACTAATGGTGCAGCAGCTGACGATGAAGGCAATATTTTATTAAGTTCTGCAGTAAATAGTGACAACTATTTTAGAGTAAATCCTTCAACATTAGAAGCTACAGCTATAAAAGCAGGAAATGAAATGTTTAGCGTTTCTGATTTAGCTAATGGTAATTTAGTATTTCAAAGAAAACCAACTTTAACTAATGATATTATGGTAACAGAAAATGCTGTTATAGTATATCCAAACCCTGTTATCAACAAAAACATCAATATTAATTTTAATAAATTACAGTCTGGAAGCTATGTAATAGAAGTGGCTGATATAAATGGAAAATTAATAAAAAATAAAAATATTAATATTAATGGGGCTACTTCAGAAAGAATTAGTTTAGATAAAAGTGCTGCAGGCATTTATTTGCTTAGAGTTGTAGATACAAATGGCAAAACAGTTTATACAAAAAAAATAGTCATGGAATAATTAAAATTCACTGAATTTATTTAATCCCTCGTTAACAAACGGGGGATTTTTATTTGAAAGAATTATAGCAATTTTGCAATATGCATAGCATTGAACCTTTTTATAATTGGAGGCATATTTATATTTCTGAGGAAGATAGGTTTTCTCCATTTTATAAAGCTCAATACAACGAGTTTGGTTACGATAAAACCATTTATAATTATTACATCCATCCTCAATGGGATGAGTTTGGCAGCAATACACTTTATTTAAAATTAATTTACTCTGATTACGAATTAAATTTTTGTGTGATTGAATTAATAGGTGAGTGGAATGATGCTATTGAAAATGATATTATGACTTTAAAACGTGAAGTAATAGACAAACTTTACGAAAAAGGGATTCATAAATTTATTTTAGTAGTAGAAAATGTATTGAATTTTCATAGTGGCGATAAAGATTATTATGAAGAATGGAATGAAGAGTTGAATGAAGAAAATGGTTGGGTTGTTGCTTTAAATATGCCAGAAGCCACTCAATACGATTTTAAAAAAAGAAAGCTTCATCAAATTATTGAGCTTATAGATTTAGTAGATTGGCGTTCTTTTAAACCCTACCATTTATTTAAAAAAATTGATCAATTAATTTTAGGAAGATTAAACTAATCAACTGCAACAATTTTACCATTTAACTTTTTAATATGGTAAATCTTTTTATTCTCAAAATAATCTATTTGAGTTTTTTGATTAGAATTATAATGAGGTTTTATATTGATTTCACTAAAAACTTTAAATAAATTATCAGATAATAATCTTATAGCATTTTCTTCATATAAACTAACAATTTTCCCAACCCTCAGCATAGTTTCATACCCCTTCAAAAAGAATTCACTAGGTTTAAGATAATATTTGGCTTCGTAAAATTTTGAAACACTATCAAGTATAGGCGAAGAATTATTATAATTATAAGCACTTGTAAATATTACTGGAACATTTTTGTATTCAACTTCATCAGAAATATTAAACACATCCCACGTTGGAAGCCCCATTAGAACTGTCTTATATTGTGTATTTAGAGATAGTTGTGTAATTATTTTTTGAATAAACTTTTCTTTAGAGCAATTGCAAAGAATGGTATTGTTAGTTGTACTGTCTAAGTTTATTAAAAGTTCATTTATTAAAAAAGAATCAATAAGCGTAATAGGTTTTAATGTAAACCTTCCTTTATCTTCATTGTTTCTCTCACTTTCAATAAAATAATTGTCTACCCAATTTTCAAAAGAGCCTTTGCATTTTAGGTATAAAATATTTGAATGCCGATAGTGTTGTATAACATTATTATATATTGCATTTACATGAGTCTGAATAGTAGGATTAATTAAAAAGAAATAAGGATTATTTGTAATACCTCCATCATTAGGATAAGTAGCAGAAATTAATGGGATCTTTTTTTGGTATGCAAAATCAGCTAAAATTTTAATATCGTTGTACCTGTTGAAAGATGCTATAATAACAGTTGATGTAGCTAATTTATTTTTTGAGTTTTTGAGAATTTCTTGTAAAGAATTGCCTTTACTCTTATAATCGTAAATTTCAATAATTAAATTGTTAATTCCTTCTCTATTTAATGAGTCAATAGCCATTTGAATGCCATTGTAAAACTCCAAGCCTGGTAACATATTTTTGGGTAATGCATTATCCCAAATTTTAAATTCAGATCCATTAAATGCAGAATCAAGGTAAATAGGTGTAAAAACTGCAATTCTGTTTTCTGTCTTTTGTTGTGCAGTTTGAGCTATTGAAATAAATGGAATGATTGAAATGAATACAACAAATAAAAAAAATGATATGATTGACTTGATATGCATACTTTAAGCTACTTACAAATTTATTGCATTCAGACTGATAAAATAGAATAGTAAGAATAATTAACTATTTCTATTTATTCCCATTCAATTGTTGCAGGTGGTTTACTGCTTATATCGTATACTACTCTATTAATTCCTTTTACTTGATTGATGATTTGATTGCTAACCTCTGCTAAAAACTCATAAGGCAAATGACTCCAATCTGCACTCATACCATCAACACTGGTTACAGCACGTAATGCCAATGTAAATTCATATGTTCTTTCATCACCCATAACACCTACAGATTTTATAGGTAATAAAATAGCACCTGCTTGCCATACCTTTTTATAAAGTCCTTTTTCTTTAAGAGCATTTATATATATTGCATCTGCTTCTTGAAGCATAGCTACTTTTTCTTTACTTATAGCACCTAAAATTCTAATGCCCAAACCAGGTCCAGGAAAAGGATGTCGTTGAATTAAACTTTCACTAATACCCATCTCTAAACCAATTTTTCTTACTTCATCTTTAAAAAGTAGTCTAAGTGGTTCTACCAATTTCATCTTCATTTTTTCTGGAAGTCCACCTACATTATGATGAGATTTAATAGTAGCTGAGGGCCCATGTACACTAACACTTTCAATAACATCTGGGTAAATAGTTCCTTGTCCTAGAAAATGTGCATCTTTAATTTTATTAGCTTCTTGCTGAAAGATTTCAATAAACAATTTTCCAATTATTTTTCTTTTGGTTTCTGGATCTTCAACACCTTCAAGTTCCTTATAAAATATTTCTTTAGCATCAACACCTATTACATTTAAACCAAAATTTTTATAACTACTCAAAACATCTTCAAACTCATTTTTTCTGAGTAAACCATTATCAACAAAAATTCCTGTTAGGTTATTTCCAATAGCTTTATGTATTAATGAAGCAGCAACCGTACTATCTACACCACCACTTAAACCCATAATCACTTTATCATCTCCAATTTGAATTTTTAATTTTTCAACAGTTTCTGTAATAAAAGATTTTGGAGTCCAATCACAAGTGCACCCACAAATTTCTACCAAAAAATTGTTGAGCATTTTTTTACCATCTGTAGAATGGAATAATTCTGGATGAAATTGCAATCCATATAATGCATTAGAACTGCTGTTCTTTTTAAAAGCAGCCACAGGAATGTCTTGAGTAGAAGCCAGTACTTCAAAATCATTTGGAAGTTCAACTATACTGTCGGAATGGCTCATCCAAACCTGAGAATGATTGGCAATATTTTTAAATAAAATATCTTGTTGTTTAATATCTAGAAAAGCTCTACCATATTCTCGTTTATTACTTTTATTAACTACTCCACCAAATTTTTTTACTGTTAACTGTGCTCCATAGCATATTGAAAGAATTGGAAATTGCTGATGTAAAGCTTCAACATCAAAATCTAAAAAGTTTGGATCATTAACACTGAATGGGCTTCCACTTAAAATAATTCCTTTTAGCTTTTCATCAACTTCTATTTTATGATTATAAGGAATGATTTCGCAAAACACATTTGCTTCTCTAATACAACGTGCAATTAATTGTGTAAACTGACTACCAAAATCAAGTATTAAAATTCTTTCTGTCATAATAATATTAAGTCTTTAAATATATTTTTGTTTTACAATATCTACCGATAAAAAAGCCAATTGTTGAGCCCAAAATTCCTCCAAACAGAATATCTATTGGGTAATGAACGCCAACATAAACCTGAGCATAGCTTATGATTGCAGCCCATAAAATGAATAAATAAGCCCACTTTTTTAAATATGTAAATAAACTAATGAAAATAAACATGGCTATACCAAAATGATTACATGCATGAGAAGATGTAAAACTAAATCCACTTGAACAGTTGGCTAACAATAATCTAACTTGGCTTGAGAAATTTATATCATTACATGGCCTTACTCTAGCTATAAAAGGTTTTATAACATGACTACTTAATTGGTCTGTTAAAACAATTGTACAAATTGCAAAAAATATCCAGATAAATGCTTTTTGTTTGAGTTTATAGAAAGCAAAAATTATAAGTAAAACATACAATAGAATCCAATTTGTAGAGTTTCTCATAAATGGCATTACTACATCAAATATTGGATTGGTAAGCTTTTGATTGAGTAAGAGAAACAATTGTTGATCTAATTCAACAATCCATTGAATAAAGTTACTGAACCACGAAATGAGAATATTAAGCAAAATCATGAATAAAAATTATTAGTAAGATTCACTTTCATTTGGAAAATCTTTCTTTTTAATGTCTTCAATATATTTTTTTACTGCATTATTAATTTGTTCACCAAGATTTGCATATTGTCGTAAAAATCTGGGTTTAAATTCTGTGGTAATACCCAACATATCGTGCATTACTAAAACTTGTCCATCACAAGCTGCACCTGCACCAATGCCTATTGTTGGAATGTTTACAGACTTTGTAACTTCTGCAGCTAAGGTTGCAGGAATTTTTTCTAAAACAACAGCAAAGCATCCTACCTCTTCTAAAAGTTGAATATCTTTTTTTAATTTTTCTGCTTCTTGTTCTTCTTTAGCCCTAACTGTGTATGTTCCAAATTTGTAAATGCTTTGAGGAGTTAATCCTAAATGACCCATAACAGGTATGCCTGCACTTACAATTTTTTTAATACTGTCTAAGACTTCTTCACCACCTTCTAATTTAATGGCATGGGCACCAGTCTCTTTCATGATTCTAATAGCAGAAGCTAGAGCTATATCACTATTACTTTGATAAGTACCAAATGGCATATCAACTACAACTAAGCATCTATTTATTCCTCTTACAACACTTTGAGCATGATAAATCATTTGATCTAAAGTAACAGGTACAGTTGTTTCATAACCTGCAATAACATTACCAGCACTATCTCCCACTAATATCACATCAATACCTGATGCATCAAAAATTTTTGCAAAAGAATAATCGTATGCAGTAAGCATAGAAATTTTTTCTCCGTGCAATTTCATTTTTTGCAGAGTGTGTGTTGTTACTTTTTTTACATCTTTATGTATAGACATTCTTTTAATTATTAATTGTTAATGATAAATGATTAATAAAAATCATTATTCAACATTCGAAATTCTTCCCATTTCAACTCTTAAAAACTGTTCGGTTAAAATTTGATAAATGATAATTAACCACAATATAAAACAAGGTAATGCTTTTAATGAATGTTGCATGCTAAATTCTCTAGTATAACTCGTTAATAAATCAGAATAAGAAAAACTAACGATCAACAAACAAAAAATAAAAAATGCATTTACCCATTTGTTTTTGGGTTGTAATATAAACCAAATGCAACAAGCCGGAAATGCAATGATATAAGTTGGAGATTCTGAACCCGTACTAAATATTACAACAAACAATAAAACAGAACATAGAAAATACAATTGATATCTCACATCATGAAAAAATTTGTATTTAGTATATTTTAATAAGAAGATGATAGAAGCAAAAAATAATACAATAGCATCTTTATTAAAAGTATTATCAATATTTCTTCTGATTAAACCCATTACCGAAATATCTTGATAAAAATATTGTCGTTCAACTCCGGTAACATTTTTTGAAGATTTATAAATTAATGCATCATACCAGTTTTGGTAAGTTTCTAAAAGAAACGAAAAAGGCATGTAAAGAATTGGAACAATAAACCAAACAGCAGTCCAAACAAATGACCAAAAAATAAACTTGATTTTGTTATTGCTAAAAAAGAAAAATGAAAATGCTACAATACCATAAATTTTAGTGATGGTTGCAAAAACAATGAATAATAAAGCAAGCCATTCTTTCCCTTTTATAATGAAAACAAAACCTAATATTATACAAGCTGCTATTGTTGCATTGAATTGTAACCATGATGATGCATTCATCATTTCGTGAGAAGCCAAAACTAAAATAGCATTTTGATAAATTTCTTTTATGGGTAATTGTTTAATGGCATAAAACAAAATAGATACGTTGAAGATTACCCAAAGAGTAACGCCTAACCAATCAGGTAATAAAGCAAATGGTGCAATTAGAAAGGAGAATGTGGGGCCATATAAAAAAACATCATCATGCTGAAGGGGATACTGTAAATACAGATTTACTTGTTGTTGAGCATGAATAAATGAGTATTTAAATATTTTGTAAATATTGGTTTTGTGTTCAATATCTAAAATATTTTGAATAATGGTTGTAATCGATAATCCAAACCATAAAAAGATAGATACTTTTTTATCGTAAAGAAACTTACCAGAAAAAATAAAGTCGTTTATCTTCTTCATACAAATAATGCTTTATTTCAATTCTTGCATATCTACCAATTTTTTGTAAATGCCATTGGCTTGCATTAAAGTATCGTGATTACCACGTTCTGCAATATTGCCTTTATCTAATACAATAATTTCATCTGCATGTCTTATGGTGCTTAATCTGTGTGCAATTACAATTGTTGTTCTATTCAACATCATTTTATTGATAGCGTCTTGAACCAGTCTTTCACTTTCTGTATCTAAAGAAGAAGTGGCTTCATCTAAAATTAGAATGGGAGAGTTTTTTAAAATAGCCCTTGCTATGGTTAATCTTTGTTTTTCTCCACCACTTAATTTGCTTCCTCTATCACCAATATTTGAATTGAATCCATCATCTTTTTTTATAATAAAAGAATATGCATTGGCAACTTTTGCAGCTTCTTCTATTTCATTATCAGTGGCATTTTGCACTCCTAATTTTATATTGTTTGCAATAGTATCATTAAACAGAATAGGTTCTTGTGTAACAATACTCATTTGCTTTCTTAAACTGTTTAAATTGTAAGCTTTAATGTTTAAGCCATCTACTAAAAGTTCGCCACTAGTTACATCATGAAAACGAGGAACCAAATCTGCAAGTGTGCTTTTTCCAGCACCACTACTACCAACTAAAGCAATCGTTTTTCCTTTTTCAATTTTTAAATTGATATTGTTAAGAATAGTAACATCATTATAAGCAAAACCAACATTTTTAAATTCGATTGAATCATTAAAATGATCTAGTTTTTTTCCATGAATATTTTCATCAATAGTATTCTCGGTTAATAAAACACTTTCTATTCTGTGTAAAGCAGCTGTTCCTTTTTGCATAGCATAAAATGCACTGCTTAAACTTTTTGCAGGATTAATAATTTGAGTGAAAATAGCAATGTACGTAATGAATGCAGAACCGTTTAAGTTGAATCCTTTGTTCTCTAAAATTAAACTTCCACCCAACCAAAGAATAATACTCAATGTAATAATGCCAAGTACTTCACTTAATGGACTAGCTATATCTTTTCTAAAATTTATTTTATTACGAGCAACAAATAGTTCTTCGTTAGATGTAAAGAATTTTTTAGAAATAAAGTTTTCTGCAGTAAAAGATTTAATAACTCTTAGTCCTGATAAAGTTTCTTCTGTAATGCTTAAACCTTCAGAATATTTTTCAGCAATGGTTGTACTGTGTTTCTTTAAACTTTTACTCACTCTTCCAATAATAAAACCAGAAATAGGCAGAAGAATAAGTAAGCTTAAGGATAATTTAAAACTTATAAAAAATAAGACAACTAAATAAAAAATTATTGTTAATGGTTCTTTAATAAAACCCTCCAATGTGCAATTTACGGCAGTTTCTAATTCTGCCATATCATTGGTTAATCTACTCATTAAATCACCTTTTTTTTGTTCTGTAAAATAACCAATAGGTAAGCCAAGAATTTTTTCGAACAATTCTTTTCTCATTCTCATAGAGAAGCCATTCCTTAATGGAGTTAATACATAAAAACTGATGTATAAAAATAAATTTTTAAAGAAAATTGCAGTAACAATAAATATACAAACTGTAGCTAATGTAAAAGTTGAGCCCTTAGTTTGTACTAAATTACTCACTATATATTGTAAGTAATTAATAATGCTAGATGTGTTTAAAGTAAGCTCAGGTTGCTGTGTAATGACTTGTTTGGTACCAAAAATAATTTCTAAAAAAGGAAAGAGCATGGCAATAGATGCTATGCTGAAAATTATTGAAGCAACAACACTTAAAAAGTACAATATAATATTCTTCTTATAAGCCTTTAAGTATTTAAGTAAGCCAATGTATTTTTTCATTCAAAAGTAATTGCAGCAAAGGTAGAATTCTGCTTTGTACAACCAAACAAATCCATCTTCTAATCAAAATCTAAGAATTTTTTAGTTTGAACTTCAATTAATTTAGGATGAACGGAATTAAGTGAAAGGCCATTTAATACTTTTTCATACAACTTTAAATAAGATTGGGCCATTTGCTTTGAAGTGAAATGTTCCATTACGTAATTATGACAAACTTTTGGGTCGTATTCATTCAAATGTTTTATTGCACGAACTAAAATTTCACTTTTTGAACTTAAACAACCCACTTCAACTGGTACTAGTTCTGGTAAAGAACCATGAGGAGTTGCAAAAACAGGGCACCCAAAATATAAACTCTCAATAATAGCAATGCCAAAAGGTTCGTGCCAACGTATAGGAAATAAAAATCCTTGTGAAGCATCTAACAGCTTATTTTTCTTTTCACCACCAACCATGCCATGAAAATGAATTTTAGGATTAAAAGTTAGTCTAACACCTTGATTAAAATTAAATCGAACCCCACCTAAAACATGTAAAGGAATTTTTGCTTTTGATGCAATTGAAATGGCTCCTTTAACATTTTTCACTCTCCAAGCTGCATCTCCTAAAAAATGAATGTATTTTTTTTTGTCGAAAGAAGGTTTGCCATAATCTTCAGGATCTATGCCATTATGCACATATACTTCACTGCCAAATCTTGATGCATGATTTTTTGAAACAAAAACAGTATTCTTATCAATATCATACACTTCATTGGTATTGCCATGTAAAGTAACAAGGTAAGGTTTTAATGGAAGTTCATTTACGCCACAATGTATATGCACTACATCTACATTTTCTGGAATAATTCTATTTAAGGGTATTGCATTATTCAAATGAACAATATTGCCAAACGAACAACTTGAACCTTCAGGCACAATATAAGTAACTTGATGCCCAAGTGCCACCAATTGTTTGCCTAACCAAAGTATTACACGTTCTGTACCTCCATATTTTGGTGCTGGTATAATTGCATTATGTACAATTGCTATGTGCATTTAATAACTTTAAGTACAGCAAAGTAAAGATTTTAAAAGCAAGAGTGTATCTTGCACTCCAATATAAATTCATGAGTCAATTGAAAGAGTATGTCCCATCGTCTTGGGAGGAAGTGGGTTGTCCTTTTTGTAGTTCTACTAAAAAAAGTGTACACGAAAAATTTGGTCATAAAATGCAGTATACTTACGTAGAGTGTTCAGATTGCAGTTTAATTTACTCCTCACCAAGACCCACTTACAACAAAGAGTTTATTGATAGAGCTTATGCTTCTTATTATCAGTTTGCCGATAATTTAAAATTAGATGAATTTACTACAGTAAATGAATCATCTATCCCCATGTTTAAAGATGAGTTGAAAAATATTACACAGTTCGATAAAAATAGATCTTCAACTTTAGATATTGGAAGTGGTATGGGCACTTATTTATTTGCTGCTAAAGAATATTACCCTCTTTGTGTAGGTATTGATGTTTCAGAAAAAATGGGCAATTTTATTGAGCAAAATTTGGGTATCAAAGTTTTTAATGTTCAGTTCGAAGATTTTGAGTATCCAGCAAAATTTTCATTAATACATATGAGTCATGTACTAGAACATGTCCCCAATCCTAATGAATGGTTACAAAAAGCAAAGCAAATTTTATGTGTAAATGGTGTGTTGGTTGTTAATGTGCCTCACAAACACTCTATAAGTAATAAAGTTCAATATTTATTTTATAAATTAGGACTTAAGAAAAGAGTTTCATCTGGTTGGAATGATGCAACAAGAACTCCAGATCATTTATTTGAACCCACAATAAACAGTATGAAATTTTTATTTAAGAAAAATGATTTCAAAGTTTTAGATTATTTTACATATAGTAGGAGAGACCCGGCTTCAAATAAATCTTTCTTTTCAAAATTGATGAATAGATATTTACATTTTGGAACCAATCTTTCATTCATTGTAACACCAAACTAGAAAAATGAAGGTAACCGGATTTTCATTTATTAAAAATGCTGTGAAGTTTGATTTTCCCATTAAAGAATCATTACTTTCTATTTTGCCTTTATGCGATGAAATTGTTGTTACTGTTGGAGATTGTACTGATGGAACAAGAGAATTGGTTGCATCAATTCATCCCACAAAAATAAAAATTGTTGATACTATTTGGAATGAACAATTACAAAGTGGAGGTGCAGTTTTAGCAGATGAAACCAACAAAGCATTTCAATCAATTGATAAAAATACAGATTGGTGTTTTTATATTCAAGGAGATGAAGTAATTCATGAGCAAGATTATGATATCATCAAAAATGCTATGTTCAAGTATAAAGATGATGATAAAGTTGATGGACTTTTGTTTAAATATTATCATTTTTATGGTTCATACGACTATATAGGAGCATCTAATAAATGGTATAGAAATGAAATTAGAATCATTAAAAACAATAAATCAATTTATAGCTATAAAGATGCACAAGGTTTTAGAAAAGGTAATGATGAAAAGCTTAGTGTAAAAGAAATTGATGCCCATATGTTTCATTATGGTTGGGTAAAAGATCCATCAACTATGATGGCAAAACGTAAAGAAGGTGTAAAGTTTTGGGAAGGTCACAAATACACTGAAGAATACGATAAAACTGATTTGGGCGATTATGATTTTTCTTCAATTGATGCATTAGAAAAATTTAAAGGCTCACATCCAAAAGTGATGAAAGAAAGAATTGAAAAGATGAATTGGAAGTTTAATTACGATGTAAGTTTTAATAATTATTCATTAAAAGATAAATTCAAAAACTTATTGTTTACCCTAACGGGTAGAAGATTTTTTGAATATCAGAATTATAAGAAAATATAAATATCAACATGGCAAATTGCATCATTTGTAATAATACACATAACAATTCAACATTTGTTATTAAAGAACTTCAATTGGGTTTGCAAGAGCCATTTGAATATCAATTGTGCAGTGCATGTGGAACTATGCAATTATTAAGTCAGGTAGATGACTTAGGAAAATATTATCCCAATCAAGATTATTATTCTTTCAATCTCGATTTAAAAATCAACAAAAAATCAGATACACTTCGAAAAATTAAAACCGATTATTTGCTTTTTGGTCAACAACCCATTTTAGGAAGGTTATTAAGTTTAGGATATAAGATGAATGAATTGTATGAGTGGGTAAAATTTACAAAAGCAAAATATGACGACGCTATTTTAGATATTGGTACAGGAAATGGAAGTCTTTTATCAAAACTATTTAATATAGGATTTACAAATCTTACAGGCATTGATCCATTCATCAATGAAAGTAAAGATTATGGGGCAGTAAAGGTTTTAAAGCAAGATATTTTTGAAGTAAAAGAATGCTATGATGTTGTAATGATGCACCACTCATTAGAACACATGTATGAGCCTTTAAAAGCTTTGCAACAAGTTTGCAAGATAACTAAACCAGGGGGAAGGGTTTTAGTTCGTGTACCTATTATGGGTAATTATGGTTGGAAAACTTATGGTGAATTTTGGTGTGGATTAGATGCTCCTCGACATATTTTTATTCCATCAGAAAAAGGGTTAAAACAATTGGTAACAGATGCTGGTTTTACCATTGATAAATTTTATTACGATAGTTTCGATTATGTAATTTGGGCAAGTGAACAATATAAAACTGGTATGGCTTTACACGATAAAAAGAGTCATTTAATTAATGAAAAAGAAAGTATGTTTTCTAAAGAACAATTAAAATCTTTCAGAAAAAAAATGATTGCTGAAAATGAAAAGGGTAATGGAGATATGGCTGCAATTTATTTAACCAAACCTTTGTAGTTAAAAATTTGGTTTAAAAAACATTTTTATACAAAATAGTTTTTTTCTATAGGTAGGTTTCTTTTTACTCACTAATATTTCGTTATAATGTTTAAAGAAAAATAGCATTCTTTTAAAACTCCATCTTCTGTGAAAAAGAGCAATCATTTCATGAAGAATTATTTTTGTTTTTTCGTCTTTGATAGGAGCTGTAGCTAAAGTTTGTAATTCTACTAATTTCTTTTCAAACTGAATTTGAACTTTATCTTTTTGTTTTTTATTTTTAGAATCTCTTGTTCCTATAGTATTAGATTCATGTTGGCGGTATTTTACCAATGTTTCATCTACAAATTTAATTCCATTATTTGCTGCTGCACAAAAACCAATCCATAAATCGAATAACATATCTTTAGGAAAAGGTAATATCTTCTCAACAAAATTTTTTTTCATTAAAATAGTATGCCCTGGAACAGAATTGGAGAGTAAAAATGGAGCACCACTATAGTAAGTTTTCATATTCATAATAGTAGTGAAAGATTTATTCAAAGAATTTCCATAAGCATCAACTAATAATGAATTCGAATAAACAGCATCAAAAGTTCCAATTTCATTCATCAAAATTTCAATCTTTTTCAATTCCCAAATATCATCCTGATCAGAAATGGCTATAAAATCACCAGAAGCTTCTGAAATTGCTTTTTCAAAGGTTTTTGTAACTCCTGAGTTAATATTATTTTGAATGAGTTTGATGTTTTCATGGCTTGTTTGATATTGTTGAATAATAGCAATAGTTCCATCTTTTGAACAATCATCAACAATAATTATTTCAATATTGGGATAAGTCTGATGTAAAATAGATTCTAATTGTTCTGCTATAAACCGTTCACCATTATAACTTGCCATTGCAATAGAAACAAGTGGAAAATTATTTGAAATCATAGTTTTGCTATCTAATTAAGAAATTTGTTCTGCAAGATTAGGATAATAATGTAAAACTCCTTGTCCTTATTATATTTGACGTTTATTTTGTTATATGAAAATTTTATTCGAATACCTAAAGCCAAGCAAATGGCTTGTTTTTCTTTCACTATTGTTGGCAGCAATCAATCAAGTATTTTCTTTATTCGATCCCTTGATTTTTGGAAAAGTCATCGACAAATTTGCTACACATCCTGCATATTTTGATACTGCAAAAACTTTACCAAGAAATGAACACCAATTTTTCTTTGGAAATGAAGAATATAATGGTTTATTGTTTTATTTGGTATTATTAGTTGGCACTGCCATGGTAAGCAGAATTGCAAAAGCATTTCAAGATTATTCAGTTAATGTAGTGGTTCAAAAATTTGGAGCAAAAATTTTTACAGATGGCCTACAACATTCTATGAAATTACCTTATCAGGAATTTGAAGATCAAAGAAGTGGTGAAACTTTATCAATCTTAACAAAAGTTCGTGCAGATACAGAAAAATTTATTGGACTTTTTATAAATGTTCTTTTTGCAATTATAGTAAGTGTTGTTTTTGTTTCCATTTTTGCTTCATCAAAACACTGGAGTATATTGCCAGTTTATTTTGGAGGAGCTATTTTAATAGGCGTAGTGACCAATTTATTGAGTAAAAAAGTAAAAATTATTCAAAAAAGAATTGTTGAAGAAACTACTTCATTAGCTGGATCAACCACTGAAAGTTTAAGAAATATTGAGTTAGTTAAAAGTCTTGGTTTAACCTCACAAGAAGTAGAAAGATTAAATAAGAATACTTATAAAATTTTAGGATTAGAATTACGGAAGGTAAAAAGTATACGTGCCTTAAGCTTCATTCAAGGTACAATGGTTAATTTTTTACGTCAGGTAATTACTTTTACATTGTTATGGTTAATTTTTAGAAATATTCTTACAGTAGGAGAGTTAATCTCTTTACAATTTTATAGTTTCTTCATCTTTGGCCCGCTACAAGAAATAGGCAATATTATTTTAAGCTATAGAGAAGCAGAGGCTTCTTTAAATAATTTTCAAACCTTAATGCAAAAAAAGGTTGAACCTAAACCTGATAATCCAAAACATATAGGTGCTATTGAACATTTGCAGTTTGTTAATGTTGGGTTTAAACATCAAACTGCTCAATTTAAAGCTTTAGATGATATTAATTTTAATGTAAATCTGGGTGAAACCATTGCATTTGTTGGGCCAAGTGGAAGTGGAAAAAGTACTTTAGTAAAACTTTTAGTAGGCTTATACCGTCCACAAGAAGGTAAAATTGTATATAATTATGTTGATGGTAAAGAAATGGATTTTGATGAATTAAGAACACAAATAGGTTTTGTTACTCAAGACACCAATCTTTTTGCAGGCACCATAAAAGAAAATTTAATTTTTGTAAACCCATCTGCAACCGATGAAGATTTAAATGAAGCACTTCGCAAAGCAAGTTGTGATAATTTATTAGCCAGAGCTGATAATGGAATTTTAACCATGATTGGTGAAGGTGGATTAAAATTAAGTGGAGGAGAAAAACAACGTATATCTATTGCTAGGGCTTTATTACGAAAGCCTAAATTATTGATTTTCGATGAAGCTACTTCTGCATTAGATAGTATTACAGAAGAAGCTATTACATCTACAATTAAAGAAATTTCTTTGAGTCACGAACAAATTACAGTGCTAATTGCCCATCGTTTAAGTACTATTATGCATGCCGATAAAATCTTTGTTTTAGAACAAGGTAAAATTGTAGAAGTAGGTAACCATGAACAACTTTTAGCAGATAAAGGCTTGTATTATGCTATGTGGCGTCAGCAAATTGGAGAAAGAAAAGTTCTAGCTCAACGAACTGTTTAAATAATTTTTGGTTTTTGTTATAAATTTTTCCTTTATATTGCATACGAATAATATCGTATTATGAATACTAAAGTGAATAAGCCAACAGAGAGTGAGTTAGAAATTCTAAAAATTCTTTGGCAAAGATCATCTGCAACTGTTCGTGAAGTACACGAAGAATTGGCATTACATAAAGATGTTGGATATACCACCACTTTAAAACTCATGCAAATTATGTTTGAGAAAGGACTGGTATTAAGAGATAATAGCAGTAAGATTCATATTTATCAGCCCAATGTAACACAAGAAACTGCTCAAAAACAATTCTTACCTAAGTTTATTAATACATTATTTAGTGGTTCTCCAGCACAATTGGTGATGCAAACTTTAGGAAATCATGAAGCAACATCAGCAGAAATAGAAGAAATTCAGGCTTTATTAAATCAACTCAAAGAAAAATAATATGCAATTCAATTTTGCAAATCATTTTTTTCAGGCTTTAGGTTATGCATTGCTCAATAGTTTTTGGCAGGTGGCTTTGCTTTGGCTATTATTTATGTTATTTAATAGTAAAAAGAATAAAACTCCTCAAAACAATTTTGTTTTTTTAGTAGTTATTCAAACCATAGGTTTTATTTGGTTTTTACAAACTTTTATTACTGCTTATCAGCAAAATTTTACACTCCATTTGTTTTTGAATTCTGCTACAATAAATTCAACTATTTATGATGCATTTTTTCTGCTTATAGGGTTAGCATATTTGCTTTGTGTTGTTTTTGTTTTTGTAAAATTTGTTAAAAGTTATAGTTCTTTAAAATCATTAAAAGGCAGTGAAGTGCTTGATATAACTCAAGAATGGAATTATTTCATTGATCAGGTTTGCTCATCACTTCAAATTACAAAAAATATTGTAGTTAAAGTATCTACAAAAATTTCAACTCCTTTAACTATTGGTGTATTTAAGCCCATTATATTACTTCCTATTGCAGTTACTAATTCTTTAACAACTGCTCAGCTTGAAGCAATTATTGTTCACGAACTAGCACATATTAAAAGAAACGATTATCTCATAAATCTTTTTCTATTGCTAATAGATACATTTATGTTTTTTAATCCATTTACTAAAGCTATTAAAAAGCAAATACTTTTAGAACGTGAACATTGTTGTGATGATATTGTATTACAACATCATTATTCTGCTCAATTTTACTCAGAAGCCTTACTTCAAATTGCTGCATTAAGATTACAACAGAAAAAATTATCTTTTGTAGTAAATGCCGTAAGTACAAAAAAGGAATTACTAATCAGAATTCAAAGAATCTTAAATTTTCAATCAACAAGTAAAACAACAGATTATTTTGGAAAAATATTTTTCTTCCCATTAATCATTGCAGGTATAGCTTTTATGACTGCTACAATTAGAAAAGAATCAACAACAACAATTCAAATTATCAATAATCTTCATACCAAAATAACTAAACCCCCTAGTCATAAATCAAATCAAGTTTTTACTAAAGTAGAAGTTGAACAAAAACTAAATGTAAAGCCTGGTATAAACAATGATATAGCTACAAGCAAATCGAATAATATTAAAACAGATTTAATTAATACCTTAGAATACTTTAAACCCAATGAGAATAATAACAAGTTTTTAGTAAATCAAATTCAAGAAGAAGAATTCGATGAGGTAGTGAATTTAAATCAACCAGAGCTTGCTCCTGTAGTAATAGCTCCAGCTATGGAAAAATTTCCAATAGTCACTACTCAAAAATTCTTTATACCTGCTACATCAAGTAAGCCAGCATCTGTAATTATTATAACAACTTCAGAAAACGAAAAAGGTAAAAAAACCGTTCAAATAGAAATAGTTAAAGGAACAAGTGCAATAGAATAATCCTTTCATCACTATCTTTCTATTATCATAAACAAATAAAAAATTAATAAATTATATTTGGAAAAATTATTTATATGAAAAAATATTTATTGGGATTCTTACTAATATCATTTCTGTCTGTTGAAGCTCAAATAAAGCAACCTGCTTTAAGTCCTACTCAAACAGTTATTCAAGAATTTGGGTTAAGTAAATTAGAGTTAGTTTATTCTAGACCAAGTATAAAAGGAAGAACTTTATTTAAAGAAGGTAGCGAATTGGGGCCTTTAGGAAGTGTATGGAGAACAGGGGCTAATAATGCAACTAAGCTAAAAGTTAATGACCCAATAACCATTGCAGGAAAAAATGTTGATACAGGTAGTTATGCTATTTATACTATACCAGGTAAAAAAATGTGGACTATCATCATTAACAGTGATTCTAAAAAATGGGGAACTCAATATAATGAAAAAGATGATTTATTTAGAGTTGATGTGCCTGCAGAAACACTAAAATCAAGTGTTGAAACATTTACCATGCAATTTGCAAATATTTCTGCTGAAAACTGTGACTTGCAATTAATGTGGGGTAATACTCTAATAAATATACCAATTACAACTAATGTAAGAGATAGAATAAGAGTTCAGGTGGAAAAAGCTTTAAGTGCAGATAATGTAACATCATCAGTTTATCAACAAGCTGCTAATTTTTATTATGAGTATGATAAAGATTATGACAAAGCCCTAACTAATATTACTAAAGCTGTTGGTGAGAAGACTGATAAATTTTGGTACTATTTATTAAAAGCTAAAATTGAAAAGGCTTTAGGTGATAAAGTGGCTGCTAAACAAAGTGCTGAAACCTGCAGAACTTTAGCAACAGAACAAAAAAATGATGACTATGTTCGATTTGCAACCATGTTAATTAAGAGTTTATAATTTTTTAAAACAATCGTTTATAAGTCCTGCAATTTGCAGGACTTATTTTTTGCTATTTATATTTGAAACTTAATTATTGGATTTGAAAAAAATTATTTTCACTGTTACTAACGATTTAAATTATGATCAAAGAATGCAAAGAATTTGCAACTCTTTACAAAATCATGAATTTGAAGTTTTATTAGTTGGTGTAAAACGAAAGTCTTCAACACAACTTTCAACTCAAAATTTTCAGCAAAAAAGAATTTCTATATATTTTGAAAAAACTTTTCTTTTTTATGCCGAATATAATATTAAGCTTTTTTTCTATTTACTTTTTAAAAAGAGCGATGCTTATTGTGCCATTGATTTAGATACTATTTTGCCATGTTATTTAGTTTCGTTCATTAAAAGAAAAAAACGTGTGTATGATGCACATGAAATTTTTACTGAAATGAAAGAAGTAATTACAAACAAAAAAGTAAAATGGATTTGGGATAAAATAGAACAATACTGTGTACCAAAATTTGAATATGGTTATACAGTCAATGTTTTTATTAAAGAAGAATTTATGAGAAGGTATATGGTAAATTATGCAGTAATCAGAAATTTACCACATCTCAACCAATCAACTAATCAACCAATCAACCCATCAACCCATCAACCCATCAACCCATCAACCCATCAACCAATAATATATCAAGGTGCTGTAAATCATGGAAGAGGTTTTGAACAATTGATTCCAGCAATGAAAAATGTAAATGCTGAATTACACATTTATGGTATTGGCAATTTTTACGAAGAAACAAAAGCTTTAATTTTAAAGCATCAATTAGAAAATAAAGTCAAGCTGTTTGGAGCTGTTCTACCAAACAAATTAAAAACAATTACGCCAACAGCAAAATTTGGAATTACCATTTTTGAAAGAGATGGTATGAATCAGTATTATTCCCTGGCCAATCGATTTTTTGATTATATCATGGCTGGCATTCCTCAGATTTGTGTAGCTTACCCTGAGTATAAAAATATTAATCATGAGTTTGAAGTAGCATTGTTGGTTGAAAATATTGAGGTAAAAACATTATCAGATGCAATCAATCGGTTGTTAGCCGATGAAGTTTTATATGAAAGATTGCAACAAAATGCTTTACGAGCTAGGGAGAGCTTAAATTGGCAAACCGAAGAAAAAAAACTAATACTATTTTGGAAAAACATCTTCATATAATTTGCTTCAATGTACCTTACCCTGTTGATTATGGAGGTGTGGTAGATTTATTTTGGAAGTTACCTTACTTGCAAAAATTAGGTGTTAAAATTCATTTACATTGTTTTGATTATGGGAGAGGAGAACAACCAATTTTAAATAAATATTGTGTTGAAGTAAATTATTATCATCGTTCCAAAAGCCTTTTACATTTATTATCAAATCTGCCATTTATTGTTGCAACAAGATCTAGTGAAACTCTTAAATTGAAATTGTTAGAAGATGATTATCCAATACTTTGTGAAGGCTTACATACTTCTTCAATTTTTTTAGATAAAAGATTCGTTAATCGGAAAATTGTTGTTCGATTGCATAATGTAGAACATGAATATTATCAATATTTAAAAGCAACAACATCTAATTTATTTAAGAAGGCATTTTATTGGAGAGAGAGTATGTTGTTGAAAAATTATGAGTCATTACTAGGGAAATCTTCAGTTCAACTTTTAGCTTTAAGTGAATCAGATGTAATTAAGTTCAAAGAATTTTTTAATGCTCAGCAAATTCAATATTTGCCTATGTTTATTCCTGAAACATGGAAAATAAATTCAAAAAATGGTTTGGGAAAATATGGTTTGTATCAAGGAGATTTAAGCGTTTCAGCAAATGAAAAATCAGTTATTTGGTTAATACAAAATGTTTTCAAATTTTTAAATGATTATTCATTCATCATTGCAGGTAAAAGCCCTTCGAATGAAATAAAAAGACATGTACAAAAATTCAGGAACATCACTTTAATTTCAAATCCTACTCATGTTGAGTTAGATGAATTAATTCAAAATGCTCAATTGAATATTCTGCCTTCATTTAGTTCCTCTGGCATAAAACTTAAATTATTAAATGCTTTATTTAATGGGAGATTTTGTTTAGTGAACCATGATACTGTTTCTGGAAGTGGCTTAGATGAATTATGTATTCTTGCAAATGATTCGGAAGAATTTATTGCAGCAATAAACGAATACATGAAAAAAGATTTTATAAGTAATGAAATTGAAAAAAGAAAAGTAGTGTTAACAAAAAAGTTCAACAATCTTAGGACTGCTGAACTTTTAACTGAAAACATTTATAATTAATTTTCTGAAACTAAACTTGCAGTTAAATATTCTTTATTTAAACGGGCAATATTTGAAACAACAAACATTTTAAATTTTAATTGGATATTTTAAATGAAGTTCTGATATTATAAAAAAACCTTTCTAATAAACTCAAATCTTCTGTAATAATTTCAGCATTTGCTTTTAAACCTTCTCTAAAAAAAATAGATTTTGAATAATTTGTCTGTAAGCCTCTTGTAAAGTCTACTTTAGCTATATAGCCACTATCAGTAGGAATATTTGAAATAAAATTTAAGGTTCCTTCAATATAACCATATTGTTGAAATGGATAAGAGGGAAGCTTGAGTAACACTTTTTGATTAACTTTTATTTTGCCTAAATTGGTTTGAGGTATTAGTAATTGAGCATAGAAAGCACTATTTTTAGGATTCACAAAGCAAAGGATTTGATTGACTTGTAACAGTTGATTTGACTGAACAAATCCTGCAAATTCTATAGTGCCAGCAACAGGAGTAGTAAATAAATATTTTGCTTTCCAATCATCAACAATTGCTTTAAAACTTTGTAAAGCTTGAATAAAAATATTTTGTTGTTGTGCAATTTGGTTTTGTAATTCAGCAATTTCTTTTTGTTTTGTATGTTGAGAATTATCATTATTAATGATGATTGAGTTAATTTGCGGTAAACTAATTTCTTTAGCAATTAATTTGCTTTTTTCGTTTCTATATTCTACAGGTGCAATTACTTTTTCTTTGTTCATTTTTTCTTGTGCTGCAAAGTTTTCTTGCATTAATTTAACATCTTCTTCTGTCATTTTTTTTTGTTGCAAAAGGCTTTCTTTTAGCCTTTGCAAATAACTAATATCTTTTTGTAGCATACTTAGTTTTTGCAAATAGAATCCACCATTTAAATATTGATTGTAGGAATTATAAGCTTGAATAAATGTTTGATATGCTGCTTGTATTTCTCCATAATTTTCATCTGTTTTGTTTTTAGACAAAAAAGTTTTATAGTCTAGTATTGTTTGTAATACTTTGTTTTGCTGCATTAGTTGCACCATTGTATCAATAATATTAGATAAATTAATAATGTACTTGTGGTTCGCAGTGCTTTCTAGATAGCCTAAAATCGTACCTTCCTGTACTTTTTGATTTTCAGTAGCAAATAACTCTACCAATCTGCCATTTACTTTGGCTTTTATTTCTTTTGGAGGATTGATTGCAGTAAGTTTTGCATTTGTTGATATTACATCCGGATATTTTACAAAACTGCAAACAGCTATAATGATAATTAGTATTAATACAAATAAACTAATACCATTTCGCACCAAAAAGCTAGGATTACTTGAAATGATTTCTGATACTTGGTAGTTTCTAATATGATTATCTGACACTGATTATATTATAATTTAAAATGTTTAAAATTGAATTTTACTTTATTAACTAGTTTCCTAATTCTAATTGATTTTTTACTAGTTCATAATAGTAACCACGTTTGTTAACCAGTGTTTCGTGATTACCTTGCTCCGCCATAACTCCATTTTTTAATACTACAATATTGTCGGCATTTTTTACTGTACTTAATCTGTGTGCAACAACAATAACTGTTCTACCTTTAAAAAAATAGTTTAGTTGTTCCATAATTTCTTTTTCGTTATTAGCATCTAAAGCATTTGTTGCTTCATCGAAAAATAAATATTCAGGATTTTTATAAACTGCTCTTGCAATTAAGATTCTTTGTTTTTGACCTTGGCTTATTCCATTTCCCTCAGCACCAATTTTTGTATTAAACCCTAATGGAAGGCTTTCTATAAATGTTAAAATATTTGCTACTTTGCAGGCTTGAATCAATTTTTCATAGTCGGGATTGCCATCAGTTACTGCTATATTGTTGGCAATATTATCATTAAAAATAAATCCATCTTGCATTACACAACCACATTTGCTACGCCAAAATGAGTGATCTAAACTTTTCCAACATTTGCTTCCTTGAAACTCAATTTCACCTTGATAGTTTTCATAAAAACGTAACAAAAGTTTTAATAATGTTGTTTTACCGCTTCCACTCATGCCTACTATTGCTGTAACCTTGCCCTCTGGAATATGAAGATTTATATTTTGTAACACTGGTTCATTACCTGCACCATTGTATGTGAATGAAAGGTTTCTTAAAACCAATCCCATATTTGTTGGCATTTTACTTGTGTATCCAAAGTTTGTAGTATTTGATTCATCCCTCAAACTATGAATCTCATTCAATCTTTCTAAACTTATTTTTGCATCTTGGGCTTGTTGAACAAAACCTACAATTTGCTCTATTGGGCTGTTTAATTGCCCAATTATATATTGCACAGCTAACATTGCTCCAAGTGTTAATTGTCCATCCATTACAGACTTGGCAACTAAAAAAGTGATAACAATGTTTTTACCTTCGTTAATAAAAAAAGCACCAGCTTGTTGAATTTGAGTTATGCTTAAGGTTTTGAATTGTAATTTAAAAATGTTAGCTTGTAATCCTTCCCATTCCCAACGTCTATATTGTTCTGCGTTATTTAATCGTATTTCATGCATGCCATTTATAAGTTGCATGGTAGCTGTATTTTCTTTATTGGCTAATTCAAAATATTTATAGTTTAAATTTCTTCTATAACTTAAAAATATTCTAATCCAAAAAAAATATAGGAAACTTCCAATACAAAACACGGTAAAAACTGTTGCGTTATATTGAAGTAATACAATAGAAAAAACGGCGAAATTCAATAAAGAAAAGAAAGTGTTTAATGCACTGCCTGTAAGAAAGTTTTGAATTTTTTGGTGATCTCCAAGTCGTTGTATAATATCACCAGTTTGTTTACTATCAAAATAACTTAATGGTAATTTCATTAGCTTAATCCAAAAATCAGAAAGGATGGAAACATTTATTTTGGTGCTGATGTAAAGCAATAATCTGCTACGAATAAAATCAATAAACACACGACCAAAAGAAAGCATTAATTGAGCAATTAATACCATATAAATAAAAGGCAGGTTGTGTGTTTGTATACCAATATCAACAATGCCTTGTGTTAAAAAAGGAAATATTAATTGTAAAATACTGCTTGCAACTAAACCCATTAAAAGTTGTAGCAAAAACTTTTTTTGTGCAAAAAAATATGGGGTAATAATAGTCCAACTTTTACTGACTTCTTCAACTTCAAATGGAGAAGATTTGGCAATACCTGCTTTATTCCAATGATTATTTTTATTGTATGTTATTTCTTCTTCTTTATTAAATACTTTAGTTGGTTCTAGTAATAAAGCAAATCCAGAAGGTTCATCATTAATAGTTGTACTAGCCCATTGATTTAAAAAATCTTTTTTTTCTATTGTATTTAATCCACGTGATGGGTCTGCAATTAACAAACCCTTTGATATTCTTTTATTTTTTATGTACTTTGAAAAAAATAAATTATTAATTAAATTATTTTGATAAGGTATAGCAACTACAAAATGATTTTGCCCCCAATGTAAAATGCAGGGAGTGGAAACGTCTTCTATAAATTGTTTATAAGTAAGTTTTACTGCTCTAGTTCTAAAACCAATTGCATCAGCAGCATTGGCAATGCCTAATAAATTTACACCTTCTTTTCCAATTTCACATAAGTTGCGTAAGTGTTGAATTGAAATATTTTTACCATAATACTTTGCCAACATACGTAAGCATGTGGGCCCGCAATCCCTTGCATCTAGTTGTTTGTAAAATGGGAAACTCACAATTAATTATTGTTTGAAATAATAAGATTGGAAAAAGCAAAAGTTTAGTTTAAAAAATATCCTATATCATCTAAGTCATAAATATCTGGTATTTGATAGCCATTGATAAAGTAAGTTGGAGTGAAACTTATTTTAGTTTCTTCACACCATTTGCTCATCTCATCAATTATGTTTATTTGTTTATCTAGTTCTTCCTTGTTAATTGGATATTTTTTTGCAAAAGTTTCATAGTCTTTTTTAGGAGCTTTATACCAATCTTCCATTGCTTGGGCTGTTAGTGTTGCATCTCCTTTGGCTGCAATGGCTAGTAAGTGTTTTATGGGTGGAGTTTTAATATCGCCCTCTTTATTAGTTGCTGTAAACAATACTTGTACTCTTAAGTTAGGGGTTATTTCTAAAAGATTATGAATTTTGGTATGACCCTTGGCACAGGGTCCACAATAAGGATTACACACTTTAATAATTGTATTATCTCCATTTGGATTACCCATTACAATACCCAAATCATTTGCAATAACAGCTATTTTTTTTTGTTTCAGTAGCAATACATTAAAAATGTTGTTATTGAACTTTAAACGTATTAATTGCCTTTTTACATTTTTTGCTTCTTGACTTGTTTTAAGAGGCATTTTTAGTAAATACCAAATTGCAACTGGGAGAATAATTGAAAAGATAAAAAGTTGATTGGTGGATTGATTGAAAAGTTGATTGATTGATAAGTTGTAAAATTGATTTGTAGTAATACTAACTATAAGCTCTGCTACCAACAATACTTGCACAGTAAGGCATAACCTGCACCATTGCTTTGCAATACGCCATTGATAATAAACAGAGAAAACAGTATATGGCATTGCCAATAAATTTAACCATACTATTATTGGCAGTGTTTGTGCAGGGGTAGGCAACCAACTGCTAAACAATAATAATAACCAACCACTTGCAAAATAAAAAAAGCCTATCTCGCTCCAACTAATAATGCCAAACAACTTTGCATCTTTACTGTTAAGTATGGCATTGCAATTTGTTTTGGATGTGCCTGTACAAATTTGTTGCAAAAAAGGGTTGCCATTATCTACCTCATACCAAAGCAAAAGTGTTGTAACAATAATACCTAAAAACTTTATTAAGCTAAAAGTTAATATTGTATTGTTAATAGTTAAAATTCCAAGAATTAAAGTAAGCAATAAGCCAATGCTAGTATATAAAGGCATTTTAAGTTGACGTATGGTTTCTTGTTGTTTGGCTTTTTTATAATTTGGCTCTGCACTTTGTGCTGTTGGTTCTGTTAATAAAACCACACCATCCCAAATTTTTAGAAAATCTTTAATTGTAATTGATTGTTTACTTTTTGCTGTAGTGCCAGTTTGGTAAGTAATACTGTTACTGCCAATACTTGTTACCAATGCAAATGCACTATTTGCTTTTACTAAATGTGCTATAAACGGCAAGGGTAACTCTGATAATTTATTTGCTTCTATTTTAAAAGCTGCATTAGGTATTTGCCATTTATTTAAACTATCACTAATGCTTAATAAACTAGGATAATCAGGATGATTTTTAATACTTTCTCTTGCTGTCGATTTGGTAATTGGTAATTTAAAGTGCTGAATTAAAATAATTGTTATTGATTCTATATTACTATATGAGTTTATCATAGTTTATTTAGTAATTAATTTGTCAATCATTTTTGTAAATATTTTTTCTGATGGTCTTGGTGCATCGTCTGAAACTAATTGTCCTTTATTATTAAATATTAAATATCTGGGAATAGAATTTATATTAAAATAATTTGCAAAATTTGATTCGAAGTTCTTATTCAATAAGTAATGTTTTCCTTTAAATTTTAATGATTTAAGTTTCAACAACCAACTGGATTTATCCCTATCAAAAGACAGAAAAATAAAGTCAACTTTTTCTTTAAAGATTTTTTGGAAACTCATACTAAATGGTAGTTCTAAAAGACAGGGTTTGCACCATGAAGCCCAACAATCAAGGACAACAAACTTATCTTTTAAAAGATTTTTTATTTTTATTTTATTACCTTTTGTATCAATTATTGAATCATTGAGAGCATCCAATAAAATCAATTTTTGCTTTTGCTTATAAATAACTTTTAGTGAGTCTAAATAGTTTAAGTATATTAAATTGGTACAAATTTGTTTAAAGTCAAACAATAATGAATCTGCAAATTTTTCTTTATTGATAATTGCATTTTTTACATATACATGCAATAAATAATCTCGAATTGGATTAGTATATTTTTCTTTACAAACTGAATAAGTTTTAACAAGTGGAATTTCTGTATTATTTAGCTTGTTAACTATTCTTTCATACATGAGAACTAAATTTGAAAATAAGATTGTTTGAAAAAACAATACTGAATCGTTCAGTTCAATATCTTCGAAAGCTTTATGAAAATTGGTCTTATAGTTGAGTGTGTCTTTGTATTGAGATAATAAATTAATTAAATATGAAGAACGAATTTCATTGGTTACCAACCTTTGAATATTCTTGGGTATGTTATGGTTTAAACAATATTTATTCAAGTAGTCTAATCTGTACTTGTAAATATTAAATATAGTATCTAATAATTTGGTATAATCTCCATTAACAATGTTAATATTTAAATTTGAATTTCTTAAATCTCCACTTACAAAAGCTAATGAGTCAAATATTTCATAGATAAATTTATTCTTTCCAGAGAAATATAAATTCAACATCCAAGGGCTTGGAAATTTCTTATTTAGTTTAAACGAATCCTCTATTGGCTTCATTTCTAAAGTAAATTCTAATGTGTCTTTTGGAATAATGATAACTTCATGACCAAATAAATCGTCATTAAATGAGCATGTTGTGTCATTTAATTTTATAGTGTACTTTATATAGTTCGTATCATTTTTACTAAAGTATGTTTTAGAAAATGGATGGATTTCCCTGTCTCCTTCATATGGTGAATTTGTTTGTTTGAAAAATCTCAAAAAAATTGAGTCGCTTCTTAAATTTAAGTCTCTTTTATATTTATAAATTACTGTTGTTTGACAAATTAAATCTGAGCTCGTAATTGAAAAAAAAAGGAAAAAAAATGATTTAATCATACCCAATTTTATTGAATTGTTCATAAGTGAAATTCTCTCATACAAATTAATATATTGTTTAATAATGGATCTGCTTTTAAATAAAGCAGATCCATAGTCTAATTTAATAAGAGCAACTAGCTGAAGCACAGCATGAATTACTTGAACAAAGATTATTTGCACCTTGATTGCAAACTGCTAAGTCATTTACTTGACAATATGTATTACCAAAAGAAGCATTATTACATTCTGCGGTAGATTTTTTTGTATAAGAACATTTTATACCACCATCATCAACAATCAAATCGTTATAACCATCGCCCCCTATAATTTTTTTACTTTCATTTCTGCTTAAAGCAGTACCTAAGTTTTCAAATTTTTTTAGCATAAAAATAAAGTTAATTTAAATATACACTTAACCCTCTTTTAACTTTAAAGAGTATAAAGCTAGTTGTATTATTTAGCAACATTAGGGTTGTTGCTTTTACCCAACAAGTACAAGATAGCATCCACAACTTTTTATAATTTGCTATTTATAAATAGCAAATAGTTTTAGTGTACTCTTAACAAAGAGTGGCTTACTGCTTAGTATTTGTTACCTTAAAGTTCAGTAAAGTTGAACAGATGATTTACTTAACATATAAGGATTTTTTTTGTAGCCTCAAATTTTGCTGTACACACAAAACATAAGGCTGCTTTTTTACAAGCAGATAGTTGTACACACTACTTTGCTTGTAAAAAAATTGTTTGAATATAATTTTTTTTGAAATAGTTGAAATGAGTATAATATGATTTATATCAATTTGAAGATGTCTGCTAAGCAGAACATATTTGATATTTTTATTTTGCTGAATTGCTGAATTGCTGAATTGCTGAATTGCTGAATAATGTTAGAGCCGATAAAGATAAAATAAAGATGTTAATAAGTAATAATAACATAAACATTATTAGTTTATACAACTAAATTAAGTGTTTTTTGATATTTACCAAATATTTTTTAAAGTAGAAGAAATAAAATTTAATTAATATTACTTTTCCGATACCAAACTAGCAGTTAAATATTCACTATTTAATCGAGCGATATTTGCTATTGAAATTTCTTTCGGACAAGTTGCTTCACAAGCACCAGTATTAGTACAAGAACCAAATCCTTCTTTATCCATTTGAGTAACCATATTAATTACTCTAGAATGACGTTCAGGTTCTCCTTGAGGTAATAAAGCTAAATGAGAAACCTTTGCACTCAAGAATAACATTGCACTACTATTTTTACAAGCTGCAACACAAGCACCACAACCAATACACATAGCAGCAGCAAAAGCAGCATCTGCTTTATCCTTATTTATAGGAAGCGAGTTTCCATCAACAGCATTACCAGTGTTTACACTGATATATCCACCTGCTTGAATGATTCTATCGAATGCTGTACGATCTACAACTAAATCTTTAATTACCGGAAAAGCATTAGCTCTCCATGGTTCAACAACTATAGTATCACCATCTTTAAATGCTCTCATATGAAGCTGACAAGTTGTATTTGCTTCCCATGGTCCATGTGGTTTACCATCAATGTACATACTGCAAGCACCACAAATGCCCTCTCTACAATCATGATCAAAAGCAATAGGGTCTTCACCAGTAGCAATTAATTGTTCATTCAACACGTCGAACATTTCAAGAAAAGACATTTCTGTAGAAATATTTTCTACTTTGTAAAGTTTGAATTGGCCTTTTGTTTGACAATTTTTCTGACGCCAAACCTTTAAGTTTAGATTCATTGTGTAATGTTCCATATATTTAAATTTGGTAATTCGACAATTTGAGAATTCGACAATTATTAAAAATTATTTTGAATTTATTTTCGAATTGAAGTATTAACTCATTGTCGAATTGTTTTACTTGATACTATAATTTTTGTTACTATTTTTTCAATTTCTTTTAATTGTTCAATTAAGTTACTGCAATTAGGATAGTTTTTTGATTCTCTACAAAGTGTAAACCAATATTTGGTCTCCTCTATTTCTTTTGCTGCAATTTTAAACTTATGAATAAAATCTAATTTACTTTCTGCATTTTGTGCTTCATGAATGTTTGCCCCAATTGATGTTCCACTTTTCATGAGTTGATTTGCAATAACAAATTTTTTATTGTTTTCAAGCAACTCAACATAATCAATCAAAGCCAAAGAAAACGCAATTGATTTTTTTAGAACAACATTTTCTTTATTATAATTCATAGCATTTTCAAATTATCGAATTGCCAAATTGAATCATTATTTATAATTTCTTTGTGTTGGTTTAATAACATCATAATTCAATGTTTCTTTAATCAATTCCCATTCATGTTCGCCTTTCATTTGCCATGCAGAAACGTACATAAATTTATCATCATGTCTTAAAGCTTCACCTTCTTCTGTTTGATGTTCTTCTCTAAAATGCCCACCACAACTTTCTTCTCTCGTTAAAGCATCTAAACACATTAATTCACCCAGCTCAATAAAATCAGCCACTCTTCCTGCTTTATCCAATTCTGGATTAAACTCATTTATAGATCCAGGAATTCTCACATCGCTCCAAAATTCTTTTTTTAATTGCTGAATTTCTTTAATGGCTTGTTGTAATCCTTCAGCATTACGGGCCATGCCACATTTATCCCACATTATTTTACCTAAACGTTTGTGAAAACTTTCAACAGATTGAGTACCCTTTATATTCATTAAAGTTTGAATTCTATCATTCACTTTTTGTTCTGCTTCTTCAAAAGCAGGATGATTAGTTTCGATGGATTTAGCATAAATTTCATCGGCTAAAAAATTACCTAAAGTATATGGTATAACAAAATATCCATCTGCTAAGCCTTGCATTAAAGCACTTGCACCTAAACGGTTGGCACCATGATCACTAAAGTTGGCTTCACCCAAAGCGTATAACCCTCTAACATTCGTCATTAATTCATAATCTACCCATAAACCACCCATTGTATAATGTACAGCGGGATAAATTCTCATCGCCACTTCGTATGGATTTTCACCTGTAATTTTTTCGTACATATCGAATAAATTACCATACTTTTCTTTAACCACTTCTTTCCCTAAACGAGTAACTTCTTCAGCACTAACCTCGCCTAAATTTCTTTTGCTAACTTCTGCTCTTCCATAGCGTTGAATGGCATCAGAAAAATCTAGATATACAGCTTGTTTAGAAGTACCTACACCATAACCTGCATCACATCTTTCTTTTGCAGCTCTTGAAGCCACATCTCTAGGTACAAGGTTTCCAAAAGCAGGATATCTTCTCTCTAAATAATAATCTCTTTCTTCTTCTGGAATATCAACAGATTTTCTATTATCACCTTGTTTTTTAGGTACCCAAATTCTACCATCGTTTCTTAAACTTTCGCTCATTAAAGTAAGTTTAGATTGATGATCTCCACTAACTGGAATACAAGTTGGATGAATTTGTGTGAAGCAAGGATTTGCAAATGCAGCACCTTGTTTATGGGCTTTCCAAGCTGCTGTTACATTACTGCCCATGGCATTTGTAGAGAGGTAAAAAACATTACCATAGCCTCCAGTACATAATAAAACTGCATGTCCAAAATGACGTTCTAATTTTCCACTCACTAAATCACGAGCAATTATACCACGAGCTTTATCATCTATCTTAACAATATCTAACATTTCATGTCGAGCATACATGGTTACATTGCCTAAAGCAACCTGACGTTCTAAGGCTTGATAGGCACCTATTAATAATTGCTGACCAGTTTGACCAGCAGCATAGAATGTACGTTGTACTTGAGTTCCACCAAAACTTCTATTGCTTAAAAGTCCACCATATTCACGTGCAAAGGGAACACCTTGTGCAACACATTGATCAATAATATTTGCAGAAACTTCTGCTAAACGATGAACGTTGGCTTCACGAGAACGATAATCTCCACCTTTAATGGTATCATAGAATAATCTAAAAATACTATCACCATCGTTCTGATAATTTTTTGCTGCATTAATTCCACCTTGGGCAGCAATGCTATGTGCTCTTCGAGGAGAATCTTGAAAGCAAAATGCTTTTACTTTATATCCCATTTCACCTAAGCTAGCAGCAGCACTAGCTCCAGCTAATCCGGTTCCAACAACAATAACTTCTAATTTTCTTTTGTTGGCAGGGTTTACTAACTTGCAATGACCTTTATAATCAGTCCATTTGTCTTCTAATTTTCCTGCAGGTATTTTAGCTTCTAACATAATTAAGTAATTTGACAATTCGGCAATTCGACAATTGTTTAATAAATAAGTGAATTGACAGCAATTGTCGAATTGTCAAATTCACTAATTGTTTAATTAATCCAACCAAAATGAAAACTAAGTGGCATTAAAGCAAATGCTAAACAAACAACAATTGAAAAAATAAAGCCAATTGCAGCTAACATTTGAAAATATTTTTTATTATGAATACCTAAAGTTTTAAAAGCACTTTGAAATCCATGTGCTAAGTGATATCCCAAAGCTGCACAACCTAAAATATAAACTACAATTGTAATTAATGTTCTAGAGTCGTTACCAGAAAATGTTTCTTTCATTAAAGCATACAAATCTTTTTCGTTTCCTAAAGTTAATCCTTGTTGCATTCTGTTAGGAATCCAGAAATGTGAAAGATGTATAATAAGAAAAATGAGAATTATACTTCCTAATAAAGCCATGCTTCTGCTATACCATTTGCTTCCATCTTTGTAGTTTACTGCATAACCTACAGATCTTGCTTTATTATTCTGAAGAGTTAGCATATACCCTTGAACAATGTGTAAAATAAAGCCAACAAATAAGCCTATTTCAAGAATTCTAGGAATTAAATTAGAGCCCATAAAATGAGCAGCTTTATTAAACATTTCACCTCCATCATTAGCCCAAATGCAGGCGTTTAAACCAACGTGTACAATTAAAAATAAAATCAAGAAAATACCAGTAAAGCCCATTACTAATTTCTTACCAACTGAAGAAGTAAACATCTGTTTCCAAGTCATATAACAAAGTTGTGGTTTTGAATATTGCAAAAATAACGTTGTAAGTTTAGATAAAATAATTTTTAAAAGTTACTATTTTACTTTTTATGGAACTATTTTACTGTTCATCACAATTTTACAGGTAAAGTTTTTTAAGTTATACTTCAAGCTTACTTTTGAAACATGCTAAAGTTATATAGAATATTATGGAATAGTTTTAAGATGGCTCTTCAAGAGTTGCGAAATAATAAATTAAGAAGTGCACTTTCTTTATTAGGAATAGCATTTGGTATATTTTGTATTATTAGCATATTAGCCACAATTAATAGTTTGGAGGGTAAGATAAAGTCTGATTTAAAATCGTTTGGCAGCAATACAATTTATATTGATAAATGGCAATATAGTGGTGGGCCAGAATATCCTTGGTGGAAATATATTAAACGTCCAGAGCCTAAGTATGCTGAAATGTCATTTATAAAACAAAAGAGTTCTTTAGCCAGTAATGTTTGCTTATATGCACAAACAAGTTCAAATGCAATATTCGAAGATAAAGTTTTAAATAGTGCATCTATTTATTGTATTACAGAAGATTTTAATAAAATACAAAATATAGTAATAGACCAAGGCAGATATTTTTCAGAAATGGATTTTGAGCGAGGAACCTCAGTTGCAGTTATTGGGCACGAGTATGCTACAATGCTTTTAGGTAGTGCACAAAGAGCTGTGGGCAAAACCATTAATATTAATGGAAAAGCCACTTATATTATTGGGGTTATAGAAAAACAAGGTAAAAGTATTTTAGATGGATTTGATTATGATCATGCTTTTTTATTTGCTTACAGATATTTTGCTTCAGTATATAATGTAAGGTTTTGTAATCCTGTAATCATGGTTCAAGGAAAAGAAAATGTTGCTTCTGTTGCTTTGTCTGATGAATTAAGAGGTGTAATGAGACAATTACATAGATTAAGTCCTAAGGAAGAAGATGATTTTGCACTGAATGATATTAATCAACTTGGAGAAGAAGTAACAAAAGTTTTTGGCTCTGTAAATTTAGGAGGATGGTTTATTGCAGGATTGAGTTTACTGGTAGGAGGCTTTGGAGTTGCAAATATTATGTTTGTAACTGTAAGAGAAAGAACAAGTCAAATAGGACTAAAAAAAGCAATAGGAGCTAAGCGTAGAACTATATTAACTGAGTTTTTATTAGAAAGTGCTTTTTTGTGTATCATAGGAGGAATATTAGGAGTAAGTATGGTTTACTTATTAATTTTAGCCATGAGCTCATTTATGCCATTTCCTTTAATTATAGCTCCAAGTATTTTGTTTTTAGCAGTTAGTATTTGTGTAATTATTGGATTAGTTGCAGGAATTGTTCCTGCATCTATTGCAGCAAAAATGAATCCTGTAGAGGCAATTAGAAGTTAGCAGTGTGAAACTCAATAAAGTTTCTAAAATATAATTGTTAGTTTTTTTGGAAAATATAAATGAGCCCCTATTTTTGCACTCCCAAAACGGGAAAAGGGAGTTTAGCTCAGTTGGTTTAGAGCATCTGCCTTACAAGCAGAGGGTCGGCGGTTCGACCCCGTCAACTCCCACTCAATGATAGTAAAGGTTTCAAGCAATTGAAACCTTTTTCTATTTTATAAACCCTGAATACAATTTGCATTTAAATGCTTTCTAAATCAACCAAGCCATTTTTTACAGCATATATTACAATACCAGTAGTATTTGAAGCATTTATTTTTTCTTGAATTTTTAATTTAATACCTTCTATAGTTCTTAAACTTAAAAAAAATTTTTCAGCAATTTGTTTGGTTGAATATTCTTTGCATATTAATGTTATAACTTCTAACTCTCGATCAGTAAACTCTATAACTTTTTTATTTAAGTAAGGATTAAATATTTTGCTTTTGTATATTAATTTGGTTAAACTTTCACTGGTGCTATTGCAGTAATATACTTGCCCTAAAGCTACAGTCTTTATTGCATCTATAATTTGCTCTTTATTAGCATTTTTTTGCAAATAACCTTTTGCCCCAGCTTCGAGCATTTCTACTATAAGATCATTATCATCATACATACTTAAAGCTATAATGCCAATATTATGATTTGATGATACAATTTTTAGTGTTGATTCAATTCCATTTAAAATAGGCATTTTAATATCTGTTAATATAACATCTGGTTGAAGTTTTTGTGCTATGGCAACTAAATCTTGTCCATTATCAACTTCTCCAATTACTTTAATTTCTTTTTGTTTTTGAAACATAAGTTTAAGCCCATCACGATATATTTCATGATCATCAGCAATAACAATATTAATTTTTTCCATTAGTATTGATTAAATCTGTTAGTGGTAAATGAATTATGAATTTTGTTCCTTTACCCAACTCACTTTCTATATTCAATTTCCCATTTAATAAAGATACCCTGCTTTGTAAACTAAGCATACCAATAGTTTTAATGTCAGCAATATTTTGAAATATAAATCCTATTCCATCATCAGTAGTGTTTATGATTATGGAATCTTTTTTTTGAAGAATGGTTATAGTTAAAAAATTTGCTTTTGCATGTTTAATGGTATTATGAATAATCTCTTGAATTATTCTATAAATGTTTACCTGAAAATGTTCATTTAAACTATTTGCATTGCTCTCAAATTTTATTTTTAGTGAGGTATGATTCACTCTTTCAATAAAATTTTTAATGGCGGTATTTAATCCGTCTCTTAATAGTGAATTGGGCAATAAATTAGTTGCTATAATTCTAAATTTGGTAATTACTTCATCAATTTGGGATTTTGATTTTGTAATTATATTAAAATCTGTTTCATCATTTGTATCTATAACAGATAGCTGCATTTTAATACTGCTTAAAAGCGGACCAATATCATCATGTAAATCTGTAGCTATTTTTTTTCTTTCACTTTCAAGCGTTACTATCTCGGCATTAACCCTTGCTTCTTGCCATTCAATTATTTTTTTATGTTGCTTGTTCACAAAATAATAAAATGAAGCAATAACAATTACTAATAAAAGTGATGATAAAAGTGCTATTGTGATAACTTGTTCTTCCATATTAATCTATAAAAAGCGAAAGTTAAAACTAGGTAATAAAGTGCATTTACAGTTTTGTAAATTATAGAAATATTATACTTAAGTGTATAGGGAAGTGTAACAATGTATCCAATTATGGAATTAAAAATATCGAATAAGCTCAGCACTATTGTACTAAAAGCTACTATAGAAAGAAAGCTATGATATAACAATCCTTTTGTAAAAATTTCTTGTGATATAATTTTAAGACAACCCATTGTAATTACTATGGACTCAAATATTGATGTAAACATCATAATATTTCCTCGTGGAATTATCATAAGTTCAATAATATTTGAAAGGACAACTATCAAAAAAAAAGTGGCAGCAATATTTTTTTGATAAACTTTTAAGAGTACAAAAAAATAAAGAAATAAGGCATAGCTTACAATAATATAAACATTATAAGCACTGCTTTTGAGAATAGGTATTTCAATGAGTTCGCTTAAGATTGCTAATAGTTCAGTAAAAAAAGCTAGTATAAGAACATACACAAGTGGGTAGTAAGATTTACTAAATCTGCTCTTATAAATAAAACCTAATAGAGCAGGTAAAACACAACTTAAAGCTGAAAAATACCAAAACATTCTTATTAATTTATGGTATTAAACTTCTTTCTAAAATAACATCATTAACATCATTACCATTTTCATCTTTTAGTTTGAGCACATATTTAATTTTGTTCTCATCATCCATACCTAAATAAATTCTGAGACCTGTGTTTCTTGGATAGCTTGCTAATAAAAGATCAATAGATTCTTTATCAAAAGAACCACTATCATAAAAAATAGATTGACCTTGAAATTCGCCATTAAGAATTGCTTCTTTGTTTGCAGCAAATTTATTGATCAGATCGTCAGCTTCTTGTAGACTGATAACGTGTGGATTTGTACTTAATGGCATAAAATATATTATTAATGAGTAAAATAAGTCAAAAATTGAATACTAAACTTGCGTAAAACTACGTAAAATATTGCGTAGAATTACGTATAAAAATTGCGTAATTCTACTCTTGTTTGAAAGAAAATTATGTTTCAGATTTGTGCTATCAAATGAGTTTAAAATCGCGTTTGGTATTACTCAGATCTTTTGAAAATTAATAATAATTGAAAAACCTCAGTTGTGTTTCTTTACAAGAAATCCTGCCTGTTTAAATCCTAGCAGGCAGGTTTGCTGAACACTACATTAGCTTAAACTTCTACCTTTCTCAACATGCAATTGGCTTCAATTTTTGAAGCCTTTTGCTTTTTATTTTAGAGTAATGATGAAAATCAGTTCAGAATATTACAATTCTATGATAAAAGGCTAAGTGCAAATTGTATTTTTGCAAGATGAAAAATTTTATTAAACTATCATTACTAGTTATTTTTATTTTATTTACTTGTGTTCAAGTTCGTGCACAAGAAAGACCATCACAATCCATAGATTCACTTCATTATGCCAATGAAACTCACTTCAAAAATATTAGGCAATTAACTTTTGGTGGAGATAACGCAGAAGCGTATTGGAGTTACGATGGTAAAAGTTTAATTTTTCAAAGAACAAATCCTAAAGAAGGCATCGAATGTGATCAAATGTTTTTGGGAAAAATTCCAACTTCGAAAAATAAAGAGTTTGATTATAAATTAGTAAGTACTGGAAAAGGTAGAACAACTTGTGCTTATTTTATGAAAGATGGTAAACATATTATTTATGCCAGTACTCATTTAGGTGGTGATAATTGTCCACCAAATGTAGATAGAGCAAAATATGGCAATAAATACATTTGGCCAGTTTATGATACATACGACATATTTATGGCAGATTTAAACGGAAAAGTAGTGAAACAATTAACCGATCATAAAGGTTATGATGCAGAAGCAACACTTTCTCCTGATGGTAAAAAAATGATTTTTTGCTCTACTCGAGACGGAGATTTGGATTTATACATAATGGATCTAGAAACAGAAAAAGTTACTAGAATTACTTCTGAATTAGGTTATGATGGTGGAGCTTGGTTTAGCCCTGATGGAAAGAAAATTGTTTGGCGTGCAAGCAGACCAAAAACTGAAGCAGAAATAAAAGAGTATAAAGAATTGTTACAAGAAGGCTTAGTGGCTCCCACTAAAATGGAAGTTTGGGTTGCAGATGCTGATGGTTCTAATGCAAAGCAAATTACTAATTTAGGCAATGCAAATTGGGCTCCTAATTTTACTCCCGATAGCAAACACATCATCTTCTGCAGCAATCATGAGTACAAAAGGGGATTTCCTTTTAATATGTACTTAACTGATATTAATGGAAATGGCTTAGAAAAAATTAGTAGAGACAAGGGTTTTGATGCTTTTCCTATGTTTAGTCCGGATGGTAAAAAAATTGTATTCTCAAGTAATAGAAATAATGGAGGAACTAGAGATACAAATGTTTTTATTGCTGATTGGGTGGAGTAGGAGCTAGTAGTTAGTAGTTAGTAAGTAGTAAGTAGTAAGTAGTAAGTAGTAAGTAGTAAGTAGTAAGTAGTAAGTAGTAAGTAGTAAGTAGTAAGTAGTAAAAAAAAGAGAATTGAATTTACAATTTATAATTAACAATTTACAATTATCATTCTAGCTATTTACAACTAACCTAGAAGCTAACCAGCTTTCTTTTACAGGAATAATCCATTTTTCAATTAATTCCTTTTTTGTGGCTACCAGATTATTAAAGTATAAAGTATCTGAATTAATAAATTCATTTTCTAATGCATAATTAATTTGTTGCATTGGAAGAATTTGAATTTTATCTTTAATAATAAATGCAAGATTTTGACGGTTAAACAATTCTATTTGTAATTCTTGCTCAATTTGCTTTATTAAACGAACACTGCTGTCTGTACTACAACCACCAACTTGAGTTTTAGATTCATCGGCCATGATAATAATAAACTGGCCAAAAATTAAGTTAGCAAATCCTTTAACTGGTGAGCCATGACTTTTCCATTGTTCTATAAAACTATTTAAAAGTGGCTCAATAGTAAAAGCTTCAGACATACTGAGTATTCTGTTACTTTGATAAATCCAAACCCTTGATTCATCATGAAAATCTTGTGGCAAAAATTCTTTAATGTTTTTATAATCAATCATGTTATTTCTTTTTTGGCATAACAATTAAAGCAAATACAATTGTAAAAACAAGTGCTTTAACAAATGCTAATATTAAATTTCTGGAAGTTGTAAACATTTCATAATCAGTAGTAAAAAAACTTACTCCCAAAGAAATAATAAAGAAAAGTAGAAGTAACAACAAGAACTTCTGAGTACTATTGTTATTCATAAAATTTATTTAGTAATTTGATAATTCTATTATAAGCTACCAGCTACTATTTCTGCAATATCTAAAACTTTAATATCTTCTTCTTTTTCTCTGTTTTTAACCCCATCAGTTAACATTGTATTACAAAATGGACAAGCTGATGCTATATATTGTGCACCTGTTGTTATTGCTTCGTCTGTTCTTTCAAAATTAATTCTTGTATTACCTGGCTCATCTTCTTTAAACATTTGAGCACCACCAGCACCACAACATAAACCATTAGTTCTACAGCGTTTCATTTCAACTAAGTCGGCATCTAAAGCTTCTAAAACTTTTCTTGGTGCTTCATAAATATTATTTGCCCTACCTAAATAACAACTATCGTGAAAACTAATCTTCTTACCTTTAAAGGTACCACCTTCTTTTAATATAATCCTTCCTTGATCTATTAATTCTTGTAATAATGTAGTATGATGAATGACTTCATAATTGCCACCTAGCTCAGGGTATTCATTTTTAAGAGTATTAAAACAGTGAGGGCATGTGGTAACAATCTTCTTGATTCCATAGCCATTCAAAATTTGAATATTTTGATAAGCCATCATTTGAAATAAAAATTCATTGCCAGCTCTTCTTGCAGGATCTCCAGTACAAGCTTCTTCTTTTCCCAAAATGGCATATTCAATTCCTACATGATTTAATATTTCAGCAAAAGCTTTAGTAATTTTTTGAGCCCTTGCATCAAAACTTCCAGCACATCCTACCCAAAATAATACTTCTGGAGTTTTTCCAGCAGCTAAAAATTCTTGTATTGTTGGAACATTCATGTTTAATATTTTTCTTTAATTATAACTGATCAAATTCAATTTTATGCCATAACTATCATCCTGAAACTTTGCTGGTACAGGTGTGGGTTGCCATATATAATGTAAAAATTCTTTATAAATTAAGCCAATTCCTTTTGCATAAACTTCAATACTATAACTTTTTTCATTGTAAACAGAAGGGTTAAAAGTTGCTGGAATTTGTGTGTTTTGTTGCAAAACTGTATATGTATTTTGAATTACCCCTTTTTTAGTTGTAAAACTCTGATTCAGATTTTTATATTGATAGTCCCAATTATCTAAAAAATAATATGATGAGGGTAAAATAGTATTGATATATGCGTTGCCTTTCCAGAAAGTATTTTCTGAAACGGGATTTGACAATACAATATACCTTAGATTATTATCAACAAATTCAACTGTATTCTCAGTAAACGTAGTTAAATAAGTTGCAGTAAATTTCCAGGGTTGTACGGCTAATGTATCTCTTAAATACCTGAAAATTCTAAAACTTTTTCTATTTTGTGCATCAAGAAATGTACTTTCTACACTGTCTTTTGCCAAATAACTTCTGGTGGCTAAAGATGCACCAAAATTTACTGTTACAGTAGAGTCTAATCTGTATGTAAAAGTTTTACCAACAGCCATTGGGTAAATTTCATTTAAAGAAATAAAATTTAAATTTTCTGATTCTTTTTTACAAGAAATGAGTAACAAGACAAAACAAACTGTAAACCAATTTTTCATCAATAATTATTTACTCAATAAAGTTAATACATTTTCAATTCTTGCAATGGTTTCATCTTTACCTAATATAGTTGCAATATCAAAAACTCCTGGTCCAAATTTACCACCAACAAGCATGATTCTTAATGGCATCATAAGCTCACCAACTTTAATTTCTTGTGTAGTTGCTAATGCTTTAAATTCTTGCTCCAATTCAACGGCTGTACTAGAAAAATTATTATGCCATTGAGCTATGATTTGTCTAAAGAAAGTTGTTTTCTTTTCATCCCATTTTGGCTGAATGGCTGTAAGATCAATGTTTTCAGGGGTTTTAAAGAAATACTTAGTTTGGTCTAAAAAGTCAGTTAATAAAGTACATCTATCTTTTACCAGTGTAATGATGGTTGTTAGTTTTTCATCATCCTCAATATTAATATTGGCAGAGGATAATTGATTTTTTACGTCAAGAAGTAAGGTTGAAGCATCCAACTTTTTTATCCATTCGTGGTTATACCATTTAGCTTTTTCAAAGTCGAATTTTGCACCTGCTTTATGTACTCTTTCTAACGAAAATTTATCTACCAATTCTTCTAAAGAAAAAATCTCTTGCTCTATACCACTATTCCAACCTAGCATAGCAAGCATGTTAATGAATGCTTGTGGTAAAAATCCTTTTTCTTTAAAACCTTGTGTAGTTTCATTGGTTTTAGGGTCTAACCAATCCATTGCAAATACAGGAAAACCTAAACGATCTCCATCTCTTTTGCTCAACTTTCCATGACCATCTGGTTTTAAGATTAATGGTAGATGAGCCCATTGAGGCATTTTATCTAAACCAAATAAATACTGCCATAAAAAAATATGTACAGGTGCCGATGGCAACCATTCTTCACCACGAAATGCATGAGAAATTTGCATTAAGTAATCATCTACAACAACTGCTAAATGATAAGTTGGCATTTCATCTGCTTTCAATAATACTTTATCATCAACTTGTGTAGTATCAAAACAAACTTCTCCACGAATTAAATCGTTAAATTTTATTTCTTGGTGAGGTTCAATTTTTATTCTAATTACATATGGTGTTTTTGAATTTACAAGTTGATCAGTTTCTTCTTTAGAAAGGGTTAATGAATTTTTTAAACTTCCTCTTGTAGCATGACCATATTGAAAATTAGGAATCTCTTTTCTTTTTTGTTCTAATTCTTCAGCAGTATCAAATGCATAATAGGCCAATCCTTTTGATACTAATTCTTCAGCATATTTTTTGTAAGATGGTTTTCTTTCACTTTGTCTGTATGGTTCAAATGGTCCACTATGTAAGGGGCTTTCATCTGGCTGTAACCCACACCATTCAAGGGTTTTAAAGATGTATGCTTCAGCACCTTCAACAAAACGCGTTTGATCGGTATCTTCAATTCTAACTATAAATTTTCCATTATGGTGTTTGGCAAAAAGATAATTGTATAAAACTGTTCTTACACCTCCTAAATGTAAACCTCCTGTAGGACTAGGAGCAAATCTTACTCTAACATTTTGACTCATGCTGCAAATGTAAAGCACGAATTAAAAAACCAATGATTGTGGTGATTTAATTAAGTTAAATTCTATTTTTTTGGATAAAGTTCTTGCAGTGCCTCGTTTAATTTTGGGTAATTAAATTGAAATCCACTTTTTAAGATTTTGGAAGCCGAAACCCTGCTGCCTTCAAGAACCAATTGGGCTCTTTTGCCTAACATTAGTTTTAAAACAAATGCAGGAACATTGGGTAACCATAATATTTTTTTAAGTTGAAGAGCTACTGCTTTTGTAAATTCTTGATTTGATTTATGTTCTGGAGCAACAGCATTAAAGGCTCCATGCATATTTTCATTTTCAATGGCATGTATATACATATTGCACAAATCTTTAACATGAATCCAAGCAATGAATTGTTTGCCAGAACCAATGGCTGCACCAAAATTATTTTTGATGGGTTTTGCAATTTCAACCAAAGCACCACCATCTGTACTTAAAACAATACCTGTTCTAATTTTTACAGTCCTTATATCTAAAGTTTCAAACTGATCAACTGAAGCTTCCCATTGAACACAAGTATCAGCTAAGAAATCATTTCCTGGAGCATCATCTTCCTCATAAATTTTATCTGAAGTAATAATGCCATAATAACCAATCGCTGATGAAGAAATAAAGGCTTTTAGTTGATGATTTTCTTTTTTGCAATATTCAAAAATTTGTTGAGCAGTATCTGTTCTACTTGAAAGAATAGTTTTTTTTCGTTCATCAGTCCATGCTTTATCTACAATTCCAGCACCTGCTAAATGAATTACATATTCTACATCTTTTAAACATGTGTTTAATTCTGTCCACAAAAAAGTAGGATAGGGGTTTTGAGCATTTTTACTTCTGCTGATCCAAATTACTTCATACCCTTTTTTTATAAGCAATGCACTTAACTTTTCTCCTATAACTCCTGTACCCCCTGTGATTGCTACTTTTTTCATACGTTGAATTTAATTACATGTTTGATTCACTTTCATTAATAAAGTTGTATCAAAATTATTTTGATGAGCAATATTTAGTAATTTATGGTATGAAGAATCATTCATAGTGGTTGCTCTATTTAACACCCACAAATATTTTCTTGATGGATCACCTACTAAAGCACTTTGATAATTAGAATCTAAAGCAATAATGTAATAATCACCAGAAAAAGGCCAAAAGAATCTAACTTTCAATTGGCCTGTTTTATTTTTATCAGGAACCCAAGCTGTTCCTATGGCTGTGTTTATTTTAGATACATCTGATGTCTTATGCCCCTTATTAACTACTTTAATTTTACCACTTTCTAATAATGAATATTCAGCTGTTACACATTCTAATCCTTTCTCAAAAAAGTTTGGAAATCTAGCAATTTCATACCATGTGCCAACATATTTATTGATGTCAACATTTTCGACAGTTGGTAATGCTTGGTTGCTTTTGCAGGATATAAATAATAAGACAATTATAAAAAAACTCAGATGCTTCATATTATTTAATGCCATACTTAGTTTTATATTTCTCATTCAGTTGGCTTTGTTTACTAGCCATATCAATCATTCTTCCTTGAATAAAAGCATGAGATATATTGCTTGTTTTCATATCTAAAACATCTCCTGAAGATATTAGTAAGTTAGCATCTTTATTTACTTCAATAGACCCCGTTTTATCTGCAATGCCTAAAATTTTTGCAGCATTTAAAGAAACAGCACTCAAAGCTTCTTCTTTGCTTAAACCGTAAGTTGCTGCAGTTCCTGCATTAAAAGCTAAATTTCTGTATCGGGTATTTCCATCATCATCATTAATGCAATATAAAACTCCTGCTTTTTGCAAGATAGATGGCGTTTTAAAAGGTTGGTCAATATCATCGTCCACCATTGCAGGTAAATCGTGCAATTGGTTTAAGATTACAGATATATTATTTTGTTTTAGAACATCTGCAATTTGCCAACTATCTACAGCACCAACAAGTGTAAGTTCAAATCCAAATTCTTTGGCAAAATCAATTGCTAACAGCATTTCTTTAACAATGTTGCAATAAATAAAAAGTTTTTGTTTCTTTTCAAACAACCCTCTTACAGCTTCAAATTTCAGGTTCACATTTTCATGACTTGTTTCTGATAAATAAGCTTTGGCTTCTTTAAAAAATGTTTTTACATTTTCAATTCTAGTTAATGCAGCTTTTACTGGGTCTCCTTGTTGTTGTGCAGCACCAAAACCACCTCTTCCACCTCCTCTTCTTGCAAGTAATGAAGGCATTCTGAAAATAATAGCATTATCTGTTGCATAAGCAGCATCTTCCCAATTCCAGGCATCTAATTGCACCACTGAAGAAGAGCCAGAAATGATGCCACCTGATGGAACAACATTAGCTAATAAAATACCTGTTGAATGTAATGGATTGATGGCTTTTGAATCTGTATTATAAGCTACAATTGAACGAATGTTTGAATTAATATCTCCAATTTCATTATTATCTAAAGTAGCTCTAACACTTGGCACTTCTAGTAAACCTAATTGAGAAGCTGCTAAAATTAATCCTGGATAAATATGTTTACCAGAACAATCAATTGTTTTGATATTTTCTGTAATGGGATTAGCACTTACAGAAGTAATTTTTCCATTTTTTATTATTACAGTACCATTATTAATGATTTCGCCATTTCCCACATGAATGGTTGCATTTGTAAGTGCAATAGGTTCTGATTGTGGATTTGCTGGAAGAATGGTTTCTTGTGCTGATATATTTTTGGTTAGAAAAATACAAGCAATATAAATTAGAATCTTTTTCATAATTATTTTTTGAGAGATGACTATTTATTGTTTTCAATTTCGTCTGCATCAATGGCCAATAAGCCATGATTGTGATAATGATCGCTGCAAGTTTGAATGATTTCAAATCTTGGTGTTGGTCGTTGAAATCCACCACGACCCCCAGCAGCATTACCTCCTGCAGTTCTTTTAAGTGCTGCAAGTTTTTGAATCAATCTTGATTTTTCTGCTACTAGTTGCTTTCTCATTTCAACATCTTGTTTTCTATCAAAATAGATTGTTCCATCAACAATTGTAGTTTCGGCTTTTGCATAAATACTTAAAGGATTATCGCTCCAAACAACCACATCTGCATCTTTACCAACTTTGATACTTCCAACTTTTTGATCAACATGCAGCATTTTTGCTGGGTTGATAGTCACCATATTTAGAGCTTCAATTTCACTCATACCGCCAAATTTGATAGTCTTTGCAGCTTCTTGATTTAAACGACGAGCCATTTCTGCATCATCAGAATTAATAGCCACATTCAATCCAACTTTATTCATTATTGCAGCATTATAAGGAATAGCATCAACCACTTCCATTTTATAATTCCACCAATCACTAAATGTTGATGCATGAACTCCATGAGCTTTCATTTTATCAGCCACTTTATAACCTTCTAAAATGTGAGTAAAAGTGTTGATTCTAAAACCAAATTGTTCTGCAACTTTCATGGTTGCATTTATTTCACTTTGAACGTAAGAGTGACAAGTAATGAAACGTTTATTGTTCATAATTTCAACCAATGCATCTAACTCTAAATCTCTTCTAAATACTATTGGGGTTGCACCCTGCCCGACTGCATCGTTCAGGCGGGCTTTCTTTTTATTATTATCTTCTACAGCTTTCATTTGTTTTTGATAATCTGTAGCTCTTTGAAATGCATCTACCAATACTTGGTTAACACCCATTCTAGTATCTGGAAAACGAGTGTTACCTTGTGTGCTAGCACTTCGTTTTACATTTTCGCCTAAGGCAAATTTGATGAAGCCATCAGCACCTGCGAATTTTAAATCTTCTGCATTTGCACCCCAACGTAATTTAATTAATTGTGTTTGTCCGCCTATGGTATTTGCTGAACCATGTAGAATATGAGAAGTAGTAACCCCACCGCTTAACTGACGATAAATATTCATATCATCAGGATTTAAATTATCTGCAATTCTTACTTCAGAAGTTACACTTTGTGCTCCTTCATTAATTGAAGCTGCTGCAATGTGAGAGTGCTCATCAATGATACCTGCTGTAACATGTTTACCTGTTGCATCTAAAACTTTAGCTGTAGGTTCAGATAAGTTATTGCCTATTGCTGCAATTTTTCCATTCTTTAATAAAATATCAGTATTGTTTAAAATGCCATCTTTTTCACTGGTCCAAACGGTTGCATTTTTAATTAAAATTGTTTCTTGTTTTGGTAATTCTGCATTTCCATATCCTAAAAAAGGATATATTACTTTACCAACTGTTGGGATTGTTTTTGCTTTTACACTATCTGCTTTTGACTCAGCAATTTTATCAAGAGTTGCAGTCCAAGTAAAAGTATTACCCATAGCATCTCTTCCTGTTCCATTCCAAACTTTATCTGTAACGGCACCACTAAAAATGGTTTCTTTAGCGTTTGCTCCACGGCCCTCGCTATAACTTAGTTTTACTAACTTGCCATCGTAAGAATATTTTCCTGTAAGAGTATCATTTCCTTTAAAACTAGCAGCACCTGCATCTTTCAGCTCTAAAGAGTAATTTTTAACACCAGAGTTAGTGTTAGCTGTAAAATTATAAGTGCCTTTCACATCATACCAATTATCATCTTTTACACTATTCATTAAACCTTGAGTCCAGTTTTGATGGATAGTAGTTTTTTCAGAAAATATTGGACCGGATGTAATTATAAAATTGGCAAATTTACCTGCATCTAAACTTCCAACTTTATCATAAGCACCTACTAATGTTGCAGGAATTTTAGTTAATGCTTCTAAAGCTTTCGACTCAGATAAACCATGTTCAATAGCTTTTCTTAAGTTGGCATGAAAATCTGAAACATTACTTAAGTCGGCTGTAGTAAAACAAAAATTGATACCATTTTTTTCAAAAGCAGCAGCATTTGTTGGGGCAAGCTCCCAATGTTTTAAATCATCTAAGCCTACAAATCTTAATTCATTAGGATCATCAACATCTATAGCTGCAGGAAAGTTTAATGGAAGAATAAAACTTGCTTTAGTATCTGCAATTTCTTTCATTCTTTGATATTCATTACCACCAGCTTTAATAATAAATTGAACGCCAAATTCATCTCCAATTTTATCAGCTCTTAAAGCATTCCATTTATCACTTGCATCAAATATTTGAGGAAGTGAAAGATTTTCGTTCCAACTTTTTAAAGAAAGGTTCACACCTTCTACTTCTGGGTTCGATTTATACCAATTGGCATCTATAAAACTTTGGCGTAACAAAGCTATTACTCCCATCATTGAAGAAGGATAAGATTGAGTTGATGTGCCTTTACTTAATGAATAAAAAGCAGCAGCTTTTTCTTTTAAGATCACCATATTATCGTTTTCCTTTGCCAAAGTCACCATCACACCTGTACCTCTAGCAATACCATCTTTTTGATGAGAGACAACAGCACCAAAACCCAAATCTCTTAAAGCTTTGGCTTTTGTATCATCAGCAGTAAAAATTTTTGCCCCATCAGTTTCACTTTTTATGGCTTGGTTCCAGCCATAAGCTCCTTTAGTATTAGAGGTATGTTGCTGTGCAGCAAAAAAGTTTGCAAATCCACCAGCATTTTGTCTTTGTGGTGTAGCTATTCCATAATCTGAAAAAATATCTATAAAACTGGGATAAATAAATTTCCCTTCACAATTAATAATTACAGCATTTGAAGGGACTGTAATATTGTTTCCTACCTGTACAATTTTACCTTGCTTAATAATTAAAGTAGCATTTTGTAAAGTTGTATTGGCATCTTTTACAATTGTAGCATTGGTAAATGCATAACAACCATCTTTAATATCTGCAACCCCATTAATAGGAAAAGTTTTTTGAGCTATTGAAGTTGTACTAATAAATAGTATCAACAACAAAACACTGATTTTAGAAAATAGTAAATTCTTTTTCATTTACAAATTGGTTTGGTGTGGTTAAAAAACGATGTTAGTAAAGATTTTTTGTGGGTGATAAAAATAATGATGAATGGCAATAAATTTTCAATTCAAATGGATCTTGCAATTTTTTTTCTAAAAGCAACAATTGATAAATTGAATTATTTATAGATGTGAAATAGCTGAAACTATATTTTTGCAGCATGGAATTACAACAACTCATACAAGAAGTTTGGTCGGATAGATCATTATTACAACAAGATAAATATAAAGATGCTGTTAAAGCTGTAATTGAAGAAGTAGATAAAGGCAGATTAAGAACTGCCTCTCCAACTGAACATGGCTGGCAAGTGAATGAATGGGTGAAGCAAGGAATACTTTTATATTTTGGTATTCAGCCTATGCAAACATGGACTATTGAACCTTTTGAGTTTTACGACAAAATGTTGTTGAAAAAAGATTATGCAGGGTTAGGTGTAAGAGCAGTTCCTCATGCAGTTGCACGTTATGGTGCTTACTTAGCAAAGAATGTTGTGCTTATGCCAAGTTATGTAAATATTGGTGCATATGTAGATGAAGGTACAATGGTTGATACTTGGGCAACAGTAGGTAGTTGTGCTCAAATTGGCAAGCATGTGCATTTAAGTGGGGGAGTAGGTATTGGGGGTGTTTTAGAACCATTACAAGCTAGTCCTGTTATTATAGAAGATGGCTGTTTTATTGGTAGTCGTTGTATTGTAGTAGAAGGCGTTATTGTTGAGAAAGAAGCTGTACTTGGAGCTAATGTTGTATTAACTCAAAGTACAAAAATTATTGATGTAAGCGGCGATGAACCAATTGAATATAGAGGAAGGGTTCCATCAAGAAGTGTAGTAATTCCTGGAAGTTATACCAAGAAATTTCCAGCTGGGGAGTTTCAAGTAGGTTGTGCATTAATTATTGGTAAAAGAAAGCCAAGTACCGATTTAAAAACAAGCTTGAATGATGCATTAAGAGATTTTAATGTGAGTGTGTAATTTTACAATATTGTTATTAAAAAGAGAGGGCTTCCAATTGGAAGCCCTCTCTTTTTAATGAATCTTTTATGTTAACCTAAGTAAGCTTTTAAAGCATTACTATATCTCGCTTTTTGTAAACGTTTAATGGCACGTTCTTTAATCTGACGAATACGTTCTTTAGTTAAATCGTATTTCATGCCAATTTGCTCAATGGTAGTTCCATCATTATTCAAACCAAAATAAGCATTAACAATTTCTGCTTCTCTTGGACTTAAACTTTTTAATACTCTTTTGATTTCTTCACGTAATGAATCTTTCATAACATCATCATCCGTATCATCACTTCCTTCTAGTAAATCACCCATAGCAACATCTTCAGCTTCATGAACTGGAGCATCTAAGCTGGTATGACGTGTATTACTTTGAAAAATATTGTTGATTTCAGTTTCACTCATCTCTAAAATATCACTTAATTCTTCAGTGCTTGGTTCACGTTCGTGTTCTTGTTCAAAAGCCATATAAGCTTTGTTTGCACGATTGTAAGTACCAATTTTATTTTGAGGTAAACGAACCAATCTTCCTTGTTCAGCTAGTGCTTGTAAGATTGATTGACGAATCCACCAAACTGCATAAGATATGAATTTGAAACCTTTAGTTTCATCGAAACGTTGAGCTGCTTTAATTAAACCAAGATTACCTTCATTAATTAAATCACTCAAACTTAAACCTTGATGTTGGTATTGTTTAGCAACAGATACCACAAATCTTAAGTTAGCTTGTACTAGTTTGTCCAAAGCTCTTTGATTACCCATTTTAATTTTTTGGGCTAAAGTGGTTTCCTCTTCAGGAGTAATCATTGAAATTTTGGAAATTTCTTGTAAATACTTTTCTACTGCTTGTGAATCTCTATTGGTAATCTGGGTTGCAATCTTAAGCTGCCTCATTGTGTGTTTTTCGCTTTAATGTGTTGAAGTGAGTTTGGTGCATACCAAACCTAATTTCTAAAATGGCTGCAAATTTACGATTTTAAACGAAAATAGATTAAAAAAAGTGTGAAACCTTTAAATAAAATAAGGCATGGTTATTGATATGTTAGCAACTTTTTTTAAATTATTACCTAAATCTTAATAGGTTTATAAAGAATATCTAGTCGTTTTAAGAATCTGGCTAGCAACACAACCCTAAAGCCATGAAAATAATCGGTTCCATTTTAATAATAATCTTAATTGTCTTTCTTGCTAAAAAGGACAGTTCATTCACTAGTACCACTCAATTGGCTATAAGAAGTGATACTACCCAGTTAGATACAACTAAAATAACTAAACCTCAAAAAGACACACTTAAGTTAGATTCAGCAAGTGTAGACACTATAAAAACAAAATTCTATTATGGTATTGCAAGTTATTATAGTAGGAATTTGGAAGGAACAGAAACAGCTACAGGTGAAATCTTTAAACACAATAAACTAACAGCAGCAAGTAACAGATTTGATTTGAATACTTGGGTTAGAGTTACTAGAATTAAAAATGGAAAATCAATTATTGTTAGAATAAATGATAGGATGCACCCAAGAATGGATAGAAAAGGTAGAATTGTTGACCTGAGTATAAGAGGTGCAGAAAAACTTGGGTTTATTAAAAAAGGATTAGCAAAAGTGAAAGTAGAAATTGTACCAAAAGGCACTTTAAAATAATTTATTAAAAAACTTTGTTAACAATCAAAATCATACATAACTTCGCACTATCAAAAAAATTGAATATGAAGAAAATCAAATTATTGTCATTCATGTTATTAGTGGCTTTTGTTGCATTTAGCCAAACTAATGATTATAAAAAGAGAGCCTCTTTAGGTGTAAACTTTTTAATGAAAGACTTCAAAACTCCAGCTGCAATTAAAGCTACATCTCTTTCAAATGTGTTAAATGACAAAAAATGGACTCCATTAAAAGAAATGGCTCCAGGTTTAGCTTTAACCTATATTGAAGGATTAAATAACAACATCGATTTCATGGCAGGCATGAATCTAACTTTTGTTGATTATCCATTTAAGCCTAACACAGCTACAAGAACTGGTCAAGATAAGCTTTTAGTTGAATTAGACGCTAACTTGAATTTTAAATTATTAACTGATAATTACTTTGTAGTTCCTTATATCTCTACAGGTTTAGGTATCTCAATGTTTGATTTAAAACATTTTGCAGCATATTTTCCTGTTGGAGCTGGGTTACAGTTTAACTTAGGTTCTGAATCGTTTTTAAACATTCAATTCAGAAACAACGTTGGTGTAACAGATTTAGCTACAAATAATTTTAATTATACATTAGGATTTGCTTCTCCTTTAAAGGATAAAGTTGTTCCTCCACCACCACCACCACCTCCACCTGCTCCAGTTGTTGAAAAAGACACTGATAAAGATGGTATTGTAGATTCAAAAGACAAATGTCCAGATGTACCTGGTGTTGCAAAATATGATGGTTGTCCTATTCCTGATACTGATAAAGACGGTATTAATGATGAAGAAGATGCTTGTCCTAAAGTTGCTGGTATTGCAAAATACAAAGGTTGCCCAATCCCTGATACAGATGGTGATGGTGTTAATGATGAACAAGATAAATGTCCTAATGTTGTAGGAGTTGCTCGTTACGGTGGTTGCCCAATCCCTGATACAGATGGTGATGGTGTTAATGATGAAGTTGATAAATGCCCTAACACTCCTGGTACTGTAAATAATAACGGTTGTCCAGAATTAGCTACTTACAATTTTGATTATAAGAGCATCCAATTCAATTCAAGCAGTGCAGTTTTAACTAAAAACGCTGTTGCTGAGTTGAAAAAATTAGTTACTATCTTAAAAGATCATGCTGAAATTAAAAAAGTAATGATTGATGGTCATGCTGATAATTCTGGTAAAGCTGATTTCAACTTAAAATTATCAGCTCAAAGAGCAGAAGCTGTTAAAGCTTATTTAGTTAAAAACGGTATCAGTGCTGATCGTTTAGTAGCTACAGGTTATGGAGATACTAAACCAGTTGCTGATAATGCAACTAAAGAAGGACGTTCAGAAAATCGTCGTGTAGAATTTAACGTAACAGATTAATTTTATTTATTATAATTAAAATAGCCCTGCATTTTGCAGGGCTATTTTTTTGTGTATAATCCCTTTCTTTGCACAACACTTAATTAGAATTATGAACCCAACCACATTATTAATATTTGTTCTTTTATATTTTGGAGTGTTATTAGCTGTTGCTTGGTATACTTCGAAAAAAAGTGATAATGAATCATTTTTTATTGGAAATAGAAATAGTAATTGGGTATTAGTTGCTTTTGGTATGATTGGTACTTCATTAAGTGGTGTAACTTTTGTAAGTGTACCAGGAGGTGTAAGCAGTGGGAGTTTCTTTTATTTTCAAATTGTAATGGGCTATATGCTGGGTTATTTAGTAATAGCTTTTGTGTTACTGCCATTATATTATAAACTAAAATTAACTAGTATTTATACTTATTTAGATGGAAGGTTTGGTAAAACAGCCCATAAAACTGGTGCATCATTTTTTATACTTTCACGAACGATTGGTGCAACTGCAAGGTTGTATTTGGTGATTAATATTTTACAATTATTTATTCTCGATAAAATGGGGGTTCCATTTTACATTACAACTTTGGTCATTTTGTTGATGATATTGTTATACACTTTTGAAGGAGGAGTAAAAACCATCATTTACACAGATACACTTCAAACTTCATGTATGCTACTAGGCTTAATCATATGTATTGTTGTTATTATTAACAATTTAGGATTAGACTTTTCATCTGCATTGCAACTTATGAACGAAAAAGGGTATACTAAAATCATCAATACAGATGTGAACTCAGGCTCATATATTATAAAACACTTATTGGGTGGAATGTTTATTGCAATTGCTATGACTGGTTTGGATCAAGAAATGATGCAAAAAAATATAAGTGTAAAAACCTTGAAAGATTCTCAAAAAAACATGCTCAGTTTTGCTTCAGTTTTATTATTAGTAAACTTTATGTTTCTTTTTCTAGGAGGGGTACTCTATTTATATGCTTCTACAAAAGGAATTAATGTTCCACCAGATGATCTTTTCCCAACTATTGCGTTAAGTTCAACATTTGGTACAACCATTGGCATCATTTTTATTATTGCTTTAATTTCAGCTTTATTTCCTAGTGTAGATGGTGCAATTACATCCTTAACATCTAGCTATTGTATTGATATAATGGGTATGAATAAGAGTAATGAATCTGAAGCTGATAAGAAGAAAAAAAGATTAAAGGTCCATTTGAGCTTTGCTGTAGTTTTCTTTTTGATTGTATTGGTGTTTAAAGCAATGAATGATAAACTTATTATCGATTTCATTCTCAAATTTGCTGGAATCACTTATGGGCCACTTCTGGGTTTATTTGCATTTGGGATTCTAACCAAAAAATCTATACAAGAAAAATATATATGGTGGGTTTGTATAAGTGCTCCAATTATAAGTTTACTGATTGATATGCTTAGTAGTCCTGAATGGTATGAGAAAAAATTGCATGTTGATAGTTTAGGACTAAATCAAATCTCAGAACAATTATTTAGTGGTTATAAAATTGGAAATGAATTAATCTTGATTAATGGAATTATAACTTTTGTGCTATTATATTTTATATCAACTCCAAAAAGACCATCATCAGAATAAAAATATTAATCAACAAAAAAAGGTTGCAGTTTTTCAATCATTACTTTGGGCATTGTTGTTCTTGCTTTTGTCTTTACATCTATAAAGTATAGAACCACTTTGCCAATCGTTAATAACTCTTGTTTTTCGTTATATACTTCATGATGAAATTCTATTTTATGTGTAGTAGGTAATTCTCTTAACTGAGTTTTAATAGTTAATAGATCATCATAATGTGCGGGTCTAAGGAATTTTATTTGTATATCAACAATGGGCATCATTACCCCTAAAGCCTCCATTTCTTTATAAGTAAATTCAAATTGCCTAATACATTCTGCACGTGCTACTTCAAAATATTGTGCATAATTACCATGATATACTACATTCATTTGATCTGTTTCAGCATATCTAACTCTAATATTGGTTTGGGTTTCTAACATTAAATAAGTTTATGTGGTAAAAGTAAAAGTTGAAATTCATTATCCACAAAAAACTATATTATCCTTATAAAAATTTTGTGAGCTTTAACTTTATTATTATTTACATTTTTATTAAGAAAGAATTCAAAATATTTGCTCAAAGCCATTGAATAACATGTCTTATCTAAAAAAACTTTTTTCATTATTGATTGTTTTGAATCTTATTCATCAAACAGCATTCACTCAAACAACAAAGATTTACAACGATATTGATGAAAATTTTAAACAAGCAAAAGATTGGTATCATCAAGGAAAATATTCTTTAGCATCTGCTGTTTTCAAAAAATATTATCAAAATCAACAACTCACCTCAAATTATACAGAATTTGTAAAAACAGAAACTAGCTTTTATTATTTGGCTAATGCTTTGCATTTAGATGATGCAAATGTTGTTGATGCTGCTGTAAATTTTATTGAGAACTCAGAAGCCTATGTTGCTCATCAGCAAATGATGAGTTTTGTTTTAGCTAAATATTATTTAAGACAGAAAGAGTACTATTTAGCTATTGAATATTTCACAAAAGCCGGAATTGAAAATTTAACTAATAAAGAAATAGCAGCACTTCAATTTCAAAAAGCTTACGCTTTATTTGCTACACAACAATTTAAAGAAGCTAAAGTATTGTTCAATAGCATTAGTCAAATTCCAACAGATGTGAATTACATTGACGCTAATTATTATTATGGTTTCATTTGTTTTTACGATAAAAATTACCGACAAGCATTACAAGCTTTTACCATTACCGAGCAAGATGCTTTATATAAAAATGTAGTTCCTTTTTACATTGCAGAAATCTATTATTTTTTGGGTGATAAAGAAAAAGCTTTAGCAATAAGTGAAAAGGCTTTGAATAATGTTGAAAAGCAAGTTCACGAACTTGAATTAAAGCAATTAATAGGTCATTTGTATTTCGATAAAAAAGAGTACAACAAAGCATTACCTTACTTAGCAACTTTTGTAGAAAATAATGAGAAAGTTAGAAGGGAAGATTTGTATCAACTCTCATTTTGTTATTATTCAACTAAAGATTGGCTAAAGGCAATACAAGGGTTTAAACAATTGGGCGGAAAAGAAGATTCTCTAGCACAAAATAGCATGTATTTATTGGCAGATGCCTATTTAAAAACCAATCAAAAAGCTAATGCTCGAAATGCGTTTTTATTTTGTGCTGGCAATAGCAGTAACGTATTTCAAAAAGAAGTTTCAGCGTTTAATTATGCAAAGCTTAGTTATGAACTAGGCTATTTAGATATAGCCATCACTGAGTTTAAAAAGTTCAAGAATCAATTTAATAATTCAAGCTATTCAAATGAGGCTCAAGAGCTACTCATTAGTGCTTTAGCTAATACTAGTAATTATAAAGATGCATTAGCATTATATGAAAGTTTGAATGTTAAAACAGAATCTGTAAAAACTATTTACCCAAGAATCTTATATTCTAGAGCTACAGAGTTAATTAATGAAGGTCAAATTTCCATTGCAGATCAATTATTAAATAAAGTACTTGCTGCTCCTTATAATAAAATACAATTACCATTTACTTTTTTTTGGAAAGGAGAATTGAGCTATAGAAATGGTAAGATTGATGATGCTATTAGTTATATCAATAATTATTTAGCTAATCCATCTATTAATGCAGAAATTAATGTTACCAATGCTAAATATAATTTGGCATATAGTTTTTTGAAGAAAGGCAACTACAAAGAAGCACTTAAAAACTTCGAGTTCATTGCTAAAGCTATACAACTTTCATCATCAAAGCAAGAACAAGATGTCTACTTAAGATCTGCTGATTGCTATTATATGCTGAAGAGTTATCAAAGTGCATTAAAAATTTATCAAAGGGTAATTGAATTGAATTTAGAAACAGCAGATTATGCAAGTTTTCAAATGGCAATAATTGATGGAGCCTTAGGAAATGAAAAGAAAAAAATTGAGGTATTGGAAAATATTTCGTTTCAATATCCAAAATCAGAACTGATTGGAGAAGCATTAATGGAGCTTGCTAAAACTTATTTAGCTAGTGAAAATTTCAACAATGCTATTTATAGTTTAAAAGAATTAATACAGTATAAAAAGTTTGCATCCTTATTTCCTGAAGCCTATTTAAAATTAGGCATTGCACATTTTAATTTAAATAAAAATGAAGAGGCTCTTCAATATTTTACAATTCTAACTAAAGAATATCCCAATACAGTTGAATCTGATAACTCAATTGAATATATCAGAAATATTTTTATAGAAAAGCAACAGGCCAATGCATTTGTGAACTTTATGAAGCAAAATGGTAAAGCCATTTCATATAGTGAAGAAGATTCGTTAAACTATACAGCTGCTTATTTAAGATTTCAGGCATTAGATACAGCAAATGCAATGAGTGGATTAAATAGTTATTTAAAAAATTATCCTGAAGGAAAATTTAATTTGAATGCTCATTTCTTATTAGCAGAAATGTATTACAATAAAAAAATGTTTACACAGGCCTTAAATGGCTATGATTTTGTTATTAATAAAGCACCAAATGATTATGCTGAAAGAAGTGCTTTACAAACAGCTAGGATCTATTATTTTGAACAAGCTAATTACAGTGAAGGAGAAAAATATTTTAGCATTACCAAAAAAATAGCAACACAACAAGAGAATAGGTTAGAAGCAATGCGTGGTTTATTAAGATGTCAGTATAAATTAAAAAATTGGTCTAATGCATTTACTAATGCCAAAGAATTATTATTAGAAAGTGGAATTGCAACCGATGATAAAATGATGGCAAACCTAATTATTGCTAAACAGTATCAAGATAATGATAAACTCGATGATGCTTTAATTGCATATAAACAAGTTTTATCTCTTGGAAAAACAGAATACAGTGCTGAAGCTAATTATAGAATAGCTGAAATCAATTTCTTACAAAATAATTTAAAGGAAGCTGAAAAAAATGCTTTTGATTGTATCAAGAAATTCGGTTCTTATAATTATTGGTTAGTGAAAAGTTATTTGCTTTTAGGTGATATTTATTTCAAGCAAAATGATTGGTTTAATGCTGAAGCAACTTTTAAAAGTATTGCTGAAAACTCAACTATAGAAGAGTTGAAAATTGAAGCCAATAAAAAATTAGCTGAAGTAATAGCTGAAAAAAATAAAATCAATCAAGTAGAAAATAATTAAGCAGAAATGAAACATTGTATTAAATATATTTTCTTATTCTTTTTTTTAATGAGCTGTTTGCAAGTACAAGCTCAACGTTCAAAGAAAAAAAAGAAATCTATTGTAACCAAAAAAGTTACAACATCATCAAATATTAATCAACCCATTACTGGAGTTGTATTAGATACAGTAAAGCCAAATGTATTAACCATTACTTCAACTTTTAAACCTTTTTTACGAAGTGCTAGTAAAATTAATTTTACTGCTTCTATGCCCATTTTAGATACCAATAGATTAAGTTTGGCATATAGTATTCCAGCACAAAACTTATTCTTTACTTATCAGCCAGTACCTATTAAGCCAATTGCATATTTTGCTGAAAATACATTCAAATGGGTAAATAGTAATTATATAAAACTGGGCTTTGGTAATTATGCTCAACCTTATGCAGAAGCTGCTATTAGTTTTGGTTCTCCAGAATCTAACATCTATTCTATCATTGCCAAATATCATCAAGCCAAAGGGAATCTTTTATATCAAGAAACCACTCAAGCTTTATTGAAAGCAACAGCCGAAATTAATTCCATTTCAAACCATGATTTAGTCGTTTCTGTTGGTTATAGTGGAAGTGCTCAAAATCGTTATGGAACTAATCCTAATTTAGTGTTTACTAAAGATCAGTTAAAGCAAAACTTCAATACAATACAAGCCGATGTTCAACTTCATTCTAAAGCAGCAAGTGAATTTGGAATACAGTATCATCCAAATTTAAAGGCTAATGTATTCTCAGATCATCAGCAAGGCACAGAATTTAATGCTTTACTTCAAGCCCCTTTTAGTAAAAGCATATCAAAGAAGTTATCAGTCGATTTGGGCATTTTAGCAGACCTTTCTTTTTATAAAAACAATAATCTTTCTATCAGTAATAATGTATTTAGTATAAAACCTCAATTAAAATTTACAGGAGATGATTTATTAATTTCTGCTGCCATTCAGCCAACATGGAATAATAATGAACTTGAAATATTACCAGATGTTCAGGCTACCTACCATTTAGCAAAAGAAAAATTTATGGTGATTGGTGGTTATAAATCATTCCTTCAAAAAAATACTTATCAATCATTAGCTGCTATCAATCCGTTTTTAGATCAGCCCAAAGAATTTAAAAACTCTATTACTAACGAAATATTTGGTGGTTTAAAAGGTGCTGTAGGTAAGCATTTCAGCTTTTTAGGTAAATTATCTTTCATAAAAACTAACCAACAAGTTTTATTTGCAAATGATACTGCACAAAGCAAAAGTCAGAACTTTAATATTTTATATGAGCCAGATGTAAAATCTATTAGATTAAGTGGAGAAGTTTCTTATGTTGATCAAAATAAATTTAGCTTGATAACTGGAGTGTCATTTACACAATTTACAGCTCAAGAAAAGTATGATAAAGTATACGGATTTTTGCCATTAGAGATAAATAGTTCTATAAGATATCATGTGTTGAAAGATGTAGTATTAAAATCTGATATATATATATGGGATGGAGCTTACTATAGAATTAAAAATGATGTATCAGGTAAATCTAAAATGGTTGTAGATTTAAATGTGGGAACAGAAGTAAAAGTGTTAAAAAACACTTATTTTTATTTAGAATTAAATAATTTATTTAATAACGAATACCAAAGATGGAACCAATATAATGTTTTTGGTTTCAATGTTGTGGGAGGAGTCGTATATTCGTTTAACTAAACTAATTGTGAATATATGTTATACGAACTTTTTTATAAATATTTAATTCTTAATGGTAGAGCTTCAATGCCAGGTATTGGAACATTTGGTGTAGAACAAGTACCTGCCACTATGGATTTTGAAAATAAAAAACTAAATCCACCTACACAAAATATTCGATTAGAAAGTTTTGATATTGCTACAGATACATATTCACTCTATAACTATTTAGCAAGAGAATTAAAAGTAGATGAAAGTGATGCTGCAAGAAGATTTCAAGAGTTTGCTCATGAAATTCAAAAACAAGCAAATGCTAATCAAACTGTTTTATTACCAGGTATAGGCAGATTAAGAAAAGATATTGAAAAAGGATTTGTGGTTGAACCAGAGAATGAAAATAAGCAAGTTTTACAAGATTTATGGATTTCAAAAACTCAAGCAGCAAATACTGGATTATTAGATATTTATAGTTCTGGTAAACCTGCAACTATAAAAGAGTATAGTCCTGAAACTAATCCAGAAAAAATGATTGTAAAAGAAAGTGATGATTATTGGTGGGTAATTGCCATTGTATTAGCCATTATGGGTTTAGGAGCTTTGTTGTATTATTATATTTAAAATAACTAAGGTTTAATTTCTTGAGCAGGAACATTTTTGGTTGCTGCTTTTTTTGTGCTTGTGCTTTCGTAATATAATTTAATTGCAACTATAAATAGAATAATGCTGAATACTTTTTTTAAAGTATTCTCTGGAATAGAAACAGCAAGCTTTCCTCCAAAAAATCCTCCTACTAAAAACCCTAAAGCTAAAAATCCTACTAATCTAAAATCTACATGACCTTCTTTGTAATATTGCAACATACCTAATATAACTACTGGTAATGTTAGTAAAGCTAATGAAGTTCCCTGTGCCATTTTCTGAGTAAATGCTAAGAAAAAAACCAAACATGGAACAATTACAATACCACCTCCAACACCCACTAAACCACTTAATACACCAGCAAAAAAGCCAATGAGAATAAGGGTTACAATAATTCCTAAGGTTAATGTCATTTTTGATTTCAATTGATTAATTTTTTTATTCCCAAACCAAAGCACTTGCACCAAGAATTGCAGCATCAGATTCTTGTAGTTCGCTAAAAATAAGCTTTACTTTATTTTGAAAAATAGGGAGTAAATTTAGTTCCATGTGTTTTTTTGTTGGGTTTAGCAAAAGATTGCCAGCTTTAGTTAATCCTCCAAATAAAACAATTGCTTCAGGAGAAGAAAACATAACAAAATTAGCTAATGATTCTCCTAAAATTTGACCAGTAAATTGAAAAATATTATTGGCAATATTATCTCCTTTTATAGCACATTCGTAAACTGTTTCACTGGTTAATTCATTAATAGTATATTTTCTTAAAAGACTTGGTTCTTCAGGATGTTTAGTTAAAAACTCAATTGCAGTTTCTCTTACACCTGTTGCACTTGCATAGGCTTCTAATGAACCGGCCATTCCTGTGCTTTTGTGCATTCTTCCACCTGGTCTTATTACAGTATGCCCTAATTCACCAGCAAATCCATCGTGACCAACTACTATTTTTCCATCAATTACAATTCCACTACCTACACCAGTACCTAACGTAATGGTAATAAAATGTTTCATGTTTTTGCAAGCACCATATTGCATTTCACCCATTGCTGCTGCATTTGCATCATTAGTAAGTTTAGTTTTCAAATTAAACTTTTGCTCTAAAATATTGGCAATTGGAATTATGCCTTTCCATTTTAAATTAGGTGCATAATCTATTGTGCCAGTGTAAATATTACCATTAGGTGCACCAACTCCGATGCCTACAAAATTTATAATGCCACCCACTTTATTGATCATTGGGTGTAGTTTTTGGTAGAGGTCTTCTATAAAATTTTCTACAGCATCGTGTTCATTGCTAGGTATTCTATCTTGCTCTAAAATTTCTCCTTTGGTATTTACTATTCCAAATTTTGTTGTAGTTCCACCAATATCAATACCTATAGCATATTTTTCTGATTTCAATTTCTCCATGAAAATAATTTTTAATGACCCGAGACAGCACTAACTTCTGAATCGTAATCAATTCCTTGTTTCTTTAAAATACCTTTTACTTTTATTGCAAAGAATACTAAATAAGCAAAGCAAAATACAGGAATAATATATGAATGATGAATACCATAACCAGCTATATCGTTATGAGATGCTTGCAAATAATCTGAAAGTTTTCCTTGTAAAGGTGGAATGATTCCTCCACCTAAAATCATCATAATTAAAAATGCTGAACCTTGTGTTGTATATTTTCCAAGACCAGCAATTGATAATGAAAAAATACAAGGCCACATTATTGAACAAAATAATCCACCACTTAAAAATGCATAAGTTGCTACTGTTCCTGTTGTTAGCAATCCAACTACCATAGCAACTACTCCTAAAAAGCTAAATACAAAGAGGGTAGTAGCTGGTTTATCTTTTGTGACATAAAATGCTGCTATTTGAATTAATACACATACAACATAATAATAGAGTGGTGCCATGTTGTACTGGTAAATGGTATTTACACCAATAATAATTCCAAATGCAACCAAAGGAACAACAAAAGTTAAGATTTGTTTGGTAGTACTTTTAATTTCAAAAGCACTAATGGCCCCAGTCCATCTACCAATCATTAAACTACCCCAATACATAGAAATATAAGGAGCAATTTGACTGGATTGAAAGCCTCCAAAATCTTCTTGTTTTAGTAACTCACTCAAATTACTTCCTATTGTTACTTCTACCCCAACATAACAAAATATGGCAAGCATTCCTAAAACTAATTGAGGGTACTGCATGGCTCCCCAACCTTCAGATTTTTTTTGTGCTGTTTTATTAGCCAAAAGTAAACCTGCAATTACAATTATTAAAGCACCAATTAACCACTTCATTCTATAAACTTCTAGTGCATATTGTTCAGCAGCTGTAATGTTTTCAGATAAGTTTTTATAACTATTGAAAATAGGTACATACATTATAATCAATAAACCAGTAAGGATTAATAAAAAGTTTAATGCCTTATTAGCTTGTTCAGTTTTTTCTTCATTAATACCAGCAGGAACTTTTTTTGAAAAATAAAATAAGGCTGCAGCTCCTATAAATAATGCTCCAACACATGAATAAAGTATTATGACTTTACTTAAACTTAAAGCAGCAATTTTATCGTCTGTTATGGCTGCAGTTGTACCAAATAAAGCAATGCCCACAACTAATGGACCAATCATAGTACCAAAACTATTCACTCCACCGCCTAAGTTAACTCTGCTTGTTCCTGTTGATGGATCACCTAATGCAATAGCAAAAGGCTGTGCTGCTGTTTGTTGTAAACTAAAACCTAATGCCACAATAAACAACCCTACTAGCATACCTGTAAATGTGTTGGCATTAACAGCAATAATCATGGCAACTGCTCCTAATGCAGAAAACAATAATCCATATACTATACTTTTTTTGAATCCCCATTTGCCAACTAAATCTTTTCCTCCAAAAGCACCATACGCAAACAAACCTAGTGCTCCAAGGTAATAGGCAAAATAGAAAGCAAAGTCAATGAGCTGACTTTGAAACTGATCTAAATTGAATTTGTGTTTACAAAAAGGAATAAAAACATTATTACCTGCAGCAATAAATCCCCAGAAAAAGAAAACTATAATTAAAGTGGTTAGAGCTCCTGTGTTAGTTGGTTGTTTGGCAGTAGCATTCATTTTGTAGTAGTTGTTTTATAAATTATTTGAGCTCTGAAAATAATATGTTTTTTTAATACCACTTAATTTATTTTAAACAATTAGATTTTAAACAACTTATTTCTTCATAAAATCAAATGCACCTTTTCTTAAATTTATTCCATATTCTAAGTAAGCTTTTAAGCAAGCTAAAAAATTTGCCCAGCCTTCTGTATTGCCTTGTAACCACTTTATTCCTGATTCATCTGCATTTCTTTCTTTTTCTTGTACTGTAACAATAGTATAGTTTTCTTGAAAAGGAGTTAAAGTTATTTCAACTAAATCTTCTACTCCATCAGTCTCCCAATAAAATGAAATGAATTGATGAGCTTCTACTTTTGCTACTTTAATAGGAAAGCTTAAATCAAATTCAGGGAAACGCCATACTAATTCTTTACCAGCCTCCATTCTGCCAGTACTTTCAGAAATAAAGTAATTGTACATTTTATTAGGGTCAACAATTGCTTCAAAAACTTCTGATGTTGGTTTAAGAATTTGAATGTTGGCTTTAATAGTTAATTTTTTATTATTCATTGATACGGTATGCTTGTTTTAGATGATTACAAAATTCAATTACAATTTTATTGATATTTTAAAATTTAATTCATTTGATGCGATAAATTCATTTTGGTTATACATTTTTTAGCAATTAGAATTGCATTTGTCATCCTAAATTTTTAAATTATTTAAATAAATCTTGAGGAGATAAATGAAAGCACTTAACAAAAATGTTATATAACAGAGCTTCTAATATACCTAGTGCAAATCCAATTATTGCAGCAATTATAGGCATTCCAATAATTGCTCCTAAAGCCAAAATGGTACCATAACTTAGACCAGGAGTATTCATGTTTTCTGCTTCAAGTAAGTTCAGGCTAACTAAACAATCAACTAAAAAACCACCAATACTATAAATTATTCCTAGTACTAACCCAATTAAAGCAAAAAGAACAGATTGAAAAGTTGCAAAAGATATTATATTAAGCTTTTTTAAATCTATATTTTTATGAATTTTCATTACTGAATCATATGCATATATTTTGCTCTGTTATCGTAAATTGCCCAAGCATTAATTGCAAATAAAATAATAGCCATTATTAAACCAGAGGGTATATTAATGATATGCGTTAATAAAATTCCTACCATTATAGGAAAAATCATAATAGCTGCTAATGGCCTAAATTTATTACTAATAAATAATAGTCCGCCTACAATTTCAACAATTGCTATTAATGGCATTAACCATTTTATTTCCATGAAAGCTCCAAATAATTTTTGAGCATTTTCTGGCATATCTGTTGGCATTGGCATGTATTGAAAAAATTTGTTTAAACCAGAATTAATAAACATTAGAGCAAATAGCACATAAACTACCAATAAGATTTTATTTTTCATGATGAAATGTTTTGGTTGATTAAAGAAACTAAGTTAAAGTATTCTCTTTTATTTAGTTTCTTTAATTAATAAATTCTACTCAAGTTTATAAAAACTTGTAAGAAACAATTTAAAAAGCAGCTTTATATGTCATGGTGAGATTCAACATCTGAGTTCCTGATGTATGTGTAAAAGCTGTTATACCTCCAAACCCATCAGAACCATTGGCATATAGTTTTCCATTTTCAATGATTGCAATGGTATAATGGCCAGCGGGTAGATTCATTTGAAAAAAACCGTCATCATCAGCAGTAGTTTGTGCTACTAAAGCGGTAGAAAAACTGTCGAAAAACACACCTGAATTTCCATAAGGAGTTGCTTGATTTTGTAGTGTATATTGATAAACTTGTATGGTTCTTTTTACTGGGCAATGTTTGCAATATGTAGGATTTGTAGGTGGCATACAATTGCCTTCCATAGAAGATACAGTTCCCCAAATACCATTAGTAATAGTAACTTTTGTAGCATTAACTGCTCGAGCGTTTTCGATATTACAAACTGAAGGATCAGTGGTTGAATTGTCTTTCTTACATTGTATTAATGTTGTTATGAATATCAGTAAAAAACTAAGCTTTTTCATAATTCAAATTTAAGAAAAATAAGATACTTATTTCAAATTATATTTTGAAAAAATATCTAAACTAATCCATTTATCATTTTTGAGTTCACAATTTTTCATAGTACCATTATGTTGAAATCCTAATTTTCTCAATAAATTTTTACTGTTTTCATTTTCTGTTTCAACAAAAGCCTCAATTTTATTTAGTTTCAATGCATCAAAAGCATAATCACAAATAGTTAACAAAGCTTCTAGCATAATTCCTTTACCCCAATAATCTGTAAGCAACCAAAAACCAATTTCTGCATTAAGTTCTTTTTTATCAATATTATATAATCCTATAGCTCCATAAAATATACCATTGTTTTTAGCGGTTATTGCCCACCAAAATCCTGAGTTATTGGCTTCTAAATCTTTGAAATATTGTATCTGAGCTTTTGTGGCTTCTAAACTAGCATAACTTACACCATAATATTTTATGATAATAGGATCAGAAAGGCCTTGATAAACATTTTCGAGATCTAAATCTTCAAATTGCCTTAAATACAAATTATCTGTTTTCAGATTTGGAAAATTGCTATTCATAAAAATAACCTCCAAGCTTAATTCTAGATTTTAAGAATTTATTCATCATGCTATCTGGCACATTTAACACAAAGCAAGCTCTCTGGCCTAATTAATATTCTTCCCATAGCAATTTTCTTTTTACATTTTAAGCAGAGCCCAAACTCTGGAGTTCCAACTTTTTCTAAAATTTTTTTGAGACTTGCAAGCTTGGCTTTTGATTGATTTTCTAAAGCAAATGATATGGTTTGATGATTGATGTCGTTCATTCTACTTACACGACCAACTGCTTCAGCAGATCTATTTGGCTTGGCCATTTCTTTAGATTTTGCTAATACTTTTTCTGTTTTAGCTATTTCTTTAAGTATTTTTTCTTTTATCATTTCAGTATCCATATTTCTTGTTTTAAAGTTCTTGTCTGTAATTTAATGATTATTACAGAATTAAACAAGATTCTTTTAAAAAAAAATGAGTACTAATTTATTTTACTTTTATAGTTCTTTATGTATAATGAACAGATAATGATAAATATTAGAATTGAAGATTCAACAACTCTTTGGTATAGACCAACAAAGTCTGACTTTAAGTCTGCTGATAAAATATTTACAAAAAGAAATGATATAATGCCACAAAATAATCCAGCATAAAAAATAGTTTTTCCATTTGCCCATTTTCTTGCACTTACACCTAAAAGTATAATGAATATTGGAACAAAAGTATAAGTAATAAACCCAGAAAAGTTATGAATGAGTTGAGAAATACTAGGGTCAATAAATTCTTTATTGAAACCTGCATCGCAGGGAAAAATACTTACTATAACAGTTCCCAAACCATAAAAAATTCCAATACCAAGTATACTAATTTTAGTGAGGTTGTTCTCTGGTAAAACTTTTATGGATAACAATGTAAATAAAAATAATAAAATACCACTTGGTAAAAAAACAAAGAACCTAAGTGCTACTCCATAAGGGGTATCAATAGCATATGATTCACTAATTAACTGAGAAACATGACTATAATTGGGTATTTGTAATCCACCTAAAATGGTTCCTAAAATAAATAGTACTACTCCTATAATGCCACATAAAAAAGCTTTGTTAGTCATGGTTGAAATGATTTTCTTTTTTAAAATTAATTGTATTTGTAATTAATAGCTTTTATTATTTTAAACGGAAATATTGATGAATAAAACAATCTTTAGTTTATTTGAATGGATTACTTCGTTCTTAGCTGAAACGATTATTTTTTGAACTATTGGTTTATGTCTTCATGAACAGAAATTGATAGGTTGGTGACACACCAAGTTCTAGTAAAAAAAGTTTTAACGTCTTTGCGAGTTTGGGTTCCTGCCCAACGAAGCAATCTCATTTTTTTATGTATAGACTGCTTCGTGACTCGCAGTGACTTGAAATATTTTGAAGTTAAAACTATGAGGCTACAAGCCTCATAGAGCGGGGTTTGGGTTCCTGCCCAACGAAGCAATCTCATTTTTTTATGTATAGACTGCTTCGTGACTCGCAGTGACTTGAAATATTTTGAAGTTAAAACTATGAGGCTACAAGCCTCATTGAGCGGGGGAAAAAGTAAAGAAAATTAATTATTTTTTGTACCTATTATTATTTCAAGTCTTTCTGGATTAAAAATTTGACCCATTACAGGTTCTGTGTAAACACTTTGATCTACTCCACTAATAATGTGTCCTTGCTCAATAAGATAATTTTTAATTTGAGTTGCAAAACTAAAAGCTTCTCCATCTCCCATTATGCTAACTATTGTTATTTTTTGCCCTTTCTTACTTTCCAAAATTTGTAGAAGTTGATTTTGAACTTCAAGATTTAAAATTCTTGGTTGGCTTCCAATATTTACTTGGTTAGCTGTTATTCCTCCTTGCTGATTATAGCTAGTTACATTGACTTTATGGTTGTCTTTTTCATTTTCTGAGTTTTCTTTTTTTAATTCACTTTTCAATTGCTTTGAATTTAAATTATTATAATTAATAGTTTGATTTTCAACTTTACCAATTGTAGGGCTATTGAGAGGTGAAACAACATTAATTTTATTTTGAGTTATAGGAGTTAAAGTTGCATTTTTCAACTCATCAGCTTTCTTCCCATAATAGTACGACCCAAGTCCACCAATTGCAGTTAAAATAATCCCTATTGCTACTACATATTGACATATAGTTTGTAAAAAATTAGGATTCATATTTTAGTTTTCTTTTGTTAACAATATTTTTTGAAAATTATATAGGCTACCTTCAAATTTACCAAAAATCCCAACTCCTCTTAACCATCACTTTATAATCTTTTCCACAAAAACATATTTTCAAAATTCAAAATTTATAATTTATAATTCATCATTACTCTTAAATCTGAAACCAATATTTTTGTACCAATTCATAACTATTAATTCTTAACTCTAAACTCAACAAGTCTTGTCCCAGTTTTCCCATCTTCATGTTCATACCCAATATTCATTATTAGATGGTGCAGCCAGTATTAATAGTTTGTATAAAAAAGCTATTAGAGATAATATGCCTGGTATGGCTATTACAGATCATGGTAACATGTTTGGAGTTTTCGATTTTGTTAATCAGGCTTGGAAACATACCAAAGTAGTGGGTAAAGATGAAAACGGCAACGATATTAAGCAACCCATTGTTAAACCTATAGTAGGCTGTGAGTTTTATGTAGTGAAAGATAGGTTCGCAAAAGCTTTTACTAAAGATGTTAAAGACGATAGATACCATCAACTTTTTTTAGCTAAAAATGAAATTGGATACAGAAATTTAGTTAAGCTAACTTCTTTGGGTTATATAGAAGGTTTATACAGTAAGTATCCTAGAATAGATAGAGAACTAATAGAAAAATATCATGAAGGTTTAATTGCTACAACATGCTGCTTGGGTGCTTATGTGCCTCAAACCATTTTACAACATGGAGAAGCTAAGGCTGAAGAAGAATTTAAATGGTGGCTCGATTTATTTGGAGAAGATTATTATATAGAAATTCAAAGGCATAATATTCGAGAACAAATTATTGTTAATGAAGTTTTATTAAAGTTTGCTGCTAAATATAATGTGCCCATTATTGCCAGTAATGATAGTCATTATACCGATAAAGACGATTATAATGCACATGATATTTTGTTGTGTATAAACACTGGCGAAAAGCAGGCTACTCCAGGTTTTGATGATATTGTTCATGATGATTTACTCATCAAAAACAAACGTTTTAAATTCCCTAACGATCAGTTTTATTTCAAAACCACACACGAAATGAAACAATTGTTTGAAGACATACCTGAGAGTATAGATAATACCAATGCTATTGTAGATAAAATAGAAATTCTGAATCTGAAGAAAGATATTTTATTGCCTGCATTTCCTATTCCAAAAGAATTTCAAATTCATCAAACTGATGAAGTAGTAGGAAATAAAATTATAAAACCCGATGCTAATAATCAGTGGGAATATTTAAAAGAACTTACTTACAAAGGAGCAAAAGAAAGATATGGAGAAGTTGAAAGTCATGTTCAAGAAAGAATTGACTTTGAATTATTCACCATCAAAACCATGGGATTTGCCGGTTACTTTTTAATCGTAAGCGATTTTATTAAAGCCGGTAGAGACATGGGTGTTTTTGTTGGACCTGGTCGTGGTAGTGCTGCAGGTTCTGTAGTAGCCTATTGTATTGGCATAACAAACATTGATCCTATAAAGTACAATTTACTATTTGAAAGGTTTTTGAATCCAGACAGAAATTCAATGCCCGATATAGATACAGATTTTGACGATGATGGCAGACAAAAAGTGATTGATTACGTCGTTAAAAAATATGGTCAGCATCAGGTGGCACAAATTATTACTTATGGTACTATGGCTGCAAAAAGTAGTATTAAAGATGTAGCTAGAGTAATGGATTTACCCTTGCCAGAAAGTAATGCATTGGCGAAATTAGTGAGTGATAGACCAGGTACTGAATTAGGTAAAATTTTACAAGCCCCATTAACCAAGAAAGATGGTGATAAGAGTTTAGAGGATATGGGCTATTCGCCTGAAGATATTGATAATGCCAGACGATTAAGAGAAATATATCATAAAGAAGATGGTGATTTAAGAACCAAAATTTTACATGAAGCAGAGCGATTGGAAGGTAGTGTGAGAAACACAGGTTTGCATGCTGCAGGAATTATTATTGCACCAACTGACTTAACCGATTTAATACCTGTTGCAACTAGTAAGGAAACTGATTTGTGGATTACACAAATTGAAGGAAATATTATTGAAGATGCCGGTGTAATTAAAATGGACTTTTTGGGTTTAAAAACACTCAGTATTTTAAAAACAGCTTTAGAACTCATCAAGCAAAATCATCATGTAGAAATAGATTTAGATAAAATTCCTTTAGATGATGAAAAAACATTTTTATTGTATCAAAAAGGAGAAACCAATGGCACTTTTCAGTTTGAAAGTCCGGGTATGCAAAAATATTTACGCGAGTTAAAACCCGATAGATTCGATGACTTAATTGCCATGAATGCTTTGTATCGTCCAGGTCCTATGAGTTATATACCTAGTTATATTGCTCGAAAACATGGTAAAGAAAAAGTTGAATATGATGTGGAGGATATGAAGGAATACCTTGAAGAAACTTATGGTATTACTGTATATCAAGAGCAGGTAATGTTATTGTCTCAAAGTTTGGCTGGTTTTACAAAGGGAGATGCCGATGTACTTCGTAAAGCCATGGGTAAAAAAGATAGATACACCCTCGATAAAATGAAAAGTAAGTTTATTGATGGTGCTTCAACTAAAGGGCATAATGCAGAAAAATTAGAGAAAATATGGACCGACTGGGAAGCTTTTGCTCAATATGCTTTCAATAAATCACACTCTACTTGTTATGCTTATGTGGCTTATCAAACGGCTTATTTAAAAGCACATTATCCGAGTGAGTACATGAGTGCTGTGTTGAATCATGCTGGCAGCATTGAGAAAATTACTTTCTTCATGGAAGAGTGTAAACGCATGGGTATTGTTGTTTTAGGTCCAGACATTAATGAAAGTATCAAAGGTTTTGCACCTAATAAAAAAGGTGAAATAAGATTTGGTTTAGGAGGTTTAAAAGGAGTAGGAGAGAATGCAATTGAAAATTTGGTGGAGGAAAGAAATAAAGGAGGCGAGTTTAAAAATATTTTCGATTTTATAAAACGTGTTAATCAAAAAGCAGTCAATAAAAAATCACTCGAAAGTTTGGCTTTTAGTGGAGCTTTTGATTGTTTTACACAATTGCACAGAGCACAATATTTTAATATTCCAGATGGTGATAGAACAACTGGTATTGAAAAAATTATTGGTTATGGTCAGGTGCAAAACGATTTAAGCAAAGGCACCACAAATACTTTGTTTGGAGATTTACAAGAGGTTATGCTTGTACCTCCTCCAAAAATTCCAAATTGTGAGCCTTTTACTTTAACTGAGAAGTTGGCCCATGAAAAAGAAGTAACAGGAATGTTTTTAAGTGGTCATCCTTTAGATAATTATAAGTTCGAGTTGAAGTATTATCAAATTATGCCATTGGCAGATTTTACTGAAATTAAAGATTCGACAACCTTAGCACAAGCTAATCTTAATAAAACCATTAAACTTGCTGGTTTGGTGATTGATGCACAACATAGAACTACAAAAAACAACAGACCATTTGGAATTTTAAAATTAGAAGACTTTAGTGGTAATACAGAATTTGCTTTATGGAGTGATGATTATATAAAGTTTCAGAACTATTTAGAAAAAGGCAATTGTGTATTTGTACAAGGGTACATGAAACAAAGATGGAATGCCGATAATTATGAATTTAAAGTTACCCATATTTGTTTATTAGAGACTGCTAAAACCTTTTTAACTAAAAGTGTAGATATTACACTCCATCCCAAATTGGTGAATGAAGATTTTATTAAGTTCCTCACAAAAAATATTAAAACCAACCCTGGCGAAACCAATATAAAAATCAATTGTATTGAGCCGATTCAGCAATTAAAAGTTAGCTTATATAATAACAGTATTGGATTTAAAATGAATGATGAATTAGCCGATTTTTTATTAAAACAAGAAGATATTGAAGTGAATGTGGGCTTATAATTTTATTTTTAAAAACATGAAAGAAATTTTAAATTATATTTTTTGTAATAATACTATTCAAAGTTATTTAGTGGTCTTGGGTATTATTTTATTCACTTTCATTATTAAAAGAAAAATTTCAAAATATACTGCTGGCTTAATTTATAGAGTTTTTGGAGATAGAACTAAAAAATTAAAACGACAAGCATTTATAGATTTAGTGGTTCATCCGTTAGAATTGTTTCTTATTTTAATAGTTTCATTTATTGCATTAGATAAATTAAACTTTCCTGAGGTATTAGAGTTTAAAGTTTTTCGTTTTACATTTCGTCAGATATTAGATACCATATCTACCACCTTAGTAATAGTTAGTTTTATTTGGTTATGTTTAAGATCTATAGATTTTATTGCTTTTGTTTTAAATGAATCAGCTACACAAGATCAAGATATAAATGAAGGTCAAGTTATTGTTTTCTTCAAAGACTTTTTAAAAGTTATTGTTGGTCTTATTGGTGTTCTAATGGTCTTGCATTTTGCATTCAGTAGAGATATTGGAAATCTGTTTACTGGCTTAAGTATTGTAGGTGCTGCTATTGCTTTGGCAACCAGAGAAAGTTTAGAAAATTTAATTGCATCTTTCATCATCTTTTTCGATAAACCATTTAAAGTAGGAGATATGGTTAAAGTGCAACAATTTTCAGGAACCATAGAAAAAATTGGATTAAGAAGTACAAGAATAAGAACAGATTTACGAACATTTATTACAGTGCCTAATAAACAAATGGTAGATTCTGTGGTAGATAATATTTCATTGCGTACAGAACGTAGAGTATTTATGCAACTCAATGTTAGTTTACAAACTCCTTCAGAAAAATTATTTCAATTTGTAAATGAGGTAAAATTAATATTGCAAAATCATAAAGAAGTAATTGCATTTCATGTTCATTTATCAGATATAGCTCTATTTACAAATACTATAGCTTATAACTTTTCAACTGCTCCTGAAATAACACTTGATGAATTCAATAATTTAAAGGAGAACATCAACATTTCTATATTAAAAAAAGCAGAAACTATGCAAGTTGAATTTACTGAAAGAACTACTTAACGAATAGAAAATTTTTAATAGCTTTTTGAGCCAGCTCTACTGAAATTCTGCTTGGAGACATTACACGATTTGTTTTTTCTAAATCAATGGTAGATAAAAACTCAAATAAATCAAATGTGATGTTGATAGTAGAAGAATGTTGTTTTAAAAATTTGGTGGTTTGCATATTATAAAATCCATTTCTAAATCCACCTAAGTGAAACTCAAATTTTTTGCTGTTATATTTCCCTTCTAATTTAAAATTAATAAAGCCACTATGCCAAGCCCAATACATACCTAATGTAGGGTCTAAAGATCCTACTGAAATTCCTTTACTATTAGTTAAACTATCAATACCTAAATTAAATTGAATCTCATCGAATTTAAATTCATTGTTTACTTTTAAAGAAAAAGTACACGATTTTGGATTCATAAGATTTATCAGATGTACACTGTTCTTTTCTTTAAAAACACATTTGTTATTTTTCTTTAATTCAACCCCAGTAATATAAAACTTGAATTGTTGAATTTGAAAAGTATCTGTACCTACTATATAAATTGAATCTAAATGTAAAAGTTGTTGCTGAAACCTTGTTTGATAATTAATCTGAATATTTTGATATGATTGAGCCGTGGAATGATGAGTAAAACAAAAAGTTGCAAAACAAAAAAGAAAATATCGTTTTAAGTCATTCTTCATATTTACTTGCGTTCTGCTTTTTTATATTCAAACAACAAACTTTCGTAAATACCATTGCCTAAAACTTCTGCACCTTTTGCATTTAAATGAGTATAATCTTTTGCTGCTAATCTCGGATTTCTGTTTACCCAATCAACCATACTATTATAACCACCCATGCTATTATAAGTGTTAAAAAATGCCATGCCCATTTCGAAAGCTATTTTTTCTTGCGTAGCAATTAAACTATCCATACCTATTGCAGTGTGAGTTCCATCACTATAGCGAAAAGATTTATCTGCAGTGCTAATTAAAATAAAATCGGTATTAGAAAAACATGCTTTTAGATTTTGAATAGAAGTTAGCATGGCTTTATAATACCAGTTGAAATTATTGTTATTAGGATGATTTAATACATTTACACCATATTGCATGATGATTAAATCGTAAGGCTGAGTTTTGGCAACTTGTTTTAAAAAGGATGTATCAATACTTACAAATTCAAAACCACCAGAACCTCGGTAAGAAAAATTATCAATAATTACTCCATCTTCCGATTCAAAACTTACTCCATATAAAGGCAATAAATTATCAGATATTTCTAATTTAAGTTTGTTGTTGAAACTTTTATCCAATAAAATTCTGTTGAAACTATTTGTTGGCTTAATGGCATTAAAGCTAGAATTTACAGCAACTCTAGCAGAATTTGCTCTATAGCCACATAATAAATATTTTTCAAGAGTTGTAGTCTTTCCATAGGTATTATCAGTAGCATCCATCCAATTATAGCCTACTGAAAAAAATGTTTTGCCAGACAAGTATAAAGGAGTTACAGAAATTCTATTTCTGAAAGAACTTTCTTTCCATTTTGTAGAAAAACTATGTTTTACAGAGGTTCTAAATCCTGCAACTGGAGAAGTAATGGGTACAAATCCAACACCTTCGCCACCAAAATATTCTTGTAGTTTTTTTCTTAGGGTTTGAGATACCAAATCTCCTTCTATCATGCTATCTCCAAGATAGGCAATTCTAATTTTTCCTTTTTTTGTTTTCTTAAGAGCTATGAGTTTCTGAATAAAATTTTCGACAATAATTTTTGTAGTATCAATTGAAAAATTGGTGAGTCGGTTAGGAGTGGTAAAATGATGTAACGTATTATAGCTGCTATCTAAATTTTGTAAATCTGCAACAGCTGTATCAATTTTTTGAATTATTCTGGGTTGGGGTAAAGTATCTTTTTTAGGTGCTGAGGGTTTTACAACAATATCACTTAAAATACTTATATTTTGTAATGGTTTAATAGAAATATTTTCATATTGTACATACAACGAAACTGCCAGTAAACTCAGCAACATTAGCACAGTAAATTGAACAACCTTTTTATTATAATTCATTATAAACAGTTGTTACAAAATAAGAATGTTTTTTTAGAATAATACAGTTTAGATTCATTTATACTTCCATTTATCAAAATTTTAAGTAATTCGTCGTGGCTAATAAATCATTATTTCAAATATGCATTTAAGTTTGCAACACTTTCATGTCAAAATCACCTCAGCAGTTAGATACATTCGAAGCCATGCGAATTAAGGAGTTTAGAAACTTAATGTATGGCAGATTTTTATTTATTATGGCTTTACGAATGATGGGGGCTTTAGTAGGTTATTGGATGTACGAACTTACTGGCAATCCTTTAGCAATTGGATTAATTGGTTTGGCAGAAGTGATTCCTGCAGTTTCTCTTTCTTTACACGCTGGCTATAAAATTGATATTTCTGAGAAAAGAAAATTATTGTTAACCGGTGTGCTATTGTATTTATTTGCTTCCATTTTGTTACTGATTTTGGCAATGGATGCTATGAGTCACTTGTTTACTAAAAATTTCATAGTCAATTCAATTTACATCATCATTTTCTTTACTGGAATTTTTAGGTCATTCACAGGTCCAAGCTTTGGTACTTTAGTGGCCATTATTGTTCCTAAAGAAATTTTACAAAATGGTATTAGTTGGAGCCAAGGAACTTGGCTTTCAGCTTCAGTATTTGGCCATGCATTAGTTGGGTTTTTAATTGCTGGTTTTGGAATAGATGGTGCTTTACTAGTAATAGTATTATTAGTTATTGCTGGCTTTTATTTTATGTTTCAGCTAAAACCACATCCTGCATTTCAGGGTAAAAGATACGATAATTCTTGGGACAATATTACAGAAGGATTAAAGTATGTGTACAAAACAAAAGAACTTTTGGGTGCTTTGACTTTAGATTTATTTGCTGTACTTTTTGGGGGTGCAGTTGCTTTAATTCCAGTATTTGCAAAAGATATTTTACATGTTGGTCCAATAGGATTTGGCTGGTTAAATGCTGCAACCGATTTAGGTGCTATTATTTGTATTGTAACAATTCTTAAATTCCCCCTTAAAACCAATCAAGGTAAAAAATTATTATTTGCAGTGGCAGGCTTTGGTTTGTGTATGATTGTCTTTGCCATTTCTAAAGTTTTCTGGTTATCATTTTTGGCTTTATTAGTGAGTGGAATATTAGATGGTGTAAGTGTAGTAGTTCGAGGCACCATTACTCAACTTAAAACACCCGATGAAATGAGGGGTAGGGTAATGAGTATTAGCAGTATGTTTGTCAATAGCAGTAATGAATTAGGGCAGTTTGAAAGTGGCGTTGCTGCAAGATACATGGGAAATGTAGCATCTGTAATTTTTGGAGGAATGGTTACTATTGGAGTAGCAACATTTACCTGGTTAAAAATACCAAGATTAAAGAATTTGAAGTATTAGTTTTTAAACACAATAAACAATTGCAAACCCTTACTTTTGCAACAATTTTATAATATATGTCAGTACTAGTTAATAAAGATTCAAAAGTTATTGTACAAGGATTTACAGGTTCTGAAGGAACTTTTCATGCCACTCAAATGATTGAGTATGGCACACAAGTAGTTGGTGGTGTAACTCCTGGTAAAGGTGGAACATCTCATTTAGACAGACCCGTTTTTAATACAGTTTCAGAAGCTGTAAAAAGTACAGGTGCTAATGTGAGTATTATTTTTGTTCCTCCTGCATTTGCCTCAGATGCTATTATGGAAGCTGCAGAAGCAGGTATTGCTCTTGTGGTTTGTATTACTGAAGGAATTCCTGTTCAGGATATGGTTAAAGTAAAAAATTATTTATTAGGAAAAAATACAAGATTAATTGGGCCAAATTGTCCTGGTGTAATTACTTCTGAAGAAGCAAAAGTGGGTATTATGCCTGGCTTTATTTTCAAGAAGGGTAGAATTGGTATTGTAAGTAAAAGTGGAACATTAACTTACGAAGCTGCAGATCAGGTGGTAAAAGCAGGATTAGGCGTTTCTACTGCAATTGGTATTGGTGGAGATCCTATAATTGGTACTCCAACAGTTGAAGCTGTTAAATTATTAATGGAGGATGATGAAACTGATGGTATCATTATGATTGGTGAAATTGGTGGTAGCATGGAAGCTGATGCTGCAAGATGGATAAAAGACAATCTTAAAAAACCAGTTGTTGGATTTATAGCTGGTCAAACAGCCCCTCCAGGTCGTAGAATGGGACATGCTGGTGCTATAGTAGGTGGTGCAGATGATACTGCTGCAGCAAAAATGAAAATCATGGGAGAGTGTGGCATACATGTTGTTGCAAGTCCTGCTGATATCGGAATTACAATGGCTAATGTGTTAAAAAGTCGATAGTCGATAGTCGATAATTAAAATATTAATTGTTGAAGATAATTTATAAAAATAAAAAGTCCCAATTTGGGATTTTTTATTTTTATATAGACTATTTTACATTAATTCCTAATTCCCAAACCCCAAATCTCAATACCCAAACCACAAATCCAAATTACTAAATACTTACTACTAAATACTAAATACTATTTCTTCTTCTTAGCAGCTTTTTTCTTTGTTGCAGTTTTCTTTTTAAAAGCATCTGGCATTTGTTCTTCAATCATTTTCTTTACTTCATCAATACCAACAACAGCTAATTCTTCTGCTGTATGTTTAGTTCCATCGGCTTTTTTGGTGAGTTTCAACATGTTTTTGCCAAAACGAATAAATGGGCCCCATCTACCATTTTCAATTGAAATTTTTTCTGCTGGCCATTGTTGAATGTATCTATTGGCTTCTTTTTCTAATTTCTTTTCAATTAATTCCTCAATATCACTTTGAGAAAGATTATCGAAATTATAGGCTTTTGGTATGTTGATGAATAAATCGTTCCATTTAATAAAAGGACCAAACCTTCCTTTGCCTTTTGTTACTGGTAATTCTTTATAAGTAGCTATTGGAGCATCTGCTTGTTCTTTTTGCTCAATTAATTCAATGGCTCTGTTTACATCTACATCATCTAAATCTTCACCTCTTGGTATAGATACAAATTGATCTCCATATTTTACATAAGGTCCAAATCTGCCTAGGTTGATGGTCAATTCTTGACCATTATATTCACCAATTGTTTTAGGTAATTTAAATAACTCTAATGCTTCATCAAGTGTAATGGTTTCAATGCTTTGCCCTGATTTTAATTTAGCAAATCTTGGCTTTTCTTCTTCGTCTCCTGTATCTCCCATTTGAACCATAGGTCCAAATCTGCCCATACGAGCAATAATTTTTTTCTGTGTTTCAGGGTCTAGTCCAAGTTCTCTTTCACCACTTGCTCTTTCTGCATTTTCTAAAGTATGTTCAATGTCTTCGTGAAATGGTTTGTAAAAACTATCAATCATTTTATGCCAAACTCTTTTACCCTCACTAATTTCATCGAACTCTTGTTCTATTTGAGCAGTAAAACTATAATTCATTACATTTTCGAAATGTTGCTTTAAAAAATCTGTAACAACATTACCTAAATCTGTAGGAAAAAGCTTGCTCTTTTCGGCACCTGTATTTTCTTGAATAGTTTGCTTTTGAATTTCTTGAGTAGTTGTTAAGGTAAGAATTCTAACTTCTCTTTTTATGGCATCTTTGTCTCTTTTTTCAACATAATTTCTTTTAATAATAGTAGAAATAGTTGGTGCATAGGTAGAAGGACGACCAATACCTAACTCTTCCATCTTTTTTACAAGTGAGGCTTCTGTATAACGAGCAGCAGGTTTTGTAAATTTTTCAGTTGCATTCATATGGCTAAAAGTCAAGCTCTGATTCACTTTTAAAGGAGGAAGCATACCTTCATTTTCTTCATCATCCTCATCATCTTTACCTTCCATATAAACAGTTAAAAAGCCATCAAATTTTAAAACCTCACCAGTAGCAGTAAGTTGCTCTTTATTAGTTGAAATATCAATTTTTGCTATTGTTTTCTCAAATTCTGCATCACTCATTTGAGAAGCAATTGTTCTTTTCCAAATGAGCTCATACAATCTTCTTCCTTCATCATCAACAATGGTTTTATTGTTCATGTATGTTGGACGTATAGCTTCATGTGCTTCTTGGGCACTATCGTTTTTGTTTTTATATCTTCTAGATTGAAAATATTCTTCCCCATAATTATTTACAATTTGGTTTTGAATATCTGCTCTGGCTGTATCACTTAAATTAACACTATCAGTTCTCATATAAGTAATATGACCAGCTTCGTATAAACGTTGTGCAATTAGCATGGTTTTGCTAACACCATAACCTAATTTTCTTGAGGCTTCTTGTTGTAGGGTAGAAGTGGTAAATGGTGCTGATGGCGTTCTTTTTGCAGGTTTAATATCAATAGAACTTACTTTATAGCTTGCATTTGTGCAGGATTTTAAGAATGCTTCAGCTTGATTGAAGTCGGTGAGTTTCTTGTTGGCTTCGGCCTTAAACGTAATTTCTTTTTGATTGATATCAGTTTCAGTAAAAAATGCTTCAACTTTAAAGCTATTCTCAATATTAAAAGCATTGATTTCTCTTTCTCTTTCTACAATTAATCTAACAGCAACACTTTGAACACGACCAGCACTTAAACCTTGTTGTCTGCCCACTTTTCTCCATAACACAGGACTTAATTCAAAACCAACCAATCTATCCAAAACCCTACGTGCTTGCTGAGAAAGCACCAAATTCATATCTATTTTTCTTGGAGAAGCAACAGCTTTTTTGATGGCTGGTGCTGTAATTTCGTGAAATACAATTCTTTTTGTTTTATTAACATCTAAGCCCAAAACTTCAGCTAAATGCCAGCTAATGCTTTCTCCTTCACGATCCTCATCCGATGCTAACCAAACTTCTTCAGAGCTTTTTGCTAATTTTTTTAACTCTGAAACCACTTTTTGTTTTTCTGGAGACACAATATATGTGGGCTCATAGCCTTTATTGATATCTATTCCCATATCATCTTTTGCCAAATCTCTGATATGACCAAAGCAGCTTTTCACTAAAAAGTCTTTACCTAGAATTTTTTCTATTGTTTTTGCTTTTGCTGGACTCTCTACTATCAATAAATTTTTTGCCATTATTTTTCTAAGATTTAATCCTATTTACAGGTTACTATATGTTGTAATGTTGTTTTAAATATATTTTCAAAACCTCACATATCAATTGCAATATTATGTAAAGATTTTTTTTACCAAGTTCAGATTTTTTTTTAATGATGAATTATTATGTAATAATTTTTTTGAATAAAATCTTATTAAAGTATTGATATCATTGAGCTTAGCATGTTAATATTTTTTTTAATTAGGGCAATGATCTATACTCTTATATATCAACTTTATTCCACTGTTTAAAATAAACTTCTATTTAAAAAATAAATTATTGCAATTAATAATCAATATATCTTAATTTGAAATAATCTAATAAGTGGATAACTTAGACTTAAGTCTTTAGTGCTAGAATTGTCATGTTGAAAAAATACTTTAATAAAAAATTTGTTTGTATGAATCATACCCCTACTTTTGCACTCCATTTGAAAAAATGGTATAAAGTATATGTCACAAAGAATAAGAATTAAATTACAAAGCTTCGACCACAATTTAGTAGATAAATCTGCAGAAAAAATTGTTAAAACAGTTCGTAGCACAGGTGCCGTAGTAACAGGACCTATTCCTTTGCCAACACGTAAAAGAATTTTTACTGTATTACGTTCTCCATTCGTTAATAAAAAGAGTCGTGAACAATTTCAACTTTGCACACACAAACGCTTGTTGGATATTTATACTTCTTCTTCAAAAACTGTAGATGCTCTAAGTAAATTAGATTTACCTTCAGGTGTTGAGGTTGAAATTAAGGCATAAGTAGCCTTTGAGTTTTTTACTCATAAACACTTAAGTTCTTTATACCAGTATTTCATCTCTCAATGCCAAGTGCAAAAAAGAGCTCTGATCAATTAAATAAATCGAGACACATATATTTTAATTATATGTCTCGGCAACATATAAACAGGCCCTTCGAGGTTTGTTTACCATCGGTACTTCTACTTCTTGCTGGTTAGCAGGAAAACCATAGAAAAGGTCGATGGCGAACAAGGATTGAATTCTGATATTCATCATCAGAATGTCCTCCATACCTCAGCGGGGCTATTAAAACCGCAAAACGATGAAAGGTATTATTGGAAAGAAAATTGGGATGACAAGCATCTTTGCTGCCGACGGAAAGCAAACAGCTTGCACAATTATTGAGGCGACACCTAATGTGGTTACTCAAATTAAGACCCAAGAAATAGACGGCTACAACGCACTACAATTAGCTATTGGCGACAAAAAAGAAAAACATTCTGTTAAAGCAGAAATTAATCACTTCGCAAAAGCCAATACAGCTCCTAAAAAATTTACAAAAGAATTTCGTAACTACTCAATAGCAAAAGCTTTAGGCGAAACTATTGGTTTAGATATTTTCACTGAAGGTGAAGATGTTGAAATCGTAGGTACTTCTAAAGGAAAGGGTTTCCAAGGTGTTGTAAAACGTCATGGTTTCTCTGGAGTTGGTGAAGCTTCTCACGGTCAGCACGATCGTCAAAGAGCACCAGGTTCTATTGGTAACTCATCAGATGCTAGCCGAGTATTTAAAGGTATGCGAATGGCTGGTAGAATGGGTGGCGATAGAGTAAAAATGAAAGGATTGAAAATTGTAAAAATATTTCCAGAACAAAATTACATTTTAGTTAGTGGATCAGTTCCTGGTCATAACGGATCAATCGTTTTAATTCAAAAATAATTTTAATAAAGCCGCCAAGGTTTATAAAAAGATAAAAGATGCAAGTAGATGTTTTAAATATACAGGGTCAAAAAACAGGTAGAACTGTTGAATTACCAGAAGAAATTTTTGGTGTAGATCCTAACGACCACGTAATGTATTTAGCTGTTAAGCAATATATGGGTGCTCAACGTCAAGGTACACACAAAGTAAAAACTCGTGCTGAAGTAAAAGGTTCTAGTAAAAAATTACACAAGCAAAAAGGTACTGGTGGATCTCGTAAAGGTAATATTCGTAACCCTTTATACAAAGGTGGTGGTACTATTTTTGGACCAAAACCTCATGCTTACGATATTAAATTAAACCGTAAAGTAAAAGATTTAGCTAAAATTTCTGCTTTAAGTTATAAAGCTAAAGATGCTGCAATTGTTGTGGTTGAAGATTTAGTATTTGCTGCTCCAAAAACAAAAGAAGTGGTAAGTATTATGAAAGGGTTGAATGTTGCTAACAAAAAATCTTTATTGGTTTTAGCTGAGTACAACGATAATGTACACTTAAGCACTCGTAACGTTCCAAATATTGCTAGTACTTTATTAGCTGATATTAACACATACGATATTATGAATGCAGATGTTTTAGTAATTACTGAAAATGCTGCAAAGATTTTTAACGAAGCAGAAACTGAAGCATAATTCGTAACTGTAAAAACTGATTTTAAATGAAACAAGCAGAAATATTAATCAAGCCTATCTTAACTGAAAAAGCCAATTTGCAACAAACTAAATTAAGTTGTTATGCTTTTAAAGTAGATAAAAGAGCTAATAAATTAGAAATTAAAAAAGCAATTGAAAATTTCTATGGTGTAACTGTAAAAAGTGTAAACACAGCAGTTGCTCCAGCTAAGAATAAAAGCCGCTTTACAAAAGCAGGATATATTCAAGGCACTAAATCTTCTTACAAAAAAGCAATGGTTACTATTGCTGAAGGAGAAACAATAGACTTATATAGCAATATATAATTAACTCAAAGAATGGTATAGCAATACCGCAAAATTTGCAAACAAAAAGAAGTGAAAACTTCAGATTAAAATAAAAAGAAATGGCACTTAAGAAATACAAACCAATGACAGCAGGAACTCGCTGGAGAATTGGTAACGCTTACGAAGAAATTACAACTAATGTTCCTGAAAAAACATTAACTGAACCAAAGAAAAGAACAGGTGGTCGTAATTCAAATGGTCGTCGTTCAATGAGATATATTGGTGGTGGTCACAAAAAACAATATCGTATCATTGATTTCAAGCGTAACAAACGCGATATGGAAGCTAAAGTAGTTTCTATTGAGTACGATCCGAATAGAACTGCATTTATTGCTCTTTTACAATATACTGATGGTGAAAAAAGATACATTTTGGCACCTCAAGGTTTACAAGTTGGAGCAACAGTAATGAGTGGAGAAAATGTAGCACCAGAAGTTGGAAATTCTTTACCAATGAAGAATATGCCTTTAGGTACTAATATTCATAATATTGAATTACAACCTGGACAAGGTGGTAAAATGGCTCGTAGTGCAGGAACTTCTGCTCAATTAGCCAATAAAGAAGAAAAATATGCAGTTCTTAAAATGCCAAGTGGCGAATTGAGAAAAGTATTGGTAAACTGTTATGCAACTGTAGGGGTAACTTCTAATAGTGATCATAACTTAGAGCAAGCTGGTAAAGCAGGTGTTAATAGATGGAAAGGTATTCGTCCAAGAACAAGAGGGGTAGCTATGAATCCAGTTGATCACCCAATGGGTGGTGGTGAAGGTAGAGCTTCAGGGGGTCATCCAAGAAGCAGAACTGGTAAATATGCTAAAGGAGAAAAAACAAGAACAAGAGGAAAGTCTAGCGATAAATTAATTATCCAAAGACGTGATGGTAAAAAAATCAGTAAGAACTAAAATTAATTAATAATAACCGTTCCTTAGAAATCTAAAGAACAAATTGAAAATTAAAATATGGGTCGTTCAATTAAAAAAGGTCCTTATATCGATGCCAACTTAGAAGGTAAAGTTTTAGGCATGAATGAGGGAAAAGCAAAAAAAGGTGTTATTAAAACTTGGAGTCGTAGAAGTACAATTTCTCCAGATTTCGTAGGCCACACTTTTGCAGTACACAACGGAAATAAATTTATTCCTGTATATGTAACAGAATTTATGGTAGGTCACAAACTTGGAGAGTTTGCACCAACTAGAAATTTCAGAGGTCATTCAGGAAGTAAACAATAATTAATAATTAAGAATAATGATTTAAGAATGTAAATTCTAAATTCAAAATTCATAACTAAATAAAAATGGAAGCAGTAGCTAAATTAAATAATTACCCAACAGGTCCACGCAAAATGCGTTTATTGGCCGATGTTATTAGAGGTATGGAAGTTGAAAAAGCTTTAGCAATTTTAGAACACCACCCTCAGCATAATGCAAAACCTTTAGCAAAATTGTTAAAAAGTGCAATTAATAACTGGGAACAAAAAAATGAAGGTGCTAGTGCTGCAGATAGTGGCTTAGCTGTAAAAACAATCTTTGTAGATGGTGGTAGAGTTTTAAAAAGAATGAGACCAGCACCACAAGGACGTGGATATAAAATTAGAAAAAGAAGTAATCATGTTACTTTAATAGTAGATAAAAAGAATTAAAAATTACCAAATTATCAAATAAACAAAATGGGTCAAAAAGCAAATCCGATTGGTAACAGATTAGGTATCATCCGTGGATGGGACAGTAACTGGTTTGGCAATAGCAGAGACTATGCTGGCAAGTTAATTGAAGATCAAAAAATCCGTAAATACTTAATGGCACGTATTAACAAGGGTGGTATTGCTAAAATTGTTATTGAACGTACATTAGGAAAACTAATCATTACTATACACACTAGCAAACCAGGTATCATTATTGGTAAAGGTGGTGGAGAGGTTGATCGTATTAAAGAAGAATTAAAGAAATTAACTGGTAAAGACGATGTTCAAATTAACATTTTAGAAATTCGTCGTCCAGAATTAGATGCAACAATTGTTGCAGATACTATTGCTCGTCAAATCGAAAATCGTATCAACTTTAAAAGAGCTACTAAAATGGCAATTGCTTCTACCTTAAGAATGGGTGCAGAAGGAATTAAAGTTAAATTAAGTGGTCGTTTAAATGGTGCTGAGATTGCTCGTAGCGAAGAATTAAAACAAGGCCGTACTCCATTACATACTTTCCGTATGGATATTGATTACGCTAATGTTTTTGCACAAACAGTTTACGGTAAAATCGGTATCAAAGTTTGGATTTGCAAAGGTGAAGTTTTAGGAAAAAGAGATTTAAATCCAAATTTCATTTCAGGAAAAGATTCTGCAGCTCCACAAGATAGAAGAAGTGGTGGCGATAGAAGAGATGATAGAAGAGGTGGAGAAAGAAGAGGTGGAGGAGAAAGAAGAGGAAGGTAATTAGCCAATAGTTCAATTAGCCAATTTGCCAATGCAAAAAAATTAATTGCCGAATTGTCGAATTGTTAAATTATCAAATTAAAAAAGATGTTACAACCAAAAAGAAGTAAGCATAGAAAACAACAAAAAGGGCGTATTAGAGAAGTAGCTAAAAGAGGTGCTTCTATATCATTCGGTTCATATGCATTAAAAGCAGTAGAACCTATTTGGTTAACTAATCGTCAAATAGAAGCGGCTCGTCAAAGTATGACTCGTGCTATGAAACGTGAAGGTAATGTTTGGATCAGAGTATTTCCTGATAAAATTATTACACGTAAACCAGCTGAGGTGAGAATGGGTAAAGGTAAAGGTAACCCAGAGTTTTGG